>MKUJ01000014.1:76500-222882 GCA_001897755.1 Afipia sp. 64-13
CGAGTGGCTGCATTCCGCCGACAGGAATTCGTTCGTGCCGATCGCGCGCGAGCTTGGCTTCGCCATCGACGAGTCGCGGCCGAAATGGCGCGAGCAAAGCCTCGACCTCGGCTTTCCGCGCTCCGAGCACGACGCCTATCTGCAGGCGATGGACGCTTTCGAAGCGCGGCTCGAAGCCGCCTCCGACCGGCCGGAGGATTCCGCCGCCAGCCAATGGCTCGAGCCCGGCAACCGCTGGAATCCGCGGATCGATTCCATCAGCACCTATGTCAACGGCTGCGAACTCAACGCCGTGTCGGTCTATGACGTCGACGCCTATGAGGACACCGGCGTGAACTGGCGGGTGCGGCGCGGCTATGGCGCGCTGATCGCCGCCTACGGCGCGCCCTGTCCGGTGGCGCTGGGCACCCGCGTCACGCGGATCGACCATTCCGGCGCGGATGTGCGGATCGAGACCTCGCGCGGCGCCGTGCGCGCGCAAAAGGTGATCGTCACGGTGCCGACCGATCTGATCGCGAACGAGAGCATCCGCTTTCATCCCGCGCTGCCGGCGAAAGTCGCGGCGGCGGCGGGCCTGCCGCTCGGCCTTGCCGACAAGGTGATGCTGGCGCTCGACGAGCCGGAGGCGGTGCCGGTCGACGGCCATTTCTATGGCGCCTTCGACCGCGTCGGCACCGGCAGCTATCATCTGCGCCCGATGGGCCAGAATTGCATCGAGGGATTCTTCGGCGGCAGCTTCGCCCGCGACCTCGGCGATCAAAGCGAGGACGCGCTGGCGGCGCAGGCGATCGACGAACTGGTGGCGCTGCTCGGCGCGGACTTCCGCAGGAAAGTGCGGGTGCTCGGCGCATCGCGCTGGGCACATGACGAATTCGCGCAAGGCTCCTATTCGCACGCGCTGCCGGGCCACGCCGACGACCGCGCCGCGCTCGCGACACCGATCGATGACCGTCTGTTCTTCGCCGGCGAGGCGACCTCGCCGAACTTCTTCTCCACCGCCCATGGCGCGCAGGAAAGCGGCGTGCGCGCGGCCGGCGAGGTGCTGGCGGGCCTGACGACGCCGGCGTGATCAGCGCCGCTTTGTCTTCGGCGCAGCGTCGTTCAATTCCATATCGAGCAGACGACCCAGTTCGCTCGCGCTCGCGGCCTCCGCAAAGCCGTGACCATCGCTGCCGAACGACGGCAGCACCGCAAAGCTCACGCGATCCCTGCCCGTTGCGCGGAACGCATCGGCCATCTGCTTTGATAGCGACGGCGGAAAATAGCTGTCGTTCTCCGCCACCAGCCAATGCACCGGCACGCGCGCCTGTCTGCCGAAATTCGCCGCAGTCGCGATCAGCCGCTCCGGCGCGCAGACCTGCCCGGCGCGATCATCGGCACGGCCGCCGCGTCCGGGCGCGAAAGCGATGATCGCGGCGATCTCGCGCGGACTGCGATCCGCCAGCGCCAGCGCGCCCCAGCCGCCGGCCGAATGTCCGATAACGACGGCGCCTTCCTTCTTCGCGAACGGCTGCGCGCGGATGAAAGTCAGCGCGCGCCAGATCGCGTCGGCGGTGACAAGGCCGGCGCGGCGATAATCGGGGCCGGCGCAATCGCCCTGATCCTCGACATAGGCGCCGCCGGTCGCGCCGTGGCCCAGGCGCTGCGGGATCACGACCGCGAAGCCGCGCGTCACCAGCGCCGCGACCAGCGCGGGATAGTCCGGTTGCGGCATCTGCACGCGGCGGATTTCATTTTGTGTCGAAGCGTGCGCGATCAGCGCGACGCGAAACGGCCCCGCGCCCGGCGGACGAAACAGCCATGCATATGCCGGCGTGCGTTCATCCTGTGTCGGCACCAGCCACGCCTGCCGCCGATACGGCGCACCTTCGCCGTCCTGCGCGCCCGGATGGATCTGCACGGCAGCGCGCGGCGGCATCTGTGCCCAACCGTCGCCACAAAGGCCGGACGCCATCAACAAAATACAGGCTGTCGGAAATACATTCCGTCTCATGGTTCCGGATCATCGCCTGTTGGCATACTCAAGCCAAGCGCCCGCGCGAGCTGTCCTTTTTCGGCACAACCTGAAAGCGTCTGGTGCAAAAACCCCACACGTTAACCGATAATTAACGATGGAGCTTGAACAGCGCGCGGCGACTTGCTTTGATTGAGCCATGAGCACGATCCTGATCGAGGTCCGGCCGGCCAGAGCACCCGACGCTTCCGCGGTGGCGGAGACGCATGACGAGGCATGGCGCGCGGCCTATCAGGGCATCATTCCCGGCGCGGAGCTGGAGAAGCTGATCAACCGGCGCGGCCCGCAATGGTGGGACAGCGCCATCCGCAAGGGCAGCCGGGTCAGCGTGCTGTGCTTCGGCGACAAGATCGCGGGTTATGCCAATTACGGCCGCAACCGCGCGCGCAGCCTGCAATTCGAAGGCGAAATCTACGAGCTGTATCTGCGCCCGGAATTTCAGGGCCTCGGCTTCGGCCGCCGCCTGTTCAATGCCGCCAGGCGCGATCTCGCCCAGAGCGGCCTCAAGAGCATGGTGATCTGGGCGCTGTCCGACAACGAGTCGGCCGTGGGCTTCTACCGCAGCCTCGGCGGCCGCATGGTGGCGCGCTCCTCCGAGCAGTTCGGCGCCAAGTCGCTCGACAAGGTCGCCTTCGCCTGGGCCCAGTAAGGCCCTTTACCGCGCCGGTCGCCCGCCTCTCCGGCCGGCACCGGACCTCCTTCACCACACGTCCTTCACCGCCCGCCCGGATGCCGGCCGCGTGCACTTTTATGGCCGCGACGGCCGCGGTTCTGTTCCATCGCAACGCAAAAGCCGGTAAACCGGACCCAACGACATGCCGGCTGGTCGGATCGACCGCCGGGCAGTCCATTCCTGTCTCAAACCAAGGCCCATCATGAATATCGACGCCATTTCGCTTGGCCCCAATCCGCCGCATGAAGTCAATGTCGTCATCGAGGTCCCGGTCGGCGGCGAGCCGATCAAATACGAACTCGACAAGGCGGCGGGAACGCTGGTGGTGGACCGCTTCCTCTACACCGCGATGCGCTACCCCGGAAATTACGGCTTCATCCCGCACACCCTGTCCGAGGACGGCGATCCGTGCGACGTGCTGGTGGCGAGCACCCGCGCCATCGTGCCCGGCGCGGTGATGGCGGTGCGTCCGGTCGGCGTTTTGCTGATGGAAGACGAAGCCGGCGGCGATGAGAAAATCGTCGCGGTGCCGACCTCCAAGCTGACCAAGCGTTACGACCGCATCCAGAACTACAGCGACCTGCCGGAGATCACGCTGGAGCAGATCCAACACTTCTTCGAGCACTACAAGGATCTGGAGCCCAACAAATGGGTCAAGGTGCTGCGCTGGGAAGGCGCCGCCACCGCGCACAAGCTGATCCTCGACGGTATCGCGCGCGCCAAGGCCAAGAAGTAGGGAGCACTACGTGCGACCCTTTCGTCATTGCGAGCCAACGGGTCCGGCCAAAAGCGCGTTTACGCGCGTCTTCGACGCGCTACGGCCGGCCCGATGACAGGCTCCGCGAAGCAATCCAGAGTCTGAAAGACTGGATTGCTTCGTCGCAAATGCTTCTCGCAATGACAGATGCTTAGATCTCAAAGCAGCAACTAGACGCTCGGCGCGGGCAGCCCCTTGATCGCACAGGCGGCACGCAGCGTGTTGACCAGCAGGCACGCCACGGTCATCTGCCCGACGCCGCCCGGCACTGGCGTCACCGCGCCGGCCACCAGCATCGCTTCGTCATAGGCGACATCGCCGACCAGACGGTTCCTGCCGTCCGCGCCGGGAATGCGGTTGATGCCGACATCGATCACCGTCGCGCCCGGCTGCAGCCATCCGCCCCGGACCATCTCCGGACGACCGACCGCCGCGAACACCAGATCCGCCCGCCGGCACAGCGCGGGAAGATCGCGGGTGCGCGAATGCGCGATGGTGACCGTGGCGTTTTCATTGAGCAGCAATTGCACCAGCGGCCGGCCGACCAGATTGGAACGGCCGATCACGATGGCGTTCATGCCCTCGAGCGAGTCGTGCACGCTCTTGGCCAGAATGATGGAGCCGAGCGGCGTGCACGGCGTCAGCGCCGGCAGACCGCTGGCGAGCCGTCCGGCGTTGACCGGATGCAGGCCGTCGACATCCTTGGCCGGATCGATCGCGTTGACGATGGTGTTGGCGTCGAGCCCCTTGGGCAACGGCAATTGCACCAGAATGCCGTGCACCGAAGGATCGCGGTTGAGCCTGTCGACCAGCGCCAGCACCTCGGCCTGTGAAATCTCCGCCGGCAATTTGTGCTCGAACGACGCCATGCCGGCGGCCTCGGTCTGCTTCGCCTTGTTGCGGACATAGACCTCGGAGGCGGGATCGTTGCCGATCAGAACCACCGCAAGGCCGGGCAACAGGCCGTGCTCGCGTTTGACCCGCGCGACCTCGTCGGCCACCTTGGCGCGCAGCTCGGCCGCGATGAGTTTCCCGTCAATGATCTGCGCCGGCATCAGGCTTCCTTTCACATGTCCGTTTCGTCATCGCCGCGGCTCGCGGCGGCCACCGCCTTCAAGGATTCCGCGAGGCGCCTGGGATCGCCCTCGACCGCGATCTGCTTGAGGCGCGAGGTCGCGCCGGAGACGACGCGCACGCTGCCTTTCGGCACCTTGAGCGCCCGGGCCAGAAGCTCGGTCACGGCGCGATTGGCCTCGCCGCCTTCGGCGATCACGCGCACGCGCACCTTGAGCACGGCGCGGCCGTTCGCCAGCGTCTCAATGCCGTCGATCGCATCGCGACCGCCGCGCGGCGTCACCCGCACCGAAAGCAGGGCGCCCTGCGCGGAGAACCGCCATGGTTCCATCGCCGCCGGACCGGTGCGATCAGATCACGTTGGGGTAGATGTAATAAGCGATGACGCGCTGCAGGAACATGATGATCAGGATGACGATCACCGGCGAGATGTCGAGACCGCCGAAACTCGGCATCAGATTGCGGATCGGGCGCAGCACGGGTTCGGTGATCTTGTAGAGAAACTCGGCAACCGAGGCCACGAACGGGTTGCGCGTGTTGACCACGTTGAAGGCGATCAGCCAGGACAGGATGGCCGAGGCGATCAGCAGCCAGACATAGAGTTCGAGAATGATCGAAATGATATCGAGAATGGCGCGCATGGCTGTGGCTCGGGTTGATCCTGACGGCCCTCAATATCGATTCATCCGCGTCCAAACAAGGGATGTTCCCCCGCCGAACGAATGCCACAATCTTTCGGATACGGCATTTCCGGCGTTCTTGACTTGGCGCGGGCGGGGACTGTAAATGACGCCGTTCGCCGGGATCGCCAGTCGATCCGGCCGACGGGGCCATAGCTCAGCTGGGAGAGCGCGTCGTTCGCAATGACGAGGTCGGCGGTTCGATCCCGCCTGGCTCCACCAATTCCCTCCCGGACCCTTCCGTTCTTCAGCATCGCCGCGACCGGACACCGCCGACGCCCCGTGCGCCAAGCATGCGCCGCCGAACCCGTCAGCGCGAGCGCTGCACCTTCGCCACGGTGGACAGCACGAAGGCCCGCGGCGCGAACCGCAGCAAAAAGGGAATGACCCGGATGCCGAGGCCCGGCAGCACGACGCGCTTGTTGGCCATCAGGCCGCAATAGCCCGCCATCGCCACGTCCCGGGCCGAGACGTTGAGCAGGGTGGAATCCAACCCCGGCGCGAAGCCGGCCCGTTCCTGGAATTCGGTCGGCACCGGCCCCGGACACAGCGCCGTCACCCGCACGCCCTGCGGTCCGAGCTCGGCGCGCATCGCCTCGGTGAACGAGAGCACGAACGCCTTGCTGGCATAATAGACCGCCATGCCCGGCCCCGGCAGGAAGGCGGCGATCGAGGCGACGTTGAGCAGGCCGCCTTTGTTGCGCACCAGAGAGTCGGCAAAGCGCAGCGACAGATCGGTCAGCGCGCGGACATTGAGATCGACCATCGCAAGCTGGCTCTCGCGATCCATCTGCATGGCGCGGCCGAACAGACCGAAGCCGGCATTGTTGACCAGAATCCCGATGTCGAGATCGAGCGCGGTGAGCTCCGCCGCGAGAATATCGCAAGCTCCATTCGCCTGCAGATCGCACGCCAGCGTGATCGGCCGCTCGCCGCCGGCAGCCACGATCTCGTCAGCCAGCGCCGCAAGCCGGTCGAGGCGGCGGGCCACCAGCACGGTGCGATGGCCCCGCGCGGCGAAAATCCGGGCGAGATCGGCACCGATGCCGGAGGACGCGCCGGTGATCAGGGTCACAGCCTGTGTCATCGCAATGCCTTCGGGACGGCCGCCGCCGCACGCGCGGCGTGAGCGTCGGCCGGGCGGGCGCGCTCAAAGCGTCGGGTTGGAGTTGAGGCCGCCGGAAACGCGGCGCTTGAGATTGATGCGGTCGCGCTGCGAAATCCCGAGCAGATCGGCCGCGCGCCAGACCACATTGTCCTCGAACTCCGTGACATTGCCGTCAACATACACCAGTTCCCACATCATTTCGACGATCCGCAGGCGACCTTCCTCATTGACCGAGCGCATGATCACGCTGGTGAAATGATAGAGATCGACCGCCTCGCCTTCGACCAGCATCGCATCCCGGATCAAGGCGTCGGCGGTGCCGGGATCGAGATCGAAGCGATATTCGAGCAGGGTATGCAGCTTGCGCTTTTCCAGCGCCGAAGGCTCGCCGTCGAGCGAGATCAGATGGATCAGGAGCGCCGCGGCCGCGAGCCGATAATCATTGTCGTCGAACGCCCGCTGCGGCTGCGCGCCGGGGCCCACGATGTCGGAAATGAAGGTCCGCAATTTTTCGAGCATGAACAACCGCACTCAATCTGAACAAGCCTGTCATTGAAATAGTCCATCGCCCTGTCCGCTCCATGTCCGGAGAATGAAATTCCGGCAATGCAGCCCGGTTCCGCGATCAGGGAGATGTCGGCCGCAGCCGTCAGGACCCTGCGTCGAGTGACCGGTCGTCGATGGTGGAAATGGTGGTGCCGCAAACAGGACTCGAACCTGTGACCCCGTCATTACGAATGACGTGCTCTACCAACTGAGCTATTGCGGCGGCCGCGATGAAGCTCTGACGCTCCATTCTGTTCTGCGCACGTGATACCGGCGATGGCCCGGCTTGGCAAGGTTGCCGCACCCGGACCCGTGACCCTCACCCCACCAGCCGGGCGAGAAAACCGCGCCAGCCGCCGGGCTGGCCGGTCTCCGGCCGGTCCGGATCGTCGAATCCGTCTGCGGCGGCGACATCCGTCACGCCCGGATCGTCCGGCGCGCGCACCAGCGGGATCACCGCCGCCGCTGCAGCAGCCTGCTCGCTGGCCGGACGCGGCCGGAAGATCGGCGGCGGCATGGTCTCGCTGACGGCCGATGGCTTCGGTGCGGTGGCAGGCTGCGCGGCCGGCGCCTCGGATGGAGGAGGCTCCGGTTCCTCGGCATCCGGCTCGATTTCCTCATCCTTCACGGCCGGCGCAGGCTCGGTGGCGAGTTCGACCGGCGGCGGCGTGATCTCCTCCGGCTCGGAGGACGTGGCCGGCGCGGGCTCGGGCAGCCCCGCGGGCGGGGGCGGCAACGCCTCGTCCGCCGCCATGTCGTCGATCGCATTCTCGATGGACGCCCGGGTGTCCGATGGCAGCGCCGCGACCGGCGTCACCCACTGGAAGGCATCGAGACGCCCGGTGACCGGCGAGATCGGCCGCCAGCGATCCGACACATAACCGTCCGCCGTCCATGCCGGATCGTGCGCGGCACGCACCGCGCGCAGCATCCAGCTTCGCGCCCGGCCGTCATCGCCATGTTCGGCGCGCTCGAGTTCGGCCATCAACAGCGCGACACGCTGGGTCGGCGCGGCGACGAACGGCGCCAGCGCCTCGCGCGCGCGGGCAAACTCGCTGGCATCGATCGCGGCTCGCGCCAGCGCCAGACCGCTTTCGAGATGATCGGGCGCCTTCTTCGCCAATGTCTCGATCCGCGCCAGACGCTCGCGCGCCGCATCGCCGAGCCGGACATGGGCATAGGCGTCGGCGAGATCGGGATGCGGCTGCGCGACCCACGCCGCCTCGATGATGCGCATCGCGCGCCTGATCTGGTTGTCCTCGCTGAGAAACCGTGCGGCCAGCGCCGCCGCCGGCTCCAGCGTCGGCGCGAGCTTGACCGCTTCCATTGCGCTGGCGCGCGACAGGTCACGGTCGCTCTGCTCGGTCTCCAGCGCGCGCGCCGTCAGGAGCACGCCGCGCTGGCGGCGATAGGGCTCGGGATCGATCAGACCGGCGGCGAAATTGTTCTCGAGAATCGCGAGCGCGCCGTCCCAGTCGCCTTTGGCGCAGCGGAATCCGAGCACCGCGTGCGAGGCCCAGGGCGAGGCCGGCGCGATCTTCAGCGCCTCTTCCGCCATCGCGACGGCGGTATAGGGATCGTCGTTGCGCTGTGCCTCGACGAACAGGCCGCGCAGACCGAGCAGCCTTGTATCATCGCGCTCCGCCATCGCGCGGAAGGCGCGCTGCGCGCCCTGGCGGTCGCCGTCGAGCTGCGCGGTCTGGGCATTGAGCAGCAGCGTCAGCGGATCGTGATGCGCCAGCCGCCGCGCCGCGCCGGCATGACGGCGCGCGGCGAAATAATCGCCGGTGCCGACCGCGATCAGACCGCTGGTGATGGCCTCGCGCCCGCGCGCCGCGCGTCGGCGCTGCCGGAACTGCGAAAGCCGCGCCGGCGCGCGCCAGATGCCGCGCAGGATCGACCACGCCAGCATCGCCACGGCCAGCGCGATCGCGAACACCAGAATGAAAACCGGCAGCGAGGTCTCGACCCGCCACACGCCCCATGACAGCGCGATACCGCCGCCCTGCTCCGCGATCCAGGTGGCGCCGAGCGCCGCCGCCGCGATCAGGGCCAGAAAGAATACGATCCGAAGCATGATCCGACCTGCCGTTCTGATGGCTATTGCGAGGATCGCGGGGACGTCGCCTGCGCGAGCGATGCCATTGCCGCCTGGGCGAAACCATGCGCGGCGGCGAGCGCCGCCTCGCGCGCATCCAGTTTCGCGAACCAGTCGCGCAGACCGGCCCGCTCGCCTTCCGGCAATGTCATCAGCACGCGCCGCGCCTCGACGATATCGTCGCGCTGCGCCAGCGCGGAGACCCGCGCGATCAGCGCGGTACGCTCGGACGCGGCATCGTCAACACGGTGGACGCGGACCAGACCTGCCGCGCTGTGCTGCAGACGGTCGAGAATATTGCCGGACGCCGCAGCCGGCGCGGGCGCATCCTTCGTCCTGGCATCAGCCTTGGGCGCGAGCGCGGGCAGCAGCGCCAGCAGATCGCGGCTGAGCATCTTCGCAGTCGGCACGCCCTGCGCGGCGAACGGTTCGAGCGGCGCCAGCGCCGCCGGATCATCACTGAGCGACTTCGCCGTAGTCAGCGCCTCGGCAAACGGCGCGCCCTGACGCGCGGCCTGTTCGAGCCAGGTCGCGGCGGCGAGACGCGACCACGCCTTCTCGCCGGCCTGCGACGCCGCGCGCGAGGGGATTTCCGACTTCAACGCGGCGGTGGCGCGATCGAGTTGCGCAAGGCGTTGTTCGATGCCCGACAGATCCGGCGCGGGAGCCGGCGGCGTCAGAACCGCGCGCGGCGCGGCGGCGACGGCTTCAAGACGCGTGCGCGTCTCATCATTTTGCGCGCGGGTTTTGTCGAGATCGCCGCGCAGCTTGCCGAGCGCGGATTCCAGCGCGGCCAGGCGCGCGGTGAGTGCGGGATCGGGCGTGGCGGCAGCGGGGGCCTTGGCCGCGTTCGCCGCGTTCGATTCAAGACGATCGAGACGCGAGGCCAAAGCCTGCGTCGCGCTGCTGTCCGGTACCGGAACCTGCACCGTGCGTTCCGGCCCATCGAGCCAGCCGCCGACATAAGCGCCGCCCACCAGCAACGCGGCGGTCGCAGCGCCGGTCAACGCCGACAGCAGCAGCGATGCGACGCGCGAACCCGCGCGCGGCTGCCCGGCAGCCGGCGGCGTCTCGTTCTCGGGCGGCGCTGCCGTGGCCTCCTCCGGCGCGGAGGCAGGCTCGCTCACTTCGGAAACAGCCGGTTCGGAAATCTCGGTGGCCTCAAGATCGATGGTCGGCCCGGGCCGCTTGCGCCGGCCGGACGGCGAGCCCGGCGGCATATCGTTGCTGCTGTCACCGGGTTTGTCATCGTCCATGACCCTACTCCTGCCGACCTGTTCCGATCTGCGCCGGATCAACCTTAGCAGATTCTCTACGCCTGCTTCACCGCGGCGATGGTTTCAACGTCCGGTCCAGCGCATCGAACATAGCATCTTCATCCGGCGTCTGCGCCACCACCACGCGGCTCGCGCCCGCCTCGTGCAGCGTCGCGCCGACCGCCGGGGAAATACAGCAATGCGCCAGGGCCAGCGCCAGAATCTCCACGCCCGAGGATTGCGCCGCGCCGAGAAACGCCCGCGCGCTGCGCCGGGAGTAATGCAGCACCGCCTCGACTTCCTGCGCATTGATGCTGGCGACGGCCTCGTCCGGCAGCCGGCCCACCGGCGTCATGCGATAGGTCACATGCTTGATCACGGTAAAGCCGCGCTCGCGCAGCTCGCCGACGAGGTCGCGGGACAGGTCGGCCCCGGCGAGATAGCACAGCGTGCCTTTTTTCTTCATCGACCTGACGATGAGATCGCGCAGCGAGGCGCCGTCGCCCTCGGCGCTGGCAATCCTGGTGAAGCCGTGCTGCCGCGCAGCTTCGGCCGAAGCGCCGCCGACCGCGAACAATTTCAACTTGCGCAATCGCGCCAGCACCGGCTCGTCGGCGATCGCGCGCAGTGCATTGGCGCTGGTGACGATCACCGCGTCGTAGTCCGTCTCGTCATCTTGGTAAGGCTGCGGTTCGAAGCACAGCGCCGGCGACACCAGCGTCTCGTAACCCTTGGCGCGAAGCGCCGCCGCCGTTTTGGCACCGTCCGGACCGGGCCGCGTCACGAAAACTGCCATTCACTTCCCTCCGGCCGCGACATCGGCGCGGTTGTGGCACAGAACGGCGCGGCATGCGAGACGCAATGGCCCGGCCCGCCCGATTCCGGAACCCACTTTTGCCCCGCGCGCGCTCATGCTACGCCATCCTACGCTGCGAACGACAACAGAGCATCGATTTGGCGCAAGATACTTCCACGCTGGTGCTAGGCATCGAGACCACCTGCGACGAGACCGCTGCCGCGGTGGTCGAACGCCGGCCCGACGGCAGCGGCCGGATTCTGTCCAACATCATACGCTCGCAGATCGACGAGCACGCGCCGTTCGGCGGCGTGGTACCGGAGATCGCCGCGCGCGCCCATGTCGACATGCTGGACGGCATTGTCGCGACCGCGATGAAAGAAGCCGGCGTCGATTTTTCGCAGCTCTCCGGAGTTGCCGCCGCCGCCGGCCCCGGGCTGATCGGCGGCGTCATCGTCGGGCTGACCACCGCCAAGGCGATCGCGATGGTGCATGCGACTCCGTTGATCGCAGTCAATCATCTCGAGGCGCATGCGCTGACGCCGCGCCTCACCACGGCGCTGGCATTCCCCTATTGCCTGTTCCTCGCCTCCGGCGGTCACACCCAGATCGTCGCCGTGCTCGGCGTCGGCGATTATGTCCGTCTCGGCACCACCGTGGATGACGCCGTGGGCGAGGCCTTCGACAAGGTGGCGAAAATGCTCGACCTGCCCTATCCGGGCGGGCCGCAGGTCGAGCGCGCCGCGCAGAATGGCGATCCGAATCGCTTTGCCTTCCCGCGCCCGATGCTCGGCCGGCCCGACGCGAATTTCTCGCTGTCAGGATTGAAGACCGCGGTGCGCAGCGAAGCGCAGCGATTGATGCCGCTGGAGCCGCAGGATCTCGACGATCTGTGCGCGAGCTTCCAGGCCGCCGTGCTGGACTCCGTCGCCGACCGGATCGCGGTGGGATTGAAACTGTTTCGCGAGCAGTTCGGCCCGCCGCACGCGCTGGTGGCCGCCGGCGGCGTCGCGGCGAATCTGGCGATCCGCAACGCGCTGCAGAATGTCGCGGCGAATGCGCAGACCACGCTGATCGTGCCGCCGCCCCGGCTGTGCACCGACAATGGCGCGATGATCGCATGGGCCGGCGCCGAACGCCTCGCGCTCGGCCTGGTCGATCAGATGGATGCCCCGCCCCGCGCGCGCTGGAAACTCGATCAGGACACGGCGACACCGGCCGCGCTCCTCAACACCCGCGCGCGGCACTAGCAACGAAAGCCAAGGGGACAGAATGGCGTTGCACAACATCACGGTGATCGGCGCAGGCGCGTGGGGCACCGCCCTCGCCAACGCGGCGGCGCGCGCCGGACGCAAGGTGACGCTTTACGCCCGCGATCCGCGCGTGGCCGAAACCATCGCGGCGACACGCGAAGCGCCGCGCCTTGCCGGCCTGCGTGTCGAACCATCCATCGCCGTCACCGCCGATCTTGCCACCAGCGCCAAAACCGATGTCGTTCTGCTGGCCACACCGGCGCAGACCCTGCGCGGCGCGGCGCAGGCGCTGGCGCCGCATCTGGCGAAAGACACGCCGGTGGTGGTGTGCGCCAAGGGCATCGAGCGCGGCACGCATCGATTCATGACCGAGATCGTCGGCGAGGTGATACCGAACGCACGGCCGGCAATCCTGTCGGGGCCGAGCTTCGCCAGCGATGTCGCGCGCGGTCTGCCGACCGCCGTGACGCTCGCGGCGCGCGACGCGGAGCTTGCAACCGCGCTGGTGCATGCGCTGGGTTCGGCGACCTTCCGTCCCTATCACTCGACCGACGTGCGCGGCGTCGAAATCGGCGGCGCAGCCAAGAACGTGCTCGCCATCGCCGCCGGCATCGTGGTCGGCAAGGAGCTTGGCGCATCCGCGCTGGCGGCGCTGACGACGCGCGGTTTCGCCGAACTGATGCGGTTCGGCCTCGCCTGCGGCGCGCGCAGCGAAACCATCGCCGGACTGTCGGGGCTTGGCGATCTGATCCTGACCTGCTCCAGCACGCAGTCGCGCAATTTTTCCTATGGGCTTGCGCTCGGACGCGGCGGCAGACCCTCGCGCGAAATTCTCAGCGAGGGCGAGTTCACTGCGCCGGTGCTGGTGGAAATGGCCGAGCAGAAAAATATCGACATGCCGGTGGCGCGGGCGGTGGCCGCGGTGCTCGGCGGCGCGCTGACCGTCAACGAGGCGATCGAGACGCTGCTGACGCGGCCGTTCAAGGCGGAAGGATAGAACGGACCATGCAATACTGGCTGGTGAAATCAGAGCCCTCGGTCTGGTCGTGGGAGCAGCAGGTCGCCAAGGGCGCGAAGGGCGAAGCCTGGACCGGCGTGCGCAATCACACCGCCAAGCTCAACATGATGAAGATGAAGAAAGGCGACCTCGCTTTCTACTATCACTCCAACGAGGGCAAGGAGATCGTCGGCATCGCCGAGATCATCCGCGAACATTATCCAGATCCGACCGACATCACCGGCAAATTCGTCTGCGTCGACATCAAGGCGGTGAAGCCGCTGAAGACACCGGTGACGCTGGCGACGGTGAAAACGGAAGACAGGCTCGCCGACATGGAATTGCTGAAGTATTCGCGCCTGTCGGTGCAGAGCGTGACGCCCGCGCAGTGGAAGCTGGTCTGCAAGATGGGCGGGGTGTGAGTCGCCCATCCCTCGTCGTCCCGGCGCAGGCCGGGGCCCAGACTCCCTGTCGTATCGTCCCTCTGTAAAGGCGGAAACGAGCGACACGCCGATCCCGCACAATTCCTGAACTTTGTGATTAGGGGTCCCGGCCCGCGCCGGGACGACATCGAGGGTTGGACGAATGAATTCCGAACAACCTTCCATTACCGACAAAGCGGCCTTCATCCGCGCCAACACGCGGCTCGGCCCGGTGCCGCTGATCCCCGAAATCATAATGTTTCTTGCCGACGAGGCGGTACCGCTCTGGCACAAGACCGAGCAGGAAATGGGCGAAAGCGGCCTGCCGCCGCCGTTCTGGGCCTTCGCCTGGGCGGGCGGTCAGGCGCTCGGCCGCCATCTGCTCGATCATCCGCATCTGGTGCGCGGCAAGAGCGTGCTCGATCTCGCCAGCGGCTCCGGCCTTGTCGCCATCGCCGCGCTGAAAGCCGGCGCGGCACAGGTCACGGTGGCGGATATCGACGGCTTCGCGCGGGCCGCCGCCGAACTCAACGCCCGGCAGAACGATGTGAACGTGTCGCTGATCGATACGGATCTTCTCACCGTACCGACCGACCGGCACTGGGACGTGGTGCTGGCCGGCGACATTTTCTACGAGCGCGATACCGCCGCACGCGCTTTCGATTTCCTGCAGCGTCAGTCGCTCGGGGGAGCGACGATTTTGATCGGCGATCCGGGCCGCAGCTATTTGCCCCAGAACAAACTGCGCAGGATCGCGGAATACGATGTGCCAGTGCTGCGCGACATCGAGGATGCCGCGATCAAACGAACTTCGGTCTGGACGCTGGAGGCCATGGAGACCGCGGCGAACCCTGCCTGACATGCAGGCGTCGCGATCCAAAAATCGATTTTTCAAATCGGTCCGACAAAAGTCCTAAGGAATGCGCCTTGTCGGCGCCCCCCGCACAAGCGCATAATCCGGCCCAATAAATATAAGGTGCCGGAAAGCCGTCCCGGCACAATGGTTGTGTGTGGAGGAAAATATGTCCGACAAGACTTTCGAGGTCACGCCCGAGTGGGCCAAGCGCGCTTATATCGACGCCGCGAAATACCGCGAGATGTACGACCGCTCGATCAACGACTCAACTGCTTTCTGGACGGAGCAGGCCAAGCGCGTCGACTGGATCAAGCCCTTCACCAAGGTCGAGAACGCCTCGTTCGAACTCGGCAAGGTCTCGATCAAATGGTTCGAGGACGGCGTCCTCAACGCGGCCTACAACTGCATCGACCGGCATCTGGCAACGCGCGGCGACCAGACCGCGATCATCTGGGAAGGCGACGATCCGTCGAAATCGCGCCACATCACCTATCGCGAGCTGCATGACGAAGTCTGCAAGATGGCCAACATCCTGCGGCTGCGCAACGTCAAGAAAGGCGACCGCGTCACCATCTATCTGCCGATGATTCCGGAGGCGGCCTACGCCATCCTGGCCTGCGCGCGAATCGGCGCGATCCACTCGGTGGTGTTCGGCGGCTTCTCGCCCGATTCGATCGCCGGCCGTCTGCACGACTGCGACTCGCGCGTCATCATCACCTCCGACGAGGGTCTGCGTGGCGGCCGCACCATCGCGATGAAGGCCAACGTCGATGCCGCGATCGAGAAGGTCGGCGGCGAGGTCGACTGGGTGATCGTGGTCAAGCACACCGGCGGCCCGGTCAACATGGATCCCAAGCGCGACGTCTGGTATCACGAAGCGGCCGCCGTGGTTGACAGCAACTGCCCGTGCGAGCCGATGAACGCGGAAGATCCGCTGTTCATCCTCTACACCTCGGGCTCGACCGGCAAGCCGAAGGGCGTGCTCCACACCACCGGCGGCTATCTCGTCTTCGTGTCGATGACGCATCAATACGTCTTCGACTATCACGACGGCGACATCTACTGGTGCACCGCCGACGTCGGCTGGGTCACCGGCCACAGCTACATTCTCTACGGACCGCTGTGCAACGGCGCCACCACGCTGATGTTCGAGGGCGTGCCGAACTATCCGGACAATTCGCGGTTCTGGAACGTGATCGACAAGCACAAGGTCAACATCTTCTACACCGCGCCGACCGCGATCCGCGCGCTGATGCAGGCCGGCGACGAGCCGGTGAAGAAGACCTCGCGCAAGTCGCTGCGCCTGCTCGGCTCGGTCGGCGAGCCGATCAATCCGGAAGCCTGGGAATGGTATCACCGCGTGGTCGGCGAGGACCGTTGCCCGGTGGTCGACACCTGGTGGCAGACCGAGACCGGCGGCATCATGATCTCGCCGCTGCCGGGCGCCATCGCGCAGAAGCCGGGCTCGGCGACGCTGCCGTTCTTCGGCGTGGTGCCGCAGATCGTCGATGCCGAGGGCAAGGAAATCGTCGGCGAGGGCAGCGGCAATCTGTGCATCGTCCGCTCCTGGCCGGCGCAGATCCGCACCGTCTACGGCGATCACGAGCGCTTCGAGCAGACCTACTTCTCGACCTACAAGGGCAAGTATTTCTCGGGCGACGGCTGCCGCCGCGACGCCGACGGCTATTACTGGATCACCGGCCGCGTCGACGACGTCATCAACGTGTCGGGTCACCGCATGGGCACCGCCGAGGTCGAAAGCTCGCTGGTCGCGCATGAGAAGGTCTCGGAAGCCGCCGTGGTCGGCTATCCGCACGACATCAAGGGTCAGGGCATCTACGCCTATGTCACCTTGATGGACGGCATCGAGCCGACCGAGGAACTGCGCAAGGAGCTGGTCGCCTGGGTCCGCAAGGACATCGGCCCGATCGCCTCGCCGGATCTGATCCAGTTCGCGCCGGGCCTGCCGAAAACCCGTTCCGGCAAGATCATGCGCCGCATCCTGCGCAAGATCGCCGAGGACGAACCCTCGAGCCTCGGCGACACCACGACGCTGGCCGATCCGGGCGTGGTCAACGACCTCGTCAGCAACCGGCAGAATCGCAAGACCGTACAGGCCTGAGCGACCCGACATTGAGGGTCTCGCCACGGCGGGACCCGGCCTTCCGAAACTCCCGATGCGGCGGCAATCACACGATTGTTAGCCGCATCTTTCGTTTGCGGGCCGGTTTCGTGCCGACTGTTGTTTTCCGGTCCTTTACTTGGCTGCGGTAATTTTCTTTTTAGGGACCGCCGCCGCTTCGTTCCGCGCGCCTGATGCAGGTCGTGGCGGCACGGAAAATCGCTGGAGATCAGAATGTCGGGAAAATGGATGGCCGCGCTCAGCGCGGCGCTGCTGGTGGGATCGATCTTCAACGCCCCGGCACAGGCCAGACCCGATCTCGTCGCCTCTCCGGCCGGCTATGCCCCCGGCACCATCGTGGTGAAGACCAAGGAGCGCCGCCTCTATCTGATCCTCGATGACCGCCATGCCGTGCGTTATCCGGTCGGCGTCGGCAAGCCCGGCAAGCAATGGGCCGGCGCCACCCGCATCAGCGGCAAATATCGCAATCCGGCCTGGGCGCCGCCCGCGGAGGTCAAACGCGACAAGCCTTCGATTCCCGATCTGATCGAAGGCGGCTCACCGCGCAATCCGATGGGCGTGGCGGCGATGACGCTGGCCGGCGGCGAGTACGCCATTCACGGCACCAACGTGCCGAATTCGGTCGGCGGCTACGTCTCCTATGGCTGCGTGCGGATGTATAATCAGGACATTACCGACCTCTACGAGCGCGTCTCGGTCGGCACGCCGGTGGTGGTCACCGCGCGCTGATTACACGCATTGCCGACATGACAAGCCCCGCAACGCGGGGCTTTTGTTCGGGTCGATCTTGCAACCTTTAACGACTGGCGATCGCGCACCAGCCGCCGCGACGTCCACCCTGATAGGGCCGCGCATGACCCGCCGCGAGCAGCGCCGCCGACACGTCCGGTGTCTGTGGCGTCTGCGCATCGGCGACGACCCGGCCGTGATATTTGTCGGGACCGACATTGAAGATCGCGACGTGACCTACGGCCAGCAGGGTCTCCAGCGCCTGGCGTGCCGCCTGCGCGCGATCGAACTCGTCCGCGCAGGCCGACTTCAATTCCGGCGCATCGATGCCGCGCAGCCGCACCCGCGTCGTCATTTCCAGTCCCGGCCAAAGCCGCACCCGCGCCTCGAAGGTGTCGCCGTCAATCACCCGCAACACCTCCGCGGACTGACGCAAGACGGTATCCGGTCCGCGCCGCAGGACGGGACGCGGCACGTCGTCTCTGATGGCGGAAACCGATGGCGGAGTCGGATGCCCTCCCGCACCGGGCCAGGACGCAGGCGAAGACGCGTGCCACGGCAGCAGCGCGCCGAGCGCAAGGCCACCGACGAACACAAAGCCGAGCAGCCACGGTTCGCGCAGGGAGCTGCGCCGACCTCTGCGCAAAACGACGATACGGCTGGCGTGATCTAGGAACATATACCTAGATAGCCGGAGTCCGTCCGCCTCCGCAAGCACAATCTATGGTTGCACCCCGAAAACCGGCCCAAACTAGAAATCCGAGACGATGCCTTTCCTCTCCCAGTCGCCATAGCGGGTCGGCTCCGGGCCTTCCGGCCCGGCGATCTCCTTCGCCGATGGCTGGCTATCGCGGGCGGCACGCCGGCGCGCCTCGGCTTCCGCGAGCGCGCGCTGTGCCGCCGCCGACAACGGCTTGCGCTGCACGGCGGCCGGGCCCGCCGGAGAGCGGGCCGGTCCGGATTTCAGCGGCGGTGCATCGTCTGTCATCGCAAAACACTCCTCGAGGCCGGATCATCTTACCGAATGCGATCGCGATCCACAGACCGGTTGTGAATTGGTGCGGAAAAACATCGACGCCCGCTGGCTCATTTCCATCGCGTCATGCAAGGAGGATTGATTCTTACATTTGGCATATTCACGTGTCACGACTCGAAATCTCGCCGCGACACCGTCGCTTTTTTTGATGTCTATTCCGGGATGTTTGCTCCTGATGAAGCCCTCACGTTTCGTCCCGCCGACCGAGGTACCCGGCCTCGCCGCGCGCCGGATCGCCGCTGACATTCTCGACGGCGTTCTGCACAAGCGCCGTACGCTCGATGACCAGCTCGAGGGCGCCGGCGCGCATCCCGGGCTGAAAACCCTGTCGGATCGCGATCGCGCGCTGATGCGCCGGCTCGTCGCCACCATTCTGCGCCGCCTCGGCATGCTCGGACATCTGCTGTCGCGGCTGCTCGACCGCGGCATCCCGACCGACGCGCCACGGGCGCAAAGCGCGCTTCTGATCGGCGCCGCGCAGATTCTCTGGATGGACGTGCCCGATCACGCCGCCGTCGACCTGTCGGTGCGTCTGGTGCAGGCGGACCGCCGCGCGGCGAAATATGCCGGGCTCGTCAACGCGGTGCTGCGGCGCTGCGCCCGCGAGGGTCAACCGCTGATCGCCGAAGCCGCGAACGACATGCTCGATCTGCCGCCCTGGCTGGTGGCGCGCTGGGTGGCTCATTACGGCGAGGACAATGCACGGGCGATGGCCGCCGCCGTCGCGCATGAGCCGCCGCTCGATCTCACGGTGAAATCCGATCCGCAGAGCTGGGCGAGCCGGCTGCACGGCGAGGTCCTGGCGTTCGGCACCGTCCGCACGCCGCTGCAGGGGTCGGTTACGATGCTGCCCGGCTTCAACGAGGGCCAATGGTGGGTGCAGGATGCCGCCGCCGCGCTGCCGGCCCGCCTGCTCGGCGATATCGCCGGCAAGGATGTCGCCGATCTGTGTGCCGCGCCGGGCGGCAAGACCGCGCAGCTCGCGCTCGCCGGCGCCAATGTCACCGCGATCGATCGATCGCCGGCACGCATCGCCCGTCTCAAGGATAATTTCACGCGTCTTGCATTCGAGGCGGCTACAGTGGTCGCGGACGCCACCGAATGGGAGGGCGGATCGTTCGACGCCGTCCTGCTCGATGCGCCGTGCACCGCCACCGGCACCATCCGCCGTCATCCCGACGTGGCCTGGCTGAAGGGCGAGAGCGACATCGGCGCGCTCACCGCTTTGCAGCGCCGCCTGCTGCAAAAGGGCGTGTCCCTGCTCAAACCCGGCGGGACGCTGGTGTACTGCACCTGTTCGCTCGAGCCGGAGGAGGGCGAGCAGGCCGTCGCCGCGCTGCTCGAGACCGATTCGAGCGTGAAACGCCGGCCGATCGAGGCCGGCGAGGTGGCCGGACTGTCGGAACTGATCTCGCCCGACGGCGATCTGCGCACCTTGCCCAGCTTCCTGCCCCATGCCGACCCGAAACTCGGCGGCCTCGACGGCTTCTATGCCGCCCGGCTGATCCGGGCGTAAGGTTTCCGCGGCGCGGGCCGAACCATCAACAGGCCAGCCCTGATCCGGCCCAAAATAGTGCCTTGCCGGCTTTTCCAGACTAAAAGGATGAGCAAGGATTCCCTTCTCACCTCAAGGCGCGCGTGTCGGTCGCTGGACAAAGACGCATCTCCGGACTTCTGCTGGGCCGCGCCGCGCGCAGCGTGATGGCGCGCGCCAGCAGCAATTCGGTGGCGCTGTCGCGGTTCTGGCCCGGCCGCACCGACCGTCTGCTGATCGCGCCGCACGACCTGCGCATCACCGATGCGACCCGCGCCGCCGAAATCTATTCCGGCCGCTTCGTCTTTGCCGGCAAGATCGTCACCTGCCACGGCCGCTCGGTGTTCGATCTCGCGCCGCCTTCGGAGGATTGGGAAGCCACCCTGCTCGGCTTCGGCTGGCTGCGCCATCTGCGCGCCGCCGATTCGGCGATCACCCGCGCCAACGCCCGCGCGCTGCTCGACGACTGGCTGTCGGGCACGCGCCGCCGCAATCCGCTCGGCCGCCGTCCCGACGTGCTGGCGCGGCGGGTGATCTCGTTCCTGTCGCAGGCGCCGCTGGTGCTGAACGATGCCGACAGCCGGTTCTACCGCCGCTTCCTGCGCCACATGACGCGCGAGATCCGCACCCTGCGCTACACCATGCTCGACATTCCGGACGGCGTGGCGCGGCTGCAGGTGCTGATCGCGCTGTGCTACGCCTCGCTCTGCCTCGCCAATCAGGCCAAGCACATCCGTGGGGCCACACGGCGGTTGTCGGAGGAATTGCAGCGCCAGATCCTGCCCGACGGCGGCCACATCTCGCGCAATCCCGGCGCGCTGATCGAATTGCTGCTCGATCTCTTGCCGCTGCGCCAGACCTTCGCGGCGCGCAACATCGCGCCGCCGCCGGCGCTGCTCAACGCGATCGACCGCATCATGCCGATGATGCGCTTCTTCCGGCACGGCGACGGCAGCTTCGCGCTGTTCAACGGCATGAGCGCAACGCCGTCCGGCGTGGTGGCGACGCTGCTCGCCTATGACGACGCTCACGGCACGCCGATGGCGCACATGCCGCATACCGGCTATCAGCGGCTCGACGCCGGTCCCAGCACCGTCATCGTCGACACCGGCCCGCCCCCGGCGCCACATGTCAGCCACGAGGCCCATGCCGGCTGTCTCGCTTTCGAATTGTCGTCCGGCACCAACCGCATCGTGGTCAATTGCGGAATTCCCACGACCGGCCGCGAGAACTGGCGCGGCTTTGCGCGCAGCACCGCGGCGCATTCGACGCTCACCTACAGCGAAACATCATCATGCCAGTTCGTCGAACTGTCGGCGGTGAAGAAACTGCTGCAGGGCGCGCCGATCGTCGGCGGACCGAGGCATGTCGAGTCCTACCGCGAGGCGACCGCGGACGGCATGATCCTGACCGCGTCGCATGACGGCTATCTCAGGCAATTCAACGTCACCCATCAGCGGGTTCTGACGCTCTCCACCGACGGCACCCGGCTGGGCGGCGAGGATGCCCTGGCCAAGGCCCACGGCGCGGCGTTTCGCGGCGCCGACGACTATGCGCTGCGTTTCCATCTGCATCCCGCGATCAAGGCAAGCCGGCTCAGCGACGGCCATGGCGTAATGCTGGTGCTGCCGAACCGCGAAGTCTGGACTTTCGAGGCGCCGGACCAGAAGGTCGAGCTCGAGGACAGCGTCTTTCTCGCCGGCTTCGACGGCCCGCGCCGCACTTCGCAGATCGTGATCCGCCAACAGGCCCGGCAGGTCGCCACCATCCGCTGGAGCTTTGCCCGCTCCACCGCCTCGCCCTCGGTCACCGCCGCCCGGCGCGAGGCGCGGCGCGAGCCGGAATTGCCGCTTTAGCTTTTGATCGGGCACGATCTTTCCCGAAGGCCGTTTCACGGCTTTCGGGATCGTGTTCTTAAGTCATCTGTCTGGTTTTGCGCGGCAGCAATTCGTGCTAGCGCGTAGGCCTCTCACAACCGGACTGCCTTCATGACCCTTGCTCCGCGCCGCGTGACCCGCGCACTGCTTTCCGTTTCCGACAAGACCGGCCTGATCGACTTCGCCCGCGCCCTCGCCGGCCACGGCGTCGATCTGGTCTCCACCGGCGGCACCGCCAAGGCGATCGCCGAGGCCGGGCTCAAGGTGAAAGACGTCTCCGAGCTCACCGGGTTTCCGGAGATGATGGACGGGCGGGTCAAGACGCTGCACCCCAAGGTGCATGGCGGCCTGCTGGCGATCCGCGACAACGCCGAACACGCAAAGTCGATGAAGGATCACGACATCGCGCCAATCGATCTGCTCGTGGTCAACCTCTATCCGTTCGAGGCGACCGTGAACAAGGGCGCCGGCGAAGAGGACTGCATCGAGAATATCGACATCGGCGGGCCGGCGATGATCCGCGCCGCGGCGAAAAATCATGACGACGTCGCCGTGGTGGTCGAGCCCGCCGACTATCAGGCCGTGCTCGATGAACTCGGCGCACATGGCGGCGCGACCACGCTGGCGCTGCGCAAGCGTCTCGCGGCCAAAGCCTATGCCCGCACCGCGGCCTATGACGCGGCGATCTCCAACTGGTTCGCCGACCGGCTCGAAATCGCGACGCCGGATTTCCGCGCCATCGGCGGTCGCCTCAGCGAGGCGCTGCGCTATGGCGAAAATCCGCATCAGAGCGCGGCGTTCTACGTCACCGCCGAGCAGCGGCCGGGGGTCGCCACCGCGCGGCAGGTCCAGGGCAAGCAGCTCTCCTACAACAACATCAACGACACCGACGCCGCTTATGAATGCATCGGCGAGTTCGATGCCGCGCGCACCGCGGCCTGCGTCATCGTCAAGCACGCCAACCCCTGCGGCGTCGCCGAAGGCTCCGATCTGGTCTCGGCCTATCGCAAGGCGCTGGCCTGCGATTCGACGTCGGCGTTCGGCGGCATCGTCGCGCTCAACCGCACCCTCGATGCGAACGCGGCGCGCGCCATCACCGAGATCTTCACCGAAGTGATCATCGCGCCCGACGCCACCGACGAGGCCATCGCCATCGTCGCGGCGAAGAAGAACCTGCGCCTGCTGCTGGCGGGCGGCCTGCCGGACCCGCGCGCGCGCGGCCTGACCGCCAAGACCGTGGCCGGCGGCCTGCTGGTGCAAAACCGCGACAACGCCGTGGTCGACGACATGATGCTGAAGACCGTGACGCAGCGCGCGCCGAGCGAAAAGGAGCTGGCCGACCTGCGCTTCGCCTTCCGCGTCGCCAAGCACGTCAAGTCGAACACCATCATCTATGCGAAAGATCTCGCCACCGTCGGCATCGGCGCCGGGCAGATGAGCCGGGTCGATTCGGCGCGCATCGCCGCGCGCAAGGCGCAGGATGCGGCGGCCGAGCTCAAGCTCGCCGCGCCGATGACCAAAGGCTCGGTGGTCGCCTCCGATGCGTTCTTCCCGTTCGCCGATGGTCTGCTGGTCGCGATCGAGGCCGGCGCCACCGCGGTGATCCAGCCCGGCGGCTCGGTGCGCGATGACGAAGTGATCGCGGCGGCGAACCAGCACGGCATCGCCATGGTGTTCACCGGCACGCGGCACTTCAAGCACTAAAGATCGCTCTCTCCCCTGCGCGTCGGGTCCTGCACCCGCGACAGCAAGGCGAGGCCGGCAAGAAAAAACAGCACCAGCATCGCCATCCCGGCTTTCTGGCTTGATGTGATCGCGGTGACGATACCGACCGCCAGCGGCGCAAGGAACGATGTCACCTTGCCCGACAGCGCGAACAGCCCGAAATATTGCGTGATGCGCTCGCGCGGCGCGAGCCGCACCAAGAGCGTGCGCGAGGCGGCCTGCAGCGGCCCCGCGGCCAGGCCGATGAAAAATCCGAGCAAAAGATAAGCCTGCTCGGCCGGCGCGGCGAACAACCCTTCGCCCGGCTCCGGCGGCGCGACCTTGATGACGAACAGCAGCGTCTCGCGATCGATCGACAGAATGAGAATGATCGCGGTGAGCAGGATCAGCATGCTGCCGGTGATCACCCTCTTCGGGCCGAAGCGGTCGTCGAGCTTGCCGCCGAGCCAGGCGCCGATGGTGCCGGAACATGCGAGCAGAATGCCGAAGCTGCCGATCTGGATGGTCTGCCAGCCGAACGTGCCGGCCGCGTAGATGCCGCCGAACGCGAACAGCGCGATCAGCGCGTCGGTATAGACCATGTTGGCGATCAGGAATGTCGCCATCACCGGCCGGCGCGGCAGCGATGTCAGGGTCTCGCGCAATTCGCGCAGGCCCTCGCGCACCGCGCCGAGCGCAGGTGCCTTGGCGGCGTGATCCGGCGTCAACAAAAACATCGGCAGCACGAAGATCACGAACCACAGTCCGGTCAGCGGCCCGGTGATGCGATCGCCCTGATGCGTCGCCGGATCGAGACCGAACAACGGCGAGAAGCCCAGCAAGGTCTTGTCGGTCTCGACATTGGCGGCGAGAAAACCCAGCACCAGAACGAGGCTGACGATGCCGCCGATATAGCCGGTGGCCCAGCCGGTGCCCGAGAGACGGCCGAGCTTTTCCGGCGGCACCAGTGTCGGCATCATCGCGTTGTTGAACACCGTGGCGAATTCGGCACCGATGGTGGCGACGCCGAACGCCAGCAGCACCGGCAGGATGATCGTGGGGTCGCCGGGCCGGCCGATCCACAGCAGCGCGGAGCCGATCACCAGGAGCGCACCGAACGCGGCGATCCACGGCTTGCGCCGACCGCCGGCATCGGCGACCGCGCCCAGCACCGGCGAGAGCAGCGCGATGATCAACCCGGCCGCCGCTGTGGCGAACCCCCACAGCGATTGTCCGGTGGCCGGATCGGGCGCAACGTGAGTCGCGAAATACGGCGCGAACACGAAGGTCGTGATCAGCGTGAAATAAGGCTGCGCCGCCCAGTCGAACAGCACCCAGCCGATCACCGCCGAGCGTGGCGGATAGGTGCTCCGCACCGCTCCGGCCGGCTCGTTCACGACAAGGTCATGTGCCAGGTTCGACGTCATTCTCATTCTCGCCCAATCAGCGGGGCAGATAGCCTGATGCTTGGTATCCGCTTATAGAACAATCCCACAAGAGCGAACGAATTTGGGCGAACGGAATTTGACCCGCCATTCGATGGGCCGGAGCAGCCGATGAGACGATCGGGCATGATGCGCGCGCTTCTGATCGTGGCCATTGGCCTGATCGGCCTTCATGGCGCTGCGGCGCAGGATTTTCGCGCAACGCCTTATGCGCCGCCAAGGCTCGAAACCGCCGCGCCGGTCGCCGCCCGGCACGGCATGGTGGTGGCGCAGGAGAAGCTTGCGGCGGAGATCGGCGCGGACGTTCTCAGGCGCGGCGGCAATGCGGTCGACGCCGCGGTCGCCACCGGCTTTGCCATGGCGGTGACCTATCCGCGCGCCGGCAATATCGGCGGCGGCGGCTTCATGGTGATCCATCTCGCCCGGACCGGACGCGACATCGCGCTGGACTACCGCGAGACCGCGCCGGCCGCCGCGACGCGCGAGATGTTCCTCGGCGCCGACGGCAAGCCGGACGCCGGCAAGTCGCGCGATCAGGCGCTCGGCATCGGCGTACCGGGCACCGTGGCAGGTCTTGCGCTGGCGCTGGAAAAATACGGCTCCGGCAAATTCACGCTGCGCGAACTCCTGCAGCCTGCGATCAAGCTGGCGCGCGACGGCTTCATCGTCACCGACGATATCGCCGATACGCTACCGGGCTGGTACAAGCGGCTGGCGCGATGGGAGGCAAGTCGCAAGATCTTCTCCCGCCCAGACGGCAGTTCGTTGCGCGAAGGCGACCGTCTGATCCAGAGCGATCTGGCCGCCACGCTGGAGGCCATCGCGGCGCAAGGTCCGCGCGGTTTCTATGAAGGCCGAGTGGCCGAGCAGCTTTCGGCAGGCATTCGTGACGCCGGCGGCCTGATCACGCCGGACGATCTGAAAGCCTACAAGGCAGTCGAGCGCGTACCGGTGCGCGGCCGCTATCGCGGCTATGACATCGTCTCGATGCCGCTGCCGTCCTCCGGCGGCGTGGTGCTGCTGGAGACGCTGAACATCCTCGAAGGATTCAAGCTGCGCGAGATGCCGGCGCGCTCGGCCGACACGCTGCATCTTCTGATCGAGGCGATGAAGCGCGGCTATGCCGATCGTGCGCGCTATCTCGGCGATCCGGCCTTCGTCAGCGCGCCGGTGACGCAGCTGCTGTCCAAGGAGTACGCCGCGAAACAGCGCGCCGGCATCGATCCCGCCACCGCGACGCCGTGGGCCGCGTTGTTCTCGGGCGTGCCGCAACGCGAAGGCACCAACACCACGCACTTCTCGGTGGTCGATCGCGACGGCAACGCCGTCAGCAACACCTACACCCTCAATTTCAGCTATGGCCTCGGCCTTGTCGCCGAGGGCACCGGCGTGCTGCTCAACAACGAGCTCGACGATTTCACCGCCGCGCCGGGCGCATCCAACGCCTACGGCCTGGTCGGTTTCGAGGCCAATTTGCCCGGCCCCGGCAAACGGCCGCTGTCGTCGATGACGCCGACCATCGTCTTGCAGGACGGCAAGGTGGTGCTGGTCACCGGCTCGCCCGGCGGCAGCCGCATCATCTCCACCGTGCTGCAGGTGATCGTCAACGTGCTCGACCATCGCATGGACGTCGCGAAGGCGGTGGCCGCGCCACGGCTGCATCACCAGTGGCAGCCGGACGAGGTGCGTGTCGAAGCCGGATTCTCCAACGCGATCCTCGACGCCCTGCGCGCCCGCGGGCATCACATCGCAACCCCGCTCGGCCAGACCTCGGCCAATTCGATCGCCGCCGGCGCGCGCGGCTGGCTCGGCGCGCCCGATCCGCGCACACGCGGCGCGACCGCCTCGGGCGACTGAACGGCGATCCGGCGCAGGATGCCCATTTCAACGAACGGAACGGACTCGTAATTTTCGGCTTCGCTTGCCGACCTGCGCAGGACAAAACCTGCGTGCGCACGCGGCTTTCTGGCAAAACCATCTTATTTGCCGGACCCGGGTAAAAGCGCGCATTTACCCGCTATATCAATGACTTCTCTCCTGCAACCCAACGCCGCAGACGGCCGTTGACGCAGACGGTGGCCGCGCCTTTCACGGCCTTTGCAGAGCCTGTGCCGCCTGACGGCGCACGGTGCTCGCGGCACGGATATGAAGACGATGAGCAAGCTCGAATTCGCCGGTCCCGGCCTGAC
Source organism: Afipia sp. 64-13 (assembly GCA_001897755.1). GTDB lineage: Bacteria > Pseudomonadota > Alphaproteobacteria > Rhizobiales > Xanthobacteraceae > Afipia. The sequence goes on from MKUJ01000014.1 coordinate 103,688, forward strand.
CATCGAACAATGGGAGCAGATCAGCACGCTTGCCACCTCGCTGAAGCCGGGGCAGGCCTTGTGGCTGAGCGGCTATTTCGCCGGCCTCAATCATTCGACGCAGACTTCCGGCGATGTGGTCCGCTCTTCGCCGGTTTCCGATCTCGCCACTGCTGTGCCGGTGGCAGCCCGCACGCTGACGATTCTCTACGCGACCGAAACCGGCAACAGCGCCGGCCTTGCCAGGACGCTGGCGGAGGCGGCCCGCGAGAAGGGTCTCGATCCGGTCGTCTCCGACGTCGCCACCTACAAGACCCGCAAGCTCAAGGACGAGCAGGACGTGCTGCTGATCGCCAGCACCCATGGCGAGGGCGATCCGCCGCAATCGGCCAAGTCGTTCTTCGAATTCGTGGAAGGGCGCAAGGCGCCGAAGCTGCCGAACCTGCGTTTCGCGGTGCTCGCGCTCGGCGATTCCACCTACGAGCAATATTGCGGCGCCGGCAAGCGGCTCGACCAGCGCTTCGAGGAACTCGGCGCGCAGCGCATTGAGGCGCGGGTCGATTGCGATGTCGATTACGAAGAGATCGCGCCGAGCTGGATCGCCGCGATCGTCAACAGGCTCGCGCCCGAGCCGACCCTGCAGCCCGAACTCGCCGCTTCCACGCCTGCGCAAGTGGCAACACCCGCGGCTCCCGCCGGGACCGCCTATGACAAGAAGAATCCCTTCGCCGCCACGGTGATCGACAACATCGTGCTGACCGGACGCGGTTCCAGCAAGGAAACCCGTCACATCGAATTGTCGCTCGCCGAATCCGGACTGCTCTACGAGCCGGGCGATGCGCTCGGCATTGTGGCGCAGAACGACCCCGCCGTGGTCGACGCGCTGCTCGAGCGGCTGGCGCTGCCGGCCGACGCGCAGGTCACCGTGAAACAGCAGACCACCGGCCTGCGCGAGGCGCTGACGTCCGCTTTCGAGGTCACCGCCGCGACGCCGCGCTTCATCGAGCATTGGGCCGATATCACCGGTGCCCGGGAATTGCAGGGCCTGCGCGGCACCGATCAGGCCGAGGCGCGCACCGCGTTCCTGCGCAACAATCACGTGCTCGACATCGTCAATCAATTCGCCGCGCCCGGCATCGACGCCCAGACCTTCGTTGCCGGCCTGCGGCCGCTGCAACCCCGGCTCTATTCGATCGCGTCCAGCCTCGCGGCGTCTCCGGAGGAAGCGCACCTCACCGTCAGCACGGTGCGTTACGATCTCAACGGCCTTCCGCGCATGGGCGTCGCCTCCGGTCATCTGGCGCAGCGCGCCGAGCCCGACGCAACGCTGCCGGTCTACATCCAGACCAATTCGCATTTCCGTCTGCCCGAGGACGACACGCCGATCATCATGATCGGCGCCGGCACCGGCGTCGCGCCCTATCGCGCCTTTTTGCAGGAGCGCGAGGCGCGGGGCGCGCAAGGCCGCTCGTGGCTGGTGTTCGGTGAGCGCAATTTCCGCAGCGATTTCCTCTACCAGATCGAATGGCAGGGTTATCTCAAGGACGGCGTGCTGAGCCGGATGGATGTCGCGTTCTCGCGCGACGGCGCGCAGAAGGTCTATGTGCAGGATCGCCTGCGCGAACAGGGCCGCGACATCTATCGCTGGCTTGAGGACGGCGCGCATCTCTACGTCTGTGGTGATGCCACCCATCTCGCACCCGACGTGCATGCCGCGCTGACCGAGATCGTCGAGCGCCATGGCGGCCTCGATCGCGAAGCCGCCCACGACTATCTCGGCGGATTGCAGCGCGACCATCGCTATCAACTGGACGTTTATTGAGGCCGATCATGCCGGATGTCTCCAAACAACCCGATCGCAGCCGCGACCGCTCGCAGCCGCTCGACAAGCTCGGCCCCGACGAGACGCTGAAAGCCAACAGCGATCAGCTGCGCGGCACCATCGCCGAGAGCCTTGCCGATCCGCTGACCGGCAGCGTCCTGCCGAGCGACAACAAGCTGATGAAGTTTCACGGCATCTATCAGCAGGATGACCGCGACATCCGCGACGAGCGCCGCCATCAGAAGCTGGAGCCGGCCTATGGTTTCATGGCGCGTGTGCGCCTGCCCGGCGGCGTCTGCAGTCCGTCGCAATGGCTCAAGCTCGACGAGCTCGGCCGCGCCTATGGCGGCGAGACGCTGCGCCTGACCACGCGCCAGACCTTCCAGTTGCATCGCGTGCCGAAGCAGAGCCTGCGCACCGTCATCAAGGGCCTGCGCGAAGTGCTGCTCGACACCAAGGCGGCGTGCGGCGACGACGCGCGCGGCGTGATGGCGACCGTCAATCCGCAGCTCTCCCGCGCCCATGCCGAAGTCTTTGCGCTGGCGAAGCAGGCCAGCGATCACGCCATCCACCACACCGGCGCCTATCGCGAGATCTGGTATGAGGAGGAGCGCGATCCCAACGCGACCAATGAGGAGCCGTTTTACGGGCGGACCTACATGCCGCGCAAATTCAAGATCGGTTTCGCGATTCCGCCGAGCAACGACATCGACGTCTACTCGCAGGATCTCGGCTTCATCGCCATTGTCGAGAACGGCGAACTGAAAGGCTTCAACGTCGCGATCGGTGGCGGCATGGGCCGCACCGACAGTGCGCCGGAAACCTATCCGCGGCTCGCCGATGTGATCGGCTTTATCGACAAGACCAAGGTGATCGAAACCGTCGATGCGGTGATGACCGTACAGCGCGACTATGGCGACCGCGTCGAGCGCGCGCATGCCCGCTTCAAATACACCATCGACGACAAGGGGCTCGACTGGATCAAGGCGGAGATCGAGCGCCATCTCGGCTTCCCGCTGGCGCCGGCCACACCTTACACCTTCACCACCAACGGTGATCCGACAGGCTGGACCCGCGGCGAGGACGGCCGCGAGCACTGCACGCTGTTCATCCAGAACGGCCGCATCATCAACGAGCCGGGCCGCCCGATGATGGACGGTCTGCGCGAGATCGCGCGCATTCACACCGGCGCGTTCCGGATCACGCCGAACCAGAACCTGATCATCGCCGATGTCGAACCGAAGGCACGGCCCGCCATCGACAAACTGTTGAAGCAATACGGTCTCGACGGTTTCGATACCCTGAGCGGACTGCGACTCAACTCGATGGCCTGCGTCGCGCTGCCGACCTGCGGCCTCGCGATGGCCGAGAGCGAGCGCTATCTGCCGACGCTGGTCGGCAAGATCGAGGACATCCTGGCGCAGCATGGCCTGCGCGAGGAGCCGATCACCATTCGCATGACCGGCTGCCCCAATGGCTGCGCCCGGCCCTACATCGCCGAGATCGCGCTGACCGGCCGCGCGCCGGGAAAATACAATCTCTATCTCGGCGGCGGCTTCCACGGCCAGCGGCTCAACAAGATGCTGCTGGAGAATGTCGGCGAGAGCAAAATCCTCGCCACGCTGGAGAGGCTGATCGCCCATTACGCCCGCGAGCGGCAGGACGGCGAGCGCTTCGGCGATTTCACGATCCGCGCCGGCTATGTTCCCGAGGTGAAGGAAGGCCGCCATTTCAACGACGTGCTGGTCGGCGCCGATATTTAAAGCGCAAAGGCGGATTTAAGTCCGGCGGAAAATGCTCTACAGATCGGCATCCGTCAGGAACTGATCCTCATGTCGAAAACCATCAAGCCGGAGACGGTCGCGGCCGCCAACGGCATCGCCTCCGACAATAATTTCGGCGCGGTCACGCCGCCGATCTATCTGTCCAGCACCTTTGCCTTCGCCGGCTTCGAACGCGGCGGACCGCATGAATACACCCGCACCAGCAACCCGACCCGGGACATGCTGGCGCAGACGCTCGCCAGACTGGAAGGCGGCGCCGGCGCGGTGATCGTGTCCTCCGGCATGGCGGCGGTCGATCTGGTGCTGGCCCAGGTCGGGCGCGACGAGTTGATCGTCGCGCCGCACGATTGCTATGGCGGCACCCAGCGCCTGCTCGCGTCAAGGCACGAGCGCGGACATTTCAAACTTATCTTCATCGACCAGAGCGATCCGGCCGCGCTCGCCAGCGCGCTGAAACAGTCGCCGCGACTCGTGCTGCTGGAGACGCCGAGCAATCCGTTGATGCGGATTGTCGACATCAAGGCGATCGCCGCGCAGGCCAAGGCCGCCGGCGCGCAGACCGCGGTCGATAACACCTTCCTGTCGCCGGCATTGCAGCGTCCGATCGAGCTCGGCGCTGATTACGTCATCCACTCCACCACCAAATATCTCAACGGCCATTCCGACGTCGTCGGCGGCGCGGTGATCGCGGCGTCGCAGGCCGATGCCGACGCGCTGGCGCACTGGGCCAACGTCACCGGCACCATCGGCGCGACCTTCGATTCCTATCTGACGCTGCGCGGCCTGCGTACGCTGTTTCCACGCATCGAGCGGCAGCAGGCCAACGCGCAGGCGGTGGCGAACTTCCTGGCGCAGCATCCGCATGTCAGCGTCGTGCATTATCCCGGCCTGCTGTCGCATCCGGGTCATGCCCTCGCCAAGGCCCAGCAGACCGGCTTCGGCGCCATGCTCAGCTTCGAGCTGGCCGGCGGCGTCGATGCGGTCCGTATTTTCGTCGAGGCGGTGAAGGTCTTCACGCTCGCCGAATCGCTCGGCGGCGTCGAAAGCCTGATCGCGCATCCGGCCACCATGACCCATGCCAGCATGACGCCGCAGGCGCGACGCGCCGCCGGCATCACCGACGGGCTGCTGCGGCTGTCGGTCGGCCTCGAAGCCGAGTCCGATCTGATCGAAGGGCTGCAGGCCGGCTTTGCGGCGCTGCCGTCCGCCCATGGCTGACGCGGGCGAAGGACAGGCTCCGGTCTGTCCGGGGCCGCCGGCCGCGCAGCGCGGTGCCACACAGTTTCGCGTGCCGCGCGGCGCGGTCGATACCCATGCCCATGTGATCGGCGCGCCGCCGCGCTATCCGCTGGTCACGCCGCGCAGCTACACGCCGCCGCCGGCCGGCGCGCAGGCTTACCTCGCGATGCTCGACGACACCGGCATGGACTACGGCGTGCTGACCCAGATCAGCGTGCACGGCACCGACAATCGCCTGCTCGTTGAAACTCTGCGCGCGCACCGGCAACGGCTGCGCGGCATCGCGGTGATCGCGCCGGACTGCTCCGATCGCGAGCGCGCCGCGTTGGACGAGGCCGGCGTGGTCGGCCTGCGCATCAACATGATGTATCGCGGCGGCGGCATCGATTTCGACCAGATCGAAACCTATGGCGAGATCTGCCGCGAGTTGGGATGGCATCTGCAATTCCTGATCGATGCTGGCGATCTTCCGGCGCTCGCCACGCGGCTGGCAAAATTGCCGGTGCCGTTCCTGGTCGATCACATGGGTCACTTTCCGACCTCGCGCGGCGTCGATTGTCCCGGCTTCACAACGCTGCTGGCGCTGGTGCGGGACGGCGCCTGGGTGCGTCTGTCGGGCGCCTATCGCAACAGCGCGCAAAGCCCGAACTATTCCGACACCCTTCCGTTTGCGCAAAAGCTGATCGAGGCCGCGCCGCAGCGCTGCGTCTGGGGATCGGACTGGCCGCATGTCGCCAACTGGCATGCGATGCCGCAGGTGGCCGATTTGCTCGACCTGCTTGCCGACTGGGCGCCGGACGAGACAACGCGCAATTGCATTCTCACTGACAATCCGCAGCGCTTGTTCGGCTTTCCGCCAACGGCATAGTCACGACGAGGCCACCGCATGACCCCGCTCAAGGGCAAGACGCTGTTCATCTCCGGCGGCAGCCGCGGCATCGGTCTTGCGATCGCGCTGCGCGCCGCGCGCGACGGCGCCAATGTCGTGATCGCCGCCAAGACCACGACGCCGCAGCCGAAGCTCGAAGGCACGATCTTCACCGCCGCCGAGCAGATTCGCGACGCCGGCGGCAAGGCGCTCGCGGTCGCCTGCGACATCCGCGACGAGGCGCAGGTCGCTGCCGCGGTCGATCAGGCCGTTGCACAGTTCGGCGGCATCGACATCTGCATCAACAATGCCAGCGCAATCAGCCTGTCGCCGGTGCAGACGACCGACATGAAGCGGTTCGACCTGATGATGGCGATCAACACGCGTGGCACGTTTCTGGTCTCGAAGACCTGCATCCCGCATCTGAAGAAGGCCGCGAACCCGCACATCCTGATGCTGTCGCCGCCGCTCGACATGAAGACCAAATGGTTCGCGCCATCGACCGCCTACACCATCGCCAAATACGGCATGAGCATGTGCGTGCTCGGCCTTGCCGGCGAACTCAAGCGCGACGGCATCGCGGTCAACGCGCTGTGGCCGCGCACCACCATCGCCACCGCCGCGGTTGGCAATCTGCTGGGCGGCGACGCCATGATGCGCGCGAGCCGCACCCCGCAGATCGTGGCCGACGCCGCGCATGTCATCCTCACCCAGCCGGCGCGCGACTTCACCGGCCGCTTCTGCATCGACGACACGCTGCTGCATGCGCATGGCGTCACCGATTTCGAGCGCTACCGCGTCGATGCGTCGGTGGACTTGATGCCAGATTTCTTCGTGCCGGAGGACGATATCCCGCCGCCAGGCGTGAGGGTCGGGCCGTGGCCGGATAAATTACCCGGGTAATATTGACATAGTTATTTTACCCGGGTATATTATCACCTCACGAATTGAGGTGCGCCCATGTCTGCCACGACCGCCATCATCGCCTTCGAGGGCGACCGCTGCATCGCTTCCGGCGAACTCGCCGATGTCGCCCTGAAGGTGAAGAATTACCTCACCGCGCATGACGGAGCGACCATCCTGGCGTTCGATCGGGAGACCAGCCGGCCGGTCGAAATCGATATCCGTGGATCGCGCGACGAGGTGGCGGCGCGGCTGAAGGCGCAATTCTCCTCCGACGTTTCCCCGGCCGCCGAGGAAACCGCCCGGGGGCCGGGCCGCCCCAGACTGGGCGTCGTGGCGCGCGAGATCACCTTGCTGCCGCGCCATTGGGAATGGCTTGCGAGCCAACCCGGCGGCGCATCGGTGACGATCCGCAAGCTGGTCGATGATGCAAGACGCGCCAGCCTTGAGAAGGATCAGCTGCGCACGCGGCAGGAATCCGCCCACCGTTTCATGTCGGCGCTGGCGGGCGACAAGCCCTCTTACGAAGAGGCGTTGCGCGCGCTCTATGCGAAGGACGGCGCGCGGTTTCGCTCTCTCATCGCGAACTGGCCTGCGGACGTGCGCGGCCATGTCGAATATCTGACATCGGTTCTGTTCGACGCCGCGCCAGTCTGAACCTCATGACGAGGCCGTAGCGCCACCGATGTACTGCAGCACGATCTCGCGCCGATGCGGCCGGGCGCGATGCTCGATCAGATAAATGCCCTGCCAGGTGCCGAGCACCGGGACGCCGTCGATCACCGGAATCTGCAAGCTGCACGACGTCAGCATGCTTTTGATATGGGCCGGCATGTCGTCGGGGCCTTCGCTGTGGTGCCGCCAGCCGCCATCTTCCGGCGCAAGGCGATCCAGCACCTTCATGAGATCCGCCAGCACATCGGGATCGGCGTTTTCCTGAATGGTCAGCGACGCGGAGGTATGGCGCACGAACAGCGTCAGCGCGCCGGTGCCGGCCCGCGCCTCGCGCAGGAAGACCCGTGCGTCGCGGGTGATGTCGAAGAAGCCGGCACGCGGCGTGTCGATCCGCAGGGTCGAGGTCGCGATGGTATCGGCCCCCGTCATCACCACCGGCGTTTTTGTCATCGGCTCGGCCCCGCGTTGAATGTCGTGCGCTGCATGCGCGATCCGTCACAGCCGGGTCAAGGTCGCATCGTCGCGCGCGCCGCCAAAGTATTTTTCGAGCGCAGGCAGGAACGGAGCGTCGTCACCGCTGACCTCGGCGAACAGGGTCATCGAGGAATGGAATTTCATGTCGTCTGGATGGCCGAAAATGTCGTGCACCGACCGTCCCTCGACAGCGTTGACCAGCGCGGTGCATTCGCGCAACCGCGCGCCGAGCACCGGGTGCGCGAGATAGGCGGCGGCTTCCTGCCGCGAGGCGATGGCGTAGCGCTGCGCCGTCGCGCTGTGGCCGAGCCCCTCGATCTGCGGAAAGACGAACCAGATCCAGTGGGTCTGTTTACGCCCGGCATGCAATTCATCCAGTACCCGCGCGTAGACCGGCGCCTGGGCTTCGACAAAGCGCTGCAGATCGTCGTGTTCGCCCATCGGGTCCTCCTGCCGGAAGCCAACGCGCAAAACGCGAAATGGTTGGACGGTTCCATCTGCCACGGCGGCCGAAACGACAAAGCCGCCTTGCGGCGGCTTGTCAGAGTGCCAATTCTGGAGCGGGCGAAGGGATTCGAACCCTCGACCCCGACCTTGGCAAGGTCGTGCTCTACCCCTGAGCTACACCCGCATCGCAGAGAATTGGGGGCGCATGTCGCGCCGCCGGGCAAACCTATGCCAAAAGCGGCGCGGCAATGCAACAGCCGGACGGTAGCGAATCGCGCTCTATTTTCGGCCCCGCCCTCCCCGGATCCGGTGTTCCCGGGGCGGCCCAAGCGCCCGAACTCCGGGCAGCGATTGAAAATCGGGCGCCGGAGCGCCATTTATGATCTTGCCGTGCTAGAAACCGGCACCCCCACAGCCTGCAGGCGAGGATCCATTGACGATTATCGATGAAGCCAGCGGAGCGGCCGGCGGAACGCCGTCCGATCTGATCAAGGACACCACGACCCAGACCTTCGTGAAGGATGTGATCGAGGAATCGAAGCACCAGCCGGTGCTGATCGACTTCTGGGCGCCCTGGTGCGGCCCCTGCAAGCAATTAACACCGATCATCGAAAAAGCGGTCCGTGCCGCCAAGGGCCGGGTCAAGCTGGTCAAGATGAACATCGACGAGCACCCGGCGATTCCGGGCCAGATGGGCATCCAGTCGATCCCGGCGGTGATCGCCTTCGTCAACGGCCAGCCCGCCGACGGCTTCATGGGCGCGTTGCCGGAAGGCCAGATCAACGCCTTCATCGACAAGATCACCAAGGGCATGCCCGCCGCCGGCGAGACCGCCGACCTGATCGCGGAGGCCGAGGCCCTGCTGGCGGAAGGCGATGCCGCCAGCGCCGCCTCGATCTATGCCGAGGCCCTCAGCAATGACAGCGCCAGCATCCCGGCGATCGCCGGCCTCGCCCGCTGCTACGTAATGGCCGGGGCGCTCGAGCAGGCCAAGCAGACGCTGGCGATGGTGCCCGAATCCAAGCGCGGCGACGCCGCGGTCTCGGCGGCGCAGAGCATGCTCGATCTTGCCGAGCAGGCGAGCGCGGTCGGGCCGATCGAGGAACTGGAGAAGAAGGTCGCCGCCGACCCGCTCGACCATCAGGCCCGCTTCGATCTCGCCACCGCGCTCAACGCCAAGAACCGGCGCGAAGAAGCCGCCGGCCATCTGCTGGACATCGTCAAGCGCGACCGCAAATGGAATGACGACGGCGCGCGCAAGCAGCTCGTGCAGTTCTTCGAGGCGTGGGGGCCGAACGACGACGCCACCATCGAGGGCCGCAAGCGCCTGTCGACCATCCTGTTTTCCTGACGGCATTCAACCCGGAGCGCGAAGGAGCAGCGGATGCCGATCAACACCGAATATCGCGGTCCCGCCGATCTTCCGGAGGTGCTTCCGGTGTTTCCGCTCGCGGGCGCGCTGCTGCTGCCGCGCGGCCAGATGCCGCTCAACATCTTCGAGCCGCGCTATCTCGAAATGGTGGACGACGCCCTGCGCGATGGCCATCGCATGATCGGCATGATCCAGCCCGACACCGCGCATTCCCAGAGCGAAAATCATCCCGCCCTGTTCCGGGTCGGCTGCGTCGGACGCATCACCCAGTTCTCCGAAACCGGCGATGGCCGCTACATTCTGGAATTGACGGGCATCGCCCGCTTCAGGGTGATCGAGGAGCTGTCGGTGCTGACGCCCTACCGCCAGTGCAAGGTCGACTTCTTTGCCTTCGTCGACGATTTCGTCGCCCGCAAGGGCGAAGAAGACGTGGATCGCCAGGCGCTGCTCGATACCCTCACCGACTTCCTCAAGGCCAACGAGTTGAAGGTGGACTGGGAAGGCATCGACTCCGCGCCAAACGAGGCGCTGGTCAACGCTCTCGCGATGATGTCGCCTTACGGCAGCGCCGAGAAGCAGGCCATGCTAGAAGCACCCGACCTCAAGACCCGCGCCGAAATCCTGATCGCCATCACCCAGATGGACCTCGCCAGAAAGCAGACTTCAGGCGACCCGCCGGTGCAGTAGAATCCGGTTGCTCGCTCCGCGCCCGCCGCTCTATTTTCAGTCCTCCGATCTTCACGGGAACCAGAATGACCGACCTGCCTTCGCCCGCGAGCGAGCGCTCCGACATTGTCGATCCGAAGTTGCTCGAGATTCTGGTCTGTCCGCTGACCAAGAGCCGGCTTGAATATGACGCGGCGGCGCAGGAATTGATTTCACGCGCGGCCAAGCTCGCTTATCCGATCCGTGACGGCATTCCGATCATGCTGCCGGAAGAGGCGCGCAAGCTCGGCTGACGCCTAGAGCGCCTCGCCGCGCAGCAGTCGCGGTACCTCGCCGGTGAGACCGGCGGCCTGCCGGATGAACGCTTTCTTCAACGGCGGCACCCGATCGACCAGACCGAGACCGATGTCGCGCGCGCTGCGCAGCAGCGTCGACTCGTTGGAGAACAAACCGTTCAGCGCATTGGTGGCGACGCCCATCGCCATGGTGTCGAACCGCCGCCAGCGCTGATAGCGCTCCAGCACATCGGCCTGCCCGATATCGATGCCGAGCCGCGCCGCATCGACCACCGCCTCGGCCAGCGCCGCGATGTCCTTGAGGCCGAGATTGAGGCCCTGCCCGGCGATCGGATGAATCACATGCGCGGCATCGCCGACCAGCGCGAGGCGTTCGGCGATGAAGGAGCGGGCGACGAAATAGCCGAGTGGAAATGCGCGCGGTTGGTCGAGCGGCTTCACCTCGCCGAGATGCAGGCCGAACCGTTTCTCCAGCTCGGCTTTGAAGTCTTCGTCGGGCAGCGCGATGATGCGAGCGGCCTCGTCGCGCTTTTCCGTCCACACCAGCGACGAGCGCCGGCCCCTCAAGGGCAGAATCGCGAACGGACCGGCAGGCAGGAAATGCTCCTCCGCGCGGCCTTCATGATCGCGCTCATGACCGACCGTGACCACAATGCCCGATTGGTCGTAGTCCCAGCCATGGGTGGCGATGCCGGCGCGCTGGCGCAATTGCGAGCGCGCGCCGTCGGCCGCCACCAGCAGGGCGGCATCGACATGACCGCCATCGCTGAACGCGACGCGGATGCCGCCTTCGTTTGTCTCGAAACCGGAAACACCCAGCGGCCGCAACTCGACGCCCTCGGCGTCCGCGCGGCGCACCAGCGCATCGATCAGATGACGATTCTCTACCATATGCGCGAACGGCTCGCCCGGATCGACCTCGCCGCTGAACGTCAGAAACACCGGACGGGTCGCGTCCTCGACCTGGCTGTCGGTGATCACCATGTCGAGGATCGGCTGCGCGGTCTCGGCAACGTCGTCCCAGACGCCGAGCGCTTCGAACAGCCGGCGGCAGGCCGCGACGATGGCGGAGGCGCGCGGGTCGCGGCTCGGCCGCATCGCCAGCGCCGGATCCGCCACGATCACGGGCAGATCGCGGCCGAGGCCCTGACGCAGCGCCAGCGCCAGCGCCAGTCCGGCGAACGCGCCGCCACCGATCACGATTCCGCGTTGTGCCGTCATGGCGATCGACCTGCTCTACTCTTGCCTCGGACAGCCCGTTGTATCAGGGTTTGACGAGCAGCGAAAACCCGCATCGATCCATCCTTGCTGCATGTCTGAGAACACATTGCGCTGGAATGGTGGCATGTCGAGCAGCCTGATCGATCTGATTTCCGTCCTCGACCTTGAGCCGCTCGAAGTAAACCTGTTTCGCGGCATCAGCCCCAAAACCGAATGGCAGCGTGTGTTCGGCGGTCAGGTGATCGGTCAGGCCCTGGTGGCCGCCTGTCGCACGGTTACGGGGCGCATGCCCCATTCGCTGCATTGCTATTTCATCCTGCCGGGCGATCCGCGGGTGCCGATCATCTATCAGGTCGAACGGCTGCGCGACGGCAAGAGCTATTCGACCCGGCGCGTCACCGCGCTTCAGCACGGCAATGCGATCTTCTCCATGATGGTGTCGTTTCATGCCGAGGAAGAAAGCGTCTTCGATCACGAAGAGCGGATGCCCGACGTGCCCCCGCCGGAACGCCTCGCCTCCGACGACAGCGAATTGCTGCTTGAGCACATGCCGGATTTCATCCGCCGCTATTACGAATCCGAACGTCCGATCGAACTGCGCCCGGTCGAGTTCAAGCGCTATCTCGGCAAGAAGCTTCCGGACGGCCGCATGCATATCTGGATCAGGACAGCGGCGCGACTGCCCGACGATCCGGCGCTGCATTTGTGCGCACTGGCTTACGCTTCGGATTTTTCGCTGCTCGACGCCACCATGGCGCGCTATGGCCGCACCGTGTTCGACAAGTCGATCTCGGCCGCCAGTCTTGACCATGCGATGTGGTTTCACCGCCCGTTCCGCGCCGACGAATGGTTGCTCTACAGCCAGGACAGCCCGAGCGCACGGGCCGGACGCGGGCTGTCGCGCGGCCTGATCTTCAAGCCCGACGGCACGCTGGTTGCGTCAGTCGCCCAGGAAGGCTCGATCCGCGAGCGGCGGGAATAGGCCGGAGAAACAGGTCCTGCGCCGGCTCGCCAAGCGATGCCGACGTCGCCAAATATCGACCGCGATCAGACCCTCCGCCTTAATATTAAGCAGAAATATGTCGATTGCCTGTCGGTGATTATTTTGCAGGCAGCGCTGTCGCCAGTTTGGGCGTGACCTCTTGGCCACGTCCGCCCTGTGGCTTCTCCCGCGATAAAAGCTGAGACACCATAAGCGCTTAGCGTTTGTGGCGGTTTTGGCACGGCATTTGATTCCCTGAGTTCGGCGGGTGCCTCGCGACGTGTCTTCGCGCGGCGACCTGGAGTCGAAAGCGCCCGGCGTCCCGGGCCGAAGCGGGGAACAACCCATGAAAATCGTTACGGCCATCATCAAGCCATTCAAGCTGGAAGAGGTCCGCGATGCCCTGACCGCCATCGGCGTTCACGGTCTCACGGTGACGGAGGTGAAGGGCTACGGCCGGCAGAAGGGCCACACCGAAATCTATCGGGGCGCCGAATATGCGGTGAGCTTCCTGCCCAAGATCAAGCTCGAGGTCGCCGTCGCCGCAAGCCAAGTCGACAAGACCATCGAAGCCATCACCGGCGCGGCCAGGACCGGCCAGATCGGCGACGGCAAGATTTTCGTCATCAGCCTCGACCACGCCGTGCGCATCCGCACCGGCGAGGCCGACGACGCCGCGCTGTGATTTCGCGCTCACCCTCATTCCATCAGGAGCACACCAAATGACGTTCGCACGTCCTCTCGGCGCAGGATTGACAGCCTTCGCGTTCAGCCTGTTCACCGCGACCGCGGCCTTCGCCGCACCCACCATCAACAAGGGCGACAACGCCTGGATGATGACATCGACGGTCCTCGTGCTGTTGATGACGATTCCCGGCCTCGCGTTGTTCTATGGCGGACTGGTCCGTTCCAAGAACATGCTCTCGGTGCTGGCGCAGGTGTTCTACAGCGTCTGCATCGTCTGCATCATCTGGGCGCTGTACGGCTACAGCCTCACCTTCACCGGCGGCTCGCCCTATCTCGGCGGCTTCGCCAAGGCCTTCATGGCCGGTATCACGCCCGACTCGGCGGCAGGCACCTTCTCGGTCGACGTCAACATCTCGGAGCTGGTCTATTTCTGCTTCCAGATGACCTTCGCCGCGATCACGCCGGCGCTGATCGTCGGCGCATTCGCCGAGCGCATGCGCTTTGCCGCCGTGGCGCTGTTCGTGCCGCTGTGGGTGACGCTGATCTATTTCCCGATCGCGCACATGGTCTGGTACTGGGCCGGTCCCGATGCGATCAGCGATGCGGTGAAGGCGCTGGCGGCCGCAAGCGACGGCGCGGCCAAGACGGCGGCGCAGGCCAAGCTCGACGAGGCGATGGCCGATGGCGGCCAGATCTTCCTGTGGGGCGCGCTCGACTTCGCCGGCGGCACCGTGGTGCACATCAATGCGGGGATTGCCGGTCTGGTCGGCGCGATCCTGGTCGGCCGCCGCACCGGCTATGGCCGCGAATTGATGGCGCCGCATTCGCTGACCATGAGCATGATCGGCGCATCGCTGCTCTGGGTCGGCTGGTTCGGCTTCAACGCCGGCTCGGCGCTGGAAGCCTCGGGCGGCGCGGCGCTGGCGATGGCCAACACCTTCCTCGCCACCGCCGCAGCGGCGCTGTCGTGGATGTTCGCCGAATGGATCGTGCGCGGCCATCCCTCGCTGCTCGGCGCGCTGTCGGGCGCGGTGGCGGGTCTGGTCGCGGTGACGCCGGCGGCGGGTTTCTCCGGTCCGATGGGCGCGATCGTGCTTGGTCTTCTCGCCGGCGTGGTCTGCCTGTTCGCCTGCACCGTGCTGAAGAACGCGCTCGGCTATGACGACAGTCTCGACGTGTTCGGCGTGCATTGCGTCGGCGGCATTATCGGCGCGCTGGCCACCGGCATCCTGGTCAACCCGGCGCTCGGCGGCTCAGGCGTGATGGACTACGTCACCGGCAAGATCGCCGATTACGACATGGCGACGCAGATGCTGGCGCAGTGCAAGGCGGTGGCGACCACGCTGCTCTATTCGGGCATCGGCTCGGCGGTGCTCTACAAGATCGTCGATCTCGTGGTCGGCCTGCGCGCCAGCGTCGAGGTCGAGCGCGAGGGTCTCGATCTCACCGAACATACCGAGCGCGCCTACAACATGTGAGGGATGGCGACCGGGCGGAACACCCGGCTCTGGTCCGGTCGTCCGAAAGGCCCCAGCGCAAGCTGCGGGCCTTTCTCTTTGCCGGCAATCCGCATTCACGCCCGAAGACCAAAAACGGCTTGGTTAATCGGGTCTTAACCTCGCCGTACCTATGGTGAACCGATCCATTTGTCGCGCGATCCGTGATCGCATCCTTCTGCTCCAAAGTGCCGACGCCACGCATGGTCACGACCGCTTTCTCCCCTCCGGCATCGTCCGCATCCGCGAGCGGCGAGCGGTCGCCCTTTGCCCGCGTGGCCGACCTGCTGAAGCCCTATAAGCCCGGTAAGCCTTTGATAAACCTGTCACTTGGCGAGCCACAGCATCCCATCCCAGGCTTCGTCGGCGAGGTGCTGGCGCGGCACACCGCCGATTTCGGCCGTTATCCGATGTCGCGGGGCATCACGCCGTTCCGCGAGGCGGCCGCCGGCTGGATGACGCGGCGCTATGCGCTGCCGCGCGCGCTCGATCCGGAGACCGAAATCCTGACGCTGAACGGCAGCCGCGAGGGCCTGTTCTACGCCGCCGTCGCCGCCGCGCGCTATATCGCGCCGCGCGCCGGCACGCCCGCGATCCTGCTGCCGAACCCGTTCTATCCGGCCTATGCCGCCGGTGCCCGCGCGGCGGGCTGCGAGCCGGTGTTCCTGCCGACCGTGCGCGAGCACGGTTTCCTGCCCGATCTCGATTCGCTCGATGAGGCCCTGCTGGCGCGCACGGTGGCGTTCTATCTCGCCTCCCCCGCCAATCCGCAGGGCGCAGTCGCCACACCGGATTATTTCCGGCGCGTCAAGGCGCTCGCCGACCGTCACGGCTTCATCGTGTTCAGCGACGAATGCTATTCGGAGATCTACACCCGCAGCGCGCCGGGCAGCATGCTGGAAAATGCCGGCGCCGATTTCAGCAATGTCGTCGCCTTCCAGTCGCTGTCAAAACGCTCGAACCTGCCGGGCCTGCGCGTCGGCTTCGTCGCCGGCGACAAAAATTTTCTCGCGTATTTTCACGAGCTGCGCAACGTCGCGGCGCCGCAGGTGCCGGTGCCACTGCAGCATGTCGCCGTCGCCGCCTATCACGACGAAGCGCATGTCGACGAGAATCGCCGGCTCTACAAGATCAAGTTCGATCTCGCCGACCAGTTCATCGGCGAACGCTTCGGCTACAAGCGCCCCGGCGGCGGCTTCTGCATGTGGCTCGATGTCTCCGAACATGGCGGCGATGAAGCGGCGACCGTGAAGCTGTTCAGGGACGGCGGCGTCCGCGTGCTGCCCGGCAGCTATCTAGCGCGGCCGCAAGCGGACGGCAGCAATCCCGGCGCGGGCTATATCCGCGTCGCGCTGGTGCAGGACGAGGAAACAACGGCGGAAGCGCTGCAGCGCATGGTGCAGGTGCTTGACGGGCAGAGCTTGAACGAGCCGCGGGGCTAGGCGGGACATGGCATCGATCGAACGCGTCATTCCATTGGTCGGACAGATGTCCGATCCCATTCGCGAGATGCTGATGCGGCGGCTGCGCGAGCTCGCCGGCCTCGGCGTGCTGACGCTGTCCTGCCTCGCGGCGGCCGCGCTGATGACCTGGTCGGTGCAGGACCCGAGTCTGAGCCACGCCACATCGGGCCGGATCAGAAACATCATGGGCTGGCCCGGTGCGATCGGCTCCGATCTCTTGATGCAGATTCTCGGCCTCGGCGCGATCATGGTGATCCTACCGATCGCGGTGTGGGGCTGGCGTCTTTTGACCCATCGGCATTTCGATCGCGAGGCGATCCGCATCGGCTGCTGGATTCTGTGTGCAGCGATTGCGGCAGGCTTTGCAAGCTGCTGGCCGCATGGCGCGGCCTGGCCGCTGCCGACCGGGCTCGGCGGCGTGGTCGGCGACGCCATCGTGCGCGTGCCCGCCGTGGTGTTCGGCCCGCCCGGTTTTCTTTATCGTTCGGTGCTGGGCCTCGTGCTCGGCGTCGCGATGATTGCGACCTTCATCGTCGCCACAGGCGCGGGCTCGAAGGAAAAGATTGACGAGCGCGTGCCGGCTTTGCTCAACGACGAAGACGATGACCTCCGCGACGATGACGAAAGCGACCGCCGTTCGATTTCGCTGGGCTGGCTGGTGCATGCGGCGCTGAGCCTGAAGGCGCGGATCGGTCGGATGCTGGTGGCGCTGTTCGCGCTCGCCGTCGGCCGCGGCGACTCTGCGCGCGCCCGGCCCTTCGACCGTCTCGAACCTTCTCTCGGAACGCGCGCGAGCCCCTCGCTGGTCCCCGAGACCGACGAAGAGGACGAGGAGTACGAGGCCGAGGAAGACGCGGACGAGCAAGAGGACGAAGAAGAGGAAGAGGAAGAAGTCCGCCCGGCGCCGCGCAAGCGCGCCGCTGCCGCAAAGCCGGCCGTGCGCAAGGGCGTATTCGTGCTGCCGCCGCTGTCGGTGCTGGCCGCGCCGAAAGCCTCGGACCGCATGACCCTGAGCAAGGACGAGCTTGAGGAAAACTCGCGCGCGCTGGAAGGCGTGCTGCAGGATTTCGGCGTGCGCGGCGAGATCACCAACGCGCATCCCGGCCCGGTCGTCACGCTGTACGAACTCGAGCCCGCGCCCGGCATCAAGTCCTCGCGTGTGATCGGCCTTGCCGACGACATCGCCCGCTCGATGAGCGCAATCTCCGCGCGCGTCGCCGTGGTGCCCGGCCGCAACGCCATCGGCATCGAACTGCCGAACCAGCATCGCGAGAAGGTCTATCTGCGCGAATTGCTGGCGTCCAAGGATGCCGCCGAGTCGAACGCCAAGCTGCCGCTGTGCCTCGGCAAGACCATCGGTGGCGTGTCCACTATCGTCGATCTCGCCCGCATGCCGCATCTGTTGATCGCCGGCACCACCGGCTCGGGCAAATCGGTCGCCATCAACACCATGATCCTGTCGCTGGTCTATCGGCTGCGGCCAGATCAGTGCCGCCTGATCATGGTCGATCCGAAGATGCTCGAACTCTCGGTCTATGACGGCATCCCGCATCTGCTGACGCCGGTCGTCACCGATCCGAAGAAGGCCGTGGTCGCGCTGAAATGGGCGGTGCGCGAGATGGAGCAGCGCTACAAGAACATGGCCAAGCTCGGCGTCCGCAACATCGACGGCTACAACGCGCGCGTCGCCGAGGCGAAGGTCAAGGGCGAGGAGCTGACCCGCACGGTGCATACCGGCTTCGACAAGGACACCGGCAAGGCGATCTATGAGGAAGAGAAGCTCGAGCTCGAGCCGCTGCCCTATATCGTCATCATCGTGGACGAGATGGCCGACCTGATGATGGTCGCCGGCAAGGACATCGAAGGCGCGGTGCAGCGTCTGGCCCAGATGGCGCGCGCCGCCGGTCTGCATGTCATCCTTGCCACCCAGCGCCCCTCGGTCGACGTCATCACCGGCACCATCAAGGCCAACTTCCCGACCCGCATCTCCTTCCAGGTCACCTCGAAGATCGACAGCCGCACCATTCTCGGCGAGATGGGCGCCGAGCAACTGCTCGGCCAGGGCGACATGCTCTACATGGCGGGCGGCGGCCGCATCAGCCGCGTGCACGGCCCGTTCGTGTCCGACGAGGAGGTGGAGAAAATCGTTCGCCACCTCAAGACGCAGGGCCAGCCGGAGTATCTCGAAGCCGTCACCGCCGAGGAGGAAACCGACGAGGATGGCGCGGTGTTCGACGCCACCGGCATGGCCGGTCAGGGCGCGGAGGCCGACCTGTTCGCCCAGGCGGTGGCCATCGTCAAACGCGACCGCAAGGCCTCGACCAGCTATATCCAGCGCCGCCTGCAGATCGGCTACAACCGCGCCGCGACGCTGATGGAGCGGATGGAGGAAGAGGGCATCGTCGGCCAGCCGAACCACGCCGGAAAACGCGAAATTCTCGTGCCCGAAGAGGAAGATCGCTTCTGATCCGCCGCACGGTCAAACGGCCGGACAGGCCGCGAAATCGCCATAGCTTGCGGCTAACCGAAGCAGCATAATGCAGCCACCGCGCCGGCCCGGACAGCCGGCTTTTCGTGAATCGACGCAGCAGGACGGATCGTTGAGCAAAGACCTTCAGATTCAAGCTTCCGGCTCGCGCTTCCTGCCCCTGCCCGATGTGTTCCCGCGACGCCGCGCCGGACAATCCGTGCTCCGCCTTGCAGCAGCGGTCGGCGCTGCCGTCCTGATGACCTCCGCCGCGCTGGCGCAGACCGTTCCGCTGCCGAAAGCCGCGCCCAAGGCGCGCGGCGACTTCGTGACGTCCGAAGCGCCGATGCCGTCCGCGCCGGTCGCGGCCGCGCCGCGCCGCAGCGAGCCCACGCCGAACCCGCTGATTCCCGATCTGCGCAATCTGTTCGGCGGCGGCTCCGCCGCGCCTGCTCCGACATTCGACGCCAACCAGCGCATGCTCGCCGGCAAGGTCAGCACCTATCTGTCGTCGCTGCAGAACGTCTCCGGCAATTTCGTTCAAGTCGGGCCGGACGGCAGTCGCACCACCGGCGATCTGTATCTGCAGAAGCCTGGCAAGATTCGCTTTGAGTATGACGCGCCGAGCCCGATCGCGATCGTCGCCGACGGCACCAGCGTGATCGTGCGCGACCGCAAGCTCGCCACCCAGGACGTCTACCCGCTGTCGCAGACGCCACTGCGCTTTCTGCTGTCGGACCGGATCGATCTGCTCAAGGACACCAACGTGGTCGGGATTTCCGCCGACGACCTCTATGTCAGCGTCACCATCGAGGAAAAGCAGCCGATGGTCGGCACCAGCCGCCTGATGCTGATGGTCGGCGCCAAGGACAACAAGCTCAAGCAATGGACCGTGACCGATCCGCAGGGCTATGACACCACCGTCGCGGTCTACAATCTCGATACCACGAAGAAGCTCGATCCCGGCATGTTCAAGATCGATTACACCAACTATCAGGGCGGCTCCAACTAGCCGGCCAGCGCCCCGCCGGCGCCGATCTTCAAACTCGACTTCGCCGCGGCCTTCGCGCTACAACGCGCCCGATATCACGCACAGGCGACCCGCGCCTGTCCCGCCTTCGGATCGCGATGCGTTTTTCCGTCACCACCTGGAACATCAATTCGGTGCGCCTGCGCATCGAGCTTGTCGCCAAACTCCTGAAAAGCGCGCGGCCGGACGTGCTGTGCCTGCAGGAAACCAAGTGCCCCGACGACGCCTTCCCGCTCAAGCGGCTGAAGCAGCTCGGCTACGAGCACATCGCCATCAACGGCCAGAAGGGTTATCACGGCGTCGCCATCGCCTCGAAGCTGCCGTTCGACTCGAGCGACGTACGCACCTTCTGCGGCAAGGTGGATTCGCGTCACATCTCGGTGGCGTTCGGCGAAAAGGCCGGGCTTGGCGCGCCGCTGGTGCTGCATAATTTCTACGTGCCGGCGGGCGGCGACATTCCAGATCCGGTGGCCAATCCGAAATTCGAACACAAACTGTCCTTCCTCGACGAGATGCGGGACTGCGATCCGTTGCATCCGCGGAATGGAGAGCGTCACATCCTGGTCGGCGATCTCAACGTCGCGCCGTTCGAACATGACGTGTGGTCGCACAAGCAGCTTCTCAACGTGGTGTCGCACACGCCGATCGAATGCGAGAAACTGCTCGCGGTGAGGAATTCAGGCGACTGGATCGACATCGCACGGCAGCGCATTTCCGAATCCGAGAAGGTCTACACTTGGTGGAGCTACCGCGCCGCCGACTGGACGGTCGGCAATCGCGGCCGCCGGCTCGATCACATCTGGGCGTCGCAGGCGCTTGGCGACAAGATTGCCGACTTCAAGATCCTGCGCGACGCACGGAGCTGGGAGCGTCCCTCCGACCATGTGCCGGTGACCGCGACGTTCGATCTGTAAGATCCGGGAATTTCAGCTCAGCTTCGCGGCAAGGCGCGCGATCGCCGCGGTCGCGGCGTTGGTGCGGGCCTCGAGATCGTCGCGCACCCGTCGCGCCGCCTCGGGATGGCTTTCCAGCACGCGCTGATACAGCGTCCGCGACACCCGCACCACGGTCGATGGCTCCAGCGCGATCGCGGTCGCGGGCCGGCGCATCTCGACCATCAAGGCAAGCTCGCCGATCAGTTCGCCCGGGCCGGCAATCACCTCGCGCTCGCCCTCGCCCGAGGTGATACGAAACGAGCCGCGCCGCACCACATAGCCGGCATCGGCGATATCGCCATAGTGAAACAGCTTGTCGCCATGGCCGAGGTCGCGCTGTTCCGCGCCGATGGCGAGCACCTGCAGCGCCGCCATCCCGAGCAGATTCAGCGCCGGGACGCGCGCAAGCAACGCGATATCGTCGTCAATCGACATGATCGGGCGAGGCTAGCATGCCGCGCTTAATTTTTCGCGCGCATGGGTCATGGGACGAGCTTGTAGCCGCCCGATTCGGTCACCAGGATTTCGGGGCCGGCGGCGTCCTTTTCGATCTTCTGGCGCAGCCGGTAGATATGGGTCTCCAGCGTATGGGTGGTGACCCCGGAATTGTAGCCCCATACTTCCTGCAGCAGGGTTTCCCGCGTCACCGGCTGCTGGCCGGCGCGGTAGAGGAAGCGCAGGATCGCGGTCTCCTTCTCGGTGAGGCGGACCTTCTTGGCATTCGCCCCGGTCAGCATCTTGGAGCCGGGCCGGAAGCTGTAGGGGCCGACCGAGAACACCGCGTCCTCGCTGGCCTCGTGCTGGCGCAACTGGGCGCGGATCCGCGCCAGCAGCACCGCGAAGCGGAACGGCTTGGCCACATAGTCGTTGGCGCCCGATTCCAGGCCGAGGATGGTATCGGATTCGGTGTCGTGGCCGGTCAGCATGATGATCGGAGCCTTGAAGCCGTTCTTGCGCAGGCTGCGCACCGCTTCGCGGCCGTCGGTATCCGGCAGCCCGACATCCATCAGCACCAGGTCCGGCGAATGAGTCTTCGCGGCCAGCATTCCCTTGGCGCCGTTTTCGGCGGCCAGTGGTTCGAACTCCTCATGAAGCGACAATTGCTCCATCAGAGCGTCGCGCAGATCATTGTCGTCATCCACGATCAGGATCTTGCGGGCGTTGGCCATTACGTCCAATCCTTAATTTCTGCCTGAAATCGAAAGCGTTGCGAAACACTTGTCGAACCGTTGGTGCAGCAAGACAATGGCGAAATAGAGCATTTGGACGAAAAAGCGCAAGCAAGAGTTCCTGCAGCCGATGGCCCCTGCTTCCTCTCCCGACCCCGACCGGACAACACCTCGTGATCGACCCCTGTCCGTCATCCTGATCCGCGCCGCCGCCGGGCGGCCGCAGCAGGGCTGGCTGCTCGCCGGGCCCCAGACCATTCCGGTGGCGCTGGGGCGAGGCGGAATCCGCGCCGACAAGCGCGAGGGCGACGGCGGCACCCCCCGGGGCGTCTTCCATCCGGTGCGGCTATGGTGGCGGGCGGACCGCCACCCGCGCCCGCGCACCTTTCTGCCAACGCGGTCGATCCAGCCGGACGACGCCTGGTCGGAGGACCCAGCGCAGCGCCATTACAACCGGCCGGTCAAGCTCGGCGCGGACGCCTCGGGCGACCGGCTGACCCGCGCGGATCATCTCTACGACTTCATCATCGAGATCGACCACAACACCCGGCCGCGCATCCCGGGACGCGGCAGCGCCGTCTTCCTGCATCTGGCGCGCGAGGCGTTCGCGCCGACCGCCGGCTGCGTCGGCATGACCAGGACCGCGATGCTGCGTCTGCTGGAGCGCATCGGGCCGGCGACGCGGATCGTGATCGGCTGAATTCCGCGCGGTCGCGTGCGAAACTAGCGCTCTCCGAAAATCGCGGAGCCGACGCGGATATGCGTCGCGCCGAACTGGATGGCGGTGGCGAAGTCCGCGCTCATTCCCATCGACAGCAATTTGAGGCCGTTGCGCGCGGCGATCTTCGCGGTCAGAGCGAAATGCGGCCCCGGCGCTTCATCGACCGGCGGAATGCACATCAGTCCGGAAATGGTCAGGCCGTAGTCGTCGCGGCATTGCGCCAGAAACGCATCGACGTCCTGCGGCGCGACGCCGGCCTTCTGCGGCTCCTCGCCGGTGTTGACCTGCACGAACAACAGCGGCTGGCGCTGCTGCGTCTTGATCTCCTTGGCGAGCGCGGCACACAGGCTCGGCCGGTCGACGGAATGAATCGCATCGAACAGCGCCACCGCCTCCTTCGCCTTGTTGGATTGCAACGGCCCGATCAGGTGCAGCGTGAGGTCGGGAAGCGACGCGCGCAGCGGCAGCCATTTCGCCTTGGCTTCCTGCACCCGGTTCTCCCCGAATTGGCGCTGGCCCGCCGCGATCACCGGCGCGATGGTGGAGGCATGAAATGTCTTCGACACCACGATCAGCGTGACCGAGCTGCGTTCGCGGCCCGCCTGCTCGCAGGCCCGCGCGATCTCCTGCTCAACGGCAGCCAGGCCGCTTGGTAAACCGGACGTTACCGGAGAGGGCGTTTGCGTCGTCATTGGCATGCTCACCGCGGAATACTTTCAGGACGAATCCAATTTTAGCGAATTCAAGAAAAGGTTCTTGAGCCCTTTTTTCTAGTGTCGGCATGGGGGCTAAGGGGAATTTTCATGCCGGCTATCAGTTTCGGCTGCAAACCATTCAAACTCAAGTCGCTTGTCGGAATACGGGCGCGTCTCATCCTGCTCGCGCTGATTCTCGTTTTGCCGTTGATGTTCGATCGCGTGCGCGGCCTCGAGGAAACCCGCGCCGGGCAGATCGCGCTCGCCGGCAGCGAGCTTTCCGGGGTTGCGCGGCACGCCGCGGATGTCCAGCGCGATATCGTGTTGAGGGTGCAGGCCATTCTCAGGTCGACCGCCTATATCTACGGCGCCGCTCAGGACGCGGCCCAGGGCTGCGCCGTCCTGCGCGCCACCGCACGGGTCGATCTGCTCTGGATTCGCAGCCTGTCGGTGATCGATTCCGACGGCATCGTGCGCTGTTCGACCGCTTCCCACGTGATCGGACTCAATCTCGGCGACCGCGACTACTTCCGGCGCGCGCTCGACACCTCCACCTTCGTGATCAGCGACTACATCTTCAGCCGGGCGACGAACCAGCCGAGCGTGATGGCGGCCTATCCGACGACGAACCCGACCACCGGCAAAAAGGCCGTCGCGATCGCGGCGATCGACATGAACTGGATGTCGGAGTTGCTCAACCGGACCCTCAAGCGTCCGGGCATGTCGGCGGTTTTCGTCGACGGCGAAGGCACCGTTCTCGCGGCGAGCTCGAAAAACGCCGGCATGATCGGCAAGGCGCTGAAAGACACCACCTTGCTCGATGCGGTGGCCATACGCGAAGCCGAGCTCTCCGGCACATCCGGAACAATGAGCTTCACCACCGCCGGGGGCGAGAGTCAGATCGTCACCTTCGCCAGCGTCAAGGGCACCTCCGGACGGATGATTGCGAGCATCAACGAAGCCAAGATGCTTGGCGACATCGATCACAGCATCCGTGCCGCCTACGGCAAGTTTGCATTGATCATCATCTGTGCGCTGATCGGCGCATGGGTCGTCGCCGAGCGGCTGATTGTCCGCCCGATCAGCGTCATTACCGATATGGCCGAGCGCGTCGGCGCCGGCGACCTGTCGTCGCGCCCCCTCGCCACACCGCTGCCACGCGAGTTCAAGCCGCTGGCCCGCGCCTTCAACCGCATGGCGGCTCAGCTCGCCGAACGCGAGCGCGATCTGCTGGCGACCAACAACCGCCTCACCGTGATGGCTTCGGTCGACGTGATTTCAGGTCTTGCCAACCGCCGCGGCTTCCAGAGCCGGCTCGACTTCGAGTGGCTGAAAGCGGCGCAGACCGGCTGCGCGATGTCGATCGTCATGATCGACGTCGATCATTTCAAACTGTTCAACGACACTTACGGTCATCCGGAAGGCGATGTCTGTCTCGGCAAGGTCGGCGAAGTCCTGTCTGCCGTCGCGATGAAGACCTCGGGTTTCGCCGCGCGTTATGGCGGCGAGGAATTCTGCCTGCTGCTGCCGAATGTCGATGGCAAAAGCGCGCTCGAGATCGGCGAACTGGTCCGCTCCGAGGTCGAAATGCTGGCGCTCCCGCACAGCATGAGTGATTTCCGCCGTGTCACCATCAGCGGCGGGATCGCCTCGATCACGCCGAGCGAGGGCGCCCATCCGGAAACGCTGGTCGAGGCCGCCGACGCCGCGCTCTATGCCGCCAAGCACCGCGGCCGCAACACGGTTGTAGCCCACGCTTTGACCCGGTCCGAGTCGACGCCGCTGTCGCTGGCGAGCTGAATCCGGCCGCAGCCCTCGCGTCGCGGAGCCGGGGCCGGTTCAAAGCGCCAGGCACGCGCCATCGCGGCTTTTTGCGTTTTAAGGCGGATCGGCCAGTCCTTCCGCCGTCCGGCACGCCGGCCCGGCCCTTTCGCATGGTTTCCTCCCGCGCCGAAACCACGTATGAGTTGGCCGACCTTCCAACCGAGCAGACCCCGATTCCATGAGCACCGAACGTTACAACGCCCGCGAATCCGAACCGCGGTGGCAACAGAAATGGGATGAGCAGGGTATCTTCACGACCCGCAACGACGATTCCCGGCCGAAATACTACGTGCTCGAAATGTTCCCCTATCCGTCGGGGCGCATCCACATGGGTCACGTCCGCAATTACACCATGGGCGACGTGATCGCGCGCTACATGCGGGCGAAGGGCTACAACGTGCTGCATCCGATGGGCTGGGACGCTTTCGGCATGCCGGCGGAAAACGCCGCGATGCAGAACAAGACCCATCCGGCGAAATGGACCTACGCCAACATCGCCGCGATGAAGGCGCAGCTCAAGGCGATGGGCCTGTCGCTGGACTGGTCGCGCGAGATCGCGACCTGCGATCCGTCCTACTACAAGCATCAGCAGCGCATGTTCCTCGATTTCCTGAAAGCAGGGCTGGTCGAGCGAAAGCAATCCAAGGTGAACTGGGACCCGGTCGATCAGACCGTGCTCGCCAACGAGCAGGTGATCGACGGCCGCGGCTGGCGCTCCGGTGCGCTGGTCGAGCAACGCGAACTGACGCAGTGGTTCTTCAAGATCAGCGACTACGCCGACGATCTTCTGTCGGCCATCGACACGCTCGAGCGCTGGCCCGAGAAGGTGCGGCTGATGCAGCGCAACTGGATCGGCCGCTCCGAAGGCCTGCTGGTCCGCTTCGCGCTCGATGCCACGACCACGCCGGCCGGCGAAAGCGAGGTCGAGATCTTCACCACGCGGCCCGACACGCTGTTCGGCGCAAAATTCGTCGCGCTGTCGGCGGATCATCCGCTGGCCGCCGCCGCCGCGAAAAGCAATCCGGCGCTCGCCGCCTTCATCGAGGACTGCCGCCGCAGCGGCACCGCGCTGGCCGATATCGAGACCGCCGAAAAGATGGGCTTCGACACCGGCATCAAGGCGGTGCATCCGCTCGACCCGTCATGGCAGTTGCCGGTCTACGTCGCCAATTTTGTGCTGATGGATTACGGCACCGGCGCGATCTTCGGCTGTCCCGCGCACGACCAGCGCGACCTCGACTTCGTCAACAAATACGGCCTCGGCAATATTCCGGTGGTCTGCCCGGAGGGACAGGACCCTGCGAGCTTCGTCATCACCGACACCGCCTATGACGGCGACGGCCGCATGATCAATTCGCGCTTTCTCGACGGCATGACCATCGCGGACGCCAAGGAAGCGGTGGCGAAACGGCTGGAAGCGGCGATACTCGGCAATCGCGCCGTCGCCCAACGCCAGGTGAACTATCGCCTGCGCGACTGGGGTGTTTCGCGGCAGCGCTATTGGGGCTGCCCGATTCCGATCATCCATTGCGAGAGCTGCGGCATCGTTCCGGTGCCGATCAAGGATCTGCCGGTGAAATTGCCGGACGATGTCGAATTCGATCGCCCCGGCAATCCGCTCGACCGCCATCCGACATGGAAACATGTCGCCTGTCCGCAATGCGGCGGCAAGGCGCGGCGCGAGACCGACACCATGGACACCTTCGTGGATTCGTCGTGGTACTTCGCGCGCTTCACCGATCCGTGGAACGAGAACGCGCCGACCACGCGCAAGGTGGTGGATGCGATGATGCCGGTCGACCAGTATATCGGCGGCATCGAGCACGCGATCCTGCATCTTCTGTATTCGCGCTTCTTCACCCGCGCGATGAAGGCCACCGGCCATGTCGGTGTCGACGAGCCGTTCGCCGGCCTGTTTACACAGGGCATGGTGGTGCACGAGACCTACAAGAAGCCCGACGGAAGCTGGGCCGCGCCGAGCGAGATCGCGATCGAGGGCATGGGCGAACAGCGCCGCGCGACACTGCTTGGCACCGGCGAGCCGATCGAGATCGGCTCGATCGAGAAGATGTCGAAGTCCAAGCGTAACACCGTCGATCCCGACGACATCATCGGCAGCTACGGCGCCGACACCGCGCGCTGGTTCATGCTCTCCGACTCCCCGCCGGATCGCGACGTGATCTGGAGCGAGGAAGGCGTGCAGGGCGCCAACCGCTTCGTCCAGCGCATCTGGCGTCTGGTCAATGTCGCGGCGCCGCTGCTGCCGGCGCGCGCCGACATGGTGCTGGACAACGATCACGCCGCGGCGAAGGCGCTGCGTTCGGCGACGCACCGCGCCTTGGCCGACGTGTCGGCCGCGATCGAGCGGCTGCGCTTCAACACCGCGATCGCCAAGCTCTACGCCTTTGTCGGCACGCTGGCCGAGACCGTCGACGATCCCGTCAAAACGTTCACCAAGGAACCGGCGCTGGCCGGCGCGGTGCGCGAGGCCTTCGACGTGCTGGTGCGGCTGGTCTCGCCGATGATGCCGCATCTCGCCGAGGAATGCTGGAGCGTGCTCGGCGGCGAGGGACTGGTATCGGAGGCCAGCTGGCCGCAGGTCGAACCGGCTTTGCTGGTGGAGGACACCATGACCCTGCCGGTCCAGATCAACGGCAAGAAGCGCGGCGATGTCACGGTCGCCCGAAATGCCACGAATCCGGAAATTGAGGCTGCCGTTTTGGCGCTCGATGCGGTAAAAACCGCCCTGGCCGGGGCCCCGCCCCGCAAGATCATCGTGGTTCCGCAAAGGATCGTGAATGTCGTGGCTTAAGACCCGCATCGTCGCGCGGCTGGCAGTGGTGGCCGCTCTGGCCGCGCTCACCGCCGGCTGTTTTCAGCCGATGTATGCCGAACGCGGGCTCGATGGCGGACCGGGACTGCGCGACAAGCTCGCCGCGATCGAATTCCCGCCGGTCGCGGTACCGAACGGCTCGCGCGAGGCGCGGCTTGGCGTGGCCATCCGCAACGAGCTGATGTTCCGCGCCTATGGCGGCGCCACCGGTGCACCGCCGACCCACAAGCTGGTCCTCAATCTGCGCACCTCGCGTCTGTCGGTAATCGTCGATCCTGCCACCTCGCTGCCCAACATCGAGAACTACGGCATCGACGCGACCTACAGGCTCGTCGAGATCGCCACCGACAAGACGGTGATGACCGGCTCCTCGACCGCGCGCGTGTCCTACGACATTCCGGGACAGGAACAGCGCTTCGCGCGCCAGCGCGGCCTGCGTGACGCCGAGGATCGCGCCGCCAAGGTGATCGCCGAGGCGATCTCGACCCGGCTCGCCTCCTTCATGTACGCCGGCACCTGACCGGCGCTCGCGCGGGACGCCCGCCATGACAGCGCTGCGCGGCAAGGAGATCGACAGCTTTCTCGCGCGTCCCGATCCGGCGCGTCCGATTATCCTGCTCTACGGACCGGACGCCGGCCTCGTGCGCGAACGCGCCGACGCCCTGCTCGCCTCCGCGGTCGACGATCCGAACGATCCGTTCTCGATGGTGAAGATGGACGGCGACGATCTCGCCGCCGAGCCCTCGCGTCTGGTCGACGAAGCGATGACGGTGCCGCTGTTCGGTGGCCGCCGCGCCATCCGCATTCGCGCCGGCACGCGCAATTTCGCCAGCGGCATCGACACGCTGGCCGAGATGCCGCCGAAGGATTGTCGCATCGTGATCGAGGCCGGCGAGTTGCGACCCGACGCACCGCTGCGCAAGGCCTGCGAGCGCGCCAAGAATGCGGTGGCGATCGCCTGCTATGCCGATACCGAGCGCGATCTGGCCAAGCTGATCGACGACGAATTGCGCGCCTCGAACCTGCGCATCGCGCCGGATGCGCGCGCCGCACTCTCCGCTCTGCTCGGCGGCGACCGGCAGGCCTCGCGCAACGAGATCCGCAAGCTCGCGCTCTACGCCCACGGCGCGCGCGAGATCACGCTCGCCGACGTCGTCGCCATCGTCACCGATGCGTCAGGGCTCGCGCTCGATCCGATCATCGACGGTGCGTTCGCCGGCCGTGTCGCCGAGATGGAAACCGCTTTCGCCAAGGCGATGGCCGCCGGCACCTATCCCGGCATGATCATCGCCTCGGCGCAGCGCCAGGCCGCGCAACTGCACAAGGCGCGGCTCTTGATGGACGAGGGACGCAGCGCGACGGAAGCAATGGACAGCGGCTTTCCGCGGCTGCATTTTTCGCGCAAGACATTGGTGGAAACGGCGCTACGTCAGGCCAGCACCGAGCGATTGCTGAAAACCATCGCGCAGCTTGCCGAAGCCGCCTTCGACATGCGCAAACAATCGGACCTTGCGATCACCATCGCGCAGCGCGCGCTATTGTCGATCGCCGTCAATGCGCGGCGGCGTGGGTAAGCTCCGTCATTGCGAGCCAACGGGTCCGGCTTCGCCGGCCCGATGACGGGCTCCGCGAAGCAATCCCAGTTCCTCATGGTGAGGAGGCGCCATTAGCGCGTTTACGCGCGTCTTCCGACGCGCTCATGGCGCCATCTCGAACCATGAGGCCACAATCAGGAACCTCATCCTTCGAGACGCGATCCTTCGGATCGCTCCTCAGGATGAGGGGTCATCTGAAAATCTTGAGTAGGCCTAGCGCCCGCCTTCCAGCCGCCGCAGAATTTCGTCGAACTGTTCGAGATCGCGGTACTTGATCTGCACGGTGCCGCCGGGATCGCGGTGATCGACGCTGACTTTCAAGCCGAGCACGTCGCTGATGCGCTTTTCCAGTGCGATGGTGTCGGCGTCCTTCGGCGCGCGGCCGGCTTTCGCCCGCGCGGTCTGCGGACGCTCCGGCACGCCCTCCTCATGCGCCAGCGCCTCGACCTGACGCACGGTGAGGCCCTCAGTGATGATGCGCTGCGCCGCCGCGAGCGGATCGGGCACGTTGATCAGCGCGCGCGCATGACCTGCGGTGAGCTTGCCTTCGGAGATCAGCGCCTGCACTTCATCGGGAAGTTTCGTCAGCCGCATCATGTTGGCGACATGGCTGCGGCTCTTGCCGACGATCTTCGCGATGTCCTCGGCGCTGCGTTTGTAGTCGCTGGCGAGCGCGTGATAGCCCTGCGCCTCTTCCATCGCGTTGAGATCGGCGCGCTGCACGTTCTCGATGATCGCGATCTCCAGCGCATCGCTATCGCTGACATCGATGGTGACAATCGGCACCTCATGCAGACCGGCGCGCTGCGAGGCGCGCCAGCGCCGTTCGCCGGCGATGATCTCGTAGCGATCCTGCGCGCCCTTCACCGCACGCACCACGATCGGCTGGATCACGCCATGCTGCTTGATCGATGCGGAGAGTTCATCGAGTTCGGCGTCGGCAAACATCCGGCGCGGGTTGTGCGGATTGGCCTTGATGAATTCGATCGGCACCTTGCGCGGCGTGCGCGCGGGACGCTCGACATGCGCGGCTTCGCCGCCGACATCGCCGATCAGACTCGCAAGACCCCGTCCCAATCGCGAACGCCCTTCGTCGGCCATCGCCGTCTCCCTTGCACTCAACTCACGCACTCCACAGCTTCGAGCGCACCTCATCTTCGGAAGAAATTCGCGTCGTTTTGCGAAGATGAACTGCGTATTAAATCAACATGACCTGTAATGTTCGCTCGCGCGACGTGGTGATTAGTGCGTTCGCAACTCGCGCTCGCGCTGGATCACTTCGGTGGCGAGCTTGAGATAGGCTTCGCTCCCGACGCATTTCAGATCGTAGACCAGCACCGGCTTGCCGTAGGACGGCGCTTCCGACACGCGCACGTTGCGCGGGATCATGGTCTCGTAGACCTTGGCGCCCATGAACTCGCGCACGTCGGCGACAACCTGGTTCGACAGATTGTTGCGCGAGTCGAACATCGTCAGCACGATGCCGTGGATGGTCAGCGCCGGATTGAGCGTGGAGCGAACCTGCTCCACGGTCTGCAGCAGTTGCGACAGGCCTTCGAGCGCGAAGAACTCGCATTGCAGCGGCACCAGAATCGCGTGCGCCGCCGCCATCGCATTCACCGTGATCAGATTGAGCGAGGGCGGACAGTCGATCAGCACATAGGTGTAGTCGGTGTCCGGCGCGGCGTTCTTGTTGAGATCGGCGATGGCGTCGCGCAGCCGGAAGGCGCGGTCGCGCGTGGTGCCCAATTCCAGTTCGAGGCCGGACAGATCCATGGTGGAAGCGGCGATGTGCAGGCGCGGCACCGCGGTCGGCACGATGGCCTCGCGCAATTTGGCCTCGCCGACCAGCACGTCATAGGTCGAGCAGCTGCGGTTGCGGCGGTCGATGCCGAGGCCGGTGGAAGCATTGCCCTGCGGGTCGAGATCGACGATCAGCACCCGCTCGCCGATCGCGGCCAGCGCGGTGCCGAGATTGATCGCGGTGGTGGTCTTGCCGACGCCGCCCTTCTGGTTGGCCAGCGCCAGAATCCGCGGCTGGCCGGCCAGCTGCGCCGCCCCGCTGTCGCCGTTGAAAACTTCGTCAATTCCGTCCATGCGCCTGACCATGTCTGTTGGCGGCGGATGCCGGATCACGCCGCTCGATCCGCTCGACCTCGACCAGCCACCCGTCGCCGGTGCGGCTGGGATGAAGCCGAGGTTCAATTTTCCAGTATTTAGTGGCTTCCGTCAATTCCAACTCTACATCTTGACCCTTGAGGAAGATCGCTTTGGCACTACCCTGCACCAAGGGTTCCGCGAAGCCGAGCAGCATCTGTAGCGGAGCCAGCGCCCGGGCGGTGACGCAATCCACCGGGCCAGAGAAACTGTCCACGTAATCCCCGATATCCGCCAGGTGCACGGTGCCGCGCCCACCGGTGACCCGCAGCGCCTCGCGCAGGAAAGCGGCCTTCTTGGCGTTGCGCTCGACCAGATGGACCATCGCGCTCTCGTTCTGCGCCAGCACGCAGGCCAGCACAATTCCCGGAAAACCGCCGCCGCTGCCGAAATCGGCCCAAACCTTGGCGTTGGGCGCGAGGTCGAGCAGTTGCAGGGAATCGGCGATATGCCGGGTCCACAGATGCGGCAGGGTCGCCGGCGACACCAGATTGGTCTTGGCCTGCCACTGCAACAGCAGCGCGACATAGGCGTCGAGCCGCTGCGCCGTTTCACGTGAAACGGGCGTCAGCGCCAGAGCCCGCGCGCGGTCGCCGGCCAGATCGAGAATATCAGAATGCGCCAAGCGCCCCTCCTGAGGGCTGCGATTCGACTTTGTTTATTCTACCACGCCGAAATGGTGGGTTGTTTCACGTGAAACGGTGAAGACCCTAGCCGTTATTGCGAGGAGCGCCAGCGACGAGCAATCCGGAGTGGATTCGGCTGGATTGCTTCGCTTCGCTCGCAATGACGAAACGCGGGCGCTCCCTCCTCGTCATGGCCGGGCTTGACCCGGCCATCCACGTTTTCTCGGCCAAAAACCAGAAAGGCGTGGATCACCGGGCCAAGCCCGGTGATGACGACCGGAAGTGCCGCCGCCGCTTGCCTCCTAACCGGCCTTCGCCCGGGCCTGCCGGCGCAGATAGGCCGCCAGGATCGCCAAAGCCGCCGGGGTCATGGCCTCGATCCGCGCCGCCTGTCCGATGGTGCGCGGCCGCACCGCTTCCAGCTTGTGCCGGGCCTCGTTCGACAGGCCGGGCACCTGGGCATAGTCCACATCGGTGAGGATCAGGCTCTCGTCGCGGCGGAAGGCGCTGACATCGGCGGCCTGCCGGGCAAGATAGACGTCATATTTGGCGTCGATCTCCAGATGGGTCGCGATCACCGGGTCGATGGCCGCCAGTTCCGGCCAGATCGCCGCCACCTGTGGCCATTCGATCTCCGGATAGGCCAGCAATTCGAAGGCGGAACGGCGCTGGCCATCGCGATTGAGGGAAAGGCCGTGCTTCAGACCTTCATTCGGGGTGATGGCGAGCGATTTCGCCAGATCTTTCGCCGCCCCTAGCGCCGTCATCTTGGCGTCGTGATGCGCGGCGCGCTCCGGGCCGACACAGCCGAGCGCAATCCCCCGCGCCGTCAGCCGCTGATCGGCATTATCCGCCCGCAGGGTCAGGCGATATTCGGCCCGCGAGGTGAACATCCGATACGGCTCGGTGATGCCGCGGGTGACCAGATCGTCGATCAAGACGCCGAGATAGCCGTCGGCGCGGTCGAACACGACGCTCTCCCCGCCTCCCGCCTTCAAAGCGGCGTTGAGCCCGGCGACCAGGCCCTGCGCGCCCGCCTCTTCATAACCCGTGGTGCCGTTGATCTGGCCCGCCAGAAACAGCCCCGGAACCCGTTTGGTCTCCAGTGTCGGCTCCAGTTCACGCGGATCGACATGGTCGTACTCGATGGCGTAACCGGGCCGGATGATATGGGCGCGCTCCAGACCCGGAATCGTGGTCAGGATCGCCTGCTGCACCTCTTCCGGCAGTGAGGTCGAGATACCGTTGGGGTAGACCGTGGTGTCGTCGAGCCCCTCCGGCTCCAGAAAGATCTGGTGGCCGTCGCGGTCGCCGAAGCGGACGATCTTGTCCTCGATCGAGGGGCAATAACGCGGCCCGATGCTGGTGATCTGGCCGGAATACATCGGCGAGCGATGCACATTGGCCCGGACGATGTCGTGGGTCGCCGGCGTGGTGCGGGTGATGCCGCATTCTACCTGCGGCGTGGTGATTTCGCTGGTCAGCACCGAAAACGGCTCGGCCGGATCGTCGCCGGGCTGCATTTCCACCGCCGCCCAGTCGATGGTGCTGCCATCGAGCCGCGCCGGGGTGCCGGTCTTGAGGCGGCCGAGGGTGAAACCGGCCCGTTCAAAGGATTTCGACAGGCCGAGCGCCGAGGCCTCGCCGATCCGCCCGGCCGGCCAGTTCTTTTCGCCCAGATGAATGAGGCCGCGTAGAAAGGTGCCGGTGGTGATGACCACGGCGCCGGTGGAGAAGCAGCGGCCGTCGGCCAGCCGAATACCGGCGATCTTGCCGTCCTGAAGCAGCAGATCGTCGGCCTCGCCCTCGATCACGGTCAGATTGGCGGTCTCGCGGATCGCGGCCTGCATGGCGCGGGCATAAAGCTTGCGGTCGATCTGGGCACGGGGACCGCGCACCGCCGGACCCTTGCGACGGTTGAGCACCCGGAACTGGATGCCGCCGGCATCGGCGATCCCGCCCATCAGGCCGTCCAGCGCGTCGATCTCGCGGACCAGATGGCCCTTACCGAGGCCGCCGATGGCCGGATTGCACGACATCGCGCCGATGGTGGCGAAGCGGTGGGTGACCAGCGCCGTCGCGGCGCCCATCCGCGCCGCCGCCGCTGCGGCCTCGCAGCCGGCGTGACCTCCGCCAATTACAATGACATCGAACGATGCGCGCATTGCTGCCTTTTATCGCGCGGCGAGGAAAGCGGAAAGACGATTCGTGAGGGGCGACGCACGGACCAGGCGCGCGAAGACGGATGCGCCCACCGAACACGCGATCCCCACCCTGAGGAGCGGCCTTGGCCGCGTCTCGAAGGATGAGGCCATCACTGGTAAGGGCTCTCCGTGGCCTCATGGTTCGAGACGGCGCGAACGCGCCTCCTCACCATGAGGACAAGACGCTGCAATATTCTCAGTCGTCATCACCGGGCTTGTCCCGGTGATCCACGTCTTACGGAAGCTGCGGGAAAGCGTGGATGGCCGGGGTCAAGCGCACCATGACGGCGTTGAGATTCGTCGGCTCGATTTCTCACATTCCGTCATTGCGAGGAGCGTTAGCGACGAAGCAATCCAGGTTCTTCGGATCGCGCTGGATCGTTTCGCGGAGCCTGTCATCGGGTCGCGCTTTGCACGGACCCGTTGGCTCGCAATGACGGCCGGACCTGTGTCACGTAAAACGGAGATCGCTTGGGTATCGTGGTCGTTTCACGTGAAACAACCAGCCGGCCCTATCCTAGCGTGTTTCACGTGAAACAATAAAAGGCCTCCAAATACCTTTATTCTATTTTCCGATGCAGAATTCACGAAATATAACGTCAAGGATATCCTCGACATCCACCCGGCCGGTCAATCGGCCCAAAGAATGAATTGCAATTCGAAGTTCTTCGGCCAGCAGCTCCTCGCCCCGATCCACCGCCGCCTCCGCCCGGCCCAGCGCCTCGACCGTGGCGCGCAGCATATCGCGGTGCCGGGCCCGGCTGACCAAAGCCGCCTCGCCCGCGCCGAAATATTCCTGCGCGAACGCGACCAGCGCCGCGATCAGCTCGGGCAGCCCCTCGCCGGTCGCCGCCGAAATCGCGAATCGTGCCGCGCCCTGATTCGCCGCGCCGCGCGCCAGATCGACCTTGTTGCGCAGGGTCCAGACCGGCGCGCCGGTGGTGGTCAGATCGGCCGGCGGCCGATCGCCGCCCTGCTTCGCCGCCTCGCTCAGCCAGAGAACCAGATCGGCCTGACGGGCGCGGTCGCGCGCGCGGCGCACGCCCTCCTGCTCCACCGGATCGTCGGTGTCGCGCATGCCGGCGGTGTCGAGCAGCGTCACCGGATAACCATCGAGATCGAGATGCACTTCGATCACGTCGCGCGTGGTGCCGGCGTGCGGCGAGACGATCGCCACCTCGCGCCGCGCCAGACGATTGAGCAAGGTCGATTTGCCGGCGTTCGGCGGACCGGCAATCGCGACAATGAGTCCGTCGCGCAGACGCTCGCCGCGCCCCGCAAATTGCAGGGTTTCCGCGATTTCCGCTTTCAGCGCGGCAATCCTTTGTAATGCTGGCGTGAGCAACTCCTGCTGCACGTCGCCCTCGTCGGAAAAATCGATGCCGGCTTCGATCAGCGCTGAGGCCTCGATGATCTGGCGTCGCCAGTCCTCGGCCCTGGCGCCGAGCAGTCCTTTGAGATGCCGCAGCGCCTGTCTGCGCTGACGGTCGGTGTCGGCGTGAATGAGATCGTCGAGGCCTTCGGCTTCGGTAAGATCGAGCTTGCCGTTCTCGAAGGCGCGGCGGGTGAATTCGCCGGGCTCGGCCGGGCGTAGCCCCTCAATTGCGGCGAGCGCATCGAACAGCGCCGCGACCACGGCGCGGCCGCCATGGACCTGGAACTCGGCGACGTCCTCGCCGGTTGCCGAATGCGGGCCGGGAAACCACAGCGCCACGCTTTCGTCGATCGGCTCGCCATCGCCGGCGCGCAGGGTGGCCAGCGTGGCGACACGCGGGGCCGGCACCCGGCCGCACAGCGTCTCCAGCGCGAGACCGGCCTGCGGCCCGGACAGCCGGACCACGGCGATCGCCGAAGGCGGGCGGCCGGAGGCGAGGGCGTAGATGGTTTGCGCGTGCGACAGCATGGTCTATTTGTTCAACAGCATTTGCCCGGGCAATGAAAATCGTGCCAGTGAACGGGTTCCAGACCCCAAAAGGGCGCTGAACGTTCTTTGTGCAGCGCAATATCCTGCAACAGGACCGCAACATGACCGATGCTGCAACGCACAAAAACCGGCTGGCGGACGAAACCAGCCCCTATCTTCTGCAGCATCAGCACAATCCGGTGGACTGGTGGCCGTGGGGACCCCAGGCGCTGGCCGAGGCCCAGCGCACCGGCAAGCCGATCCTGCTCTCGGTCGGCTACGCCGCCTGCCACTGGTGCCATGTCATGGCCCATGAAAGCTTCGAGGATCCAGCCACCGCGGCGGTGATGAACGAGCTGTTCGTCAACATCAAGGTCGACCGCGAGGAGCGGCCGGACATCGACCAGATCTACATGCACGCGCTGCATGCGCTGGGCCAGCAGGGCGGCTGGCCGCTGACCATGTTCCTGACGCCGGAGGGCGGGCCGGTGTGGGGCGGCACCTATTTTCCGAAGGAAGCGCAATACGGCCGCGCCGCGTTTACGGACGTGCTGCGCAATGTCGCGCAGGTGTTCCGCGACCAGCCGGACAAGATCGCGCAGAACCACATCGCGATCGTCGAGCGACTGTCCGAGCGCAACACCGGTAGCCTGACCACGCTCGGCTACACCGAACTCAACACCGCGGCGCAGTCGATCCTGCGCGCCAGCGATCCGGTCAATGGCGGGCTGGAAGGCGCGCCGAAATTCCCGCAATGCGCGATGCTCGAATTCCTCTGGCGCGCCGGCGCGCGCACCGGCGACGAGCGCTTTTTTGAGGGCACGGCGCTGGCGCTGACCCGGATCAGCCAGGGCGGCATCTACGATCATCTCGGCGGCGGCTACACACGCTATTCGGTCGACGATAAATGGCTGGTGCCGCATTTCGAGAAGATGCTGTACGACAACGCGCAGATCCTCGACATGCTGGCGCTGGACTACGCGCGCAAGCCCGATCCGCTCTATCGCCAGCGCGCGATTGAGACGGTGGCGTGGCTGCGCCGCGAGATGCGCACCGCCGATGGCGGCTTCGCATCGTCGCTCGATGCGGATTCCGAAGGCGAGGAGGGCAAGTTCTACGTCTGGTCGCAGAGCGAGATCGAACGCCTGCTCGGCACCGACGATGCGACGTTCTTCGCCGCCAAATACGATGTCACCGCCGACGGCAATTTCGAGGGCCACAACATCCTCAATCGCCTGAACAGCGGCGACGACACGGCGCTGGAAGCCGAACAGCTCGCGGCGATGCGCGCCGTGCTGATGCAGGCGCGCGACAAGCGGGTGCGTCCCGGCCTCGACGACAAGGTGCTGGCCGACTGGAACGGCCTTGCGATCACGGCGCTGGCGCATGCGGCGAACGCATTCGACGAGCCGGACTGGCTGACGCTGGCCTGCACCACGTTCGGGTTTGTCGCCACCAAGATGTCCCGCAACGGCCGGCTCGGCCATTCCTGGCGCGCCGGCAAGCTGCTGCTGCCGGGCCTTGCCTCCGACTACGCGACGATGATCCGCGCCGCGCTGGCGCTTTACGAGGCGACCGGCGATACGCCGTTCCTGACCCAGGCGATCGCCTGGCAGGATGCGCTCGACACGCATTACGCCGACGCCAAGCATGGCGGCTATTATCTCACCGCCGACGATGCCGAGGCCCTGATCGTCCGGCCGCATTCCACCACCGACGACGCGGTCCCCAATCACACCGGCCTGATCGCGCAGAATCTGGTGCGGCTCGCGGCGCTGACCGGCGAGGAACGCTGGCGGCGCAAGATCACCACGCTGTTCGCCGCCACGCTGGCGGAAGCGGCGCAGAACATGTTCGGCCATCTGTCGCTGCTCAACGCGCTCGATCTGTATCTGGTCGGCGCCGAAGTGGTGGTGGTCGGGAAGGGGGAGGCGGCCGACGCGCTGCTCGCCGCCGCCCGCCGGCTGCCGCATGCCAACATGACGGTGCTGCACGCACCGGATGCGGACGCCGTGCCAAACAGTCATCCGGCGCAGGCGCAGCTCGATGCCGCCGGCGGCCGCGCCGCGGCGTTCGTCTGCCGCGGACAAACCTGCTCGCTACCGGTCACGACGCCGGAGGCGCTGGTGGATCTGGTGAACAACACACAGGCCGAGGGCAACGCCTGAGCGCCATCATCCCTCGCGAGCCGCGGCGATCAGGTCGGACAGAGCCACGCGCTGACATCCGTCCCGAAAATTGCCGGGCGACAGCCATTGCTCATAGACCTGCTTCAGCCGCGGCCAATCGCTGTCGACAATGGCGAACCACGCGGTATCGCGGCTGTGTCCCTTGATCACCATGTGCTGACGGAAGATGCCCTCGAACACAAAACCGAGCCGCTGCGCGGCCCGCCGCGACGGCGCGTTGAAGCCGTCGCACTTCCACTCGTAGCGGCGATAGCCCAGATCGTCGAACGCATGACGCATCATCAGGAACATCGCCTCGGTGGCGGCGCGGGTTCGTTTCAATCCGTCTGAATAGTGGATGTTGCCGACCTCGATGACGCCATGGCCCGGTTCGATCCGCATGTAGGACGCCATGCCGGTAGTCCGTCCGGTGGCCAGATCGATCAGCGCATAGGGGACTTCGTGCGTCCGCGCCGCCACCTCGGCAAGCCAGTGCCGGCAATCGGCGTCATTCGCAAACGGTCCGGCCAACAGGTAGCGCCAGGACTCTAGATCGGTATCGCGAAAAGCCGCCACCAGATCATCGCCATGCAGGTCGAGATCGAGAGGCTCAAGCCGGCAGGCTTCGCCTTCGAGAATCCGGCGCGGCGGCAACGAACGCGGCGACCAGTCCGGCAATGCCGGACCGAGTGGGCGTCCGGACGAAGACCGTGGATCCGAAGTCATCAGGTGCACTCACGCAATGTCGTCGCGATCGCGGTGACATACAAAAATGCCCGGCGCAAGGCCGGGCACTTTATTGAGAACCTTTAGCGCCGTGCGTCAGGTGTTCATCGATTCGAAGAACTCGGCGTTGTTCTTGGTGTTGCGCAGCTTGTCGAGCAGGAAGTCGATCGCATCCATCGTGCCCATCGGGTTGAGGATACGGCGCAGCACATACATCTTCTTGAGCACCTGCGGATCGGTGATCAGTTCTTCCTTGCGGGTTCCGGAGCGCGCGATGTCGATCGCCGGGAAGGTGCGCTTGTCGGCGACCTTGCGGTCGAGGATCAGCTCGGAGTTGCCGGTGCCCTTGAACTCTTCGAAAATCACTTCGTCCATGCGGCTGCCGGTATCGACCAGCGCGGTGGCAATGATGGTCAGCGAACCGCCTTCCTCGATGTTGCGCGCCGCGCCGAAGAAGCGCTTGGGCCGCTGCAGCGCGTTGGCGTCGACACCGCCGGTCAGCACCTTGCCGGAGGAGGGGACCACGGTGTTGTAGGCGCGGCCGAGGCGGGTGATCGAATCGAGCAGGATCACCACGTCGCGACCGTGCTCGACCAGACGTTTGGCCTTCTCGATCACCATTTCGGCGACCTGGACGTGACGCACCGCCGGCTCGTCGAAGGTGGACGACACCACCTCGCCCTTCACCGAGCGCTGCATGTCGGTGACTTCTTCCGGACGCTCGTCGATCAGGAGCACGATCAGATAGCATTCCGGATGATTGGCGGTGATCGAATGCGCGATGTTCTGCATCAGCACGGTCTTGCCGGTGCGCGGCGGCGCGACGATCAGCGCACGCTGGCCCTTGCCGATCGGCGCGACGATATCGATCACGCGCGGCGACAGATCCTTGCGGGTCGGATCGTCGATCTCAAGCCGGAAACGCTCGTCCGGGAACAGCGGGGTCAGATTGTCAAAATTGACCTTGTGCTTGGACTTCTCCGGATCCTCGAAATTCAGCGTGTTGACCTTGAGCAGCGCGAAATAACGCTCGCCTTCCTTCGGCGAGCGGATATGGCCCTCGATGGTGTCGCCGGTACGCAGGCCGAAACGGCGGATCTGCGAGGGCGAGACGTAGATGTCATCCGGCCCGGGGAGATAATTCGCATCGGACGAGCGCAGGAAGCCGAAGCCGTCCGGCAGGATCTCGACCACGCCTTCGCCGATGATGTCGGTTTCCTGGATCGCAAGCTGTTTGAGAATGGCGAACATCAGCTCCTGCTTGCGCATG
Source organism: Afipia sp. 64-13 (assembly GCA_001897755.1). Classification (GTDB taxonomy): domain Bacteria; phylum Pseudomonadota; class Alphaproteobacteria; order Rhizobiales; family Xanthobacteraceae; genus Afipia. The sequence goes on from MKUJ01000014.1 coordinate 144,385, forward strand.
GTGCTGGCGTTTTCGACCCCGAGCTCCTCGGCGAACGAGACAAGCTCGGCCGGAGTCTTGGCCTTGAGGTCCTGAAGTTTCATTTCCCGCATGGGAGTGTCCTGTAACGAAGTCGGAAAAAAGAGGGAGTGAGAGGGGTGCGGTCTGCAAAAAACGCGCGGACAAGTAGCTCGTGGTGTGTGCAGGTCTTGAGTGAAGGTGCCGGGAGGCTTTGAACCTGACGTGACGGCCGGTCCGATGGAACCGGAGCTCAACCACATCTGCCTGCGTTCGAGAGGATGGCCGAACTATAGAAAATCACCGCCAGCGGCGCAAGAAAATCATTGATGAATTTGTCCGCCTAGAACGGCTTGACGATCACCAGGATGACGATGCCGACCATCAGAATCGCAGGTACTTCATTGATAATACGATATAATTTCTTTGATCGGGTATTCCGGTCGAGCCGGAAATCGCGCGTCCGGCTGGTCAGCCAGCCATGCACGCCCGACAGGATCAGCACCAGCACCAGTTTGGCGTGAAACCAGCCCGAAAGATACCAGCCGCCCTGCCAGACCAGCCAGCCGCCGGCCAGCCAGGCGACGATCATGGCCGGGTTGATGATGAATTTCAGCATCCGATATTCCATCACCTTGAAGGTCTCGGACTGCACCGAGCCGCGCTCGGCGTCGCAGTGATAGACGAACAGCCGCGGCAGATAGAGCATGCCCGCCATCCATGAGATGACGGCGATCACATGCAGCGCCTTGATCCATTCATACATCGATACGGTCACGCGGATGGGAGAGCGGGAAGCGGTCCCGATATCGCCGAAACCGGACCACGCCGCAAGGCGATTCGTTCATGCCGAAACACGTCGCGCGATTCCCGAGGAAAGAACCATGCAAACACCATGCGAGATGGATCCGTCGCGATGGCCTGCGGAACATCGCGCCAGGATGAAGGTTCACCCCTGCAGGCCTGTCCGGGCGTGCCATATGGCACGATGGTGCGGCTCCACAGCCCTTCTCATAACCTTTTAGATTCTAAGGTTAGAGTTTGCGTAACCGTGAATAGCGCCGGCACAATGTCGTCCCGCTTTCATCCGGTGCTTGTCCACATCGCGAAAATTTATTCAGGACATCCACGACGCATTCTCGCGCGCCGGAAACGGCGACGGTATCAAGGGCTTGCGCCGCGCGGCGATGGGATTATCCCAAGACAAATCCACATAACCCCGATAGACTTTCGCGAGCCGTTTGAACGATCTCCCGCTGATGGCGGTGTGAACAACCCGGCGGGTTATACAGTCGGCGCGTCCGTCTGATGCCGGCGGGCTATTCTGCCCACAGGGATTCACACCGATACACAGCGGGTCCGGGGATCGCGGCGAGCCGGAGACGCAGCGGAGCGAGCGGAGGCAAGGTGCCTGGAAGCGGCAGCTATTTCCATCTTCACATGATCTCGGACTCCACCGGCGAGACCCTGATCACGGTCGCGCGCGCGGTCGCCGCGCAATATGCCAATGTCACGCCGGTCGAACATGTCTATCCCTTGGTGCGCAGCCAGAAGCAGCTCGACCGCGTGCTGGCCGAGATCGAGGAAGCGCCCGGCATCGTGCTGTTCACGTTGCTGGAGAAGGATCTGGTCGAGCGACTCGAATCCAAATGCAGGGAGATCAACATCCCGAGCCTGTCGATCATCGGGCCGGTGATGCAGCTGTTCCGCGCCTATCTCGGCCGCGAGACCACCCAGCGGGTCGGCGCCCAGCACACGCTGAACGCGGATTATTTCAAGCGGATCGACGCGCTGAACTACACCATGATGCATGACGACGGCCAGCATGTCGAAGGGCTGGAGGACGCCGACATCGTGCTGGTCGGGGTGTCGCGCACCTCGAAAACGCCGACCTCGATTTATCTCGCCAATCGCGGCGTGCGCACCGCCAACGTGCCGCTGGTGCCGGGAATTCCGATTCCGCCGCAGCTCGAGACGCTGAAAAACCCGCTGGTGGTCAGCCTGCATGCCTCGCCCGAACGGCTGGTGCAGGTGCGGCAGAATCGTCTGCTCGGCATGGGCGCGAAGGCGAGCGAGGATGCCTACACCGACCGGCAGGCGGTAACCGAAGAGGTGCTGTTCTCCCGCAAGCTCAGCGCCAAATACGACTGGCCGCTGCTCGACGTCACCCGCCGCTCGATCGAGGAGACCGCGGCGGCGGTGATGAAGCTTTATGCCGACCGGCAACGACAGCGGATGTGATGCGCGCATGGACGCCATGAACCATCCGTCCGCCGTGATTCTCGCCTCGCAAAGCAGCGCGCGGCAGGCTTTGCTGCGCAATGCCGGCGTCGATTTCGTCGCGCTGGCCGCAGAGCTCGACGAGCGCGCGATCGAGGCGGCGTCCGGCCTGTCGGCGCCGGAACAGATCGCCGAACTGCTGGCGCGGGAGAAGGCGCTGCATATCGCGCGGCAGCAGCCGGGCCGCATCGTGATCGGCGCCGACCAGACCTTGGCGCTCGGCGCGCGGCGGTTCTCCAAGCCGGCCGGCCGCGCCGCCGCCGCCCGGCAGTTGCGGGCGCTGGCCGGCAACACCCACCATCTCAACTCCGCGGTGGTGGTGGCGCAGGACGACGAGGTGCTGTTTGCGCACGTCGCGGTGGCGCGGATGACCATGCGCCCGCTCGGTGACGACGACATCGCGCATTATCTCGACCGCGCCGGGGCCAAGGTCATCGCCAGCGTCGGCGCCTATCAGCTCGAGAGCGTCGGCGTGCATCTGTTCGATCAGATCGAAGGCGATTATTTCACCATCCTCGGTCTGCCGCTGCTGCCGCTGCTCGGCTTTCTGCGCAGTATCGGCCGCACTCCGCTCTAGATCATGACCTCACGCGATCACCAGAAGACACCGATGTTCGTGCTCGGCCTCACCGGCTCGATCGGCATGGGCAAATCGACCACGGCGAAATTGTTCATGGAGGTCGGCGTGCCGGTCTACGATGCCGACGCCACCGTGCACGCGATCTATGAGAGCGAGGCGGGGCCGGCGGTCGAGGCGGCGTTTCCCGGCAGCACGGTCGATGGCCGGGTCGACCGGCAGAAACTGTCCGGCCATGTGGTCGGCAACGCGGCGGCGATGACGCGGCTTGAATCCATCGTGCATCCGATGCTGCGGGCGCATGAGCAGGCGTTTCTGCGCGAGGTGGAAGAAAGCGGCGCGCCGGTCGCGGTGCTCGACATTCCTTTGTTGTACGAGACCGGCGCCGACAGCCGCGTCGATGCCGTGGCGGTGGTGACCACGACGCCGCAGATCCAGCGCGAGCGTATCCTGGCGCGGCAGACCATGACGCCCGACAAGCTGGAGGCGATCCTGGCGCGGCAATTGCCCGATGCCGAAAAGCGCCGCCGCGCCGATTTCGTGGTGGATACCGGGGACGGGCTGGAACCGGTGCGGCAACAGATTGCCGATATCCTCGGCAAAGTCGCTACCATGCCGACACGCCGACGCTGATTCGGCGGGCCGTTTTTCTCTGCAAGATGCTGGATCGCCATGCGTGAAATCGTTCTCGATACCGAAACCACCGGCCTCGATCCGCTGCGCGGCGATCGTCTGGTCGAGATCGGCTGTGTCGAGATGTTCAACCACATGCCGACCGGGCAGAGCTATCACGTCTATCTCAATCCCGAGCGCGACATGCCGGCGGAAGCATTCGCGGTTCACGGCCTCTCCACCGAGTTCCTCGCCGACAAGCCGCTGTTCGCCGCCGTGGTGGACGACTTCCTCGCCTTTCTCGGCGATGCGCCGCTGATCATCCACAACGCCTCGTTCGACATCGGCTTCATCAATGCCGAGCTCGACAAGATCAAGCGCAAGGCGATCGCCAAAGAGCGCCTGGTCGATACGCTGCTGCTGGCGCGGCGCAAGCATCCCGGCGTGTCCAACCGGCTCGACGATCTGTGCTCGCGCTACGCCATCGACAATTCCAAGCGCACCAAGCACGGCGCGCTGCTCGACGCCGAACTGCTCGCCGAGGTCTATATCGACCTGATCGGGGCGCGGCAGTCTTCGCTGATTCTGGCGGAAACCGGCCGGGGCGTCCGCGGCGGCGCCATCGAGGTGGTGCGGCGGGTGCGCGAACAGCCGCTCGCGCCGCGCGGCAGCGATGCGGAACGCGAGGCGCACCGCGCCTTCGTCGCCACGCTGGGCGACAAGGCGATCTGGCGCGACTATCTGGAAAATTAGGCGCGTTGCATTGCTGCGCTGAAGCCGACCCTCATCCTGAGGAGCGATCCGCAGGATCGCGTCTCGAAGGATGAGCCGCAAGCGGCTCATTGCGCCTCATGGTTCGAGACGCGAGGCTATGCCTCGCTCCTCACCATGAGGAGCGGTTGGTCGCGGTTCGGTCTGGACGGGCGCCACTCTCTTTGCGGTCGTCCCGGCGCAGGCCGGGACCCATCACCCCTGTCGATGATTGGGAAATGACAGGCGCGACGCCTTCATCTCAAGTGAACTCGAGAAGCTGGTGGGTATGGATCCCGGCCTGCGCCGGGACGACACACGATGGTGTGAAAGCTCAGCTCGGTTTGATCTGCTCGGCCTGCCGCGCCATGTTCTGGCGGTACAGCCCGACGAAATCGACCGGATCGAGCATCAAGGGCGGGAAGCCGCCATTGCGGGTCGCGGTCGAGATGATTTCACGCGCGAACGGGAACAACAGGCGCGGGCATTCGATCATCACCAGCGGGTGCATGTTCTCCTGCGCCACGTTCTGGACGCGGAAGACGCCGGCATAGACCAGCTCGAAGGCGAACATCACCGAGCCGGCGCCTTCGGCCTTGCCCTCGATGGTCAGCGCCACCTCGTAGTCCTGTTCGCCGACGTTGCTGGCGCCGACATTGATCTGGATGCCGATCGAGGGCTGGGCCTGCTGCGGCGCCAGCGAGGTCGGCGCGTTCGGATTCTCGAACGAGAAGTCCTTGATATATTGCGCGAGGACGGAGAGCTGCGGAGGGGCGTCCTGGTCGGTCGGCGCGCCATTGCCATTGGTCATCGGTCTCTCCTGCAGGTGTTTCGCGTCAAAAGGGTCGTGTCGGGGCGAGTGGCTAACATAGCCCTGCCGCATTCGACAAGGACGATGGCCCGGCGCGGCGGCAAAAGTCGGCCCGCCCGGTTGGATCGCCCGCGCGAATGGGGTAGAATCGCCATAATCGACTGCAATCGAACGATTTTAACCCTGTTTGGTCGGCAGTCCGGTCCCCGGCCGGGCGCGTCAAAAGGTAATGTTGGCCTTGCCGGATTTCGTGCCTACATGAATGTCGCGCCCGTTGCGCGCGCGAGGAAGGCCGTCGCTGAAACCCGATCTGCCGTCAGTCATTGATCTGACGGCGCTTCGAGTTGCCGCAAGGGACGGGCAGCATGGACCGGCGACGGCACCGACCAGAAAGTGAATCGACGTGGACATTTACACCATAATTTTCCTGGCGCTGGCCGTCTTCATTTTCCTGCGGCTGCGCAATGTGCTGGGCCAGCGCAGCGGCGCCGAGCGCCCGCCTTTCGACCGCGCGGCGCGCGATATGGCGCGCGGCGGCAACGACAATGTGGTGCCGCTTCCCGGCCCCGCCACCATCGATCAGACCGCGCGCGCCCCCGCCGCCGAGCCGGAAGCCGCGCCCGATCGCTGGAAGGGCATTGCCGAGCCGGGCAGCGCGCTGGCCATCGGCCTCGATCAGGTCGCCGCGAGCGATGCGTCCTTCAATGCCCAGCACTTCATCTCCGGCGCCAAGAGCGCTTACGAGATGATCGTGCTGGCCTTCGCCAATGGCGACCGCCGGGCGCTGAAGGATCTGTTGTCGTCCGAGGTCTATGACGGTTTCGAGGCCGCGATTCGCGGCCGCGAGCAGCGCGGCGAGAAAGTGGAAACCCGCTTTGCCTCGATCGACAAGGCCGACATCGTCAGCGCCGGCGTGCGCGACCGCGCGGCCCATATTACGGTCCGATTTGTGTCGCAGATGATTTCGGTCACGCGCGACAAGGACGGCGCGGTGATCGACGGCAACTCGGAAAAGCTGACCGATGTCACAGACGTCTGGACGTTCTCGCGCGACGTCACTTCCCGTGATCCGAACTGGAAGCTGGTTGGCACGGAAAGCGGGCAGTAGCGCGCGGCGCGTCTGGCTCTGGGCCGGCGGCGCCGGCCTGCTTGCGGCGGCCTCGCTGGCCGTCGCGGTTTCGGTCGATGCGCGCTCGCGCCACAAGACGCCGCCGGAGCCTGAGCCGGTCCGGCACCGCCCCTCGCCGCACAGCATCCACTGGCCGCTGGAGATTCCCGGCGTACAATATCTGCCGCGCGCCTGGGGCGACATCGCCGGCTGGGCCGAGGACGATCAGCTCGCCGCTTTCAAGACTTTCCGCAACAGTTGCGCGCCGATTCTCGCGCAGCGCACGCCGCCGCCGGATGACAAGTTTCTCGGTGCATCGCTGCGCGAGCCGTGCCGCGCCGCCCGAGGCGCGAAGGTCCACGATAGTGCGGCGGCCCGGGAGTTCTTCGAACGTCATTTCGTGCCGGTGGAGATTTCCCGGCTCGGCGAGGAGCAGGGCTTCGTCACCGGCTATTACGAGCCGGTGGTGGAGGGCTCGCGCATCCGCACCGATGTCTTCACCGTACCGGTGTATCGACGGCCGTCCAATCTGTTCGTGCGCGGCTTCAATCAGGCCTCGCCGAGCATGCCGAACAAGGGCGAGGTCTTCCGCAAGATCGGCCGCCGCAAGCTGGTGCCGTATTACGACCGCGCCGCCATCGAAGATGGCGCGATCGCCGGGCGCGGCCTCGAAGTGGTGTGGCTGAAGAGCCAGACCGATCTGCTGTTCATCCAGATTCAGGGTTCGGCGCGGATCAAGCTGGCCGACGGCTCCGTTGTGCGGATCAACTACGACGCGCATAACGGCTATCCCTATACGCCGGTGGGGCGCATCCTGATCGAGCGCAACATCATCCCGCGAGAGCAGATGTCGATGCAGCGCATCCGCGAATACATGGAGCAGAATCCGGGCGCGGCCGACGAATTGCGCCGCCAGAACAAGTCCTATGTGTTCTTCCGCGAGGTGACGCTCGGCGAGAAGGACGAACCGCTTGGTGCGCAGGGCGTGCCGCTGACGCCGTGGCGCTCGATCGCGGTGGACAAGGGACTGCACCTTTACGGCACGCCGTTTTTCATCGATGCCACGCTGCCGATCGAGGGCGACAATTCCAACACGCCGTTCCGCCGCCTGATGGTGGCGCAGGACACCGGCTCGGCCATCATCGGCCCGGCGCGCGCCGACCTTTATTTCGGCGCGGGGACGGAGGCGGGCCGCATCGCCGGCCGCATCAAGAACGCCGCGCGCTTCGCGTTGCTGCTGCCGAAATCGCTCGATCCTCTGGCGCATGGCCGCACCGTTCCGCTGCCCGATCCGCGGCCGCAGGAAAAAGCGCCGGCCTCGCGCAAACGCAGCCGCGAGTCGAAATGAAACGCGCGCCGCCCGCCGCCGATGCACCGCCGCCCCGCCGCCGCCGCGGGCTGAGCAGCGAGGAGTTGCTGCTGTGGGAAAGCGTCGCCAAAAGCATCAAGCCGCTGCGCAGGAAACCGCGCGTGACGAAGGCGGCGGTCGAGATTGAACCCGTGGTGGAAAAGGCGCGGGTGAGGGCGAAGCCGGAGAAACATCCGCCGCCGATCGTTGCGCCGAAAATTGTGAAAGCGCCGGCATCGCCGCCGCCGCTGGCGCCGCTCGGGCGACGCGAGCGCGCCAAGCTGTCACGCGGCCGCAGCGAGATCGAGGCGCGGCTCGATCTGCACGGCATGACCCAGGCCCGCGCGCATCGCGCGCTGATGAATTTCCTGCGCGGCGCCAGCGAGGACGGGCTGACCTTCGTGCTGGTGATCACTGGCAAGGGCCGCAGCGGCGCGGCGGACAGCGAGCGCGGCGTGCTGCGCCGGCAGGTGCCGGAATGGCTGGCGCTGCCGGAATTCCGCAGCCTGGTGGTCGGCTTCGAGGAGGCGCATATCGGCCATGGCGGCGGCGGCGCGCTCTATGTCCGGGTGCGGCGGGGGAGATAGCGCCTTTCCCCTCTCCCCTTGTGGGAGAGGGTGCTGAGCGGCGAAGCCGCGAAGCGGGTGAGGGGTTTTTCGGGTGATGGGACATTTCCCCTCACCCGGCTCGAACTCGCTACGCTCATTCTCGCCACCCTCTCCCGCAAGGGGAGAGGGGAAAGCAGTTACAAAATGAACCGGCTGAGATCCGTATTCTTCGCCAGATCGCCGATGTGTTTCTGCACGTAAGCGGCGTCGATGGTGACGGTCTGTCCGTTGATGTCGGGAGCATGGAACGAGGTCTCGTCCAGCACGCGCTCCATCACGGTTTGCAGGCGGCGCGCGCCGATATTCTCGACACTGGCGTTCACCGCCACCGCGACATCGGCCAGCGCATCGATGGCATCGTCGGTGATGTCGAGCGTGACGCCCTCGGTCTGCAGCAGCGCGACATACTGCTTGATCAGCGAGGCTTCCGGCTCGGTCAGGATGCGGCGCATATCGTCGCGGGTCAGCGCCTGCAATTCGACGCGGATCGGCAGGCGGCCCTGCAATTCCGGCAACAGGTCGGAGGGCTTGGCGATGTGGAACGCGCCGGAGGCGATGAACAGGATGTGGTCGGTCTTGACCTGACCGTGCTTGGTGGACACCGTGGTGCCTTCGATCAGCGGCAGCAGGTCGCGCTGCACGCCCTCGCGCGAGACGTCGCCGGTGCGCGCTCCCTCGCGCACGCAGATCTTGTCGATCTCGTCGAGGAACACGATGCCGTTGTTCTCGACCAGCTGAATCGCTTCCAGCGTGAGCTGGTCGTCGTCGAGCAGCTTGTCGGATTCCTCGTTGACCAGCACCTCGTGCGAATCGGCGACCGAGAGCCGCCGCGTCTTGGTGCGCCCGCCCATCTTGCCGAAAATGTCGCCGATCGAAATCGCGCCGACCTGCGAGCCCGGCATGCCGGGAATCTCGAACATCGGCGCGCCGCCCGCGCTCTGGGTCTCGATCTCGATTTCCTTGTCGTTGAGCTCGCCCGCGCGCAGCTTGCGGCGGAAGGAATCCCGCGTCGCCGCGCTGGAATTGGCGCCGACCAGGGCGTCGAGCACGCGCTCCTCGGCGGCGAGCTGCGCCCGCGCCCTGACGTCCTTGCGCTTCTTCTCGCGCATCTGGGTGATGCCGACCTCGAGGAGGTCGCGCACGATCTGCTCGACATCGCGGCCGACATAGCCGACCTCGGTGAATTTGGTGGCTTCCACCTTGATGAACGGCGCGGCCGCGAGCCTGGCGAGGCGGCGCGCGATCTCGGTCTTGCCGACGCCGGTCGGCCCGATCATCAGGATGTTTTTCGGCAGCACCTCCTCGCGCAGCGATCCGGTGAGCTGCAACCGCCGCCAGCGGTTGCGCAGCGCGATGGCGACGGCGCGCTTGGCGTCGTTCTGGCCAACGATGAAGCGGTCGAGTTCGGAGACGATTTCGCGGGGGGAAAAGTCGGTCATGATTTTCATCTTCTTTCCCTCTCCCCTTGTGGGAGAGGGTGGTTTCGAGCGTGAGCGAGAAACCGGGTGAGGGGTGGTGAGAGAAAACCCCTCACCCGCTTCGCGGCTGTGCCGCTCAGCACCCTCTCCCGCAAGGGGAGAGGGAAGGAAAGCATCAACCCGCCGACAATGTTTCCAGCGTCAGGTTGCGGTTGGTGTAGACGCAGATGTCGGCGGCGATGTCGAGCGCGCGGCGCACGATGGTCTCGGCGTCGTGCTCCGAATCGGCCAGCGCCCGCGCCGCCGCCAGCGCGTAATTGCCGCCGGAGCCGATCGCCATCACGCCGGCTTCCGGCTCCAGCACGTCGCCGGTGCCGGTCAGCACCAGCGAGACGTCCTTGTCGGCGACGATCATCATCGCCTCCAGCCGCCGCAGATAGCGGTCGGTGCGCCAGTCCTTGGCGAGCTCGACGCAGGCGCGGGTGAGCTGCCCCGGATATTGCTCGAGCTTGGCCTCCAGCCGCTCGAACAGCGTGAAGGCGTCGGCGGTGGCGCCGGCGAAACCGCCGATCACGTCGCCCTTGCCGAGCTTGCGGACCTTGCGGGCGTTGGACTTGATCACGGTCTGGCCGATCGAAACCTGGCCGTCGCCGCCGATCACAACCTTGCCGGCCTTGCGGACGGTGAGGATGGTGGTGCCGTGCCAGATTTCTGGCTGTGAACCTTGCATGAGAGACCCCTTGATGCCGCCTGATTTAGGGATGGTGGGGCAGGGATGCAAATCGCGGCGGGCTGAACCGCCGATTTTGGTCACCATAGAAGCAGGATCGGCCGAATCGGGCCCCTCCCGCAGTAGCGAAGCCGTCACCGGCCTGTTAAAAGGCGGCCGGATATCCTTTGGCGCGTCTTTCCGGCGGCAAACCGCCGTGGTTTCGGGGAGATGCGCGAGCTGCGGAGCGAGTTTTGATGCGCACGGCGACGATCAAGCGCAAGACCAAGGAAACCGACATCGCGGTGTCGGTCAATCTGGACGGCACCGGCGTGTCCGATGTCGCGACCGGGATCGGTTTCTTCGACCACATGCTTGATCTTCTGGCGCGGCATTCGCGTATCGACATCATGGTGAAGGCCGACGGCGACCTGCATGTCGATCATCACCACACCACCGAGGATGTCGGCATCGCGCTCGGCCAGGCGGTGAAGCAGGCGCTCGGCGACATGCGCGGCATCACCCGCTATGCCGGCGTGCACATGCCGATGGATGAGACGCTGTCGCGCGTCGTCATCGACATTTCCGGCCGTCCGGTGCTGGTGTTCAAGGTCGATTTCCCGCGCGACAAGGTTGGCGCATTCGACACCGAGCTGGTGCGCGAATGGTTCAACGCCTTCGCCATCAATGCCGGCATCACGCTGCATGTCGAGACGCTGTATGGCGAGAACAGCCATCACATCGCCGAGTCCTGCTTCAAGGGTCTTGCCCGGGCGCTGCGCGCCGCGGTGGCGATCGATCCGGCGGCGCGGGGCGAGGTGCCCTCGACCAAGGGCCAGCTCGGCGGCTGAAAACGGTCCGGCCTTGCGGTTGATCCGCAAAGGCCGCGCCGCATTTTGCGGAGAACACATCATGGCGGTCTACACAGTGCATGCGCCGTCAGGCTTCGGCGTCGATGTCCGCACCTCGCCGGACAAGATCGTGTTCGTCCGCGACGGCTTTCATTTCTGGGCGTTCGTCGCGGGGCTGCTGTGGCTGATCTGGCACCGGCTGTGGCTGGCGCTGATCGGTTATCTCGTGGTTTCGGCGGCGCTCGAAGGCGTGCTGTGGGCGATCGGCGCCGGCGCCTCGACCCGGATGTGGGCGATGGCGGTGGTGGCGCTGTTCATGGGCTTCGAGGCGTCGTCGTTGCGGCGCTGGACACTGTCGCGCCGCAAATGGCGGCAGATCGGTCTTGTGGTGGCCGACGACGAGCAAGAGGCCGAGCGCAAGTTCTTCGCGCGCTGGGACGGCGCGGTGCCTGCGCCGGCGCCCGCCCGCGGCAATCCGGCGCTGCATCCGCTGCCGCATTCCTCGCTGGCGGAGGACGCCGCCGGATTCTTCCCCGCGCCGGGAGCCTCGCGGTGAGCGTCGCCATCATCGATTACGGCTCGGGCAATCTGCACTCGGCGGCGAAAGCCTTCGAGCGCGCCGCGCGCGCGCTGGAGCAGCCGCAGACCATCACGGTGACGCGCGATCCGGAGATCGTCTATCGCGCCGACCGCATCGTGCTGCCCGGCGTCGGCGCCTTCGCCGATTGCCGCAAGGGGCTCGATGCGCTCGACGGCATGGTCGAGGCGATGACGCAGGCGGTGCGGGACAAGGCGCGGCCGTTCTTTGGCATCTGCGTCGGCATGCAGCTGATGGCGACGCAGGGCAAGGAACACGTCACCACGCCCGGCCTGAACTGGATCGCCGGCGATGTCGAGAAGATCGCGCCGCGCGACGAAAGCCTGAAGATCCCGCATATGGGCTGGAACACGCTCGACCTGGTGCGCGAGCACGCGGTGCTGGCCGGCCTGCCGTTGGGCGAGGCCGGCCGCCACGCTTATTTCGTGCACTCCTATCATCTTGCCGCCGCGAACGAGAACGACGTGGTGGCGCGCGCTGATTACGGCGGACCGCTCACCGCGATCGTTGCGAAAGACACCGCGATCGGCACCCAGTTTCATCCCGAGAAGAGTCAGCGTTTCGGGCTGGCGCTGATCGCCAATTTTCTCAAGTGGAAGCCGTGATTCTCTTTCCCGCCATCGATCTGAAGAACGGCCAGTGCGTCCGCCTCGAGCAGGGCGACATGGCGCGCGCCACCGTGTTCAACCTCGATCCCGCCGCGCAGGCCCGCAGTTTCCAGGAGCAGGGCTTTACGTATCTGCATGTCGTCGATCTCGACGGCGCGTTCGCCGGCAAGCCGATCAACGCGCAGGCGGTGGAGGCGATGCTCAAGACCGTCACCATGCCGGTGCAGCTCGGCGGCGGCATTCGCGACATGGCCACTCTCGAGGCCTGGCTCGACAAGGGCATCACCCGCGTCATCATCGGCACCGCCGCGGTGCGCGATCCGGCGTTCGTGAAAGAGGCGGCGAAAAAATATCCCGGCCGCGTCGCGGTCGGCCTCGACGCGCGCGACGGCAAGGTCGCGGTGGAGGGCTGGGCCGAGACCTCGACCGTCACCGCGCTCGATATCGCGCGACGTTTCGAGGATGCCGGCGTCGCCGCCATCATCTTCACCGACATCGCCCGCGATGGCCTGCTCAAGGGTCTCAATCTCGACGCCACCATCGCGCTGGCCGACGCCATCTCGATTCCGGTGATCGCCTCCGGTGGCCTCGCCTCGATCGACGATGTGAAGGCGATGCTCGCGCCGCGCGCGCAGCGTCTCGAAGGCGCGATCTCCGGCCGCGCGCTCTATGACGGCCGGATCGATCCGGCCGAGGCGCTGGCGCTGATCAAAGCGGCGAAGGCAGGCTGATGTTCAAGGTTCGCGTCATTCCCTGTCTCGACGTGAAGGACGGCCGCGTGGTCAAGGGCGTCAATTTTGTCGATCTGCGCGATGCTGGCGATCCGGTGGAGGCGGCGATTGCCTATGACGCCGCCGGAGCGGACGAGCTGTGTTTTCTCGACATCACCGCGACGCATGAGAACCGCGGCACCATCCTCGACGTGGTGCGGCGGACGGCGGAAGCCTGCTTCATGCCGCTGACCGTCGGCGGCGGCGTGCGCGAGGTTTCCGATATCCGCACGCTGCTCAATTACGGCGCCGACAAGGTGTCGATCAATTCGGCGGCGGTCAGCCGCCGCGAGTTCGTCAAGGAGGCGGCGGAGAAATTCGGCAACCAGTGCATCGTGGTCGCGATCGACGCCAAGCGGGTGCAGCGCTCCGGCGGCGAGCGCTGGGAGATCTTCACCCATGGCGGGCGCAAGGAAACCGGCATCGACGCCATCGAATACGCACAGGAAGTGGTGGCGCTCGGCGCCGGCGAAATCCTTTTGACCTCGATGGACCGCGACGGCACGAGACAGGGCTTCGACATTCCGTTGACCCGCGCCATCGCCGACAGCATCAACGTGCCGGTGATCGCCTCCGGCGGCGTCGGCAATCTCGATCATCTGGTCGCTGGTATCCGGGAAGGGCACGCCACCGCGGTGCTGGCGGCCTCGATCTTCCATTTCGGGGAATTTTCGGTGCGTCAGGCCAAGGAGCACATGCTCCGCGCCGGGCTGCCGATGCGCCTCGATCCCTGATCGTGACGATTTTGTCGCCGTCACCCTGTCCCCAATGCTAGATTGACCGTCATGAGCCGTTTCACCATCCACGATCTCGTATCGATTATCGAGGCCCGCGCCGCGTCCGGCGGCGAGGCGTCCTACACGCGCAAGCTACTCGACAGGGGCACCGAGCATTGCGCCAAGAAGTTCGGGGAAGAGGCGGTCGAGACCGTGATCGCGGCGGTCGAGAACGACCGCGACCACCTGATCGCCGAAAGCGCCGATCTGCTGTTTCACCTTCTGGTGCTGCTGAAGTCGCGCGGAGTTGCGCTGGCCGATGTCGAGGAGGCGCTGGAGCGCCGCACCGTCATGTCGGGGCTGGAGGAGAAAGCCGCGCGCAAGCGCGACTGAGGTTGTTGTGAGGACGGCGCCGTTTAAGTCGGGCGTAGGCAGGCGGGGGCTTCCACGCATGCTTTTCCGGACGGGCCGAAGGAAGGATGCGGGCTCATGGAAATGAGAACCGACCATAATCAGTACGATCCCTACCGGACGTTCTCGCGCGCCGACTGGGCGAAGCTGCGCGACGACACGCCGATGACGCTGACGCCGGACGAAGTGTCCCGGATGCGCTCGATGCACGACCGGCTCGACATGACGGAGGTGGAGCAGATCTATCTGCCGCTGTCGCGCCTGCTGTCGGACTATGTCACGGCGGCGCAGCGCCTGTTCGTGTTGCAGCGGCGCTTTCTCGGCATTCGCGATCGCAAGATGCCTTACATCATCGGCGTCGCCGGTTCGGTCGCGGTCGGCAAATCCACCACCGCGCGCGTGCTCCAGGCGCTGCTGGCGCGCTGGTCGCCGCGGCCGCGGGTCGATCTCGTCACCACCGACGGCTTTCTCTATCCCAACGCGGTGCTCGAGCGCGAAGGCCTGATGCAGAAGAAGGGCTTTCCCGAAAGCTATGATCTGCGGGCGGTGTTGCAGTTCCTGAGCGAGGTCAAGGCCGGTCGCGAGCATGTGCGCGCGCCGGTCTATTCGCATCTGACCTATGACATCGTGCCCGACCAGTGGATCGAGGTGCATCAGCCCGACATCCTGATCGTGGAAGGGCTGAACGTGCTGCAGACCGGCCGCCTGCCGGCCGATGGCAAGGCGGTGCCGTTCGTCTCCGACTTCTTCGACTTCTCGGTCTATATCGACGCTGACGAAGCGGTGCTGCAGGACTGGTACGTGCAACGTTTCCTCACCTTGCGCGGCACCGCGTTCGCCGATCCGCGGTCCTATTTCCATCGCTACGCCACGCTGTCGGACAAGGACGCGGTGAACAAGGCGCTGTCGATCTGGAACACCACCAACGTGGTGAACCTGCGCGAGAACATTCTGCCGACGCGGCCGCGCGCCACGTTGATCCTCAAGAAGAGCGGCGATCACGTGGTCGAGACGGTGTCGCTGCGGCGGCTGTGACACGGCGTCATTGCGAGAAGCGAAAGCTCCGAAGCAATCCAGCCTTTGTTTTCTTTCCCTTGCACAGAGCGATTGGGGCGAGGGTTTCTGGGTTGCTTCGCTTCGCCCGCAATGACGGGGGAGGCCGGGACTTCGTTTCGCTTCTCACTACGAGGACCGGAATCCGGGCCGACAGGGCTACACGACGTGGCGGCCGGCATTGCCGCCGAAATGTTCGATATAGCGGTCCGCGATTGCCGACACCGGCATCACCACCAGCACGTCGATGGTGCCGAACTGGTGATCGATCACCGCGCCGTCGCCGATGACGGCGCCGACCCGCAGATAGCCCTTGATCAGCGGCGGCAGCTCGCGCAGCGCCGCCTTGGCGTCGATCGCTTCTTTCGCCATGCGATTCATCTCGACATAACGCGAGCCATGAGCGCTGGCGCGCCAGGCCTGCGGGGCGCGGGCGAAGTGATGCAGGAACGACAATTGCAGCGCCAGCCGGTCCGGATCGGTGCCCTGCAGGCTGGCGCAGCCGATCATCACATCCATGCGGTGCCGCCGCACATAGCTCCAGATGCCGTGCCAGAGCAGCTCCATGGTGCGCTTGGTGCGATAGGGCGGCAGCACGCAGGAGCGGCCGAGTTCGAGAAAGCGAAGCTGCGCATGCCGGTCGGTCAGCGTCGCGATGTCGAATTCGTTTTCGCTGTAAAATCCGCCACGCGTCTCGGCGATGTCCTGCCGCAGCAGCCGATAGGTGCCGACCACCGGCTGCCGGCCGCGCATCGAGGGTTTCGCCGCATGATCGACCACCAGAAGATGATCGCAGACCTTGTCGAACGCATCCTTGTCGCGGCGCGCCAGCAGCGTCGCGGCATCGGCGATGGCATCGCCGTCGCGGTAGAACACCTTGTAGCGCAGCTTTTGCGCGCGCTTGATGTCGGAGGACTTTGCGGCAAGCCGCACTTCGAGCGGACCGATCCGGCCGAGCGAAAGCTCCGGCGCGGCGATCCGCTGCGGCGGCCTGAACGGCAACCCCGCGCTCGGCGCGAGACGCAGCGCCTGCGGCGTCAGCCATTGCTGCATCAGTCCCGGCCTGAAGCCGGATCGTCCGTCGCCGCGCATGAGCCCTTGCGGCCGCTGTCCTTGAGTCGAATCGAAGCGGCTTTCAGGGTCTCACTAAGCATGGGCGTCATACGGTTTTATGACACCCCGCGTGCGGTTGCGCGATCTGTCAGGCGGCGACGCCGGAGGCGGGGACCAGACCGTCGAGCGCCTCGATCAGCTTGTCGCGATCGAGCGGCTTGATCAGGAAGCCGTCCATGCCGGCTTCGAAACAGGCATAGCGGTCTTCCACCAGCGTGTTGGCGGTGAGCGCGAGAATCCTGGTATGGGTCAGGCTGCGATCGGCTTCGCGGGCGCGGATCAGCCGCGTCGCCTCGATCCCGTCGAGCTCGGGCATCTGCACGTCCATCAGCACGACGTCGTAGGGCGTGCCGGCGGTTTGCGCCGCGAGCCATGATTCGAACGCCTCGCGGCCGTTCACCGAGATCACCGGGCGGTGGCCGAGCCGCGTCAGCAGCGAGCGCATCAACAGCGCGTTGATCTCGTTATCCTCGGCCACCAGGATCGACAGGCCCTTCGCGGCCCTGGCCGGCGCGGCGACCGCGTTGCTCTCGTCTTCCACATCCGGCACCAGCGGCGCGGTGTCGGCGGTGAGGCGCGCAGCCAGCGAGGCGGCGCGCAGCGGTTTCACCAGATAGCCGTTGAAAGCGTTCATCGCGGCGGGCTGCAGGTCGTGCCGCTCCGCCGGGGTAAACATCGCGATGCGATGCACGGCGTGGTGCTGCGCGGCCTCGCCGAGCGCCTGCACGTCACTGGCGCCGAAGGCGTGATCGACGATCACCGCGTGCCAGTTGCGCTCCGGCAGCAGCGCGCGCGCTGCGGATGCATCCGCGACCATGCAGGTCGGCGCGCCCCAGCGCTCCAGCCGCCGCGCCACCAGCGAGGCTTCGATGGTTTGCGGCGCCACCAGCATCACGGGCTTGCCGGTCATGTCCGGCGCGGCAAGCACCGGCATGGCGGTGTCGGAGGATTTCAGCGGGATCGAGACCTCGAAGGTCGCGCCTTCGCCCGGCGCGCTCTGCAGCGCGATGCGGCCGCCCATGCGGCGCACCAGACGTTCGCTGATCGACAGGCCAAGACCGGTGCCGCCGTAATTTCTGGCGATGCGATCGTCGGCCTGCTCGAATTCGCGGAAAATCCGCTGCTGCGCTTCGGGCGCGATGCCGATGCCGGTGTCGCGCACCAGAAAGCTGATCTCGCCCGGCCAGATGCCCGGCTCGACGATCAGCGCGACGCCGCCGACCGAGGTGAACTTGATGGCGTTGCCAGCCAGGTTGAGCAGCACCTGACGCAGCCGTGCGGCATCGCCGACCACCTCGCGCGGCAGCCGCTCGTCGATATAGCAGGCGATCTCGATCTGGCGGGCCTGCGCGCGCGGCGCCAGCAGTTCGGTGATCTCCTCGATCAGCGGCGCGAGCTCGAAGGGGCGCTGCTCCAGATCGATCTTGCCGGCCTCGATCTTGGAGAAGTCGAGCAATTCCTCGATCAGCGACAGCAGCGATTCGCCGGAGGTTCTCACCGCCTTGGCGTAGGTCGCCTGCTCGGGGGTCAGCGGGGTGTCGAGCAGAAGCCCGCTCATGCCGATGATGCCGTTCAACGGCGTGCGGATCTCGTGCGAGGCCATCGCCAGGAAGCGCGATTTGGCGCGGTTGGCGGCATTGGCATGATCGCGGGCATCGCCGAGCGCGCGCTCGGTCTCGGTGCGGTCGGTGACGTCACGGCCGACGCATTGCAGTTCGGCGGGCCGGTCTGCGTCGGGGCGCACCAGACTTTCGCGCCAGGCGATCCAGCGCGGACCCGTCGCGCTCTCGACGCGCTGGTCGTGAACGCGCGTGCCGTTCGTCTCGGTCGCGGCCTCGCCCTGCTCGATCACCGGCAGCGTGAAATCGGAGCCGAGCAGTTCGGCGCGGGATTTGTGCGTGAAGGCGCAGAACGCCTCGTTGGCATAGGTGATGCGGCCCTGCCAATCGCGCAGCACGATCAGGTCGCTCTGCGATTCGAACAGGCTGCGGGCGCGCTCCTCGGCTTCCTTCAATTCCCAGTTGCGGTCGATCAGCGCTTCGTTGTGCGCGGCGATCTTGCGCATCTTGTGGCGCAGCCAGCGCATGCGCATGCTCAGCATCGCCAGCGCGACGCAGGCCAGCGCGAACAGGAAGCTCGCGCCGATCGCGAACGCATGCGGATCGTAGGTCGAGGCGCTGGAGCGGGTGCCGGCGAGAAAACCGTAGGCGCCGCCGAAGGTCGCCGAAAAGATCAGGAACGAGCGGATCGTGAAATTGATGCGCGGATAGCGCCGCGCCAGCCGGCGGATTCGGGTTTTGAGGCGCAGGTGAACCATGAGTCACTCCGGTCGGCGATCGCGCAAGATCAACGAGGCCCGCAGAGTGCTGCGCCGATCGTTGCGAAGTGCTTGAAGCGAAGGCGCGTCGCCGGCGGCGATGCGGATATGATTAACCGGCTGTAAAGCGGATTTTACAGCGCGGCGGCAAGGCGCGCAGGCGCGGGCGGCGTCAGCGCGGCGCCGACGATCAGCGCCGCGGCGTCCTGCACGGTGGCGCTCTTCGACTGCACGAAAACGCGATAGTCCGCGCCCGGCTCGGTGGTGAGGTAAATCACCGGCTCGGCGGCGGATGCATGCGGCGCGACGCTGACATAACGCGGCGTGGTGCCTTCGCCGCAGCTTGCGGCATCGGGCGTGGCGACGTCGTCGACGATGGCGAAATCGGCAAGCTCGGGACTGTCGACGATCTGCACCCGCACCGTCGCTTGGTTGGGGTCGGTGGTGAAGGAGACGTGGTGCTGGTTCTGCCAGGGCGTGGTGCCGAGCCACACCGAGACGCCGTCGAGCGGGATGCAGGGCCGCGGGCTTGCGACGATATGCCCGCCGGCGAACGCGCTCGCGATCAACACCGGGACGGCCGACGCCCAAATCCTCATCCGCAACATGGTACGCTACTCGATACTTGCATAGCCCCGCACCGTGCGGACTATGGTTCTCAAAGCGTAAAGAGGATGCGTTACCGTCCGGTTTACGGTGCGCGATTTGTGATGCGAAACGGCACAGATGGCGTGAAAATTCAGGCGGCGCGCTTCTGCTCCTCGGCCAGCACGCGGTAGGACAGCGCCTCGGCGAGGTGGCGGTGGCCGATCTTCGCGGAGTTGTCGAGATCGGCCAGCGTGCGCGCCACCCGCAGCACACGATGATAGCCCCGCGCCGACAGCCGCATGGTCTCGGCAGCTTCGCGCAGCAGCGCGAGGCTTTGCGAATCCGGCTGCGCGATATCGTCGAGCACGGCGGCGGGAGCTTCCGCATTGGTGCGGATTCGTGGCAGGCCGATCGCGGCGTAGCGCGCGGCCTGGATCTTCCGGGCCGCTGCGACGCGCGTGGCGACCTCCGCCGAACCCTCGGCTGGCGGCGGCAGGATCAGGTCGGAAGCGGTCACCGCCGGCACCTCGATGCGCAGGTCGATGCGGTCGAGCAGCGGGCCGGAAATCCGGCTCTGGTAATCGGCACTGCAGCGTTCGACGCGGTTGCGCTTGCAGGCGTAGCCCGGCTCGTAGGCCCGTCCGCAGCGGCAGGGATTCATCGCCGCGACCAGCATGAAGCGTGCCGGATAGGTGACGCGGTGATTGGCGCGCGACACCGCGACCTCGCCATTCTCCAAAGGCTGACGCAGCGAATCGAGCACGCGCGGATCGAATTCCGGCAGTTCGTCGAGAAACAGCACGCCGTGATGCGCCAGCGAGATTTCGCCGGGCCGGGCGCGCAGGCCGCCGCCGGTCAGCGCGGCCATGCTGGCGGAATGATGCGGCGCGCGGAACGGACGGCGCGAGGTCAGCGCGCCGCCTTCGATCGCGCCGGCCACCGAGGCGATCATCGACACCTCCAGCAGCTCGGACGGCGACAGCGGCGGCAGGATCGAGGGCAGCCGCGCCGCCAGCATCGATTTGCCGGCGCCGGGCGATCCGATCATCATGAGATGATGACCACCGGCGGCGGCGATCTCGAGTGCGCGCTTGGCGCTTTCCTGCCCCTTGATGTCGCGCAGGTCGAGCGTGGCAGCAGTGGCGGCCGCCATTTTCGGTTCGGGACGCGAGAGCACCTGCGTGCCCTTGAAGTGATTGGCGATCTGGATCAGCGAGGCGGCGGCGACGATCTGGCTGTCAGGACTGGCCCACGCCGCCTCGGCGCCGCACGCGGCCGGACAGATCAGACCCTCGTCGCGGGAATTGGCGCCGATCGCCGCCGGCAGCACCCCGGCCACCGGCGCGATCGAGCCGTCGAGGCCGAGCTCGCCGAGCACGGTGAAGCCGGCCAGGGCGTCGGGCGGAATCGCCCCGATCGCCGCCATCAAACCGAGCGCGATCGGCAGATCGTAGTGGCTGCCTTCCTTGGGCAGGTCGGCGGGAGCGAGATTGACGGTGATGCGCCGCGCCGGCAGCGCGAGGCCGGAGGCGATCAGCGCGGCGCGAACCCGTTCGCGCGCTTCCGACACCGCCTTGTCGGGCAGGCCGACAATGGTGAAAGCCGGCAGGCCGGGCGCGACCTGAACCTGAACATCGACCGCGCGGGCCTCGATGCCTTCGAACGCCACCGTCGAGACGTGCTGAACCATGGCCCCACCCCGGACGTCCGTCCGTCCCCGACAACCGGCGCGGGCCGGCCGATCTGTCAGGGCGCGCAAACGCCTGCGGGAACTCTAGCAGTTTCGCGGATCATCGCAAGAACATTTGATGAACATTTCGCGACGGATGAGACTCCGTGAAAACAAACCGGCCGCCGCCCCATGCGGGACAGCGGCCAGTTTATTGCATCAGTCTGGTTGTACGGGGCTGGTTGCGCGATGCCTCAGGCGGCGCGGATGGTGGCCAGGAATCTGTCGACCTCCGCCTTCAGCCGTGCGCTGTCGTTCGAGAGCATTCGCGCCGAGGCCAGCACCTGGCTCGATGCCGCGCCGGTTTCGTTCGCCCCGTCCTTCACGCTGACGATGTTGGTCGCCACCTGATGGGTGCCTTCGGCCGACTGCATGATGTTGCGTGAAATCTCCTGCGTCGCCGCGCCCTGTTCTTCGACCGCGGAGGCGATCGCCGAGGAGATTTCCGAAATCCGGCTGATCGTGCCGCTGATCTCCCGGATGGCGACCACCGACTCCTCGGTCGCGGCCTGAATCCCGGTGACCTGATGGATGATCTCGCCGGTCGCCTGGGCGGTCTGCTGGGCGAGCGCCTTGACCTCGGAGGCGACCACCGCGAAGCCGCGGCCGGCGTCGCCGGCCCGCGCCGCTTCGATCGTGGCATTCAGCGCCAGCAGATTGGTCTGCCCCGCGATGGTGTTGATCAGTTCGACCACGTCGCCGATCCGTCCGGCGGCCTGCGACAGCTTGTTGACGCGATCGTTGGTGGTGTCGGCCTGGCTGACCGCGGCGCCCGCGATCCTCGCGGCTTCCTGCACCTGACGGCCGATCTCATTCACCGACGACGTCATCTCGTTCGACGCCGAGGCGACGCTCTGCACGCTGACCGACGCCTGTTCGGAGGCTTCCGCGACTGTCGCCGACAGACGCTGCGTCGTCTCCGCCGTGCTGGTCAACGTGCCGGCCGCCGCTTCCAGTTCGCTCGAGGCCAGCGAGACCGTTTCGACGATGTCGCCGACGGCTTGTTCGAAGGAATCGGCGAGCTGCATCATCGCCTGCTTGCGTTCGAGCGCCACCGCACGATCGGCTTCTGTCTTCGCCTGCGCTTCATGCTCGACCTTCTCGGTCATCTTGACTTTGAACGCCTCGACCGCGCCGGCGATTTCGCCGATCTCGTCCTTACGGTTGAGACCCGGCAGAACGATCGAGAAATCACCGTCGGCAAGCTGTCGCATTGCATTCGTCGAAGCCTTCAACGCCGCCGACGTCCGCCGGGCGATGAAAATCGCCAGCGCACCCGAGATGAGCGTGATTACGCCGGTGATGACGAGGGCACGGCGGATCATGTTCCAGATTTGCGTTTGCAGGTCGTCGACATAGACGCCGGTTCCGACGATCCAGCCCCACGGCGCGAAACCCACGACATGCGAAAGCTTCGGCTGCGGCTTGTCCATTCCGGGCTTCGGCCATTCGTAGGGCACGAAGCCTGCACCGCCGCGCTTGACGACATCGATCATCTCCATGAACAGCGGCTTGCCGTTCGGGTCCTTGTTCTCGGTCAGATCTTTGCCGTTCAGCTCCGGGCGCATCGGATGCATGATCATCCGCGGGTGCATGTCGTTGATCCAGAAATAGTCGCCCTGGCCATAGCGCAACGCGGCAACCCGTGCGGCCGCGCGCTTCTGAGCTTCCTCAGTCGATATCGTGTTCTTCGCCGCGGCTGCGTATTCTTCTTCAATGATGCCGTAGGCGAGCTCGGTCAGATGCTTCAGCTCGATTCGCTTTTGCCCTTCCAGCCCGCTGCGCGCATCGCTGAAAGTGAGGCCGGTCGCCACGACGGAGCCAACGACTGCGATGAAAATAATCGCGTAGATCTTGCTGCCGATAGACAGATGAAAAAATTTCATAGGTATTTCCGTATGCCTAAACTTAACTGTCGAAGCGATCCTGCTGCTCCGACGAAGCCGGTTCAGCAGCATGCGGTTAAAGGTACTAGACATTCGTAGGTAGTTTTTCTTAATGGCCTGTATATTGGTTCCAATAATATGAGGATCATCATTGAATTTATCGATTATTCAAACCAAAAGCCGTTGAGAGCCGTCAGTGATTTTCGATGTGGTATCAGGTGCAGGCGATCTTCGTTTATGCGCGTGCTTGATCCATCGGACAGTCTGAACAGCGCATCGCAATCTCATCTGCGCATTCTGCGGATACGAATGCGACAATCAGGCGTCCCCGATTTTTTCGCCGCAAATTTCCGGATAGGGCAATTCGTGGCGGGACATCCGGTGTCGGCATCAAGCCAAAACCGGACGTCCTTCAGGATTGATGTGCGAGAGTGCGCGTGAAGAGATTTTGGCGCTCGATGTCGCGACGGATCGCGTCCGGTGATGTGTCGAAACGAAACCGCCGGCAACTTCCGTAGCCGGCGGTTGCGCGATGCCTCAGGCGGCGCGGACGTTGGCCAGGAATCTGTCGACTTCTACCTTCAGCCGTGCACTGTCCTTCGAGAGCATCTGCGCCGAGGCCAGCACCTGGCTCGATGCCGCGCCGGTTTCGTTCGCCCCGTCCTTCACGCTGACGATGTTGGCCGCCACCTGATGGGTGCCTTCGGCCGACTGCATGATGTTGCGCGAAATCTCCTGCGTCGCCGCGCCCTGTTCTTCGACCGCGGAGGCGATCGCCGAGGAGATTTCCGAAATCCGTCCGATCGTGCCGCTGATCTCCCGAATGGCGGTGACCGACTCCTCGGTCGCGGCCTGAATCCCGGTGATCTGATGGATGATCTCGCCGGTCGCCTTTGCCGTTTGCTGGGCCAGCGTCTTGACCTCGGAGGCGACCACCGCGAAGCCGCGGCCGGCGTCGCCGGCCCGCGCCGCCTCGATCGTGGCATTCAGCGCCAGCAGATTGGTCTGCCCCGCGATGGTGTTGATCAGTTCGACCACGTCGCCGATCCGTCCGGCCGCTTGCGACAGCTTGTTGACGCGATCGTTGGTTGTGTCGGCCTGGCTGACCGCGGCGCTCGCGATCCTTGCAGCTTCCTGCACCTGACGGCCAATCTCGGTCACCGATGACGTCAGTTCTTCGGTGGCGGATGCGACCGACTGAACATTGGTCGAGGCTTCCTCCGACGCGGCGGAGACGATGGTGGAAAGATGCTGGGTGTTCTCGGCGGTTCTGGTCAATGTCTGCGCCGCCGCTTCGAGCTCCGTCGAGGATGACGACAACGTCTCGACAATCTCACCGACGGCGCCTTCGAACTGGCCGGCGAAGCGATCCATCTCGGCCTTGCGCATGGCCGCCGCGCGGGCATCGGCTTCGGTCTGTTCCGCCCGCAGACGATTGGTTTCGATCATGTTGTCCTTGAAGACCCGGACGGCGTTGGCCATCTCGCCGATTTCGTCGGCACGTCCTATTCCCGGAATGGTGAGCGATGTATCGCCACCCGCGAGTTTGACCATGGCTGTCGTCATGCCCTGAACCGGGCCTGCGATCGCGCGTGCGGTGATCAGCGCGATGGCGAGGCCGAGGCTGAGGCCCACCGCGAGCAGGATCCACAACACCAGATTGAGCGAAACGATACTCGCTTCGGTTTCCTGCGCTTCCGCGGCGAGCGAGTGCTGCTGATCCGTCTTGATGCCGCCGGAACGCGCGCCATCGGGGGTCTTGGCGCCTTCAAGCAGATTGAGAATCTTTTCCGCGTGCGGCGCCGCTTCGGTGACCAGAATATGAACCGGCGCATTCCAGTTCGCGGACTCGCGCAGCGCGAAGATGTTAGCGTATAGCTGCGCAAACTCATCGCGCGCCTTTTTGATTTTCTCGAACGAGGCCGCCTGCGACGCCGTGAGCAGGCTCTTCTTGGCGTTCACCCCGGCATAGCCCTTCTCAAACAGATCCCACGGTTTGAAGAACCTGTCCTTGTCGGCCTTGTCTCCCGAGAGCAAATAGGCGCGAAGCTGCGCCGACGCCGCTGCGAAATTGCCCCTCGTGTCGGCCATGGCCTTGAGCAGTCTCTTGCGCTCTTCCGTCGCCTCCAGGTTCTCCTCCTCGTTGATCATCGCGGTGATCTGCGACAGGACGGTCTCGATGCGCGGGGTTGCGTCGGTGATCAGAAGTTTTGTCGCCGGATACGCATCGGGCGTAAACGCGACGGCTTCCGCCTTCTCCTGAGCCGCGCGGAATTCGCCGAGCAGCGATTTGACTTCGGCCCACTTCCGCGCGTTCTCCGGATTGGTGAATTGTGTCGTCTTGGCATCGAACGCGGCGACCGTCGCGTCCATCTCCTTCCACTTCGCCGCCCGGTCGAACTTGCCTTGTGGATTGCCGGTCAAGAGATAGCCACGCAGGGTTGCCAGCGTGGAGTACAGGTTTCCGACGAGCTCGGTGCTCGTGAGCGCGACGGGCGTGCGCAATTGCACCATTCTCTGCACGGTCGCGGAAATTCCGCTGACCGCCGTTACGGTGTAGCCGACTGAAAGCGCGATGATCGCGCAGACGGCGAGAAATCCCAGAATTAACCGGCCACGAAGCCGAATTTTGAAGTTGAGTGACATAGCGAGTGTTCCTGCAGGTCATTGGACCTGCAGCAGTTCGTAGGAATAATTCATTAAATTTGAATAATGAGTGCAATTGCATAGATACATTGCGCCAAACGCAGATACGGCGCGCGTCGGAAAATCGGGCAATAATGCCGGTACCCTATTATTCTCGATCGCTGTCGTTGATCCAGATCATCCAGCGCGAAAAATAAAAAATCCCGGCTTCGCCGGTTTTGGCTGCTCCAATGACGCGGCCAGACGCCGGTGCATGCGCGCCGGCGGCGCGCGTCTGTCGGGGCGATCCCGCGAAAATCAGCGGCGGCGGGCTTCGATCCGGTCCCAGATCAGCGCGGCGACATCGGGGCCGCCGACCTTGGCGACGGCGCGGATGCCGGTCGGCGAGGTGACGTTGATCTCGGTGAGTTGATCGTCGATCACGTCGATGCCGACGAACAGGAGACCGCGCTCGCGCAACGCCGGGCCAAGCCGCTCGCAGATCTCGCGTTCGCGCGGCGTCAGATCGGTGGCCTGCGCCGCGCCGCCGCGCACCATGTTGGAGCGTAGATCGTCCGGTGCGGGCACGCGGTTGATGGCGCCGGCGAACACGCCGTCGACCAGCAGGATGCGCTTGTCGCCGTGCTTGACGCCGGGGATGAATTTCTGAATCACCCACGGCTCGCGGAAGGTGGTCGAGAACAGATCGTAGAGTGAGCCGAAATTCATGTCCTTCGGGCCGATATGGAAGACGGCGGCGCCGCCGTGGCCGTAGAGCGGCTTGAACACCACCTCGCCATGCGCGGCGCGGAACAGATTGATCTCGTCCTTGTCGCGCGAGATCAGCGTCGGCGGCATCAGGTCGGCGAAGTCCATCACGAAGACCTTTTCCGGCGCGTCGCGCACGCCGGCCGGATCGTTCACCACCAGCGTGTTCGGGTGGATGCGCTCGAGCAGATGCGTCGTGGTGATGTAGGCAAGGTCGAACGGCGGATCCTGCCGCAGCAGCACCACGTCGTAATTCGCAAGATGCTCGCGCTTCGTCTCGCCGAGCGTGAAGTGGTCGCCCTCCTGATCGCGCACCGTCAGCGGCCGCGCGCTCGCCACCACGTCATTGCCGGACAGCGACAGTTGCTCCGGCGTGTAATAGGACAGCGCGTGGCCGCGCTTCTGCGCCTCCAGCAGCAGCGCGAAGGTCGAATCGCCGCGAACGTTGATCTTTGCGATCGGGTCCATCTGGACGGCGACTTTGAGCTTCATGACAGGTCCACGGCAGTTGGCGGGAAGGGCGAAGAACGGCGGAGACGGCCGGCAATCAGCTTTCGCTGTCGAAGGCCGCTTTCAGATGGCGCGGAAAACGCTTCGGTGCAATCAGAATGACGTCGAACCGGCAGTCCAGATTTGCATGATCGGGATGCGTCATCAACCAGGCCTGCGCCGCGGCGGCGATGCGCCCGCGCTGGCGCGGCGTCACCGAATAGGCAGCCTCGTCGAGGCTGGCGCGGGCTTTCACCTCGACGAACACCAGGGTCGTGCCGCGCCGCGCCACCACGTCGATCTCGCCCTGCGGCGTGCGATGGCGCCGCGCCAGAATGCGATAGCCCTTGGCGAGCAGATAGACGCAGGCGCGGGTCTCGGCGGACAGGCCAGTGCGGTGCGCGGCGATCCGCGCCGGATCGGCGTCTTGCGGTGACGGCTCACGTCTCGCCATCGTGTTTCGACAGTTCGAGCGCGCGCGCATAGATCTCGCGCCGCGGCCGGCCGGATAGTTCGACCGCATGCGCCACCGCGTCCTTGACGCTGCCTTGCGTCAGCGCCGTGCGCAGCAGCGCGTCGAGCGCGTCGTCGTCGAGCTTGCCGCCATCGGCCGATGGCGGGCCGATCACCAGCACGAATTCGCCGCGCGTCTCCAGCGTGTCTGCTGTCACGGCAAGTTCATCGAGCGGGGCGCGGCGGATCTCCTCGTGCAGCTTGGTCAGTTCGCGGCAGATCGCGGCATCGCGCGCCCCGAGAATGTCGGTGAGGTCGCGCAGCGAATCGGCGAGCCGCGCGCCGGTCTCGAACATCACCAGCGTGGCGTCGATCCGCGCGAGCTCGGTGAGGCGCGCGCGTCGTCCTGTCTGCTTCGGCGGCAGAAAACCCTCGAAGAAGAAACGGTCGGTCGGCAGCGCGGCGAGGCTGAGCGCGGCCAGCACCGAGGACGGCCCCGGCAACGCGGTGACCGTATGGCCGGCGGCGCAGACCTCGCGGACCAGCTTGAAGCCGGGATCGGAGATCAGCGGTGTACCGGCATCCGACACCAGCGCGATCGACGCGCCTTGCGCCAGCTCGGCCAGCAGCCGTGGCCGCGCCGCGGCGGCGTTGTGTTCATGATAGGGCGTGAGCGAGGCCTTGATGCCGTAGCGCTCGAGCAGCCGATGCGTCATCCGCGTGTCCTCGCAGGCGACGATGTCGGCGCCGGCGAGGGTCTCCAGCGCGCGCAGCGTGATGTCGCCGAGATTGCCGATCGGCGTCGCGACGAGATAGAGGCCGGCGGTAATTTTCGGCGCACTCACTTGCTGTCCGGCGACGATGAACGAGGCCTCGTGTGCGGCGGGTGCATGTTTGGTGCGTGGTATATGAACGGACATCGGCTCGATCGGGCGGTAAACCGTGGCGCAATGGCGACAACCCGCAGTATTGCATATAAGCGCGTCATAAATCTTTTGTTTGACGCCGTCTTGGCCGACAATATGCCGGAAATTCCGGCTGCGATCGTCTCGCCGGTCCGGACAATCGCCGTCACGACATTGCCAAGGTACACTTGACCGCACCATGACCGATTCCTCCCGACACAATTCTGGCCGATCCGGAACGAGCCGCCGCGCCGCGGTCGGCCTGATCCTGACTGCGCCGTGGGTCGCGGGCTGCGCCGGCCTCGGCTCCAATCCGTTCTCCAGCAGCGAGCAGCCGCCGGGCCCGTCCGGTCCGGAGCAACAGGGCACCGCTCTGGGCAGCGGCCAGGTCAAGGTGGGAATGATTCTGCCGCTGTCGGGCGCGGGCAATGCCGGGGTCGCCGGCACTGCGATGAAGAACGCCGCCGAGATGGCGCTCGCCGAATTTCACAATCCCGACATCCAGCTTCTGGTCAAGGACGACGGCGGCACGCCGCAGCGCGCCCAGCAGATGGCGCAGCAGGCGGTGGACGAGGGCGCGCAGATCATTCTCGGGCCGCTGTTCGGCCTTTCGGTGCCCGGCGTGGCGCAGGTCGCGCGTGGCCGCAACGTGCCGGTGGTGGCGTATTCGACCGATTCGAGCGTCGCCGGGCGCGGCGTCTATCTGCTCAGCTTCCTGCCGGAATCCGATGTGACGCGGATCGTCGACTACGCCGCCGGCACCGGCAAGCGCTCGTTCGCCGCGCTATTGCCGGAGAACGCCTACGGCAATGTGGTCGAGGTCGCGTTCAAGCAGGCGGTGGCGCGCAAGGGCGGCCGCGTGGTGGCGTTCGAGAAATACGGCACCGACGCTGCGCAGATGCAGGGCGCGGCGCACAATATCGCGCAGGCGCTGCCGTCCGCCGATGCGCTGCTGCTGGCCGATGACGGCGACGTGCTGGTGCGCGTGTCCGAAACGCTGCGCGCGAGCGGCGCGGATCTGAAGCGCGTGCAACTGCTCGGCACCGGCCTGTGGGACAGCCCGCGTGTGTTCGGCGACGCCGCGCTGCAAGGCGGCGTCTATGCCGCGCCCGATCCGTCCGGCTACCGTGCTTTCGCCAAGCGCTACCGCGCCAAATACGGCCAGGACCCGGTGCGCACCGCGACGCTGGCGTATGATTCGGTGGCGCTGGTCGCGGCGCTGGCCAAGCAAAGCGGCCAGCGTTTCTCGCCCGAGGTGCTGACCAATCCGTCGGGCTTCACCGGCATCGACGGGCTGTTTCGTTTCAAGGCCGACGGCACCAACGAGCGCGGTCTCGCGGTGCTGCGCGTCACCGCCGGCGGCGGTCAGATCGTATCGGGCTCGCCGAAGAGTTTCGGGGCGTAGAGCTATCGAAGCTCTGATGAAGCGTCATGCCCGGGCTTGACCCGGGCATCCATCAAACAAGTGAGTTTTTCAGATGATGGATTGCCGGGTCGAGCCCGGCAATGACAGGCTCGTTGCGATGTCGCGCAAATGCACTCTTATAACTTCCCGGGTTTACGCCGCGAGATCGGCGACCACGGCGTCGAGCAGCGGGAATCCGTCCAGGGTAACGCGCAGCCGTCCGTCGGCGCCGACGCTGATCGCGCCCTCGTCCTTCAGCGTCGCGATGCGGTGCGGATCGAGCGTGCGACCGGCAAGCGCGGCGTAGCGCTGCGGATCGATGCCCTCGCTGAGTCGCAATCCCATCAGCAGATATTCGTCGGCGCGCTCCTCGCTGGAAAGAACGTCGTCGCTGGTGACGCCGTGGCCCTGCGCCTCGACATGCAGCAGCCAGCTCTCCGGGCGTTTCTCGGTGGCGGTGGCATGGCGGCGGCCGTCGATGTCGAGCCGGCCATGCGCGCCGGGGCCGATGCCGGCATATTCCTGGCCGCGCCAATAGACGAGGTTGTGCCGGCACTCCGCGCCGGGGCGCGCGTGGTTGGAGATTTCGTAAGCCGGCAGGCCGTGTCTGGCGCAGACCTCCTGCGTCACGTCATAGAGCGTGCGCGCCAGCGCCTCGTCCGGCGTTTTCAATTTGCCCGCCGCATGCAGGCCGTAGAACGGCGTATCCGGCTCGATGGTGAGCTGATAGAGCGACAGATGCTCGGCGGCTTCCGAGATCGCGTAGGACAATTCCTCGGTCCAGGCCTGCGGGGTCTGGTCGGGCCGCGCATAGATCAGGTCGAACGAGTAACGGTCGAACGCCGCGCGTGCGATCGCCACCGCGTCGAGCGCCTCGCGCGCGCTATGCAGGCGGCCGAGCGATTTCAGCGAGGCGTCGTCGAGCGCCTGCACGCCGAGCGAGACGCGGTTGACGCCGGCTGCGCGATAGCCGCGAAAGCGCGTGGCTTCCACGCTGGTCGGGTTGGCTTCGAGCGAGATCTCGACATCGGGCGCGACGCTCCAGTGTTTCGCAATGGCGTCGAGAATGGCGCCGACGGTTTGCGGCTGCATCAGCGAGGGCGTGCCGCCGCCGAGAAAGATCGAGGTGACAATGCGGCCCGGCACGCGCGCGGCGGTGGTTGCGATCTCGCGGGCGAAGGCGCGGGCGAAGCGCTCCTCGTCGATCGCGGCATGCCGGACATGGCTGTTGAAGTCGCAATACGGACACTTCGACAGGCAAAACGGCCAGTGCACATAGACGCCGAAAGCGCTTTTAGTATCGCGTCCCAGCGGGTTTTTCTTTTCCCCCTCCCCCGCTTGCGGGGGAGGGTTGGGGAGGGGGTTCATCGCAGCGCCCCCTCCCGGCGCGCAAGACGCGCCGACCTCCCCCGCTTGCGGGGGAGGCGAAAAGCACGATGGGCGCGCTCACCGCTCAAGGCAGATCTCCGCGAGTTTCACGAAGGCCTTGGCGCGATGCGACAGGCCGAGCCCGTGCGGCGGCAGGCCGTGCTTCTCGATGCTGGTCATCTCGCCGAAGGTACGCTCATGGCCGTTCGGCAGGAAGGCCGGATCGTAGCCGAAGCCGGCGCTGCCGCGCGGCGGCCACACCAGCGTGCCATCGACCTTGGCTTCCACTTCTTCGATATGATCGTCGGGCCAGGCCACGCATAGCGCGGAGACGAAATGCGCGCCGCGCTGCGCGGGCTCCGTCGCGCCGCGTTCCTGCAACAGCCGTTCGATCCGCGTCATCGCCGCGTTGAAATCCTTCGACGGCCCGGCCCAGCGCGCCGAGAGGATTCCCGGCTGACCGGCGAGTGCATCGACCGCGAGACCGGAATCGTCGGCGAAGGCCGGCAGCTTGGCGGCCCTCGCCGCGGCGAGCGCCTTGATCCGCGCGTTGGCGGCAAAGGTGGTGCCGGTCTCCTCCGGCTCGGGCAAGTCGAGATCGCCCGCCGACACTGCGTCGATGCCGTAGGGCGCCAGGAGTTCGCGCATCTCGGCGAGCTTGCCGGGATTGTGGGTCGCGATCACGAGGCGGCCGGTGATTTTGCGGTGCATGTTGATTCTGTCGTGGTTCGTTCGTTTGGGAACAGACGTCATTGCGAGCGCAGCGAAGCAATCCAGTTCTTACGCAACCAGTTCTTCTGTACGCAAAAGAACCGGATGGCTTCGTCGCTGACGCTCCTCGCAATGACGCCGCTTATATTGTTAAGCCATCGCGATCTTCTGCAATTCCACCAGCCGTCCGATGCCCTTGCCGGCCAGCGCCATCATCCTGAGAAACTCGTCCTGCGAGAACGGCGTGCGTTCGGCGGTGCCCTGCACTTCGACCAGCCGGCCATCGCCGGTCATGACGAAATTGGCGTCGGTCTCCGCTTCGGAGTCCTCGGCGTAATCGAGATCGAGCACCGGCGTGCCGTTGTAGATGCCGCACGACACCGCGGCGACGTTGTCGCGCAGCACATTGTCGGCTTTCAGCATGTTGCGCGCCTTCATCCATTGCAGGCAGTCGGCGAGCGCGACCCACGCGCCAGTGATCGAGGCGGTGCGGGTGCCGCCATCGGCCTGGATGACGTCGCAATCCACCGTGATCTGACGCTCGCCGAGCGCCACGAGATCGACGGTGGTGCGCAGCGCGCGGCCGATCAGACGCTGGATCTCGACGGTGCGCCCGCTTTGCTTGCCGGCGGAAGCCTCGCGGCGGGTGCGATCATGGGTGGCACGCGGCAGCATGCCGTATTCGGCGGTGACCCAGCCGCGGCCCTGGCCCTTGAGCCACGGCGGCAGCCGCTCTTCCAGCGTCGCGGTGACCAGCACATGGGTGTCGCCGAACTTCACCATGCAGGAGCCTTCGGCATATTTGACCACGCCGCGCTCCAGCGAGACGGAACGCAATTCATCGGGCGCGCGACGGCTGGGCCGCATATCGATCCTCCGGGGATATGACAATCTTGCGGTGCTTTTAGGAGGGTGGGCCTGCCGCGGCAAGGCCCGCGCCCAAGGGGTCCGCGGCGGATTTGCACGGTTCGGGAAACCCTTTGGAAAGGCTCCGGAAAAACGGCTTGTCATGAGCCCCTGCGATGGACACATTGAGGCAGGCGTCGCAGCCGGCAGGAAAGGTCGCCGCACAAG
Source organism: Afipia sp. 64-13 (assembly GCA_001897755.1). Classification (GTDB taxonomy): domain Bacteria; phylum Pseudomonadota; class Alphaproteobacteria; order Rhizobiales; family Xanthobacteraceae; genus Afipia. The sequence goes on from MKUJ01000014.1 coordinate 177,041, forward strand.
GCGCACGGAGCATCCCTTGTCCCATCACGATCCGATCAGTCCTCTCATCACGCCGAAAGCCGGCGCGGGTCTCGCGCAGCTCAACGAGCGCTCGCGCGATATTTTCCGGCAGATCGTCGAAAACTATCTCGCCACCGGCGAGCCGGTCGGCTCGCGCAACATCTCGCGCCTGATCTCGATGCCGCTGTCGCCGGCCTCGGTGCGCAATGTGATGTCGGATCTGGAGCAGCTCGGCCTGATCTACGCGCCGCACACCTCGGCGGGAAGGCTGCCGACCGAACTCGGGCTGCGCTTTTTCGTCGACGCGCTGATGCAGGTCGGCGATCTCACCGAAACGGAGCGGCAGTCGATCCAGACGCAACTGGCGGCGATCGGACGCGGGCAGTCGGTCGAGGCCGCGCTCAGCGAAGCGCTGACGCGACTGTCCGGCCTGACGCGCACCGCGACCGTGGTGCTGACCGCGAAATCCAACGCGCGGCTCAAACATATCGAATTCGTCCGGCTCGAACCCGAGCAGGCCCTGGTGGTGCTGGTCGCCGAAGACGGCCAGGTCGAGAACCGCGTGCTGAAATTGCCGCCGGGCGTGCCGATCTCGGCGCTGACCGAAGCGGGCAATTTTCTCAATGCGCGGATTCGCGGCCGCACGCTGGCCGAAGCACGCGCCGAGCTCGAGGTCGCCTTGCAGCAAAGCCGCACCGAACTCGATCAGTTGACCCAGAAGGTGATCGCCGCCGGCATCGCGAGCTGGTCGGGCGGCGGCGGCGAGGAGCGGCAGCTTATCGTGCGCGGCCATGCCAACCTGCTCGAAGATCTGCACGCGATGGAGGATCTGGAGCGGGTGCGGCTGCTGTTCGACGATCTCGAAACCAAGAAGGGCGTGATCGACCTGCTCGGCCTCGCCGAACAGGCCGAAGGCGTGCGGATTTTCATCGGCTCGGAAAACAAGCTGTTTTCGCTGTCCGGTTCCTCGACCATCATCTCGCCCTATCGTGACAGCGCAGGCCAGATCGTCGGCGTGCTCGGGGTGATCGGACCGACCCGCTTGAACTATGCGCGCGTCATCCCGATGGTCGATTATGCCGCCCGCATCGTCAGCCAGATGCTCGGCAAATAAGGTCCGGCCAATAGGTATCCGGCGCGGCGGCGCTTGATTTTTCACGCCCGAACGCCGATATGCCAGCCAGCAGCTTCAATCCGCCAATTCAATCAGCAAGATCAATCAGACAGTGGATGCGTGATGACCGAAAACGACGGGCAGAAGGATTTTTCCGAGAAAGCAGCGGAGGATGCGGGCGGCAAGCCGGCTGAGCCGCGCGTCTCCAAGCCCTACATCATGCCGGACGAGCCGGAAGAGACGCCGTCCGAGGCGTTGGTCAAGGAGGCCGCCGAGGCCAAGGACCGGATGCTGCGCACGCTGGCGGAGATGGAGAATCTGCGCAAGCGGACCCAGCGCGAGGTCGCCGACGCGCGCAGCTACGGCATCGCCGGATTCGCGCGCGACATTCTGGAAATCGCCGACAATCTGCAGCGCGCCATCGATGCGGTGCCGGCCGAGGCGAAGGAAACCGCCGATGCCGGCTTCAAGGGTCTGATCGAGGGCGTCGAGATCACCGAGCGCTCGCTGCACCGGACGCTGGAAAAGAACGGCGTGCAGAAGTTCGATCCGATCGGCGAGAAGTTCGATCCCAACGTGCAGCAGGCGATGTACGAGGTGCCGGACGCCTCGGTGCCGACCGGCACCGTGGTGCAGGTGATTCAGGCCGGTTACATGATCGGCGAGCGGGTGCTGCGTCCGGCGATGGTCGCGGTCTCCAAGGCGCCGCCGAAAGCGGGTTAGGGCCGGCGGGGTCTCCCGTCGTCCCGGCGCAGGCCGGGACCTAATACCCGCAGGCGTTTCAAGAAGGATGCCGGGCTTGCAACTTCAAAATCACCGACAGGGATGATGGGTCCCGGCCTGCGCCGGGACGACCAGGACAATGATCTGGCGACAGATCATTCCTTCTCGCGCGAGCCGATGCCGTCGCGCACCGCGCGAAAGCGCGGGAACGCCTTCGACCATTCATCCTTCGGCGTGCTGCCGACAATCCGCATCACCGTGTTGTTGCCGCCGAAGCGCAGCCACTGCACGATCATCACCGGCGTGTCGTTCTTGCCGCTGACCGCCTCGATCCGCGTCTCGTAGCCGGGCGTGCCTTCGATCCGGATCGGCTCGTTGGAGGTGATGCGGGCGCTGCGCAGGCCGGGAATGGTGGTCGCCATCTGCTCGGCGAAACGGCCGCGGTCCTCCGATTGTCCCGGATTGCCCTGCCACAGACCGATCATCATATAGGGCGTGCTGTCGAGCGTGGCGTCGGCATCACCGTCGACCAGCAGCACCGCCGAGCGCGGCGCGATGGTGCGCACGGTCTTGAAGCCGGCCAGATCGCCGACCTTGAAACTGAGCAGGCGAAGCTGCTCCTCGATCGGCACCTCGCTGCGCAGCACCGTGGTGGCGAACATCTTGCGGATCGCCTCTTCCGAAAAACCCGGTTCGGCGCCCTCGCGGACCTGCGCGATCACATAGCCGGCGAATTTGTCGCCGGGCAGGATCAGCGAGTAGGTCGTGATCGCGCTGGTGCCCTCCTTGCCGCTTTCGATGGTGAAATAGCCCTTGCGGGTCGGGGTCTCGAACGGCTCGGCCTTCGGCCCTTGCGGCGGCGTCCGGCCTTCCTTGATGGCGCTGTCGATCGCCGTGTAGGCGGCCTCCGGCAATTCGGTGATGCCGACTTTCACTTTCTGGTCGGCGGAGACGAAGCCGACGAAATCCGTGGCGAGGGCAAGCCCCGTCATCGGCACGAGGCCGACCCGCGCGCCGTTCGGATAGACGGCGTCGGCGGTCTGCGCCGGGATCGCGAAGCCGGCCCCGGCCACTGCGAAAGTCAGCGCGGCGGCAATGATGCGGATGACGTGTTTCATGAATCCTGACTGCTGTCTCAATAAGGCTGTTCGATGGTCGGACGCTCGATGGCCGGACAAAGCTTCGTGTCTGGCGCGGCGGTCATGCCGGTCGATGCAGAACCGGAGCGGTGCCAGCTTAGTGGAGGCCTGCGACCGGTTCTAGCCCTGCCGGCTGTCGCCCGGTTTGGACGGCCCGCCGCCGTCCGCCGCCGCGCCCCGCGCGGCTCTTGCCCTTTCGCAAAAGAATCGGCTTTTCATGCGACGGACACCGGTCCGGTCCTTGCGGCCCCGACCCCCGGTCCTATATGAGGCGGAGCGTCGCAGATCGCGCGTTTCAGCTATGGGGGCTGGGATTTGGTGTGCCGTAAGGGCCCGGCCAGCCTGCCGCAAAAAGAAGGATAGACAGACCATGGGAAAGGTCATCGGGATCGATCTTGGCACCACCAACTCGTGTGTTGCCGTCATGGATGGCAAATCGCCGAGAGTTATCGAAAATGCCGAAGGCATGCGCACCACACCGTCGATTGTCGCACTGACCGACGACGATGAGCGCCTGGTCGGCCAGCCGGCCAAACGTCAGGCCGTCACCAATCCGGAAAACACCATTTTCGCCGTCAAGCGCCTGATCGGCCGCCGCTACGACGACCCGACGGTGGAGAAGGACAAGAAGCTTGTCCCCTACAAGATCGTCAAGGCATCGAACGGCGACGCCTGGGTCGAGGCCGACGGCAAGACCTATTCGCCCTCGCAGGTCTCCGCCTTCATCCTGCAGAAGATGAAGGAGACCGCGGAAGCCCATCTCGGCCAGAAGGTCGATCAGGCGGTCATCACCGTTCCGGCTTATTTCAACGACGCCCAGCGTCAGGCCACCAAGGACGCCGGCAAGATCGCCGGCCTTGAAGTGCTGCGCATCATCAACGAGCCGACCGCGGCTGCGCTGGCCTACGGTCTCGACAAGTCGAAGCAGGGCACCATCGCGGTCTACGACCTCGGCGGCGGCACCTTCGACGTTTCGATTCTGGAAATCGGCGACGGCGTGTTCGAGGTGAAGTCGACCAACGGCGATACTTTCCTCGGCGGCGAGGATTTCGACATGCGTCTGGTCGGCTATCTCGCCGATGAATTCCAGAAGGAGCAGGGCATCAACCTGCGCAACGACAAGCTTGCTTTGCAGCGCCTCAAGGAAGCTGCGGAAAAGGCCAAGATCGAGCTGTCGTCGACCACGCAGACCGAAATCAACCTGCCGTTCATTACCGCGGATGCGAGCGGTCCGAAGCATCTGACCATGAAGCTCACCCGCGCCAAGTTCGAGGCACTGGTCGAGGATCTGGTGGAGAAGACCATCGAGCCGTGCCGCAAGGCACTGAAGGACGCCGGCCTCACCGCCGGCGAGATCGGCGAAGTGGTGCTGGTCGGCGGCATGACCCGCATGCCGAAGATCCAGGAAGTCGTGAAGCAGTTCTTCGGCAAGGATCCGCACAAGGGCGTCAACCCCGACGAGGTGGTGGCGATCGGTGCGGCGATTCAGGCCGGCGTGCTGCAGGGCGATGTCAAGGACGTGCTGCTGCTCGACGTGACCCCGCTGTCGCTCGGCATCGAGACGCTGGGCGGCGTGTTCACCCGCATCATCGAGCGCAACACCACGATTCCGACCAAGAAGAGCCAGGTGTTCTCGACCGCGGAAGACAATCAGAACGCGGTGACCATCCGCGTCTTCCAGGGCGAGCGCGAGATGGCGGCGGACAACAAGGCGCTCGGTCAGTTCGACCTGATGGGCATTCCGCCGGCGCCGCGCGGCATGCCGCAGATTGAGGTCACCTTCGACATCGACGCCAACGGCATCGTCAACGTCTCGGCCAAGGACAAGGCCACCGGCAAGGAGCAGCAGATCCGCATCCAGGCCTCCGGTGGTTTGTCGGAAGCCGACATCGAGAAGATGGTCAAGGACGCCGAGGCCAACGCGGCCGAGGACAAGAAGCGTCGCGAGGCGGTCGACGCCAAGAACCATGCCGACGCGCTGGTGCATTCCACCGAGAAGGCGCTGGCCGAGCATGGCTCCAAGGTCGGTGAGCCCGAGCGCAAGGCCATCGAGGATGCGCTGGCCGATCTCAAGGAAGCCTTGAAGGGCGACGATGCCGAAGCCATCAAGAGCAAGAGCAACACGCTGGCGCAGGCTTCGATGAAGCTCGGCGAGGCGATGTATCAGCAGCAGGCCGAAAGCGATGCGGCCCGTGACGCGGCGAAGGACGCCGCCAAGGATGACGTCGTCGACGCCGAGTTCACCGAAGTCGACGACGACAAGAACAGCAAGAAGTCGGCCTGACGGCCATGCGCCGGCCTGCCGTCTTGCGATCCGCTCCGGCGGGGGAGGGCGTTCTGTGACGCCCGCCCAGCCGGGGCGACGCTGGGGCGAGACCGCCCGCAGCCTGTTTCGCCGCTTCGGCCGCAAGGCCGAAGTCGCTGGCGATATCGAGCAGGTCTTCACCGACGTCTACACTCGCAATCGCTGGAAGAGTGCGGAATCCCGCTCCGGCACCGGATCGGCGCTGGGCCAGACCGAGACCGTGCGTGCGGGGGTTGCGGACGTCATCCGCGATTTCGGCATCCGCTCCATCCTCGATGCGCCGTGCGGCGACTTCAACTGGATGCAGCATGTCGATCTGTCCGGGCTGGAATACACCGGCGCCGATATCGTCGAGGCCGTGGTCGCGCGCAATCAGGCGCAGCATCAGCGCGCCAATCTCCGTTTCACCAAGCTCGACATCACCGTTGACGCACTGCCGGCCGCCGATCTCGTGCTGTGCCGCGACTGTCTGGTGCACCTTTCTTATGCCGATGCGTTCGCCGCGCTGCGTAACATGATCGCCAGCGGTTCGACCTATCTGATGACCACGACGTTTGCGGATCGCGCCGCCAATACCGATATCAAGACCGGCGGCTGGCGTGTCCTCAATCTGGCGCGGCCGCCGTTCTCGCTGCCGCCGCCGCTGCGGCTGCTCAACGAGAACTGCACCGAGAAAAAAGGTATCTACAGGGACAAGTCGCTGGGCCTCTGGAAGCTGGATGATATCCGCGACCGGCTCGCCGGCGATGGCGCGATGACGGACGCGAGGCTATGACCAAGACCTGCTACTACGAGACGCTGGAAGTCGAACGCACGGTTGACGAGGCCGGCCTCAAATCCGCCTTCCGCAAGCTCGCGATGAAGTGGCACCCGGACAAGAATCCGGGCGATCCGTCCTGCGAGCACAAGTTCAAGGAAATCTCCGAGGCCTACGAGATCCTCAAGGACAGCAACAAGCGCGCCGCCTACGACCGCTACGGTCACGCCGCCTTCGAGCAGGGCAATGGCGGCGGCCACGGCTTCGGCGCGGGCTTCGCCTCGTCCTTCTCCGACATCTTCGAGGATCTGTTCGGCATGTCCGGGCGTTCGCGCGGCGGCCGCGAGCGTGGCGCGGACCTGCGCTACAACATGGAGATCACGCTCGAGGAAGCCTTCACCGGCAAGACCGCGCAGATCAACATTCCGGTCGCGGTGACCTGCGAGGCCTGCACGGGCACTGGCGCCAAGGCCGGCACCAAGCCGAAAATCTGCGCCACCTGCGGTGGCGCCGGCCGTGTCCGCCAGGCCCAGGGTTTCTTCACGCTGGAGCGGACCTGCCCGACCTGTCAGGGCCGCGGCCAGAGCATCGACACGCCGTGCCCGTCCTGCGCGGGTCAGGGCCGCGTGCAGAAAGAGCGCTCGCTGTCGGTCAATATTCCGCCGGGCGTCGAGGACGGAACCCGGATCCGCCTGGGCGGCGAGGGCGAGGCCGGGGTGCAGGGCGGCCCGGCGGGCGACCTCTATATTTTCCTCTCGCTGGCCTCGCACCAGTTCTTCCAGCGCGACGGCGCCGACCTGCATTGCCGGGCGCCGGTCTCGATGGTGACGGCGGCGATGGGCGGCGAATTCGAGGTGCCGACCATCGACAAGGGCAAGACCCGGGTCAAGGTGCCGGGTGGCACCCAGTCCGGCCGCCGTTTCCGCATCGCCGGCAAGGGTATGCCGGTGCTCCGCTCCCGCCAGACCGGCGACATGTATGTCCAGGTGGTGGTGGAAACCCCCCAGAACCTGACCAAGCGGCAAAAAGAGCTGCTGGCCGAGTTCGAAAAACTGTCGTCCGGTGAAACCCAGCCGGAAGCTTCGGGTTTCTTCAAGACGGTCAAGGACTTCTTCGGATCGCGCAGTGCTGCGTCCTGAGACGGAACTTGACCGTGCGCGCTCGCGCGCTGTATCCATTTGTGAAGACATTTAAAAGGCCCGCTCTCACGTCGGGTCCGGTTGGTACCGCCATGGCTTTGCAATCCGCGCGCGCGCTCAAGAAGCCGCTTCGTCTCGACGATGAGGTCCGTTTTCTTCGCTCGTGGATCGAAAAGCCGCTGCACATGGGCGCGGTGATGCCCTCGGGCAAGATTCTCGCCCGCACCATCGCGCAATATGTCGATCTCGAATCCAAAGGACCGGTCGTCGAACTTGGGCCGGGCACCGGCGCGATCACCGACGCCCTGATCGCGCATGGTGTCGATCAGTCGCGTCTCGTGCTGGTCGAATACGATCCGGGCTTCTGCGCGCTGCTGCGCGAACGCTATCCGCAGGCGAACGTCATCCAGGGCGACGCCTACCATCTCGACACCACACTGGCCGTGCTGAAAGATTCGGTCGCCGCTGTCGTGTCCGGTCTGCCGCTGGTCACCAAGCCGATGCTGACCCGGCTCAAGCTGTTGCGCGACTCCTTTCTCCGGCTGTCGCCGGGCGCGCCCTTCATCCAGTTCACCTATTCCGTCGCCCCGCCGATTCCGAAATCGCTGCCGGGCGTCAAGACCCAGGCCTCCGAGCGGATCTGGATGAATCTGCCGCCGGCGCGGGTGTGGGTCTATCGCAAGGGCTGATTTTTTCAGATCAGCCGATGCCCAAGGGCATCCTTGCAAAGCTCATTGGTCTTGCCGTCATTGCGAGCGAAGCGAAGAAATCCAGCCTTGATTTGAATCGCGCAAAAGCACTGGATTGCTTCGGAGCTTACGCTCCTCGCAATGACGATGGTGCGAGTTGGCTGCATGCACGGGCCGATCTACCCGTTCAAAGACGTGGATGGCCGGAACAAAGCCCGGCCATGACGACAATAACAATTCAACCGTTCTCCATCCTGCGCTAATGCTGCCGCATGGCTGCGCTGAAGATCCTCGTCATTCCCGGCTCGATCCGGAGCGGCTCGCTCAACGCGAGGCTGGCCGCCGCCGTGACCAAGGAGCTTGCGCTCGCCGATGTCGAGGCGACGCGCATCTCGCTCGAGGATTTTCCGCTGCCGATCTACGATGCCGACCTGGAAGCCAAGGCCGGCGTGCCGGAGGCGGCGCGCAACCTCAAGCGCATGATCGGCATCCATCACGGCGTCTTCATCGCCACGCCCGAATACAACGCCTCGGTGCCGCCGCTGCTGAAGAACGCGATCGACTGGATCAGCCGCGCCCGCGAGCGCAGCGAGGCGGCAGGCTCTGCGCTGCGCGATCGCGTGGTGGCGATCGGCGCGGCGTCGGAACGGCCTTGCGGCGGGCTCGCCGCACTGCAGGCGCTGCGGCAGATCCTGGCACAGGGCTGCGGCGCGCATGTGATCCCGCAACAGATCGCGCTGCCATCCGCCGATCGCGCCTTCGACGAGATGGACCGCCTCAAGGAGGCGCGCGATGCCGAGATGCTGCGCGCCACGGTGCGGCAATTGATCGATGTGTCCCAACGCATGATGTGAGGTTGAGAGTGCCGAGACAGACAATTCCGCCGCGCGATCGCATGATCGTCGCCCTCGATGTGCCGGACATGGCTGCCGCGCGCGATATCGTCAACACGCTCGGCGACAGCGCGACGTTCTACAAGATCGGCTATCAGCTCGCTTATGCCGGCGGTCTTGCGCTGGTCGGCGACCTCGTGCGCGACGGCAAGAAGGTGTTCGTCGATCTCAAGCTGCACGACATCGGCAACACCGTGGCGAGCGGCGTGACCAGCCTCGCCAAACTTGGCGCGACCTTTCTCACCGTCCATGCCTATCCGCAGACCATGAAGGCGGCGGTCGAAGCCGCAAAGGGTTCGGACCTGCAGATCCTCGCCGTCACCGTGCTGACCTCCTACGACAATGCCGATCTGGAGGAGGCCGGCTACCGGCTCGGCGTCACCGAACTGGTCGAGATGCGGGCCCGGCAGGCGCAGGCGATCGGCATCGACGGCCTGGTCTGCTCGGCGGAGGAGGCGGCCCATCTGCGCGCCATCATCGATCCGGCGATGCGGCTGGTGACGCCGGGCATCCGTCCCGCCGGCAGCGAGACGGGCGATCAGAAGCGGATCATGACCCCGGCGCGGGCGATCGCCGCCGGCGCGGACTATCTCGTGGTCGGCCGGCCGATCATCGCCGCCGCCGACCCCAAGGCCGCCGCCGACGCCATCGCCGCCGAGATCGCTGCCAGCGCCTCCTGACGGCGCGCGCAAGACCGGGTTCGCATGCACCCATGCGAGGAGGGCCGGGCGGCGAAAGTGGACGCCGCTTCCCCGCGCCGCTATACCCGCAGGATTATTCTCAAGAGGCGCACCATGTCCGATATGCGATTGATCGTGGCGGGAGCCGGCGGCCGGATGGGCCGCACGCTCATTCGCGCGCTGGCGGAGACGAACGGCGCGGTGCTGACCGGGGCGCTGGAAGCACCGGGCTCCGAGCTGCTCGGTCAGGACGCCGGCGTGCTCGCCGGCCTGCCCGCCAACGGCATCGAATTGTCGGCCGATCTGTGGTCGCTGTCCAAGAACGCCGACGGCATCGTCGATTTCACCGTGCCGGCGGCGACCATCGCCAATGTCGCGATCGCGGCCGAGCGTGGCCTTGTCCACGTCATCGGCACCACCGGCCTGTCGGCGTCCGACAACGCCGTGATCAAGAGCGTGACCACGCGCGCCATCGTGGTGCAGTCCGGCAATATGAGTCTCGGCGTCAACCTGCTCGCCGCTCTGGTGAAGCAGGTGGCCAAATCGCTCGATCAGGATTTCGACATCGAGGTGCTGGAAATGCACCATCGCGCCAAGGTCGATGCGCCCTCCGGCACCGCCTACATGCTGGGCCAGGCGGCGGCGGAAGGCCGCGGCATTGATCTCACCCAGAATTCGGTGCGCGCCCGCGACGGCTATACCGGCGCGCGCCGCGTCGGCGACATCGGTTTCGCAACGCTGCGCGGCGGCACCGTCACCGGCGATCACACCGTGATCTTCGCCGGGCCCTATGAGCGGATCGAACTCGCGCACAAGTCCGAGGATCGCAAGATCTTCGCCCATGGCGCGATCAAGGCCGCGATATGGGCGCATGGCCGCAAGCCCGGCCTTTACTCGATGGCCGACGTGCTGGGGCTCGGAGCGTGAGGGCTCTCCAAAAGTAGGATGTCATTGTCGGGCGTGATCCGGCAATTCATCCGCTCAAAGGATGGATGTCCGGGTCGGGCTCGGACATGACGGAGGGAGATATTGTGGCGGGCGAACAGGATCGAAGCTGGAATCTGAAATGACCGATCGTCTTCTCGTGCTGGTGCGTCACGGCCAGAGCGAATGGAATTTGAAAAACGTCTTCACCGGCTGGCGCGATCCGGACATCACCGAGAAAGGTGTCGCCGAGGCGCGCGACGCCGGCCGCCGCCTCAAGGCCAAGGGGCTGTCTTTCGAGGCGGCCTTCACCTCGCAGCTCATTCGCGCCCGGCACACGCTCGATCTTGCGCTCGCCGAACTCGGTCAGCCGCAGCTCGCGGTGACCAGCCATCTGGCGCTGAACGAGCGCGACTATGGCGATCTGTCAGGCCTCAACAAGGACGAGGCGCGCAAGAAATGGGGCGACGAGCAGGTCCATGCGTGGCGCCGGTCCTACGACGTCGCGCCGCCCGGCGGCGAAAGCCTCAGGGACACGCTGGCGCGCACGCTGCCTTATTACGTGCAGGAGATTTTGCCCGGCGTGCTGCGCGGCGAGCGCACCCTGGTGGTGGCGCATGGCAATTCGCTGCGCGCGCTGATCATGGTGCTGGAGAAGCTGACGCCCGAGGGCATCCTCAAGCGCGAGGTCGGCACCGGCCTGCCGATCATCTATCGCCTCAACGCCGATTCCACGGTGGCGTCGAAGGAAGATCTGGCGGAGTAACTTTTCTATTTCGATGCCGTCCCGGCGCAGGCCGGGACCCATATGCTCTGGACTGTCGCTCAGTCCGCGAGTCGACAAGACGTGATTGAGATCTAGCGGACCACTGCGAATGCTGTGGTGATGGGTCCCGGCCTGCGCCGGGACGACGTGCGGGTTGATTAGGACCCCGCCCGCCCGCTTTCCCAGCCCAGCATCGCGCGCTTGCGCGTCAGGCCCCAGTGATAGCCGGTGAGCGCGCCGCTCTTGCCGAGCACGCGGTGGCACGGCACCACGAAGGAGATCGGATTGCGGCCGACCGCGGCGCCGACCGCGCGCGAGGCTTTCGGCGCGTTGATCTTGCGCGCGACGTCCGAATAGGTGGTGGCGCCGCCCATCGGAATCTTCAGCAGCGTCTCCCACACCCGCACCTCGAAATCGGTGCCGATCAGCACCACGCGCAGCGGTTGCTCCGCGCACCAATGCGCCGGATCGAAAATCCGTTGCGCCAGCGCGCCGGTCATCGCGGCGTCCTCGATATAGGTCGCCAGCGGCCAGCGCTGCTGCATGTCGATCAATGCCGCCCGCTCCTCGCCCTCGTCGGCGAAGGCGAGGCCGGCGAGGCCGCGCTCGCTGGCGATGACCGCCGCGATGCCGAACGGCGAGGGATGGAAGCCGTAATGCAGCGTCATGCCGGCGCCGCCCTTCTTCCACTCGCCGGGCGACATCGCTTCATGGGTGACGAACAGATCGTGCAGCCGCGCCGGACTCGACAGGCCGGAGTCATAGGTGACGTCAAGCACGCTGGCGGAATCGCGCAGCAGCCGCTTGGCGCTGTCGAGCGTCAGCGCCTGCACGAAGGCTTTCGGCGTCAGTCCGGCCCAGCGCCGGAACAGATGATGCAATTCGTCCGGCGTGACGCTGACCGCGTCCGCCATTTCCTCGGTGGTCGGCTGGCCTCGCCAGTGCTCGGAGATGAAGGCGATGGCGCGGCGCACGGTGTCGTAGTCGCGCAGCGCGTCAGACGGCAACGCGCCGTGCGCGATGCGCTCGGAGACGGTGGCGAACGAAGCCGGTTCAGGGATCATGGGCATGGTCATGATGCAGATTTAAGCCGGACCGGCGGGTATCTCCACCCGATTTCCGATTCCGGCGTGTGCCGGCATCAGGTCACCGGATTATAGGTCGGGCCGCGTTTGGCAGTCTGCAAGGCGACCATTAACGCCTTGGCAAAACTGGCTTTTTCCTCCGGTCCGAGGAAGTTGCCGATCGACACCCGGCGGCCGCGCGCGGCGAGATAGATCTTCTCGACGCCGAATTCGTCGTCAATCTGCTGGTCGAGCCGCACCCACAGCGGATTGAAACTCCATTCCATCACGTGACCGCGATGGCTGACCCGCCTCACATGCAGTTCCACCGGCGTGATGCTGATTTCCTCGCGCGCGCCGGCGCGGGCGAAGTTGATCCGGAACGCCCAGTAGATCAGCAGCACGTCGAGGCCGAAGAAGCCGAACACCGGCCAGGCGCCCATCAGCCAGAACACCATGCCGGCCGCGAAGCTGATCGCCGCGATCACCATCATGAAGATGGTGAAGCCGCGCCGGCTCAGCGAGCGATGCGGCGTCAGCTCGGCGGAAAACAGGATCGGCTGCGGGCCGGGACCGCTGTCAAAATCATTGTCGCTGGTCATGGGGCTTCGGTATACCGGGATCATGGCAAAAAACACGGGCGCGAGAACCACGAGCACAGCCGCGAAGGCGCGCAAATCCCGCAGCGCCATTCCGAAAGGCAAGGGGCGCAAAGTCAAGACCGGATCCAGTCAAACAGTCATGCCGCGCCGCAAGACCGGCTCTGCGGCGAAGGCGAAATCGAAGGCCGCTGCCAGGCCGTGGAGCGCGGCGGAGGTCTACGAGGCGTTCTCGCGTTTTCGCGCCGCCAATCCCGAGCCAAAGGGCGAACTGGAACATCTCAATGCCTACACTTTGCTGGTCGCGGTGGTGCTGTCGGCGCAGGCCACCGACGTCGGAGTCAACAGGGCGACGCGCCATCTGTTCCCGGTCGCCGACACGCCGCAGAAGATGATCGCGCTCGGCGAGGACAAGCTGCGCGAGTATATCAAGACGATCGGGCTCTACCGCACCAAGGCGAAGAACGTCATCGCGCTGTCGGAGCAGTTGATCGCGCTGCATGGCGGCCAGGTGCCACGCGACCGCGCCGCGCTGGAGGCGTTGCCGGGCGTCGGCCGCAAGACCGCGAACGTGGTGCTCAACATCGCCTTCGGCGAGCCGACCATCGCGGTCGACACCCATCTGTTCCGGGTCGGCAACCGCACCGGGCTTGCGCCGGGCAAGACGCCGCTCGAAGTCGAATTGAATTTGCTCGAAGTGGTGCCGGACGAATTCATGCGCCACGCCCATCATTGGCTGATCCTGCACGGCCGCTACACCTGCGTGGCGCGGCGGCCGTTGTGCGAGACATGCATTATCAACGACCTGTGCCGCTGGCCGGAAAAGACCGTGTTTCTCGCCGCGCCATGATTGCGCGGCAGAACGCAAGCGCGCGTCAGCCGAAGGTGAAGGCGTAGGCCTGCGCGCCGGGGTCGAGGAATTCGATTCGGAAAGTGCGATCGGCGATTGCGTCTTTTTGCCGAACCAGCTGATAGAGCCGCTGCCCGGTGATGGTGCCATAGCCTTGCGCGTCGGTGTCGGTGCCGTGATTGTCGCCGGGCGCCGCGCCGTCGAGCGTGACGCGGAAGCGCACCGACTTGCCGTCCGCTGCGGGCCCGAGCACCAGATGCAGGTCGCGCGCATGGAAGCGATAGACGATGCCGCCGTCCTTCGTATTGAGCGCGGCATGCTCCTCGCCCACGGTCCAGTCGCCGGTGAGGCCCCATTCGTTCAGCTTCGGCGTCTCGTCGACGCGGTAGACATGCGCTGCGCCCTGCACCGCGCCGCCGGCGGAGATGAAATTCTCGGCACGGTCGTAACCGACATAGGTTTCCGGCGAGCGCACGTCGCCCTTGCTCGGTGCGGCTTCGGTGCCCGAACCGCTAACGCTGACCAGCGGCATCGACGGCGCGCTGCCTTTGCCGGCCTCCGCGAGCAGTTGCTGGATCACGCGCTCGGATTCGTCGTATTGGCCCTCGCCGGCATGCATGTGGCGGATGAAGCCCTTGGCGTCGATGAAGTAATGCGCCGGCCAGTACTGGTTATGAAAGGCGCGCCAGATCGCATAGTCGTTGTCGATCGCAACCGGATAATTCACCTTCAGATCGACGGTGGCCTGCTTCACATTGTCGAGCTTCTTTTCGAAGGCGAATTCCGGCGTGTGCACGCCGATCACCACGAGGCCCTGATCCTTGTACTTCTCGGCCCAGGCGCGGACGTAAGGCAGCGTGCGCAGGCAGTTGATGCAGGAGTAGGTCCAGAAATCGACCAGCACCACCTTGCCCTTGAGATCGGCGTTGGTCAGCGGCGGCGAGTTCAGCCATGCGGTGGCTTTGGGCAGCGTCGGCATCTCGCCTTCGATCGGCAGGGCGCTGTGGCCCGCATCGGGCTTGGTCTGCATCATCGCGGTGTTGTCGCGCGGGGTAGAGTGGAAGCGGTCGAGCAGATTCTGTTCGAGCGATGCGGTGCTGGCGAGCGACAGCCGCGTCAGAAGGCCGGTGTCGAGGCCGAGCGCGATCGCGGCGACCGCCGCCAGCACGGCGACACCGAGGCCGCGTCTGATCCATTCGCCGGCGCCGATCGAGCGTTTCATCGCCGCGAACAGGCGTCCGCCGATCAACAGCGCCAGCGCGAGCGAGGTCGCGGCTCCCGCGGCATAGGCGGCGAGCAGCAGCGAGGTCTGCAGATTGGCGCCATGCAGCGCCGCGCCGGTGAGAATGAGGCCGAGCACCGGACCCGCGCACGGCGCCCATAACAGACCGGTGGCGATGCCGAGCAGCAGCGAGGGCACGATCGACGCACCGCCGGAATCCTGCGCCGATTGCGACAGCCGTGCGCCGAGCGCGACCAGCGGCCGCGTCATCCAGTCCGACAGCGCCGGAAACAGCAGCATCAGGCCGAACAGCGCCAGCAGGGCGATAGCGGCGAGGCGGCCATACTGATTGGCTTCCACCGCCCAGCTGCCGCCCACGGCGGCGAGCGTCGCGATCAGCGCGAAGGTCAGCGCCATGCCGATCAGCATCGGCAGGCCGCTGCGCAGGAAGGGACGGTCGGCGCGCGCGAACACGAAAGGCAGCACCGGCAGAATGCAGGGACTGATGATGGTCAGCACGCCGCCGAGATAGGCCAGCACGAACAACGTCATTTCCGGATCTTTCCGTTCATCCGCCGCGCCGCGCGGCGTCATCCGGTGTTACGGAGAAGAACGCCGTTTCGTTACGGATTTAACCCGCCGGAACACCGGATTTACGCGCCGGCTCGATCAACTCCGCGCGAGGTCCGCCGGACAACCGTTTGTGCATATGGACCATGAAGGCCATGCCGAACAGCGGCGTCGCCAGATTGACGATCGGGATCGAGACGAAGGCGGCGATGACGAGGCCGGCGGTGAACACCTGCGCGGCGTTCTGCCGGCGCATCGCTTTCGCCTCGGCTGGCGAGCGGAAGCGCATCGCCGCGAGCTCGAAATATTCGCGCCCGAGCAGCCATGCGGTGGCGAAGAAGAACACGATGACGCCGACACCGGCGAAGAACACGAAGGGCAGCGCCACCAGATAGACCAGAATGGTCAGCGCCGCGGTCTTGGTGCCCTCGATCAGCGCCCGGCCGATCGGCAGCGCCTGTCCCGGCCGCTCCGCCGGATAGTGCTCGCGCTCGACAATGTCGGCGACGTCGTCGACGAACACGCTGGCGACCAGCGAGGTGATGGCGGGCATCAGGAATACCGCGCCGAGCACGATGCCGAGGCCGGCGGCGATCGAGATGAACCACGACAGCACGAGGAGCGGCGTATGGAAGCCCGGTCCGAGCGCGGTCTCCGCCCACACTTCGCCGGAGCCGGCGAACCAGCTCAGCGCCCGTTGCAGCGAGATGGCGACCACCACGATCAGGATCACGGCAAGGCCGACCGATTTCCACAGAATCGCGCGCATCGGCGGCGACAGGATCTGGGACAGCGCCTTGACGGCCGCGTCGAGCATGGGCGTTCCTCCGTTATGCCAACGCAGATTTAGATATCGGAGCAAAGCCGGACAAGAGCGGCGCAGCGGATTGTCAGATCGCGTGCGCCGCAATCCGCTCCGGTTCTGCCGTTTGCCGCGCGGCGACCGGCAGTTCGCCATCGGCATCAGCGAGCTCGGGCACTAGACCAGGTGCTTCGAAGACTCCCTCTGGAAAGGGATCGTCTTCCTCCGCCACCTCCCGGGGCGGTTTGGGCGTGTCGGCCCAGTGCAGTTTCGTGTAGTCGAAGCCACGTTCGATGGTCGGCTTGACGATCTCGAAATAGGGCGAGATGTCAAAATCGCGCGGCATGTAGAGCGAGGAATCGCGGATATGCAGAATCTCGCGCCGCGCCTGTCGGCTGCCGGCCAGCGTGACGCGCGGCAAAATCGGATAACGCACCGCGCCGAACGCCTGTGCGATCAACGCCGAGCAGATGATCTTGGTCGGATCGCCCGAACCCAGCGCGATCATGCGCCGCCGCCAGCGCTGCGGAATCGGCAGCGGAATGAGAAAGCGCATCAGATCGATGATGTTCTTGGTGTCGTAGCCGAAGCCGACGCGGTTGATGGCGTAGCGGCACACGGTGTTGCGGTCCTCGAAGGACAGGCCGACCGGCCGGCAGACGCGGGTGTGATAAGCGAGATATTTCGACAGCGGCGCGGTCTCGACGCCTTCGCCGACATTGGCCTCGATCAGGACATGCGGCTCGCCATTCGGCTCGCTCGCGCCGTCGATCGGCCCGACATAGAGCGCGGAATGCGACCATGTCGATTGCGTCAGATATTTGATGATGCCGGAGACGCGGTTGTTGCCCTCGACCAGCAGCACGTCGCCCTGCTGAAGCAGGCTGCGCAACCGTTCCGGATCGCTGGGCGTGAAGGGTTCATAGCCCGGCACCTCCTTCTGGAGGTAGCGCGCGATCAGTTTGCCGACCGTATCGAGCACAAAGCCCATGATGGTCTTCCCCGGCGCGGACGCATTCAGGCCGCCCCTGTTCTTGCCTCAAATTTTGGTCGAAAGCGATTGCAACTTCGTTCACGGCGCTGTCAGCGTGATTACCGGATATTCACCATGACCGTTGCGAAGGGCCAGTCATTCCGGCAAGTTCGCAGAGTGTTCTGGTCTGCGGTTGAAGCTTCGGAAACCATGAAATGACAATCACGCGCCGCGATTTTCTCGCCGGCTCGGCGGCGATGGTGCTGCCGGCCTTCACCCCGGCATGGGCCGCGCCGCTGCCGCGCGAGACCGAGGTGGCGGTGATCGGGGCTGGCGCAGCCGGCATCGCGGCGGCGCGACGTTTGGTCGCCGCGGGTCGCAAGGTGGTCGTGATCGAGGCGTCCGGCGCAATCGGGGGCCGCTGCGCCACCGATCACGCGATGTTCGAGACGCCGTTCGAGCGCGGCGCGCGCTGGCTCTACAATTTCGACATCAGCCCGCTACCGGCGTTGGCGCGGCAGGCAGGCCTGCGCGTCGCGCCGGCGCAGCGCGGCCAGAAGATCCGCATCGGCCGGCGCAACGCTCGCGCCGGCGAGGCCGAGGATTTTCTCGCGCTCTTGGTGCGCGCCAATCGCGCTATCGGCGAGGCGGCGCGCGGCCGCGCCGATGTCGCCGCCGCATCGGCGCTGCCGAAGGATTTGCGCGAATGGGCCGGCACCACCGATTTCGTGCTGGGGCCGCTCGCCACCGGCTGCGATCTTGCCGATCTGTCGGCGGTCGATCTTGCCGCCATGATGCCGCGCGATCCGGTCGCGGCCTGCGATCAGGGGCTCGGCACGTTGATCGCGAAACTCGGCGAGGGCCTGCCGATCGCATTGTCGACGCCGGTGACCAAGATCGTCTGGAGCAATCGCGACGCGAAGATCGAGACCGGCGCCGGCGCGCTGAGCGCGCGGGCCGTGATCGTCACGGTTTCCACCGGGGTGCTCGCCGCCGGCCGGATCAAGTTCGCGCCGGATCTGCCCAAGCGCCAGCAGGATGCGGTGATGAAGCTGCCGCTCGGCAGTTTCGATCACATCGCGCTGGAGCTGCCGGGCAATCCGCTCGGTCTCGGCCATGACGACGTGTTTATCGAACAGAGCAGCGACAATCGCACCGGCTGCCTGATCGCCAATGTCGGCGGCTCCGCGCTGTGTCAGGTCGATGTTGCCGGCGCGTTCGGCCGCGATCTGGCGGCGAGGGGCGAAGCGGCGATGGTGGCGTTCGGGGTCGAATGGCTGAAGAAGCTGTTCGGCGGCGATATCGAGAAGGGGATGGCGCGCACCACCGCGACGCGCTGGAACGACATGCCGCATGTGCTGGGCGCGATGTCGGCGGCGCAGCCGGGCGGCGCGCCGGCACGCAGGATTCTCGCAGAGCCGCTGGGCAGTGTGTTCTTTGCCGGCGAGGCGACGCATGAGACGCAATGGGGCACGGTGGGCGGCGCCTGGACGTCCGGCGAGCGCGCCGCCGACGCGGTACTGAAGAGGCTCAGCGGCAAAAGCGAAGCGGCGGCGAAGCCGGCGCGGCGCAAGGCTCCGGCGCGGCGTCATTCCGCGCCACCGCCGCCGCGCGGGTTCTCATGGCCGGGCTCGCGTTAGGCCTGATGATGAGAGGGTGATGATTGTTATCGTCATGGCCGGGCTTGTCCCGGCCATCCGCGCCTTTTAATCCGCAGCCTTTGCAAGACGTGGATGCCCGGCATAAAGCCGGGCATGACGGCTCAGCTTCAGCGTATTCCGCTATGGAGTTTCTTGGCTTCTATACGCCAACTCACACCCGCAGCGTACCGCCGGTGCGCTTGGTGACTTCGCCGACGATCTTTGCCGCCACCGCCTCGATTTCCTGATCGGTCAGCGTCTTGTCGCGCGGCTGCAGCGTCACGGCGATGGCGACCGACTTCTTGGTCTCGTCGATGCCCTTGCCGGCATAGACGTCGAACACCGTGACATGGGTGATCAGCTTGCGGTCGGCGCTCTGCGCGGCGCGCACGATGTCCGCCGCCTTGATGTCGCGATCGACCACGAACGCGAAATCGCGCGACACCGGCTGGAACGGCGAGAGCTCGAGCAGCGGCTTGGCGCGCGTGGCTTTTGCCTTCGCCTCGGGAATGCGGTCGAGGATCACCTCGAACGCGACCACCGGGCCGTCCGCTTTCAGCGCCGCGAGCGCGCGCGGATGCAGTTCGCCGAAATGGCCGAGCACGTTCTGCGGTCCGATCTGGATCGCGCCGGAGCGGCCGGGATGCAGCCAGGCCGGTGCGTTCTTCGCGTCCGAACACGGCACGATCTGCAAGCCCTGCGTCGGTGCGCCAGCCGCCGCCAGTACCGCGAGCGCGTCGGCCTTGGCGTCGAACGCATCGGGCGCGGCATTGCCGGCCCATGAACGTCCCATGCCTTGCGCGGAGGCGAGGCCACGGCGCACGCCGCTCGCCGCGATGAACTGGTCTTCCGGGCGGTCGCCGCGGAAAACCTGTCCGACCTCGAACAGCGCGATATCCGGATAGCCGCGATCGACATTGGCCTGCGCGGCGGCGATCAGGCCCGCGACCAGCGAGGGCCGCATGTCGGACAGATCGGACGCGATCGGATTGGCGAGCGCGAGCGCGGCAGCGCCGCCGCCGAACAATTCGGCCTGCGTTTTGGAGACGAACGACCAGGTCACCGCCTCCATCATGCCGCGCGCCGCCAGCGCGCGCTTGGCGCGGCGGGTGCGAAGCTGCAACGGCGTCAGCACCGGCTTGCGCGGCGCCTCGCCGCGATCGAACGGCGTCAGCGGCACGCGATCGACGCCGATCATGCGCACGATCTCCTCGACGATGTCGGCCTTGCCGTGCACGTCGGCGCGCCATGACGGCACCGCGATCTTCACCACCGGGCCCTGACCCGCGACCATGAAGCCGAGATGACTGAGGATGCGGCGGATATCGGGCAGCGGCACCTCGATGCCGGCGAGCCGCTTCACCTCGTCGATCGGAAAATCGACGATGCGATCCTCGCCATGGCTGTTGCCGGCCACCGTGATCTGCGAGGGCGTGCCGCCGCAAAGGTCGAGCACCAGTTTGGTCGCAAGTTCGAGGCCCGGCACCATGAAGGCCGGATCAACGCCGCGCTCGAAGCGGTAGCGCGCGTCGGAATTGATGCCGAGCTTGCGGCCGGTCTGGGCGATGTTGATCTCGTTCCACAGCGCCGATTCGATCAGTACATCGGTGGTGGTCTCGTCGCAGCCGGTGGTCTCGCCGCCCATGATGCCGGCGAGCGATTCCGCGCCGCTCTCGTCGGCGATCACGCACATCGCGGGATCGAGCGTGTAGGTCTTGCCGTCAAGGGCGACCAACTGCTCGCCGTCCGTGGCATGACGGATCACGAGATTGCCCTTCACCTTCTTGGCGTCGAACACATGCAGCGGACGGCCGCGGTCGAAGGTCATGAAGTTGGTGATGTCGACCAGCGCGTTGATCGGGCGCAGGCCGATCGAGGTCAGGCGACGCTGCAGCCACTCCGGCGAGGGACCGTTTTTGACGCCGCGCACCAGACGCAGCGCGAAACCGGAACACAGCGCGGGATCTTCGATGGTCACGCTGACCGGGCAGGGGAATTCGCCCTTGATCTGCTTCGGCGCGGGATCCTTGAACTTACCGATGTCGGCGGCGCCAAGATCGCGCGCGATACCATGCACGCCGGTGCAGTCGGCGCGGTTCGGCGTGAGATTAATTTCAATAACCGGATCGCCGAGGCTGGCCCACTCCGCATAGGCCTTGCCGAGCGGCGCATCGGCCGGCAATTCGATGATGCCGTCATGGTCCTCGGAGATTTCAAGCTCGGCGGCCGAGCATAGCATGCCGCGGCTTTCGACGCCGCGGATGGTCCCCACTCCTAACGTAATGTCCTTGCCGGGAATGTAGGTGCCGGGCGGCGAGAACACGCTGACCAGACCCTCGCGCGCGTTGGGCGCGCCGCAGACCACCTGTACGGGCGCGCCGCCATCGCCGGTGTCGACCATGCACACCCGCAGACGATCCGCGTTCGGGTGCTGCTGCGCCGAGATCACCCTGGCGATGGTGAAGGGCGCGAGCGCTTTTGCCTTGTCCTCGAGATGCTCGACCTCGAGCCCGATCATGGTGAGGGTGTCGGCGATCTTCTCGAGCGGCTCGTCGGTGTCGAGATGCTCTTTCAGCCAGGAGAGAGTGAATTTCATGATTTGTCTCCGCCCTCTTCTCCTCCCCCGCTTGCGGGGGAGGTCGGGAGGGGGTTCTTTTTTCTGACAAGAAACAGGATTGCTTCGAGAACTCCAGGCAGGTTGGTCAGCACGTCGATATTGCTGAAACGCAAAACGTCGAAGCCTTTGGCTTTCAGATAGGCGTCGCGTGCGGCATCGGCGACGAGGCCGGGAGTTTCGTAGTGTTGGCCGCCATCGATCTCGATGACGAGACGTGCGGCATGGCAGACGAAGTCAACGATGAAGGGCCCGACAGGAATTTGACGGCGGAAGCTCATGCCATCGAGGCGATGGGCGCGCAGCTCTTTCCAGATCAATCGCTCGGCATCGGTCGAGTCGCGGCGAAGGCGACGCGCGTTGTCGCGTGTCGTGGCACGGACATGCCAGACCGGCCGCTTCGGCTCGTCGACCATCGCCCCCTCCCTGACCCTCCCCCGCAAGCGGGGGAGGGAACACGCCGTCCCTCTCACGAACTCAACCCTCCCGCCAGCGTCGGCACGTCGAGCGGCTTGAATCCGTAATGGTTGATCCAGCGCACGTCGCTTTCGAACATCTGGCGCAGGTCGTTGATGCCGTATTTCAGCATCGCGATACGGTCGATGCCCATGCCCCAGGCAAAGCCTTGATAGACGTCAGGGTCGATGCCGCAGGCGCGCAGCACGTTGGGATGCACCATGCCGCAGCCGAGAATCTCCAGCCAGTCATTGCCCTCGCCGAAGCGGATCTCGCCCTTCTCGCGGCGGCACTGGATATCGACTTCCAGCGACGGCTCGGTGAAGGGGAAGAACGAGGGACGGAATTTCATGTTGACGTTGTCGACCTCGAAGAACGCCTTGCAGAATTCGGCGAGGATCCATTTCAGGTGGCCGAGATGCGAGCCCTTGTCGATCACAAGGCCCTCGACCTGATGGAATTGCGGCGTGTGGGTGGCGTCGCTGTCGATGCGATAGGTGCGGCCCGGACAAATCACCCGGATCGGCGGCTTCTGGCTCAGCATGGTGCGCACCTGCACCGGCGAGGTGTGGGTGCGTAGCAGCGGGCGCTCGCCATCTTCCTTGCGATTGAAGAAGAAGGTGTCGTGCATCTCCCGCGCCGGGTGGCCTTCGGGGAAATTCAGCTTGGTGAAATTGTAATCGTCGGTCTCGATGTCCGGACCTTCGGCGATCGAGAAGCCCATGTCGGCGAAGATCGCGGTGAGCTCGTCCATCACCTGCGACAGCGGATGGATGCGGCCGGTCTCCGCGGGCGTCTCGCGGGTCGGCAGCGTGACGTCAATGGTCTCGGAGGCGAGGCGGGCATCGAGCGCGGCATTCTTGAGAATGTCGCGCCGCGCGGTGAGCGCCTGGGTGATGGCGTCCTTGGCAGCGTTGATCGCGGCGCCTTCGGTCTTGCGCTCGTCCGGCGACATCTTGCCGAGGGTGGCAAGCAGCGCGGAGACCGATCCCTTTTTGCCGAGCGCGGCAACGCGCACCGCTTCGAGCGCGGCTTCGTCGGGGGCCGCGCCGATCTGGCTAAGAATTTCGGATTCGAGTTTGGCGAGGTCAGACATCACAAGCCCCAGCGGAACGGTTTCATCGGGAACCGTCCGGCAGGGGTTTGATGAGCCCAGCCGAACGGAGCGGGGCGGTTACGCCCCGGTCGTCTCGGCCTCGTTCAAGAGGGGCAAGCTTAAGCCGCGAGCGCGGCCTTGGCCTTTTCCGCGATCGCCTGGAACGCCGCCGGCTCGTGGATCGCGAGATCGGACAGCACCTTGCGGTCGACCACCACGCCCGACTTGGCGAGGCCGTCGATAAATCGGCTGTAGGTCAGGCCGAACGGACGCACGGCGGCGTTGAGGCGCTGGATCCACAGAGCGCGGAAGGTGCGCTTCTTCAGCTTGCGGCCGATAAAGGCATACTGCCCGGCCTTGTCCACGGCCGCCTTGGCGGCGCGGATGGTGTTCTTGCGGCGGCCACGGAAACCCTTGGCGGCCTTGTAGACTTTCTTGTGCTTGGCATGAGCCGTCACACCGCGTTTGACGCGAGCCATGACCGATCTCCTTCATCTGAAAATTGAAATAGTGACAGAGCGCCGCGTCTCCGCGGCAGGCGATCAGTCGTTCGGCAGGAAGTACTGCTTGATGTTATCGCCGTCGGTCTTGAACAGGATCCGCGTGCCGCGAAGCTGACGAATCTGCTTCTTGGTGCGCTTGATCATGCCGTGACGCTTGCCGGCATGGGCGGATACCACTTTGCCGGTTCCGGTGATTTTGAAGCGCTTTTTGGCGCCCGACTTGGTCTTCAACTTGGGCATTTGGCTCTCCTATGGCCGTGTCGAAGGCGGCCCCGAAAGGCACCTCGCCGGCAAATTGCTCGCTAGAGCGTTGATAATGCTCGACTTATCTCCATTTGGAGACAGTCGGCATGAGACATCGCCACGGCAGCCCTTGATCAGCCGGGCGATGAAGGTCCGGCTTATGGCAGAGCGGCGGCAAAATGGCAACGATGAAAGGGGCTTCCGCCCGCCCAAAGCGCGCCGGAAGGGGCTCTCCGGCGGGCGGCGGATCGGGGCGGCGGCGCGAGGCCTGCAGGATCGCCGGGGCCTTATGCTGCGCTGCACTAGCCGAATCATGCGCTTTGGCTCATATCTGGCGCATCATTTCATGCCGAGGATCTCCATGGCCCGCTCTGCCAAAGTTCAGGCTGTCGCCGTTTCCGCCCGTTCCGTGGGCATTGCCCTGTCGTTCGCCGGTTCGTTGCTGGCGGCATCGGCCCTGCTGGCGACCGGCTTCGACGACGGCGCCAAGGCCGGCGCCGCGTTCGACGGAACCTGGAAGGTCGTGATCATCACCCAGTCCGGCGCCTGCGATCCGGCCTACACCTATCCGGTGCGGGTCAGCGGCGGCCGCGTCAGCTATGCCGGCGAGGGCGGTTTCGAGATTTCCGGCCATGTCGCCGATGGCGGTGGGGTCAATGTCGCGATCGCGCATGGCGAGCAGCGCGCCAGCGCCAGCGGCAGGCTGACCGCGAGCTCCGGCTCGGGCCAGTGGAACGGCAAGTCGTCCGCCACCGCCTGCTCGGGCCGCTGGGAAGCCAGCCGGACCTCGTAAGGCGTCTCATTCTTCAGTCGCTTTTTTGCGTTGGCGCTGCACCGTACCCGTCACCGACTCCCTCTCCCTTGCGGGGGAGGGTTGGGGTGAGGGCGCTAAATCGTCGCGAAGATTGTACGCCCTCATCCGGCACGCTTCGCGTGCCGAAAATCGCGCACCTCTCAACAAAACAGCCCGCCAGATGATCTGACGGGCTGCAAAATCTGCGTCGCATGAATCAAATCAGCGCGGCGCCAGTACCATCACCACCTGACGGCCCTCGAACCTGGCGTCCTGTTCGACCTTGGCGACCTCGGCGACGGCGGCCTTCACCTTGTCGAGCAGCTTGGTGCCGATCTCCTGGTGGGCCATCTCGCGGCCGCGATAGCGCAGCGTGATCTTGACCTTGTCGCCTTCCTCGAAGAACCGCAGCATCGCGCGCATCTTCACGTCGTAGTCGTGATCGTCGATCATCGGGCGGAGCTTGATCTCCTTGATCTCGACCACTTTCTGCTTCTTACGGGCTTCGGCGGCCTTCTTCTGCGCCGAATATTTGTACTTCCCGTAGTCCATGATCTTGCAGACGGGAGGATTGTTGTTCGGCGAAATCTCGACGAGATCCATGCCGGCTTCCATCGCCATCTTCACCGCAGCAGCAGTCTCGACGGTGCCGTGGTTGAGCCCGGTCTGATCGATCAACTGAATGGTGAGGTTGCGGATTTCATCGTTGGTGCGCGGCCCGTCTTTGGCGACTGTGGGCGGGGCTCTGTTGGGACGGCGAATGGGACGGTCTCCGATATTGTGAAGGAAGGCTCTATTTTGAAGGATAAAGGGCGGCCCGGCAAGGATGTTGCGAGCATCCGGACGGCCATCCGGGCAGAAACCTCCCGGGGCGCGGTATTTCAGTCACGGCGCGCCGGTTTCGCGGCGTTCCGGCCGCCCGGACAGGACATTGACGCGACATTGCCGCTGCACCCATAACAGGCGCTTCGCCCGCCGTTCCGCTTTTGTGATGTGCCGATGACCGACGATCAAACCTCCCCGCCTGCCTTTATCGATGTCGGAACCGGGCCGGCCGGGCGGCGCATCGCCGTGCGCCGGCGTCCCGGCGCCTCCCCCGGCCTGGTCTGGCTCGGCGGGTTCAAGTCCGACATGAAGGGCACCAAGGCGGTCGCGCTCGATGCCTTCGCCGCCCAGGACAAGCGTGCCTGCCTGCGTTTCGATTATTCCGGCCACGGCGAATCGAGCGGCGATTTTGCCGATGGCACGATCGGGCAATGGCACGAGGAAAGCCTCGCGGTGTTCGATGCCTTCTGCGAGGGACCGCAGATCCTGATCGGCTCCTCGATGGGCGGCTGGATGGCGCTGCTGCTGGCGCGCGCGCTGGCGAGGCGTCGCGGCACCGCGCAGCGCGCGACGCTGGCGGGGCTGGTGCTGATCGCGCCGGCGCCGGACTTCACCGAAGAGCTGATGTGGAAGGCGTTCACGCCGGAAATCCGCGCCGAGATCGAGAGCAAGGGCGCCTGGTATCGTCCCTCCGAGTATGGCGATCCCTATCCGATCACGCGGGCCTTGATCGAAGAGGGCCGCAATCATCTTCTGCTCGGCGATACCATCGAGGTCGGCTGTCCGGTGCGCATCCTGCAGGGCGCCAAAGACGAGGACGTGCCATGGCAGCACGCTTTCACGCTGACGCATTGCCTGCCGAGCGACGATGTGGTGCTGACGCTGGTGCAGGACGGCGATCATCGCCTGTCGCGGCCGCAGGACATCGCGCGCATGCTCGCGGCGGTGAAGGAATTGTGCTGAAGCGCGTTCCGTCATTGCGAGGAGCGCAAGCTCCGAAGCAATCCAGCCCTTCTTCGTCGCTCTGGATTGCTTCGTGGAGCCTGTCATCGGGCCGCGCTTGCGCGGACCCGTCGGCTCGCAGTGACGAAAAAACGAGCCTTAATTTCGTCCTGCTCTAGAAATCCAGATCGATGTAATGCGCCGGGGCCGGCAGGCCGGCGAGCCATTCGTTCAGCAGCGGCCGGAACGCCGGGCGCGACTTGATGCGCACGTACCAGGCCTTGGCGGCGTCGTCCTCGCTCCACGGCACGTCGCCGAGATAGTCGATCGCCGACAGATGCGCGGCGGCGGCGAGATCGGCATAGGTCAGCCGGTCGCCGGCGAGGAAATTGCGGGTGCGGGCGAGCCAGCCGATATAGGCAAGGTGAAAGCGGGTGTTGGATTTCGCCGCGCGCAGCACTTCGGTGGACGGCGCGCCGCCGCCCTGCGAGGAACTCATGTGGCGCTTGTAGATCCGCTCGGTGACCAGCGGCCCGGACGCCTCCTCGTAGAACTTCTCGTTGAACCACGACATCAGGCGGCGCACCTCGATGCGCTCGGCCGCCTGCTGGGGCAGCAGCCGGTGCTCGCCCAGCGAGGCGCCATGGGTCTCGTCGAGATATTCGGCGATGATGCTGGCGCCGGGAATCGGCGGCATGCCCTCGGCGGTCATCACCGGGGTGGTGGCGGCCGGATTCATCACCAGGAAGGCTTCGCGCCGCTCCCAGACTTTCTCCTCGACCAGCCGCGAATCAAGGCCGTGCTCGCTGAGGGCGAGACGGACAAAGCGCGAGCGGGGACAGAAGGGGTGATGGAACAGGGTGAACATGCTGACCACAGATAGACCGGCGAAACTTAAGAAGAAGCTTAAGAAAAGCTCTCCGGCAAAAATGAGAACGAGCTCGGACTGGGTTTCGCGGGGTCGATCCTCGCGCCAACCTACCCAAGCCTCCGGCGCTGGCAACCGTCATTTCCGTTCTTTTCGCATTGCGGGGGGAGAACGAATAGGCGACAAGGGCGGCCGTTCGCACCCCATCCAGCCCCCCTGCGGATTCCTTTCATGCTGACCGATCTTTTCAAGGCCGTCATCCTCGGGATTGTCGAGGGGGTGACCGAGTTCCTGCCTGTTTCCTCGACCGGGCATCTGCTGCTGGTCGAACGCTTCATGGATCTCGACCAGCAGGATTTCTGGAAGACCTTCGCGGTGCTGATCCAGCTCGGCGCGATCCTCGCGATCCTGGCGATCTATTTCGGGCGGCTGTGGCGCATCGCGCTCGGCATGTTCTCGGATCCCGCCGCGCGGCGCTTCGTGATCGGCGTGCTGCTGGCGTTCTTTCCCGCGGTGGTGCTCGGTCTGTTGTTCGGCGGCTTCATCAAGAACGTGCTGTTCAATCCGTGGGTGGTGTGCTTCTCGCTGATCGCGGGCGGTGCGGTGCTGCTGTGGGTCGATCAGCAGGATTTCGATCCGCGGCACCACGACGCGACCACGTTTCCGCTGCCGATGTATCTGGGCATCGGCATCGCGCAATGCGCGGCGATGATCCCGGGCGTGTCGCGCTCCGGCGCCTCGATCGTGGCGGCGATGCTGTTCGGTGCGGACAAGCGGGCGGCGGCCGAGTTCTCGTTCTTCCTCGCGATCCCGACCATGCTCGGCGCGTTCGTCTACGACGTCTACAAAAGCCGCGGCGACATGACGATGGACCATTCGCTGATCATCGCGGTCGGCTTCGTGGTGTCGTTCATCACCGCGATCATCGTGGTGAAGACGTTCCTCAACTTCGTCACCCGCCACGGCTTCGCGTTTTTCGCCTGGTGGCGCGTGATCGTCGGCACGCTCGGTCTGATCGCGCTGGCGCTGGGGAAATAGCGCGAGATTTTCAGTGGAGTGTCCCGGTGAAGGCCGGGACCTATAATCCCCGGCTCCTCAGCCTTGGCGCGATGGTTGCACCATCGCTCCTTCGTCATCGCTATGCTCGGTGGTGATGGGTCCCGGCCTGCGCCGGGACGACGCGGGTTATATTTACGCGCCGTTCTGCGCGAACTGGCCGGTCTTGCGGAAGCGCCAGAGATAGGACGACAGCACCGCCGACATCGATTCGGGTTGCACGCCGAGGCCTTCCAGCGTCTGCCGCGCGGCCTTGGCCGTCTCCGACACCACGTTGTCGCTGCGCAATAGCTCGACCTGATCCGGCGTCAGCTTGAAGTCGCCCGGCGCGAAGCGCAGGAAATACGATTCGAATTTGGCGAGCGGGAAGGGCAGCGGCAGCAGCAGCGGGTCGCGGCCGGTGGTGGCGAGCACCAACTCGACGATCTGGCGCATCGTCATCACGTCCGGCCCGCCAAGCTCGTAAGTCGCGCCGGGCTGCGTCTTGCCGTCGACCGCATCGGCGACCGCGGTAGCGACATCGCCGACATAGACCGGCTGCATCCGCGTCTCCGCGCCGACCAGCGGCAGCACCGGCAGTATCCGCGCCAGCGCGGCGAAACGGTTGGTGAACTGATCTTCCGGCCCGAACACCACAGAGGGACGGATGATGGTGGCCGAGGGCACGGCGGCCCGCACCGCCTGTTCGCCGGCCGCCTTGGCGCGGGCGTAATGCGACGCCGAATCCGGATTGGCGCCGAGGGCCGAGACATGGACCACGCGGGCGCCGATCCGGCTGGCCGCCTCGGCGATCACCCGCGCGCCTTCGGCCTGCACCGCGTCGAAGGTCTGCGCGCCGCTCTCGGTCAGGATGCCGACCAGATTGACGACGACGCTGGCGCCGCGCATCGCGGCCTCGACCGAGGCCGGGTAGCGGATATTGGCCTGCACCGGGTTGATCTGGCTGACCTTGCCGAGCGGCTGCAGATGGCCGGCCAGTTCCGGCCGCCGCACCCCGACCCGGAGGCGGTAGTCGCGCTTGCACAGCGCCCGGACCACATGGCGGCCGAGAAAGCCCGATCCGCCGAAAACCGTGACGAGGGTGTCGAGGGGCGCTGTCATGAGGGATTCCTGCAATTGAACGGCCTAGAATAGCCGGCCGGCGCGCTGTGACCTTGATTTACGTCGCGATACGACATCGTTTCCGTACTGTACAGACCCTTGTCGGCCCGGCCCGGCGGCGGCCCATTTGAATTTGACAAGCGCGCGGCCGATCCGTACTAACCGCCCTCAAGCCCAGGTGGTGGAATTGGTAGACACGCAGGTTTCAGGTACCTGTGCTGCAAGGCGTGAAGGTTCGAGTCCTTTCCTGGGCACCATCCATTCAAGACGACTCGTCAGCCGGCATGATCGGCCCTGCGGGCCGTCTTCATCATTTCCCGTCGTAACGCAGAGGGATGGTTGGTGAGATATGCAGCCATAATCCTGGTCGCCTGCGGGGGCCTCTGGGGCGCGCCGGCCATTGCCGCGGACGAGCGGTTTCTGGCCAGCCTGAAGCGTCTCGACCCCGCGACCCGCCTCGAACAGGTCTGCGATCTCGAAGCGATGCGCCAGATCGCGCGCGATTCCACTCCCTACCGCCCCGATCGCGCCAAGAGCGACGTGATCTCCCATCCCCGGCATCTCGGCGACACCCTGAAGGGCAGCGGCGGAGCCTTCCGCAGCAAGGGCAAGTGGTACGCCTTCTCCTTCACCTGCAAGGGCACGCCCGACCATCTCAAGGTGCTGTCGTTCAGCTACAAGATCGGCCCGCCGATCCCCGAGACGAAATGGGCTTCCTATGGGCTGTGGCGGTAGCGGCCTTGCGATCCGCGCTCGCGCAGCGGCCCGTGCGCCGCTAATTTAAGCCGCATCGATTCGACGAGGCTATTTGCATGACCATCCGCCTGCATCGCGGCGATTTGCCGGACATTTCCCGCTACACCGATTCGGTGGCGATCGACACCGAGACGCTCGGTCTCAACCCGCATCGCGACCGGCTGTGCGTGGTGCAGCTCTCCAACGGCGACGGCAGCGCCGATGTGGTGCAGATTCCGGCAGGCCATACCGATGCGCCGAATCTGAAGAAGCTGCTGGCGGCTTCCGACATCACCAAGATCTTCCACTATGCGCGGTTCGATCTCGCGGTGCTCTATCACACGTTCGGCGTGATGCCGCAGCCGGTCTACTGCACCAAGATCGTCTCGCGCCTGGTGCGCACCTACACTGATCGCCATGGTCTCAAGGATCTTTCGCGCGAGGTGCTCGGTGTCGAACTGTCGAAGCAGCAGCAGTCGAGCGACTGGGGCGCGGCATCGCTGAGCGAAGCGCAATTGACCTATGCCGCCTCCGACGTGCTGCATCTGCATGCGTTGCGCGCGAAGCTCGATGCCATGCTGCTGCGCGAGGGCCGCACCGAGCTGGCCGAGGCGTGTTTCAGGTTCCTGCCGACCCGGGCGAAGCTCGATCTGCAGGGCTGGGAGAACGACGACATCTTCGCGCATTCGTAATGAACGAACCGCCGGTTCTGTTCATGCCGGCGCCCTGTTTCGGTCACACTCGTTGGCTCTTTGCGGGGGCCTGGACCGGCGAAAGCGGCTGCAAATCAGGCCGGTCCGGCGTAAAGTGAACTTTCCCGATCCGGCATGGCCGGAGCAGATCACGGCCTTAGGTCTCGGAGCGGCTGGTGCATTCGGTGGCAAGTCAAGGCTATCAGGCCGGAGCGGACGCGCGCTATCTTGTCGCCGTGCGCCACAGCCGCCGTGTGCGCTTTCTGCGCAAGGCGGTGCCGGTCGCGGTGGCCGGCGCGCTGTTGCTGATCGTCGCGGTCTCGCTGTTCAATCCGTTCCGCATTCTCGCCAAGCTGCCGCTCAGTATCGGCAACCTTGCGGTGTCCGGCACCAAGATCACGATGGATTCGCCGCATCTGGCCGGCTTCACGCCGGACCAGCGGCCCTATGAATTGTGGGCCAAGAGCGCGACGCAGGACGTCACCAACCCGACCAATGTCGAGCTCACCGAACTGCGCGCCAAGGTGCAGATGCAGGACAAGTCCGGCCTCACCATGGATGCGCGGCGCGGTCTGTTCGACACCAAGAGCCAGCTTCTGACCTTGCGGGAGGATATCTTCCTGCAATCGACCACCGGCTATGAGGCGCGGCTGACGCAGGCTGTAGTTGATATCGCGCGCGGCGCGGTGACGTCGGACGAGCCGGTGGCGGTCAAGCTTCTGAACGGCACGCTCGACGGGCAGCGGCTGGAAATCACCGAGAACGGCGCGCTGGTGCGGTTCGACGGCGGCGTTTCGATGATCCTGATCCGCGACGATGCGGCGAAGAAAAACAATGCGGCGGTGGATGTGCCCGCCGTGCACGATGCGGCGGCGCAATGACGATCCCGATGCGGTTGAACATGTTCCGATATGGCGCTTGCATCGGCGCGCTCGCCGCCATGCTGCTGGCGTCCGGCGCGGCGCAGGCGCAGAGCACGGTGCAGGGCGTGCCGAACGCGATGCAGGGCTTCTCGCAGAATCGCGACAAGCCGATCCAGATCGATGCCCAGTCGCTGGAGATGCGCGACAAGGACAAGGCCGCGACCTTTTCCGGCAACGTCAAGGTGGTGCAGGGCGACACCACGATGCGCTCCAAGACGCTGGTGGTGTTCTACGACAACGAGGACAAAAGCAGCGGCAAGGGCGCAGTGAAATCGGCGATGCCGGGGCCGGGCGGCTCCACCTCGATCCGGCGGCTCGAGGCGCGTGGCGGCGTGATCGTGACCCAGAAGGATCAGACCGTCACCGGCCAGACCGGCGTGTTCGACATGAAGGCCAACACGGTGACGATGCTCGGCGGCGTGGTGCTGACCAAGGACAAGAACGTGCTGCGCGGCGACCGCCTGGTGGTCGATATGACCACCGGCGTGTCGCGGGTCGAATCCGATGGCGGGCGCGGCGTGTCGGGCATGTTCCAGTCGTCCGGCTCCAGCGGCGGCTCCGGGCTCGGCGGCCTGACCGGCATGGAGAAAGAGAAAAAGTCCGGCGGCTCCCAGGCCCCCGGAAAGCCCTTGAAGCTCAACAGCATGCCGCATGAATCGCGGCCCCGAGGTTGAATCGGGGCTGGCGAATCTATATCAGGCGGCGGCGATGTCCCTCCGGCGCTCTCAAGTGCCGGTGATCCGGCGAGTCATCCCGAAAGGCTGATCGAAGCGAGCATGGTGGATTTCCTGCGCATTTTCCGCCGACGAACCCCGGTCCGGGGGCGGCAGGGTTTTGCGCGGTCGCCCGCCGACATCACCTCGCTGGGCGAACGGATGGGCGACATCTTCAACACCATTCGCGGCGTGCCGGCGGTGCGCGATGCGCCGGTGCCGCGCGAGGCGGCCCCGCCGCGTGCCGCGCAGTCCGACTATCCCGAATATGAAGGCGCGGTCACCGATCCGGCGCCTTACGATTCCGCGACGTACGGGGCGGCGGCCTACGATCCGGCTTCGTTCGAGCGTCACGCGCCGCCGATCCCGCGCGACGCGCCTTCGGGGCCGCCGCGCGCCGAACAGCGGCCGCTGGCCCGGCGCGAGGGTAATGGCGCTGCGCCCCCACGCGCCCGCACCGGCTACCTTGCGATCCACGGCATCGAAAAGAGTTTCGGCTCGCGCAAGGTGGTGCGCGGTGTCAGCATCTATGTCCGCCGCGGCGAGGCGGTCGGCCTGCTCGGTCCCAACGGCGCCGGCAAGACCACGGTGTTCTACATGATCACCGGCCTGATCAAGGCGGATCGCGGCCGCGTCGAGCTCGACGGTCACGATGTCACCGCGATGCCGATGTATCAGCGCGCGCGGCTCGGCATCGGCTATTTGCCGCAGGAAGCCTCGATCTTCCGCGGCCTCACGGTGGAAGACAACATCCGCGCCGTGCTCGAAGTGGTCGAGCCGGACCGCCGCAAGCGCGAGCAGGAATTGACCTCGCTGCTCGAGGAATTCCACATCACGCGGCTGCGCAAGTCGCCGGCGATCGCGCTGTCCGGCGGCGAGCGGCGCCGTGTCGAGATCGCGCGCGCGCTGGCCTCGCGTCCGAACTACATGCTGCTCGACGAGCCGTTCGCCGGCATCGACCCGATCGCGGTGGGCGACATCCAGCAACTGGTGCGTCACCTTACCAATCGCGGTATCGGCGTGTTGATCACCGACCACAATGTCCGCGAAACTCTCGGGCTGACCGACCGCGCCTATATCGTCTATGCCGGCGAGGTGCTGACCGAAGGTCACCCCGAGGAGATCGTCAACGATCCGGACGTCCGCCGCCTCTATCTCGGCGACGAGTTCCGCCTGTAGCGCGTGGCCGCGCCCGTATGCGTCGCCGACTCGCCCTGCTTCCGGGGGCTCTCTCCGGACTGAATTTCCGATCCGTCAAGCCGTGTACATTGCCGCGTAAATAAGCAAGAATCGGACCAGTTCCGACCGGGTCCTGGCTTATGGCGATCACGCAACGTTTGGAGTTCCGCCAGTCGCAGTCGCTGGTGATGACGCCGCAGCTGATGCAGGCGATCAAGCTGCTGCAACTGTCGAACCTCGATCTGGTCGCCTTCGTCGAGGAGGAACTCGAACGCAATCCGTTGCTGGAACGGGCCGGCGACGACGAAGCGCCGGTGCGCGGCGAGGGGGACGCCGCCGCCGACCGTGCCGCGCTGTCGGTATCGGCGGATGGCGGCGAGGAGGATTCCGGCGACGGGTTCGGTGGCTCGTCGGCGTCCGAGGCCGACGGTCCGGGATCGCGCGAAGGCTTCGATGCGCCGGCGGAGGACTGGATCAACCGCGATCTCGGCAGCCGCGCCGAGATGGAACAGACCTTCGACAGCGGTCTCGACAACGTGTTTTCCGAGGAGCCCGCGGAGGCCGCCGCGCGCAACGCACAGGATGCGGCGCCGACCGCCTACACCGAATGGGGCGGTGGCGCCTCCAACGACGACGACTACAATCTGGAGGCGTTCGTCGCCGCCGAGCTGTCGCTGCGCGATCATCTCGCCGAACAGCTCGCGGTGTCGATCACCGATCCCTCGCAGCGCATGATCGGTCAGTACCTGATCGATCTGGTGGATGATGCCGGCTATCTGCCGGTTGATTTAGGACAAGCCGCGGAACGGCTCGGCGCGACGCAGGACGCGGTCGACGCCGTGCTAGCGGTGCTGCAGACGTTCGATCCGCCCGGCATCTGCGCGCGTTCGCTCAGCGAATGCCTTGCCCTTCAGCTTCGCGAGCGCGACCGTTTCGATCCGGCGATGCAGGCGCTGGTCGAACATCTCGATCTGCTCGCCAGACGCGACATTGCCGGCCTGCGCAAGATCTGCGGTGTCGATGACGAGGACATCGCCGAGATGATCGGTGAAATCCGCCATCTCGATCCCAAGCCCGGTCTGAAATTCGGATCGACGAGGACGCAGACCGTGGTGCCCGACGTGTATGTGCGTCCCGGCCCCGATGGCGGCTGGCTGGTCGAACTCAACAGCGACACCTTGCCGAAGGTGCTCGTCAACCAGAGCTATTATGCGGAGTTGTCGAAAACAACGCGCAAGGATGGCGAGAAATCCTATTTCACCGATTGCCTGCAGAATGCGACCTGGCTGGTGCGCGCGCTGGATCAGCGTGCCCGTACCATCCTGAAAGTGGCGTCGGAGATCGTGCGTCAGCAGGACGGTTTTTTCACGCAGGGCGTGGCATATTTGCGACCGCTCAATCTGAAAGCGGTCGCCGATGCTATCCAGATGCATGAATCGACCGTTTCGCGGGTGACCGCCAATAAATACATGGCGACCAGCCGCGGTATTTTTGAACTGAAATATTTCTTCACGGCGTCGATCGCATCGGCGGACGGCGGGGAGGCGCATTCCGCCGAATCGGTACGGCACCGCATCAAACAGCTGATCGACGCCGAAGACCCGGGTGCTATACTGTCGGACGATACGCTGGTGGAACGTCTGCGTGGTGACGGAATTGATATCGCCCGAAGAACGGTCGCGAAGTATCGTGAGGCCATGCGAATTCCGTCATCGGTGCAGCGTCGACGCGACAAGCAAAGTATGCTCGGCCATGCGCTCAACACAATGACGCCATCGTCATTATCATCATCATCGTCCACTGACCGATCCCGTGACACCGCCCCGGCTTGACCTTCGCGCGGCGTTTGGCGATCCTTGTGAACGGTCTGATCAAGGAGCGAGGAAGACATGACCCTCCGAGTTTCTGGAAAAAGTATCAGTGTTGGTGAAGCTCTGCGTGAACGCATCATCGCTCGCACCGAGGAAGTTCTCAGAAAATATTTTGACGGAAATTATTCAGGCCACATCACTCTCAGCAAGGATGGTTTTGGATTTCGCACCGATTGCGCGCTGCATCTTGATTCGGGAATCACGCTCGAAGCCGACGCGATGGCGGCGGATGCCTATGCCAGCGCCGATCAGTCCCTGATCCAGATCGAGAAGCGGCTGCGCCGCTACAAGAGCCGTCTGAAGGATCGCTCGGCGCGCAAGGCCCATGCGGCGTCCGCCGCGCTTGCCGCGCTCGACGGCGCGGCGATCTCCGCCTCGAGCTATGTCATCGAAGGCATGGATAACGATGCGGAGGGTGAAGTCACCGCGTTCAATCCGGTGATCATCGCCGAATCGACCGAATCGCTGCGGCGTTTTTCGGTCAGCGAGGCGGTGATGGAACTCGATCTGACCGGCGCCCCCGCGATGGTCTTCCAGCATGGCAGCAGCGGCCGAGTGAACGTGATTTACCGGCGCTCGGACGGCAATCTGGGCTGGGTTGATCCACCGGCTAGCAGCTAAAGGCGGCCGCCGGGCAGCTTGACGCCCTCCCGGACCGACAATATGGTCCCGCCGCCCTGACAGAGCGTAACCCCGGAGGGGCTCCGGGGCTGCCGGCTTGAATATGGCTTGACGCCACTCCACCTCCATAGCGGTCATTTTCTTTTAGCCGTCAAAACGGTTCAACTTCATCGGAACGGTCCATGACGATTACCGACCTTGTCGCGCCGGGGGCGATTCTCCCGGCGCTGAAAGTCAACAACAAGAAGCAGGCGCTGATGGAGTTGGCGGCGCATGCGGCTGGGCTGACCGGACAGAACGAGCGTGCGATCTTCGAGGTGCTGCTGCAGCGCGAGAAGCTCGGCACCACCGCGGTCGGTTACGGCATTGCGATTCCGCACGGCAAGCTGCCGAAGCTCGACAAGCTGTTCGGCATGTTCGCGCGGCTGGAGCGTCCGATCGATTTCGAGGCGATGGATGGCGAGCCGGTGGATCTGCTGTTTCTGCTGCTGGCGCCGGAAGGCGCGGGCGCCGATCATCTGAAAGCGCTGGCGCGGATCGCCCGTCTGCTGCGCGATCAGGACGTCGCCAAAAAGCTGCGCGCCTCGCGCGATGCGCAGGCGCTGTATTCGGTGCTGGCGATGCCGCCGGCGACTGCCGCCTGACCAAGGGACGGCCTCTGTCTTCGACCCGCGTCGTTCAGCGCCGCGGCTCCGCCGCCCAGTTCCTTTCCTTCAGCAAGGCCAGAAAGGCCTTTGTTCCGGCGCTGCGATAGCCGTCCCTGCGCAGGAGGGCCGATGTCGTTCGCGTCGCGAATGGCGGATCGAGCCGGATGGCGCTGAAACCGGGAAGATTCCGTGCGGTCGCCGCAGGCAGGATGGTGGCGAGCAAGGTGCTCTGCACGATGGCGACAAGGGCATCGACGGAATTCGATTCGAGGGCGATCCGCGGCTGCACCTTGTTGGCCTTGAGGTACTGGTTGATCGGCGCGCGTGTGACGAAAGCTCCGTCCAGCAGAGCGAGATCGAGACCGGACAGTTTCGCGGATGCGAGCTTCCGTCGCCCGGCCAGCGGATGGTCCTTGCCGACAACGACGCACAACTCCGTATCATGCAGCGGCTCCGTCGCGACATCCAGCGAGGCAAGATCGCCGAGGCCGACACCGACGTCGTATTGATCGTCCAGCAACGCCCGCTCCATGACGGCCTGAGGCAGAATGTCGATGGTGAGGTCGATGTCAGGATATCGCTTGCGGAAGGCTTGCACCACCGGGCCGACGAGATAGGTGGTGAACAGCGGAAGAAAGGCGACGCGGAGAACTCCGCTCGTCAGATTTCCGACATCGTGCACCGCGCGCTGCGCGGCATCGAGATTTTGCAGGGCCGCTTTCAGATGGCGGATATAAGCCTGGCCGGCATCGGTGGGCCTGACGGTCCGGCCGGAGCGGTCGAGCAGTTTGGCGCCGAGCGTGTCTTCGAGAAACCTGATCTGCTGCGACAGTGCGGGCTGCGATACGTTGAGCGTCTCCGCCGCGCGGGTGAAACTGCCGTGATCGATCACGGCGAGCAGATACCGGGCTGAGCGCATCATAAGGTTTTTCTTATCAATCTGATTGCCAATTGATCTTGGACATTATGCCCGCCAGCGCCGAAGTTTAAAGTGCATTCGAGGGGGGCCGGAATTAACGGCGCATCATGTCGGGTCCAGCCGGTTCTGAGAAAACGTCTCCGCGGCCGCTTGCGGCCGCCAATTTCAGCATGGTCCTGGGGCTGGCGGGACTGGGGCAGGCATGGCGCGCCGCCACGGCCCTGCTGCATGTCCCGCCGCTGATCGGCGAGGCCGTCATAGCTCTTGCGGCCGGAATCTGGGCGGCCTTGCTGCTGGGCTATCTTGCCAGTGCTTTTCGTGCGCCAGCGGCCATGCGCGAGGAGTTCAGGCACCCTGTTCAGGGGGCGACGCCCGCGCTGGTGGGAATTGCGACCTTGCTGATGGTGCCTGCGGTTCGGCCTTATTCGGAGGTGGCCGCCGGTATTCTTCTTGTCGCCGGCGTGTCCTGGCATCTGCTGTTTGCGATGTGGCATTCGGGGCTGGGCTGGCAGAGCGGCCGGGATCTTCACAGCCTCAGTCCGACCGTCTATCTGCCGACGGTGGCGGGCAATTTCACCAGCAGCGCAGCCTTCGGCGTGATGGGATGGTCCGACATCGGCTGGTGCTTCATGGGAGCCGGTTTCTTCTCGTGGCTCGCGCTGGAATCGGTCGTGCTGCAGCGGCTTTGGGATTCGTCCGGCTTTCCGTCCGCGCAGCGTTCGAGCATCGGCATTCACCTTGCGCCGCCTGCGGTTGCCGGAGCCTCGTGGCTGACGCTCGTGGCCGCGCCGGATCACTGGGTCATCATGCTCTGGGGCTATGGCCTGTTTCAGTTGGCGCTGGGATGCCGTCTGGTGGGCTGGCTTCGCGCGCAGCCGTTCTCGGTCGCCTACTGGTCGTACACCTTCGGCGTTTCCAGCACCGCGGCCATCGCCGTCAAACTCGCGCTCGCAGGTGTTCCGGTGGCGACGCATGTCGCCGCGCCGGTGCTGATCCTCGCCACCCTGTTCGAGGGCTATCTGCTGGCGCGCACCGTGCTGCAACTCGTCAGCGCGTTGTGGATGGCCGTGCGACCGGCCTGAACCGACACGCTCTCGAGCGGCTCATCGTGGCGCTATCTCGCGTAGCGAGCAGGCGGCAGTGCCAAGCGCTGCCGCCATGGTGTCATCCAGGATCAGTCGCGCACCACACGCACCGCGCCTTGCGCGGCGCTGGTGGCGAACGCCGCATAGGCCTTCAGCGCCATCGACACCTTGCGCGTCCGTTGCTTGGTGGGCTTCCACGCCGCTTCGCCACGCGCCTCCATTGCCGCGCGCCGCGCTGCGAGCTGCTCGTCGCTGATGGCCAGGTGTACCGAACGGTTCGGGATGTCAAATTCGATGATATCGCCTTCCTCGACCAGACCGATGGCGCCGCCTTCCGCCGCCTCGGGCGAGACATGGCCGATCGACAGGCCGGACGAGCCGCCCGAGAAGCGGCCGTCGGTGATCAGCGCGCATTGCTTGCCGAGGCCCTTCGATTTCAGATAGCTGGTCGGATACAGCATTTCCTGCATGCCAGGCCCGCCGCGCGGTCCTTCGTAGCGGATGAGAACCACGTCGCCGGCCTTGACCCGGTTGCCGAGAATGGCCTCGACCGCCGCGTCCTGACTTTCGAAGATGCGCGCGGGACCCTTGAATGTCAGGATGCTGTCATCGACGCCCGCGGTCTTCACGATGCAGCCGTCGCGCGCGATGTTGCCGTACAACACGGCGAGGCCGCCATCCTTGGAGAAGGCGTGTTCGGCGTTGCGGATGCAGCCCCTGGCGCGGTCGGCATCGAGCTCGTCGTAGCGTCTGTCCTGGCTGAACGCGACCTGGGTGGGCACGCCGCCCGGCGCCGCGCGATAGAAGGTCCGCACGCTTTCGCTCTTGCTGCGCACGATGTCCCAACGCTCCAACGCATCCTTCAGCGAGGCGCTGTGCACCGTCGGCAGGCTGGAGTCGATCAGGCCGGCGCGATCGAGCTCGCCGAGAATGGCCATGATGCCGCCGGCGCGGTGCACGTCTTCCAGATGCACGTCCGCGACCGAAGGTGCGACCTTGCACAGCACCGGCACGCGGCGCGACAGGCGGTCGATGTCCTTCATGGTAAACGGCACTTCGCCTTCATAGGCGGCGGCGAGCAGATGCAGCACGGTGTTGGTCGAGCCGCCCATCGAGATATCGAGGGTCATCGCATTCTCGAACGCCTTGAAGTTGGCGATGTTGCGCGGCAGGACGCTGGCGTCGTCCTGCTCGTAATAGCGGCGGGCGAGGTCGACGATCAGATGTCCGGCCTCGACGAACAGGCCCTTGCGGTCGGCGTGAGTGGCGAGCACCGAGCCGTTGCCGGGCAGAGAGAGGCCGAGCGCCTCGGTCAGGCAGTTCATCGAATTCGCCGTGAACATGCCCGAGCACGATCCGCAGGTCGGGCAGGCGGAGCGTTCGATCACCTCGACATCGGCGTCGCTCACCGTGTCGTCGGCCGCCGCCACCATGGCGTCGATCAGGTCGATCGACTGCACCTTGCCGTTGAGCGTGACCTTGCCCGATTCCATCGGGCCGCCCGAGACGAATACCGTCGGAATGTTGAGGCGCAGCGAGGCCATCAGCATGCCGGGAGTGATCTTGTCGCAATTGGAGATGCACACCATGGCGTCGGCGCAATGCGCGTTGACCATGTATTCGACGCTGTCGGCGATGATCTCGCGCGACGGCAGGCTGTAGAGCATGCCGTCATGGCCCATCGCGATGCCGTCATCGACCGCGATGGTGCTGAATTCCTTGGCGACGCCGCCGGCCTTCTCGATTTCCCGCGCCACCAGTTGGCCGAGGTCCTTGAGGTGGACGTGGCCCGGCACGAACTGGGTGAAGGAATTGACCACGGCGATGATCGGCTTGCCGAAATCCTCGTTCTTCATGCCTGTCGCGCGCCACAGGCCGCGGGCGCCGGCCATGTTGCGGCCGTGGGTGGAGGTGCGGGAGCGATAGGCTGGCATGACGGTGTCCGTGTCGAGGGTGGAAAGGTGGCGACCATACAAACCCGCCGGCCAAGATCAAATGGCGGGATGCGCATATCCGTCATTCGTCCGGTCGGCGCCGCAATGCAAGCAAAAAGCGGCAGCGCGAGGCCGCGCCGCCGCTTCGTCCGGTCAGTCTGTAGCGGACAACGCCTCAGTGGACGCTGACGGTCTCCAGCTCGTTGCTCCATGCGTTGGCGACCGCCGCTTCCCGGCTGTCGGTCAGCATGATCGGCGTGCCGTCGGCGGCATGAAGCGCGAACAGCTTCAGGCCCGGCGCGATCTGCGGCGCCTGCGGGAACAGGCCCGGCACATCCTCGGAGCGAATCTGTTTGACGTAGGCGATATGGCCTTCGCCCAGTGCGGCCAGCGCTTCCAGCGAAACGGCAGGCTCGAAGTGCAGTGTGGTGGCTTCAGTCATGTCCTCGACTCCTTCACAAGAGACAAGCGGTCGAGTCCGCTACCAAGTTGCATTATTCGTGTTCATTGATGGCTATCGTCTTAACGACCCGTTCCGGTTCCGGCCGGGCGAGGTCGATCGACAACAGTCCGTTCTTCAGATCCGCGCCGAGCACGTACATTCCGTCCGCCAGCACGAAAGTGCGCTGGAAGTGCCGCGCGGCGATGCCGCGATGAATGTATTGCCTGGCCTTGTCGTCCTGCTGGCGACCCCGGATCACAAGCTGGTTCTCCTCCGTGGTCACGTCGAGCTGGTCGCGGGTGAAGCCCGCCACCGCCAGCGTGATCCGCAATCGCTCGGGTTGACCGCTTTGGCGTTCGCACCGCTCGATGTTGTAGGGAGGATAGCCGTCTGCGCCCTTGACGACCCGATCGAGCGCACGCTCGATATCGTCGAATCCCAGAAGGAACGGACTGGACAACGAAGGAACACGAGACATCCCAAAGTCCTCTCGAAGCGACTTTGACGCGCGCCACCCGCAAAAGTGACAGCCGGTTTTGCCGGCACTCTGACGGATCTTGCGCCCAAGGGCCCTTGCGGCACCCTACCGGTGGCGTTCAGCCCGTCCGGATAACAACAATATGGAGAGGGAACCGGGGACGTTCAAGATCGTCCACCGCCGGATCGGGAAGTCCGGCCGGCTGAATAGTTTCGCGCGGTTGGGGATCCGGCGACCGCGGACGCTGTGATCGTATCCGGGATCGTTCCGGGCGGGCTGGACGTCCGAAGGGGAGGGTTGGTGGAGCCAGGCGGGATCGAACCGCCGACCTCTTGCATGCCATGCAAGCGCTCTCCCAGCTGAGCTATGGCCCCATCATCGCGGGGTTCGGCGCTGGTTTGGTCCGAACCCTCAAATCGTCACCGCCGGTGCGCCGGCGGCGAGGCCTGAACAATCACAGTTCAGGCCCGATCTCAAGTCTCTTCGTCACCCGAAACGTCACCAATGATGTCGGTGACGTCTTCGTCGTCTTCTTCCTCTTCCGGAATGAAGGTCGAATCGTCGTCATCGTCGTCGAGCGATTCGTCGACCTCGATGTCGTCTTCGGATTCGGGCACCTGGGCCTTGACCTTGCCGGTGTTCTCCTCGGCGTCGGCCTCCTCGAGCGACACCAACTCCTCCTCCGTCTCCACTTCCTGCGTATCGGCTGCGTTGGAAGCGCCGGAGGCGCGCGCGGTGGCGTCGGCGCGGCCGCGCGGCGGAGCCACGGGCGCGATCGGCACGATCTCGCCGGTATAGGGCGAAATCACCGGATTCTTGTTGAGGTCGTAGAACTTCTTGCCTGTCACCGGGCAGGTGCGTTTGGTTCCGAGATCGGCTTTGGCCACGGGCTGCGTCCTGGGGAGAGTTCTTGGAAAACGGTGCTTCACTTGGCTAGTTGCGCCGCCGCTGTCAATAGCGGTTCTTGTGCATCGTCACCGAGGCGTGACCTTGCCCGGGCCCCGTGGTAGGAGCCGGCTGTCCGCAGGAGCCGAAATTGTGACTGTTTCCGATCGCCAAACCCCGCTGGAAGCCCGCCGCAGCCCCGCCCTCAAGGGCCGGGTCCGGGTGCCCGGGGACAAGTCGATTTCCCACCGGGCGCTGATTCTGGGCGCGCTGGCGGTGGGAGAGACCCGGATTTCGGGGCTTCTGGAGGGCGAGGACGTTCTCAATACCGCCAAGGCGATGGCGGCGCTGGGCGCCAGGACAGAGCGCACCGGCGTCGCGGCCTGGTCGGTCCGCGGCGTCGGGGTCGGCGGCTTTGCCGCACCTGCCGCGCCGCTCGATTTCGGCAACAGCGGAACCGGGTGCCGCCTCGCCATGGGCGCGGTGGCGGGCTGTCCGATCGCGGCGACCTTCGACGGCGACGCCTCGCTGCGCTCGCGGCCGATGCGACGGATTCTCGATCCGCTCGAACTGATGGGCGCGCGCGTCACCGCGAGCGCCGGGGGTGGCCGGCTGCCTTTGACGCTGCAAGGCGCGCGCGACCCGATCCCGATGGTTTATCGCACCCCGGTCGCCTCGGCGCAGATCAAATCGGCGGTGCTGCTCGCCGGCCTGTCCGCGCCCGGCGTCACCACCGTGATCGAGCAGGAGGCGAGCCGCGATCACACTGAACTGATGCTGGCGCATTTCGGCGCCGACATCGTTTCCGCGCCGGAAGGCGCCCATGGCCGCCGGATTTCGCTGACCGGCCAGCCCGAACTGCACGGCGCGGAGGTCGTGGTGCCAGCCGATCCGTCCTCGGCGGCGTTTCCGCTGGTCGCGGCGCTGATCGTGCCGGGCTCTGATCTTGTGCTCACCGACGTGATGACCAATCCGCTGCGCACCGGCCTGTTCACGACCTTGCGCGAGATGGGCGCCGCGATCGAGGAGAGCGGGCAGCGCGGCGACGCCGGCGAGCCGATGGCGCAATTGCGGGTGCGGGCCTCGAAGCTGCGCGGCGTCGAGGTGCCGCCGGAGCGTGCGCCGTCGATGATCGACGAATATCTCGTGCTGGCGGTGGCCGCGGCCTTCGCCGAAGGCACCACCATCATGCGCGGCCTCAAGGAGTTGCGGGTCAAGGAATCCGATCGGCTCGAAGCCACCGCCGACATGCTGCGGGTCAACGGCGTCGCGGTGGAGATTTCCGGCGACGATCTGATCGTGGCGGGCAAGGGCCACGTGCCGGGCGGCGGCCTCGTCGCCACCCACATGGATCATCGCATCGCGATGTCGGCGCTGGTGATGGGGCTTGCCTCCGATGCGCCGGTCAAGGTTGACGATACCGCCTTCATCGCGACCAGCTTCCCCGATTTCGTGCCGATGATGCGCGGTCTCGGAGCGGAGTTCGCATGATCATCGCCATCGACGGGCCCGCCGCATCGGGAAAAGGCACGCTGGGCAAGCGTCTCGCCCATCATTACGGCTATCGCCATCTCGAT
This sequence comes from Afipia sp. 64-13, assembly GCA_001897755.1. Taxonomy (GTDB): domain Bacteria; phylum Pseudomonadota; class Alphaproteobacteria; order Rhizobiales; family Xanthobacteraceae; genus Afipia. The sequence continues at coordinate 221,088 of MKUJ01000014.1, forward strand.
ACCGGGGTGATCTATCGCGCGGTGGCCAAGGCGCTGCTCGATGCCGGCGTCGATCTTGCCGACGAAGCGCGCGCGGTCGCGGCCGCGCTCGAGCTCGATCCTGAGAAATTCGGCGATCCGGTGCTCAAGACCCAGGAGATCGGCAACGCCGCCTCGGTGATCTCGGCGATTCCGCGGGTGCGTGAGGCGCTGGTGAATTTCCAGCGCCAGTTCGCCGCCGATCCGCCCGGCGCGGTGCTCGACGGCCGCGACATCGGAACGGTGATCTGCCCCGATGCCGACGTGAAGATTTTCGTCGTCGCCGATCCGAAGGTGCGGGCGCATCGCCGCACGATGGAAGCTCTGGCGCGCGGCGAGAGCGCCGACGAGGCTTTGGTGCTGGCCGATATCCTTCGCCGCGACGAACGCGACCGCAATCGTCCGGTGGCGCCGCTGCGGCCGGCGCCCGATGCCCATGTCCTCGACAATTCCAGCCTCGATATCGAGGGCGGGGTGCGGGCCGCCATCGCCATCGTGGAGACCGTGCGCGCCGGGCGCTGACGGCCGGGGATCCGGTCCGCGCGGCGAATCTGCGCAAGTCCTGCTTCCGACCCCGAAAAATCGCCGGAATATCGCTTTCGCCCAGGGGCTTATCGGCCGTTTGCAGCCGCCCGCCGGGCCCGCTTTGCGCCGCTTCGGCACTTGCCCCGCTGCGCTATGGCGGCTATATGCAGCGCGTCCGGATCTGCCATCGACATCATCGAGGCCGTCCGAGCGGGCCGGCGAGGGTTCCAAGCCTTCGCCGTGTTGGAGGAACGCCCGCTCCGCCGCCATCGAGGTCGATATTCGTCCCGGCTCCGGACGACTGTAAGACGCGCCTTGCGCGCGACATTCATCGTATCGCCCATACAGGCTTCCCGCCGGCCCGTTTGTGAATCCGCTGGATTTACACGACGGTCGTCAAAGTTTGCGGACCTTTGACACTGGATGCGCGATACGCCCTGCAACCATGCTGCCGGCACACCGCAATCTGGAGAACAAATGGCTTCGAGTGCTACCTCTTATAATCCGTCTCGCGAAGATTTCGCCGCGATGCTCGATGAGTCCTTTGCAGGTGGCAACCTGCAGGAAAGCTCCGTCATCAAGGGCAAGGTTGTTGCGATCGAGAAGGACATGGCCGTCATCGACGTCGGCCTGAAGACCGAAGGCCGCGTGGCGCTGCGCGAATTCAACGGCCCGGGCCGCGAGAACGACGTCAAGGTCGGCGACGAAGTCGAGGTGTTCCTCGACCGGATCGAGAATGCGCTCGGCGAAGCCGTGCTGTCGCGCGACAAGGCGCGCCGCGAAGAGAGCTGGGGCAAGCTGGAGAAGGCCTTCAACAACAACGAGAAGGTTCACGGCGTCATCTTCAATCAGGTCAAGGGTGGCTTCACCGTCGATCTCGACGGCGCGGTGGCGTTCCTGCCGCGCTCGCAGGTCGATATTCGCCCGATTCGCGATGTCGCGCCGCTGATGAACAATTCGCAGCCGTTCCAGATTCTCAAGATGGATCGCCGCCGCGGCAACATCGTCGTCTCCCGCCGCACCGTGCTCGAAGAGACCCGCGCCGAGCAGCGTCAGGAACTGGTGCAGAACCTCGAAGAGGGTCAGATCATCGACGGCGTGGTCAAGAACATCACCGATTACGGTGCGTTCGTTGATCTCGGCGGCATCGACGGCCTGCTGCACGTTACCGATATCGCCTGGCGCCGCGTCAACCACCCGACCGAGGTGCTGACCATCGGCCAGACGGTGAAGGTCAAGATCATCAAGATCA
>MKUJ01000015.1:0-6366 GCA_001897755.1 Afipia sp. 64-13
CGCTCGACACCGAACTCGATGTCGTCGAAGGCATGCAGTTCGACCGCCGCTCGACACCGAACTCGATGTCGTCGAAGGCATGCAGTTCGACCGCGGCTACATCTCGCCCTACTTCGTCACCAATGCCGACAAGATGCGCGTCGAATTCGACGACGCCTACGTCCTGATCAACGAGAAGAAGCTCTCCTCGCTGAACGAGCTGCTGCCGCTGCTCGAGGCCGTGGTGCAGACCGGCAAGCCGCTGGTGATCGTCGCCGAGGACGTCGAAGGCGAGGCTTTGGCCACGCTGGTGGTGAACCGCCTGCGCGGTGGCCTCAAGGTTGCCGCCGTCAAGGCGCCGGGCTTCGGCGACCGCCGCAAGGCCATGCTGCAGGACATCGCGATCCTGACCGGCGGCCAGGCGATCTCGGAAGATCTCGGCATCAAGCTTGAGAACGTGACCCTGCAGATGCTGGGCCGCGCCAAGAAGGTGATGATCGACAAGGAGAACACCACGATCGTCAACGGCGCCGGCAAGAAGGCCGACATCGAGGCGCGCGTGCAGCAGATCAAGGCGCAGATCGAGGAGACCACCTCGGACTACGACCGCGAGAAGCTGCAGGAGCGTCTGGCCAAGCTCGCGGGCGGCGTCGCGGTGATCCGCGTCGGCGGCGCGACCGAGGTCGAGGTGAAGGAGCGCAAGGATCGCGTGGACGACGCGATGCACGCGACCCGCGCCGCGGTTGAGGAAGGCATCGTTCCGGGCGGCGGCGTCGCTTTGCTCCGCGCCTCCGAACAGCTCAAGCGCATCAAGACCCAGAACGACGACCAGAAGACCGGCGTCGAGATCGTGCGTAAGGCTCTGTCGGCTCCGGCCCGCCAGATCGCGATCAACGCGGGCGAGGACGGCAGCGTCATCGTCGGCAAGGTGCTGGAGAAGGATCAGTATTCGTACGGCTTCGACTCGCAGACCGGTGAATACGGCAACCTCGTCTCCAAGGGCATCATCGACCCGACCAAGGTCGTGCGCGCGGCGATCCAGAACGCGGCGTCGGTCGCCTCGCTCCTGATCACCACCGAAGCGATGATCGCCGAGCTGCCCAAGAAGGGTGGCGCTGGCGCACCGGGCGGCATGCCCGGCGGCGGCATGGGCGGCATGGATTTCTGATCCAGACCACTCAGGCGATTACGAAATGCAAAACCCCGGCAGCGATGCCGGGGTTTTTGTTTGAATTTATTCAGTTCTGACAAAATACAGGGACTGAAGTCGTTGATATCGGGGGAAGCATTAATCAACAATTCGGCGGTTCGGAAGCATTTTCTTGAGATACCCATTGAATGCCGTAGCCAGGAGTTTGCGCCTTGCCTCCCAAAATTCCTCGGCTTTATCGACGCACCATAGTGACTGATCGAGCGGAATACACTGACTCATGAGCGTCTCACGTTTCAATCTTCGTAGATATACGTCCGGCGACGCCGCACCGACCGCACGATTCGTTTCGCCAGTAATAAAAGCAATGTTCGCTATCGTATCTGCTCTCGAACGGTATTTTTCCTCAAACTGAGCGCGCGGCAAGATATGATGCCTATCAACATTCTTTTGAAGCATGATCTGAGAGCCAGAGAATAAGTCACACAGCCCTACCTGCCTGCACGCTATATATGCAGCGAACAATGCGCCTTTGTCGTTCAATGCGCCTTTAAAGTCGCTTGCTATAGACCCAAACGTACCAGCCTCCCGACGAACATTTGTAAGCAATTTTCCTATTGGATCATCAGAGCGACAAGCGCGAAGATCTTGATCAAGTGCAGTTTCGCTCGATTTGCTGTAGCGATGCAAAAGGGAAGCCATAGCCAACCATCCAGCAATCCCACGAGGATCGCGCCCGCGAGCTCCAGTCGATGCACACACAGCAATCACAGGAACCAAGAGTGCGCCACTCCAGAGAATTTCCATATTCACTAGCCCAAACTCATTCCTAACGAGGGCAATAGCCTCTTTCGTAGCGCGCTTTGTTATATTCCAAGCACTTGCCACTTCGGAGCGACTGAGCTCGTGCAACGGCGTGCGACTTCGGCCATCCGGCATTGCGATAAACGCACACGCTCTAAACAGGTGCATAACATTCAATCGCGAAAATCCTTCGCGTTTAAGCTCTGCAACGAATGGGGCCACCTCATTAGCAATAAATCCCGTGTGCCTTGCTGCGACACGGGCGCTTTCAATATCTTCCGTTTTGAGCTTTACGCCTAAAGTATTTATCCTAGTAAAAGCATCCACTGCCTGATCGAACGAAAAATCGTTCATCTGTACCGCAGGGATTTCATAGTCCAAAAGTCTGCGAACCCTTTCAAACTTGGCTTCCCGTCGTTCTCCCTTATTACCGTCTGGAAGCGACTTTCTAAGTTGCCTATATAGCTCATCGTCCAAAATATCACTTACTGGAAACCAACTACCGTCTCGTGCAGTTGCCGCATTCGCTAGCTTAAAAATATCTTCGTCAGGGTTGAAAACGACTTGAATGCCCTCGTCTCCACTCATAATTTTCGAGAGCGTAATTACACGCTGCTGACCGTCGATTAACCAGACGATTGATCGGCCTCTTACCGGCTTTGGATCACGTCGGCGCGACTGAACGTCAACCTCACTAGACCAGAGCAATAATGCCGATACTGGGAACGACCGATATATCGAGTCGATCAAGTGAGGCGCCTTACTTTTCTTCCATACATACTCACGCTGAAATTCTGGGACTACTAAACGACCCCCTCTGTAATCCTCAATTATCTGTCTAATCTTCAGTGTTCGAATATCTAAGCTCGCATCCATGATCTCTCCATCTACGAATAAAAACACGTCAAAAATGACCATCTAGCTAGAATGTCACAATCTATAAAAATTAGTATTGACATTGCTACAAGTGTCCCACTCCACTCCAGTAACAAATCGCGATCATCGGCTTGTCGCGGAAAACATCAGAAACACAAACGAAAAGGCCCGCTTGCGCGGGCCTTTTCTTTTATCGCCACGGACACACCAATCGTCCGCGTCGGTACCTGTTACTGACAAATATGCATCAGGCCGTCAGAGCCCCTGAAGGTCGTGCCCGGCAGACAGGCGAGACCGTTGCGCTGCATGTAGGTCTGGTTGTAGCGGCCGGCCGCGAGGTAGCCCTCGCCGTAATAGCCGCCGCCATAATAGCCGTTGTCATAGGCATAGGAATTGTACGGATCGTTCGCGGCATAACCGCCGCCGAACGGCGTCGATGCGATCGCGGCCGCGGTGCCGAGCGCGCCGGCCGCCACACCCACGGCGAGATCGCCGGGCCAGAAACCGGTATCGTGGCGCGCCCAGGCATCGCGCTCGACCGGGCGCATCTGCGCATGGTGCCGGGCATGCATCTTGCCCGCGTGATGCACGCGCTGATGTTTCATCATCTTGCTGCTGCGCGAATGCACGGCGTCCTTCGCCATCACCGGCGTCGCTACCGCCATCGACAGGATCACGGCCGTCAGCAATTTCATTGGTGTCATGATGATCTCCTTGAATATTGACCCCGGGCGCAGAACGTGGTGCCGCGCATCATGTTCCTTCGCCATGCCCGAACACGGGCCGGCCATGACGAAAGATCAGACGTCGCGGCCTCGACGGCCCGCAAACCGGGTGGTCAATCGAAAGAGAAATGCCGATATTGCGGGAGGATGGGCCTCGCGGAATCGCGAGGTCGAAATGGCAACGACCACGAACGACACAGGCAGCGCGTACATCCGGCGCAGGCCTGGAGCGGACCTGATGGTCGCTCACGTCATCTCGTGGCCGTTTGGGCGATACGCCGGGGGACAGCGGCATCGCCCTTGTTGAATAACATGGTGACAGCGGATGCGTTCCGCAAGGGGGTCCAATGGCCACTAAGGCAAGCTCATCCAAGGCCGGAAACATCTATGTCGGCATCGGCGGCTGGACTTTCGCGCCATGGCGCGGCGTGTTCTACCCGGACAAACTGCCGCAGGCGCAGGAATTGCGCTACGCCGCCTCGAAGCTGACCTCGATCGAGATCAACGGCACCTACTACGGTTCGCAGAAACCGGAGAGCTTCCGCAAATGGGCGCGCGAGGTGCCGGACGGTTTCGTGTTCTCCGTCAAGGGTCCGCGCTTCGCCACCAACCGCCGGGTGCTGGCGGAAGCCGGCGAGTCGATCGAACGGTTCTACACATCGGGCGTGCTGGAGCTCGGCGACCGGCTCGGCCCTGTGCTGTGGCAATTCGCGCCGACCAAGAAATTCGATCCCGTCGATTTCGGCGCCTTCCTCGCGCTGCTGCCGCGCAAGCTGGAAGGCCGCGCGCTGCGTCATGTCGTCGAAGTGCGCCATGACAGCTTCAAGGATCCAGCTTTCATCGCGCTGCTGCGCAAGTTCGAAATCCCGGTGGTCTATGCCGATCACGCCACCTACCCGGCCATCGCCGACATCACCGGCGATTTCGTCTATGCACGGCTGCAGACCGGCAGAGATGATGTCGCAACCGCCTATCCGCCCAGACAGCTCGGCGAATGGACGAAGCGCTTGCAGCAATGGGCGTCGGTCGGCGCGCCGGACGATCTGCCGCGCGTCGCTAAAACACCGGCATTGAAAAAGCCACGCGACGTGTTCGCCTATGTGATTCACGAAGGGAAGGTGCGCGCGCCGGCCGGGGCAATGGAGTTGATCGCGCGCGTCGGCTCGTGAGAGACTGATCGGGTCACGAGACAAACATGACCCGGTCGAAAAAGCTTTTCACCATCGGTTACGAGCAGGTCTCCGCTAGCGCGGTGCTGGATGAACTCGAACGCGCCGGCGTGAAGCTGCTGGTCGATGTCCGTGCGGTCACCTCCTCGCGCCGCGCCGGGTTTTCCAAGAACCAGCTCGCCGCCAGCCTCGATCAGCACGGCATCTCCTACATCCATCTCGCCGGTCTCGGCACGCCGAAGGAAGGCCGCCTCGCCGCGCGCAAGGGCGATGTCGGCACGCTGAAGCGGATCTACAACGCGCATCTGAAAACGGCGGCGGCAAAACACGATCTCGGGGAGCTCGCCGATCTCGCGTTGAAGGCCGGGCCGGTATGCCTGCTCTGCTACGAGCGCGATCACACCAACTGCCATCGCACCTTCATCGCCGAGATCATCAAGGATCGCGACAAAGTGAAGATCGAGAATCTCGCGGCTTCGCCGATCTGATGATCGCTCGAGTGCGAATATTATTATCGTCCGTTCCGCGCTTGTTCTCAGTTGCGCGATAGACGACGTCCAAAACCCCCGCTTTAATGGCATCCGCATTTCTACGTATCGTTGCAGAGGCTGGCTGCATGCGTTGCGTTGGCGTCATCCGCATCATCTGTATCGCGGCGGTTCTCTGCATCGCCGGAAAAGCAGATGCTGTGGCCGAACCGGCTCTCGCGGATACGGATGACGACTGGTCGGTCGGATTGAGCGGCGGCAGCAGGCCGGAGCACTTCCTCTATTTCAGCGGGTTCGATCTGTGGGGCCGCGGCAGCAGCGGCTATGGCGGCCTGTTGTGGTCGCCCGGCGGGCTGAACACGGACGGCTTCACCCTGAAACTGCTGCTCGCCGGCGGCACGTATCTTTACAGCGGCGGCGGCAACGATTTTCGCGGCACCTATCTTCTCGCCTCGATCCTGCCCGGCTACCGGATCAAGCGCGGCGACGTCGAGATCAAGCTGTTCGGCGGTCTCGATCTGCAGCATCACGGCGTGTCACCGGACGATCCCGCCAACAGCCTGAAAGGCAATCATGTCGGCGCCCGCTTCAATGTCGATGTCTGGTGGGAGCCGATTCCCGCTTCCATGATGCTGACGACCTCTTTGACCGGATCGACCATCGGCAGCAATTACGGCGTCCGCGGCGCCGCCGGATGTAAGGTGCTGGACCGCTTCTGGGCCGGACCCGAAATCGAAGCCTCGGGAGATCGCATCTACCGGCAATATCGCATCGGCGCACACATCACCTCACTCAGGTTCGGCGAATTCGAGTGGGCATTCGGCGCGGGCTATGTCGAGGACAACAGCCACCGTTCCGGCCTTTACGGCCGCTTCAGCCTGCTGACGCGGCGATGATGCGAATGCGTCAGCCCTTGGCGTCGCAGGTCCAGGCCCGGATCACGCATTCCTTGCCGCCGAAGTCGTAGCACTTCCTGGAGGCGGCGTTCAGCGCGCTGGAAATGCGCGGGGCGATGGCGTAGCCGAACGAGCCGCACGGATTGGCCATGTCGAGCGACAAGGCCGCGCAGGCCTTGCGCATGGTGACGGCGGTGCATTCGCCTTTGCATTGCTTGAGCGCGGCGGCCTTGGCCTTCGCCTCGCTGGGATGGTCGAACGCGACGCCATAGGCTCCGC
>MKUJ01000015.1:6375-6692 GCA_001897755.1 Afipia sp. 64-13
GCGCCGGGAACGACACCAGCGCCAGCGCAAAAATCGACGCAAGACCCCATTGCGCGCCGCAGCGCGCCGCCCGCAAATACATCAAAACAAAACCCCCAGTCCCAAACCGGAAAGTTAGGACAGGCGGGTTTCAACTTGGTGAACGGAAGAAACCGCGCAGCGCCGGCCGAAACTCAGCCGCGGCGGTTCAGGGCCATCGCTGCAAGATCCGGCCTCAGGCACGGTCCTTGCGGCGCGCCGTGTCGGGCTTTTCCGGTTCATGCTCAAGATCGCGCCGGATCTCCGCGAGCGCATCGGGGGTATCGATATCGAGGAAG
>MKUJ01000016.1:0-21949 GCA_001897755.1 Afipia sp. 64-13
ATCGTCGATCTCTCACGCCGGTTTCGGCGATCCATGCGTCCACCGTCTTGTTTGCAGGACGCAGCAGCGATCTTAGTCCCCTCCCACTTCGGGGCAACATGGCATCGCCGCCGCTCTCGAAATGCGCGGGTCAACGAAAACGGCCTCGCCGCAAGATCGAAAATCATCGGGATCATCCGCATACCGCAAAAATATTGCAGCCTCGAAGCCTTGGCGGGCCGCGACGAACCGGCGACAATGCGATTCCCGCAAGCACGCACTGGAGCGACCGCATGCCGATGATCGATGCCGACGGCTGCCTGATCAATGTTTCCGTCGAAGGCCGCGACGGCGGACCGACGCTGGTGCTGTCGAATTCGCTGGGATGCGCGCTGCAGATGTGGGAGCCGCAGATGAGCACGCTGACCAAGCTGTTTCGCGTGATCCGCTACGATCGGCGCGGCCATGGCAAGTCCGACGTGCCGCGCGGTCCGTATTCGATAGAACGCTTCGGCAAGGACATTCTCGCGATCCTCGACGATCTCAATATCGAGAAGACGCATTGGTGCGGCATCTCGATGGGCGGCGCGGTCGGACAATGGCTGGCGGCGCATGCGCCGGAGCGGATCGACCGCCTGGTGCTCGCCAACACCACGAGCTACACCGCCGATCCGACCAACATGAACAACCGCATCAAGGCGGTGGCCGAAGGCGGCCTCGCCGCCGTCGCCGACGGCGTGATGGTGTCATGGTTCACCGCGGACTTCCGCGAACGCGCGCCGCAGATCGTCGCCGGTATCAAGGACATGCTGCTCGCGACTCCGGTGGAGGGCTATCTCGCCTGCTGCGAAACCATGAGCCGGCTGGACCAGCGCGATCTGCTGCCGCGCATCAAGGCGAAAACCCTGGTGATCGCCGGACGCCACGACGGCTCGACGCCGATCGAGGCGAGCGTTTTCATTCGCGGGCAAATTCCGGGCGCGAGCATGACCATTCTCGATGCCTCGCACATCTCCAACATCGAGCAGCCGCACGACTTCACCGACGCGCTGGCCGGTTTTCTGACGCAGCGCTGAGCGCGATATTCTTAGCCGTCAGGAGTGCGAGAGCGTCCGGCGCAGCGCCGTGTCGATATCGGCGGGCGCGGCCTGCTCGCCCCGGCGGGGCGCATCGATCACCAGAACGATCGCCGCGCCGATCAGCGCCAGCGTCTCGCTGGCGTGAAGCCGCAACGCTTCCAGTTCACCGACCGTGGAGGCCGCAAGCAGGCTGCCCATGCTGATGATGCCGCCGAGCAGCAGCGCGAAGCCGAGCGCCTCGTCGCAGCTCGCCTTGCGCCGCGCCGCCTCGCGCATCATCAACGTCAGAAACACCAGGAAGAACGCGACGACGACGAACTTGCCGAGCGCCAGCAGCCAGGCAAAGCGCACCGTCTGCAGCACCGTCGAACTCAGATGATCGCTGATGAACATGCCGGGCGCGATATTGGCGCGATCGAACAGGCCGCTGACCGGGGAGATCCAGATCTTCAGCGCCGCGATGGTCCATGCCGGAATGAAATAGGATGCGACCAGCACGCCATTGAATGTGCCGAGCCGCCAGTTCGTCGCCATTCCTGTTTCCTGCCCTGTCCCGGCGGCGAGAATCCGCCGAAGTCGGACGAGGTAAGCCGCGCCCCTTCGGGACGGCAATCGAAAGGATTTGTTAACCTTAACGACCGGGGAGTTATCCCCCGGTCGTCCCCAGAAATCACCAGGTGAAGGCCGCCCGCGCGTAATAAAGGCTGTTCGACGGCTCCACTGTGACCACCTGCGTGAGCACGGTGCCGGCCATATTCGTGGTCGTGATCACGCGGCGGTCGGTCGGGCGCAGAAGATTCAGCGCGCCGAACGATATCGTGAAATCCTTGCGCAGCATCACGCGGACCGACACATCGAACCTGTTCAGCGCGTTGAACTCGGTGCGCTGGTTCTGGAATATCGTCGGGCTGGCGGCGGTCGGCTGCAGGATGTTCTGCGAATACGCGTAAGTGCGGTTGTAGTTGACGCCAAACGTGGTCTTCCAGGACTCCACAAAATAATCGAGACCGAGATTGGTCACGAGGTCCGGCTGCTCGGCAAAGCGGCGCTGCTGGCCGGTCAGCTTATCGGTCAGTTCGGTGTGCACCGCGACCGCATTTCCCCACACCGTCAGATGCGGCATGTTGACGAAAGTCAGCGGCACGCGCGCCTCGACCTCCGCACCCATCATTCTGCCCTCGCCGGCATTGTTGAGTGTCGAAACCCAGCGGCTCGATCCGGCATCGAACGACAGCGTGCGTTCGAGCTTGTCGTCGAACTGACGGCCGAAAAGATTGGCCGACAGAATGCCGGACTTGCCGTCGAGGAATTTGTCGAACCCGACATCGACGCCCCAGATATGCTCCGGCTTGGCATCGGGATTGCCGCGGGTGTCGGGCCGGATCGGCGTGCCGTTATCTTGCGAAAGCGTCGGGGTGAGATCGCGAAGGTCCGGACGGCGTATGGTGCGGGCGACACCCAGTCGCAGATCGAGATCGGGGACGACCGAGTAGCGATACTGAAGCGACGGATTGGCGACGACCGCGTCGTTCGAGCGTTCAAGGCCGAGATTGTCGGTGGTCCGCGTCTGGCTGCCTTCCACCCGCACGCCGAGGGTGAGCTGGTCCGGGCCGAACACCGATGTGCGATCACTGAGATAGCCGTAGATGATATCTTCGCCCACCCGATACCTGCGCGTGGGATCGGCCGTCGCCGCGCCGCTTCCGAAAGTCCGCATCCGGGATTCGTCTTCGGTCCGGCTCAGCAGGATCGCGCCGACACCGGCTTCGAGCACGTGGGAGTCGAACGATCCGGTGAACACCGTTCCGGGCGCGACGCGGTCCAGGGCGATCGGCGAAAGGCGCCGTTCGATCTGGTCGAGCGCGCCGGCAGCATTATAGCGCGTGGCGTCGCGCGTCGTATCCTCGCGCGCCTTCTGATAGTCGACGAACGTCTTCAGCGTGGTCGCCTTGTCGAAGGTGTGCAGCCACTCGAAATACGTCCCGATGTTCTCGCGATCACGATTGCGGATTTCGTTCGTGGTGCGGTTGAACGCGGTCTGCGCGTTGTTCAGGCGCCGATCGGTCTGATCGCGCAATTCATGCGTCTTGAAGTAGGACGGCGAGAACGTGAACGTGTTGTTCTCGTCGGTCTTGTACTCAAAGCGCGATGTAAACGTCGTCTCGTCGAACCTGCGCTGCTGCCGCTGGATCGTTCCGCCATCGCCAAGGGCGGCGGCGCCGATATTGTTGTACGTGTTGTTGCTTTCCTCCAGAAGCCGCCGCTGCTGGCCGCCGCCGATGAAATAATTGAAGTTGCCGTATTGTCCGCCGCTCCAGGCGGACACGTCGCCCGTCGGACCGTTATGGCCGAGATAGCCCCCGCCCACGCTGATGCCGCCGCCCGGCTTGCCGGACTGACGCTTGGTAATGATGTTGACCGTGCCGGCCGCGCCGGCCGAATTCATGCTTGCGAGCGGCGAGCGGATGATCTCGATACGATCGATCAGCACAGCCGGAATGCGATCGACCTCGACGCTGCGGGTGGAATCGCCGTCGAGCAGCGGGCGGCCGTCGAGGAGAACCTGGGTGTATTCGCGCGGAATGCCACGCAATTTGATCTCGCGCGAGCGGTTGACTGCCGAGAAGGTGACACCCGGCAGGCGGCGGATGGCGTCGCCCACGCTCATATCGTTGAACTGGTTGAGTTGCTCGCCCTCGATCACAACCTTTGCGTTCGGCGATTCACTGCGATCGGTGAAGGCGGCCTTCACCGAATTGGTGATCTGATCCGCCTCGACAGTGATCTGCGGCAGCGCCTCGAGCGTCTGCGCATTGCCGTCCGTGGCCACCGCGAAGGCAAGCGCCACCGTTGCGGCGGCTTGCGCCGCACGCTTCGAATTTCTGTTCATATGATTTTCCCAGCCCCGATCAACGATCGGTTCCCGGGGTAGATAAATCGCTTGTGCCAGACAAGACGATGGAGCTTCGAAGACCTCTAAGGGTCCGCGCGGATCGTAAAAAGCCGCGAAAAATCGCGGCATCTGCAGTCGCGCGTCAAATTGACACACATTTTGATCCGCATCAAAAATCCGACCGGCCGCAATTGCCGGTTGCAAAAGATTTTCAATATTCCCGCCGCCAGCCGCCCCACGGCGGACTCGCCAGGCTCGTCACGGCCGCTTCCGGGCAAAGAAAATCCCGCCTTGCGACGGGATTTCCAGTTTTGTGGATAAATCTGGCCGACCAGCTTCAGTGTCCGCCCTTCTGGCTGCCCTGACGGCCCTGGTCCTGCTGCTGCTGCTGGCCCGGCTTCTGACCGCCGCCCTGCTGCTGACCACCGCCCTGCTGCTGTTGCTGCTGACCGGGCTTCTGGCCCTGCTGACCCTGCTGGTTCTGGTTCTGATTCTGATTCATCGTGAAGCCTCCTGTTGAACGGCCCATCAACAGGACCGCTCCTGTCACGTTCCGGAGGAGACCAAAAAAACCAGCCATGGCGAGCGCCGGTTCCAGCCGGAACACGCCTTTGCACGACATCACCGTGCATAGCTGCGACAGAGTCTTGCCACGCTGTTGCCGCACCCGGTTCCCGCTGTTAAAAACCGCGTCAGACCAACGTCTTGAGACCAACGTCTTGGCTGCCGAAGCCGGGCGACGTGAAACCCCGACAGGTGCAACGCGGCAGTCGATGGATTATTTCGCGCAGCAATTGATCAACGGCCTCGTGCTCGGCTCGATCTATGGCCTGATCGCCATCGGCTACACCATGGTCTACGGCATCGTCGGCATGATCAATTTCGCCCATGGCGACATCTTCATGATCGGCGGCTTCATCGCGCTGATCTCCTTCCTGATCCTGGTGGCGATGGGCATGACCGCGGTGCCGCTGATCCTGCTGCTGGTGCTGCTGGTCGCGATGGCGACCACGGCGCTTTATGGCTGGACCGTTGAGCGCATCGCCTATCGGCCGCTGCGGCAATCCTTCCGCCTCGCGCCGATGCTGTCGGCGATCGGGATGTCCTTCGTACTGTCGAATTTCGCGCAAGTGGCGCAAGGCGCGCGCGTCAAGCCGGTGCCGCCGATCATCACCGGCGGCTACACGCTGTTCGAGCAAGACGGCTTCGTGGTCCGGCTCTCCAACATCCAGATCATCATCGTCGTCACCACCGTGGTGCTGCTCGCGGTGTTTTCCTGGCTGGTGGCACGCACGCGGCTCGGCCGCGACATGCGCGCCTGCGAGCAGGACCAGACCATGGCGGCGCTGCTCGGCGTCGATGTCGATCGCACCATCTCGATGACTTTCGTGATCGGCGCCGCGCTCGCCGCCGTCGCCGGCATGATGTACCTGCTCTATTACGGCGTGGTCGATTTCTTCATGGGCTTCCTCGCCGGCATCAAGGCCTTCACCGCCGCGGTGCTCGGCGGCATCGGCTCGCTGCCCGGCGCGATGCTCGGCGGCATCGCCATCGGCCTGATCGAGACATTCTGGTCGGCCTACTTCTCAACGGAGTACAAGGACGTCGCCGCCTTCTCGATCCTGATCATCGTGCTGATCTTCCTGCCGACCGGGCTGCTCGGTCGTCCCGAAGTCGAAAAAGTCTGAGAGCGCGGCGTGCCTGCGATCACTACGCCCCCGTCACGTCGCGACAAGCCGGCCGCCGTGCATGGCGTCGCTTTCATCCTGAAGAAGGCAACGCTGAGCGCGCTGGTGGCGCTGGTGCTGTTCTCGCTGATGATCGGCGTCCGCACCGAGGCCGGCCCAACGGGCCAGTTGATCTTCTGGACGCGGTTCGGCGACCTCGCGATGATGGTTGCGGCCGTGTTCGGCGGCAGCATCCTTGTCGAACTGCTGCGGCAAGCAATCGCAAAACGTCGCGGCGCGCCGCTGATCTCCGAACAGGCGCAGGCAAAATTCACCGGCCTCGGCCGCTTCCTCGGCCCGGCGCTGCTGGTGTTCACCTTCCTCGTGCCGGTGCTGTTCTATGATCAGCGCTACATACTCGACCTCGGCATTCTGGTGCTGACCTATGTGATGCTGGGCTGGGGCCTCAACATCGTGGTCGGCCTCGCCGGCCTGCTCGATCTCGGCTATGTCGCCTTCTACGCGGTCGGCGCCTATTCCTACGCGCTGCTCGCCACCACATTCGGGCTGTCGTTCTGGATCTGCCTGCCGCTGGCGGGAATCCTCGCCGCGTTCTGGGGCATGCTGCTCGGCTTTCCGGTGCTGCGTCTCAAGGGCGATTATCTTGCCATCGTCACGCTTGCGTTCGGCGAGATCATCCGCCTCGTGCTGCTGAACTGGCAGCATGTCACCGGTGGGCCGAACGGCATTTCAGGCGTGCCGCGTCCCTCCTTCTTCGGCATTCCGCTGACGCCGGCCGATGACGGCCTTGCCGCGCGGCTCGGCATCGAGTTCTCCTCGACCCACCGCGTCGTGTTCCTGTTCTACATCATCCTTGCGCTCGCTCTGCTCACCAACTGGGTGACGATCCGACTGCGCCGCCTGCCGATCGGCCGGGCGTGGGAAGCGCTGCGCGAAGACGAGATCGCCTGCCGTTCGCTCGGCATCAACACCACCAAGACCAAGCTCACTGCGTTCGCGACCGGCGCGATGTTCGGCGGTTTCGCCGGCGCGTTCTTCGCCACCCGTCAGGGCTTCATCAGCCCCGAATCCTTCACCTTCCAGGAATCCGCGCTGGTGCTCGCCATCGTCGTGCTCGGCGGCATGGGCTCGCAGCTCGGCATCGCGCTGGCCGCGCTCGCCATGATCGGCGGCTTCGAACTGTTCCGCGGCTTCGAGGAATTCCGAATGCTGGTGTTCGGCGCGGCGATGGTGCTGCTGATGATCTGGCGGCCGCGCGGCCTTGTCGGCCATCGCGAACCGTCGATATTCCTGCAGACCAAAACCGCGATCTCCTCCTCTTTGGTCAAGGAGGGGCACGGATGACGTCCGCGGCGGCCGACATTCTCGAGGTGATGCACCTGTCGATGCGCTTCGGCGGCATCGTCGCGATCAACGACCTGTCGTTCAGCGTGAAGCGCGGCGACATCACCGCGCTGATCGGTCCCAACGGCGCCGGCAAGACCACGGTGTTCAACTGCATCACCGGATTCTACAAGCCAACCACCGGCATGTTGCGCCTGACGCACGGCGACGGCCGTGAGTTCCTGCTGGAGCGCCTGTTCGATTATCGCGTTTCCAAAAACGCGAAGGTCGCGCGCACCTTCCAGAACATCCGCCTCTTCGCCGGCATGACCGCGCTCGAAAACCTGATGGTGGCGCAGCACAATCCCTTGATGCGCGCGTCCGGCTATACCTTGCTCGGCCTGATCGGCGCGCCGGGGTTTCGCAATGCCGAGAACGACGCGATCGAGCGCGCGAAATACTGGCTCGACCGCATCGGACTCGCCGCGCGCGCCGACGAGGCCGCAGGCAACCTGCCCTATGGCGATCAGCGCCGGCTGGAGATCGCGCGCGCGATGTGCTCGGAGCCGGCGCTGCTGTGTCTCGACGAGCCCGCCGCCGGCCTCAACGCCCGCGAAGGCGAGGATCTCAGCAAGCTTCTGCTGACGATCCGCAAGGATCACGGCACCTCGGTGCTGCTGATCGAGCACGACATGTCGGTGGTGATGGAAATTTCCGACCGCATCGTCGTGCTCGACTACGGCGTCAAGATCGCCGAGGGCACGCCGCGCGAAATCCGCGACGATCCCAAGGTGATCGCCGCCTATCTCGGCGCCGACGAGGAAGCCGCCATCGCCGTGATGGAGCTCGACGCATGAGCACGTCGGCGCATCCACTGCTCTCCATCCGCGGCCTGCGCGCCGCCTATGGTCACATCGAGGCGCTCAAGGGCATCGACCTCGATGTCGCTGCCGGCGAGATCGTGGCGCTGATCGGCGCCAACGGCGCCGGCAAATCGACCCTGATGATGACGGTGTTCGGCCGGCCGCGTGCGCGCGCCGGCGAAATCCGTTTCGACGGACAGGACATCACACATACACCGACCCATCGCATCGCGCATCTGCGCATCGCGCAATCCCCGGAGGGCCGCCGCATCTTTCCGCGCATGAGCGTCGCCGAGAATTTGCGCATGGGCGCGGATGCCGCGCAGGCCAGCGAAAGCGAGCGCAGCGCCGATCTCGATCGCGTCCTCGCGTTGTTTCCGCGGCTCAAGGAGCGGCTGAACCAGCGCGGCGGCACGCTGTCCGGCGGCGAACAGCAGATGCTCGCGATCGGGCGCGCGCTGATGAGCCGTCCCCGCCTTCTGATGCTGGACGAACCTTCGCTCGGCCTCGCCCCGCTGATCGCGCGGCAGATCTTCGATGCCATCCGCACGCTGAACCGGCAGGACGGCCTCACGGTGCTGATCGTGGAGCAGAACGCCAACCACGCGCTCAAGCTCGCCCACCGCGGCTACGTCATGGTCAACGGCCTGATCACGCTGAGCGGCAACGGCGCCGAACTCCTGGAGCGTCCGGAAATCCGCGCGGCCTATCTCGAAGGCGGGCGGCACTGATGATTGATTTCTACGCCAACGAGAGCCTGCTGCAGGCCGCCTTCATCACCCTGGTGCTGGGCGGCGGCGGCGCGCTGCTTGCCGGGCGCGCCATCGCCGCGACCTGGCGCAACATTTCCACGGCGGCGCTCGCGGCGATTCCGATGGCGATGGCGGTGCGCTTCGTGCACTTCGCGCTGTTCGACGAGACATTGCTCGCGCCTAAGCCGTTTGCGCTCGAGTTTGCGATCCTGCTGCTGATTTCCTTGCTGTCATTTCGCCGCACCCGCGCGGTGCAGATGGTCAAACAGTATTACTGGCTCTACCGCCCGCGTGGCCCGTTCGGCTGGCAGCCGCGACAGGATGCGCCTCTCGATCCGCCTCGGAGCTAAAATTTGCCGGTGACTTGAGCAGCAAATCATCCGACAATGTCCGCGACACATCATCCGCAACTCCCTTGAGGGATAGTCCATGACGAAATTCCGCATCGCCGGCCTGGCTCTTGTTGCCTCGATGGCCCTGTCGTCCGCCGCCTTCGCCCAGGATATTCGCGTTGCCGTCGCCGGCCCCATGACCGGCGGCGAATCCGCCTTCGGCCGCCAGTTGAAGAACGGCGCGGAACTCGCGGTCGCCGACCTCAACGCCGCCGGCGGCGTGCTCGGCAAGAAGCTTGCCCTGCAGATCGGCGACGATGCCTGCGATCCGAAGCAGGCGCGCTCGGTCGCCGAAAAGCTCGCCAACGACAAGGTGGTGTTCGTCGCCGGACATTTCTGTTCGTCGTCCTCGATCCCGGCATCCGAAGCCTACAATGAAGGCAATGTGCTGCAGATCAGCCCCGGCTCCACCAACCCGCTGCTCACCGAGCGCAAGCTGTGGAACGTGCTGCGCGTCTGCGGCCGCGACGATCAGCAGGGCGTGGTCGCCGCGCAGTACATCCTGAAGAATTATGCCGGCAAGAACGTCGCGATCCTCAACGACAAGACCACTTACGGCAAGGGCCTCGCCGACGAGACCAAGAAGGCGCTGAACGCCGCCGGTTTCAAGGAGAAGATGTTCGAGTCCTACAACAAGGGTGACAAGGACTTCAATTCGATTGTCTCGCGGCTGAAGCGCGACAACATCGATCTCGTCTATCTCGGCGGCTATCATCAGGAAGCCGGCCTGATCCTGCGCCAGATGCGCGATCAGGGCCTCAAGACCGTGCTGATGGCGGGCGACGCGCTGAACGATCGCGAATTCGCCTCCATCACCGGCCCGCAGGCGGAAGGCACGCTGTTCACCTTCGGCCCCGATCCGCGCAAGAAGGCGACCGCCAAGGCGCTGGTCGAGAAGTTCAAAGCCAAGGGCATCGATCCGGAAGGCTACACGCTCTACACCTACGCCGCCTTCCAGGTGTGGTCGCAGGCCGCAACCAAGATCAATTCAACCGACCCGAAGAAGGTCGCAAGCGCGATCAAGGCCGGCGAATGGGACACCGTGCTCGGCAAGCTGTCCTTTGACGCCAAGGGCGACATCAAGCTGATCGACTACGTCGTCTACAAATGGGACGACAAGGGCAACTACGCCGAGCTCGGCTCAGCCCAGTAAATCAAACACACGAACGCTGTCTTCCCGCGCCTGCCGCGAGGGAGGACAGCGGCCTGGAGTCTGTTTCAACTGCGTCGAAACAGACTCGTCGCTTATCTTTGTCTGAGCATTATCTTTTCCGAAAAACAGTTCCCGCCTTTCGGGATCATGCCCTAGCCGAAATTCTGCAACGCCGGGAATGTTTCCAGCAGCCAGATGCTGAAGGTCGAGACCGCGCCGGTGAGAAAGCCGACACCGACCAGGATCATCAGCACGCCCATCACCCGCTCCACCGTTGCGAGATGCCGCTTCATGCGCGCGAGCACGGACGAGAACTGCTCGACCAGGAAGGCCGCGATTAGAAACGGGATGCCGAGGCCGGCGGAATAAACCGCGAGCAGGCCCGCCCCCTTGGTCACCGTCGCCTCCGACGCCGCCACCGACAGAATCGCCGCGAGAATGGGGCCGATGCACGGCGTCCAGCCGAACGCAAAGGCGAGGCCCATCACATAGGCGCCCCACAGGCCGACCGGCTTTGCGACGGACAGCCGTCCTTCGCGCATCAGAAACCCGATCCGCGTCAGGCCGAGAAAATGCAGCCCCATCACGATGATCACGAGACCGGCAATGATCGACAGTTGGGCCGACCAGGCCCGGATCAATCCGCCGACAAAGCTCGCGCTGGCGCCCAGCGCCACGAACACGGTGGAAAATCCCAGCACGAACAGCAGCGCCGACAGCATCACCGCGCGGCGCGAGACCGCGGGCCGCGCGTCATTGGCCACATGCTCGATGGTCGCGCCGGTGAGATAGACCAGATAGGCCGGCACCAGCGGCAGCACGCAGGGCGACAGGAAACTGATGAGACCGGCGAACAGGGCGGCGGGGATTGAAATATCGTGGATCATGGCAGCTAGATGCCCTCACCCCGGACGTCAACGCAAGAGCGATATCCGTCGCTTCGCCAGCTTGTGAACACGGCCCACGACAAATGGCGGCGAGCGTTGACCGCAAGACGGGAGTGCGGTTCTCTGCCGTCTGGAGGGCTTTCATGAAAAATTGTCTGACCGATATTCCCGGCGTGCGCGTCGGCCATGCCGATGACGCCGCTCTGGCGTCCGGCGTCACGGCGATCGTGTTCGATGAGCCGGCGGTGATGGCGATGGACGTGCGCGGCGGCGGCCCCGGCATCCGCGAAGGCGCGCTGCTCGATCTTGCCAACACCGTGGAGCGGGTCGACGCGCTGGCGCTGTCGGGCGGATCGGCCTTCGGTCTCGAAGCCGGCGGCGGCGTCCAAGCGTGGCTTGCCGGGCACGGGCGCGGCTTTGCGGTGGGCGATGCGCTGATTCCGATCGTGCCGGGCGCGGTGGTGTTCGATCTCATCAATGGCGGCAACAAGAAATGGGGCCGCATCGCGCCCTATCTCGAGCTTGGCTATCAGGCCGCAAGTGCCGCCGGCGGCACCTTCGCACAGGGCAGCGTCGGCGCGGGCCTTGGCGCAACCACTTCGACGCTGAAAGCCGGTGTCGGCTCCGCCTCGGCGGTGACGAAGGACGGCATCACCGTCGCCGCGCTTGCGGTGGTCAATGCGGTCGGCACCGTCACCATCGGCGAGGGGCCGCATTTCTGGGCTGCGCCGTTCGAGCAGAACGGCGAATTCGGCGGCCGCGGCTGGCCGGCTGAATTCACGCCCGACATGCTGGCGGCCCGCCTCAAAGGCGCGCCCGACACCACCTCGATCGAGAACACGACCATCGCCATCGTGGTCACCGATGCGATCCTCACCAAGCCGCAGGCCAAGCGACTCGCCGTGATCGCGCAAACCGGATTCGCGCGGGCGATCTATCCGGTGCACGCCCCGCTCGATGGCGACGTGGTGTTCGCGGCGGCGACCTGCACCAAGCCGATCGAGCCGCTGATCGGCCTGACCGAGCTCGGCATGGTGGCGGCCAACACCATGTCGCGGGCGATCGCGCGCGGCGTCTATGAGGCGACCGCCCTGCCCTTCCCCGGCGCGCTGCCGGCGTGGAAAGACAAATTCGGCTGAAAGCCGGCGAGTGAACCTGATGGCGTCCGGCGCGTTGTGATGCAAATCAAAACGCCGGATGTCCATGATGCCGTCCACCGCCATTCGCAGCCTCTGTTATGACGCCACCGCGCGCGAGTTATGGGTGATGTTCACCACCGGGCGGCGCTATGTCTATTCCGATGTTCCGCCGGAAGTCTATCGCGCCTTTTTCAGCGCCACCTCGCGCGGCACGTTCTTCAATCAGGAAATCCGCGATCGTTATCCCTATCGCGAACTCACCTCGCGCCCGCGCAAGGCGAGCTAGAGCACGGTAGACATGTGCCGCAAAGCATCAATGACCGCCGTCAAATCCCGTAGGATTTAAGGTTAGCTTTGCCTTTCGATTGGCAGGGCCTTCGTTCGCGACTCATTCTCCGCCCATGCGCAACTTCGCGCAGGTAACAGTGGAGAAACATCATGAAAAAGATTCTGTGTCTCGCAGTTCTCGCCACCGCCTTTGCAAGCGCTCCGGCGCTCGCCAAGACGCAGGGCGTCGGCATTGCGGCGAACGTTCTCACCGGCAAGGGCGGTGTGCTCGGGCTTCTGAACGGACGCAGCGCACTTGCGATCAACACCGCCGTCACCACCGGCAAGGGCGGCGTTCTCGGCGCCGTGCTCGGCCGGGGCGGCATTCTCGGCGGCAGCCATGGCGGCGGCTGCGGCTGCGGTTACTGAACGACGACGCGGGCGGGGTCATCCCCCGTCCGCGGCGACCTTTGTCGCCTTGCCGCCGACCTTCGGCACGGGCTTGGCCGCGCCGGCGAACGGCGTGAAACGCTTGGTCAGCGACGACATCACGATGATGGCGCTCGCCTTCTCGCCCGAAATCAACGTGCCCCGCGCGCGCGTCACATCGAAACCGAACGCATAGCCATGACCGAAATCATGCGACAGACCGACGCCATAGGTCACCGTCTGTGCGGAGAACGGTGAATCGAGATATTGCGTCGAGACGTATCCGGCGGCTGCGTTCAACGTCAGGTTCGGCGCGGCCTGCCATGAAATCTTTCCGGTCAACATCCGGTCCAGCGTGATCGGCGAGATCGGAAACGTCGTCTCGTTGGCGCGGCGCGAGGCAGTCAGATCGATCGTGAACGGCTTCAGCCGCCATGTCAGGCTGGCGTCGTACAGATAGGCGCTGACATTGCTGAAATCCACGTCATGCCATGTGCCGCGAAGATGGGAGATCGAACCGGCCAGCATGATGTTGTCATCGCTGTAACGCGCGAACACGAAAGGCTGGATGCGTTCGTTGTCGCGGCGATAGCCGAAATCGTCGAGTTCCTGCGCATAGCGCCGCACCGACAGATTGACCGACGCGCCGATCTCGAACTTGTCCCGCGCGAAGGCAATGCCGGGGATCACCGTACCCCGCAGATAGACGTGCGGATTGGGCAGGAAATCCTGAAAGAAAGCATTGGTCTGGTTCAGGCTGGAATGAGCTCCCTCAACGGTGGCGAACAGCTTGATGGAGCCGAATTTCGCCTCACCCTTCACCGCCTGGATCGCATCCGTCGCACGCAGATTGTAGGTGCTGATGTCGGACAGCGTCGTCACCGCGCTGACGCCGGCCTGATCGTCGCCAAGCAGGCCCCGCAGGATCACCTTGCCATTGCTCGCCGGCGGCGCGAGCGGATTGAAATACTGCGTGCGACTGGCCTCCGCCGCCGCGCCGAAGCTGTAACCTTCTTCCTTGGTGCCGGCCGCGAGCGCGAGGTCGGTGGCGACAAAGGCCGAGCCGCCGATGCCCGCTCCGTTGGAGAATTGCGGGTTGGTATCGTAGCCGCCGCGCAGGCGCAGCGAGGCTGCGAAATCATCGGCGGCGCCGGCGGGACAAGCTAAGAGAAAAAGCAGGCTCGCGCAGACGCAAACTCTCGGAAACGACATGCAACCTCCGCAACACGCGCGTCGGTGCCATTACCTGCCGTTGTCGTTAGCGAGACATGAAGAACGCCCGATGTTGCGTATTGCTACGCAAGCACCGGGCGTGATGTTACCGCGTGTGTGTGAGGGCGGGCATCAAACCTTGAGAGAGACCGATTGCTGCGCGGCCGTCGTCAAGGCCTGCGCCTGCTTCTGAATCAGTTGCTCGACCAGATTGTAGGACGAGGTCGCGCTGCTCGCGGCGCCTGCATTGGTCGATCCGCCGCTGCTTGCGGCTGGCGACGTCATCGTGATCTTGGTGCCGTCGGCATAGGTCAGCGTTGTCGTCGTCGAGCCGTCGCTGTTGGTGGCGGACGTGCTGCTCGCTCCGCTGAGCGCCTGCATCAATGCGTCGTCACCGCCGCTGCCGGACTTTCCGCCCGCGCCATGCGCGTGATGATGGCCGCCACTTTTCGGCTTGAGCGCCGCGGCCAGTTCGTTCGGGCTGACCGAGCCGTCGCCATCGGTATCGAGTTTCGCGAAGACGTTGTCGGCCGCCGCGGTATTGGTACCGCCGGCGCCGAGCTTGTCCTCGAATTCGGCCTTGGAGATCGAACCGTCGCCGTTGCCGTCGATCTGGGCGAACAGATCCTTGAGTGCATCGGCGCGTGTCATCGACGCGGAGGACTGGTTCGAATCCAGCGACGCCAGCAACGCGTTGAACGTGTCGGACGACAGCCGGCCGCCCTGGCTGGAATTGCCTGACGGCTGGGTAGACGTCGACGAACCCGATGACAACAGGCTGAACGGATCGGATGACTGCTTCACGCCGGTCTTGGCCGACGATCCCAATGAGGATGTCAGCGACGACAACAGGTCGATGGCTCCCACAGCCGCGGCGCCGATAGGCAGGAACATGGCGAGACTCCCACACGCCGCGCAGAGCACGGCCCAACTTCCCCTCTACACCCAGCAAATGCCGTGCCGCCGCGAAAACCCTGAAAAACAGGCGTTTCATGAGGTTCTCCTGCCATCGCCGATGGGCAAATCCTGCCGATCCCGGCAGAAGCTGCCGGGTCGCGCGCACCTTCCCCGGCGGACGGAGCACCCGCATTTGTGCGGGACAATGCTGTTTGCGGTTTTGCGCGCGATGCGCGGGCATGTTACCCGAAGCATCCGGAAACCAGCTCAAGCCGCAGGAAGCGCATGTCCCAGCCGTTTGCACCGCGTCCCCTTGTCATCGCGCCGTCGATCCTGGCCTCCGATTTCGCCCGGCTCGGCGAGGAAGTCCGGGCCGTGGACGCGGCGGGCGCCGACTGGATGCATCTCGACGTGATGGACGGCCATTTCGTGCCGAACATTTCCTATGGCCCGGACGTCATCAAGGCGATGCGGCCTTATTCCAAGAAGATCTTCGACGCCCATCTGATGATCGCGCCGTGCGATCCCTATCTCGAAGCCTTCGCCAAGGCCGGCTGCGATCACATCACGGTGCATGCCGAGGCAGGCCCGCATCTGCACCGCTCGCTGCAGGCGATCCGCGCGCTCGGCAAGAAAGCCGGCGTCTCGCTCAATCCGGCCACGCCCGCGAACGTCATCGAATACGTGATCGACCAGATCGACCTCGTGCTGGTGATGTCGGTCAATCCCGGTTTCGGCGGCCAGTCCTTCATTCCCGCCGTGCTGGAGAAGATCTCGCAGGTCCGCGCGATGTGCGCCGGACGTCCCATCGACATCGAGGTCGATGGCGGCGTGACCGCGGACAACGCCGCGGCGATCGCCGCCGCCGGCGCCAACGCGCTGGTCGCCGGCTCGGCCGTATTCAAGGGCGGCACGATGGACAGCTACAAGGCGAACATCTCCGCCATTCGCAACGCCGCGGCCGCTGCGCGCGGCGAAGCGATCTAGTCCGGACTCGCCGCCGCCGCCTCCTCCGCCACGAGGCTGGCATCGATGGCGACGCGCGAAGGACGGATGACGGTCACCGAACAGGTGGCCTCGGCGGCGACCTTGGCCGAGACGCTTCCGAGCAGCGAGCGCCGCAGCGAATGCTGCCGCGCCCCGATCAGGATATGATCCACCCGGTTGATCTTGGCGAATTCGAGAATGGCGTCCGCCGGATCGAACGCCTCCAGCACATGCGTCGACAACCTCTGCTCGTCGAGCTTGAGCGGTGCCGCCCAGTGCGCAAGGGTCACCAGACGGTCGATGTGCTTGTTGTTGCCCTGCTCGTCGAGCGTCTTGTCGATCGCCACGCGCGCCAGTTTCAGGATATTGACGCAGGCGAGCCGCGCCGCAGGGACGGTCGCCAGAATCCGCTGCACCGCGATCCTGATCGCATCGTCGAGTTCGCTGGAGTCTTGCGTGACATCGAGCGCCACCATGACGATGGGCGCGGAGGCGAGCTGACGCGCGAGCTCCGACTTCTCGCTGAGCCGAGTCAATGGCGGATTGAAGCGACGCCGAAGCACCGTATACAGCGAATCCCGCTGCAGCTTTTCGGAGCGCGCCGTCAGCGTCACCTGCTCCGGATGAGACAGATCGAAGGCAAGCTGCGCCGCCGTGGGGTATCGCTTCGCCGGATCGATCTCCAGACAACGCAACACGATCTCCTGCATCCAGGGCGGATAATCGGCCCTGATCTTGCGCGGCGGCACCGGATCGCGCCACAGCCGGCGCCGGATCGCATGCAGCGTCTCGCCTTCGCCGAACGGTCGTTCGCCGGTCGTCAGAAAATAGAGCATCACGCCCAGTGAAAACAGGTCGCTGCGCGGATCGTCCCGCACCCCGAGCAGGCGTTCCGGCGCCATGTAAGGCGCCGTTCCGTAAGGCAGGCGGAATTCGGCCTGAAGCAGATCGGGCAACTGGGCGTGATGGGACAAACCGAAATCGATCAGCACCGCCTCGCCGGTCGGGCGAAACATGATGCTGCTCGGCTTGATGTCGTGATGGATGACGCTCTGGCGATGCAAATCCTCCAGCGCGATCGCGACACGCTCGCAGATAGTCGCGGCCTCCTCATAGCCCAGCGGCAGATCGGCGATGCGCTTGTAAAGCGTGTCGCCGGGAATGCGCTCCATCGCCACGTAAGGCTGGCGGGAGAAGTCGCCCGTGCCGTAACACGCCGGCACATGATCGCCGGACAGCCTCGGCAAGATCATCTGCTCCATCTCGAAGCTGACGATCATTGCGGGGTCGTCGCCTTCCGAGATTTTCGGAATCTTGACGAGGATCGGCCGGTCGATGCCGGGATGCGTCGCGCTCCACAGCGTCGCCATTCCGCCGTGATGTACGCATTTGTCGAGCGTGAAACCCTCGATCACCGCCCCGCCTTCGATCGAATACTTCACCATCGGAAGTTTCCCCGGAAACTATTTTCCCAAATAGAGACGGTCGGCGAACCAGCTCGGCAGGCCGTTGTCGCGGATGCGCGCCGCCGCGGCGTCGATATCGTATGGCACGCGGCAGAAAGTGATCTCCTGCCGCACGGTATCGAACATCGCGAAGGACGCCGCAGCGATGCCGTCCCGCGGCTGGCCGACCGATCCGAGCACCACGAGCCACCTGCGGCCGGTCAGTAGCTGCACCGGAATCTCCTTGGTCGGCACGAAAGCCGTCATTTTGCCGACGGCCGACATCGAATAGAGCGCCGGGCGATGCACATGACCGCAAATCGTCACCCGCGCATCGGTCGCCGCAAGGCTGCGCGCCGCATCATCCGCCGACCGCACATAGTGCCAGGCAGCCGGATCGCTCGCCTCGGCGTGGACATAGAGTGCACCTTCCTCGATATGGGTCAGAGGAAGCCGGTCCAGAAAATCCTGCCGGTCGGCGGTCAGCCGTTCGCGCGTCCATGCGATGACGATCTGCGCGGCATCGTTCATGGTCTCGCTGGGATGCCGCACGGCCCGGTCGTGATTGCCGAGGATGGCGCTCGCGCCCTTGGCGACAAGATCGGACACCACATCGACCGCCCATTCGGGATCGGCGCCGTAGCCGACATAATCGCCAAGCAGGATGATGCGCTCCGCATGCCGCGCGCGCGCCGCCGCGAGAACGGCCTCGAAAGCCGGACGATTGGCGTGGATGTCCGAAAAGATCGCGACCCGCATGGCCCCGTCCCCCTCATTCGCCATGCGAGGCCGGTCGAAGCCACCACGGACCCATGAATTCCAGCCGCCAGCGTATGATATGTAAAGTTAAAGCGCGAACCTTGATCACGGACAAGGCGGACCGGCCGGGACATGGCCCGCGGCGCCACCAAAGGGTGGTTTCACGGCAGGCGATCTGGTAAAGCGCCCCATCCTGCCAACATCGCGAGCCCGACATGATCCCCCGCTATTCCCGCCCCGAAATGACGTCCATCTGGGAGCCGCAGACGCGGTTTCAGATCTGGTTCGAGATCGAAGCCCATGCCGCCGACGCGCTGGCCGATCTTGGCGTCATTCCGAAGGACGCCGCCAAGACCATCTGGGCCAAGGCCAAGGGCGTCACCTTCGATGTCGCGCGGATCGACGAGATCGAGCGCGAGACCAAGCACGACGTCATCGCCTTCCTGACCCATCTGGCCGAAATCGTCGGCCCCGAGGCGCGCTTCGTGCATCAGGGCATGACCTCCTCCGACGTGCTCGACACCTGCCTTAATGTGCAATTGTCCCGCGCCGCCGACCTGCTGCTCGCCGACATCGACCGGGTGCTGGCTGCGCTCAAGACCCGCGCCTTCGAGCACAAGATGACGCCGGTGATCGGCCGTTCGCACGGCATCCATGCCGAGCCGGTCACGTTCGGCCTCAAGCTCGCTTACGCCTATGCCGAATTTACCCGCGCCCGCGAGCGCCTTGTCGCCGCGCGCAAGGAGATCGCGACCTGCGCCATTTCCGGCGCGGTCGGCACCTTCGCGCAGATCGACCCGCGGGTGGAAGCCCATGTCGCCAAGGCGATGGGGCTAAGCGTTGAACCGATTTCGACCCAGGTGATCCCGCGCGACCGCCACGCGATGTTCTTCGCCACCCTCGGCGTCATCGCCGCTTCGGTGGAGCGGCTCGCCATCGAAATCCGCCACATGCAGCGCACCGAAGTGCTCGAGGCCGAGGAGTTCTTCTCCGAGGGTCAGAAGGGTTCGTCGGCCATGCCGCACAAGCGCAACCCGGTGCTGACCGAGAACCTCACCGGCCTGTCGCGCATGGTGCGCGCCTACGTCACCCCGGCGCTGGAGAATGTCGCGCTGTGGCACGAGCGCGATATCTCGCACTCCTCCGCCGAGCGGATGATGGCGCCGGACGCCACGGTGACGCTGGACTTCGCGCTGAACCGTCTGGCCGGCGTGATCGAGAAGCTGCTGGTCTATCCGCAGAACATGCAGAAGAACCTCGACCGCCTCGGCGGCCTGGTGCATTCGCAGCGCGTGCTGATCGCGCTGACGCAGAAGGGCGCCTCGCGCGAGGACGCCTACAAACTCGTCCAGCGCAACGCGATGCCGGTCTGGCGCGGCGAAGGCGACTTCCAGTCGCTTCTGAAGAAGGACGCCGAGGTGAAGAAATATCTGTCGGACAAGGAGATCGAGGAGCAATTCGATCTCGCGTATCACCTCAAGCATGTCGACACGATCTTCGCGCGGGTGTTCGACGCCGCCCGATAACGCATTGGTCCGACTCATGATCCCGTCCTGCGAGGCGTTCGACTTCCTGCTGCTGCCGGGCCTTGGCAATTCCGGCGTCGATCACTGGCAATCGTACTGGTCGATGGCGTTTCCCAACGCCTCGCGCGTGCTGCAGAACGACTGGGACACCCCGCAATTGCCGGACTGGCTGGCGCGGCTCGACAACGCCGTCGCGCAGGGAACGCGGCCCGCGGTCCTGATCGCGCACAGCCTCGGCGTCGCCCTCGCGGTGCACTGGCTGGCGACGCGCCCGCCCGGCCGGGTCAAGGGCGCGCTACTGGTAGCGCCGTCCGATGTTGAATCGGCCGACCACACACCGGACGAGATCCGCAATTTCGCACCGCTGCCGCGCGCGGCCCTTCCGGTGCCGTCGATCGTGATCGCCAGCAGCGACGATCCTTATGTGACACCTGCGCGTGCCAATGCCTTCGCCGCGAGCTGGGAATCCGGCTTCTGCGATGTCGGCGAACTCGGCCATCTCAACGGCGCATCCCGCCTCGGGCTGTGGCCGCAGGGGCTGGTGCTGCTCGGGCGGCTGCTCGCGCGCGAATAACGGTCCGTCGGCAAACCGTGACGCTTCAAAGCACGACTAGAACGTTTCTCCGGGAGCGGATTCTTTCTTGAACACTGCCTTGACACTATGGAGTTGGCCGTTGGGGCCCGGCACCATCATCAGCATCAGAAGCTTGTCATCGAGAAACCCAAGATTGAGGTGGAAGGCTCTTCCTCCATAGCTGCCGCCGACATTCGGCTCCCAATGCCCCTTGCCAGCAGCGTAGTCCTTTCCCTGAAAGCTCGGTCGGATAACGGCCGACCAGCCATTGCTGGCCGTCACAGTGAAATCCCGCCCATCACTTGCAACGACGATCTTGCAATGCACACATCTTCCGGCACTGGAGGCAACCTGGTGCCACTCACCGGGCAATGATTGCAAGGAGCCGGGCTCAGCCTGCACCACAGAACACCAGATCGAACCGATCGTGGCGAGGAGAAGAGATGCCAAGCAACGCATAACTTATGCCCCGTGCATGTTCAGGTATTGCTGAGGCGCAAGCCGAACCTCGGAAGGCGTCAGCATCCATCCGTGTTTACGGAAGTGTCTGCTGTTAAACGGTTAAACACACTCATCGCTTTGTCCGTATCTGGCTGAAAGCTCCCTTCGCCAATGCGGCCAGCATCGGGTAGTCGCAATCGAGAAGCGGGCGCGGGAAGAGGCTATCCTCGCGCCTTCCCGTCGATCATCCGCTCCAGCACGCCATCGTTCTTGATGAAACGATGATAGAGCGCGGCCGCGACATGCAGCACGATCAGCGCCAGCAACGCATAGGCGAGATAAATGTGCCAGTTCTCGTAGAAACGCGAGGCGGCCCGGTTCTCGGTGGTGAATTGCGGTATCCGGAACAGGCCGAACCAGTCGGCGTAAGTCGGCTTGTGCGCGCCGGAATGGGCCCAGCCAAGCATCGCGACCACGATGGTCAGCAGATAAAGCAGGCCCTGGTTGGCGTGGGCCAGCACCCGCTCCCATTTCGGCGTTCCGGTGGGCAGCGCGGGCTTGGGATTGACCATCACCCAGATCATCCGCAACACCATCAGCAGCAGCACGAGATAGCCGATATCGGCGTGGAGCGAGCGATGAAAGAACCGGTCCGCGCGGGCGGGAACATGATTCATCCACCAGCCATAGGCCAGCATGCCCAGGATGGCGAGGCCCAGCAGCCAGTGCAGCGCGCGCGACACCGCGCCCCATGACCGTTCCGTGTTCTTCAGCATGATCTTGTCCGGGTGTTTGACAGTCTCCGGCCCCGAAAAGCCACAGAAGACGAAGGCCAGCAAGGAAATCCTGTCCAGAGCCGCCTTGGTATCGCTCCAATCGGCCTTATAGCTGGCATGCGCGGCGCCGCTTCCTTGCATCCGGGCTGCAAGATATTGCTAACCGGCTGTCAACTATACTCGCCACGTGCCCCACGAACCCGCCATTCTCGTCTTTGATTCCGGCCTCGGCGGCCTCACGGTGCTGCGCGAAATCGTCAAGGCGCGCCCCGACGCCGCCTATACCTACGTCGCCGACGACGCGTTCTTTCCCTACGGGCAGCACACCGAGGGCGAGATCATCGCGCGGGTGGTGCCGCTGATCGGCGAATTGATCGCGGCCCATAAACCCGACCTCGCCGTGATCGCCTGCAATACCGCCTCCACGCTGGTGATGACCCATCTGCGCGAGGCCTATGCCATTCCATTTATCGGCACCGTCCCGGCCA
>MKUJ01000016.1:22001-30620 GCA_001897755.1 Afipia sp. 64-13
TGATCCGCGATTTCGCCGGCGACTGCGAAACCACGCTGGTCGGCTCCGAACATCTCGCCGCGCTGGCCGAAGCGGCGCTGCGCGGCGAGAGTGTCAGCGACGCGGCGATCGCAGCCGAGATCGCGCCCTGCTTTACGGGCGGCGGCGATGCCGCGACCCGCACCGACACGGTGGTACTGGCCTGCACACATTACCCGCTGCTGCTGGAGCAGATCCGGCGGCTGGCCCCCTGGCCGGTAGACTGGATCGACCCCGCCCCCGCCATCGCCCGGCGCGTGGTGGACCTCGCGGGTCCGAAGGCCGCCGACATCAGCCCGGTCCCGGCACGGATGATCTTCACCTCGGGCAAGGCTGCCTCGGACCTGAACGGAACGCTCAAGCCGTTCTTCGGCGTGGCCGCGCTGACGCCGGCCTGAGCAAGCCTTTCAGATTACTGGCGATTTGGCTGCCGGACGAGGCGCGGCCGAGCCCGCCCCAAGGGTGCAAAAATCCGACCGAAAAGCCCCGATCTGTTTGACATATCGGCGCTATTTCCCTATCAACAGCCTCGTTCGCGGGCCGCTTCGGCCCGCGATGTGTTTCGCGACCCGCGGCCCCTCCCATCAAGCTTATGGGATGGACCTGTCAGCATCGGGATTTTCCCGCTGCGAAGGAGGGCGCGTTTCCTCAAAACTCGAACCAAAACGCCATCGCAGTCGCGATGGCTATGCACAACGAGGACGCGATGACTAAGCGCAGTGAGGCGAAGTATAAAATCGATCGCCGTATGGGCCAGAACATCTGGGGCCGCCCGAAGAGCCCCGTCAACAAGCGTGAATACGGCCCGGGCCAGCACGGCCAGCGCCGCAAGGGCAAGCTCTCCGACTTCGGCACGCAGCTCCGCGCCAAGCAGAAGCTCAAGGGCTATTACGCCAACATCTCCGAGCGTCAGTTCTACGCCGTCTACGTCGAGGCGACCCGTCTCAAGGGCGACTCCGGCGAAAATCTGATCGGCCTGCTCGAGCGCCGCCTCGACACGGTGGTCTATCGCGCCAAGTTCGTGCCGACCATGTTCGCCGCGCGCCAGTTCATCAACCACGGCCACGTCAAGGTGAACGGCAAGCGCGTCAACATCGCCAGCTACAAGGTGAAGGTCGGCGACGTCATCGAGGTCAAGGACGCCTCCAAGCAGCTCGCTCTGGTGCTCGAAGCCAACCAGCTCCCCGAGCGCGACACGCCGGACTTCCTCGAAGTCGATCACGGCAAGCAGACCGCGAAGTTCGTCCGCGTGCCGGGCCTGTCGGAAGTGCCGTTCCCGGTGCAGATGGAACCGCACCTGATCATCGAATTCTATTCGCGCTGATTTTTCAGTATATCAGACAGCAAAGCCGCCCCTCGGGGCGGCTTTTTTGTTTGTCGGGCCGATGATACCCCGACCGCGCCAAAAACAACGGCCGGCACCGCCCCCTGGCGATGCCGGCCGTTTGATTCAAAGAACAGATGTTGAGCGCCGCGGCAGCTTAGCCGGCGGCGTGCTGAACCTGAATGCCGTTGTCGGTCATGAGCTTCTGCAACTCACCAGCCTGGAACATCTCGCGTACGATGTCGCAACCGCCGATGAACTCGCCCTTGACGTAGAGCTGCGGAATGGTCGGCCAATTGGAATATTGCTTGATGCCGTCGCGCAGTTCGGCCGACTCCAGCACGTTCAGGCCTTTATATGGCACGCCGATATGGTCGAGAATCTGGACCACCTGGCCGGAAAAGCCGCACTGCGGAAATTGCGGGCTGCCCTTCATGAACAGCACGACGTCGTTGGACTTCACTTCCGATTCGATGAATTGCTGGATGCTCATAGTCTTGTCCTTTAAGGCCTCGTCCTGGGCGGCAGGGCGGCAATGATCCGCGCTCGGGCGGCCGCTTCGGGCATATATGTATCCGTAAACAGTTCCGCATCCCAATCAATTCAATTCCACATCCGGCGGCTTTTTGACCGCATTTTCCCGGTTTCGGGTCGATTCCGGCCCGTTCCTGAAGCGTCCGGCGACGCTCAACCGGATTGATCTAAATCTTCCGCTCGCGCCGAGCACTTGGGACCCAGATTCTCCGGAACGGTTGCGCCGCAGAACCGTTGTCCTTCGAAACCGGAGAGTAGAGTTCTGTGACGAAACCAGCGGCCGTACCGGCAGGCCCCCTGTCCAAATTCCCAGCATCGCAAACAGGCTCGTCCGATGCCCTGCTCGCGGCCTATCGGCGCGTGCGCGAGGAAACCGAGCGGCGTGCGGCTCCGCTATCGCCGGAAGATCAGGTGATCCAGTCGATGCCGGACGCAAGCCCGGCGAAATGGCACCGCGCCCACACCACATGGTTTTTCGAACAGTTCGTGCTCGGCGAACATGTCGAGGGCTACAAGCCGTTTCATCCCGACTACGCCTATCTGTTCAATTCGTATTACGTCAGTGCCGGACCGCGGCACGCCCGCGCGCAACGCGGCCACCTCACCCGCCCCGGCGCCGAGGACGTCACCGCCTATCGCCGCGCAGTCGATGCGGCGATGACGACCTTTCTACAAACGGCGTCGGAGGAAAAGCTGCGCGCCATCGCGCCGCTGATGGAGGTCGGCTTCAATCACGAGCAGCAGCATCAGGAATTGATGCTGACCGACATCCTGCACGCCTTCGCGCAGAATCCGATTCCGCCGGCCTACGATGCGGCATGGCACTGGCCGCCGGCGCACCGCTCCGGCGATGCGTGGGCGACGCTGACCGAAGGCATCCATACCATCGGGCATCAGGACGACAGCTTTCATTTCGATAACGAGAAGCCCGCGCACCGCGCACTGGTCGGGCCCGTGAAGCTCGCACGCAATCTCGTCACCAACGCCGAATGGTTCGCCTTCATGAATGACGGCGGCTATCGCAAGCCGACGCTGTGGCTGATGGACGGATTCGCAGCCGTCGAGCGAGAAGGCTGGGACGCGCCGGGCCACTGGCGCAACATCGACGGCGAATGGCACATCATGACGCTCGCCGGCCTCGTGCCGGCGGAGCCGGACGCGCCGGTCTGTCACGTCAGCTACTACGAGGCCGATGCGTTCGCGCGCTGGAGCGGCAAGCATCTGCCGACCGAAATGGAATGGGAAGTCGCCGCGCGCGCCGGCCTGCTCAACGATGCATTCGGCATCGTCTGGCAATGGACACGCAGCGCCTACGCGCCCTATCCCGGCTATCGCGCGATCGAAGGCGCGCTCGGCGAATACAACGGCAAGTTCATGGTCAATCAGTACGTGCTGCGCGGCTCGTCGCTGGCGACGCCCGAGGATCATAGCCGCGTCACCTACCGCAACTTCTTCTATCCGCATCACCGCTGGCAGTTCACCGGATTGCGGCTGGCGGATTACCTCGCCTGATGCGGGGTGGACCCAACATTAACTCAGTATGAACTCAACATGGACTCCACATGAA
Organism: Afipia sp. 64-13; assembly: GCA_001897755.1. Classification (GTDB taxonomy): domain Bacteria; phylum Pseudomonadota; class Alphaproteobacteria; order Rhizobiales; family Xanthobacteraceae; genus Afipia. Next base: position 25,445 of record MKUJ01000016.1, read on the forward strand.
CATTCATGTTGCCTCGCGGCCCGCCAAATCCCGACCGGAAGATGCGCGCGACGCCTTCGCCGCCGACGTGATCGCAGGACTGACGCGCCATCCCCGGCAACTGCCGCCGAAATATTTCTATGACGAGACCGGCTCGCGGCTGTTCGAACAGATCACCCGCCTGCCCGAATATTATCCGACCCGCACCGAGCTCGGCATCCTGCGCGATCACGGCCAGGAGATCGCGCGGATCATGCCGCCGCATGCCGCGCTGATCGAATTCGGCGCCGGCGCCACGACCAAGGCGCGGCTGCTGCTCGCGCGGTGCAAGATCGGCGCTTACGTGCCGGTGGATATTTCCGGCGCATTCCTCAACGGCCAGGCGGCCGCGCTGCGCGCCGATTTTCCGGACCTCGCGGTGCATCCCGTGGTGGCCGACTTCACCGCGCCGTTCAACCTGCCGCGCGCCGTGCAAGACATGCCGAAAGTCGGGTTCTTTCCGGGCTCGACGATCGGCAATTTCGAACCGCACGAGGCTAGCGCCTTCCTGCGCGGCGCCCGCGACATTCTCGGGGAAGGCGCGACCCTGATCGTCGGCGTAGACCTTGAAAAGGACGAGCACGTCCTGCGCGCGGCGTACAACGACGAAGCCGGCGTCACCGCAAAATTCAATCTCAATCTGCTTCGGCGCATCAATCGCGAACTGGACGGCGATTTCGACGTGGCGGCTTTCGCCCATCACGCGGTCTACAATCGCGAGCAGTACCGTATCGAGATGCATCTGGTCAGCCGCACAGCGCGGACGGTGCAGATTATGGGACGCGGCATCGCCTTTCGCGCCGGCGACAGCATCCACACCGAGAGCAGCTATAAGTACAGCGTCGAACGCTTCCAGGCGCTGGCGCGCGGCGCGGGCTGGATCCCCGGCACGACGTGGACCGACCCCGACGGGATGTTTTCGGTGCATGCACTGCTGGCCCGGAAATAGCGCGCAGACCTTACGCCGACGCGGCGGCCTCGCCCCGCAGCGAGATCGCCTCCCACACCGCGACGATCAGCATGACCGCGGTGGTCGTCGCCGACAGCGATAGCGGAGACAGATGTTGCGCGAAGGGAATGAGCAACAGCAACAGTCCGATGCCGACCAGATGCGACAATTGCAGATGCCCGCGAATGCTGCGCTTGAACAGAATGGTGCCGATCAGAAACAGCAGCGGCCCGCCGATCATGCCGATGACCGCCTTGCCATCGGCATGGCCCTGCGGATGCGCCAGCAACAGTTCATCGCCCACCGCCGAGACCACGATGCCGGCGACGATCGGCAGATGCAGATAGGTGTAGGACAGACGCGCCAGACGGCCGGCGTCCTTCGCGTGCGAGATTTGTTCGGAGCCGGCTTCGGCGCCGATGTGGAAATACACCCACCACATCGCGATGCTGCCGAGCAGCGCCACGACAAAGGCTGCGATCGTGGTCGTATTCCACTCGGTTTCGGCGAAGGTCGCGCCGGTGACCACGACGGATTCGCCGAGCGCTATGATGATGAAGAGCGCGCAGCGCTCCGCCATGTGGCCGCCTTCGACGTCCCAGTCCCGCGTCGAGGATGCGCCGAGACCCGGCACGGCGAAGCGCATCGCGGGGCCGGCATATTCGATCAGCAATGCGGCGATCCACAGCACGGGCCGCATGTTGCCTTCGGACAGGCCGCCGGCGATCCAGAACACGCCGCTGCCTGTCATCCACACCGCGATGCGCCACAGGTTCATCCGCAGCGCCGGCTCCGAGGCCGGGATCGACAGCGCCGAGAACACCGAGCGGCCGACCTGCATGCCGACGAAAGCAAGCGCGAAGGCAAGACCGCGGGTGTCGAAGGCTTTCGGAATCGAGGTCGAGAGCACGAGGCCCGCGATCATCAGCGCGAACAGCATCACCCGGATCGGGGTGCGGTCCGGATCGAGCCAGTTGGTGATCCAGGATGTGTAGATCCAGACCCACCAGACCGCGAAAAACAAAATCGCGGTCTGCAACACGCCAAGCGGCGTGAAGTGGGCCAGCATAGTGTGGGAAAGCTGGGTGATCGCGAAGACGAAGACGAGATCGAAGAACAGCTCGGCATAGGTGACGCGGTGATGCTGATGCGGGGCGCGCTCCCGCAACAGCGCTTTCTCATTCTGGCGCGTCACCGGGCCGATCCGGCGCTCAGGCGTCGGGCACGCCGGTCTGCAACGCCAGCGCGTGCAACACGCCGCCCATCTGGCCCTTCAGCGACTGATACACGATCTGGTGCTGCTGGACGCGCGACTTGCCACGGAAGGATTCCGAAATCACCGTTGCGGCGTAATGGTTGCCGTCACCCGCCAGATCGCGGATTTCGACGCTCGCGTCCGGAATTCCCTCCTTGATGAGGGTTTCGATCTCCCGGGCGTCCATGGGCATTTGCGGTCTCCTTTCGGCAAGGCCATCGGCTCTAAAAAGCTCTGCATTTGTAGCAGATTCTGCCAGCCGCCGCATCCATCGCCAACGGCCGCCCCGCCGCATTCTCCCGCCTCTATCGCATGGCAAAACGGCCATCGGCGATCAAAATCCCCGGAGCCGCCCCGAGATGTCCGCACGTAACGACGCCCTCGACCGGACACGGACCGCCATGACCGTTCTCGTGGTCATCCACCACGCGGTGATCCCCTACACCTAATTACGGCAAGGCCGACCCCGACACCTGGATCGGCTTCGACGGCGTCATCCTTGCGACCGACAGCTTCTTCATGGCGCTGTTCTTCTTCCTGTCGGGATTATTCGTCTGGCCGAGCCTGCAACGCCGCACGCCGGCCGAATTCCTGCGCGAACGCCTGCTGCGGCTGGGGCTGCCCTTCGCGGTGGCGGCGCTCTTTCTGATGCCGCTCGCCTACTACGCCATGGAGACCGGCAAACCCGGCGCCAGCCTCGTTTCCTATTGGTGGACGACCGTGACGGCCGGGCCATGGCCGAGCGGCCCGGTGTGGTTCGTCTGGGTGCTGCTGGCCTTCGATCTGCTCGCCGCCTTGCTCTATCGCCTCGCGCCGAACGCGCTGGAGCCGGTCAACCGGCTCTCGCGGATCGGTTTTGCACGGCCGGCGCTGGTGTTCGCGGCGTTCCTCGCCGTGACCGCGGCGGCCTATGTGCCGATGCGGCTCGCCTTCGGCCCAGCCCGATGGTTCGGGCTCGGCCCCTTCACCGTGCAGGCCAGCCGGATTTTTCTCTACCTGGGCTATTTCCTGTTCGGCGCGGGGATCGGCCTCGCGCAAATCCGCCGCGGCGTTCTTTCGCCCGGCGGACAGCTTGCAAAACACTGGCCGCGCTGGGCGGCGCTGGCGCTGATCGCCTACGGCCTGCTGGCCGTGCTGGCTTATGACCGCCGCGCGGCGATGCCCAATCCGGACGTGCTGCCGCTATGGTCGCAGATCGCCTATAGCCTCGCTTTCGTGCTGTTCAGCGCGGCGATGGCCTTCGCCATTCTCGCCTGGTTCATCAGCTTCGACCGTCCCGGCAGCGGACTGCTCGACGCCATGCGCCCCGCCGCCTATGGCATCTTCCTTGTCCACTACGTGCCGGTGCTGTGGTTGCAGCATTGGCTGCTGCCGGTGGAAATGTCGCCCTTCGCCAAGGCCGGCATCGCCTTCGCCGGCGGCCTCGGCGCAAGCTGGGCCGCCACGCTGTTGCTGCTGCGAATTCCCGGCGCGAAGCGGGTGCTTTAGGCCTTGCCGTTCATGTAGTCCGGCAGCCAGCTTTCGAAGCCCGCCTTCAGCGTCTCGATCGCAACCGGCGTCTCGCCCTCGATGACGATCTCGCGCCCGCCGGTCTTGCCGATCTCGACGCAAGGCACGCCGACCGCCTTGAGCTTGCTCATGACCGTGAGCAGATGCTCGACCGGCACGGTGACGATGTAGCGCGCCTGATCCTCGCCGAACCACCAGGCGTGCGGCAGGGTCTGCTCCGGCGCGGCGTCGAGCATGGCGCCGATGCCGCTGGCCATCGCCATTTCGGCCAGCGCCACCAGCAGCCCGCCATCGGAGAGATCATGCACGGCGGTCGCGGTGCCGCTCTTGATCATGCCGCGCACCACGTCGCCGTTGCGCTTCTCGGCGGCAAGATCGACCGGCGGCGGAGCGCCCTCCTCGCGGCCGCAGATGTCGCGCAGATAGACCGACTGGCCGAGCCAGCCCTGCGTGTCGCCGATCAGGAGGATCGCCTCGTCCGCGGCCTTGAACGCCAGCGTCGCCGATTTCTTGAAATCGTCGAGCAGGCCGACACCGCCGATCGAGGGCGTCGGCAGGATGCCGCGGCCGTTGGTCTCGTTGTAGAGCGAGACGTTGCCGGACACGATCGGGAAATCCAGCGCAATGCAGGCGTCCGAAATACCCTTCAGGCAGCCGACCAGTTGCCCCATGATCTCGGGGCGCTCGGGATTGCCGAAATTGAGATTGTCGGTGATGGCGAGCGGCTTGCCGCCGACCGCGGTGATGTTGCGCCAGGCTTCCGCCACCGCCTGCTTGCCGCCCTCGAACGGATCGGCCTCGCAATAGCGCGGCGTCACATCCACTGTCAGCGCAAGGCCCTTCGGACCGTCCTGCACGCGCACCACGGCGGCGTCGCCGCCCGGCCGTTGCAGCGTGTTGCCGCCGATGACGTGGTCGTACTGCTCCCACACCCAGCGCTTCGAGCACAGTTCGGGCGTGGCCAGAAGACGCTTCAGCGCCTCCGTGGTCGACACCGGCGGCTTGATCTCGCGCGCATGGATCACGGCAGGCTGCGGCGTCTCGACATGCGGACGGTCGTAGACCGGCGCCTCGTCGCCCAGCTCCTTGATCGGAAGGTCGGCCATCACGTCGCCGCCATGCTTGACCACGAAGCGCTTGCTCGGCGTGGTGTAGCCCACCACCGCGAAATCGAGACCCCACTTCCTGAAGATCGCCTCGGCTTCCTGTTCCTTCTCGGGTTTCAGCACCATGAGCATGCGCTCCTGGCTTTCCGAGAGCATCATTTCGTAGGCGCTCATGCCGGTCTCGCGGGTCGGCACGCTGTCGAGATCGAGATCGACGCCGAGATCGCCCTTGGCGCCCATCTCCACCGCCGAGCAGGTCAGGCCCGCCGCGCCCATGTCCTGGATCGCGATGACGCAGCCCGCTTCCATGATTTCGAGACAGGCTTCCAGCAGGAGCTT
>MKUJ01000016.1:30636-81093 GCA_001897755.1 Afipia sp. 64-13
CAGCGGAAGCCATGGTCGCGCCGTGGATGCCATCGCGGCCTGTTTTCGAGCCGAGATAGACGATCGGCATGTTCACGCCAGAAGCCGCCGCATAGAAGATCTTGTCGGTCTCGGCGAGGCCCACCGCCATCGCGTTGACGAGGTTGTTGCCGTCGTAGCGGGTGTGGAAGCGCATCTGCCCGCCCACCGTCGGCACGCCGAACGAATTGCCGTAGCCGCCGACGCCCGCGACCACGCCGGAGACGAGGTGGCGCGTCTTGGGATGCTCGGGTGCGCCGAAGCTCAGCGCATTGAGGCAGGCGATCGGGCGCGCGCCCATGGTGAAGACGTCGCGCAGGATGCCGCCGACGCCGGTGGTCGCGCCCTGATACGGCTCGATGTAGCTCGGGTGGTTGTGGCTCTCCATCTTGAAGACCACGGCAAGACCGTCGCCGATGTCGATGACGCCGGCGTTCTCGCCCGGCCCCTGGATCACCCACGGCGCCTTGGTCGGCAGGCCGCGCAGATGGATGCGCGAGGATTTGTACGAGCAATGCTCGTTCCACATCGCCGAGAAGATGCCGAGTTCGGTGAAGGTCGGCTCGCGGCCGATCAGTTCGAGGATGCGCTGATACTCGTCCGGCTTGAGGCCATGGGCGGCGATCAGTTCGGGCGTGATGGCAGGTTCGTTACGCAAGAGTTTGGTCACGCCGCGCGCTCCAGATGGGCGGCAAGGCCGGCGAACAGGCCGCGGCCGTCGGTGCAGCCCATGATCTCTTCGACATGGTTTTCGGGATGCGGCATCATGCCGAGCACGTTGCCCTTGTCATTGACGATGCCGGCGATCGAGGCGGCGGCGCCGTTGATGTTGTGGGTGTCGCCGACCTCGCCGGCCGGCGAGCAATAGCGATAGAGCACGCGGCCCTCGCCTTCGAGACGGCGGATGGTGTCCTCGTCGGCGGCGTAGTTGCCCTCGCCATGGGCGACCGGCACGCGGATCACCTGCCCGGCATTGTAGCCGCGGGTGAACGGCGTATCGGAACGCTCGACCCGCAGATGCACGTCGCGGCAGATGAATTTCAGCTTCGCATTGCGCATCAGCACGCCCGGCAGCAGACCTGACTCGCACAGGATCTGGAAACCGTTGCAGACGCCGAGCACGAGGCCGCCCTTAGCGGCATGGGCGCGCACCGCATCCATCACCGGCGCGCGCGCGGCGATGGCGCCGCAGCGCAGATAGTCGCCATAGGAGAAGCCGCCGGGAATGACGACGAGATCGGTGCCTTTCGGCAGTTCGGTCTCGGCATGCCAGACCATCGCGGGTTCGGTGCCGGAGACGAGCTTCAAGGTGCGCGCCATGTCGCGCTCACGGTTGATGCCCGGGAAAACGAGGACGGCAGCTTTCATCGTTCGATCTAGCTCAGGACTTCGACGCGGTAGTTCTCGATCACGGTGTTGGCGAGCAGCCTGTCGGCCGCGGCCTTGAGCGCGGCTTCGGCCTTGGCCTTGTCGGCGCCCTCGACCTCGATGTCGAATACCTTGCCCTGCCGCACGCTGGCGATGCCGTCGACGCCGAGCGACTTCAACGCCCCCTCGATGGCCTTGCCCTGCGGATCAAGAATGCCGTTCTTCAGCGTGACAGTGACGCGAGCTTTCATCTGTAAAATCTGCCCTCTTTTCCCTCATCCTTCGAGACGCGCGCAAGAGCGCTCCTCAGGATGAGGACCTCATGGTGAGGAGCATCGCGCAGCGATGCGTCTCGAACCATGAGAGATAATTCAGCTCTTCACCAGCACCGGGCCCGAGCCCGCCGGCCGTTCGTTCTCGATCAGGATGCCGAGACGCTTGGCGACCTCGGTGTAGGCCTCGAGCAGGCCGCCGAGATCGCGGCGGAAGCGGTCCTTATCCATCTTCTCGTTCGACTTGATGTCCCACAGACGGCACGAGTCCGGAGAGATTTCGTCGGCAACGACGATGCGCATCATCTCGTTCTCGAACAGGCGGCCGCACTCCATCTTGAAGTCGACCAGGCGGATGCCGACTCCGAGGAACAGGCCCGACAGGAAGTCGTTGACGCGGATGGCGAGCGCCATGATGTCATCGATTTCCTGCGGCGTGGCCCAGCCGAACGCGGTGATGTGCTCTTCGGACACCATCGGATCGCCAAGCTGGTCGTTCTTGTAATAGAATTCGATGATCGAGCGCGGAAGCTGGGTGCCTTCCTCAATGCCGAGGCGCTGCGACAGCGAGCCGGCGGCGACGTTGCGCACGACGACTTCCAGCGGCACGATCTCGACCTCGCGGATCAACTGCTCGCGCATGTTGAGGCGCTTGATGAAATGCGTCGGCACGCCGATGTCGTTCAGATGCTGAAAGATGTATTCCGAGATCCGGTTGTTGAGGACACCCTTGCCCTCGATGATCTGGTGTTTCTTGGCATTGAACGCGGTGGCGTCGTCCTTGAAATGCTGGATCAGTGTGCCGGGTTCGGGTCCTTCGTACAGAACCTTGCCCTTGCCTTCATAAATACGACGCCGACGGCTCATGGGGATGTACCGTGTGTTGTTGAAATCCATGGAATGGAACGCTCCGGGTTACGCGATCCCGCGACGGAGCTGCCGCGAAGCCCAAAAAACGCGAAACAAATCGCGAACCTAGACTCGCAGGCAACCTAACCGATTGAGCCAGCCGATACAATGTAACCCCGGGGGTTTTACCACCTTGTTTGGTGCCCGGCCTGCGACCTTTGGGATATTGCACCGCCGGAACGGGGGCCTATATCGAGAGGCCAGCCACAAGGCTGTCCAGGGTCCCATTTTCAACTGACGGAATAGATATATGTCCTCTTTCGACAAGCGCGAGGAAGGTTTCGAAAAGAAGTTTGCTCTCGACGAGGAACAGAAATTCAAGGCGGAGGCCCGCCGCAACAAGCTTCTGGGACTATGGGCCGCCGAACGGCTCGGCAAATCGGGCGACGAAGCCGCCGCCTACGCCAAGGAGGTGGTGGCCGCCGATTTCGAGGAAAGCGGCGATCGCGACGTGTTGAACAAGGTCGCCGGGGATCTCGCCGAAAAGGGCGTCACCCAGCAGCAGGTCCGGGTCAAGATGGACGAGTTGATGGCCACCGCCATCCAGCAGGTCAAGGCGGGGACGTAATGCCGGCCCCCATTTTGAGACCTCACTCAAAATGGGATCCGTGCAATCAGCGCATTCATTGGAACCTGTCATGCCCGGCCTTGTGCCGGGCATCCACGTTTTCTTCCTCTGCCAGGTGAGACGTGGATGGCCGGGTCAAGCTCGGCCATGACGACAGAGGGCCGTATGGTTCGAGACGCGGCCTGCGGCCGCTCCTCACCATGAGGAACGACCTCACTCCTCCTTCAACCCGTATTCCATGTTGTTGCCGGTCGCGCCGTAATATTTGTACGGCAGGAACTTGCCCGACATGGTGATCTTGACGCGGTCGCCCTTCGGGTTGGCCAGACGCTCCAACGCCATGTCGAAATCGATCGCCGACATGATGCCGTCGCCGAACTCCTCCTCAATCAGCGCCTTCCACGCCGGACCGTTGACCATCACGAGTTCGTATAGGCGATAGATCAGCGGATCGGTCGGCGGCATGGTCACGCCCTCACCGCGCATCGGCACCTCGTTGATCATCGCCTGCTCCACCTTCGACAGGCCGAACAGCCTGGCCGCGTTCTCCGCCTGCGGTTTGGTCAGTTTCATCTGGCCGAGGATCGCGCTGACGATCAGCACTTCGGAATGACCGCCGATCTCGGCGCAGATGTGTTTCCAGCTCCAGCCGTTCTCGCGCTTGATATCAAGCAGCTTTTCGGTGAGGTCGGATCGTTTCATGGTGGCTCCTGTGATGTTGACGTCTATCAGGAGCACATCGCGGCTCCTGTGACGTTGACATCAGTCAGGAGTAACAGCCGTGCCAGCCGGTTCGAGCGGCAACGAGCGCGACCTTGAAGCGAGAAATACCGCACGGCGCCAGCCGTTTGCGCAGCCGGCGTCGTGAAATGGGATATCAGGCAAAAACAAACGCCGCGCGAAAGGTGTCACGCGGCGTCTCGTTCGCCGATCCGGCAAGTCCTTTCAGCGCATAAGGCCTATTTCAGCGCGTCGGCCACTTTGGCGATGCCCGCATTGACGCAGGCTTCGTCCTTGTCGCCTCCGGGCGCGCCCGAAGCGCCGGCCGCTCCGATCACTTCATTGCCGGCCTTGATCGGCACGCCGCCCGCCGCATAGACGGTGTTCGGGATCTGGCGCAGATAGGCCATCTTCGGATCCTCGGTCTGTTTCGCGAACTCGCCCGAGGTCATGCCGCGCGTGCGCGCGGTGTAGGCCTTGAGGCGGCTGTATTCCATGGTGTGCGGATTGGTGCCGTCACCGCGGATCTGCCCGGCGACATTGCCGGCCTTGTCGATGATGGTGACCGAGACCTTGTAGCCGTTGGCTTTGCACTGATCGATCGTGCCCTGCATGATCGCCATCGCCATGGCCATCGAGACGTTCTTCTCGACCTGCGGCGCCTGCGCGGACACCGGACCGGCCGCAAGCACCGACGCCATCAGCACACCAAACCCAAATGAACGCATGGAAAGCCTCCCCTTATTTCTGATTTCGTTTTTGGTTCAGTTTTCAAGCAACACTTCGCCGCGGCGCTTTATTCCGCCACCCGGGATAATTCGCGAGAACCGCCCCTGGCGCAGGGATGACACACGCAGTCATGCCAAAGCGCAAGGGCTCCGCTTGCGGGGCCAGCGGGGCTATGTTGCAGTGGGAATCAATCAACCCTCCCGCAGCGCCGGTCGGACCTGCCGCGGCGATCAGCAGGCGACCCGCCCCCGTATGTCCGCGACCATCTTCATCATCGTTCTCGGAGCCGCCATTGCCGGGTTCGTGCAGGGACTGTCCGGCTTCACCTTCGGCCTCGTCGCCACCTCGATCTGGATCTGGGTGGTCGAGCCGCAACTGATCGCGCCGATGGTGGTATTCGGCGCGATGACGGGGCAGTTACTCGCCGTCTTCACGGTGCGGCGCGGCTTCAACTGGAAGCTGTTCTGGCCCTATCTCGCCGGCGGCTTTGCCGGAATTCCCATTGGCGTCGCCATCCTGCCCCATCTCGACATGCATCTGTTCAAGACCATGCTGGGCGCGCTGCTCGCGATCTGGTGCCCGGTCATGCTGTTGTCCTCGCGCCTGCCGCCGGTCCGGGTCGGCGGCGCCCTGCTCAACGGGGTGATCGGCGTGACCGGTGGCATCATGAGCGGGTTCGGCGGCTTTTCCGGCGTGATCCCGACGCTGTGGTGCACGCTGCGGCGCTACGACAAGGACGTCCAGCGCTCGATCATCCAGAACTTCAATCTGGCGATCCTGACCACCACCATGGCGGGCTACATCGCCTCCGGCATCGTCACGGTGAAGCTGCTGCCGACCTTCGGCCTCATCCTGCCGGCGATGCTGATCCCGACGCTGCTCGGCACCCGCGTCTATATCGGCATCAGCGAGACCGCGTTCCGACAGATCGTGCTCAGCCTGCTGACGCTCTCGGGCGTCGCCATGCTGGTGTCATCGGTGCCGCATCTGTTCGGCCGCATCTGAAGCGCGCGGACCGCCGGCTACGGCGCGGCGATCGCATCCAGCGCCGCGCCGAGATCGCGCTCGACCGCGGCGGCGGACAACTCCACCACCCGGTAGCCGCGCTCGCGCAGCCATTCGCCGCGACGGGCGCGGTCGCGCGCCACCACTTCGGTCTCGCCGTCATGGACCACCTCCACCGCGACGCGGCGGATGAAGGAGACGAAATCGGGGATGTGCCGTCCCACCGGGGTCTGGCGCTTGAACTGGGCGGCGAAACGCCGGTCGGTGGTCAGCGCCTTCCACAGGATGCGCTCGGCGTCGGTCGGATTGCGCCGCAGCAGCCGGGCGAGGCCACGCACGCTGCCGCCGCTGTCCTGTCCGCCGTGGCCGTCGCCATGCTCGGCGAGCAGCGTGCGCAGCCGCTCGGCGCCGTCGCTGTCGAGCACCCCGCCCTTGGCCGGGCCCTTGCGGCCCTCGGCGATCGCCATCACCACGCCGTGCAGCGTGTGCATGTCCTGCTTGGTCGGCTCCATCCGGGTGAAGATGTTGCGCAGATTGACCAGCATGGTGTCGCGCTTCTCCACCGGACGCAAAAACTCCACCTTGTCGAGCTCGGCGACCAGATTGTCGAAGAACGCCTGCATCTGGTGGCTGGAGGCGCGCTCGGAGCGTTCGGGCATGGCAAACGGCAGCGCGCCGCCGGTGGCCTGCTTGAACCACTCATAGCCGGTCAGCAGCACCGCCTGCGCCAGATTGAGCGAGGCGAAGGCCGGATTGACCGGAAAAGTGATGATCCGGCCGGCGAGCGACACTTCCTCGTTGGTGAGGCCCCAGCGCTCGCGGCCGAACAGGATCGCGGCGGTGCCGCCCTGCCCGATCTCTCGGATGATCTCGCCGGCCGCCGCCTCCGGCCCGACCACGGGCTTGGCCTGGTCATGGGCGCGCGCGGTGGTGGCGAACAGCAGCGAGCAGTCGGCCACCGCCGCCTCGACGCTGTCGAACAGTTCCACCGCATCGAGAATGTGATCGGCCCCGGCCGCCGCGCGCTGCGCCGCCATGTTCGGCCAACCGTCGCGCGGCTTCACCAGCCGCAGCCGCCGCAGGCCGAAATTGCCCATGGCGCGGGCGGCCATGCCGATGTTCTCGCCGAGCTGCGGCTCCACCAGGACCACGACGGGTCCATCGGGCTGGGTGGGCGTTTTGGTCTTGTCGGTGCCCGACATCGGCTCACTTTCTGAATCAACGGCTGAAGGGTGTGAATCACCCATCGAAGACCTTGATTCAAGAGGCGAGGTTTTGTGCCGGCCGCCGAGGCGGTTGATTCAAAAGCCCAGCCTTCCGATTCAGCGCCTGAAGACACTGAATCAAGCCGCGAGCGCGTTGATTCAACCGCTTAAGAGTTTGAATCAAGTCGTGAAGAATTTGATTCAAGCCGCGGGACAGCGTTCTGAAAAAATCTCCCACGAAAATTAAATTCAACAATAAAACAAACAAGTTACGACATCGTATTGAATCGAAGGATTCCGCGTCTGGCATCGCGCCCGACGCAGCTGCCGCCAAGGCCGGTCTTGCATCGCTCTACTGCTTTGGGCTGCCTTCCGCGCTTCATGGCGCGGTGCTATAGCCGCCGGCGAATATCGTTCCCGCCGCAATTCCCCTCTCAAAAGGCACGATCCGCATGGCAAAAATCAAGGTAGCGAACCCCGTTGTCGAACTCGATGGCGACGAGATGACCCGGATCATCTGGCAGTACATCAAGGACAAGCTGATCCATCCATTCCTTGACGTGAACCTCGAATATTACGACCTCGGGATGGAGCACCGCGACGCGACCAACGATCAGGTGACCATCGACGCCGCCAACGCCATCAAGAAGCACGGCGTCGGCGTCAAATGCGCGACCATCACCCCGGACGAGGCGCGGGTGAAGGAATTCGGCCTCAAGGAGATGTGGAAGTCGCCGAACGGCACCATCCGCAACATCCTCGGCGGCGTGATCTTCCGCGAGCCGATCATCTGCAAGAACGTGCCGCGCCTGGTCCCCGGCTGGACCAAGCCGATCATCATCGGCCGCCATGCCTATGGCGACCAGTATCGCGCGACCGATTTCAAGTTCCCGACCGCCGGCACGCTGACCATGAAGTTCGTCGGCGAGGACGGCAAGGTGATCGAGAAGGAAGTGTTCCGCGCACCGGGCTCCGGCGTCGCGATGGGCATGTACAACCTCGACGACTCGATCAAGGACTTCGCCCGCGCCTCGTTCAACTACGGCCTGTCGCGCGGCTACCCGGTCTACCTGTCGACCAAGAACACCATCCTCAAGGTCTATGACGGCCGCTTCAAGGACATCTTCCAGGAGATCTACGATTCCGAATTCAAGAAGGAATTCGAGGCCAAGAAGCTGACCTACGAACACCGCCTGATCGACGACATGGTGGCCTCGGCGCTGAAATGGTCCGGCGGCTATGTCTGGGCCTGCAAGAACTACGACGGCGACGTGCAATCCGACACCGTGGCGCAGGGCTACGGCTCGCTTGGCCTGATGACCTCGGTGCTGCTGACGCCGGACGGCAAGACGGTGGAGGCCGAAGCCGCCCACGGCACCGTGACCCGCCACTACCGCGAGCACCAGAAGGGCAACGAGACCTCGACCAACTCGATCGCCTCGATCTTCGCCTGGACGCAGGGCCTCGCCCACCGCGCCAAGCTCGACAACAACGAGGAACTGGCGAAGTTCGCCAAGACGCTGGAGCGGGTCTGCGTCGAGACGGTGGAAGCCGGCTACATGACCAAGGACCTCGCGCTGCTGGTCGGCGCCGAACAGCGCTGGCTCTCGACCACCGGCTTCCTCGACAAGGTGGCGGAGAACCTGACCAAGGCGATGGCGACGACGTAAGCCTCGCAAAACCCCTTAAAACAAAGGCGCGGATGACCTCCGCGCCTTTTTTGTTGCCCAGAGGCTGTCTGGTTCTGATGGAATCATCCGGCCGTCATGCCCGGGCTTGTCCCGGGCATCCACATCTTCCCTTGGAGATCATCAAGACGTGGATGGCCGGAATAAATCCGGCCATGACGACTTTTAGCATTACTGAGATTCTTGATCCGTACAGCCCTCAACCATCGTCATTGCGAGGCGCGATAGCGACGAAGCAATCCAGTTCTGAACTCAACCCTCATCCTGAGGAGCGGCGATTTCGCCGCATCTCGAAGGATGAGGCCCTCACGGTTAAGGCCTCATGGTTCGAGACGTCGCTTCGCTCCTCCTCACCATGAGGGGCTGGCACTAGGACGCCAGCGGCTGCGCGCCCATGCATATCTGCGCGACCATCGCCTTGGCGATCTCGTGCTCGCCCATGATCACCGAATTGGCGCCATGGTGCTTGAGGTGGGCGATCTCCTCCTCCGAATGCGCCCGCGCGATGATCGGCACGCTGGTGCTGATCGCGCGCGCCTTGGCGACGATCTGCCCCCCCTCGAAGGCATCGGGAATCGCCACCAGGAGGCCGCGCGCGGCGGCGAGATTGGCCGCCTGCAGCATGCCCTGCGCCGCGGCATTGCCGGTGATGACGTCGACGCTCTCCTGCCGCAGCCGCTCGATGGTGCCGGGATTGTCCTCAATCACCAGCAGCGGAACGTTGCCGGCCCGCAGCGCCCGGCCGACCACGCTGCCGACCCGGCCATAGCCGACCAGCACCACATGGTTGGTGAGGGGGGAGACCGGCAGTTCGACGCGCGGCGCGGGCTTCTCGTCCGGCGGCGCTTTCGGCGCGCCCTCCTTGTCCGCCAGCACGCGGTCGAGCAGCGCGAACCACAGCGGATTGAGCATGATGGTGATGATCGAGCCGGCCAGCACCAGATCGCGGCCGCGCTCGCTCATCAGCGACAGGCTGACGCCGAGCGCGATGAGGATGAAGGAGAACTCACCGATCTGCGCCAGACTCGCCGAGATCGTCAGCGCGGTCGAGTTGGAATAGCCGAACACCCGCACGATAGCGTAGGCCGCCAGCGATTTGCCGAACAGGATGATGAACAGCGTCGCCAGCAGCGGCAGCGGCTCCTTGATGATGATCGAGGGATCGAACAGCATGCCGACCGAGACGAAGAACAGCACCGCGAACGCATCGCGCAGCGGCAGCGTCTCGCTGGCGGCGCGCTGGCTGAGCTCGGATTCGCTGAGGATCATGCCGGCGAAGAACGCGCCCAGCGCGAACGAGACGTCGAACAGGATCGCCGCGCCGAACGCGACGCCGAGCGAGATCGCGAACACCGCGAGGCGGAACAGTTCGCGCGACCCGGTATGGGCGACGTAGTGCAGCAGCCAGGGAATGACGCGGCGACCGACCACCAGCATCAGCACCACGAAAGTCGCGACCTTGCCGAGCGTCATCGCCAGCGGCCAGGCCAGCGCCGACACATCGAGACCGCCGGCTGTCTCCCCGTTCATCAGGCCCGCCAGCGGCGGCAGCATTACCAGCGTCAGGACGCAGAAGATATCCTCGACGATCAGCCAGCCGACCGCGATGCGGCCGCGCTCGGTGTCGATCAGCCGCCGCTCCTGCATGGCGCGCAGCAGCACCACCGTGGAAGCGGTGGAGAGCGCAATGCCGAACATGATGCCCTTGCCGGTGCTCCAGCCCAGCGTCCACCCGAGCGCCCAGCCCATCACCGTCGCCGCCGTGATCTGCACCACGGCGCCGGGCAAGGCGATGGCGCGCACCGACCACAAATCCTTCAGCGAGAAATGCAGACCGACGCCGAACATCAGGAGGATGATGCCGATTTCGGCGAGCTCGTTCGCGATGTTCTGGTCCGCGACATAACCGGGGGTGAACGGCCCCATCACCACGCCGGCAAGCAAATATCCGACCAGCGGAGAAACACGGACTCGCTGGACCAGCGCGCCGAGAATAAAAGCCAGCACAAGACCGACGACGATCGTTGATATCAAAGGGGTATTATGATTCATGCGGCATTTTGTTGCATTCGCGAACAAGATGCCAGCGCGTTGTCCGGCTACCCATCGCCGCAGTCCGGGATGGCCGCCATGCGCTCATGAGGCACGGCGAATCCGTCTGGTAGGCCCGCAGGTTGATGTGCCTCAACCCGTTCTCGCCTGGACGGCGTCATGATAATATCAGATGAATTACAGAAAATTGATCGATTGGAGGCCTCTCGTGATCAAGGATATCACCCTCAAGCTCGAAAACGACCCGGCTCGCGACCGCTCTCTCAACTATGCCATATCGGTGGCGCAGGCCTGCGGCGCGCATGTGACCGGCATGGCGTTCTGCGACCCGGTCGGTTTCGCGCAATATCCGATCCCGTCGATGCCCGCATCAGTGCTTTCCAACATCACCGCCGAGAAGGCGCGCGAAGCCAGCGCCGCCATCGCGCGGTTCGAGGAAGCGGCCAAGAGCCACAAGATTTCCTTCGACCATGAAGTCGTCATGCACCGCCTGCCGCGTTCGGCGGGAGCCTTCGCCGTCAAGGCGCGCCGCTCCGACCTCAGCATCATCCAGCAGACCGAAAAACAGGACGACGACAACGAGGCGATGATCGAAGCGGTCCTGTTCGATTCGGGACGGCCGGTACTGATCGTGCCCTACATCCAGACCGACCCGTTCAAGCTCGATCACGTGGTGTGCTGCTGGGACGGCAGTTTCACCGCGGCGCGCGCGGTGAACGATGCCCGGCCGTTGCTGAAGCGGGCCAAGAAGGTCGAGATCCTGATCGTCGCCAACGAAAAGACCGAGGACTCGCGCCATCAGGCCAGCGGCGAGGGCATCGTCGCCCATCTTGCCCGCCACGACATCAACGCAACGCTGAAAACGCTGCAGGCGCCCGATGTCGATGTCGGCAACTCAATCCTGTCGTACATTGCCGACCAGGGCGCGGATATCATGGTGATCGGCGGCTACGGCCACTCGCGCCTGCGCGAATTCGTGCTCGGCGGCGTGACCCGCACCATCCTCGAATCCATGACCGCGCCGGTGTTCATGTCGCATTGAGGCGGATGACAGCGCCGGCCTCGTGTTTCGAGACCGCGCTTGCTCCTCTTCACCACGAGATTCGGATCCTCATCCTGAGGAGCATTGCGCAGCAATGCGTCTCGAAGGATGAGGCCCGGAATATTACGGCCTCATCCTTCGAGACGCGGCAAAATTGCCGCTCCTCAGGATGAGGGTCGAGTCCGGCACTGGATTGCTTCGTCGGCTTTGCCTCCTCGCAATGACGAGGATGGAAGGGGCCTGATCGCCTCAAGGCGGATTCGGATATGGACGCTACGCCCCATCGCCCTTACGTCCCGACCATCCACGTTTTTCAGGGTTGAAATGCCGTGAAGACGTGGATGCCCGGCACAAAGGCCGGGCATGACGGAATAAGCCAATGCGGCCGCCTTACGCCCCCATCGCCTTTTCGATCGCGGCGATCGCGGCATCGGCCTGCGCGCCGTTCGGCCCGCCCGCCTGCGCCATGTCCGGCCGGCCGCCGCCACCCTTGCCGCCCAGCGTCTCCGACGCCACCCGCACGAGATCGACCGCCGAGAAGCGCGAAGTGAGGTCCGGCGTGACGCCGACCACCACGCCGGCCTTGCCATCCTCGGTGACGCCGACGATGGCGACCACGCCCTGCCCGACCTTCTTCTTGGCGTCGTCGGCCAGGCTCTTGAGATCCTTCATCTCGATGCCCTGGACGGCGCGGCCGAAGAACTTCACCCCGGCCACCATGCGGGTCTCGGCGCCATTGGCGGCACCACCCGCCGACGCACCGCCGCCCATCGCCAGCTTCTTGCGCGCGTCGGACAGATCGCGCTCCAGCTTCTTGCGCTCCTCGAGCAGCGCGGCGACGCGCGCCGGCATGTCCTCGAGCGTGGTCTTGAGTTCGGACGCCGCGGTCTTGGCGACCTGAATGCTGTGATTGGCGGCCTGCCGCGCGGTGCGGCCGGTCAGCGCCTCGATGCGGCGGATGCCGGAGGCCACCGCGCTTTCATTGACCACCGAGATCAGGCCGATATCGCCGGTGCGCTTCACATGGGTGCCGCCGCACAGTTCGACCGACCAGCCGAGCGCGTTGCCAGTACCCTTGCCCATGGATACGACGCGCACCTCGTCGCCATACTTCTCGCCGAACAGGGCGCGCGCCCCGGATTCGCGCGCATCGTCCACCCCCATCACGCGGGTGACGACCTCGCCGTTCTCCAGCACGATGTCGTTGGCGATGTCCTCGATGCGCTGCAATTCCTCCGGCGTGATCGGCTTGGTGTGCGCGAAATCGAAGCGCAGGCGCTCCGGCGCGACCAGCGAGCCACGCTGGGCAATGTGATTGCCGAGCACGAGGCGCAGCGCCTCGTGCAACAGATGGGTCGCCGAATGGTTGGCGCGGATCGCGCCGCGCCGGGCGCGATCGACTTCGAGTTGCAGCGGCAGGCCGGTCTTGAGCGTGCCCTCCTCCACCGTGCCGAGATGGACGAACAGATCGCCCGCCTTCTTCTGGGTGTCGGTGACGCGGAAACGCACGCCCTCGCCGGTCAGCACGCCGATATCGCCGACCTGGCCGCCGGATTCGCCGTAAAACGGCGTCTGGTTCATCACCACCGCGCCGGTCTCGCCGGCCTTCAGCGTCTCGACGCTCTCGCCGTCCCTGACCAGCGCCGCCACGACGCCTTCGGCGACTTCGGTCTCGTAGCCGAGGAATTCGGTCGCGCCGAGCTGCTCGCGCAGCGGAAACCAGACCTTCTCCGCCGCGATGTCACCCGAGCCGGCCCATGCGGCGCGCGCCTTGGCGCGCTGCTGGTCCATCGCGTCGGTGAAGGACGCGATATCGACGCCGATGCCGCGCGTGCGCAGCGCATCCTGGGTGAGGTCGAGCGGAAAGCCATAGGTGTCGTACAGCGTGAACGCGGTCTCGCCGTCGAACATGTCGCCTTTCTTGAGATCGCGGCTCTTGTCGTCGAGGATCGACAGGCCCTTGGCCAGCGTCTTGCGGAAGCGGGTTTCCTCCAGCTTCAGCGTTTCCTCGATCAGCTTCTCGGCGCGCACCAGTTCCGGATAGGCCTGACCCATCTCGCGCACCAGCGCCCAGACGAGGCGATACATCAAGGGGTCCCTGGCGCCGAGCAACTGCGCATGGCGCATGGCGCGGCGCATGATCCGGCGCAGCACGTAGCCGCGTCCCTCGTTGGACGGCAGCACGCCGTCGGCGATCAGGAACGACGAAGCGCGCAGGTGATCGGCGATCACACGCAGCGAGGCCTGCATCGGGCCGTGCGGATCGGCGCCGGTGAGTTCGGAGGCGGCGCGGATCAGCGCAACGAACAGGTCGATCTCATAATTGTCGTGCTTGCCCTGCAGCACCGCGGCGATGCGCTCCAGCCCCATGCCGGTGTCGATCGAGGGATGCGGCAGCGGATTGCGCACGCCGCCCGCGACCTGCTCGAACTGCATGAACACGAGATTCCATATCTCGATGAAGCGGTCGCCGTCCTCGTCCGCCGAGCCGGGAGGCCCGCCGGGAATCTTGTCGCCGTGATCGAAGAAGATTTCCGAACATGGACCGCACGGGCCGGTATCGCCCATCTGCCAGAAATTGTCCGAGGTCGCGATGCGGATGATCCGGGATTCCGGCAGGCCGGCGATCTTCTTCCACAGGTTGAAGGCCTCGTCGTCCTCCGAGAACACGGTGACCAGAAGCCGCTCCTTGGGCAGCGCGAATTCCTTGGTGATCAGGTTCCAGGCGAGCTCGATCGCGCGATCCTTGAAGTAATCGCCGAACGAGAAATTGCCGAGCATCTCGAAGAAGGTGTGGTGGCGCGCGGTGTAGCCGACATTGTCGAGGTCGTTATGCTTGCCGCCGGCGCGGACGCACTTCTGCGAGGTGGTGGCGCGCTGATAGGGGCGCCTCTCAAGACCCGTGAACACGTTCTTGAACTGCACCATGCCCGCATTGGTGAACATCAAGGTCGGGTCGTTGCGCGGCACCAGCGGCGAGGACGCCACCTTCTCGTGGCCGTTTTTCGCGAAATAATCCAGAAACCCCGACCTGATCTCGTTAACGCCGCTCATAACCGTCCAATCGCGCTTTGCTCGAATCCGCCGCTCCCGATGAGGGATCACGCGGCCCTGTTCCACGCCGCTTTTAGACGGGGCCCGAGAGCCTGTCCACAAAGCGGCATCCACGAAGCGGATTTAGGATCAGACGGTTGCGAGCGCACGACCCCCGATCGTCTAAATTCCGGTCGCGTTGACAGCCCCAGAATCCCGTGTTTTGCTTCGCACACGACGTCACGTCGGAAGAGACCGGCCCAGCCGGCGCCGAAGGAGCAACCGCCCCGGAAACTCTCAGGCAAAAGGACCGCGTGACGGATCAAATCTGGAAAGAGATACGGCCGGGCCGACCGGCGCGGTATCCGCCGACGGGATAATACTCTCAGGCAAAAAGACAGGTGGGGCTTCTCAAGGCTGGCAGAACCTTTGGATTCAAAGGTTCCCGCGGCCGTCAGGAGCCTCGATATGCCTGCGCACGCCCATGATGCCCCTGCCCTCGACCCGTTGAAGCGCGTGCCGCTGCATGCGCTGCACCTTGTCCGTGGCGGCAAGATGGTGCCGTTCGCCGGCTACGAGATGCCGGTGCAATATGCCGCAGGCGTGCTCAAGGAGCATCTGCACACTCGCGCGGCCGCCGGCCTGTTCGACGTCTCGCATATGGGCCAGATCGCGCTGCGGCCGAAATCCGGACAGGTCGCGGACGCCGCCAGCGCGCTGGAGCGTCTCGTTCCGCAGGACATCGGCAGCATTGCGCCCGGCCGCCAGCGCTATGCGCTGTTCACCAACGCGGCGGGCGGCATTCTCGACGACCTGATGGTGGCGAATTTCGGCGATCACCTGTTTCTGGTGGTCAATGCCGCCTGCAAGGACGCCGACGAGGCGCATCTGCGCGCGCATCTTTCCGACGCTTGCACGGTCGAGCCGCTGACCGACCGCGCGCTGGTGGCGCTGCAAGGCCCCAAGGCCGCCGCCGTGCTGGCGAAGCACGCCCCGGATGTGGCGGCGATGCGTTTCATGGATGCCGGGCCGCGCCGCATTCTCGATGCCGACTGTTTCGTCTCGCGCTCCGGCTACACCGGCGAGGACGGTTTCGAGATTTCGATTCCGGCGGCCGATGCCGAGCGCGTCGTTACCACGCTGCTGGCGGATGCCGACGTGCTGCCGATCGGGCTCGGCGCGCGCGACAGCCTGCGGCTGGAAGCCGGGCTCTGCCTTTATGGCCATGACATCGACACCGCGACGACGCCGGTGGAAGCGGCGCTGGAATGGGCGGTGCAGAAAAGCCGCCGCAGCGGCGGCGCCAAGGCCGGCGGGTTTCCCGGCGCGGATGTGATCCTGCCGCAGTTCGAAAACGGCGCAGCGCGCCGCCGCGTCGGCCTGAAAGCCGAGGGCCGCGCGCCGGTGCGCGAGGGCGCACCGCTGTTTGCCGACGCGACCGCGACCGACCGGATCGGCACCGTGACCTCGGGCGGCTTCGGCCCCAGCGTCAATGGACCGGTGGCGATGGGCTATGTGCCGACCGCGCTGTCCGCCATCGACACACTCGTATTCGCGGAGGTGCGCGGCCAGCGCCTGCCGCTGCGCGTGGCCAAACTGCCGTTCGTCGCTCCCACCTATCAACGCTGAGGATTTTTCATGACCACTTTGTTCACCGACGACCATGAATGGCTGCAGATCGACGGCGATGTCGCCACCATCGGCATCACCGACTTCGCCCAGACCCAGCTCGGCGACGTGGTGTTCGTCGAACTGCCCAAGGTCGGCCGCGCGCTGAAAAAGGCGGAAGCCGCCGCGACCGTCGAGAGCGTCAAGGCGGCGTCCGATGTCTACGCGCCGATCACCGGCGAGGTCGTCGCCGTCAACGACGCGGTGGTCGCCGATCCTTCGCTGGTGAACTCCGATCCCGGCAACGGCGCGTGGTTCTTCAAGCTGAAGATCGCCGACACGAGCGAGCTCGACGGCCTGATGGATGAAGCCGCCTACAAGGCGCATACGGCGTGAGGCACACGTGAATCATAGGCAGACAAAAATCATCGTCATGGCCGGGCTTGTCCCGGCCATCCACGCCCTGATTGTTTGCCGCGCGAAAGAAGGAAGACGTGTATGCCCGGCACAAGGCCGGGCATGACGAAAACACACAACATTGCGCTTCAAGGATAAACTCATGACCGCGCATCGGTCCTCGAACGAACCCGCCACCGACTTCGCGCGCCGGCATATCGGCCCCTCGCCGCGCGACATCGCCGCGATGCTGGAAAGCGTCGGCGCGCCCAGCATCGACGCGCTGATCGGCGAGACGCTGCCGGCCTCGATCCGGCAGGCGAAGCCGCTCGATCTCGGCCCGGCGCTGAGCGAGACCGAGGCGCTGGCGCATATGCGCGAACTTGCCGCGCGCAACAGCGTGTTCACCTCGCTGATCGGTCAGGGCTATTCCGGCACCATTCTGCCGACCGTCATCCAGCGCAACATTCTGGAGAATCCAGCCTGGTACACCGCCTACACGCCGTATCAGCCCGAGATCAGCCAGGGCCGGCTGGAGGCGCTGTTCAATTTCCAGACCATGATCTGCGATCTGACCGGCCTCGATGTCGCCAACGCCTCGCTGCTCGACGAGGCGACCGCGGCGGCGGAAGCGATGGCGCTGGCGCATCGCTCCGCGCAGGTGAAGACGAACGCGTTCTTCGTCGATCAGGCGGTGCATCCGCAGACGCTGGCGGTGCTGCGCACCCGCGCCGAGCCGCTCGGCTGGACGCTGATCGTCGGCGATCCGGCGCACGATCTCGACAAGGCCGAGGTGTTCGGCGCGCTGTTTCAATATCCAGGCACAGACGGCGCGGTGCGCGACCCTCGCGCCGCGATCGCCGCACTCCATGATAAAGGCAGCATCGCGATCATCGCCGCCGACCTGCTGGCGCTGACGTTGCTGGCCTCGCCCGGTGAACTCGGCGCCGACATCGCGATCGGCTCGGCGCAGCGCTTCGGCGTGCCGATGGGCTATGGCGGACCGCACGCCGCCTACATGGCGGTGAAGGATGCGCTCAAGCGCACCATGCCCGGCCGTCTCGTCGGCCTGTCGGTCGATGCGCGCGGCGCGCCGGCCTATCGCCTCGCGCTGCAGACCCGCGAGCAACACATCCGCCGCGAGAAGGCGACCTCCAACATCTGCACCGCGCAGGTGCTGCTGGCGGTGATGGCCTCGATGTATGCGGTCTATCACGGGCCCGAGGGGCTGACGCAGATCGCGCGCACCGTGCATCGCCGCACGGCGGCGCTGGCGGCGGGCCTGCGCAAGCTCGGCTTTGTCCCGACGAACGAAACCTTCTTCGACACCGTCACGGTGCAGGTGAACGCCGCGCGGCAGAACGAGATCGTGGCGCGGGCGCTGGCGGAGAAGATCAATCTGCGCGGCGGCGACGGCACGCTGTCGATCGCGCTCGACGAGACCACCACGCCCGCCATCGTCGAGGCGGTGTGGAGCGCCTTCGGCGGCAACCTCGCCTATGACGCAATCGAGCCGCAGGCGCGCGAGGCGCTGCCGCCAGAACTGGTGCGGAACAGCGCGTTCCTCACCCATCCGGTGTTCCACGCCCATCGTTCCGAGACCGAACTCTTGCGCTACATGCGCAAGCTCGCGGACCGCGACCTCGCGCTCGACCGCGCGATGATCCCGCTCGGCTCCTGCACCATGAAGCTCAACGCCACCACCGAGATGATGCCGGTGACCTGGCCGGAATTCGGCGCGCTGCATCCGTTCGTGCCCAAGGAGCAGTCCGCCGGCTATCACGCGCTGTTCAAGCGGCTGGAGGAGATGCTGATCGCCATCACCGGCTATGACGCGATCTCGCTGCAGCCGAACTCCGGCGCGCAGGGCGAATATGCCGGCCTGCTCGCGATCCGCGCCTATCACGCCTCGCGCGGCGAGCCGCAGCGCACGGTCTGCCTGATCCCTTCTTCCGCGCATGGCACCAATCCGGCCTCCGCCAGCATGGCGGGCATGGAGGTCGTGGTGGTGGCGTGCGACGCGCACGGCAACGTCGATGTGGAAGATCTGCGCAAGAAAGCCGAACAGCACGCGGGCAAGCTCGCGGCGGTGATGATCACCTATCCCTCGACGCATGGCGTGTTCGAGGAGCACATCCGCGAGATCTGCGACATCGTGCATCGGCATGGCGGGCAGGTCTATCTCGACGGCGCCAACCTCAACGCGCAGGTCGGGTTGTCGCGGCCCGGCGATTACGGCGCCGATGTCAGCCACCTCAATCTGCACAAGACGTTCTGCATTCCGCATGGCGGCGGCGGCCCCGGCATGGGTCCGATCGGCGTGCGCAAGCATCTCGCGCCGTTCCTGCCCGGACACATCGCGCGCGATGGCGGCGCGGCCCCGGTCGGCGCGGTCAGCGCCGCGCCCCATGGTTCGGCGTCGATCCTGGTCATCTCCTATCTCTACATCCTGATGATGGGCGGCGAAGGGCTCACGCGCGCGACGCAGATCGCGATCCTCAACGCCAATTATATCGCGCAGCGGCTCGACCCGCATTTTCCGGTGCTGTATCGCAACGAGCGCGGCCGTGTCGCGCATGAATGCATCGTCGATCCGCGCCCCTTGAAGACCTCGTGCGGCGTCACCGTGGACGACATCGCCAAGCGGCTGATCGATTACGGCTTCCACGCGCCGACCATGAGCTTCCCGGTGCCGGGCACGCTGATGATCGAGCCGACCGAATCCGAGGCGAAGGCCGAACTCGACCGGTTCTGCGAGGCGATGATCGCGATCCGCCGCGAGATCGCCGAGGTGGAGGCGAGCCGCTGGCCGATCGAGGCCTCGCCGCTGCGCAACGCGCCGCACACCGTGCACGACATCGCCGACGACGGCTGGCAGCGCCCCTATTCGCGCGCGGACGGCTGCTTCCCCGCCGGCACCTCGCGCAACGACAAATACTGGTCGCCGGTCGGCCGCGTCGACAATGTCTATGGCGACCGCAATCTGGTCTGCTCCTGCCCGCCGGTGTCGGACTACGCGCAGGCGGCGGAGTAGCCGCGATGGAGTGAGACCGATCAATTGCGCCGCCATTGCGAGCCAACGGCTCCGGCCAACAGCGCGTTGACGACGCGCTATGGCGCGGCCCGATGACAGGCTCCGCGAAGCAATCCAGCTTTGAAAGCCGCAGCAAAAGCGGCAGCACTGGATTGCTTCGTCGCGGACGCTCCCCGCAATGACGGAGCGCGACCTCACGACAAAGCGTCAGGCTGCAAGCCCTACACCCGTCATGGCCGGGCTTCACCCAGCCATCCACGACCTTGCATCTCGACAGCGCATGGAACGTCGGAATGAGTGAAGACGTGGATGGCCGGAATAAATCCGGCCATGACGGCTGTCATAAAGCGGTGCATGGAGAATCGCGCGGCCGAACAGTCCCCAAAAACAAAACGGGCGCTGGGGATGTCGGCAACTCAACATCCACAACGCCCGTTCTCTTCCGAAGGCGCGGTCTGATCCAGAAGGATTCCCGTTCTTCCGGGACCGCACCGAAACTCAAGTCACGACGAACTCAAGCCTCGGAAGTCATCAATCTTCCGCCGGCTCCTCGCCTTCGGCATCGCTCTCGGGCGTGCCGGCCAGGATCTGCTCGGCAAGCAGGCCGGAACTCTGCCGGATCGCAGCTTCGATCTTGGCGGTGAGATCGGGATTGGCCTTGAGGAAGGTCTTGGCGTTCTCGCGGCCCTGACCGAGGCGCTGGCTGTCATAGGAGAACCAGGCGCCGGATTTCTCGACAATGCCGGCCTTGACGCCGAGATCGAGGATCTCGCCCATCTTGGAGACGCCCTCGCCATACATGATGTCGAATTCGACCTGCTTGAACGGCGGGGCCAGCTTGTTCTTCACCCCCTTGACGCGGGTGGAGTTGCCGATCACCTCGTCGCGCTCCTTGATCGCGCCGATACGGCGGATGTCGAGACGGACCGAAGCATAGAATTTCAGCGCGTTGCCGCCGGTGGTGGTCTCGGGCGAGCCATACATCACACCGATCTTCATGCGGATCTGGTTGATGAAGATCACCATGGTGTGGGACTTGTTGATCGAAGCGGTCAGCTTGCGCAGCGCCTGGCTCATCAGACGCGCCTGCAGACCGGGCAGCGCATCGCCCATCTCGCCCTCGAGTTCGGCGCGCGGCACCAGCGCCGCCACCGAGTCGACGATCAGCACATCGACCGCGCCGGAGCGCACCAGCGTGTCGGCGATCTCAAGCGCCTGCTCGCCGTGGTCGGGCTGGGAAATCAAGAGGTCGTCGACATTGACGCCGAGCTTGCGGGCATAGACCGGATCGAGCGCGTGTTCGGCATCGATGAAGGCGCAGATGCCGCCCTTCTTCTGCGCCTCGGCGACGCAATGCAGCGCCAGCGTGGTCTTGCCGGAGGATTCCGGACCGTAAATCTCGACCACCCGCCCCTTGGGCAGGCCACCGACGCCGAGCGCGATATCGAGGCCGAGCGAGCCGGACGGGATGACCTCGACGTCCATCGAACGGTCGTTCTTGCCCAGCCGCATCACGGAGCCCTTGCCGAACTGGCGCTCGATCTGGGAGAGCGCGGCCGACAGAGCCTTGGTCTTGTCCATGGAAGTTCCTTCGACGATACGCAGGGCAGCGGGTGCCATTGGTCATGCTCCTTATGAACGGGATTCGCCGGCCGGCAAACAGGCTTCCCAGAGGCGGCGGACCGGAATCGCGAAGGACATCCGATGGCAGTAATGTACCCTATTTGTTCCTTGTTCGCAATATGTTCTTTTTGGAGCTGTGCGTACCGTCCGTATTCAACCTCGGATATTCGAAGTTGATTTCGGAGGCACCCGGCCACATTTGTAAACAGCTCGGATCCGACCGGGCAGTCAGGCGGTGCAATGCTTAAGATGGTTCTTTCATCTGCCGCCCTGCTCCAACCCTTGTTCAGCGCAGATACCGCTGAGCCCCAGGACCGACCGGTCAGCAATAGTCGGCATCGCAACGATGGCAGGGTTATCAACCGCCGCTATACAAGCCTGAACAAAAAGGCCGCCCCGTGGGCGGCCTCTGTTGTTCTCAAGCTCCTCGACCTACATTTCCCCCACCTGAAAACCAGGTGACGCCGGCTCGTCGCCTCCGGCGCGGATGAGCAAATCCGCGGGTGTCCCCCGGGCGACAAGCCGGCGTCGTTGCGCACGGGCCGGTCCAGGGACCTGCGCGCAACAGGAAAAGCTCAGGACCGGGGCAGCGCCCGGATGATCGAGTCCGACTTGGTGACGAAGCCGAAGCCCTTCTTGACGTTGAACAGCGTCGCCGCCGTGCAGTAGTCCGGCGAGGTTGTGGCGCAGCAGTCCTCCACCATGACGCAGCCATAGCCGAGGAAATTGGCGTCGGTCAGCGAGTGCAGCACGCACTGGTCGGTGTTCACGCCGGCGAACAGGATGGTCCTGGTGCCGAGGTTGCGCAGGATGCTGTCGAGCGGCGTGTCCCAGAAGCCGCTCATGCGGTACTTGTCGACGCAGATGTCCTCCGGCAGCGGCTTGAGCTCGTCGACCACCGCGGCGGCCCAGCTATCCTTCTCCAGCACCTTGTGACCGCCCACCGGCAGCGGCTCGCCCAGGCCGATACCGACGCCGGTCCGCTTGTAGAGGTGGATCTGGTTCGGCGGCATGTTCATCAGGTCGGGCCGGTTGCCCCAGTTCACCCAGATCACCGGCACGCCCGCTTTGCGCAGGCCGGGCAGCAGCTTGCGCAGCGGCTCGATCGGCGCGCGCCCCGGCGTGAAGTCGACCCCGAGATGATGGACCCAGCCATCCTTGGCGCAAAAATCATTCTGCATGTCGATGACCACGATCGCCGTGCGATTGAGGTCCATCGTCACCGACTGATGCTCGGCATCGACGGTGATGGGCCGCGACGGCGGCGGTTCCATCGCCATGTTCACGTTGCCATCGCTGACCAGCCATTTGTAGCCGCCGGTGCCGAGAGGCCTGACCTCGTCCTGCGCCTTCTCCGAAATTTTAGCGTTTGTCGCCATGGACCTTCCCCTTCAATGGACTTGTGACGGTGAGAACCGCGCGGGCATCACGACGCCCCGCGCGCAAACGGTATGGTCAGCGCCGCCGGCTGGCGACTCTTGCCGACGAAGCCGGCGATCGCGATCAACGCCAGAAGATACGGCAGCAGCAGCAGCAGGGCGACGGGAACGTCGAGCTGCAGCGCCGGCACCAGGAACTGCAGCGCAGTGGCGAAGCCGAACAGCAGGCACGCGCCGAGCGTGCGCCACGGCGTCCAGCCGCCGAAGATCACCGCGGTGATGGCCAGATAGCCCGCGCCCTTGGTCATGTTCTCGGTGAAGGTGTTGCTGTCGGCGATCGACAGGAACGCGCCACCAAGCCCCGCCAGCGCGCCGGCATAGAGCACCCCGAGATAACGCGTGCGGGCGACATTGATGCCGGCCTTGTCGGCCGAGCGCGGATCCTCGCCGACCGCGCGCACCGCGAGGCCGAACGAGGTGTATTTCAGCAGCGCCCAGGTCACCCCGACCATGAAGATGGCGAGATAAGCGAGCCAGGTCTGGTGCGACAGCGCCGGGCCGATCACCGGAATGGACGTGAGCCACGACCAGTTGAGCTGGGTGAAGCCGGGAATGGCGTCGCGCGACAGCGGCCCGAAAATCTCCCGGTAGAGGAAGGTCGTCGCACCGAGCGCCAGAATGTTGAAGCCGATGCCGACCACGAGCTGGTTGGCGCGCAACGTCACGCTCAGGATGGCCTGCACATAAGCCACCGACACCGCGGCAATGACACCGGCCGCAAGTCCGGCCATCGGCGATCCGGTTGCCCAGGACGCCGCTGCCGCGGTGAAGGCGGAGGTCAGCATCATGCCGTCGAGGCTGAGGTTGAGAACGCCGGCCCGCTCACTGAGCATTTCGCCGGCGCCGGCGAAGATCAGGGGCACAGCGAGGCGCAGGCCCGATCCGATGAAAACTGCGAGTTGTTCCTCGATCATGAGTTCGGCTTTCTATTCATAAGAATGGCGGATCCGGCGATGGCGATCACGATCAGACCCTGACAGATCAAGACCACTGCCGATGGAATATGAGCGGTGATTTCCATGTTGATGCTGCCCGAACGCAGGAAGCCGAACAGCAGCGCGCCAATCACCACACCCACGGCCGAGCCGCGCGACAACAGACCGACGACCAGGCCGTCGAAGCCGTATCCGGAGGAGAAGTCACTGGTCAGGTAATATTGCTGACCAAGGATCATGATCGCGCCGCCGAGGCCGCCAAGCGCGCCGGAAACGCCCATGGCGAGAATGATCAGCCAGCTCGCCCGCAGACCGGCGCGACGCGAGGCCATCTCGTTGAGACCGACCGCGCGCAGCTTGAGACCCAGCGCGGTGTGACGCAGCACGAACCAAACCACGATCACGGCGACGATCGCGAGCGGCAGACCGATGTGCAGCGGCGACGAGCCGTCCGCCGGGAACAGCAGCGGCAGTTTGGTCGCATCCGGGATCTCGGGGGATTCCGGCAGCGAGGAGACGTCGCTGATCGGCTTGCGCAGCAGATGGAACGACTCCACCGACCAATACACCAAAGGCAGCGCGATGAAGGACAGCAGCAGCGTGCTGATGACTTCGTTGGTGTTGCGCTTGGCCTTCAGCACGCCGGCGAGCGCGCCCCAGCAGCCGCCGGCGAGCGCGCCGACGAACAGCGGGACAATGAAGGCGAGACCGAACGGCAAGGACCCCGCCCCGTGCAGCGCCATGGCGGTGGCGAACATGCCACCGATGGCGATCTGGCCTTCGCCGCCGACGTTGGTGAGGTTGGCCCGGTTCGCGAAGATGAAGCCGAGGCCGACCAGGCCGAGGCTGATGGCGCGGTTGAGCGAGGAGCCGATGTTGAAGCTGCTGCCCGCCATGCCGTCCCAGAACGCCTCGACCGCTTCCGAAACCGATCCGCCGGTGATGGCGATGATCAACAGGCCGATCAGCAGCGCGCCGATCGTGGCGACAACCGGAACCACGACCTGCAACGGGATCGCCCCTTTCAATCCATCCGGCCAGCTCAGGCTCGAGGATTTCACTGCAAATTCCGACTTAGACATGTTCATGTCCCGACATCATCGCCCCAATTGACTCTCGGCTGAATGAATCCGACGACAGCTCGCCGACAAGCTTGCCGCGGTAAATGACGGCGATGCGATCCGACACAGCGATCAGTTCTTCAAGCTCGCTGGAAATCAGGAGCACGCCCAGTCCGCTCTCGCTCGCCGCGCGGATCCGGCTGTAGACGGCCTCGATGGCACCGACATCCAGACCTCGCGTCGGCTGCGCCGCGAGCAGGAAGATCAGAGGATCGAGCGTCAGCTCGCGGGCCAGCACGGCCTTCTGCTGATTGCCGCCGGACAATCCCGACATCGGAATCTCCGGGCCGCTCGCGCGCACGTCGAACTCGCGCATCAGCTCGCGGGCCGCCAGGCGCATCGCCGGACGATTGACGAAACCGAATTTGGTGAATTGCGAGATCGAGCCGAGGAACAGGTTCTCCTCGACCGACATCTCCTTGATGCAGGCCACCGCATGACGGTCTTCCGGCACGATGCCGACGCCGGCCGCGGTGATCTCCTCCGGCGAGCAGCCGTCGAGGTTCTTGCCGCCGGCCGAAATCGAGCCGGACGCCTGCTGCAAGAGCCCCGCGAGAATGAGACCAAGCTCGGTCTGGCCGTTGCCTTCGACGCCGGCGATGCCGACGATCTCGCCGGGCATCACCTTGAGGTTGATGTCGTCGATACGAGTGACGCCGTCCAGATCGTTATAGGTCAGATGTGACAACTGCAACGCCGGCTCGACGGTGCGGTCCTGCGACAGCATGGAAACGACCTTGCTGTCAGCTTCGTTCTGGTTCTCGATGCCGATCGTGGCGGCGAGAACCGATCCGGGCGAACGCACGTCGCGTCCGACCATCGAGCGGACCAGCGACTGCATGTCCGCCCCTTCCATCTTCACCGTCTCGACGACCTTGCCCTGACGCAAGACCGTGGTGCGGTCGGCAATGCGCTTGATCTCGCCGAGCTTGTGGGTGACGAGGAGCACTGCCTTGCCGCGATCCACCAACTGGCGGCAGATCGCAAGCAATGCATCGATTTCGTCGGGCTGCAGCACGGCTGTCGGTTCATCCAGAACCAACAGCCGTGGATCGCCCAGCAGGCACTTGATGATCTCGACGCGCTGGCGCTCGCCGACCGACAAATCCTCGATGCGTACGTGCGGATCGATCCGCAGGTCGTACTCGGCCGCAAGCTCCGCCATGCGATCGATCACGATGCGCGGCTCCAGCTTCGGGCCGGAACGGCCCAACATGAGGTTCTCCGCCACCGTCATGTTCGGCACCAGGCTGAAATGCTGGTGCACCATGACGATGCCTTTTTGGAGAGCCTCGGCCGGCCCCGCCGGGTGGAACGTCTCTCCCGCAAGGGAGATGACGCCCGCATCCGGCTTGTGCACACCGAAAATCAGATTGCAGAGAGTCGACTTGCCGGCACCGTTTTCACCGAGAAGGCAGTGGACCTCCCCGCTCTCGACTGTGAGGCTCACATTGTCGAGAGCGGTGAACGAACCAAACCTTTTCGTCAGGCCGGACAGCTCCAGAAGCGCCATTTGATCAGCCCACCCGAACCTTGATCTTGCCGGACAACAGGTCTTCTTCCAGCTCCTTGATCTTCGACTTGATTTCCGGAGTCTCGCCGGTGCAGACGCTGATGCCGGCCGAACGCGGACCCATCACCAGACCGAACGGCTTGTATTCGGGGTGCCAGGTGCCAGCGACCATCTGGTCGATCGCGTACTCGTACATGTAACCGATGCCGCTGGTGGTGTAGGCGATGTAGAGCGGGTTCTTCTCACCGCAATAATTGGTGTAGCTGCCAATCATCTTGGTGCCCTTCTCACGCGCCGCCTGCTCCATGCCGCGCACGCCGAGATTGAGGATGTTGTAGTGAACGTCCGCGCCCTGCGCGATCGCCGCCAGGGTCGCTTCCTTCGCCTTCGCCACGTCGTCGAAATCGCCGGTGTAGCTCTCGATGCACTTGACGTCGGGCTTGACGTTCTTGGCGCCGTTGCAGAATTCCTTGCCGGTGTTCACGATCGCCGGGATTTCAAGGCCGCCGACATAGCTGACCGCGCCGTTCTTCGACATCATCGCGGCAACCGCGCCGGCGATGTAACCGATCTGGGCCTGCAGCACGTCGTACTGCGCCACGTTCTCGGTCGGCTGACCGGTCGGGCCGACGATCGAGAACTTCACTTTCGGAAAGCGCTTGGCGACCTTGAGCACCGAAGCCTGGGTCTGACCGGCGCCGCCGATCACGAGGTCGTTCTTCATCGCAAGCGTCACGAGCGCCTGCTCCATATCGGCGAACTTCACGTTCTCGATATAGGTGACCTTGATCTTCTTGCCGTAGCGCTTCTCGGCTTCCTTCATGCCGTTGTAGCCGGATTCCATCCAGCCGTGGTCCGCCTTCGAACCCGGAATGAGAATGCCGATCTTGATGGGCTCATCCGCAGCCTTGGCGAGAGTGAATGCACTCGCTCCGGCAATCAACGCGGCCGACAACACGCCAGCCTGCAGAACACGACGACGATTCTGAGTCATACAAAAATCCCCCTGTTACGTTTCCTTGATCTGCGACAGCCAACTCGTTCGTCGTTCGGCATTTCGACTTATGTCGATTGTGGCGCACATCTCACAGGTCGATCTAAAAACAAACTCGTTCGATTGCCTACGCGCGCAGCCGTATAGACCGAATTCACATCGTGAATGTTTTTTGAAAAACGCCGCGAAAAACAGCGTTTTGCGGCGGCGCGACAATTGGCTGCATGAAAATCGGCGGGGCATAGCTCTGGTATGCCAGAGGCGCGGCAGTGCGAACGCTCTGCACTGTCGCGGGCAGCAGCCCTCCGTTTCGCAAGCGACTCGCGCTTGCACGCAACCCTTCGTCGCAACACCGGGATGTCCGCCCCCTCGTCGCCACGGGCCGTCCAAACAAAAAGGCGCCCCGAAGGGCGCCTTCCTGCTGACAGCAATGTGTCGTTGCGCTTAGGACTTCGCTGCGCCGTCAGCCAGAGCCTGCACGGCTTCGGTGAAGCACTTCATCGGAGCCTTGACGATGCCGGCGCCGATAATGCCCTTGCCGGCTTCCTTATGCGCGGTCGCGGTGTTGATGACCGGCCGCATGCCTTCGTCGACCACCTTGCGGACGTCGATACCGACCGGCGCGCCGATGAAGTCGAGCGCCGGCAGCGTGAAGCCGGGATTGCGTCCGACCGTGATGAACGCCATCTCGCGCGAATAACGCAGCGCGTCCTGCGGCGTGCCGCCGACGAACTGCACCATCGCCGGAGCGGCAGCCATGGCGAACGCGCCGAGGCCCGAGGTTTCGGTGATGGCGCTGTCGCCGATATCCGGATTGGCATCGGCTTCGCTGAAGCCCGGCAGGAACAGACCGACCGGCACGTCCGCCTTGCCAACGAACCAGCTTCCGCCAAGACCGCTGACCCGGATACCGACATTGACGCCGTTGCGGGCCATGGCGGTGACGATACTGCTGTGCGGCACGCCATGGGCTGCGTCCATGGTGGATTTGCACGCGGCCATCGACAGGCTGAGGAAGAACATGTCGTCCGCGCCGACAATCTTGACCACGTCCTGGACGATGTCCTTGGGCGTATTGGAGCCGAGCAGCGATTCCATCACCGCGCGCAGCAGCAGCAGGGTCGCCGCCGTGTTGCGGTTATGGACGTCGTCGCCCATGTGCAGCGCCTGCCCCATGATCTGCTTCAGCGGCAGGCCGCCCTCGATCCCGGCGACCGCGGTCTTGAGCGCAGGCGCCAGCACGTTCTCGATCCACTTCAGGCCGGCGATCACTTCGGGCGCGAAGGCGCCGAAGCGAAGGGTTTTCGCGCCGCCCGATTCCATCATCGGCGCGTAGCCGAAAGTACCGCCCGTCTTGTTCTCCACGACGAACAGCGGCATCGACGGCGAGATGATACCGCTCATCGGGCCGACCGCGCCGAACTCATGGCACGGCGCAAAGCGGATAGCGCCGCTGCCGGCGAGCTTCTCCGCCGCCTCCTGGGTGTCGGCCCATTTCTCGTAGAGAATGGCGCCGATCACGCCGCCGCGCATCGGGCCGCACATGTCGTCCCAGGCGATCGGCGGACCGGCGTGCAGCAGCGTGCGACCCATATCCGGCCACACCTCGGAGGCGTGCAGAACCACGTCCACCCACACGGGTTGCGCGGTGAGGATCCGCTGCAACGCCTCCTCGTTCGCGCGATCGACCAGCGAGCCGAACGCCTCCGGATCGTCCTTGTCGCCGACGATCTGCGCAAGGCTCCAGGCCACATCCGGATTGCCGTCGCCGACCGGCTGCCACTGCAGCCGCACCAGAGGAGCCTTGGCGCTTTCGATGCCCTTGTCGAGATCGGACGCGCCGAGGCTGATGACGGAGGTTTTACGGTCAAGAAGAGAATACGCCATGGTCATTACCGGCCCTTACCCTGTTGCGCGCGACGATCCGGAGCAGCCCCGCTCGAGGCCATCCGGGTGGCGAGATCCGCTGCGATGGTCGCCGCATCGGTGCTTCCCGAGGCGAAGATCACGCCCTCCTTGGCGAGAGCCTCGGTCTGCGAAACCAGATTCTGCGGATCCTCGTCGGTGCCGCAGATGAAGCAGATGACCGGCAGTTCGCGGCCGTCCTGCGTGGCGGTGGCCTTCGCCGCGCGAATGGCCGGCGCCAGAACGCTCGCCGGATTTTCGTGGCTGCCATAGCCGAGCACCACATCGAGCACGATGCAGGCAACATCGGGATCCCTGGCTTCGCGCTGCAGACGGTCGATACGCACGCCATAGTCGATCATCGGATGCGGCCGGCCAACCGTGAACTCGTCACTGCCGAGATCGATCGCGGTATGCTCGACGCTCGTGTTCTCGTCCTTGAGCTTGAGGTCATAGTTGAGCGGGACGTTGGAATGGGCGCTGATGCCGTGGCGTTGCCAGATGACCTGCGCCTCCGAGCAGAACGTGCCGCCCGAATAAAGACCGCGAATGAAGCGCTGCGACGGCTTCAGCCCGGCGGAGATCGCGTCGACCGTCGCGCCGGCGTGCGAAACCTCGCCGGCCACCTTGGTGCCCTTGGCGAGCGAGACGGCCTTGGCGGCCGCCTCCTGCAATGTCGCGACGCAATGGACGTTATCGCCAGACGCGGCGGGATTGCCGCCGAGGAAGCAGACCACCACCGGCTTTTTCAGCGACGCGGCCTTGGCCAGCACGCGCTGCTGCACAGCCGGCGCGGGCGGCTTGGAGATGATCGCGATCACCTTGGTGGCCTTGTCGGCAGCCAGCAGATCGAGTCCCTGCAACATCGTTGCGCCACCGATGTCGTCATACACATCGCGGCTGCCGGTTCCGATGGCATGGGAAAGCCCCTCGCCGAGGCGATGGACCTGACACATGATCTCTTGCAGGCCGGTGCCGGACGCGCCGACCAGACCCACGCCGCCGCGCCGCACCACATTGGCGAAGCCGAGCGGCACACCGTTGATCACCGCCGTACCGCAGTCCGGTCCCATGACGAGAAGGTTCTTGCGCTGCGCGACCTTCTTGAGTTCGCGCTCCTGCTCGATCGGCACGTTATCGCTGAACAGGAGAACGCTGAGACCCTGCCGCAACGCCTTCATCGCTTCGGCCGCGGCATAGGAGCCCGGCACCGAAATCAACGCCAGATCGGCCTCTTCGGCGCGCGAGACGCCGACCGCGATCGAGCGCGGCGGCAATTCGGCAGCCTGTTCGGACGAGCCCGCCTTGGGCTCCTCGCCCGCGATCAGCGAATGAATTTCACGCTCGGCCGCGGCGATCGTTTCATCCGCACCGTCCTCCACGACGATCATGATGTCACTGGGCTGCGCCGCATCCAACTCCGGCCGCATGAGCTTGGCCTGCGCCAGAAACTCCTTGTTCGCCTTGGTCCCCATCAACAGCGTTGTGCGCTGCACGGACGTCCGCGAGACGACAAGCTGCGAAATCCTCATCAATGAAACGGAGTCTTTATAGACATTGGCCTTGATGCTGCACTTAACTTTCATCGATCACCCCATATGAGAAAGTCGCGCACGACATCACGGCGGTGAAACGAAATCGCCGTCGCCAAGGCATCATCGTCGCTTGATCAGATCACGCGTGTCGTAATCTGCGCGATGTCATTGCAATGCCGTACCCTCATTGATTAGAGAATGAGGTCACGATGTTGTCTAATACCATTTCTCCATGTAGCGTATTCGTCGCATGAATATAAATTCGCTGGATCTCAACCTTCTCGTGGCGTTCGTCGCCATCGATCGCGAGCGCAACATCACGCTCGCCGCCGATCGCGTGGGCTTGAGTCAACCGGCGCTGAGCAACGCGCTGGCGCGGCTGCGCAAGATTCTGAACGACCCGTTGTTCGTGCGTACCGTGCGCGGCATGGAACCAACGCCTTACGCCGCATCGATCGCGGAGCCGATCCGCAAGGCTTGCGAACTGATCGACGGCGCGCTGAAGATCGACGCCAGCTTCGACGCCGCGCGTTCGTCCCGTACCTTCTCGGTCTTCATGAC
Organism: Afipia sp. 64-13; assembly: GCA_001897755.1. Lineage (GTDB taxonomy): Bacteria > Pseudomonadota > Alphaproteobacteria > Rhizobiales > Xanthobacteraceae > Afipia. The sequence goes on from MKUJ01000016.1 coordinate 61,910, forward strand.
GGATATCGGCGAGGCCGTGATGATGCCGCGCCTGCTGCGCCATCTACAGACCATCGCGCCGAATGTCGGCATCAACATCGAGTCGATTCCACGTCGCGGCATTCAGGAATCGATGATCTCCGGTGATGTCGATCTGGCTGTCGGCCTGTTCGAAGGATTGTCCGGCGGATTCTTCGAGCAGCTTCTCTATCGCGACGAATTCGTTTGTATCGCGAACACCGAACATCCCACGGTGAAGGACACGCTGTCTCTCCAGCAATTCTCAACCCTGCCGCACGTGGTGGTGTCATCGAGCGGCACCGCGCACGAGGTCGGGATCGAACGGACGATCGCCAAGCAGCGCATCAAGCGCCCGGTGGCCATGACGGTCTCCCACTTCCTGACCTTGCCGGTGGTGATCTCCCAGACCGACACGATCGGGACCGTGCCGCGCAATCTCGCGCTGTCTTTCACCAACCCGACCAACATCAAGTTGCTCAAACCGCCGCTCAAGCTGCCGACGATCGACATCAAGCAGCATTGGCACGAGCGCTATCATTACGACCCCGCCAACAGGTGGTTGCGAGGCGTCTTTCTCGAACTGTTCCTCGGTCGCAAGCCGCCGAAGACTTAGCGCGCCACATCAAGAAGTAAACATTTACTTTTTCGAATATGCGGCGCCGGACCGTCAGGCGCGCCGGAGCCCGGCTCGCGACCTGCGCGGCGCGGGCATGGTGTCGTACAAATAATTGCAGAAATAATGGCGGCCTGCGTCACGCAGCACGATATCGCGGACACCCGGCAGGCGGCCACAACGAGAACTCTGTTCTGTCATAAGGAAAGACAAACCCGCATCGCACGGGCCACGCGGCGAGCGCGTTATTTCAGGGCGGTGGCGGCCCTTCCGAGCACTGTACTGATGGAGGTGCCGACCCCCTGAATAGCAGCCACAATGGCCAGGGCGATGCCGCCCAGGACCAGCCCATATTCGACCGCGGTCGCGCCGGACTGATTAGCCAGAAAGCGCAGGACGGACTGCTTCAAGTGGGCCTCCGAAATTTGATGAACCGCCAAGCCGGTTCATCACTATAACCTATCGCGCGAACACTAACGCGATACCAATGAACGTCCTGAACGATCCATGAAAACCGATCGATAAACACCTATGGCATCGGTATCGGCGAAATGAGTGGAGCGGGTCGGGCCGTCAGCGTGGCGCGCCCTGCGCCGGATAAACCTTGACGACCGCGAACGCGCCGTCCGCCTGCCTCGCCAGATCGCAGCCATAGACCTGTTCGCGTCGCGTGCCGTCGGCATCCGCAGTGCTGAAGGCAACCGTCACCGTCATGCTGTCATGCCCTGCGCTCGAGGCGTGCGAGCGCACGGCGAATGACGGCCCGGCCCCGATGGACGATTGGATAGCACGATCGCAGGCCGCCTCGCTGGCTGTCGGCTGAAAGTAGACGTAGTAGCCGAACACAACGATCGCGAACGCGACGATGACCGAACCGACGAACCGCGCCATCAGCGCGCGACGCCCTTTGGCTTGGCGCTCTTGGCCGCAGGCTCGGTGCGGACATCCGCCCACGGATCGTTACTGGCCTTCGGAACAACGATCTTCCTCTGCGCCTCTTTAGCGGCGCGCTCAAGGGCCTGACTGCGTTCTTTCTCTTCGGGAGACATCTGTTTTTCCGCGCCGAGCTGAAAGCCTGGAGTGAACTGCGCGCGTGCCGGCACCGTCGCGAGCACGAACAGCGCCGCCGCGCCCGTCAGACCGACAAATCGCAAAATTCTTCCACTCATTCCGCCAAACTCCCGTTCAGATGCACCGGATTTATAGCAAAACCGAACCGCCCACTCCAAGCGGCAAGACCGCCGGAACCGCACCGCGTCGGCGCAAATCCCGTCCGTCAATGCCGCGCTCCGCGACATCTCCAGCCGGCCGGCCGGCATGGTTAAGCAACATCTAACCGGGTCCTGCGGATTTGCAGACAAACTCCAAGCGATTTTTGAAATCTCTCCGCTAGGTTCCGGCCATCGACGGATGATGCGGGATGTTTTCCCCGCACGACATGATGGGGATCAGGGACGTGCTCGAAGCCGTCAAAACCGCAGGAGGCGCGAATGGACATCGCGCCATCGGCGAGGCGCAGGCGTCATTGCCGCCGCGCGCCGCAACCGATCATGCGCCTGCGCGGCCGCAAATGCTCCGCGATGTTCCGCCGGAGTCCTGGCGGTCCCTCGCCGCCCGCGCCGCCGAGCCGAACGGCTACAATCTGCCGGACTGGGCGCTGGCGGTGGATGCCTTCTCACGCGGACGGACCGGAAATCGCGCGCTCACCGCCTGGAACGACAACGGGACCCTGATCGGCCTGATGCCCACGGTGTCGGCATGGCGCGCCTACGGATTGCCGTTGCCCGCGCTCGTCACCGCCGACGTCTATCCGCCGCTCGGCACGGTGCTGCTCGACCGCGACAAGGCCGATGAAGCCGCCGGCCGCCTGATGCGGCAGGCGCGTGCCGCCGGCGCGCGCGCGCTGATCCTGCGCGATACCCCGCTCGACGGCCCGGTGACGGCGGCCTTCACACGCGCGATGGCATGGGATGGTTTGCGCCCGCGCGTTCTGCATTCCCACGCACGCGCGTTGCTCGACGCCACGCGCGACGCCGAAGAACTTCTGCGCGAGGCGCTCGGCGCCAAGAAACTCAAGGAACTGCGGCGCCAGCGCAACCGCCTCGCCGATACCGGCGATGTGACGTTCACCATCGCCGCGACGCCCGAGAACATCGCCCCCGCCCTCGAAGTGTTCCTGCAACTGGAGGCCAGCGGCTGGAAGGCCCGGCGCGGCACCGCGCTGATCCAGGACGAAGCTCATCTCGCCTTCATCCGCCGCGCGGTGCACGACATGGCGGCGCGCGGTGAATGCGAAGTGATTTCGCTCTATGCCGGCGAGACGCCGGTCGCGGCCGCGATCGTACTGCGCCACCTCGACCGCGCCTTCTATTTCAAGCTCGGCGTCGACGAGCGCTTCGCCAAATGCTCGCCCGGCGTGCTGCTGACGCTCGAACTCACCCGCCACATGTGCGCGGACGAGCGCATCGCCAGCGTGGATTCCACCGCGATGCCCGGCCATCCGATGATCGACCCGATCTGGCGGGACCGTTTGCCGATCGGCGACGTGCTGATTCCGCTGCGGCGGCGCGACCCGCTGGTCGGCGCGATCCGTCTTGCCCTCAACCTGCGCCGGCAGATTCGCGAGCCGGCGCGCCGCATCGTTCACACCATCAGAAAAGTCCGGGAGAAGCACTCATGAATGCCGCCTCGCAATTCGCACCTGTCATCACCGCCGACAGGGATGCCTTGACCAAGGACTTTCCGCTGCGTCCGTTCGCGATCCGGCACATGCTGTCCGGCCATCCGCTGCTGACGCTGCCGCGCATCGCGCAGCTTGCCGCCGAACTGCCGCGCGACCTGATCGAATACAATTCCGGCGCGGCCCAGATCAGCCAGGATCCCGACAAGGTGAAAAGCGTCGATCTCGATCCGGTCGAGGTGGTGAAGCGCATCGAAACCGCTGGCGCCTGGATGGTGCTCAAGCGCATCGAGAAATCCCCCGAATATCGCGCCATCGTCGAGGACACGCTGCTCTCGGTCGCCCGCGCCCGCGGCTTCAGCAGCCTCGAAGACGCCGGATTCTCCCAGATCGAGGGCTTCCTGTTCGTGTCGTCGCCGAACTCCACCACGCCGTTCCACATGGATGCCGAGGACAATTTCTTCGTCCAGATTCACGGTGAGAAATTCTTCCGCATCTACGACAACCAGGACGGCGGCATCGCCGACGCGGCGCAGGTCGAATACTCGACCACTCGCCATCGCAACGTGAAATACGACGAGAGCTTCCGGCCGCGCGCGGTGGAATTCCACATGTTCGACGGCGACGGCTGCTACGTGCCCTATCAGTGGCCGCATTGGGTGCGCACCGCGGGCTCCTATTCGATCTCGATGGCGATCACCTGGAAGACGCCGGAAGTGAAGCGGCTCAACGACCTGCATGTCGTCAACGCCATGTTGCGCAGCCTCAAGCTGCCGCAGGCGGCGCCCGGTCTGCATCCGGCATGGGACGGCGTCAAGCTCGCCGCATTCCGCGCCACCCGCGGCATCGTCGAACCGCTGCGTTCCTCGCAAACCATGCGCCGCGTTCTGCGACGCATCGCGCTCGGCAAGAACGCGAACTACTATCTCAAGAAGGCGTGAGGCTTCCCGAACGGATTTGGCTTAGACGGAATCAGCAACTCGTCATGCCCGGCTTTATGCCGGGCATGTTCGTTTAACCCGTCATTGCGAGGAGCGAAGCGACGAAGCAATCCAGTCGATGTCTGTGGCACAAAAAGTCTGGATTGCTTCGCTGCGCTCGCAATGACGAGCCGCTCGCTTAATGTCCGGCAGCGCGATCAGGCCGAAAGGCTGTCCATCTTCGCCGCGACCTGACGGATCGCCTCCGCGAATTGCGCGGGATCCTGCGCGCCGGAGACCGCATAGGTCCGCGCCAGCACATAAGTCGGCACGCCGGTGATGCCCATGTCGGAAGCTTCCTTCGCCTGCGCGGACACCACATCGACGTCCTCGTCGCCGGCAAGACGCACGCGAATGCGATCGGCATCGAGCCCGACAGCGGCGGCGGCCTGCACCAGGACCTCGGTGTCGGTCAGATCGCCGCCTTCGCGGAAATAGAGATCCATCAGCCGCTGCTTCATCGCGGCAGCCTTGCCCTCCTCATCCGCCCAATGGATCAGGCGATGGCAATCGAGCGTGTTGGGCTGGCGCTTCATCATGTCCGAATTGTATTGCAGCCCTTCGGCCGCGGCCGCCTGCGCCACGCGCCCGGCGATATTCTTATAGGCCTCGACCGAGCCGAACTTGGTGGTGAGATACTGTTCGCGCGACATGCCCTCGCGCGGCACCCACGGATTGAGGAAGAACGGCCGCCAGTGCACCTCGACCGGAACATCCGGCACCAGCGCCAGCGCGGATTCCAGCCGGCGCTTGCCGATGTAGCACCATGGGCAGACCACGTCGGAGACGACATCGATCTGCAGCGGTGTGGCATTGCTCATGAGACAGCCTCGCGGGGTTTTCCGTCAGATAGGCGCGACGGCGGCTTCCGGCAAGGCGGTCTTCCCAGCAGGCCCCTCAGGAGGCGCGACTCTTGCGGGCCCGGCTTTTCGCGCCGGCAGAGGTCGCGACCGACGGGATGCGGCGGGCCTTGGTCTTGGTGACCTGACCGCTGCCACGCGCATGGGCCGCAGCACCCCGCGCAGTCACGCCTTTGGCGGATGTCGTCTTGCCTTTGGCAACGGACTTGGCGGTGGACTGGGCAGCAGAGGCTTTCTTCGCGACCTTGACCGCCTTCGCTGTCTTGCCTGCGTCCCTGGCGGCCTTCTTCTCGGCCTTCAGTTTCAGCCGCTGCTTCTCGGCCCGCGCTTCGGCGCGCAGCTTCTTGCGCTTCTTCTCGCAGGAATCGCACTTGCAGCCGATTGGCTTCAGGAAAATCTTGAAGTAGTCGGTGCCGTAATCGTAGTTGATCTCATCGCCTGGCTCGATGGGCTTGATGGCGCGGATGATGACGCGGCGCTCGCGCGAATTGACGTCGGATTCCGCGTTCGGCCGGCAGGAATGATTGATATAGCGGGCGATGTTGCGGCGGACCGAACCGTCGATGGTCCAGCGATTGTTGATCTCAAACAGGTACTTGTTCTCGACCTCGTCGTCCTCCTTTTTCCGGGAGTCCAGAAGCGGGCCGACATAGCGGATGATCTTGGTGCCCTTCTCGATCCGCTTGGTGGCGAACAGGCCGAGCCCGGTCTTGGAGCGTCCGATCCGATAAGGCTTCTTCGAGGAAATGACTGGCATGGCTCACTGACTGTGAAATCGAAAACAGCGCCGTATTAAAGCGATTCCGCAACGAATGTCTTACGTTTCCCGGCCGATGACAACGCGGGCCGCGCGTCATCCCCATCAAAACCGCGATTTGCGGCCCTGGATCCATCCGGACACGGCGGTTTCCGCAAAAAGACGGCCAAGTTCCCGGCCAGCCGTTCACTCCGCCGGCTGCGGCGCCGAGGCCCGGCCCCGCAATGTGACAAAGCCGAGCAGCAATGCGCCGCAGGCGCAGAGCGCGATGATCGTTACCATCGGCAGCGCGGTGCCGTCGAAAAACAGGCTGGCGATCGCGATCACCGCGCCGCCCGCAATCATCTGCAGCGTGCCGCCCAGCGCCGAGGCGATGCCGGCGATCGGGCCGTGATCGTCCAGCGCCAGCACCATGGTCGAGGGGACGACAAGGCCGAGGAACGCAAAACTCACGAACAGCAGGACCATCAGCACCGCGAGATTGTCGACGCCCGCCGCCGTGACCGCGAAATTGACCAGCGCGAGCAGCGTGTAGCAAACCACCGCGGCCATCACCATGCGCGCGATGCCGAAACGCGCACCGAGGCTGGCGGCAAACTGCGATGCCCCGATGAAGCCGATGGCGTTCACCGAAAAGGCGAGACTGTATTGCATCGGCGTCAGGCCGAAATGGCCGATATAGATGAACGATGACGAGGCCAGGAACGCGAAAAAACTCGCCATGCCGAGGCCGCCGATGAAGGTCAGGCCCAGAAACCGCGGATGGGTCAGCAGATAGCGGAAGCCGCCGGCCACATCGGCCGCGCTGACCGGCATGCGGTCGTCCCGCTGCCGCGTCTCGGGCAGGCAGATCACGGTCATGACAAGACCGGCAATCGCGGCGATGGTGACGCCGACGAACACCGCGCGCCAGCCGAACGGCACGATCAGCGCGCTGCCGATCAACGGCGCCAGGATCGGACACACGCTGAACACCAGCATGACCAGCGACATCAGGCGCGTCGCCTCGATGCCGGTATGCAGATCGCGGATGATCGCGCGCGGAATCACCATCATCGCCGCCGCGCCGACGCCCTGCACCACCCGCAGCGCGATCAGCCAATGGATATTCGGCGCCAGCGCGCAGCCGATCGACGCGAGAATGAACAGAACAAGACCGAAATACAGCGGCGGCTTGCGCCCGGCCATGTCGGAGAGCGGGCCATAGACAAGCTGACAGACGCCGAATGCGATGAAGAACGCCATCAGCGTCATCTGGGTCGCGGCGGTGGAGGCGTTCAAATCGCTCGCGATCGACGGCAGCGCCGGAAGATACATGTCGATCGCGAACGGGCCGACCGCCGTCAACAGACCGAGCACGATGGCGTTTCTGGCATAGCTTCTCGACGACACGATCACAATTCCATATTTGTCCGAACAAAGGGCGCGCCTTGTAACACATCCCTTCGAGAGGCCAAGGCGCGATCGCGTGATCGCGATCTATTGTCCGTCATAGGCCCTTTGCAGCGCCGCGATATCTATCCTGGTCATCTGCATCATCGCGGCCATGACGCGGTCGGTCGCCTTCTGATCGCCCGACAGCAGTTCCGGCAGCACCTTGGGCGCCACCTGCCAGGCGACGCCGTATTTGTCGGTGAGCCAGCCGCACGGCATGGTCTGGCCGCCAGCGGAGAGTTTCTCCCAGCGCTCGTCCAGCTCCGCCTGAGTTGCGCAGATCGTCACCAGCGAGGTCGCGAGCGAGAACGGAAATTGCGGGTTGCCGTTCAGCGCCAGCACAAGCTGGCCGTCCAGCATCGCGGTGACCGAAATCACCGCGCCTTTGGGAAACGGACCGGCCTCGTTCACCCGCGTCACCTGCTGGATCTGCGAGTTCGGAAGGATGGAAACGTAATGATTCAGCGCCTCCTCGGCTTCCGACTTGAACCACAGGCAGGGAAACAGATTGAACATCACAAACTCCAAGAGGCGTTGGTGGCCGACATCCGCGCGGCATAGTCCTCGAAGCGGTCGAAAGTCCCGGTCCAGCCCAGACCATGGCCATCGCGATCGGCAACCGAATGGAATCCGGTCTGGCGCAATGTCACCAGCGTGCCTTCCCCGGTCTCCTCGAACGTAATCTCCACCATCATGTCCACGCTGGGAAATTCGACGTATTTGTTGTTGTCCCAGGTGAAGGTGAACACCAGCCGCTGCGGCGGCACGATCTCCTTGAACACGCCATGCTGCCAGAGCGGCGAGCCGTCCTCCGCCGATTGCAGGCAATGCCGCCACTCGCCGCCGACGCGCAGGTCCATGTGCATCTCGATGGCGGGGCACATCGGCGGCCCCCACCAGTGCTTCGCATGATCGGGATCGGTCCATGCCTTCCAGACCAGATCGCGCGGCGCCTTGAAGGTGCGAGAGACGACCAGTTCCTGCTCGGCTGCAGGTAACGGGCTCGCGGATGCTGAGATATGTCGGAGCATGAAACGACTCTGTTTATGGCGATTACATTTTCTTTTCGCAGTTCACCATCCACGGTGTACCGAATTTATCGACCAGCGCACCGAAACGCAGAGCCCAGAACGTCTCCGCTATCGGCATGTTGATGGACTGTGCGCCGTCGGACAAATTCTTGAAAATACGATCGGCCTCTTCGGGCGTGTCGACGGTTAGATTGATGTCGTAGCCCTGTGGTTTGTTGTAACGGCCACCCATGGCGTCGGACGCCATGATGATCTGGCCATCGATCGACATGCGGGCATGCATGACCTTGTCCATGGCGTCGGCCGGCACCGGGCTGTCCCCGCCGGGCATATCCTTGAAATGCATCATCGCCTCGATTTTCGCGCCAAGCGCCTTCTCGTAGAATTTGAAAGCCTGTTCGCAAACGCCATCGAAAAACAGATAGGGAGCGATCTTCATGGATGTATCCTCCGGGTATGATTGATTGTGATTGATCGCACTGTGCAGGCGCGTTGCGTCACTTTTGTGTCGCGAGATAATCGTCGAGCTGATCGAAGGTGCCTCCGAAGCCCTGCTGCATCGAGCCGAACATGCCCTCGAAGAAAGCACATTCCTCGGCGGTCGCGCGGATCGGCCGGCCCCGCAATTCGATCCGCGTCTTGCCGCCCTCATCGTGAAACGTCACCACGTTGCGGATTTCCCTGGGCCAGCTTTCGCTGAACGGCGCACGGGCAATGTCGCCAGCTTCATCCGAAAACGAATTAACGAACACGATGCGCTCGGGTTTCACCACGTCCTCGTAGTGGAAGACGCCCCACCATTTGCAGCCTTCCTGCATCTCCATCGAGTAGTGAAACGTGCCGCCCGCACGGACATCGAGTTCCTCGACCTCGATGACGCAGCCTTTCGGCCCCCACCATTTTGCGAGGGCCTCGCGCTCCGTCCAGGCACGCCACACGATGTCACGTGGCGCATTGAAGGTGCGTGAGATGGTGAATTCCTGAGCGGTTATTTCATTTGCAGCCATTCTTGCGTCCCTTCTTTTTCGGTGCTTTCGGTCCGTCCGGCGCGGCGTCGCCCGACTGCAGCCGTTCCAGATAGGCATCGAGGCGATCGAAACTCGCCTCCCAGAATTTGCGGTAGAAATCGATCCAATTCGCCGCTTCCTTTAGCGGCGCGGCCTCCAGCTTGCACGGCCGCCACTGCGCGTTGCGTCCGCGTGTAATCAAACCCGCCCCCTCCAGCACCTTGAGATGCTTGGAGACGGCGGGAAGACTCATCTCGAACGGCGCGGCCAGTTCGTTGACCGAGGTTTCGCCAAGCGCGAGCCGCGCCAGGATCGCCCGCCTTGTCGGGTCGGCCAGCGCCGAAAACGTGCTGGAAAGCCTGTCCATTCCGGGTTTCTCTTGTATTTAACCTATAAGTTAAATATCGTATGAACATCGTCGCGTCAAGGGTTATTGAGATCAGCACGGCCCGCCGTTGCATCGCCCGCGAACGGCCAGTGATTTGTCAGGAGCAGCGCTTCATCATGACCATCATCATCACCGCCTTTGAACGCTCACCGGATGGAGGCAAAGGGCTGGCGCGCGACACGCGCGTTCGCTGGGCGCTTGAGGAGGTGAACCAGCCTTACGAGGTTCGCGCCGTTTCGTTCCGCGCGATGAAGGAACCCGCGCATCTGGCGCTGCATCCGTTCGGTCAGATTCCGACCTACGAGAACGGCGATCTCGCCCTGTTCGAAACCGGATCGATCGTCTTTCACATCGCGCAGCGCCACGCCGGCCTGCTGCCGGATGATGCCAATGCGCGAGCGCGCGCGATCACGTGGATGTTTGCCGCGCTCAACACCGTGGAGCCGCCGATTCTCGAACTCGTCACCGCCAAAATCCTGGAAGGCGACAAGTCATGGAGCGAGGAGCGCATGCCCTTGAAGGCAGATCGCATCCGCGACAGGCTGAAACAACTCTCTGTTCGTCTGGGCGATGCCGAATGGCTCGACGGCGCGTTCAGTGCCGGCGACCTGATGATGGTGTCGGTGCTGCTGAGGCTGAAAGCGTCCGGTATTCTCGACGAATTTCGGAATCTGAGCGCCTACGTTGCCCGCGGCAAGGCGCGGCCCGCCTACAAGCGGGCCTTCGACGCTCAATTGGCGCTCAACAACGGCAAACCCGCTCCGTAACGCCTAGCCCAGATTCAGTTCCTTGAAGAAGTCGTTGCCCTTGTCGTCGACGACGATGAAGGCCGGAAAATCCACCACCTCGATGCGCCAGATCGCCTCCATGCCGAGTTCGGGATATTCCACGACCTCGACCTTCTTGATGCAGTGCTCGGCAAGATTCGCCGCCGAGCCGCCGACTGAACCCAAATAGAAGCCACCGTATTTCTTGCAGGCTTCGCGCACCGCCGGCGCGCGATTGCCCTTCGCCAGCATCACCATCGAACCGCCGGCCGCCTGAAACTGATCGACGAACGAATCCATCCGCCCCGCCGTGGTCGGGCCGAACGAGCCCGAGGCGTAGCCCGCCGGCGTCTTCGCCGGACCCGCGTAATAGATCGGATGGTTCTTGAAATAATCCGGCAGCGGCTCGCCCTTCTCCAGCCGCTCGCGCAGCTTGGCATGGGCGGCGTCGCGCGCCACGATCATGGTGCCGTTCAGCGACAGCCGGGTCTTGATCGGGTATTGCGACAGCGTCGCGAGAATCTCTTTCATCGGCCTGTCGAGATCGATCCTGACCACCTCGCCGCCGAGATGGCCTTCCACCGCCGGCAGATACTGCGCCGGATTGTGTTCGAGTTCCTCGAGATAGATGCCGTCCATGGTGATCTTGCCGAGCACCTGACGGTCGGCGGCGCAGGACACGCCCAGCCCGATCGGCAGCGACGCGCCGTGCCGCGGCAGGCGGATCACGCGAACATCGTGACAGAAATATTTGCCGCCGAACTGCGCGCCGACGCCGAGCGACTGCGTCATCTTGTGGATGTCCTGCTCCATCTCCAGATCGCGGAAGGCGTGGCCGTCCTCGCTGCCGGTGGTCGGCAACGCATCGAGATAGCGCGCGGAGGCCAGCTTCACCGTCTTCATGGTCAGTTCGGCCGAGGTGCCGCCGATGACGATGGCCAGGTGATACGGCGGACATGCCGCGGTACCAAGAGTCAGCACCTTCTCCTTGAGGAAGGCGTGCAGGCGCTCCCTGGTCAACAGCGAGGGCGTCCCCTGAAACAGGAAGCTCTTGTTGGCCGAGCCGCCGCCCTTGGCCATGAACATGAACTTGTAAGCGTCCTCGCCCTCGGCGTAGATCTCGCACTGCGCCGGCATGTTGTTGCGGGTGTTCTTCTCCTCGAACATCGACAGCGGCGCGACCTGCGAATAGCGCAAATTGCGTTTGAGATACGCATCGCGCGCGCCTTCGCTGAGCGCCGCCTCGTCGTCGCCCTCGGTCAATACGCGCGAGCCCTTCTTGCCCATGATGATCGCCGTGCCGGTGTCCTGGCACATCGGCAGCACGCCGCCGGCGGCGATGTTGGCATTTTTCAGAAAATCGAACGCAACGAACTTGTCATTGTCGCTGGCCTCCGGATCGTCGAGGATCTTGCGCAATTGCGCGAGATGGCCCGGCCGCAGGTAATGGTTGATGTCGACGAAGGCGGCTTCCGCCAACGTGCGCAGCGCATCGCGCGACACCACCAGCATCTCCTTGCCCAGCACGGTCTCAACCCGAACGCCGTCCGACGAGATTTTCTTGTAAGGGGTCTCGTCCTTGCCGAGCGGAAACAGCGGCGTATGCCGATACGGCGGCAACGCCTGCGGCGAAGGAATGCTGGTCGGAGCGTTCATGGCATATCCCCTTGCGGTGGCGCGCGGACGCGCCTTGCGGTCTGGGCGCGCGCAAGCGCGCCCTGGAGCCGTTCTAATCTGTTTTCGGATAAAGGAAAGGCGTCGAAAGTCGTGCCATGCGCCTGCGACAGAGTGAGCCACGCGCGGGAATGGCTGCAAGCGTGACGTGAGCGCCAGCCCGCCCCTGCCGCTCGAGACGACAAGCACCAAATCCGGCTTGCGCAAAATCAAGGCGCGCGGTTCAATGCATGGGGGATTTCATGGCACATGCTTTTCCGCATTCGCTCGTTTTGTCTTCGGCCCTGATCGCGGCGCTCGGCCTGTCGATCGTGCCGGCTCGCGCCGATCGCTGCGACGAGCAGGCGCGCGAGCTTGCGGGCCGCATCGAAGGCCTGAAAGTCGGACGCGCCGCGGGCGGCATCATCTATCTGCAACATCCGTTGGCGACGCAGGCCTCGCTCGGCTGCTCCAGCCGCAACCGGCAGGCGGATTTCTTCGCCGCCTCCCCCGCGCGCAAGCCGCCGGCGGCCTTTGTCGAGATGGTCGCCACCGCCGCCGCGGTGATCTTCACCATTCCGCGCAAGGATGCGCTGCGCGGCGCCAACCGCTGTTTCGAACGGATCGGCATTCTGCGCGGCAAGGACATCAAGACGCGCTACCGCAAGCTCGATATCCAGTGTCAGGCGAGCAAGAGCGGTTCCAGCATCACGATCTCGCGGGAAAAAGACCAGTAAGGTTACGGAAGCCACCGCCTTCGCAGGCCGAGCGATCATCGCCGCCGGCGGTGCGGCCGGCCATCGCGGACGCACGGCACGTGTTCCGGTTTGCCGGCATCAAGCGCGCCTCCCCAGAATCGGCCCACGCCATTCGCGCCTGCGAAACACATTTCCGTGCGGCAGGAACACGCCGGTCCGCTCCTCATTGATCAGACGGGTTTCAAATTAACGGAGAGCTCTCATGCGAAAGCTCATGATCGCAACATGCTGCGCGGCTCTGATGGCGGCGGTGTCCGCCGGAACCGTCAGCGCGCAAACCACCAGTCCCTCGGGACAGAACACGATGAAGACCGACAGCACGGCGAACACGCACAGTCAGGTGCACAAAAAGAAGACAGCGAAGAAAACCAACAAGACCAAGAAAATGCATTCCAGCATGCGCAGGTCGAACAGCGGAACGGTCGGTATGAGCCCTCCTCCGGCTCGTGAACGGCTGAACCGTAGCGGTCCCGCGCCGAGCGTGTTCGAGCCCGCCAACAGAGGCCCGCAATGGACCGCACCGGACGTTCCGGGTGCTCCCGCCATGCCGGGATCGTACTGAAGCGGCAGCTCGACCGGCCGCCGTTAAGGCAAATGCGGACCAACGGTCCGGCGCGCGTGGATTAAAGTGTGATCGAAAAGGGAGGATGGCGGCGATTGCGCCCCCACCCCCACATCCTGCGCGACGAATCCAACGATCGACGGCGTGATATCCCCTGCCGTGTCGGACGGACTTATGTCGCAGAGCACGCCTTCACATAGACCCGGCGCTGCGCGCCGCGCATCTTCTGGTCGATCGCCTGCTTCAGGCAATCGACGCGGGCCTGCGCCACGCAGAGTTGCATTTGATCCCGCGCGTCGCGATGCTTGAGATGCTTCGATGCCACCAGCTGGCGGCAGGCCTCGCGCTTGCCGACGCGCGTGGCCGGTTTGGATGCGGCGCGCGTGCCGTCGGTGGGCACGGCGTAAGCGAGCTTGGTCTGATTAATGGAAGCTGTGGTTTCCGAAACCGCGGGCAGCGGGCCCGTCTGGGCGATCGCGGCATAGATCGCGGTTGCAAACAGCGCGGCATAGATCACGGGGGTGATGAAGCGCATCGCTCCTCCGGCGTTCAAATGTCAGGCGATTCAGCCAACCAACAGACACAATGAGTCATCAATGCGGCCAAGGCAAGGCCGCAGCACGGACGGCAGGACACCTGTTCCGCCAAACCGGGCCGCGTTCCGCCAAGCTGAACCGCCCCTATTTATCCAGCGCCGGATAGTGACGGAAAATACCGTCGGTGTTGAAGGGAATGCGGCGCTCGCTGGCGAGATAGGCCGCAATCCTGGGCCGCGCCGCGACGCGCGCATGCAGATCTAGCAAACGCGGCGTCCTGCGCTCGAACCGCTTCATACGATGCGGGAAGGCGTAGCGCAGCCCCTCGACGATCTGAAACAGCGACAGGTCGGCATAGGTGACACGCCGTCCCGTGAGATAAGGGCCCTGGCGCGCGATCCTGTCCTCAAAATAGCCGAGGAATTTCGGCACGCGCGATGTCCAGAATTCGCCGGCGCGGGTCCGCGCCTGCGGGCGCTGATCTTCATAATACAGCGTCGGCCCGAGCGGATGATGGGTGTCGTGAATCTCGACCACGAGATCGGCGATGGTGAGTTGCAACTGGTGAACCCACAGCCGCCCCGCTTCCGCCTTCGGCGCAAGGCCGTGCCGTGCGCCAAGATAGAGTAGGATATTGGCGACCTGCGCGATCACGAGACTGCCGGCTTTCAGAAACGGAGGCGCGAAAGGCGGCGTGTCCAGACGCCGGCTTGTCATCATCGCCATCATCCGGGCCTCGCCGGCGCCGCGCCGCGCGACATCGAGATAGTCGGCGTCCGCTTCTTCCAGCGTGAGCCGGACATATTCGCCCCGCCCCTGAATGGTCGGCCAGTAATAAAGCTCATAGCGCATCATCGGGGTCCCGCCGCAAACACAGCCAACGGATGCCGCGCGGAACGGTTCCATGACTGCATCGCCGTTGCTCAAACGCCATGGCTCAAACGAAAAGCGCCGCATCGATGATGCGGCGCTTCGATCTGTCGATTGGAACGGGCGTCAGGCCTGCTGGATCGCCGACAGTTCCCAGTCCGCGCCGGGGCGACGGGCGAAAGTCCACACCTCGGTGACCTCCTCCGGGGTCTCGCCGCCTTCGACCAGACGACCGGTCGCGCGATCGAGCGTCTTGTCGACCAGCCGGAAACGCAGGCCGAGCGTGGCGTAATCGGTCGGCCCCTCGCGCCAGGCTTCCGCAAGGTCGCCTTGCAAGAGCTTGACGTCCGACACCTTGTTGACGACGCCGCGTCCTTTGTTCTCCGCGAGATCCTCGCTGAAGTACGACACCATTTCCGGCGTCGCCAGCGTGTGGAGCTTCTCCACGTCCTCGTTCGACCACGCGGCCTGGATTTCGCCGAGCCGGCGCTCGAAGGTGTCGTAGTCGGCCGGCGTGATCTGCAGCGGCGGCGTGTTGGCGCCAAAGCCGAAGCCGAACCCGCTGCGCGCGTTCATCTGCGCAGTCTGAGCCTGCTGCGCGCCGGCATCAGGCATCGCGTTGGCGTAAGCCGGCGCGTTGCGACGCCGCCACCAGTTCATGGCGAACCGCACCACCAGATAGATCAGGCCGAGCTGCAGTACGAGACCAAGGATCGACGACAGGCCGCCAAGGCCGCTGAACAGGCCGCCGCCGAACAGCATGCCGAACAGACCGGCGCCGAGGAAGCCGGCGGCAAGACCACCGAGCAGCCCCGGACGACTGAACATGCCGCCCTTGGCCGCCGCGCCGGCGCTGGCCGCGCCTGCCGCCGCGCCCGGCTGGGTGATGCTGCGCTGAACCGGGGCCGCCGCATTCGGAGCCGTCGTCGTCGTCGGAGGCGCCGAATAGGTCCGCGCGCCGCGCGAGCCCATGCTGCGGCCGCCGCCGCCGCGGGCGTCAGCCGACGAGATCACCGTCATCGCCAGCGGAAGCGCCAGCGCGAGCGTGACAATGAAAATCTTGACCAAAGCGCGCATGCGCCGCGGAAACGTCATTCGAGTATTCCTCCATCCCCGCCATGGGGAAGCCGTGCCAACATGGTCACTGTTCGGCGAAAGGAAAAGCCTCGATCGCGTCAAAAAGCTGCGGCCCACAGTCGCGGCAGCCGCCATCAAACCGACAGGATCAGGAAACAGTCATGGTTTCCTTCACGGTTGCGACCAATTGGCTCAGCGTGAAGGGCTTGGGCAGGAATGCGAACTGCTCGCCAGCCGGCAGACTCTTCTCGAATGCGTCTTCCGCATAGCCCGAGACGAAGATGATCCTGAGATCCGGATTGCTCTTGCGCATCTGCGTCAGCATGGTGGGACCGTCCATCTCCGGCATCACCACGTCGGAGACCACGAGATCGATCTGGCCGTTTTCCTGTTCCATCAGTTCCAGGGCCTCGATGCCGTTGGCAGCCTCGATCACGGTATAGCCGCGCGAGCGCAGGCCGCGCGCGTTGAGCGAGCGCAACCCGTCCTCGTCTTCCACGAGGAGAATGGTGCCCTGCCCGGTGAGGTCCGGCGCCTTCGTCTTGGCGGCGGCAAGCGGCGGCGCGTCGGGCGTGACAGGAACATCCGCCACGGCCTGCTTTTCGACGACATGGCGCGGTAGGAAGATGCTGAAGGTCGTGCCGTTGCCGGGCGCTGAATCGACATAGACGAAGCCGCCGGTCTGCTTGACGATGCCGTACACCGTCGACAGGCCAAGGCCGGTGCCCTTGCCGACTTCCTTGGTGGAGAAGAACGGTTCGAAAATCTTGTCCACGATCTCCGGCGGAATGCCGGTGCCGGTGTCGCCGACCTCGATCCGCACATAGTCGGCGGCGGGCATGCCCTTGTGCTGCAGCCGCGCGATCTCCGCCGCCGAAACGTTTCCGGTCTTCACCGTCAGCCTGCCGCCATCGGGCATGGCGTCGCGCGCGTTGACCGCGAGATTGACGATGACCTGCTCGAGTTGCGACAGGTCGGCCTTCACCGGCCACAGGTCGCGGCCGTGCAGCACCTCGGGCTTGATCTTCTCGCCGAGCAGGCGCTTGAGCAGCACCGCGATGTCGGAGAGCACCTCGCCGATATCGAGCACCTGCGGGCGCAGCGTCTGCTTGCGCGAGAACGCCAGCAACTGCCGCACCAGCGCCGCCGCGCGGTTGGCGTTCTGCTTGATCTGCATGATGTCGGCGAAGGACGGATCGGTCGGCTTGTGGGCGTTGAGCAGGAAGTCGTTCGCCATCATGATGGCGGACAGCACGTTGTTGAAGTCGTGCGCGATGCCGCCGGCAAGCTGCCCCACCGCCTGCATCTTCTGCGATTGCGCGATCTGGTTCTCCAGCGTGCGCTGGTCGGTGATCTCCAGGAGATAGACGATCGCGGCTTCCGCATCGCGCTCGTCATGCTCGACCGAGGTGACGAAGAACTGACCCCAGCGTTCCTTCGGCCCGTCCAGCAGCACCTCGACCGGCGGAATATCGCCATGCCCCTCGGCGGCGCGGTTGATGACCGAGGTGAGTTCGCCGCGCTCGCGCTCGGCAACCACGGCGAAGATCGACTTGTTGGCGCCGGCCGCCGGCGACAGGCCTTGCGTCAGCTTGGCGAAGCGCGCATTGGCGCGGACGATCTGGCCGGATTTGTCCACCGTCGCGATCGCCATCGGCGTGTGGTCGAAGAAGCGCATGAAGCGCACCTCGGCGGCGCGCTGCGGATCGGCGCCCTCGTCGCGGGCGCGGTTGATGACCAGCGTGCGCGAGGCGCCCGGCACGCCGTCGGCGCCGAACGCCAGCTTGTGATAGAGCCGCACCGGCACGGTCTTGCCGCTGCGCATCCGCAGATCGAGATCGAACACCTCGGTCTTGACCTCGCCGGGCTCGGGCGTGATCGAGGCGAGCAACGCCGCGCCGTCGCCGGACACCACATCGGCGATCTTGAGACCGCCGGAGCCGATCTCCGCCAGATCGTAGTCGAGCCAGTTGGCGAGCGTCGCGTTGACATAAACGAGCTCGCCGCCGGGTGTGGCGGAGAAGAAACCGCACGGGGCGTGGTCGAGATATTCGATGGCGTGCTGCAGTTCCTGGAACACGTCCTCTTGGCGCTCGCGGTCGCGGGTGATGTCGGCGAGCGACCACACCGCATATTTGGTCTCGCGCCGGGTGAGCCCCAAAGGACGCACCCGCATCCGCAGCCAGCGCCCCTGCCCTTCGTCGGCGGAGGCGACGCGAACCTCCTCCTGCTGCCGCTTGCCCTCGCGCGCGGCCTTGAGCAGGCGGAACACGGCTTCGGACACATCCGGATCGCCGATGAACACCCGCTCCACCGGTCGCACGTCATGGGCGCTGGTCGCGCCGGTCAGCGCCAGATAGGCGGTGTTGGCATAGACGATGTGGCCATGCGGATCGGTGACGGCGATGCCGTCGAAGGCATGATCGGCGATCGGGCGCATGATCGGGTTTTCCGCCGCACGATCGGCAAAGCGGACGATGCCGGCGGCGAATGCGAACAGCGTGAACAGGCCGACCATCGCCAGAAGCGCCAGCAGCGCCATGATATAAGGCTGGGCCTGGGCGCGGCCGAGAGTCATGAAGCCGACCGCCGCCGCGATCACCGCGCCCGCCACCAGCAGGATCAGCAAAATGCTGCCGCCGCGCCGCCCGGCCTCGTGGGCGCCCGCGGGCATGACGTTCGGGCCAGGGTCTCGATCGGCTGTCATGGTCCGTATGACCGGTAAGAGCTGTTCTTTCGCACGCCGCCCCTCAGTGCCTGAATCGGGCATTGCAAGGCAAGCGCCATCGCATTGTCATCCCGCCTCGTCAGAGCCGCCCCGACAGGTTGCGCCTCAGCCGCATCACGTAGCCGATGACTTCGGCGACCGCGTGGTAGTGCTCGACCGGGATCTCGTCGTCGATCTCCACCGTGGCATGAAGCGCGCGGGCCAGCGGCACGTTCTCGACAATCGGAATGTCGTTGGCGCCCGCCACTTCCCTGATCTTGAAAGCAATCGCATCGACGCCCTTGGCGACGCAGATCGGGGCCGGCATGCCGCGCTCGTATTTGAGCGCCACCGCGTAGTGGGTCGGGTTGGTGATGACCACCGAGGCGGTGGGAACCGCGGCCATCATGCGCTTGCGCATGCGGGCGTGTCGCAGCTGGCGGATACGGCCCTTGATATGAGGATCGCCTTCCGACTGCTTGTACTCCTCTTTGATCTCCTGCA
>MKUJ01000016.1:81143-83485 GCA_001897755.1 Afipia sp. 64-13
CCAGCGCGAGCATGGCGACGGCGGCGGTCATCAGTTGCAGCGAGAGGCCGCGGGTGATTCCCATGATCGCGGCCGGATCGGTCCGGACGATGGCGTCGAGCCTGTCGCGCTCCGGCCACAGCACGGCGGTCATCACCGCGCCGAGCGCGATCACCTTGAATAGGCCCTTGGCGAAATTGGCCGCCGCCTGCTTGCCGAACAGCCGCTTGGCGCCGGACATCGGCGAAATCTTGGAGAACTTCGGCGTCAGCGGATCGGTCGACCACACCGGGCGATGCTGGATCAGGTGACTGCCGACCGCCGCGATCAACAACAACAGCAACGGCACGCCGAGCGCGGTCAGCAGCAGCCATTCCAGCCGGCTCGCCAGCGAAAGGATACCCGGCCCGTCCACCCGGATCTGGTGCGCGTTCATCAGAAGGTTGCGCATCGGAACTTCGATGGCGGTCCCGACCGATCCGGAAAACGACGACAGCACGAGGGTCGCGCCCGCGATCACGAACCAGGTGTTGACCTCCTGACTCTTGGCGACGTCGCCCCGGTCATGGGCGTCGTCGAGCCGTTTTTGGGTTGGGTCCTGTGTTTTGTCTTCGCTGTCCTCGGCCATCGCTATCCTCCGCCCTGCGGCGCGAGTTCCAGGAAGACGCCGCCGAAATAATCGACGAACAGTCCCATCATGGTGACGAGGATGATGGCGAGGATGACGAAGCCGATCAGGATCGAGAGCGGCACGCCGACGAAATAGACCTGCATCTGCGGCATCAGGCGGGCCAGAATGCCGAGGCCGAGATTGAACACGAGGCCGAACACGATGAACGGCGCGGCAAGCTGGATGCCGATCTTGAAGGCCATGGTGAAGGCGCGCGTCGCCAGCGAGGCGACATCGCCGCTCGGCATCAGCGCGCCCGGCGCGAAGATCGTGAAGCTGTCGTTGAGCGCCGCGATCATCAGATAATGCATGTTGGTCGCGAACAGCAGCGTCAGGCCGAGAACGGTGAGGAAGTTGCCGATCAGCGCGCCTTGCTGGCCCTGCGTCGGATCGACCGCGGTCACGAAACCGAGGCCGAGTTGCTGGGCGATCACCGAGCCCGCCACCGAAAGCGCGGCCAGCGTCATGCGCGCGGTCGCCCCGAGCACGACGCCGATGATGATCTCATGGACCAGCATCACCAGCAGCGGCGCCATCGAGGTCATGTCGATATGATAGGCGCTGCGATGCAGCGGCAGCAGGATCAGCGTGAGCAGCAGCGCGATGCCGAGCCGGACCCGGACCGGCACGCTGGCCTCGCCGAAGCCCGGCAACAGCATCACCATCGCACCGATGCGGGCGAACACCAGCATGAAGGTGGCGGCAAGTGCAGGCAGAAGCGAGATGTCGATGCGCATGTCCGCTTCGGAGTGTGGCTCAGCCGCCGATGATTCGCGACGATATCCTCATCATATGACCGTGCAGTGCGTCCGCCATGAAAGGCAGCGCCAGCAGCAATGTCACGAAGATGGCGAGAATCTTCGGCACGAACACCAGCGTCTGTTCCTGAATCTGCGTCAGCGCCTGGATCAGCGAGATCACCACGCCGACCACGAGACCGATCACCAGCATCGGCGAAGCAACCACCACGATGGTCCAGATCGAATCGCGCGCCACTTCCAGAACCTCGGGACCCGTCATTGTCTTTCCCCTGCCCGCAGGCCCTTCGCATGAATGAAAAACGGAAAGCCGCCTCAGATCGGCATCCGCATGATGTCTTCGTAAGCCTGGATCACCTTGTCGCGCACCGAGACCAGCGTCGAGACGGCGACATCGGTCTCCGCCACCGCCGTGACCACGTCCATGACGTTGGCCTTGCCAGAGGCCGCGGCGACGGTCTGGGCGTCCGACTTGCGGCCCGCTTCCATCACGCTGCCGAGCGTGTCCTTGAGCACGGCGCTGAACGAGGGACCGTTGCTGTCGCCGGTCTTGCCGAGGCTGCCCGCGGCGCCTCCGGCCGAATCCATGATCTTCGACAGGCTGGCATAGGCGTTTGCGGCGACTGAGGGCGTAGCCATCGATCATATCTCCTGTTCAGGCCTTGAGGATATCCAGCGTGCGCTGGATCATCCTTCGCGTGGCACTGATGATGTTGAGGTTGGCTTCGTAAGACCGCTGTGCCTCGCGCATGTCGGTCATCTCGACCAGCGAATTCACGTTCGGGTACTTCACGTTGCCGGATGAGTCGGCCGCCGGGTTGCCCGGCTCGTACTTGACCCGGAACTCCGAGGTGTCGGGCTTGATGCGGCCGAGCGAAACCACCTGCGCATCGAGGGTGCGGTCGAGGCTGGAGGAGAATGTCGGCACCTTGCGG
>MKUJ01000016.1:83493-89700 GCA_001897755.1 Afipia sp. 64-13
TTTTCGCGGTGGACTCGGCGTTGGCGATGTTCTCGGAGATCACCCGCATGCGGCCGGCCTGGGCGCGCAGACCGGAGGTCGCGATGCTCATCGATTTCAGGAAATCCATTCCATCGGCCATGGCCGTCTCTCCCTAGCCTGACGTGCC
Organism: Afipia sp. 64-13; assembly: GCA_001897755.1. GTDB lineage: Bacteria > Pseudomonadota > Alphaproteobacteria > Rhizobiales > Xanthobacteraceae > Afipia. The sequence goes on from MKUJ01000016.1 coordinate 83,642, forward strand.
GTCAGCGTTTGCCAATCGCGGTCTTGAGCAGGCCGAGACTGCGGCTGTAGAGCGAAGTGGCGGCGGCATAGTCCATCTGGTTCGCCGACACCTTGAGCATTTCATCTTCGAGATTGACCGAATTGCCCGCCGGCCGGGTCTCGTAACCGCCGCGAGAGTGCGAGGCGAAGCTCTCGCTGACGCCCGTGGCCTGGATGTGGGCGGCGCTGGTGCGCGTCATCGCCAGCGATTCGCGCGCCGTGCCGGAGGCACCTCGCGCATCGAATTTCGGCTCGACCAGATCGCGCGGCTTGAATCCGGGCGTGTCGGAGTTCGACACGTTCTCGGCCAGAACGCGTTGCCGCTCCTGATGCCACTGCATCTTGGTGCGGAGCATCGACAACATCGGAAAATCGCTGATCGCCATGGCCGGTCCCGGCTCCTGATGCTCCGGCGCAGCGCCGCAGCTAGGCAGAATTTGCCGGGCGTATGGTTAACAACTGGTTAAGAAATGCCGTCGGCGCGTCGATGACGGGCGACGACAACCACCTTCTGGAGACGAGGCAGCCGGCCGGCCGCATCACGGGTGCATTTTTACCGCGGAAGACCACCTTCGAGGCTGCAAGTCCTTGAAGTTCCAGCCCAAGAAGGCGTTTGGGCCGGAGCGATTCATGGTCTATGAAGAGCCGCGGCGGGTTTTTTCCGCGCTCGCGGGCCGAGTAAGTCGCGAAATCTTATGCTGTTTTCGTTGCGCGTTGTATCGTGGCAATGAGCGATTCTGGACAATGCGAAACCAACGCGCCGTCCGACGGGGAATACTATCATGTCGCAAATCCTCTGGATTTTCATTGCCATCCTGATCGTGCTGGCGCTGATCGGTGCCGTCGCCTGGCTGGTTCGCCGGTTCAGCGGCGGAAGCATCGGATCGGGTGGCGCACGGGGACGGATGCCGCGTCTTGCGGTGATCGACGCTGCCGCCGTCGACGGCCGCCGCCGCCTCGTGCTCGTGCGCCGCGACAACGTCGAGCATCTGCTGATGATCGGCGGTCCGACCGACGTCGTGGTCGAACTCAATATCATGCGGAACGCCGCCCCGGCGCCGCAACGCGCGCCCGCGGGCACCGAACTGCCCGCCCAGATCTCGCCGCTGCCCGATGCCGCCGATAACTGGACCGACAACGACACCGTCCGGCCGGCTGCTTTCGAACTCCCCGAACCTGCGCTGGAGCGGCCGACCCGCCCGGCCTTTGGCAGCGAACCACGCCGCGCACCCGCACCGCATGCCGAACGCAGCCGCGGCGACGATTTTGGCCGCCTCGTTCCGGAGCCGCCGGCACGTCCGGAGCCGATGCCGCGCACCGAACCGATGATCCGCCCCGAGCGCAGCGACACGCTTCGCCCGCGCAGCGAACGCCCCGAACCGGCGATGCCGCGTGTCCCGCGTCCGTCCGATCTTCCTTCGCGGGGTCCGGCAGCGCGTCCGTCCGCCCGCCCGAGCGACCCGCGTCCCAGCGATGCCGGCTCGATCTCGGCCGCCGATCAGAACCTCGCCGAGATGGCGCAACGGCTTGAAGCCGCGCTGCGCCGCCCGGGCGAGCGCAGCGAAGCCGCTACCGCACGCAACGTCTCGGTCGATCCGATGGACCGGGTGGGCGCTCCCCCCGTCGCGCCGGAAGCGCCCGTCGCCCGTCCCGCGCCTCGCGTCGAGCCGACGCTGCCGGCCGAGCCCGCCAGCGCTGCTCCGCCGGCCGCCGCGACGCCAGCGCCACCGGCGCCGGCCGCCAAAGGCGCTTTCGAGAGCCTCGAGGACGAAATGGCGAGCCTGCTCGGCCGACCCAAAAACCCATCGTGAGGCTGACGAAACACCCGCGTAGAGTTTTCTTTTTTCTGACATTGGTCGCGGCAGGGACGTTCGCCGGCTCTGCCCTCGCGCAAGACATCAGCATCAATCTCGGCCAGGGCAATGGCGGAGTAACCGAGCGCGCGATCCAGTTGATTGCGCTGCTGACGGTGCTCTCGATCGCGCCGTCGATTCTGATCATGATGACGTCGTTCACGCGCATCGTGGTCGTGCTCTCGCTGCTGCGCACCGCGCTCGGCACCGCCACCGCACCGCCGAACTCCGTGATCATCGCGCTCGCGCTGTTTCTCACCGCGTTCGTGATGGGGCCGGTGCTGCAGAAGTCCTATGACGACGGCATCCGCCCGCTGGTCGCCAACCAGATCAGCGTCGAGGACGCGATGCAGCGCGGCGTCGCCCCCTTGCGCGGCTTCATGCAGAAGAACGTGCGCGAGAAAGACCTCAAGCTGTTCATGGATCTGTCCGGCGAGCCGCCCGCTGCGACCCCCGAGGACATGTCGCTGCGGATTCTGATCCCGGCCTTCATGATCTCGGAGCTGAAGCGCGCCTTCGAGATCGGCTTCCTGTTGTTCCTGCCCTTCCTGATCATCGACCTCGTGGTGGCCTCGGTGCTGATGTCGATGGGCATGATGATGCTGCCCCCGGTCGTGGTGTCGCTGCCGTTCAAGCTGATCTTTTTCGTGCTGGTGGACGGCTGGTCGCTGGTGGCCGGCAGCCTGGTACAAAGCTACGGCGGCGGATGACGTTTTCCGTCATTGCGAGCGAAGCGGCGCAATCCATTCTCAGGAGACGCAAGACTGGATTGCTTCGTCGCGAGTGCTCCTCGCAATGACGATGCAACATCCGTTATCGCGCGGCTGACATCTTCCTGTGCCCGACGATCGCCGGCAGCGCGCCGGTCGGCTCCGGATCGGCCTTGAGCTCCGGCGACAGCTTGGCCCGCGCCATCGCGTCGGGGAAACGCGCGCGCATGTCGCGCAGGAAGCCATCGAGCGTATCGATGGTCGCGGCCATCTTCGCGATCTTGGCAAAATCGGCGCTGCCCGCGCTCGCCGGTTTGCCTGCGATGGCGAACGCGGACCGATCGGCCTCGGTATCGTTCATCTTCGGGCCGTATTTCTCACGGAAGCGCGCGAGCCCGATCGCATCCTCCGCCAGCGCATAGCCGATGGTGGCGCGGATGATGTCGCTCTTTTCAAGCTCGGTCAGCGGCTGGAAATTCTTCCAGCGCTCGCCGTAGAGAAGCTCGATCTGCTCGGACGCCTCGCGCCAGCGTCGCGAGGCCCAGTAGATATCCGAACGCAGCCGCGAGGCCTCGCGGCCCGCGATGTTGGAAATGATATCGAGAGCGAGATCGTGACGGCCGATATCGCTCTGCGCCCGCGCCTCGAGCAGCAGGCGCTGCTGGCGGACTTCGCCGGCGAGATCCGCGATCCGGGTCGAGCGCAGCGCCGCGATCGCCCGCTCCGGCTTGCGGTTCATCAGATAGATCGTCGCAAGGCGCGCGGCGACCTGGGCCCGCGCCGCGCCTTCCAGCCGGTGATCGACCTGATATTGCAGCAGCTCGCCCGCCTGATCGAGCAGATCGACCGCAACCAGCCGATCGGCGAGACGCCGGATCATCTCGTCGCCGCGCCGTCCGATCGGCGTGAGATCGCGATACTCGTAGAACATCGCCAGCGCCTCGACCGGCGGCAGATCGTCGCCGCGCGAGGTGAGATAAAGCTGGGAGAACAGCGCGGACGCCTCCTCGAGAGCGGCGCGCGTCGCGGGCCCGTTCGGCTGCAGGTTGGTCGCCTTGATCGCGGCGGCGAACGCCTCGTTGTAGCGGCCCTTCTCGGCATAGAGGCGCGACAGCATCTGCAAGGTCCGGGCCTCGATGCGATCACCACGCCAGGTCACCGACAGGATTTCGAGCTCGCTCAGCGCCTCGTCCTGACCGATCTCGTCGTTCTTCTGGCGTAGCGCGATTTCGGCAAGCGTCGCCTCGGCCGCGGCCGCACGATCGGTCGAGGTCATCGCGGCGCGATAGGCAGCGAGCGCATCCTTCTCCCGCCCCAGCGCTTCGGCGAGTCTGCCGTTGAGCAGCGCGATCCTCGCTTCCAGTTCGGGCGGAATGCCGATGGTGGCAAGATCATTGGCCCGCGCCGTCGCGGTGGAATAGTCCTTCACCTCGAGCGCCGAGCGCATCGCCTCGATCAGCAACAGACGCTGCAAATCAAGCGGCAGCGCCATCATCGCGAATTCGGCGTTCTTGAATCTCTCGCGCGCCTCGACCCACTTGCCGAGCCGCGCATTGACGAACGCCTTCCAGAGCTGGGAATCGAAATTGTTGCCGACGGCGGGGTTCTCCAGATCCTTCATCGCCCGCTCCGGCCTGCCCGCCAGCGTATTCACCACCGCGCGCAGGATCAGCGCGGGGCCGGCGATATCCTCCGCTTTCTGGTCCTTCATCCCAAGATGAAGAATGCCGTTCGCCTCCGGATAGAAACCGCGCGCGACGTAGAACCGCGCCGCGGCCATATGCGCCGGCAGCACGGCGTCGCCCGTCGCCAGCGAAGCCGTCCGCATCAGCTCATCGAGCCGCTGGTTGAAGTTCTCGTCCTGGTTCTTTTTCCATTCCTTGATGTCGAACACCGGGCCGGTCATCGCCGCCACGCGCTCGGGCGAGCCGTTGATCGCCGAGAGCGTCAGCCCGCCGGTCCGGCCGAGCACGACCTTGTCGGGCAAAACCCGAATCGACAGATCGTCGGCGTTGGGCTGGATCACCACACCGTGAATCGACGCCAGCAGTGCGAATTCGACGAAGCTCTGGCGACGGATCAAGCCCTGCGCCGGCAGCCTCGCGGTGACGATGGTGAGCGTATCGCCGGCATCCGGATCGGCCAGACGCAGCATCGGGCCGGGCTGCTCCAATGCCACGCTGACATTGGCCTGCGCGGGATCGGCGATGTTGCGCGTCACGGTCAGCGGGCGCGGCGGAAATTCCTCCGCGTTGGCGAGCGACAGCACCATCGCCTCATCGTTGCCGCCGAGCGAGGCGAGCTGCGGGCGGTTCAGCTTAATGCGGATCGCATGTCCCTGCGGCAGATCCACGACACGCGCATTGGCGATCAGCGGTCCGCCCTCGCGTTCGATGGCGCTGACGTCGATCGCCTTGTCGCCTGCGATCACCAGCCAGACGGCGTCAGAACGGCGAAACAGCGCAGCCGGGGTCGGCGCGCCGAATGGAAACGTGATCTTGAAATCGTCCGTGGTTCGCCGCGCGGTGGCCACGACCGCCCCCGGCGGCGCGGTGGATGGCAGCGATGCCGCGGCAGGTGGATCGTGCGCCGCCGAGACGATCGGCGCGGATGGTGGAATTGTCGGTGCCGGCGTCGCCTGCGCATGCGGGGCGGACGGCTTTGCTTCGCTCTTCGGCTGGGTCGCCGGTGCAGCCTTGTCCTCTGTGGCCGCCGGCGCAGTCTCGGCGGCAGGACGCGGCGCCTCGACTTTCGCCGCTGTCGTGGCGGGGGGCGCGATGGCCGGCGCAGGCGTAGCGGCCTCTGCGGGTTTGTCGGTGGGCTTGTCGGCCGGGCCATCCGGCTTGGCGGACGGGGTTTCGACCTTCGGACTTGTCGCCTCGGCCTTGGCCTCGGTTTTGGCGGGCTGATCCTTCGCAGCCGCCGGCTTCAGGATCTCCGGCAAGGAGGTCGCCTTCTTGTCCTCGAAGCCGATATCGACGATGTAATTACGATCCTCGCGGAAGGCATGGACATCCACCTCGCCGATCAGCGCGATATCCACCGCGGATGTATCGTCGGTGATCTTCTGGGTGATCGACTTCACGTTGGCAGGCGCGGACACCTTGGCGTCGGCCAGATCGAAGGTCAGCGCCGACGTGAACGACAGCATGAACTTGTCGGCCGACAGCGAGGATGACACGCCGACACCGTTCGGAAGCTCGAACACGAAGCGCACGAAGGTCGGCTGCACCGAGGTGCGGACCCGCACCGGCGGCTTCTTGGTGATCTCCTCGGCCATCTTCTGCAAACGCAGCGCCCGCTCCGCCGCCATCGCGCGCTCGGCAAGCTCGCGCACCACCTCCGCCGGCAGCGGCGGTGGCAGGCCGGTCCACTTCTCCGGCAACAGATCGATGAAAATCCGCTCGCCGGCGGTCATGGTGTTGACGCGCACCTTCTGCGCCAGCGCGAGGCGGATCGCCATTCCGTCCGGATCG
>MKUJ01000016.1:89735-108367 GCA_001897755.1 Afipia sp. 64-13
TCGACCGGCCTGGTGAAGCGGACGACGAGAATCGTGCCCGCCAGCGTCACCTCGGTCGGCACCTCTTCGCCAAACTGCAGCAGCAGGCGGGCATAGCCGGCCGGTGTGGTCAGGGAGGCCTCGCCCCTCGCCGGCTGGGCTTGCGCGGGCGACAGCAAAGCCAGCACGCACGCAAGCGCTGCCGCCGGCAGGATGCGGCGCACACCGGCCACGCGCCATCGTCCGGCAGCCTTTGCCAGACGCACAGCGGTGTCTCGAACGGCAGCCTTGCCGGCCATGAAAGGTCTCTTGCTCTGGGTCGGCCGGCTCCGCGGCGAAATCCGTATCGTCAGTCTAAAAGCCGGCGTTTAACGCTCCGATAACCCAACGCCTTGGATTTTTCCGGCACGCCGCCATGGCGGACGGGCGCGTTCGGAATCATGCCTGAATTGGGCATGGGCCGGGTTAAGGAATGATTAACCATGATCGCCCGCCTCGCCTCAGGGCGACACCGCGGGAGCCGGGGCATGGTGATTGCCGTGCCACGCCGACAGCCGTTCCATGATGATGGCGGCTTCGGCGCGCATCACCTCGACCACTTCCTTCTGCCGCGTCTCGTCGAGACGGCTGGAAATCGCCGCGACGCTGAGGGCCAGATCCGGCAAATCGGGTCGGCCCTCGCCCAGCGTAATGCCGACACCGCTGACGCCTTCGACAATGTCGTTGCGGTTCAGCGCATAGCCGATGGTGCGGGCCCGCTTCACCATGCCGCGCAAGCGCAACACATCGATCGATCCATACCGCGCGAGCCGCTGCGCATTCGCGCTCACGATCATATCGACTTCCGGATCGCTCAGCTTCGCCAGCAGAGCCAGCCCGCCCGCTGTCGAGCCAAGCGCGCGGCGCGCGCCGATTTCGACGGTGAGCGCACGGATCGGATACGAGCCCTCGAACCGGTCGATGCACACAGAGTCGAAAGCACTGCGCATGGTCAGGAACGCGGTGTCGCCGGTCTGGGCTGCGATCCGCTCCAGCGACGGCGCACAGATGCCGCGCACGTCGAAATCGGGCGACGCGGCCAGCCCCAGTTCAAACAGCGCACGGCCAAGGAAATAGCGCCGTGTCGAGACCGCCTGCCGCACGAAGCCTTCGTGCATCAAGCCCTGCAATAGCCTGCGGACCGTGGGCCGCTCCAGCCCCGTTGCCGTCACCACTTCCGACAGCCGCAATCCGACCGAATTGCGCGTCGCCAGAACGCGCAGCAATGCCGCCATCCGGCTGACGCTTTGCGTGCCGGGCACACCTCCGACCGGGGACGGCAGATAACCATTGGAGTCCATATAACAGACCTGTATTTGGGAGGCTCTTGATGATCCAGCTTTATAGCGTCGATACTGGTCGTCATACTCCTCTCTTACAAGCATAAAAGTCCAATATATGGACGATCTGCCGCCTTGGCGCGGCCACTTGAGCAGGACAGGCAGCACATGACGCTGAAGCATCTGAACTACGACGTCGCGGTGATTGGTGGAGGCGCAGCCGGTATCGGCGCGGCCATCGCGGCGGCGAAATCCGGGGCACGCACCATTCTGGTGGAAGCCGGCCCGATCTTCGGCGGCGAACTGCTCAGCGGCATGTCGATCGACGGTGTGCTCAACGGCCGCGGCGAATGGGTGGTGCGCGGCGTCGCCGATGAGATTTTCGAGGAATGCCGCAAGATGGACGGCTTCATCGGCCCGCTGCATGATTACCGGTTGATCTGCTACGTCTGCGTCGATCCCGAAATCATGAAGATTGCAGTGATGCGCGTGCTGGAGCGCCACGGCGTCACCCCCGCCCTCTACACCCAGCTCACCGACGTGGTCTGCGACAACGGCACGGTCAAATCGGCGATCCTGGTCCACAAGAACACCCGCACGGCGCTGTCGGCGAAGTATTTCATCGATGCCTCCGGCGACGGCGACCTCGCCTTCCTCGCCGGCGCGCCGACCGAGTTCTCCGACGAGAGCGGCGAGTTGCAGCCGCTGTCCCTGATGTTCCGCATGTCGGGCGTCGAGAACGAGCCGCTGCTGCGTTTCGTGCGCGACAACGCGCCCTCGCTGGCAGTCGGTGAGAGCGAGGCGGTCCGCGCCGGCCGCACCGACGAACAACTGGCGCAGGCGATCCACGATCAGGGCGAGCCGACCATCTTCTTCCGCGGCAACGGACCGTTCCTCGGCGGCGCGATCCAGCGCGGCGAGATGGCGCCCACCGCCCTCATCATGATCATGCCGACCTCGAAGGCGCGCAAGGAAGTCTGCGTCAACGCCACGCGCATCGCCGAGAACATCAGCGGCCTCGACGCGCTCGGCGTCAGTGGCGCGGTGTCGCGCCTGATGGAGCAGGTCTGGAACACCGCCGAATTCCTCAAGGCTCACTGTCCGGGCTTCGAGAATGCGGTGTTCGCCGGCATGGCGCCGCGCGTCGGCATCCGCGAGACCCGCCGCGTGATGGGCGAATACGTCCTCAGCGGCGACGAGGCCGCCAAAGGCGTCAAGCAGCGCGACGTCATCACCAAGGGCGCACACCACATCGACATCCATCAGGACGGCACGCGCCAGGTCCGCATTCCGATCGCCGATGGCGGCTCCTATGATATTCCGTTCGGCTGCCTGATCCCGCGCAACGTCAAGAACGTTCTCACCGCGGGCCGCTGCATCTCCACCGACCGTATCGCCAACGGCACCACCCGCATGATGGGTCAGTGCCTCGGTACCGGCCACGCGGCAGGCACCGCGGCGGCGATGTGCATCGCCAAAGGACACGAGGACATTCGTCAGCTTCCGGTGAAAGACCTGCAGGCGAAGCTGCGCGACCAGGGCGCAGTGCTCGACGGCACGTACTAAGCCCAGCGCAACCCGATTTGGAGAGGACAACAAATGAAAAACATCACGGCATGGATTTTCCGCGCAGTTCTGATGTTCACCGCAGTGCTCTGGGGCCATGCGGCGACCGCGCAGTCCTATCCGACCGGCCCGATCAAGATCATCGTGCCGTTCGCCGCCGGTGGCTCCAACGACGCGATGGCCCGCCTCGTCGCCCGTGAATTGTCGCAGCGCTGGGGACCGGAAAACGTGGTCGAGAACATCACCGGCGCAGGCGGCAATGTCGGCGCGGCCGCCGCCGCGCGCGCCACACCTGACGGTTACACGCTGATCGCGGGATCGATCGGCACCCACGCGGTCAATCAGTTCCTCTATCCGAAGATGCCCTACGACACGATGAAGGGTTTCGTGCCGCTGACGCTGATCGCCGAAGTCGGGCTTCTTGTCGTGGTGCATCCCAGCCTGCCGATCAAATCGATTGACGACCTGATCAGCTACGCCAAGGCGCATCCTGACGAACTCAACTACGCTTCGGGTGGTGTCGGAGCCTCGCAGCACCTTGCCACCGAACTGTTCATGCACATGACCGGGACAAAGATGACCCATGTGCCCTATCGCGGCAGCGCCGGCTCGGTCTCCGACCTGCTCAGCGGCCGCGTCCAGTTGATGTTCGCCGACATGCCGCTGGTGCTGCCGCATGTTCAGGCGGGCACGCTTCGCGCGATCGCCTTTGCCGGCGAGCGCCGTTCCGCCGCGATGCCGGACGTTCCGACTGTGGCTGAAAGCGGCGTGAAGGGATACCGCGCGACGGCCTGGTACGGCCTGTTCGCTCCCGCCGGCACGCCGGAGCCCATCACCACCAAGCTGAACCAGACGGTGACCGAGATCCTGCGCACGCAGGAGGTCAAGAACTATCTGCTCAAGCTCGGCGCCGAGCCCCGTCCGATGAGCATCGCTGAATTCACCGAATTCCAGAAAAGCGAAGCGGAACGCTGGGGCGCACTGATCAAGAGCATCGGCCTGACGCTCTGAAGAGTCGCACCAAGAACGACGAACATTCCCCTCTACAAGACTGCGCGCCGGATCGCTCCGGCGCGTTTTTTATGGGCGAAGGACGTCGATCAATTGGTGCGGGTTGGTTGCGGCCGGCCCTCGATCTTGGGCAGGTCCGAAGCCAGGGTCTTGTCCGCGCCGGCGCGCCGCGCCATTTCGACGGTCAGCCGTTCGGCGGCTTCCGGCTGCATCTGTCCCATGATGTCGGACATCTTGCGTGGCGCGATCTGCGAGGCGAGCTCGAACAGCACCGAGATTTCCAGCCGGTCGAACACTTTGGCGGCGTCCTTCGGCTTCATGTTCTCGTACATGGTGACGAGACCCTTGAGGCGAGCCGCATCGGCGTCGTTCTTCTGCTGATTGGCGGCGCCGATCCGCGACTCGGCCGCCTTCATTTCCTCGATGCGACCCTCGATCCGCTTCTCGGCCGACTTGATCAGGTTCTCGCGGATATCGATCTCGCGGGCGCGCGCCTCGATCTCCTGCCGGCGCGCCTGCAGGCTCTCGAGCACTGCGCGCTCCGAAGCGGTGATCGGCCGCGACGGATCGGGGTAAAGCACCTTTTCATCCGGCGAACGCACCGCTTCCGGCGCTGCGGCTGCCGGCTTTTCCTCTTTCTTCTCCTCCTTCTTGGCGCTGACCGAGCCGGTGATATCGCCGGGATCGACCGCCTGGCGGCGGCCGGTCGGGAAGTTCAGCGTCGCCTCCGCCCAGGATTTCTCGGTCCGGGGCATCTGATCGCCCAGAATATATCCGCCTTCCAGCAGCAGGCCCGCCACCTTGAGCACGACCAGACAGGTGATCGCGATCAGCAGCGTCGGAATGACCCGGAATTCGCGGACGAATTTCTTCATGCGGCGATGCCTGCTCGCCGACGCTCGGAAAAGGCCTGCGCCGCCGCGACGATCGACTTCGGATCGCGCGTCCCATAGGGGGTCGCCGGCTCCTGATTGGCACGCGCCGCGATGGCGATGTCGCAAAGCCGCTTGAGGATGTCGCTGCCGAGCGCGATCTGTCTGCCGAGGGTCTCCGACAATTCGGAAGCCGTCGTGAGCTGGCCGCCGAGATTTTCGTCGCACTCGCGCACCGTCACCTTGAGGCCGCCGATGGCGCGCTCGGCGATCTCGGTGGCAGTGATCAGTTCGGAGATCGTGGCCTTGAGCGACTGCTCATCGGCCTTGAGGACCTTGAGGCGCTTGTTGAGCAGCCGGCAATAGCCGATGGTCAGCAGCAGCAGGACGGCGACCAGACCTTCAATCATCAGTCCGAAAGAGTGGCTCATTGTGCCTCCATCATCTTTGTTTGTTCGTCGGCCTTTTCGAACATGGCGTAGGTGGTGTGCGGTTTGCGCAACGGCTTGGTGACGCGAATGGCAACCTTGTCGCCGACCCGCCCCATCCGGCCCTCGCTTAAAGTGACGTCGCCGCAGCGCACCGACACCAGCGCGTCGGGGCGGATGTCGAGCGGCAGGGTGTCGCCGACCTTGAGGCTCATCAACTGCTTGAGCGGCATATCGGCTTCATAGAGCACCGCATCGACGGCGATTTCGGCCTGCACGATCTCGGTGGCGAAATGGCCTTCCCAGATCGGGTCACGGCCGAACTTTTCGCCCATGAACATCTGCAGCAGCACGCCGCGGATCGGCTCGATCGTCGCGTAGGGCAGCAGAAGCTCGACATTGCCGCCGCGATCTTCCATGTCGATGCGCAGGCGCACCAGGATCGCGGCATTGGCGGGACGGCTGATCGCGGCAAAGCGCGGATTGGTCTCCAGCCGGTCGATGGTAAAGGTCACCGGCGACAGCGGACGGAACGCCTGCTCGGCATCGGCCAGCACCACTTCGACGAGGCGCTTGACGAGATTGGTCTCGATCGTGGTGTAGGGCCGGCCTTCGATGCGCAGCGAGGTCTGGCCGCGCCGCCCGCCGAGCAGCACGTCGATCATCGAATAGATCAGGCTGGAATCGACCGTGAACAGCCCGAAATTCTGCCACTCCTCGGCCTTGAACACCGTCAGCACGCAGGGCAGCGGGATCGAATTCAGATAATCGGCAAAGCGCACCGAGGTAATGCGGTCGAGCGAGACTTCGACGTTGTCGGAGGTGAAATTGCGCAGGCTCGTCGTCATCAACCGCACCAGGCGGTCGAAGATGATTTCGAGCATCGGCAGACGCTCGTAGGACACCATCGCCGAGTCGATGATAGCGCGAATACCGGAATGATCCTCGAGATGGACTTCGCCGTCGCTGAAGCCGAGCAGGTTGTCGATTTCTTCCTGCGACAGCACCCGCTCACCGTTGGCCTTGGCCGAGGCGAGACCGCGGCTGCCATCGTCCACCATGGCGGCCCACTGCTCGGCCATGGTTTCGGTGAGTTCATTACTGGCGGCTTCGGCTGCCGCCTCTTCGGGATCCTCGGAGTCGAGCGCGCCCTCCCATTGGGCGGCCAGTGCATCCTGATCGACGTCATCACCGGGTGTCATGTTCTCAAATTCCGTCCGTCACTGGATGACGATTTCCTTGAACAGGACTGCGTTGATCTGACTCGGCGAGTTCGCCGCGTTGACCCGCCGCGTCAGTTCTTCGCGCAGCCGGAACAGGCCGATCGAGCCGTTGAGATCGCTCGGCCGCAATTCGCGCAGATAAGTCTGAAACAGATCGGTGACGCGCGGCATCGTCGGCTGGATCTGCGCCATCAGCGGCGCGTCCTTGACCTCAAGCACGACCTTGACCTTGAGATACGCCACCCGCTCGCCGGGCAGATGCGCAAGGTTCACGAGCAACTCGGGCACGTCGAGGAACACCGGTGGCTTCGGTGGCGCCGCCTCGGCGTGCTTTTCATCGCCATGGCCGCTCATGAAGAAAAACCAGCCGCCGCCCGCCGCGGTCAGCAGCAGCACCGCGGACGCCGCGATGATAATGAGCTTGCGCTTGCTCTTCGGCGCCTGCGCAACGGCGCCGTCTTCTGCCTGATCCTCGTCCGCCATTGTCCCCGCCCGCCGGCTTTCCCACCGGGCTCGATGTGCCGAACTGGCTGAATACGCGAGACAAAGGCCACCGGCGCCCGAGCGCCCTCTTGCACCGACGCTAGGTCGCAATGGTTAACGGAACCTTTCTTTCCGCCTCCTCATGGGAAAATTTTGCCGGGTCGATATGGTCAACAAGACCTTATTGCCGCCCCCGCCAGCACCCCGAAAACCATTTAAGATATTGAAATTAAAATACTTTGTAAGTTGGCACGGCGTTCGCATTAACCATGACGAACCGCCGGTTTGGGAGAGCCAGGCGGTTTAACGAACCGCAATCGGCTTTGGGAGAGGCAGGTCGCGGTTCTTCAAGGGGAGAACTGCGATGGAGAATACTCTTCTCGTCGCGCTGTCGCGCCAGATGGTGCTTGAACGGCAAATGGACGTCGTCGCCAACAACGTGGCGAACGCGAACACGAACGGCTTCAAGGCCGACAAGTCGTTGTTCGAGGAATTCCTGCGCTCGGGCGCCCACGAGGACAATTTCGTGGGCAACGACCGGCGCGTCAGCTTTGTCAACGACCGCGCCACCATCCGCGATTTCGCGTCCGGCCCGAACCTGCAGACCGGCAACCCGCTCGACGTCGCCGTCAACGGCAACGGCTTCCTCGTGGTGCAGACCCCGGCCGGCGAACGCTACACCCGCGACGGCGCGCTGCAGATCAACGCGCAGGGCCAGCTCGTCACCAATGGCGGCAATCTGGTGCTTGGCACCAACGGGCCGATCACCTTCCAGGCGACCGACCGCGACATCAACGTCTCGGCCGACGGCACCATCACGGTCCGCGAAGGCACCGTGACCCAGGTCGACTCGATCCGCGGCAAGCTTCGCCTCGTCACCTTCAACAACCCGCAGCAGCTCGTGAAGGAAGGCGCCAATCTGTTTACGGCGCCGGCCGGCGTCGCCGCGCAGCCCGACACCCTCTCGCGCGTCAATCAGGGCTTCGTCGAGAAGTCGAACGTCAACGTGGTCACCGAGATGACCCGTCTGATGGAAATCACGCGGACCTATCAGTCCGTCGCCTCGCTGATGCAGCAGCAGAACGACCTGCGCAAGAGCGCCATTCAAATGCTGGCCGACGTGCCGGCCTGAGGAGACTAGACCATGCGCGCCCTTTATACCGCAGCAACCGGAATGGCCGCCCAGGAACTGAACGTCCAGGTCATTTCCAACAACATCGCGAACCTGCGCACCACCGGCTACAAGAAGCAGCGCGCGCAGTTCCAGGACCTGATCTACGAGCACGTCAAGCGCGTCGGCGCGCAGGCCTCGGATCAGGGCACCGTTCTGCCGGTCGGCATCGATATCGGCGGCGGCGTCAAGACCGTCGGCACGCCGCGTTTGATGACGCAAGGCACGCTGTCCCCGACCGGCGGCGATCTCGACATCGCCATTCGCGGCGAAGGCTATTTCAAGATCCAGTTGCCGGACGGCACCTACGCCTATACCCGCGACGGCTCATTCACCACCGACGGCACCGGCCGCGTCGTCAACGCGCAGGGCAATCCGGTGCAGCCTACCATCACGATTCCGCAGAACTCGTCCGGCCTCACCATCAACCAGCAGGGCCAGGTTTCGGTGACCACGCCGGGTTCGACCACACCGACCGTGGTCGGACAGATCGGCCTCACCCGCTTCATCAACAAGGCCGGCCTGCAATCGATCGGCGACAACCTGTTTACCGACACGCCGGCATCGGGGCCGCCGCAGGACGGCCTCGCCAACAATGACGGCTTCGGCGACATGCAGCAGGGCAACCTCGAACAGGCCAACGTCGAAGTGGTCTCCGAGATCTCCGACCTGATCGCCGCGCAGCGCGCCTACGAAATGAACGCCAAGGTGGTCAGCGCCGCCGACCAGATGATGCAATCGACCACGGGCATGTTCCGCTGACGCGCGACACAATCATGAGAACGACGATGACCATGCGCCCCCTCTTCCTTGCGATCGCCCTCCTCGCCGGCTGCGTCCCGGCGCTGGCGCAGTCCGAACAGGACGCTGCGAAAGCGCCGGTGCTGCGCGCCCATGTCATCGTCACCAGCGAGGTGGTGCGGATCGGCGACCTGATCGACAATGCCGGCCCGGCCGCGCAGATCGCGGTCTACCGCGCGCCCGATCTCGGCACCACCGGCTCGCTGCGCACCGCACAGGTGCTCGACACCCTGCGCGCGCATCAGATCATCGGCGTCGACACCCACGATGTCCGCGAAGTCTCCGTCACCCGCTCGGCGCGGACGCTGTCGGAAAAGGACGTCCAGCAGCAGATCGCCAAGGCGCTGGAGCAGCGCAACGGTCTCGGCAACGCCGAGAACCTGTCGGTGACGTTCGACCGCGAACTCGGCGACCTGCAACTCGATGCGTCGAACAGTGGCGATCTGCGCGCCAGCGTGGTCCGCTACGACCCGCGCAACGGCCGCTTCGATATCATGTTCGAGGTCGCCAATGAACTCGGCTCCGCGCCGACCAGGCTTCGCTTCACCGGAATTGCGGTCGAGACCGTGGAAGCGGCGGTGCTGACCCGCAGTATCGAGCGCGGCGACGTGCTGAAGGCGTCCGATGTCGTTGTCGAGCGCAGGCCGAAGGCGGAAACCGGAAACGAAGCTATCCTGCGCAGCCGCGCGCTCGGCATGCAGGCTCGCCGCTCGCTACGCATGGGCCACGCGATCAAGATCAGCGATCTCGGCAAGGCTGACCTCGTCACACGGGATCAGAGCGTGACCCTGATCTACGAAGCGCCCGGAATCTATCTGACGGGCCGCGGCAAGGCGCTCGAGAACGGCACCGAAGGCGACACCGTCAACATCCTCAACCTGCAATCCAAACGCACCGTTCAAGCCGTCGTGGTCGGACCGGGACAGGTGGCCGTCACCGCGGTGACGCCGCGCGCCACCATCACCGCAGCGCTTGCCAGAAATGCCGCCTCTACCGACACCCTGTCCGCGAAAACCGAGTAATGTCCATGTATCAGGTTCGTTCCCTTCATCGTGTCGCTCTCGTCTGTGGCCTGATCGCCATCGGATGCGGCGCCAGCGGATGCTCCTCGATCGAACGTCTGGCGGCGATCGGCGAACAGCCCAAGCTGTCGTCCATCGAGAACCCAACCGCGCAAGCCGGTTACAAGCCGGTCTCGATGCCGATGCCGGCGCCGCAGGCGGCGTCCTACAATCCGAATTCGTTGTGGCGGAACGGCTCGCGCGCCTTCTTCAAGGACCAGCGCGCGCATCAAATCGGTGACATCCTCACGGTCACCGTCAACATCACCGACAAGGCCAACATCGCCAATGAAACGCAGCGCAGCCGCTCCAACAGCGAAAACTCGGGCGTCACCAGTTTCTTTGGCATCAACAAGATTCCCGGTACCAATGCCGCGATCCCGCCCGGCCGGATGCTGACGGCGGATTCCACCGCATCGAGCGACGGCAAGGGTTCGGTGAATCGTCAGGAAGCGCTGCAAACCACCGTCGCCGCCGTCGTCACGCAACTCCTGCCGAACGGCAATCTGGTGGTCGAAGGCAAACAGGAAATCCGCGTCAACTACGAGGTGCGCGAACTGATCGTCGCCGGCATCGTCCGTCCCGAGGACATCCAGAGCGACAACACCATCGACTCCACCAAGATCGCGCAAGCCCGCATCGCCTATGGCGGGCGCGGTCAGATCACCGACGTGCAGCAGGCCCGCTACGGCCAGCAGGTCATGGATGTGCTGCTGCCCTTCTAAGGACCTTGCCTCGACCTGTCTTCTTCACGCGACCGGCTTTTGGCTCGCTTGAAAACGCTTAACTCCCCTGCGCGGCGCTCCCGCGTCGCGCATCTCCCGAGCTCCCACGCCGATCCGCGAACCTAGGCGCGGCCAGGCGTCACGATGCGGCCTTCGTCAGCTCCCCTGACGAAGGCCGCAATCGTTTGATGGGTGTGATCAGCGGGAATTGTCTTGCCGGGATTTGTGGAGGTTCGTCGTTTGACGATCGGCCCACATCAAGGTCCCGGCGAAAATCAGTATGAGTACGGTAACACCAAGACTTACAAGTATCGCATCTGTCGGCATGTAGCCCTCCCCCAGTATGGGACGATGCTATAGACGAGGCCGGCGACACTCTTTGACAGAAATCAAATGGCGGGGCTCGGTCGGGAATCGAGCGCCCATCAGCCAAGCCGTTCGGCAACCATGCGCCCAATGGCGGCGAATACCTGTTCGTGCTGCGCCGCGTTCGGTTTGCCGCCCTGGGTGTAGACGGCGACGATGATCGGCGTGTCCGGCTTAGGCCAGACCACCGCGATATCGCTGACCGCATCCTTGCCATTGTTGCCGGTCTTGTCACCGATCCGCCAATGTCGCGGCAGGCCGCCGCGCAGACGCTTGGCGCCGGTCTTGCAGTTGACCATCCATTCCGTCAGTTGCCGGCGCGAGGCCGGCGAAAGCGTGTCGCCGAGCACGAGACGCTTGAGATTGCCGGCCATCGCCGCCGGCGTCGTGGTATCGTGCGGATCGCCCGGCGGCGAATTGTTGAGTTCGGGTTCGTTATGATCGAGACGCGAGATCGTGTCTCCGAGGGAGCGCCAGAAATCGGTCAGCGCGGCGGGACCGCCGAGATGCGCCAACAACAGATTGGCGCAGGTATTGTCGCTCAATTCCACCGCGCCCTGGCACATCTGCCCAAGCGACATGCGAGCTTTGGCCAGATTCTCCCTGGCGACCGGCGCGTAGCCGAGAAGATCTTTTTCGCCGTAACTTAATGCCTGATCGAGACGGTCCACGCCGCGGTCCACTCGCGCGAGCACGCAGGCCGCAAGCGAGGCCTTGAATGTGCTGCACATCACAAAGCGCTCGTCAGCACGCCAGCCCAGCGTCTTGCCGGAGGCGACATTCTCGGCATGAAGGCCGATCTTGCCGCCGCTGTCGCGCTCATAGGCTTTGAGAATGGAAAGCGACTCGTCGGCCGCAGCCGGCCACAACGCCAGACCGGGAACGGCGGCGAGCAAGGTGCGTCGACTGATGATCATGAGACGTCCTGAAGCTGAGGCGTCGCCCAGCTTCAGCATCATTACGCCAGGACGATGGCTGTCCGGCTATTCGTCGCGATAGACCTTTTCGCGCTTCTCGTGGCGTTCCTGCGCCTCGACCGACAGCGTTGCGATCGGCCGGGCCTCGAGCCGCTTCAGCGAAATCGGCTCGCCGGTTTCCTCGCAATAGCCGTAGGTGTTGTCTTCGATGCGCTGGATCGCCGCGTCGATCTTGGAAATCAGCTTGCGCTGACGATCGCGCGCGCGCAGTTCGATAGCGCGGTCGGTTTCCGACGAGGCACGATCGGCCAGATCGGGATGATTGACGTTTTCCTCCTGGAGCTGCTGAAGCGTCATCTTCGCCTCGCGCAGGATCTCGTCTTTCCAGGCAAGCAGCTTTTCACGAAAGTATTCGCGCTGCCGCTCGTTCATGAACGGCTCTTTCTCGGAAGGCCGGTAGTTTTTGGTCTTTTCCAAACCCAGTCTCTCGTCCGTGCAAGGCGGCGGAAACGGCCCCGCCGCGCGCCGCTTATATAGCGGTGGCGCATGACAAACAATATCGGCAAGAGGTCGGATCGGGCCCTCCACAGAGGGTTTCAGGATGGAACTCTGGCACCTTGGATGCCAGAAAAAACGCTATTTTTTGAAGCGTTTGGCTTGTGCCGCTATTGGCCGGCCTTGGCCAGCTCGACTTCGACGCGCAGCTCGATTTCCGACAGCACCTGATCGAGGCCCTGATCGCCCGAGGTGGATTTGAGATCGGCCGCCGCGGCCCGCAGGCGGGCCACCGTCGAGGAATCGAGCGAACCGGACAACAGACCGATTTTCATTTCGTCGAGCAGATCGAGCGCGTTGCGCCCGCGCGCCACCGAGCGCTTGCGCCTTTCAGTGCTGTCCTCGACGCCCTGCATCGCCAGCAAAGCGTCGATGCCGCCGGCCGCGCGCGGCGCCTGAGCCGGACGGCTCTCCACCGTGGTCGCGATCTCCCCCAGCGAGAAGCCGCTCGAGGTCGAACGGCGGGTCGCCGAGGACGGCGATCCGAGGGTGGTACCATTGGGTCCGTAAATGCGCATCATGGCCTCGCGGCTGCATCCGGATTGCTGTGATCATTCAGCCGGCCGTCACCCGGCCGGTTCCGGGACGGCAACCTGCGGAACAACCTCGGTCTTTATGGTTAACAGCGGGTAAACAGCCCGGCAAAATCTGCCGGATACGGCAAGTTCGCCGTGGCCACACCGCTGGCACCGCATCGTCAATTTGAATAAATATCAATATATTCAACAAGATATAAAATTTCCCCGATTGGCACGCCGCTCGCATGGTTAAGGAAGGCCAAATTCCGTGGGGAGCACGGAATCAGCCTTTCAAACCTCGGCGGGGAGCAGAGGATGTTTCGGGTAATTCGGGGAATCGCGCTTGCGATGGTCGCGCTGACGATATCGGCGGCGACAGCGAACGCGACCTCGCGGATCAAGGATCTCGCCAATATCGAGGGCGTGCGCCAGAACCAGTTGATCGGCTACGGCCTTGTGGTCGGCCTCAACGGCACTGGCGACACGCTCAACAATATTCCTTTCACCAAGCAGTCGCTGCAGGCGATGCTGGAACGCATGGGCGTCAACATCCGCGGCGCCACCATCCGCACCGGCAACGTCGCCGCGGTGATGGTGACCGGGAACCTGCCGGCTTTCGCCACTCAGGGCACCCGGATGGACGTCACGGTGTCCGCGCTCGGCGACGCCAAGAGCCTGCAGGGCGGCACCCTGCTCGTCACCCCCCTGCTCGGCGCCGACGGCAACGTCTATGCGGTGGCGCAAGGCTCGCTCGCGATCGGCGGCTTCCAGGCCGAGGGCGAAGCCGCCAAGGTGACCCGCGGCGTACCGACCAACGGCCGCATCGCCAATGGCGCGCTGGTGGAGCGCGAAATCGAGTTCGCGCTGAACCGCCTGCCCAACGTCCGTCTCGCGCTGCGCAACGGCGACTTCACCACCGCCAAGCGGATCGCCGCGGCGGTCAACGACTTCCTCGGGGCCAAAACCGCCGAGCCGGTCGATCCCTCGACCGTGCAGCTCAGCATTCCCGCCGAATTCAAGGGCAATGTGGTGGCCCTGCTCACCGAGATCGAGCAGTTGCAGGTCGAACCGGATCTCGCCGCCAAGATCATCATCGACGAGCGCTCGGGCATCATCGTCATGGGGCGCGACGTTCGGGTCAACACGGTCGCGGTCGCGCAAGGCAACCTCACCGTCACGATCTCGGAAAGCCCGCAGGTCAGCCAGCCCGCGCCGTTCTCGCAAGGGCGGACCGTGGTGACGCCGAATACCCGCGTCGGCGTGACGGAAGACGGCAAGAAACTCGCACTGGTCAAGGACGGCGTCTCGCTGCAGCAGCTTGTCGACGGCCTCAACGGCCTCGGCATCGGTCCGCGCGACCTGATCGGCATTCTGCAGGCGATCAAGGCCGCGGGCGCGATCCAGGCCGATATCGAGGTGATGTGATGAGCGTCTCGGCCTACACCGCACTGTCGAAAACCGCCGCGCCGATCATCAACGGCCGCCGCGACATCCAGCTCGCCGACGCGCTGACCAAGGTCTCGCCGCAGGCTCAGGCCAAGGCCAAAGCCAAGGCCGAGGACTTCGAGGCCGTTTTCCTCAACTCGATGTTCTCGCAGATGATGAGCGGCGTGAAAGGCGACGGTCCGTTCGGCGACACGCCGAGCACCGGCATCTGGCGTTCGATGATGACGGAAGAATATTCAAAGTCGTTCGCGAAGGCCGGCGGCGTCGGCATCTCCAACGACGTGTTTCGTACCCTGATCCTGCAACAGGCCAACCGCGCCAGCCACTGATCGATCCGGAGCACAGACCATGCCCGCATTATCGTCCCCTCCCGCTCCGGCGCCAGCTCCCTCCGTATCCACGCCGGCCGATGCGCGTCGCCTCGCCGCGGGCATGATCGAGGTGATGAGCGCGCTTCTCGCCATCGTCGAGCAGGAAACCGAGCTCGTCCGCGCCGGCAAGGTCCGCGAGGCGATGGATCTGGAGCCGCGCAAGAGCGAGGCATCGCGCCAATACGTCCAGGCGCTGACCGAACTCGGCAACAGCCGGGATTATCTGACGCGCTCCACGCCCGAACTGCTGACCACGCTGCACCGTCATCACGACACCTTCCGCGCCATGCTGCAGGTCAACCTCACCGTGCTGGCGACGGCGCATGCCGTCTCGGAGGGAATTGTGCGCGGCGTCTCCAACGAGGTGCAGCGACGCAACCTGCCTCAGGGCTACACCGCCGGCGGACACCGCACCGCACCGACCCCGCGCCAGGCCGCGCCTCTCTCCGTCAGCCGCGTGCTCTAGCAAAGCCAGCGACCGCGCACGCCGGCTCTCGCACACGCCGGCGATCCGCCTCATATCCGCGCGCAGCCCCGTGCGGATTTGATTCAAATTGCACCATCGCCGTCAGGATGAAATTCACGGGAGCGCACTAGCGTCTTCTCCGGAGGGTTGG
This sequence comes from Afipia sp. 64-13, assembly GCA_001897755.1. Lineage (GTDB taxonomy): Bacteria > Pseudomonadota > Alphaproteobacteria > Rhizobiales > Xanthobacteraceae > Afipia. Next base: position 105,165 of record MKUJ01000016.1, read on the forward strand.
GATTTGACTCAACGCAAGCCAGGAGGCTGCCATGAGTGCGGATTTCAGCATCAGGCCGGTGGGGGCATCGGTCGCAATACAGGCACCAGGGCCGGCACCCGACGCAGCCAAAAGCGCGGTGCCGACCGAACTGCCGCCCGACAAGGCCGTCAGCGCTGCGGCAGCCTTGCCGCGGGCGGCCAATCAGATTCCAGCCGGCAGTAGCGACCTGTCGCACCAGGTGATGATCGACCGCGCCGCCGCGGAGATCGTCTATCGCGTGGTCGACAACCGCACCAGCCTTGTGGTCCGCCAGTTTCCCGACGACGCCAAGCTGCGCGCCCGCGCCTATCTGCGCGCGCAGGACGAGGCGAGGCAGGAGCGCACGGCGGCACGCACCGACCGCACAGCCTGATTTCGGCGGTTAGTTCTGTTGGGCGTAGGCGGTCTCGAGTGACTGCGCGCCCGTTGCCGGGTTCGTCATCACGGTCTTGATCTGCCCCAAGCCGGCGCGCGTCAACGTGAACTTCGAGTCGCCGAACTTGAAGGAATTGTCCTTGATCAGGACATCCTGATATCTGACGGTCGAGCCGCTCTGGTAGCGCACCTTGGCGCGGAAGCCGACGACGTTCGAAACCTGGATCGTGAACTTGTCGCCATTGGCATAGGCCCCTTTCCAGGAGCCCTCATAGCTCGGCGCGTCCACGGGAACATACGGCGTGTTCGAGCGGCTGACATTGGCGCCGACCGTGACATAGTTCGATGCGATGATGCTGTAGAGATCGCCCATGTCGCCGCCCGTCCGAACGATCAGGCCCGGCCTGACAGCCCGGCCGCAAGATTGCAGTTGATCTCGATGAGTGGCTTGAGCAGCTCCGGCTTCGGATTGAGCTGCATTTCCATGGTCTGGGTCATGACGAAGGTGCCGATATTCGCAATATTCTGACGGACCTCGACGCTCTGCGGGTTCTCGTCGCTGGTCACCGCGCTAAGCAGGATCGACCAGAGCTTGCGGTTGAATAGCAGAGCCGCGTCGATATCGGTGTCGCCCTTGTCCCAGTTGCTCATCGCATTCTGGAGCTTGTTGGCTGCCTTCAACAAAGCCTGCGCTTCGATCTCACGGGGGGAAGACGTAGTCTGGGCAGTGCGAGCGTAGGCCTGAGCGGCATTCGACATGTGTAACCCCGGTCTTGAGACGGTTTCTCTCCGCCATTCTTAAAGGTACGCTTTTAAAATATCATTACTGGCAACACGTACATCGCCCGCCTAAATGAAACGGCGGTTTTATCCGCCGTCTCCGTTTCGTCCGAAATCGCCGATCTTAACGCAGGAGCTGGAGTACGCTCTGCTGCGACTGGTTGGCGAGTGCCAGCGCGGAGACCGCGATCGACTGGCGGGTCGACAGCGCCTGGCTGTTCGCCGCTTCCTCGTTGGTGTCGGCGATGGTCAGGTTGGTCGATCCAGTCTGCAGCACGTTGATGAGCTGCTTGGAAAAGTCCTGGCGGATCTGCACGATCGACAAGTTGGAGCCGAGGGTCGATGCCTGCGAACGCAGGAAGCTGCCCGCGAAATTCAGCGCGTCGAGCACCTTGTTGGTCGCGACGTTGTCGATGAAGTCGGTGCCCTGGGTCAACGTCCCCAGACCGAGGCCCGCCGGATCGAGATTGATGCCGGTGATGTTCAGCGTCGACTTGCCGGTCTCGTTGAACACCAGCTTGAGCTGGTCGCCGTTGAGCAGGTTGACGCCGTTGAAGGAAGCGTCCTGCGAGGTCGTTTTGATCTGCGCGATGACGTTGTTGTACTGGGCGACAAGGCCCGCGCGCGTCGACTGCGACGTCGAATCCTCGGTCGGCGACTGAACCGTCGCATTCTTGAACATGCCGGTGGTCGCAGTCGTTGCCGTGCCGGTCGCCACGGCGAGCGTCGCGGACGCCGCATCATTGATGGTGGTCAGCGTGATCGAGCCGGTCGAGTCGATGCTCGCCTGAAGGTTGCTCGGAAGCAGCGCCGCGTTCAACTGGTTGATGTTCGACACCTCATTGCTGCCGGTGCCGAAGGTCACGGTCGTGGTGGGGCCCCCCGCCAGGCCGACGGTCAGCGTCTGCCCTGCCCGCGAGGACGTCGGAGCATAGGTGTTGTCGGCCAGACCCAGCTTGGAGAGAACGCTGGCGGTGCCGCCGAACGAGATGCTGCCGGTGACGTTGCTCACGGCGTTGCTGACGGTGAGCTGGTTGCCGGTGATGCTCGATGTGCCGCCGGTGATGCTGTCGATCGCCGACAGAACCGTCGCGACCGTGCCGCCTGACGAACTCGACAGGCTGATGGTGACGTTGCCCGAAGCGTCGGCCGTGGACGCCGGATCGCCCGCCGCGCCGGTCACGAACGAAATGCTCTTGCCGTTGACCGTGAAAGAACTGCCGTCGGCGAAACCGGCCGCCGCGAGCGTGGTCGCCGATGCGAGACCGGCGGTCACCGTACCCGTCGCGGTCGCGGCGACGTCGGGCGTTCCCAGGAGGTTGGCGCCGGTCGCGCCGGGGATCGGATCGCCGCTGGCGCGCGATTTGACGTAACCCACGTTGGTCTGCAGCGCCTGATTGGCGATCGATTTCGCACTGTCGATCAGCTTCTGCAGCGAGGTGATGCCGGTGTTGGCGGCCTGCAGCACCTGCACGCCGTTGCCGATGCTGTCGAGCAGGTTGCTGATGTCGCTGGCACGTGCATCGAGCGAGGACGCGGTGAAGAAGTTGGTCGGATTGTCGAGCGCGGTATTGACCTTTTTGCCGGTCGCCAAGCGATTCTGGGTCGTGGCCAACAAATCCGCGGTCGATTGCAACGACAGCAGGTTCTGGCGAACTGACGCCGTAAGAACGATATCGGACATGTGAGTACCTTCCTTAGAATATGCGAAACCGGCTACTGGACGGCACCGTGGACAGACGACACGACCGTCTTTCCCAGAATTCTTAGGGGGTACGATTTAAATTATGGTTAAAGAGCACTTAAATTTGTTGCTTTATGAAATATGAACGGCGGGGCCGTCGCGTCCTCCCCCGCCCGTCCGGGCGGCAACACTCTGAAAACAAACAAAAACGGCGGGGTTCCCCCCGCCGTTTCCGTCTTTTGCGATGTAGCCGAGATCAGCGCAGGAGCTGAAGAACGCTCTGCTGCGACTGGTTGGCGAGGGCGAGCGCGGAGACCGCGATCGACTGGCGGGTCGACAGCGC
>MKUJ01000016.1:108409-126879 GCA_001897755.1 Afipia sp. 64-13
CGGTCTGCAGCACGTTGATCAGGTTCTTGTTGAAGTCCTGACGGATCTGCACCATCGACAGGTTCGAACCGAAGGCCGAAGCCTGCGAACGCAGCGTGCTCGAGGCGTTGTTCAGCGCTGACAGCACCTTGTTGGTCGAGGAGTTGTCGACGAAGTCCGTGCCGGCGGCCAGCGTCCCCAGACCCAGGCCGGCCGGATCGAAGGTCACGCCGGTGATGTTCAGCGTGGACTTGCCGGTTTCGTTGAACACCAGCTTGAGCTGGTCGCCGTTCAGCAGGTTGGTGCCGTTGAACGAGGAGTCCTGCGCCGTCGTCTTGATCTGATCGATGATCTGATTGTACTGGTTGATCAGGTTGGCGCGGGTGTTCTGCGAGTTGACATCCGCAACCGCGGCATTGACGCCGACGGTGGTCGCGTCAGCAGCCGCCACGGCGATTTCCACCGTGTTCGCCGTGCTGAAGTTCGCGGTCGCCGTGGTCGCCGCGGTGATCGTCTGGCTGGCCGAGTCGTTGGTCGAGGTGAAGGTCAGGCCGCCGGAAGAATCCAGCGCTGCGGTGAGCGAGATGCCACCATCGGAGAGCGCCTTGTTGACGTCGGCCAGCGACTTCGACGTGCCGGCGGTGCCGTCGCCGATCGTGATGGTGACAGCGGCCTTGCCAGCCATGCTGAAGGTGAACGCAGCACCGTCGAGCTTGCTGCCGGTGGCGCCGCCGCCTCCGCTGAGGTCATCCGCCGTCGCGGTGCCCGTGCCGGCGCCAGCGCCGGAGAACGTCACGTTGGCCTTGCTGCTGTATCCCGCAGTGGTCTGCAGCGCCTGGTTGGCGATCGACTTGGCGCTGTCGACCAGCTTCTGCAGCGAGGTGATGCCGGTGTTGGCAGCCTGCAGAACCTGCACGCCGTTGCCGATGCCATCGAGCAGGTTGTTGATGTCGCTGGCGCGAGAGTCGAGGCCAGCGGCGGTGAAGAAGTTGGTCGGGTTGTCGAGCGCCGAGTTGACCTTCTTGCCGGTGGCAAGACGGGTCTGCGTGGTCGACAGGAGGTCGGCGGTCGACTGAAGCGACAGCAGGTTCTGGCGGACCGAAGACGTGAGAACGATATCAGACATTGGCTTTACCTTTCTGGTGAGAGCACGTCGTGTGTGAGCGTGACGCCACCTTCACTGGTGACGATGGCCGGACATTGGGACGAACGCTCTAAGAAGGTATGAATCGGTTCGTATAGGTTTTTTGCATCTGCCCGCGCTCCCGAAACACCGCGACCGCGGCGATTCCATTGAAAACGCTCGATATTTTCCAAGCATGATGGAACCGCGAAGGCGCGGCGCGTTTACCTCTCTTTAACCACGATGGGAAAGGATCACTGTGCGGACGACGAGGCGTCGTCAAATCCGGGAACAACAACCACATCAAATCCGGGGACAACAGACATGGCCTTGAAAGTCGAACTCAAGCCGCACGAGAAAATCATCATCGGCTCGTGCGTCATTACCAATACCGAACAGCGCGCCAAAATCCTGATCGAGGGCGAGCGCATTCCGATCCTGCGCGAGAAAGACATTCTGACGCCCGCTACCGCCGACACCCCGGCGAAGCTGCTCTATCTGGCGGTGCAGTTGATGTACGTCACCCAGGACCCGCAGGAGCACCACGCGATTTATTTCGACCTGGTGCGCGATCTTCTGATCGCGATGCCGAGCTCGGCTGTGGCGATCCAGGAGATCAATAACCACATCTTAAACGGTGACTATTATAAAGCGCTCAAGGAATCGAAGAGGCTGATCACTCACGAGAGCGAACTCATCGCGCTTGCGAAGGAGGAGATCAACGGCACGACCTCCGGCTCCCTTCGAGGGGCCGCGTAACACGCGACACACCGCACACGCACCGAAGACAGACGAACGGGCTCCCAGAAGGGAGCTTTTTCGTTTCCGGGTGCTTTTGCAGATCGCGACCGGGCGGACGCAGTGTCCGCCCGCCTGATTATCACGACAGGAATTTCACCAGGCTGAGCTGATAGAGCGAGGACGTGGTCTGATAGGCCGCCTGAAGGCTGGTCTGCAGCGCAAGAATCTTGGACGCCACCTCTTCGTCCGAAACGCCCTCGATCGAATCCAGCATGGTCTTCGCTATCGAGGTGGTCTGCGTCTGCCGCGTGGTGGCGGCTTTCACCGCCGTCTGCGCGCCCGCGAAGTCCGCCTGGATATCCTGGATCGACTGCACGCCCGGCTTCACCGCCAGCGCATCGCCGACGCGCTGGTTGAGCGCGGTCATCTGGGAATTGGCATAGCTGTCATTGACCGTCGTCACGGCCGCGTAAGTCGCCATCACCTGCAGCGCGCTGCGCAGCGCATCTTCATTGGCGCGCGCGCCGTATTGAACCGTGATCGACTGATCGATGCCGACGACCGCCGTGCCGCGCGCCGAATCCGTTCCGCTCTCGCCGGTATACCAGGTCACCGTGTCGGCGGAGCCGTTGCGCAGTCCGGTCGCATCGGCAAAACCTGTCGCCGGAGCACCGGTGTACACGCGCTGCGGCGGATCGTCGAAGAAATTGTCCGATGCGGCCATCGCCGACGCCGCAACGAGCGGGCCCCTCACCAGATTCTGGATCGACTTGTCGAGCGAGGTCTTGATCCCGGCGGCGGTCGCATCCGGATCGGCGCCGATCGTGAAGCTGCCGTCGGGCGCCGGAGAATCCGTCGTCGCTGTCAACTGGATCGATTCCGACGTCCCGTCCGGAAGACTGAAGGTGAAGGTCACCTTGTCGCCGACGTTGGCGTTTGTGGTCAGGTTCACAGCCATCGCCGAAGGCGGCGAAGGCGAGACTGGCGGCGGATTCGGCGGCTGCGTCACCGACGCGCCGGCAATCGTCGTCGAGATCGATGCGAGCTTGAGACCGAAGATGGACCCCGTTGCATCCTCGTTGACCGAGACCGATGGTCCGCTCTGCGTGGTCTGCAATCGGCCCATATAGCCGGTGCCCTGATCGGCCATCCGGCGTTCATCGATCACCTGCTTGAGACCGGCCAGCGCCGTCGTGCCGTTGAGAATCTCGTCGGCCGAGGCCGTCGACGGCGTATCGGTGGCGCGCCCCGAAAACAGATAGCGGTCGCCCGATTGCGAATTGAGCAGCGCCACCGCTTGCGTGAAATTGGCATAGGCGGTCTGCTGCCCCGCCGTCTGCCCGCTGTTGTCCAGCGTCAGCGAGGATCCGCTCGCGGCGGTCTTGGTCGAGGACGCGGCGTCCGCGATTCCCTGCAGGGCCAGATTGACCACGTTGATCCGCGTATTGACGTTGGTCGCGGTGTTGGCGTAGCCGGCCAGCATGGAAATCTGCGAACGCAGCCCGGTGGCCACGCTGCTGTCGATGCCGAGACCGGAATAGGTGGTCGATTTCTTGCCGCTCGCCAGTTGCTGCGAGAGCCCGTCGAGCTGGCTCCTCAGGTTGAGGATAGAGGTTCCGATATAGGATGTCCGTCCGCTCACGCCATCGATGGTCATGACAATCTACCTCAAACTGACTGTAGGAGCGCAGCAAACATGCTGTTGGCCGTCGACATCACGCGCGCATTGGCGGAATAGGCGTTTTGCAGCGCCAGAAGATGCGCCATCTCCTCGTCGATGTTCACGCCCGACGATGTGTTCATCTTGTTCTGCAACGTCGCGAGCACGACGTCCTGCCCGTCCGAAAGCTGCTTGGCGGCACTCGCCGCCTGGCCCTGCGCGGTGGTGAATTGCTGGATGAAGCTGAGCAGCGAGCCTTTGAAAGGCGTCGCCGTCGAACCGATGCCGGTCTGCGGCGAATAATAAGACGAACCCTTGGTCATCTGCGACAGGATGAAATCCGAGCGCGTGGTATCACCGGACGGCGTCGCCGGCGACGTGCTGTAAACGATCAGCCGCGACGGATCGGCGAGCAGGTCGCTGTTCACCGTGATCCGGCCCGCAAGGCCCACCTGCTGCGATCCATTGGACGAGAACGCGCCGGTGTAAAGCGCGCCGCCATCCTTGAACAACGCAAGTTGCGGACTGCCGCTGGTCAGCGAGTCGACAGTGGTCGTCATTGAGCCTGAGCGGATGGTCGCAAGGCCACCGCCATCGTCGAGAGCAGTCAGCGACGAACCGGAGCCCGAGAAGTGCAGATTGGAGCCGCTCAGCAGCGGATTCGAATTCAGTTGCGCAGCGACGCCGGCGAGCCCACCGGAAAAATCCACGCCGATCACAACGTCATTCGGATCGATGGTGTCGGTGTTCTTCAACGGCAGCGCCGAAGGATCGTTCACCATCACGATCGACAGATTGCGGGTCTGACCGCTGAGATTGTCGGTATAGGTCAGATGGATGACGTTGCCGTTCTGCGGCTGCGCCGGGGAGAAATCGAAACTGTATCCGTTCTGGCTGCCCAAGTTCGCCGGCGTGCCGTCGGTGGTCTTGTCGGACAGCGAGGACGCCAGCGAAGCCGCCAACTGATCGACCTGAGCCTGGGCCTGAACCAGCGTCTTGTCGCGCAGTTCGAGATAACCCGCGATCGCGCCCGAGCGGATCGAGTTGGTCGCGATCATGTCGATCGAGCCGCCTTGCGGAAACGACAGCGTGATGGTGCCGAGATTGCTCTTGGCCGGATCGGCGTTCCACGTCGTGTTCGGCGTCACGGTGCCCTGCTGATTGAACGACAGGGACGCAGCCTGGCCGGCGCCGACCAGTTGCACGCCGGAATTGGTGAGGATGCTGATCTGGTTGGAATCCCCCTGGACGACGCGAACGTCCATAAGCTGCGAAAGCTGGGTAACATACTGATCGCGCTGATCCATCAGCGAGGCGGACGCGGCATCATTGCCGGAGACGCCCATCAACTGCTTGTTGATCGCCGCGATCTGTTGCATCGCGTTGTTGGCGGCCTGCACCGAGTTGCTGATCGCGGATTCCGCGTCGCTGCGCAGACTCTGGATGCCCTGGGACGTCGAATTGAGCTGCTGGCTCAGCGCCTGCGCTGCATTGATCACCACGTTGCGCGCAGACGGCGAGTCGGGGCTGGTGGAGAGCGACTGCAGCGCGTTGGTGAAATCGTTGAAGACCGATTCGATGGTGGTGCCCGAACTCGGGTCGCCATACACGCCCTGCAGTCTCTGCAGCATGCCGGAGCGGGCGCTGGCGTAAGCCGCGCCCGATGTCTCCGTCAGAACCTGGCGCTGGATATACTGGTCAAGCTCGCGATTGACGCCGGTCACCAGCACGCTGGTCGCGCCGGCCGACGTCGTCTGCACCTGCGTGGTGGCCTTGCGGATGTAGCCGGGCGTCTCCGCGTTGGCGACGTTCGACGACACCAGGGACAGCGCGGCCTGATTGGCCCGCAAACCGGCCATCGCGATCGAAAGAGCTTGGCTCAGACCCATAACACACTGTCCATCTCAAATCGGATCATCGGCGCGCTGACGGATCAGCGCAGCACGTTGAGCAGATCCTGCGCCATCTGGTTAGCCGTGGTGATGACCTTGGTATTGGCCGAATAGGCCTGCTGGGTGACGATCAGCTTGGTAAATTCGTCGGCGATATCGCTGTTCGAGCCTTCGAGGGAGGAACCCACGATCTTGCCGCCCTTGCCGAACAGCGCACCGCCCGATTCATCGGTCGCCTCGAACGCGCCGCCGTCGATGCGCTTGAGGAAGTTCGGACCGTTGAACGTCGCAAGCACGATCTGGGCGAGATCGATATTGCGGCCGTTCGAATAGTTGCCGACCACGCGGCCGTTGGTGCTGATCGACACGGTCTGCAATTGTCCGGCCGGGAAACCGTCCTGACGGATGTCGTTGACCTGGACGTTGCCGTTAGCGTCGGCGAACTGGGTCACACCGCTGGCGCCGAAATTAACGGTCACGTTGCCGAGCGGCACGCCGCCGATGGTCGGGTTGTTCAGCGTCACCGACGGAACGGCCGGGCTCATCTGGCCGTTCGCACCGAAGGTGAAATCAGTACCGACATTCTGCCACGCCACGTCAGAACCGGTCGCGTTCGGATTGACCTGATAGAATAGATTCCACTTGTCGACATGGCCCGCGCCGAGCGTCGCGCTGTCCACCTTCGCCCAGCGGAATTGCAGGCTGACGGGCGAGCCCGACACGTCGTAGGCGGTAGTCGCACCGCCCGAGACCGATTGGGCGATGAAGTTCTGCAGGTCGGAGCCGATCACGGTGCCGGTGCCCGCGGTGCCGCCGCCGATCCGGTTGGCCGTGGCCGGGGTCGACAGGCCGAGAGCGGCGAACGCGCCGGCATTCGAGGTCGTGATCGACAGGTCGTTGGCGAGGCCCGTATTCAGGGTCACGACGCCGGTCGCAGAAACGCTGGACGGGGTCGTGGTGTTGCCGTTGGCGGCGTCGATCTTGCTCAGCAAGTTTGCGATCGTCGAGTCGACCGGAATATGCGTGGCGTCATCAAGACCACCCGACGCCGTGGAGGTGATCGTGGTGGCGGGCGAGCCCGCAATGGTGATGGTATCGCCAGCCGCAAAGTTTGTGATGATCGAATCGGTATTGGCGCCACCGGAAAGGAGCGACGCGCCGCTGATCGGCGTCGGCGTCGTCAGTTTGCTGCTGACCGCCGTGCCCGAGGTCGAGTTGTTGAAATACGGCGCCGGCGGGGTGCCGACCGTGCGCGGGTTCGCGGTGAAGTCCGCCGGATTGATCAGTTCCGAACCCGGCACCGAGGTGTCGTGCTTGGTGGTGAGCGGATAGCTTGCGAGGTTGGCGCGATAGGTCACCGCCGTCGTCGGCTGCGCCGGCAGGAAGTCGCTGCCGAAGCGCAGCACCTGCGGCACGCTGCCGGTGACGTTGCCCGTGGTCGGGTCGATCGGGATGCCTTCGAGATAGTAGCCGGCGCCGTTGACGAGATAGCCGTTCTTGTCGAGCGTGAAGTCGCCGCGGCGAGTGTAGTTGTTCACGCCGTTGAAAACCGGGTTGCCGTCGGTGAATCCGCCCGGCTGCTGCACCACGAAGAAGCCGTCGCCGCTGATCGCCATGTAGGTGGACACGGCGGCCTTCTGCACGTCGCCCTGCACGGTGTTGGTTTCACGCGATGCGGTGGCCACGCTGCCGGCAAGCTGGTTGTTGTTGCCGGTGTCGGGAATGAGATCGAGGAAGCTGGTGTCGATGCGCTTGAAAGCGGTGGTCTGCGAGTTCGCGATGTTGCCGGAGATGTTTTCCAGCGCATAGGACTGCGCGCGAAGGCCCGCGACGGACGTGGTGAGAGCGCCAAAGAGACCCATTACAATTTCTCCAACTTCGATCCGGGCGGCCCACCGGGATGTTCATACGCATGGCCAGCTCGAAAGAAGGGATCGCAAGGTCCGTGCCAGATAATTCTCCAAGAAAAATCATATGGTTAAACAAAAAGCCCCGGTCGAATGACCGGGGCACAGTTGCCTAGCGGGCAAGAATTGCCGCGCCAATCAGGTCGTCGAACCGTCAGCCGCCTTGAACGACAGCGCGAGCCCGTTCATGCAATAGCGCAGGCCCGTCGGCTTCGGCCCGTCGTCGAAAACGTGGCCGAGATGGCCGCCGCAGCGGCGGCAGAGCGTCTCGGTGCGAACCATCATGAAGGTGGTGTCCTGCTTCTCCAGGATCGCATTCGGCAGCGCCTGATAGAAGCTCGGCCAGCCGGTGCCGCTCTCGAACTTCGTTTCGGAAGCAAACAGCGGCAGGTCGCAGCCGGCGCAGGCGAACGTGCCCTTGCGCTTTTCCTTGTTCAACGGGCTGGAGAACGGCCGCTCGGTCCCCGCTTCGCGCAGCACATTATACTGTGCGGGCGAAAGCTGCTTTTTCCACGCTTCCGGCGTCTTCTCGATCTCGAATTTCTCAACCTTGGCTGTTTCGGCGGCCTTGGCACCGCCACCGAAGCCGAGCCAACGAAAGGCTGAAAACGCAGCGAGCGTCGTGGCGGAGGCAAGCAGAACGCGGCGGTCGATCATGGTCAAAGCTCCGTGCAAGTCGGGAAACAGGCTGTCCATCACGATCTACGATCCCATTCGCAAAACGTTACAGGAACCATCCGGTTGGCGGCTCACGTTTTCGCGATATCGAAAACGCTCACGCCATAACGAACCCCGCGGCGCGGAACTTATTTCAAGTGCTGCCAGCCGAACCGCTATTGTCCTCGCGGCGCGGCATGGCCGGACGCTGTCCGGTCGCCCTCGCCTGCGCGGCCGCCATGCGGGTTTCCCGCGCACGCTCCCGCGCCAGTTCGCGCCCCCGCGCCCGCTCGCGAAACCGCGACAGCGCTCCGGCCGCAGCCGAACTTCCCCGCGACCACGCACTGACCACCTGCCCGGCAACCCGCCCCGCCGAGCCGCCGGCCCAGACCAGTTCAAACGGAGAGAACAACCGCCAGCGATCGTCGCCCTGCTGGATGCCCCGCGCCACCAGCACGCCGCCCGTCGCGGTGGTGTTCAAACCCTGCCGGCCCAAACCGCTGAGCACCCAGAGGCCGGGCTGCAATTCACCGATCTGCGGCATGCCGTGCACCGTCTGCCCGAACATGCCGCTCCATGCATCCGCGATCGCAACCGGCGCGAGCGCCGGAAAGATCGTGGCGATGCGGCTCTGAATGCGCCTGGCATAACGCCGCGGATCGCCCGCCCATGTCGTCTCAAAGCTCGACCACAGCAGACGGTCGCCATCCACGATGCGGAAGTGATCGATGTCATGGGTATCGGTGACGGAGCCGCGGAACGTGATCGCCGCCGCGAGCCGCTCGCCGAGCGGTTCGGTCAGCGCCGCGTAGCGCCAGGTCGGCAGCAACGTCGAGGTCAGGCGGCGGCCCGGCGCGCCGAGATGCGCGTTGCCCGCGAGCACAATCTGCGAGCAGCGCAGTTTCGCGGACGGCGTCGCGACACGCTTGCGGACACCGGCCGGATCGATGCTGACCACGGGCGTATCCTCGAAAATCCGCACGCCCGCCTGTTCCGCCAGCGCCGCAAGACCATGGACATATCGTCGCCCGTCGATCTGGAAGGCTTTGGGAAAATGGATCGCATGGAAATAGCGGTCGGTCTTCAGCGTCTCGCGCACGCGATCGGCCTGCCAGCCTTCGACATCGGTGCCGAAATCTTCTCCGAACGTCTGCAGGCGGCTGATGAGTTCATCTCCCGCCTCGATTTTCGAGACTTCAAGCGCGCCCTCCGTCAGCGCCATATCCGCCATGGGCTTGCCGGGCTGGGCATTGTCGGCGACGGCGGCCCGGACATAATCAGCGCCCTCCATCGAGAGCCGCCAAAGCGAGCGCGCATCTTCAAACCCGACACGTTCGATCAGGCTGGATACCGAGACGCCGTAGCCGGGCATGACCGTGCCGAGGTTATGTCCCGATGCATTCCATCCGATGCTGCGGCCTTCGAGCACGACGACACTTGCGCCAAGCCGTGCGGCTTCCCGCGCTGCGGTGAGACCGGCAAGGCCGCCGCCGATCACGCAGACATCCACATCCAGATCGAATGTCAGTCGCGGCCGGGCCGCATCCAGAGAGGACTCATCCATTCTCAATTCCGAAAGTGACCGGTCGCAAGGCTCAGGTTTTTGGCCTTCGCAAACTTGTACACTATTTTGCGCGATGCCCTAATGTGCGACATGGAAACGTCCACCGAAACGAGATCGCAAAATGCGTCGTCTAATTCTGCTGCGCCATGCCAAGACCGAGCGGGATGCGCCTTCGGGGCGTGATCAGGACCGCCGTCTCGACGAGCGCGGCAAGCGCGACGGCGCGGAGATCGGGCAATGGCTCGCTCGTCACGATTATCGCCCCGATCTCGCGTTGATATCGACGGCAACCCGAACGCGGGAGACCTGGGAACTGGTCCGTCCCTCCCTTCCGTCCACGCGTGTCCAGCACCTGAGCGAACTCTACGGCGCCGACCCATCGGAACTGATGCACATCATCCACGGCATGGCCGTGGAAGATCCGCAGCGCCTGCTGATCATCGCGCACAATCCGGGCCTGCATGAACTGGCGCTGGCTCTGATTGCAGGCGGAGACCCCGCGGGCCGCCGCGCGCTGGACGCCAATCTTCCGACGTCCGGTGTCGCGGTCATCGATTTCGCAACCGACGAATGGGACAGCGTGGGCTTCCGCAGCGGACGGCTGGAACGTTTCGCAAGCCCGAAACTGCTGCGCGAAGACGCCGGCGGCGACTAGCGCTCTTGCTTCCTGCCCGTGATCGTTCATCGTGCAGAGTGGATGAAGTTCCGGATCGATCGGAGAAGCCGATGTTTCAGTCCATTCTCGTGCCTATCGACCTTGCCGATACCGACCTCGCAAAGCCCGCCATCGAGACCGCAGCTTCATTATCGAAAACGTCCGGCGGCACCGTGCGGCTGGTCAACGTGATGCCGATCACGCCGGTGATGCTGGCGGAATATGTCCCGCCGGATTTCGAGATGCAGCAACGGCAATCATCCGAAGAAGCGCTGGCCATCGTCGCGCGGGAATCCGGCATTCCGGCCGATCGTATTTCGGTGATCGTGCGCCAAGGCGGCATCTATCACGAGGTGCTGGAGGAAGCCGCAGCGGTCGGCGCAGACCTGATCGTAATGACTTCGCACCGGCCGTCGATGCAGAGTTACTTTCTCGGGTCCAACGCGGGACACGTGGTGCGCTACGCGAAATGCTCGGTGCTGGTGGTGCGCCACTAGGGCAAAAGGTCTTGCGGCAAGGCGTCGAATGTATAGGCGCGCGGGCGATTGCGACGCATGAAACCACCGATCTGCCAGGCAAACAGCGCGGCGAAGCCCACCAGAAACAGCGCGGCCGTGAACTGACCCGTGAGCAGCGCGCGGATCAGCAGACCGGCCATCGCGATGCCGACAACAGAAACCACGGCCATTCCCGCCAGATAGATTTTCGGATTGATGCCGACAACCAGCACAGCCTTGCTCCGGATCACCGCCAGACGGCGATGCAGTTCAACGACGAACGCACGATAACTGTCATCCTGCGGAGACATCAGCGCTATCGTGTGCCATGTCGTGGAGAAAAGCGTGATCCGCTCGCCGCGCGTGTCCTCGATGTCCGCGCGAAATCGCCGTGACTGCATCGACACCGGCCGATACGACAGCCGGATGGCTGCGATCTTGTCCAGCGGCCAGACGCCCTTCCGTCCGCGAACCTGCCAGGACAGACCGTCTTCCGTCAGATCGAACCGGGATGGACCGCCGACCAGAGACGGCTTGAAGACATAGTGCACGCCATCGGCTGCCGTGACCGCGTCCCGGCTGGCGCGGCCGGTGCTGAACATCTGTGAGAGCATCGAAATCCTCAACCGGCCCATTCACCGGACAACGCGAATACCGGCATGCTTGCGCAATATGCGGCCTTCACTCTACAAGCATAGCAGCCCGCCGCATCCGGACGAAATACCCAATGGCAAAGCCCGCCACCTTCTCGCGTCACATCATTCTCGCAGGGTCCATGCTGTTCGGCGTGCTGCTGGCGCTCGGCATCCACATCATCATCCAGCGTTTCGACTTCAATCTCGGCGATCTGTGGCGATCGGACGTGCCGGAATTGATCCCGGCCCGCGCGGCACTGGCCTGGTGGCTGGTTGCAGCGGTGGCGCTGATCTCGGGTTATGCCACGGCGTCCCTGATGCAGAGCGCGGTGTCCGGGCAAATCCCGCATCGCCTGCGCCAGTTCCTGATCGCGCTCGGCGTCATCATGCTGATGGCGGCGGGACAGGCGGCCTCGGCTCCGAGCCATGTCCCGACCATGTCCGGCGTGCTGGCGGCGGTCGCGGCCTTATGCCTTGGCGCGGTGATGGCGTTCTGCGGCGCGCATTTCGCCCTTCGCAAGGCCTGACCGGCGCGAAAACGCCGCGCACCACGGCGCGGCGTTTTGCCTCAGAGCCGTCAGGCGACAGCTAGCTTGCGGCCTTCATATTGATCCCGCCTTCGGCCAGTTGCGTCAGTTTCTCGTCGGTTTGTTTTTCCTCGTCGAGAGTCTTCTGCAGCACCGCCGCGCAATCGTTACGTCCGAGGCCCTTCGCCCAGGTGACGAGCGTGCCGTAGCGGGTGATCTCGTAGTGTTCGACCGCCTGCGCCGCATTGATCAGCGCTGCATCGAGAACCTTCTTGTCCTCGACCTCGCCCGTCACCTCGTCGGCCTCCTTGATGATGCCGTCGATGGCCGGACAGGTGACGGCCTTCGGCTCGACACCGTGCATCTGAAACACCTGCTCGAGACGGGCCACATGGCCTTTGGTCTGTTCAAGATGATGCAGGAAGCCCTGCTTGAGCTGATTGTCGTTGGCCTTTTCCGCCATTTTCGGAATGGCTTTCACGAGCTGCTTCTCGGCGTAATAAATGTCCTGAAGCTGATGCACGAACAGATCGTCCATGGTCTTGATGTCTTTTGTAAAGAGTCCCATTGGCTCGTCCTCATTGGAAGGCGCGATGGCAGGGCTGCCATGCGCTGCGGTTGACGAGGGCGTAACCGCATCAAGCGGTCGATGTTCCTGAAAATTTCCACCCTGCCGCGCCGCATGGGAAGGAGCGAAGCAGCCTTGCCCCTTCAAAACGGCGCATCCGTTTCCCATATCCGGAGGCGACACCGGCCGCAGGACATCCGGCAAATATGAACTACAGATGACACCGGATAGATTGCGGGAATCCTTGCAACAAACGGCATTCGGCACTGCACAACGCCCTATTTTCTAACGGGAATATTTCGCGTATGAGTCCCGCAGCAGCCGCTTGCTCACTGTCGCCTCAATCGGCTTTTATAGACATCGCGCCCTGCCGGGAGGACGAATGCAACAAGTGTTGAGCACGCTGGGGCGTGTCTTTCGAGAAAAGATCGGCTGGAAAAAGGTTGGCATCGTCGCCAGCCTTTTGATCGTGACCATCGCCGTCATGCATCTGTTCCGCACCCTCAAGGGCGTGGACACGGCTGTGGTTTTGACCGCGCTCGCCGAGAAATCCGAAGGCCAGATCGTCATGGCGGCGCTGTGCGTGATGTGCGCCTTTTTCACGCTCACGTTCTATGACCTGTTCGCGCTTCGAACCATCGGCAAGATGCATGTGCCCTATCGCATCGCCGCGCTTTCGAGCTTCACCAGCTACACGGTCGGCCACAACATCGGCGCCACGGTCTTCACCGGCGGCGCGATCCGTTTCCGGATCTATTCGGACTGGGGCCTGACCGCGATCGACGTCGCGAAAATCTGCTTCATCTCCGGCCTGACGTTCTGGCTCGGCAACACCTTCGTTCTCGGCATCGGAATGATATGGCATCCGGCGGCCGCCGCCTCCATCGATCTTCTGCCCGAGACTATCAATCAGTTGATTGGCGTGGGACTGCTCGTCGGCATCGCCGCTTACCTGACATGGATCGCGACCGGCCACGGACGCCGCGAACTCGGCAAGGACGGCTGGAAAGTCATTCTGCCGTCCGCGCCGCTGACGTTCCTCCAGATCCTGATCGGTGTCGTCGATCTCGGCTTCTGCGCCATGGCGATGTACCTGCTCGCGCCGTCGCACCCCGATCTCGATTTCGTCACGCTCTCGGTGGTCTTCATCCTCGCGACCCTGCTCGGATTCGCCAGCCACGCACCGGGCAGCCTCGGCGTGTTCGACGCCGCCATGCTGATCGGCCTGCCGATGCTCGGCAAGGAAGAACTGCTGGCCTCGCTGCTGGTGTTCCGTATCCTCTATTTTCTGATCCCGTTCGCCACGTCGATCACGATCCTCGGCATTCGCGAACTGTGGCTCAGCGTGATCCAGCCCTGGCAGCAAAGCCGGAAGCTGCGGCCCGCGCCTGCGGTCGTCCAGTCGCAGCAACAGCAGACCAAGCCCAAGCAGGCGGCAGAATAATCGCGGCGCGAAGATGCGGCTTGTGGGCGTCCGGCAGCTGATCTACCTGTTTCAAGCACCCCACATTTTGGCCTCATCAATCGGCTTCAAACCCTTCATGATCCAGTCGCGCGCCATCCGCTTTTCGCTCGGAGCCTGCCTCCTGATCGCGGGGCTCGCAGGCCCCGCCGTGGCACAGGCGCCGCTCCCCGCCGAAACGCCTCCGCCCGCCGAGACAACCCCGGCGCCACCGCCTCCGCCCGTCATCCGGCCCGCGACGGACATGCAGATTTCATGGGAAGTCCGCAACCGCTTCCGCCTGTTTCGTGAGGAGCGCGACTTTCTTCTGCAGGTGGACTCGCTCAGAGGCCGCAACATCCTTCTTGCCGAGCAGACGCTCGCAACCCAGAGCGACGGACGCGGTTGGGCCCGCAATACGGTCGGCCGTCTTTGCATCGACGCCGCGGGCCGTGTCAGCGAGCCGTGCACCCGCGACAACGTGAAGGAAAGCTATCTCACGCCGCAGGATCATCCGGTCACGGTGCGCCTCACCGGCGCGGTGCCGGTGGGAGCGACCTGCGTCTGGACCTTCAACGACGGCGATCCGCCGCGGCAACTGACGGCCGACTGCGCCGAACCGGTCAACCTGCGCGTTCGCTATGGCCGCCCGACGCCGGTGACCGTCGACGTTTCCGGCGGCACCGACGCCATCCAGCGCGCCACCACGGACATCGAAGTCCGCGATATTCTCATCGCCGGTCTTGGCGACTCGATCGGCTCCGGCGAAGGCAATCCGGATCGGCCGGTGGCGCTGACCGACGACGGCTTCTGCTTCCGCTCCTATCTTGGCGGTCCGGCAGGCATGTACTTCCGTCCGGGACGCGCGGGCTATAAAGGCGCGCGCGCCTGCGACACCTCCGACGGCAGCAGCCTGCAGGCCTGGCAGCGCGCCGGTGCGCAGTGGATGAATCCCGCCTGCCACCGCTCGCTCTACAGCTACCAGACCCGCACCGCGATCGCGCTTGCTGCGAAGAATCCGCAGATCGCAGTCACCTATCTGCCGCTGGCCTGCACCGGCGCCACCATCACGGAAGGCCTGCTTGGCTCGCAGCGCGCGCGCGAATGCGTGGTCGGCCGCAACGGGTTCGATTGCCAGGGCACCGTGAATGCGCAGATCGCCGAACTGCGTCTCGCGCTTAACGCCGCAGCCCAGCGTCAGCCCGGCCGCCAGCTCGATCTCGTTCTGCTCTCGGTCGGCGCGAACGACGTAGACTTCTCCGGCCTGGTCGCCGACGTCATCATCGACCGGCAGACCGAACGCGCGCTGTCACGGCGCACCGGCGTGCTGGGCTCGGTCGACAACGCCCGCGCCGTCCTGCAGACCGGACTGCCGCAGGGATTCAGCAGATTGCGTCAGGCGCTCAAGCCGCTTGTGGGCGGCGACCTCTCGCGCGTCGTCTATGTCTCGTATGCGAACCCGTCGCTGATCAACGGCGCACCCTGCCCCGGCGGCCGCGCGGGCTTCGACATCCATCCCGCGTTCAATGCCGACCCGCAGCGTCTTGCGGCGGTGACCGACTTCGTTCAGAGCGAATTCCTGCCCGCGCTCAAGAAGCTGGCGACATGCAGCGGCGGCGTGCTGTGCAATGACCGCAGCCATGACCGCATGACTTTCGTCGACCAGCATCAAGCGGAGTTCGCCGACCACGGGTTCTGCGCCCGTGCGGAAAGCGACCCGGCATTCGACCGGGAATGCTTCTCGGCCAAGGGCGACAGCTTTGTCGATGACATCGTCAACGCCGCGAACAATCCGCTCGCGTGCGGCGCAGGCGCGAGCGACTTCCGCGCTTACTCACCCCGCGCGCGCTGGATTCGCGATGCCAACGACAGCTACTTCGCCGCGATGACCTATCCGCAGGCGCAGAAAGCGCCAACCAGTCAGCCCGGCGACATTCACGACGCGACATGGGGCATCCTGTCCGCCGTCTATGGCGGCGCGATCCATCCCACAGCCGAAGGCCACGCCGCGATGGCGGACGCGGCGCTGCCGGCGGCGATGTCCGTGCTGGGTCTCGGTCTTTCCAGCACGCCGGTTACCAGCGAGCCGATCGCGCCGGTAACGCAGGATCAGCGATAGCAGACATTTTCTCGACACCGTCATTGCGAGCGAAGCGAAGCAATCCACTCTTAAGAAGGGAAGCTGGATTGCTTCGTCGCTGCGCTCCTCGCAATGACAGTCGCGAACAGTACGCTCAGCTCACGCCGAGCTTCTTCTGCAGGCTTGACGATGACGTGGTGTACTGGAACACGACGCGTTTCTCCGGGAACACGTAGCGGCTGGCTTTCTGCGCCATCAGCGCGCCCTCATGGAAGCCGGAAAGAATGAGCTTCAGCTTGCCCGGATAGGTGTTGATGTCGCCGATGGCGAAGATGCCCGGCACGTTGGTCTCGAAGGCCTCGGTATCCACCGGCACCAGATTGTTCTCGAGCTTGACGCCCCAGTTGGCGAGCGGGCCGATCTTCATCGTCAGACCGAAGAACGGCAGCATGGTGTCGCAATCGACCTTGAAGGTGTCGTTGTCGTTGCCCTTCACCACCGCGCCGGTCAGCTTGCCGTTCTCACCCTCGAGGCCGGTGACCTGACCGAGCTTCAAATCCATCTTCCCATCGGCCACAAGCTGGCGCATCTGGTCGACGCTGTGCGGCGCGGCGCGGAAATCGTCGCGCCGATGCAGCAGCGTGACGCGCCTGGCGATCGGCTGGAGATTGAGCACCCAGTCCAGCGCGCTGTCGCCGCCACCGACGATCAGCAAATTCTTGTCGCGGAACTGCTCCATCTTGCGCACCGCGTAAAACACCGAAGTTCCTTCATAGGCCTCGATGCCCGGCACCGGCGGACGCTTCGGCTGGAACGATCCGCCCCCCGCCGAAATCACCACGACCTTGGTTTCGAACACCTGACCGGCGTCGGTGGTCACGCGGAACAGCGGATCGCCGATCTTCTCGATGGTTTCCACCATTTCGTTGAGATGGAAGGTCGGGCTGAACGGCTTGATCTGTTCCATCAGCGCATCGGTGAGGCCTTGGCCCGTGACCATCGGGATCGCCGGAATGTCGTAGATCGGTTTTTCCGGATAAAGTTCGGCGCACTGACCGCCGAGCTTGTCGAGAATATCGACCAGATGCACCTTCATATCGAGCAGACCGAGTTCGAATACCGCGAACAGCCCGCAGGGCCCCGCGCCAATAATCAGGACATCAGTTTTGATCGGCTCGCTCATATGTTCTTACCGGATGCATGTTGAAGGGAATTCGGATGCCGGGACGCGAAAGCCTCCCGCCTACCCGATTTGTCTAGCCAAGACGGCCCTTGGGGGAAAGGGATAATTCCGCAGCCTGCCTGCCATAACGTCTTGTGAGCCAGCGACATTTCCCGGTATGCAGGCGCCAATCCGGAGACCCCGAACGTGAATGCGCCGATCCGCCACGCCTCGACCTTCCGCCTTGAAGACTTCCCGTTTCGCTTGACCGACAACGTCCGCTACGGCGACCTCGACCCGAACAAGCACGTCAACAACGCGGTTTACGCGACCTATTTCGAGACCTGCCGCGTCACGCTGCTCCGCAGCGGCGACCGCGGCCTGATGCCGAAGGGCCTGAGCTGGATGCTGGTCCATCTGGCCATCGACTTCCGGGCCGAAATGCATTGGCCGGGTAGCTTCGAACTCGGCATTGGCGTCTCCAGACTCGGCCGCACCTCGGCGCGATTCAATCAGGCCGTGTTTGCGGAAGGCGTCTGCACCGCCTCCGCGGAAGCGGTCACGGTTCTGGTCGATGCGACGACCCGCAAGCCGACGCCGCTCACACCCGAGATCATCGAACGGTTTCAGCCCTGGCTGCTTCATGCATAAATGTTCACCGGTCGCGATTAAGGTTGTCGCCGCGCCCGTTCGCCTCTAAATCCCCTGCGGGCCGCGCGACAAGACAGGCAGCCGTCCGTGAAGCTGACGTTTTCGACCGATCATCTCCGTCCGCATGAGCGCTTCGATTATTGGCGCGAAGTACGCGCGCGCAATCTGTTCGGCGTCACCGCGTCGTTGCGGCAGGAAGAGAGGCTTCAGTTCCATGGCCATTTTTCGGCCAGCGTCCTGGGTGGCGCAATCCTCAGCGAGATGCGGGCCTCCTCCTACAGCGTCGCCCGCACCGCCGCCGACATTTCCCTGAACGCGAGCGACAGCCTGTGCCTCTATCAACAGGCTGGCGGCTCAAGCTGGTTCGACACGGGAGCGGGCGAATTCCTGGTGCCCGCCGGCGGTCTGGCCATCAGTCATTCGGACCTGCCCTATCGCACCCGGCCGGTCACGGCGCACGGATTCGATCTGCGCGTCCTCAAGATTCCGCTCGCCGGGCGCGACACGCTCGCCGGTCATGCACGCGGCCTGTCACCATCGCTGCCGCGCAACGATCCGCGTTTGCACGCCGCCGTTTCCGCAGCCTTCAACGCGCTGGTTGCCGATGCCGCAACGAAGCCCGACGCGGATTTTGACCATGCCGTGCGCCATCTGGCCCAACTGGCCCTGCTCGCGCGCGGCCGCGTACCAGCGGGCCTGCCGGAAAGCCGCGCGGCGATGCGCTTCGGGTT
>MKUJ01000016.1:126896-133918 GCA_001897755.1 Afipia sp. 64-13
GCAGCACACGCATTCTCCATTTCGCTGCGCCAGGTCCATCTTTTGTTCGAACCCACCGGCGTCAGCTTTGCCCGCACCCTGACGGCGATGCGGCTCGAAGAGGCGCAGCGGCGCCTGAAACTCATGCCGTCCGAACCGGTTTCTCATATCGCCTATGCCTGCGGCTTCGACAGCCTCGCGACTTTCTATCGGGCATTTCGCGCCACCTACGGCACGACGCCAGGCGATATGCGGATGTCCAGTCGCCCCATGTGACAGTGCCTCCGGCCCTATTGTGCCGGACCTGCTGTACCTCGCTTGACAGAACGCGGCGTCAATCCATGTGCGTTTGCGCTGGATGAGAAGACGGGCCACCGACAACCTGCAAGATTAAGGACCGCTGCGATCCTCGGGGCGCAACGGATCGCGCCGCCCGTTGAGCCAGAGAGGCGCAGGCTTCGCGTTGAGTTTTATCACGCAAGAATTTCTTCCATGGCATGTTGTGTCGCTGTTTCGATCACGTAAAAATTTCATTTAGCCCGGCCATTCATGGCGCCAAAAGCAAAGGCCCCGCGAAACGCAGGGCCTTGCAACATTCATCCATAGAGATTGCTGACAGCGATCAGGCCTGCCGTTCAGGCGTTGTCACAGCGAGACCGTCGAGATCCTCGGTGACCTTGATCTGACAAGAGAGTCGTGAATTCGGCCGCACGTCATAGCCGAAATCCAGCATGTCCTCTTCCATCGGCGTCGGCGCTCCGACTTTCTCGCGCCAGGCTTCATCGACATACACATGGCAGGTCGCGCACGCGCAGGCGCCGCCGCATTCCGCTTCGATGCCGGGAATCGCATTGCGGATCGCCGCTTCCATGACGGTCGCGCCGACCTCGACATCCACTGCGCGGGTTGTGCCTGAGTGATCGGTGAAGTTGATCTTGACCATAATTGACGTGCCGTCCGGAAATTTCAGTTGGAGCAGTCCTATAACGGGTCAGTCCGCCAGAAGCTAGCGCCGGTGGGGATAAAAGCGGAACGGCAGCAAGCCCGTCAGGACCGGTTCAGCATCCGGTCGATCTCAAGCCTCGCCTCTTCCACTGCTTTCTGAAGCTGGACAACAGCGCGCGTCACGTCGCCGCCGGATTTCATCGCCGCTTCGAGCCCGAGCGCCGCATCCGCGACGCGAAATGCGCCGATCGCGCGCGCCGATCCCTTCAGCGTATGCGCCAGCACCGCCGCATCCGGGGGCATCGAAGCAAGACGCAGGGCAAGATCGCAGCTCTGGGCCGCGAACAGCGCCAGGACCTCGATTTCCAGCGCGGGTTCGCCGAGCGTCATGCGCCCGAGGTGCTGCATATCGATGGCGGTATCGTCCGGAACGAGCGAGGGCGATGGCATCCAGTTCAATCGCTCCATCTCAGGGGTCATGGCACGTCCGAAATCATTGTCGGCCCCGGATCGGTTCCGGCCGGAACATGGCGAGACAATCATATGAATGGTTAACGGAACGTATCGCCCCTTCGCCGCGATTTAGCCTTGTTTTAGCCGCGCGTGCGCCACGAAATACCAGAGTGCTTTTGAAAACTGTTGATTTCTGAAAGTGTTAACCCTCTCGGCGTTAACGATGATTAAAAATCAATTAACCCGTCCCATTTCATTCGACCGGCCAAGCCAATAGGATGTTTGCGGAAGTGCGGGACAACCGGCGGGACTTTGGTGCGGCGTGAGGCCGCGCCGATCGACAATATCGGGGCAACATCCGGCGCGCGCAGCCAATCGTCAGCGTGGCAACTTCCGGATGCGTAAAAATTAAAGGCGTATGGGACACATGGCGAAGAATCCGAAGGTCAAGGACCCCACCGAAGACGCTCTCTCGGCAATCCAGGAAGCGCTGAACATCAGCGATCTGCCGGCTGCCGACAGCGACGTTTCGGTGCGCAATGAACCGTCCCTGCGCGGCGCCAGCCGTGGCGCGGATCTGCGGCAGGGCGCCGACGATCTCGACATGATGAACTTCGGCGCGCCACCGGCCAACGACGACCGCGAAACCATCGGCGCCATTCTTCAGACCATTCAGAAGGGCCGCCCGCGCCGCAACGCCTACACCGTTGCGACCCTGTTCTCCGGCCTGTGGATTCTCGGCGTCGGCGTCATCGCGTTCGCCTTCCTGCCCGCGCTTGAAACCATCGTCGGCCAGGGCAGCGCCGGCGCGCTGGCGATGATCGGCCTGCTGGCCGTTCTCGTCGCACCGCTCCTGCTGTTCTACTTCGTCGCCAGCATGGCCTGGCGCAGCCAGGAAATGAGCATGATCGCTCAGTCCATGGCGCAGATGGCCGTGCGTTTCTCCGAGCCCGAGCATGTCGCCAACGGCGCGATCGTGAGCGTCGGTCAGGCCATCCGCCGCGAAGTCGCCGCCATGGGCGACGGCGTGGAGCGCGCCATCGCCCGCGCCGGCGAACTCGAAGCGCTTGTCGCCAACGAAGTGTCCTCGCTGGAGCGCGCCTATAGCGACAACGAAGTGCGCATGCGCGCCCTGCTTCAGGACATCGCGGTTCAGCGCGACAATCTGGTCGGTCAGGCCGAACAGGTCCGCAACGCCATTTCCGGCGTGCAGATCGACCTGCGTCAGGACATCGCCCTGATCAGCGACGCCATCGCCTCGCGCGTCGACGAAGTCGCCAACAGCATCACCGGCGCGCTTGAGGAACGCAGCGAGCACATCACCCGCGCGCTTTCCAGCGCCGGCGACAACATGATCATCGCGCTCGGCGAACGCGGCGGCGACCTGCTCGACCGCCTCGAGGAAGCCAGCACCCAGACCGCCGCCAGCGTGCTCGACGCCAGCGAGAAGCTGACCGCCAGCCTCAATTTCAAGACCGGCCACGTCCACGAGGAATTCGCGGACCTCGCGGACCGCGTCCATGACGTTCTCAACGAACGTCTCGACAAGATGACCGGCGAGTTCTCGGATCGCTCCAACGGCATCCTCGACAGCATCACCACACGTTCGGATGAAATTGTCGCCAGCGTGCTCGACCGCACCGAGAAGATTTTCGACTCGATGAAGGCCTCGAGCGACTCTTTGCTCTCCGATCTCGACCAGCGCGGTGCGGACGTCGCCGACAGGATCGACCAGGCCGGCGACCGGCTGGCCGAACGTGTCCTCGTCAGCGGCGACAAGGCCGGCGAAGCGCTCGACGCCACCATCAACTCGCTGGTGGAAAAGGTCGTCAGCCAGACCGAGACCGCTCACGAAACCCTCGGCAACCAGATCGGCCTGTTCGACGGCCTGCTGAAGGAACAGGGCTCCGAACTCGCTGAAAAGTTCGCGCGCGACAGCGGCACGCTGGGCGCCCTCATCACCCGCCACATCGCCGAATTCGACCGCACGGTGAAGACCTATGGCGGCGAGATCGTCGAACGCATGGGCCAGCACACCCAGAGCGTCGCCGACAATCTCAAGACCTATGTCGATACGTTCGATGGCCGCGTCACGGCGCATGGCGACCAGCTCCACGCCAAGCTGGACAACAGCCTGTCCGGCTTCCAGAGCGCCGTCGAAGCCCGCGTCGAAGGTCTCGACAACGTCCTGCTCGGCAAGATCAACTCGTTCAACGGCACCGTCATCGCCCGGATGAAGGCCATCGAAGATTCGTTTGATGCACGCGCCGCCTCGTTCAGCGACGCCGTCAGCGGACGCGCGGCGTCCTTCACCAGCGTGATCGATGCGCGGCTCGGCTCCTTCATGGAGGCCGTGGAAGGCCATGCCGTCGCGTTCACCGACAAGATCAACGGCCATACCGCCGGCATCAAGGATGCCATCGAAGGCGGCGCAAGCGCATTTGCCGATATCGTCGGCAAGCACACCGCCGCGTTTACCGATGTGATCGAAGGGCGCACGGCGGCCTTCACCGAGACCATCGACGGCCGCACCACGGCCTTCACCGATACGATCGACGGCCGCACAACCGCCTTCTCGGACCTGGTCGAGAGCCGCACGGCCGCGTTCGCCGACACGATCGACAACCGCACCAACGCGTTCGTCGATCTGGTCGATACGCGCACCGCCGCCGTCACCGAAAAGATCAACGCCGGTGCGGAAGCCTTCGTCACCGTGGTGGATGCACGCACCGCAGCGCTTTCCGAGGCGTTCGACAACCGCACCGCAGCGCTTGCCGACATCGCGGACACCCGCACCTCGGCGCTCGTTCAGACTTTCGACAGCCGCGCCGCCGCCTTCTCGGCCATCGTCGAAAATCGCGCGGCCGCGATCGCCGACACGATGGAAACCCGCGGCGCCCAGGTCATGAACGCCATGTCCACCGGCGTGGATGCAATGGCCAATGCCGTGACGGACCGTGTCAAGGACATCCAGACCAACCTGGAGTTCAATGTCAGCGCCCTCGCCTCCGACATCAGCGCGCGGGTCTCGCAGTTCGAGAACCTGCTCGATACCCGTGTCGAGGCGGCAGCCAACCGCGTGTCCGGCAGCGGCCAGCATGCGGCCGAAGTCATCGGTTCGCGCACCGGCGAAATGACCACCGCGATCAAGTCGCGGGTGGATGAAGCCGAGCGCGCCCTGTCCAGCCTCATCACCAATGCCAGCACCACGATCCAGGAAAGCGCCCGCGCGGCCCAGCAGTCGCTGCTGTCGCTGTCCGGCGAAGTCACCGCCCAGCTCAAGTCCACATCGAGCGACGTCACCGCCGAACTCAAGGGCGTGACCAGCGAAATCGGCACCGAGCTTCGCGGCGTCTCCGGCGAGGTCAGCACGCATCTGCGTTCGACCTCGAGCGTGGTCACGGCCGAGCTGAAGGGCACGACCACCGAGATCAGCACCGAACTGCGCGACGTCTCGGGTGAAGTCGGGACCCAGCTCAAGGCCGTCTCCGGCGAGGTCGGCGGCCAGCTCAGGTCCGTCTCCAGCGATCTCGAGCGCACCATCCAGATGGCGGCGCGCGAAGCCGAAAACGCACTTACCGTGGCCTCGACCAGCGCAAGCGCGCAGGTCAAGTCCGCATCGGCCGAGATCGAACGCACCATCGCCGTGTCCACCGACCGTTTCGGTTCGACGCTGCACGGCAAGGTCGAAGCAATCACCGACGGCGTGCGCGAACATACCGAACAGCTCTCGCAGCTTGTCGACAGCCGGCGCAGCGCGCTGGTGGATGCGATCGGCGGCAAGGCTGCCGAGATTTCGCTCACCATCGGCAGTGCCGCCGATGCCGCGCTGAAATCCATCGAGAACCATGGCGGCGCGTTCACCGTCGCGATGATGAACAACAGCTCGGACCTCGCCCGCCAGATCAACACGGCCAGCGAGATCGCCATCGGCGCCGTCAGCAAGTCGCTGAAGGACCTCGACCAGACCTCCCGCGCCGCGATCGACCAGTCGCGTCAGGTGGCGACATCGACCATCAGCGAGTTGCAGGAAACCAGCAAAATCCTGCGCACCGACACCCTCGCCCTGTTCGAGCGGCTGCGTGAAGGCAACATCCTGCTGCAGGAAGTCCTCACCGGCGCCCACGACAACCTCAACTCGCTTGAGCGCACGCTGGTTACGCGCGTTGCGGAGTTCGTCTCGACGATGAACGACGTCACCTCGCGCAACGGCGACTCCACAAGCGCGCTCGAACAGCAGCTCGGCACGTTCACCGCCAAGACCTCCGGTGCACTGGAAAACCTCAATGCGCTCTCGGCGCAGTTCGAGAACCACGGCCGTGCGCTGGCGGAAGCCGCAACCCTGATCGAGCGCAGCAACGATCGCGCCGGCGATTCCGTCTCCGAGCGTAACGCCATGCTGCAGTCGCTGATCTCCAACATCGATCTGCGCACTCACGATCTTGATGAGCGCCTGTCGCGCTTCACCAACCTGCTCGATGACTCGCTGGCCGCCGCCGAAACGCGGGCCCGCGACATCGCGCAAATCGTGGCGCAGACCGCAGGCGCGAGCGCGGCGGAAGTGAACCGCCAGTTCGAGGCCGTCCGTATGGCGGGCGAGGACGAACGCCGCCAGACGTCGGAAGCGATGTCCGAACTTTACGACCAGGGCACGCGCGAAGCGGACGGCATGTTCCGCCAGGCCGCCGACAAGTTCGCGAGTATCGTCCACGGCATGAAGCAGATGGCGTCCGAACTGCACAGCGAACTCGACGCCACCCGCGCCGAACTGCGCCGCGGCGTTCTCGAAGTGCCGCAGGAAGCCGCCGAAAGCACGGCGCAAATGCGCAAGGTCATCGTCGATCAGATCGAGGCGCTGGCTGAGCTTAACCGGATCGTGGCCCGCCACGGCAAGGGCCTCGACATCGCTCCCGCCAGCCGCACCGTCTATCGCGAGGAGGAGCTTGCCACCGCCAGCGGCCGCTCCGAAGCCGCGGCAGCACGGCCCGCAGCGCCGCGTGCGCGTGATGTCGCCAGCGCGGCAACCCTGCCGCCGCCGGACTTCGGCCCGGCCAACGCCGCGCCGCGCCGCACCGACGCGCCGCCGATGAGCCCGGGCGCAAGCGGCAACGGCGACGGCTGGCTGTCGGACCTGCTGAACCGGTCGGACGCCGATGAAGGTCCGCGCAACCGTGCCGCCGCTCCACGTCAGGCCAGCAACCCGCTCGAAGCGCTGTCGCTCGACATCGCGCGGCTGGTGGACCGGGACCTCGCCGCCGAAATGTGGGATCGCTATCAGCGCGGCGAGCGCAAGGCGTTCTCCAAGCGGCTCTATACGCCGGCCGGCCAGAAGGCGTTCGACGAGGTCGCTCGCAAGTATCGCGCCGACCGCAACTTCAAGCAGACCGTGGACCGTTACATCAACGAGTTCGAGCGGCTGCTGGACGAAGTCTCGCGCGACGAACGCGGACCGGCAGCGCTGCGCGGCCACCTCGTCTCCGAAACGGGCCTCGTCTATACCCTGCTCGCCCACGCCGCCGGACGTCTGGGGTAAATACGAAACGCATCTCGGTGAAACGACAAAGCGGAGGCTCACGCCTCCGCTTTTTCGTTGAGAGATAAACGTTTGCGGTCCCGGTTCTGCGAAGCAACGCTGGGCGTTGCGT
>MKUJ01000017.1:0-15109 GCA_001897755.1 Afipia sp. 64-13
AAACGAGGGCAATCAGGGGTGCAGGTCAATATTGATCTGGTAGATGAAGCGTACACGACGTTTTTTCCGAGCGGCGTCCCCGCGCGAAGAACAGTCGGCATATCGGAATTGCCCGCCAACGCTCTAGTTCAAATAGACGCGGTTGCAGGGAACGCCGAAGGAACACCGCCAAATTAACTGTGACTTTATACTCATAAGCACTCCTCCGATATTTGGACGAGTCATGTAACTTGCGTGGCAAGGGAGATGGAAATGTTTCCATCTCCCTTTTCTGTTCTAAAAGTTTTTATACGTGTCGCGTGCAATCAACGCGCGTTCGCCGAGTACGCATACGACGAGGACCGCCTGATTGACGCATGCGCGCGGGCACGGCGGACTGTATGATAGCGTTGCGTGAAGGTCAGGCGGCCTGCTGATCGGCGGGCTTGTCGGCTTGGCGCAGGAGCTTCCACTCCCAGGGCAGCAGTTCGTGCAGACGCGATGCGGGAAGATCGGCGATACGGGCGAGGACGTCGGCGAACCAGGCCTTGGGATCGACGTCGTTGAGGCGACAGGTCGTGATCATCGTCAGCATGATGGCGGCACGGTCGGCGCCACGCTGGCTGCCGGCGAAGGTCCAGTTGCGCCTTCCCAAGGCGATGCCTCTCAATGCGCGCTCAGCACAATTGTTGGTCAAGCAGATCCTGCCATTGTCGAGGAAGCGGGCGAAGTCGTCCCAGCGCCTGAGCATGTAATTCATAGGCTTCAGGACCTCGGAGGAGCGCGAGAGGGTTTCGCGCTCACGCAGCAACCAGGCGTGCATGTCCTCGAGAAGCGGCTTGCTCCTTTCCTGGCGCGCGGCGCGCCGCTCGTCGGCGCCGCAGCCGTTGATGGCGCGCTCGATCTCGAACAATGCATCCAGGCGCCTGACCGCCTCCA
Source organism: Afipia sp. 64-13 (assembly GCA_001897755.1). Classification (GTDB taxonomy): domain Bacteria; phylum Pseudomonadota; class Alphaproteobacteria; order Rhizobiales; family Xanthobacteraceae; genus Afipia. Next base: position 919 of record MKUJ01000017.1, read on the forward strand.
GCGCGATCGGGGAGATGGGTTTGCCCCTCATGCCTTCCCGGGCATTTTTCTCGATGTCGGCCAGCTCGAAGAAGCCCCGCCGCGCATGGGCGAAGCAAAACGCCGGCGTGATTGGCAGCTCCTTCATCCGCGGGTCGAACAGCGGCTCGAAGCCGTTGTAGCAGTCGGCTTGCAGGATGCCGGCGAAGGAGGCCAGATGCTTCTGCGGGTGCTCACCCCGCCGATCGCTCGAGGCGTAATAGACCGCCGCCGGCGGCGCAGGCCCGGCGAAGGGCCGGTCATCCCGCACATAAGTCCAGATCCGCCCGGTCGTGCACTTGCCCTTCGCCAGGATACGGATGGTGGTGTCGTCGCCATGAAGGCGCTCGGCGGCGAGCACATGGCGCTCGATCAGGTGGAAGAGCGGCATGACGGCGAAGGTCCCGTGGCCGACCTGGTCGGCCAGCGTCGACAACGGCAAGTCGATCCCCTCGCACTTGAAGCGCGCACTCTGGCGGTTAAGCGGGATATGCATGCCGAACTTGTCGAACAGGATCGTCGCCAGCAATTGCGGGCCGATGAAGCCGCGCGGCGTGGCATGGAACGGCGCGGGCGGCTGGCTGATCTTCTCGCAATCGCGGCAGGTGAACTTCTCGCGTACCGTCTCGATCAACTTGAAGCGGCGCGGAATCTCCTCCAGCGTCCTCGTCACATCCTCGCCGATCTTCGCCAGCCGCGATCCGCCGCAGCAGGCGCAAGTCGTTGGAGCCTCAATGACGACGCGATCGCGTTCGATGTCATCCGGCCATGGCTTGCGCACCGGCCGCTTGCGCATGAAGGGGCGGACCTTCTGCGTCTTCGCCGCTGCGGCCTGCGCGGCAAGCTCATCCTCGCTCGCCGTGGTGACGAGTTCTTCGAGCTCCAACTCCAACTGCTCGATCAGCCGTGCCGTGCGCTCGGAGCGCTGCCCATACAGTTCGCGTTTGAGCTTCTCGATCCGCAGCTCAAGATGCGCGATCAACGCCTCGTTGTCCGACAACTGCGCCTGCACGCTGGCAGCTACCGCCTCGGCTTGCAGCCGCGCCTCACGCTCGGTCCGCAGCGCCGCCAGGGCACTCACAAGGTCCGAAGGAAGATCGTCCGGTTTCAACGTCACGAAGCCAGTGAATCAGATTTTCCGGCAGCTTCAATCGCAAAATGCTATCCCACTCGCGTTGGACGCCACGTTTCTTGAGGATTGCGCCAGTCGATGCCGGACAACAGGTAGGAAAGCTGCGCCGGAGAGATCGTCACTGCTTCACCAGCAACCGAAGGCCAGATAAATCTTCCTCTCTCGAGTCTTTTTGTGAACAGGCATGCTCCCTGGCCATCATGCCAAATCGCCTTCAAAAGATCGCCTCTGCGCCCGCGAAAGCAGAACAAATGACCGCCGAGAGGATCCCGCTTCAGGATCTCCTGCACCTGCAAAGCCAGCGACGGGAAGCCGCGACGCATGTCCGTGTAGCCCGTCGCAAGCCAAACCCGGGCACCAGTCGGGATTGGAATCATCGCAGAGTCTCCAGCCCTCGCACGATCCGCAGCAGCGCCGCCACGTCAACACCGCGATCAACGATGATCCGCCGTCCGTTCCCACTCACGATCTCAATCCGTCCAGAATTTCGTGCAGCACACTCACCAGGAGATGTCGTCTCCCGCTCCACAAGCACGGGCACAAACCCGACGGCGTCGGACGCTCCAAGCCGCCCCTCGCGAAACGCCTTGCGCCAGGAAAACAACAGTTGGTTGGAAATCCCGTGTCGTCGCGCCGTCGCCGAGGCCTGCCGTGGGCAGGAATGGCTCTCCTCCACAATCCGGAGCTTCGCTTCGTTCGTCCACCGACGTCGCCGGCCGGTGTTGACTACTTCCAGGCCGATGACCTGATGATTGTCCTTATGCATGTCCATAAGGTCAATCAGCTACACCCAAGGCCTGCTTCGCAAGGCGGCCTTCCTCGTAGGCGTACTTCGCCGAAGCGATCCGAGACGGAGAACTCGTCACGACATGATCGACGCAGCGCGACTCGGGTGTCAGCACGTCCGCGGTGGGATCATAAATCTGGACACGGAGAAGACTGGCGTCCGGGTCACCCTGCCGATCCTCTCCGAGTTGCAGGCTACCTTGGACGCAGGCCCGACCGGTGACCTGGCTTTCATCGCCGCCGGTAACGGAAACCCGCTCACCAATGAAAGCCAGGGCAACCTGTTCGCGGACGCCTGCCGCGCCGCAGGGGTACAGAAATCCGCGCACGGCCTGCGCAAGAGGCCGCCGCCACGAACGCCGCGAACCACGGGGCACAGTTAGAGGCTGTTTTCGGCTGGGAAGGCGGGCGATGGCCTCGCTGTACGCGTTCCGCTGACTGCCGACGGTTAGCAACTGACTCTGAGCCTTAACCGCGACATGGATTTTGAATGGTGAGCGCGGAGGGACTCGAACCCTCGACCCCATGATTAAAAGTCACGTGCTCTACCACCTGAGCTACGCGCTCACTCGTCGCGGTGTGTAGGGGCCGGGTCCGGTCGGGTCAAGTCCGCCGGACCCGGCGCCGCGTAACTCGGCGGTTTCCTCAACCGCTTCTTTTCTCAACAACTTGAATGAAAATCGTCACATGACTTTTCATGGCGAAATCCGGTTTGACACCAGAACAAAAAGAGAACATAATAATTCATCACATGATCAGGACGATCATCATGGCGGATATCACCTACTACGTGGCGCTCTCTTTCACCCAGGACGACAGCGGCGAGACCGTGACCGGCGACGGCGAGGAATTCCAGAGCGCGGGCGCAGCGATCCGGCGCGCCGAATCGTTGTCGCGAATGACAGGAATGCTCGGCGCCCTCGCCTTCAGCCGCACCGGCGATCCGCTCGCCGGAGAATTCAAGGACGCCCAGATCCTGCGCAGCTTCGGCAGCGTCCCCTCGGATCTGAGCGGGCTGTAACACGAGGCAACACACGACCTAAGCCGGTATCGCCCTGCAATGCGCCCGCGCCAACGCTGGGGTGCGAGGCCAACACTGTGCGAGGCTGGCACGCGGTCCGGTCCGACTTTCCGATCCCGACGAGGCCCGCTTCGTTTTCAGACAGCCGCTCTTTTTTCAAGCAGCTACGCGGTAGCCCTACTCCGCTTTCGCGCTGTGCCTATTCGTCGAGCTTGCCGGCCGCCTTGCGCAGCGCCGCATTGATGCGGTCCTGCCAGCCCGGACCTTCCTCCTGGAAATATGCCAGCACATCCTGATCGATCCGCAGCGAAACCATTTCCTTCACCCCGGGCAACGCCGCCGGGCCTTTCGGCAAGGGCGGCGCTGTCTTGGTGGTGACCGCCTTGAACGCGGCCTCGGCCTCGGTCTTGGCGTCGCTCAGGGTACGCGGCCGGCGGGGCGGTTGCTGGGCCATCAGATCCCCTCGAACAGAGCGGTCGACAGATAGCGTTCGGCGAACGAGGGCACGATCGCGAGGATGGTCTTGTTGGCGTTTTCCGGACGCTTGCCGATCTGCAGCGCGGCGGCGATGGCGGCGCCCGACGAGATGCCGCCGGCAATGCCCTCCATCCGCGCCAGTGCGCGCGACGTCTCGAGCGCAGTCGCGCTGTTCACGGTCGCCACCTCGTCGATCACCGAACGATCGAGCACCGCGGGCACGAAGCCCGCGCCGAGGCCTTGAATCTTGTGCGGCGAGTGCTGGCCGCCGGAAAGGATCGCGCTCTCCTCCGGCTCCACGGCGACGACGCGCAGCGAGGGCTTGCGCGGCTTCAGCACCTGACCGACGCCGGTGATGGTGCCGCCGGTGCCGACGCCGGCGACGAAAATATCGAGATTGCCCTTGGTGTCGTTCCAGATTTCTTCCGCGGTGGTGCGACGATGCACTTCGGGGTTCGCCAGGTTCTCGAACTGGCGGACCATCACCGCCTTCGGCGTGGTGCGCACGATGTCCTCGGCGGCGGCGATCGCACCCTTCATGCCCTGCCCCGGCGGCGTCAGCACGATCTCGGCGCCAAGAAACGCCAGCATCTTGCGACGCTCGATCGACATCGATTCCGGCATCACCAGCTTGAGGCGGTAGCCGCGCGAGGCCGCGACATAAGCCAGCGCGATGCCGGTGTTGCCGGAAGTGGCTTCGACCAGCACGGTGTCCTTGTCGACCGCGCCGGCTTTTTCCATCGCGGTGATCATCGCCGAACCGATCCTGTCCTTCACGCTGGCCGCCGGATTGAAATATTCCAGCTTGGCAAGAATGGTCGCATTGACACCGTGCAGCTTCGGCAGCCGCTGCAATCTGACGACCGGCGTATCGCCGAACGCATCCACGATGCTGTCATAGACGCGGCCACGTCCGGCGGAACGGGCTGTGGTGTCGGATTGAGAAGGTGCGGCCATCGGAATCTCCGGTGAAGACAGTTGGTTGCAAATGAAAGCGTCATGTGTGCGCGCTGCGGCGCAGACGCAAGGGATAACCTGATCGTGAAAGCCACTGCATTGCAACAAAATGATTTATCGCAAAAGAAACGTATTTGTGTTGCGACATCTTCAAACTTCGCGGCTATGCTCCCGACACAGCCGATATCCAGGGGGTCACGATGACAGCATTTGCTGAAGTCCAGTCGCCCACGCTACCGCGCAAGCCTTTTGCCTCGCCGCGCACGTCCGACCGCCTTATCTGTTCGATCTGCGCCGACTCCATGATCGCTGCCGAAGCCTCGGCCTTGGTGAGCGACGACGAGATCAGCTACCTGTGGACATGCGAGACCTGCGGCCACGGCTTCGTGACCAGGCACAAGATCAGCAGACCCGCGGCAAGCTGAAAATGTTCTCGCGCGACGGCATTTAAGAGAAGCATCATCGCGCTTCATGTGGTTTTTAAAGCACGATCTTTCCGGAAAACCGCTCCGCGCGTTTCCGGCCTGACGCCCTAGCGCGGCGGCAGATCGCCGAGCGCCCAGCCGGCGCGCGTCGCTTCGTGAAATGAACCGAAGGTTCCGGCGGCGATCGCATCGCGGATGCCGCTCATCAGGCTCTGGAAATACGCGATGTTGATTTCCGACAGCAGCATCGCGCCAAGCGCTTCACCCGATTTGACCAGATGATGCAGATAGGCGCGTGAATAGCTGTTGGCACCCGGCCACGGGCTCTCCTCGTCGAGCGGGCGCGGATCGTCGGCATGACGCGCATTGCGTAAATTAACTACGCCGCGCCGGGTGAAGGCGTGCCCATGGCGGCCGTTGCGGGTCGGCAGCACGCAGTCGAACATGTCGATGCCGCGCGCGACGGATTCCAGAATATCCTCCGGCGTACCGACGCCCATCAGATAACGCGGCCGGTCCTGCGGCAGCAGCGGCGCGACCTCCTCGATCATCGCCAGCATCACCGCCTGTGGCTCACCGACCGCAAGGCCGCCTATGGCGTAGCCGTGGAAGCCGAGATCGACCAGCGCACGGGCGCTGTCGCGACGCAGCGCCGGCACGTCGCCGCCCTGCGCGATGCCGAACAGCATATAGCCGTCCGGCGCGCTTTCGAACGCGCGCTTGCAACGTTCGGCCCAGCGGATCGACAATTTCATCGCGCGCTCGATGTCGTCGCGCTCGGCGGGCAGGCGCACGCATTCGTCGAGCTGCATCGCGATGTCGGAGCCGAACAGCCGCTGCACCTCGATGGCGCGTTCCGGCGTCAGCTCGAAGCTCGATCCGTCGATATGCGAGCGGAACTTGACGCCCTGCTCCGTCACCTTGCGCAGCTGCGCGAGCGACATCACCTGGAAGCCACCGGAATCCGTCAGCATCGGCCCGTTCCAGGTGGTGAATTTTTGCAGGCCGCCGAGCGTGGCGATCCGCTCTGCGCCGGGCCGCAGCATCAAATGATAGGTATTACCGAGCACAATGTCCGCGCCGGTGTCGCGGATGTCGCGCCAGTGGATTCCTTTCATCGCCCCGGCGGTGCCGACCGGCATGAAGGCCGGCGTGCGCACCGTGCCGTGCGGCGTGGTCAGCAGGCCGCGCCGCGCTTCGCCGTCACGATCCAGAAGCTGGAAATGATTGGGTATGCTCACGCGGCGGCACCGTTGCGAAACAGCAGGCAGGCGTCGCCATAGGAATAGAAGCGGTAGCCGTCGGCGACGGCATGCGCATAGGCCTGCTGCATGGTCTCGCGTCCGCAGAATGCCGACACCAGCATGAACAACGTCGAACGCGGCAGATGGAAATTGGTCATCATGATATCGACGGCGCGGAACCGATAGCCCGGCGTGATGAAGATCGCGGTCTCGTCGGCGAAAGCCGCCAGCGTGCCGTCCTCGCGCGCCGCGCTCTCCAGAAGCCGCAGCGAGGTCGAGCCGACCGCGACGATGCGGCCGCCCTTGGCCCGCGCGGCGTTAAGCGCCTCGGCGGTCGCTTGCGAGATGGTGCCCCACTCCGCGTGCATACGGTGGTCCTCGACCTCGTCGGTCTTGACCGGAAGAAACGTGCCGGCCCCGACATGCAGCGTCACGCGATGCAGCCCGATGCCGCGCGCCGCCAGCGCCTCTTCAAGCGCGGGCGTGAAATGCAGCCCGGCGGTCGGCGCGGCCACCGCGCCTTCGTTCCTGGCGAACATGGTCTGGTAATCGCTGGCATCGCGATCGTCCGGTTCGCGGCGCGAGGCGATGTAAGGCGGCAGCGGCGGCGCGCCGAGATCGGCAATCGCCTGATCAAGCACCGGGCCATGGAAGGCGAACGACAGCGTGATCTCGCCGCCCTCGCCCTTGGCTTCGACCTCCGCGTCGAGATTGCCCAGCAGACAGACGCGGCCTTCATTGCCGAAACGAACCACATCGCCGGGGCTGAGCTTGCGCGCCGGCTTGACCAGCGCCTGCCAGCGCGAACCGTCGATACGCTTGATCAGCGTCGCCTCGATCCGCGGCTCGGTGGCGCCGCCAAGCCGGCGTCCGGTCAGTTGCGCGGCGATGACACGGGTGTCGTTGACCACAAGCTGATCGCCGGACGCGAGCAGATCCGGCAGATCGCGCACGAAACGATCCTCCAGCGTCTGTCCGGGCCGCACCACCAGCATGCGGGCGGAATCGCGCGGGCTCGCGGGACGCAATGCAATGCTTTCGGGAGGAAGCTCGAAGTCGAAAAGGTCGGTGCGCATGACGACCCCGTTATGACCGGCCTGCCGCGCCCGGGCAACGGCAATGTTGAGAGCCGGAAACGACCATGCCCGGCACGAGGCCGGGCATGGGACGTAGAACTTGAAAAGACGCAGGCTTTACGCCGCGTCGAGCGCCATGCGCGCCTTGACGATCTTGTCCGGGTCCTGAACCGGCTCGCCGCGCTTGATCTTGTCGACATTCTCCATGCCCGAAGTCACCTTGCCCCAGACCGTGTACTGGCGGTCGAGGAAAGTGGCGTCGTCGAAGCAGATGAAGAACTGGCTGTCTCCGGAATCAGGGTTCTGCGCGCGCGCCATCGAGGTGACGCCGCGAACATGCGGCTCGTCGTTGAATTCGGCTTTCAGCTTCTGGCCCGAGCCGCCGGTGCCGGTGCCGTGCGGGCAGCCGGTCTGCGCCATGAAGCCCTCGATGACGCGGTGAAACACGATGCCGTCATAGAAGCCCTGACGCACCAGTTCCTTGATGCGGGCGACATGACCCGGCGCGAGGTCCGGACGCATTTCGATGGTGACCGGTCCCTGCGTGGTTTCGAGGATCAGGGTGTTTTCAGTGTCTGCCATGGTCTCTTCTCTGTTGTGAATTCAGGTTGATCGGATTCGTGGAAAGGGCCGGCCCGCCGCGAGCGCCATCGGCACCGCGCCGCGCCGGCGCGCGCGTTACTTGATGTCGGAAGCGACCTGCACCTTTACCATCTTGTCGGGGTCCTGCACCGGCTCGCCGCGCTTGATCTTGTCGACCACGTCCATGCCCGACACCACATCGCCGACCACGGTGTACTTGCCGTTGAGGAACGAGGCATCGCCGAAGCAGATGAAGAACTGCGAATTTGCCGAATTCGGATCGCCGGCACGCGCCATGCCGACCGTGCCGCGCTTGAACGGCACGTTGGAGAACTCGGCGGCAAGGTTCGGATATTTCGATCCGCCGGTGCCGTTGAAGCGCTGGCCGTCGCCGGTCTGCGCCATGAAGCCTTCGATCACGCGGTGGAACGGCACGTTGTTATAATAGCCGTCGCGCGCGAGCTGCTTGATGCGCTCGGCATGCTTGGGCGCGATGTCGGTGCGCAGCTTGATCACCACGCGGCCCTTGGTGGTGTCGATCACGATGGCATTCGACTTGTCGAGGCCGGCGGGAAGCGCCTGCGCGAACGCCGGGGTGGCGAACACGAAGGCGGCGAGAACAGCAAGAATTCTGATCATGGAAACTCCGGTTTTGAAAAAGCGTGCGATCGGATGCCGTGGACAAGGAAAACGCGACCGCGGCCGCGCTAGGCCGAACCGCCAAATCTGGCCTTGAGCCTTGCAGCCACCGACTTCGGCACGAAGGCCGAGACGTCGCCGCCCATGCTGGCGATTTGACGTACGAGTGTGGCGGTGATCGGGCGCACCAGCGGCGAAGCCGGCAGAAACACGGTCTGCACCCTGGGCGCCATGGCCTGGTTCATGCCCGCGATCTGCATCTCGTAATCGAGATCGGTGCCGTCGCGCACGCCGCGGATCAGCAAGGTCGCCCCGGCCTTCTGCGCCGCGGTCACCGTGAGATCATCGAAAGTGGTGCAATCGATCTTGCATCCGGTCTCGGCCGCGATCGGCGCGAACACCTCGCGCGTCATCTCAAGCCGCTGCTCGGTCGGAAACAAGGGTGTCTTGCCGGGGTGCACCCCGATGGCCACGATCAGGCGATCCGCCAGACCGCAGGCCTGCCGCACCACATCCAGATGTCCATTGGTGACGGGATCGAACGACCCCGCATACAGCGCGACCCGAGACATGCCTTTCTCCTAACCCGCCACGCTGTCAGCCGCAAGCAAGCCGGTTCCGCCGAAATCGACTGATCCAGCGACTTTTAATTTGTTGGTCAGACGAACCTTTTCGCCCCGTCGGGCGTCGTATCGGCGAAGGCTGATGAGCCGCAACGCGGCGGCAGACGGGAGCGGGACATGACGGTTCAGAACCAGAACACCATGATCAAGGCTCTGTCGGCGCTGGCCATCGCGGCCTTTATGGCGCTCGCCATCACCGTCCTGCCGGGCTTCGCCCCTGACGTCGAGGCAGGTGTTCCCCTCGCGCTGGCGAAAAGCGACCGGTTGTCGGTCACCAGCGACGTCTGCGCCGAGGCCTCCTGGCCGAACGTGCCGGCAGCCTGCCTACGCGGTGCCGGATCCCGGCCGGTAAGCACGAATGTCCGTCTCGTGACCACCGACCGCCGTTAATCCGATTTCTTAAGAGGCGGCCTTAACTGCCGTTGCTATTGTCGGTTTCCTCGGTGATGTGCTCCACTGACACGACCTTCTCGTCGTCCGCGGTGTTGAACACGATCACGCCCTGGGTCGAGCGTCCGGCGATGCGAATGTCCTCTACCGGGCAACGGATCAACTGGCCGTTGTCGGTCACCAGCATGATCTGGTCGCTGTCCTCGACCGGAAGGGACGCAATGAGCTTGCCGTTACGGCCGTTCACCGACATCGCGACGATGCCTTTGCCGCCGCGCCCCGTGGTCCGGTACTCGTAGGACGACGAGCGCTTGCCGTAGCCATTCTCGCTAATGGTCAGCACGAACTGCTCGCTAGCCGACATCTCGACATAACGCTGCTCGCCGAGCTCGATCGCGCCGGTCGCCTCCTCGCTGTCGGCGCCCGCCTCGTCTTCGGCGCCGCCACGGCGCACCGCATTGGCGCGGCGCAGATACGCGGCCCGCTCGTCCGCGCTCGCATCCATATGGCGCAGGATGGTGAGCGAGATCACCCGGTCGTCGGGGCCCAGCGCGATACCGCGCACACCCATCGAGGTGCGGCCCTGGAATACGCGCACGTCCTTGACCGGGAAGCGGATGCACTGCCCGCCCGCGCCGGTCAGCAGCACGTCGTTATTCTCGGTGCAGATCTGCACGTCGACGATGGCCTCGCCCTCGTCGAGCTTCATGGCGATGATGCCGGAGCGGCGGACATCCACGAAGTCCGACAGCTTGTTGCGCCGGACGTTGCCGCCGGTGGTGGCGAACATCACGTCGAGTTCACTCCACGAGGATTCATCCTCCGGCAGCGGCATGATGGTGGTGATGCGCTCGCCCTGCTCCATCGGCAGGATGTTGATCAGCGCCTTGCCGCGCGCATTCGGCGCCGCCATCGGCAGCCGCCAGACCTTTTCCTTGTAAACCTGCCCGCGCGAGGAGAAGAACAGCACCGGCGTATGGGTCGAGGCGACGAACAGGCGCGAGACGAAATCCTCCTCGCGCGTCTGCATGCCGGCACGGCCCTTGCCGCCGCGCTTCTGCGCGCGATAGGTCGAAAGCGGCACGCGCTTGACGTAGCCGGCGTGCGACACGGTGACGACCATGTCCTCGCGCTGGATCAGATCCTCGTCCTCGACCTCGCCTTCCTGATCGATGATCACGGTGCGGCGCGGGGTGGCGAATTCGGCCTTCACATCCCGCAGCTCGGTCTTGACGATGTCCTGGATACGGGCGCGCGAACGCAGGATGTCGAGATAGTCGGCGATCTCGATGGCGAGCTTGTCGAGCTCCTCGGAAATCTCCTCGCGGCCGAGCGCGGTCAGACGCTGCAGGCGCAGATCGAGGATGGCCTTGGCCTGTTCCATCGACAGCCGCGCGGTGCCGTCCTCGGCGAGACGATGGCGCGGATCGTCGATCAGCGTGATCATCGCCGCCACGTCACGCGCCGGCCAGTCGCGCGACATCAGGGTGTCGCGTGCGGTGGCCGGATCGGGCGAGGTGCGGATCACGCGGATGATCTCGTCGATATTGGCGACGGCGATGGCGAGGCCGACCAAAATATGGGCGCGGTCGCGCGCCTTGTTGAGCAGGAACTTCGTGCGGCGCGAAACCACGTTCTCGCGGAACGCGACGAACACGGTCAGCAGGTCCTTGAGGTTCATCACCTGCGGACGGCCGCCGTCGAGCGCCACCATGTTGGCGCCGAAATTGGTCTGCAGCGGCGTGAACTTGTAAAGCTGGTTCAGCACCACATCGGGCACCGCATCGCGCTTGAGCTCGACGACCACGCGATAACCGTCGCGGTCGGATTCGTCGCGCAGGTCGGAGACGCCCTCGATCTTCTTGTCGCGCACCAGTTCGGCGATGCGCTCGACCATGGTGGCCTTGTTCACCTGATACGGAATCTCGGTGACGATGATCGCCTCGCGATCCTTGCGGATGGTGTCGATCGACACCTTGCCGCGCATCACGATCGAGCCACGGCCCAGATGATAGGCCGAGCGGATGCCCTGCCGGCCGAGAATGATGCCGCCGGTCGGAAAATCCGGCCCGGGCACGATGTTGACGAGATCGTCGATGCTGAGGCCGGGATCGTCGATCAGCGCGATGCAGGCGTCGATCACCTCGCCCAGATTGTGCGGCGGAATATTGGTCGCCATGCCGACCGCGATGCCGCCGGCGCCGTTGACCAGCAGGTTCGGAAACTTCGCCGGCAGAACCTTGGGTTCGCGCTCGGAGCTGTCGTAGTTCGGCTGGAAATCGACGGTGTCCTTGTCGATATCGTCGAGCAGCGAATGCGCGATCTTCTGCAGGCGGGATTCGGTGTAGCGCATCGCCGCCGGCATATCGCCGTCGACCGAGCCGAAATTGCCCTGACCGTCGATCAGCGGCACGCGCATCGAGAAATCCTGCGCCATGCGCACCAACGCATCGTAGACCGACTGGTCGCCGTGCGGGTGATACTTACCGATGACGTCGCCGACCGTGCGCGCCGACTTGCGGTACGGCTTGTTCCACTCGAACCCGTTCTCGTACATGCCGTAGAGAATGCGCCGATGCACCGGCTTGAGGCCGTCGCGCGCATCGGGCAGCGCTCGCGACACGATCACGCTCATGGCGTAATCGAGATAGGAGCGCTTCATTTCGTCGGAGATCGAGATGGGCTTGATATCGACGGGGCCGGAGCCGCTTTCCGTCGGATCGTTCGGGTCGGTCAAAGTGCGAATCCTGAGGTGCGAAATGCTCCGCCAATATAGGCTGAATCGCGGGATTTCGCCAACCTATTCGGTCCGGAAAACGCTCGAAATAATCAAGCATTTTCAGTTATTTGAGAGGCGATTTCGCGACCGTTCCGGCGCCTGAGCCAAAGCGCTTTGCAAGGCCTCGCCGGGACCGATCTTGAGCATGCGGAAATCGCCCTGCGCCGGCAAAAACCGGTCGGCAAATCCATATCCCGCGCTAGGCTGGCGCCGTGACAGACCGGCGGCGCGCAACCGCCGTCCATCGGAGTGGCCATGCTTGCCGACTACGCTCTCAACGCGCTGGTGACGCTGTTCGTCGTGGTCGATCCGATCGGGATCGCACCGGCGTTCCTGTCGGTGACGCACGGACTGCCGGCCCCCGCGCGGCGCGGCGTCGGCTATCGCGCGGCGATGATCGCCGCGATCATCCTGATCGGCACCGCGCTGATCGGAAACTGGCTGCTGGCGCGGCTCGGCATCGGCCTGCCCGCGTTCCGGATCTCCGGCGGCATCCTGCTGTTCGTCATCGCCGGCGAGATGGTGTTCGGCATCCGCCCGACGCGGGAGGCGCGGCAAGCCGAACAGGCAATCGAGGAGCATGTCCGCAACATCGCGGCGTTTCCGCTGGCGATTCCGCTGATCGCGGGCCCCGGCGCGATCACCGCCACGCTGCTGCTGGCCGGACAGACCAAAGCGGATCCGGCCTCTCTGCTGACGCTGGTCGGCATCATCGTCGTGATGGCCGCCGTCTGTGCGATTGTTTTTCTGTTTGCGGGCGGCGTTTCACGCCTGCTCGGCGTCACCGGCAATGTCGTGCTGTCGCGACTGCTCGGCGTGGTGCTGGCCGCTCTCGCCGTGCAGTTCGTGATCGATGGCGGCCGCGCCGCCTTCGGATGAGATGAGTGCGCCAGAGCCTTTCGCCGTTTCTTGGAAATCGACGAAAGGCTCCGTTTTTATTGGACGCGTTTTCTTAACGCGAACCGGTACCCGCTTTACTTGAAAACGCTTTTTAGAACGGAATGTCGTCGTTCATATCGTCGTTGCGGCCACCGCCGCCGCCCGACGACACCGACCGGCGCTGCGAGCCGCCGCCGGAGACGAAATCGCCGCCCGTGTCGTCCGACGCGAACGATCCGCCGCCACCGCCGCTACGGCCGTCCAGCATGGTGAGCACCGAATTGAAGCCCTGCAGCACCACTTCGGTCGAATACTTGTCCTTGCCGTCCTTGTCCTGCCATTTGCGGGTCTGCAGTGCGCCCTCGATGTAAACCTTGGAGCCCTTCTTCAGATATTGCTCCGCGATCCGGCACAACCCTTCATTGAAGATCACCACGCGATGCCACTCGGTCTTTTCCTTGCGCTCGCCGGTGTTCTTGTCGCGCCAGCTCTCCGAGGTCGCGACACTGAGATTAGCGATCGGACGACCGTCCTGGGTGCGGCGCATGTCGGGGTCGGCGCCGAGGTTGCCGACCAAAATCACCTTGTTGACGCTTCCCGCCATGTCCTGTTCTCCACTCTCCACATCATCGCTGTTCGGCAGACGAAGGCTTCAAACCCGTCACGCCGCGCCTTGCGGTGGGACCCTATACGTTCCGGCCCCCTCCGCCGCCTCGCCCGCCCCGTTATCCACGGATCGTTTGCTACGTATTTGTACTTGTCCACTATTTGTTCTTCAAAACAAGAAAAATCTATGACACGTCAACTGGTTCCATATTCGAGCCCTCGAACCGGCACAAAAGCGCCATATTTCGGACCGCCAAAACGCGAAAAGTTCCAAACAAATCGTTGACTTAGTCAAAAAATCTTCCCCGGCCAGTGTTGTATTTCGGAGACGGTCTTTTTCAGGCTTCGCGGTTATAACAGCGCTACAGAGTCGAAATTCCGGTGCGTTCGCGCCCTTGGATGACCTGCTTCGAACCCACAACGCGAAGCAGACTAAAACTGGAGAAGACACATGAAGAAGTTTCTGCTCGGCACCGTGGCGATCTTCGCTCTTGGTACCGTTTCCGCGGTTGCGGCTGACCTGCCGGCCCGCACCTACACCAAGGCGCCTGCGTACG
>MKUJ01000017.1:15199-25354 GCA_001897755.1 Afipia sp. 64-13
TCGTTCCTCGGCGGCGGTCAGATCGGTGCCGACTACCAGTTCTCGCCGAACTGGCTGCTGGGTATTGAAGGCCAGATCAGCGGCATGACCGACAGCAACCGTACCTTCACTGACACGGTCGGCGTTGGCACCCTGCGTGATCGCAGCGACTGGCTGGCTTCGGTCACCGGCCGCCTCGGCTACACCTGGGGTCCGGGCCTGATCTACGTAAAGGGCGGCGCCGCGTTCCGTGACAACGGCCTCACCGGCACCGGCACCTTCGTCGGTGGCGTGACCAACCGTGACGACACCGGCTACACCGTCGGCGGCGGTCTCGAATACATGTTCGCCCCGGCCTGGTCGGCGAAGATCGAGTACCAGTACTACAACTTCGGCACCACCGATGTGGTCGCTCCGGCTGGCGTGATCAGCTACAAGGACGACCTCCACACTGTGAAGGCCGGCATCAACTACCACTTCAACTGGGGTGGCCCGGTTGTCGCCAAGTACTAAGCTGAACTGATCCTCCTGGATCGCGAAAAGGCCGGCGCAAGCCGGCCTTTTTGTTTGTCTCTCGTTGTTTGTCCCTTGGTGTTTGTCTCTCTGTTGTTGTCTTGTTTGTCCCTTTTCATCCGACGCCGGGTCCGACGGATTCGTTCTGGCAGGCCCGGCCCTCTTCCAGGTTCCGGCGTTTCCCACCATGAATCGCAGTCTATCCTTATCAAGGCACTGGAAATTCGGCTGCGTTCTTCCTACGTTCGCTCCATACAAATCCCGATGATGACGATCCGTTTCCGGGCTCCGGAAGTCGATCTTCAGTGCTCGCGCCCACCGCGCCGGAACCCTGTTCATGGATGAAGTCCTCAAGGCCTCTCGCAAGCAAACCGGCGCTGCTTCGCGCGCCATCACCATTCGCGGGGCGCGCGAACACAATCTGAAGAACGTCGATCTCGAGGTGCCCCGCGACAAGCTCGTGGTGTTCACCGGCCTTTCCGGCTCGGGCAAGTCGTCACTCGCCTTCGACACCATCTATGCCGAGGGGCAGCGGCGCTACGTCGAGTCGCTGTCCGCCTATGCGCGCCAGTTCCTCGAGATGATGCAGAAGCCGGACGTCGATCAGATCGACGGCCTGTCGCCCGCCATTTCCATCGAGCAGAAGACCACCTCGAAGAATCCGCGCTCGACGGTTGGCACCGTCACCGAAATCTACGACTACATGCGCCTGCTGTGGGCGCGCGTCGGCATTCCCTATTCGCCGGCCACCGGCCTTCCGATCGAAAGCCAGGTCGTCTCGCAGATGGTCGATCGCGTGCTGGCGCTGCCGGAAGGCACCCGGCTCTATCTGCTCGCGCCGGTGGTGCGCGGCCGCAAGGGCGAGTATCGCAAGGAGCTAGCCGACTACCTCAAGAAGGGTTTTCAGCGCGTCAAGATCGACGGCACGTTCCATGAACTCGCCGACGCACCCACGCTCGACAAGAAATTTCCGCACGACATCGACGTCGTCGTCGATCGCATCGTGGTGCGGCCCGATATGGGTCAGCGCCTCGCCGAATCCTTCGAAACCGCGTTGAAGCTGGCCGAAGGCCTCGCCGTGATCGAATTCGCGGATGCGCCGGCCGCTGCCGCTGACGGCAAGAAGCCCGAGAAGAAAACCGCCAAGATTCATGACAAGAGCGGACCCGAGCGCATCCTGTTCTCGGAAAAGTTCGCCTGCCCGGTGTCCGGCTTCACCATTCCCGAAATCGAACCGCGCCTGTTCTCCTTCAACAATCCGTATGGCGCGTGCCCGGAATGCGGCGGTCTCGGCGTCGAGCAGCATATCGATGCCGATCTGGTGATTCCCGATCAGGAACTGACCCTGCGCAAGGGCGCGATCGCGCCGTGGGCGAAATCGTCCTCGCCCTATTACGTGCAGACGCTGCAGGCGCTGGGCAAGTTCTACAAATTCACGCTCGACACCAAGTGGAAGGACCTGCCGAAGAAAACGCAGAACGCTCTGCTCTACGGCTCCGGCGAAGACGCGATCAAGTTCTCCTACGAGGACGGTGCGCGCTCCTACGACACCAAGAAGCCGTTCGAGGGCATCGTCACCAATATCGAGCGGCGCTACAAGGAAACAGAAAGCGAGTGGGCGCGCGAGGAACTCGGCAAGTATTTCGCCGACGTGCCTTGCGCAGCCTGTCACGGCTACCGGCTCAAGCCTGAAGCGCTATGCGTCAAGATCGGCGGCAAGCATATCGGCGAGATCGCCGATCTGTCGGTGCGCAAGGCCGGCGAATGGTTCGAGACCGTTCCCGATGCGCTGAACAAGCAGCAGAACGAGATCGCCACCCGGATCCTCAAGGAAATCCGCGAGCGGCTGAGCTTCCTGCTCGATGTCGGCCTGAACTACCTGACGCTGTCGCGCTCCTCGGGCACGCTGTCCGGCGGCGAGAGCCAGCGCATCCGTCTCGCCTCGCAGATCGGCTCCGGCCTCACCGGCGTGCTCTATGTGCTGGACGAACCTTCGATCGGCCTGCACCAGCGCGACAATGCGCGGCTGCTCGACACGCTGCGGCGGCTGCGCGATCTCGGCAATACCGTGATCGTGGTCGAACACGACGAAGACGCGGTGCTGACCGCCGACCACGTGGTCGATGTCGGCCCAGGCGCCGGCATCCACGGCGGCAACATCGTCGCCAAGGGCACACCCGACGACATCATGCGCAATCCGAAATCGCTGACCGGAAAGTATCTGACCGGCGAGATGTTCGTGCCGATCCCTGAGCGCCGTCCGCCCAACCCGCGCCGGACCATCAAGGTGATCAACGCACGCGGCAACAATCTGAAGAACGTCTCGGCCGAGATTCCGCTGGGGCTGTTCACCTGCGTCACCGGCGTCTCCGGCGGCGGCAAATCAACGCTGCTGATCGACACTCTCTACAAAGCCATCGCGCGCAAACTCAACAATGCCAGCGAAGGCCCCGCCCCGCACGACCGCATCGAGGGGCTGGAGCATATCGACAAGATCATCGACATCGACCAGTCGCCGATCGGACGCACGCCGCGTTCCAACCCGGCGACCTATACCGGCGCGTTCACGCCGATCCGCGAGTGGTTCGCCGGTCTGCCGGAAGCCAAGGCGCGGGGCTACGAGCCCGGCCGCTTCTCGTTCAACGTCAAGGGCGGACGCTGCGAAGCCTGTCAGGGCGATGGCGTCATCAAGATCGAGATGCACTTCCTGCCCGACGTCTACGTGACCTGCGATACCTGCAAGGGCAAGCGCTACAACCGCGAAACGCTCGAAGTGCTGTTCAAGGGCAAGTCGATCGCCGACGTGCTCGACATGACCGTCGACGAGGCTGTCGAGTTCTTCAAGGCGGTGCCGCGGGTGCGCGAGACCTTCAAGACGCTGCAGCGCGTCGGCCTCGGCTATATCCATGTCGGCCAGCAGGCGACCACGCTCTCCGGCGGCGAGGCGCAGCGCGTCAAGCTTGCCAAGGAGCTGAGCAAACGCGCCACCGGCCGCACGCTCTACATTCTGGACGAGCCGACCACCGGCCTGCACTTCCACGATGTGTCCAAGCTGCTCGAGGTACTGCACGAGCTGGTGGCGCAGGGCAACACGGTGGTGGTGATCGAGCACAATCTCGAAGTCATCAAGACCGCGGATTGGGTGATCGATCTTGGTCCGGAAGGCGGCGACGGCGGCGGCGAGATTGTTGCCTGGGGACCGCCGGAAGACATCGTCAGGGCCTCGCGCAGCTACACCGGAAAATTTCTCGCGCCGGTGCTGAAGAAAGGTCGCGCCGGCAACCTTCGCAAGAGCGAGGAAGCGGCGGAATAACAAAGGTCCGGCTCGGGACGTTTTTCCAGGCGGCTGATGCGAGTCAGCCGCCTGAAATTTTCATGCGGGGTCTAGACCTTCCGGCGCGGCTCATTGCCCATGCCGCGCAAGCTCCTGCTCGGAAAGCTCCCAATCCTGCCAGAGTTCCAGAGCCGCCAGCAGCAGCACGATGCCGCCGAGAGCGGCGTGCCAGATCCTTAGCGTGCCGTCGGTCGAATATCCGAAGATGTAGGGCGACACGATCAGCCAGAGGGCAAGCACCATTTCGCAGCCCTCCTCCCAGCGCCGCAGGACGAGGTACTCAAGCTGCGAAAAGCCGAACACCAAAGCGCCGACAAGCACCGTGTTCATCAGCGCGAGTCCCGGCTCCGGCAGCACGCCGAGGCCGTAATTGGCTTGTCCGGTCAACCAGGGAGAGAATGCGATCAGAAAGCCGAGCAGCATGCCGACCCAGTCTTCCCACGGTCGATGAGTGTCGAAAAACCGCACGCCAGACATGGAAACCTCCTATCCAAAGAGGCATATGGCGGCGGCCCGAACGGAGCGTGGTCCAACCGTTACGACCATTCGGCCGCACGTCTATGTCTGCATTCGACCTATGAAACCGCGCTGTTTTTGCAAGAGGTCCTATGGCGGCTTTGTTGTCACAGGCAGCCCGGCCCGTTAACTTTCAAGACACGCCGGACATCGCCTGTCCGGACTGGGTTTGGAAGGAGACGACATGAGCGACGCAAGCGGGGATGTTCGGGACAATGCCGCCGAAAGCCGATACGAGCTGACTGTCGAGGGCCATCTCGCCGCCGCCTATTACAAGAGAGACGGCAACGTGGTGACATTCGTTCATACCGAAGTGCCCAAGGAGCTCGGCGGCAAAGGCGTCGGCTCGCGGCTGGTCAAAGGAGCGCTTGAACAGGTCCGCACGCAGAATTTGAAGGTGGTCGCGCAATGCCCGTTCGTGAAAGGCTACATCGACAAGCACGCAGAGTTCGCCGATCTGGTGAACTAGCCCTGCCCTGTGTCGCAAGCGCCAGGAGGTGCAGCCCGTGAGCGCCACGCCGTCCCGTCAGATCCGCAACAATATAGCGCTGCAGCGCTACGAACTCGACGTCGATGGCGGCATCGCTTTCGCGCGCTATCGGCTGGAGCCGGGCGTGGTGATCATCACCCATGTCGAAACACCGCTTGCGCTGCGCGGGCAAGGCATCGGCTCGCAGGTAGTCGAAGGCAGCCTCCATCTGATCCGGACGGAGAAGCTGAAAGTGCGGGCGGGTTGCAGTTTCGCCCGCAGCTATCTCGCGGAGCATCCGGAATTTGCGGACATCATCGCCTAGGCGGCGATGCCTCAGACGATTTTGATCGACATGTCCGGCAGACCCTCTAGCTTGCAGAGCAGCACGTCGCCCTTCACCACCGGCCCGACATTCTCGGGCGTGCCGGAATAGATGATGTCGCCTGCCTTCAGCTCGAAAGCTTCCGAGAGCTTGGCGATCTGCTCGGCGACGCTCCAGATCATCTTGTCGAGATTGGAATTCTGCCGCACCGTGCCGTTGACCGCGAGCGAGATCGCGCCCTTGGTGAAATGCCCCGTCTTCGCGACCGGATGGATCGGCCCGAGCACGGCGGCGTGGTCGAAGCTCTTGCCGATTTCCCACGGCTTTTTCATGCCGGCCATTTCGTTCTGCAGATCGCGGCGGGTCATGTCGAGACCCAGCGCATAACCGAACACATGGTCGAGCGCCTTGTCCGGCGAAATGTTGGTGCCGCCGGATTTCAGCGCCGCGACCAATTCAACCTCGTGATGATAATTCTTGGTCAGCGACGGATAGGGATGATCGGCGACCTGCCCGGTCGGCACGTTCTGGATCGCATCGGTCGGCTTCTGGAAGAAGAACGGCGGCTCGCGGTTCGGATCGGAACCGCGCTCGATGGCGTGAGCGGCGTAGTTGCGGCCGATGCAGTAGATGCGGCGGACCGGAAACACCTCACTCTGACCGACGATCGGGATCGTCACCGCCGCCACATCGAACACCGGCTTGGCGGCACCCTGCGCCGCCGCGGGAGTGGATGGGGTGGCCGCGCCCGCCATCGCGGCGGCGCCGGCTGCAAGAACGGTTCGTCGATCAATCGTCGTCATGGTCGCTCTCCCAGGGTGTTGTTCGTTTCGTTGCACGATGCACGCTGCGCCGTGATGGTGAAATCGGTATTCTCAATTCGCACGCCGGGCAAGAAACGGCGTCGATGCCGACGTACACGACCGCGTTAGCATCGCATCGTTTCGCTGCACCGCAATGAGCGGGCATGAAAAAGCCCGCCCCGAAGGGCGGGCTTTGACCGTGCCACGATAACGGACGGCTCAGCGCTTGATGTCGTCCGGCAGCTTGCCGCCATTGGCGGCCAGCTTGTTCATCACCTGCTTGTGCAGCCAGATGTTCATCGACGCGGAATCGCTGGTGTCGCCGGTGTAGCCGAGCTCCTTCGCCAGCTCCTTGCGGGCGGAAAGGCTGGAATCGATATCCAGCGCCTTCATCAGGTCCACGATGGATGTGCGCCATTCGAGTTTCTCGCCCTTAGCGGCGACAGCCTTGTCGAGGATCGGCGCCACATCGACGGTCTGCGCCGGGGCGGCGCCACCTCCTGCCGCCGCTCCGGCGCCGCCGGCAGCCTCAGCCGCATTGGCCGGAGTGGTGCCGAAAATCGCGCCGATGATCTTGCTGAAAATGCTCATAAGTTGGACTCCCAAATGAATTCGAGGGCGAGGTGGAGGGTCGAAGACGCCGCGGGACCGAGGCGCCATGCCGGAGCGCTGGCAGTCTAGACAGACCAGACCGCCCTTGCCAATGCGGCAGTGTTGCGACGCCACATGGCAAAACAATGAAACTGTCGCTCGATCCGCAAGACTCTACAATCGTTCAAAATTCCCCGGAACCTAATACCGCCTTCGCCGTTGTGGCAGACGGGATCAATCCTTTTCACGCGAAGACGCAAGCTTACGCGATCGTGAGTTCAGCCGTCGCCGCACGGGATTGGGATTCCCAGTAGCGGTTCGTCGATCACATCGCGTCCGTGAACGTCATGTGCAGCAACACCGCCATCGAACGGAGACTTGCCCATGTCGAGCGCACAATATTCAAGTCACTCCTTTCCGATCCCGACCCCTTCCCCCGCCGCAACCCCGATCGTTCGCCATATCGGCTTTGCCGACCTCACCGACGCCTTGCGCAAAGGCTGGGACGATTTTCAGGCGATCCCCACGCATGCGGTGCTGCTGGCGCTGATCTATCCGGTGCTCGGCCTCGTCCTCGCCCGGTTGGTGCTCGGATATTCGGTGCTGCCGCTGCTGTTTCCGCTGGCCGCGGGCTTCGCACTGTTCGGCCCGTTTGCCGCGCTCGGCCTCTATGAGTTGAGCCGCCGCCGCGAGGCCGGAGAACAGCCGACCGCATGGGACGCGTTCGACGTGCTGCGCTCGCCTTCGATCGGCGCGATGCTCGCGCTCGGCGGCATTCTCATGGTGCTGTTCGCGGTGTGGGTGGCGACGGCGCAGGCCATTTATGTCGCGACCTTCGGCTATGAGCCGGCCGCGAGGATTTCCGATTTCATCGGTGTGGTCTTCTCGACCGAACGAGGCTGGAAGCTGATCATGCTCGGTTGCGGCATCGGTCTGCTGTTCGCGCTGGTGGCGCTCTGCATCAGCGTGGTGGCATTCCCGCTGATGCTCGATCGGCACGCCAGCGCGCCGGAAGCCATGCTGGTATCGTTCAAGGTGGTGATGCAGAACCCTGTCACCATGATCGCGTGGGGCCTGATCGTCGCGGCGCTGCTGGTGCTGGGATCGCTGCCCTTCTTCCTGGGGCTTGCGGTGGTCGTGCCTGTGCTCGGACACGCGACATGGCATCTGTATCGCAAGGCGCTGGAGCCCGCGGTGATGCCCTATCATACCCCACCCCGCGCGCGAAGGCCGCGGCGCTATGCGGCTGAATTCCCGGCCAGCCTGTTCTTCTGGGGACGCAGGGACCGCTAGCACGGCTCACCTTCAATCATCGATCAAAGAATGCGCTCCGCTCGGCGGGGCGCGTCAATTTTTTGCAGCGACAATATGAGCGAGGAACGTGGCGAAAGCCCGCCGGTTTGGAGCGTGGGGCATCCTTAATGGAGCAAGCCATGCAACTGTCAGGCCGAAAGATCGCCATTCTCGCCACCAACGGTTTCGAACAATCGGAACTGGAGGTGCCGCGCGACCGGCTTAAGGCGGCGGGCGCGAGCGTCGATATCGTTTCGCTGCAACCCGGCACGATTAAGGGCTGGGACAAGAAAGACTGGGGCCGGCCGGTCCAGGTCGACAAGACCCTCAGCGAGGTCTCGCCGAACGACTACGACGCCGTGGTGCTGCCCGGCGGACAGATCAATCCGGATCTGCTGCGTGTCGAGCAACAGGCGCTCGACTTCATCAAAAGCATCTTCGATCAGAAAAAGATCGTCGCGGCGGTGTGCCATGCGCCGTGGCTGCTGATCGAAACCGGCATCGCCAAGGATCGCCGGATGACATCCTACAAGTCGATCAAGACCGACGTCATCAATGCCGGCGCCAAATGGGAGGATTCAAAGGTCGTGGTCGACAACGGCGTCATCACCTCGCGCAATCCCGGCGATCTCGAAGCATTTTCCGCCAAGATCATCGAAGAGGTGCTCGAAGGAAAACACACCAGCCGCAGCGCCGCCTGAACAGATACAGACTCGAACCGGAGCGCGATGATCGTCGCGCTCCGGTTTCGGAAAAAAGATGTCTCCGCAAAGCAGAGGCGCAACCTCAGTGCTTGTGCGTCGGTGTCGCGCCGAGCGCGTTGACCTTGAAGACGACCTCGAGCGGGCCCGCCTTCTCGAAAGCCAGCGTCGCCTTCACCGTCTCGCCCTGCTTCAGCGGTTGTTTCAGATCCATGAACATCACATGCAGGCCGCTCGGGGCAAGCTCGACGCTCTGTCCCGGCTTGATCACAAGACCGTCCGTGATCGGACGCATCTTCATGACCCCGCCCGTCATCGTCATCTCGTGAATTTCGACATGACCGGCGATGGCGGATTCCGCCTTGACCAGACGATCGGCCGCCGAGCCGTTGTTGACGATCTTGAGATAACCGCCGGCGACCTTGGCGCCACCCGGCGTGGCACGGGTCCACGGCGCGGTGACCGTGATATCGCCGGCCTTGAAGGTTGAGGCGTCGGCAGCGCTCTGCTGCGCGGCGGCAGTGGCATGGCCGGCATGATCGGCCGGCTGGGCCTGAGCGCCGGGCAGAAAAGCAAAACCGGCAGCAAGAACGCCGGCAATGGTCAGCGCGCGAACGGAACGACGTTGAATGGTCATGATTGGCCTCGGTCTGAGAGAAATAGAGGGATAGGCGCTCGAAGATCTCAGACCAGGGTCGGCGGCCCTCGCGCCGGCATCGCGCTGGGTTTTAGCACCAGGACAACAGCGTAAAGGTGCTCAAGCACCGGCTTCGCGACAACGAATCGATGAGAGAGCCAGGCGAACTCCGCCGGCAGCATCGCCGCCCCGCCGCCGGCCGCCGTACACATGAACAAGCAATCGGAATGGGCGGAACCCTCGCCTGCCGGAAGCGGCTGCGCCGGCACCTCGGCAGGATCCGACAACGCGCACAGATAGCCGCTCGCCGCGCCATGCGATTCGGGCGCGCTGGCCGCCCTGGCCCAAGCTCCGGCAAGCCCGTGCAGGACCAGCGCCTGCGACAGCACCACCACGAGACCGAGGCGACGAAAAAGATCGCATCCCTGCATCGAATGCCTATGCCATCTTCCTGCAGAACCGTCCATCCGGCTTTCCGGGCGAGCTTTTTTTGCGTCAAATCAAAAAAGTAAGTGAATACTAATTCACTTATTTTACTTATGCATATTTGCCGCAGTGTAATTTGACCTCTTTTTGCCACCGAGAGCGATGAGATACGTCAACCTCCTATCACACAATATATTTTTAACCTCTATCGGGAGATCGGTAATCCTAATCATTCCGCCGTGGTTCCCCATATTCCGCCACAATCCCTATTGGTATGCATATTTCGCCTAGCTGCATCGCAACATTCTCGCTGGTATACCAAGAATTGGAGGCTATAAAGGGTCCAACGATCAGCGCAGAGAAAAGCTGAATCAAGACTCGAAGGAGACCATTATGTTCTTGTCGTTCGTTCGCATGATCCAGAAGTTCCGTGAGTATCAGCGCCAGATGGACGAGCTCTCCCAGCTCTCCGACCGTGAGCTTGCCGATATCGGCCTCGACCGCTCGGACATCCAGCGCGTGGCGGCTGGCTCGTACCAGAGCTAAGTCTTTCCGCACTGCCCCGATC
>MKUJ01000017.1:25391-64865 GCA_001897755.1 Afipia sp. 64-13
ATATAGTGCCGGCCTGCCCCTTCTTCCCGGGAAAACTCCTAAACCGGCCCATCGCGCCCCGGTTCTGATTCCATCAGGCCGTAAAAGGCTTTAAGTGTGGGGCCATGATCGATACGGCATCTCACACCCCTTCCCCCATCCACATCGTCGGCGCAGGTCTCGCCGGCTGCGAGGCTGCCTGGCAACTCGCGAGCCGCGGCGTGCGCGTGGTGCTGCACGAGATGCGGCCGGTGCGGATGACCGAGGCGCACCGCACCGAGAGCCTTGCCGAACTGGTCTGCTCCAATTCATTCCGGTCGGACGATGCGGCCAACAACGCGGTTGGCCTGCTGCATGCCGAACTGCGCAAGCTCAACTCGTTGATCATGCGCGCGGCGGATACCAACCAGGTTCCGGCAGGCGGCGCGCTGGCGGTGGATCGCGAGGGGTTTGCCGCCACCGTCACCCGGGCCATTGCCGAGCATCCGCTGATCGAGATTCGGCGCGAGGAGATCGAGGGCCTGCCGCCGGCGGAGTGGGACAACGTCATCATCGCCACGGGGCCACTGACCTCTCCTGCGCTGGCGAATGCGATCCGCGAGCTCAGCGGCGAGAACGCCCTCGCTTTTTTCGACGCCATCGCGCCGATCGTGCATCGCGATTCCATCGACATGTCGGTGGCCTGGTTTCAATCGCGCTACGATAAGGTCGGTCCGGGCGGTAACGGCGCCGACTACATCAACTGCCCGATGACGCGCGAGCAATACGAGGCCTTCGTTGCCGCGTTGATCGTAGGCGAAAAGACCGACTTCAAGGACTGGGAGACCAGCACTCCGTATTTCGACGGCTGCCTGCCGATCGAGGTGATGGCGGAACGCGGTCCCGAAACGCTGCGGCACGGGCCGATGAAGCCGGTGGGTCTCACCAATCAACATGACCCCACGGTGAAGCCTTACGCCATCGTCCAGCTTCGCCAGGACAACAAGCTCGGCACGCTCTACAACATCGTCGGCTTCCAGACCAAGCTGAAGCACGGCGCGCAGACTCAGATCTTCCGCACTATTCCCGGCCTCACCTACGCCGAATTCGCACGGCTCGGCGGCCTGCACCGCAACACCTTTCTCAACTCGCCGAAGCTGCTCGACGCTCAACTGCGATTGCGCGCGCAGCCACGCCTGCGTTTCGCCGGACAGATGACCGGCTGCGAAGGCTATGTCGAATCCGCCAGCATCGGCCTGCTCGCCGGCCTGTTCGCGGCCGCCGAAGCACGGCATGCCACGATGACTCCGCCGCCGGCGACGACCGCGCTCGGCGCGCTGCTCGGCCACATCACCGGCGGCCACATCGAAACGATCGATGCCGGGCCGCGCTCGTTCCAGCCGATGAACATCAATTTCGGACTGTTTCCCCCGCTCGCGACCGCGCCGACAAAAAAGCCGGATGGCACGCGGCTGCGCGGCACCGAGAAATCCGTCGCCAGGAAGCAGGCCATGAGCGCCCGCGCCTTCGCCGACCTCGATCGCTGGATCGCCGATCAGGTCCTTATGCCGGCCGCGGCCTGACTGATGCTGTCCTCGCCGATGCCGATCAGGACATTCCCATGAGCCTGCCGAAACAGGACGCGCAGGCGTTGGCCGCGAGCTGGACCGAGGGCGTGCTGCTCAAACGCGACGTCTTCTCGACAGTCGAACGCGGCCGCTTCCGCACGCCGAATGGCGAAGTCGATGCCGTGCTGCGCCGGCTCGATCAGGTGCCGTGGTGGTCCTATCCTTTGGCGCGGCATCTGTTTACGCGCGAGCGCCGCGCGCTTGCGCTCGCGCGCGAACTGCATGTCGGACCGGACCTGCTATGGGCCGGCGACAAGGCGCTGGTGCGCGGCTTCATCGACGGCGTCGCGCTGCATCTGGCCAAACCGGCCGGTGATGTCGCCTATTTCAAAAGCGCCAAGCGCGCACTGCTGCGGCTGCATCGCCTCGGCATCTGCCACAACGATCTTGCCAAGGAGCAGAACTGGTTGCGCGGCACCGACGGCCGCGCCTACCTCACTGACTTCCAGCTTGCGGTCTGCTTCCGCGACCGCAGCCGGCTGTTCCGCATCGCGGCGTATGAAGACCTGCGCCACATGCTCAAGCACAAGCGCCGTTACGCGCCCGAGGCATTGACGCCGAAGGAAAAGGCGGTGCTGGCGAAAAAGTCCGGCTTCGCGCGACTCTGGCTCGCGACCGGCAAGAAAGTCTACAAGGCGATCACACGCGGGGTATTCAACTTCACCGACCGCGAAGGTGGCGGGCGCCGGCTGGTCAACGATGCGCCGGTGCTGATCGAAGCCTTGAAGAAGAACCCGGCGGTGCGGGATGCCGCGATCGTCGCCTTCGCCGATCGCCGCGCCGGCGTCGGCCTTTACGCCTTCGTGGAAGCTTCCGGCGATGTGGCCGAGGCTGATCTGCGCGCCGCCTTCGCCTTGGACCCGAAGCCGCCGGAGCATCTGCAAATTGTGCATGCTTTGCCGCGCGATGCGGCGGGCGAGATCAGAACCGAGATTCTGCAACTGGTGGCGATGAATCAAATCGACTTGATCGAGCCCTTGATGCGCAGCGATGCCGACCGCGCCTTCATGAAGGACATTCTCGACCAGCGCAAAAACCTGCGCGACCGATTCAGCTTCTGAACGGTCTCGCGCGCGAGGCGCGCCACAGCGTCCACAGCGTGGCAAGACGCGATGGCCCATCCACCGGCTTGAACAGATCGGCATTCGGCCGCGCGGCCCGCGTCAGGACACGACGGATCAGCGCCAGACGCAGAAACGCGGCATGCGCCCCTTCGGGCACGCTCGGCAGCAGATCGCCCGCCGAATCCAGATGCGACACGCCTTCCGCGCGCAGTTGCTCGATCACCTCATGCAGACCCGGTGTCATCCTGCCGGCAAAAATGTCGGCGGCCGCAACACCATGCTGATCCAGCAGATCGCGTGGCAGATAAAGCTGTCCGCGCGAGGCGTGCAGCGGCAACGACGTAATGACATCGGCGAGGCCCTGGGCAATACCGGCATGATGCGCGACATGGTCGGCCTCCTCGGAGGCGCCCGCCAGAATCCGCGCACTCAGCGAGAACAGCGTCGACGAGGTATCGTTGCAATAGGATTCGAGCGCATCGAGTGTCGTCATCTGGTCGTCGTAGACATCGAAGATGCGTGCTTCGATCAATCGCAACAGCGCCGTCGCCGGAACATGATGATAAGCCATCGTCAGCAGCAGCTCCGCCGCGACGGGACTGCCCTCCGCGCCATTCTGCCCGCCGCCTTCCAACAGGTCGGTCCACCATTGCAGCCGGATTTCGCCCGGCAGCGGCTGGCTGATCTGGTCGCGAACACGCGAGACCTCGACATTGAAGGCGTAGAGCGCCAGCAGCGCACGGCGTTTGTCCGGCGGCACGAACAGCGTTGCGGCGTAGCGCGGAAAATCGCGGTCGCGAACCAGTTCGGCGCAGAACGCGGCGTTGCCGCCGTCCTGCGATCTGTCCGATGCTACGCTCATGGCACGGCTATCAGCGCTGCGGCGACACGGCGCCCCTCGCCCATCATGATATTGTAGGTCCGGATCGCAGCTCCTGTCTGCATCGGATCAAGAACGATCCTGACCGCCCGCAGTTCCTCGCGCAAAGCGCGCGGCGGAATCCAGACCTCGAGACCCGTGCCGATAATCAAGGTATCGATCGCTTCGGCACGCGCAAAAACCGGATCGAGCGAGAGCCGGTCGATGTCAGCCGGCTGCGTCACCGGCCACGCCCAGATGCCGTCCGGCAAACAAAGCAAGGAACCGCGATGCGACATCTCGGCGAAGCGGAATCCGCCATTGCCGTAAGCCTCGATCGGCACGGCGTATGGAAGGTGCGGAGTCTCCGTCAACCTGACGCTCTACGGCTTGGTCGGCTTGTCTTCACCGTGACGCGTCGCGCCGACACCGAGATAGATCAGCATCGGCGCCGCGATGAAGATCGAGGTGTAGGTGCCGACCAGCACCACGCCGAACATCATGGTCGCGGTGAAGGAATGGATCGCCTTGCCGCCGAATAGCAGCAGCGCCAAGAGCGCCAGCGTCACCGTAACGTGGGTGATGATGGAGCGCGACAGCGTGGAGTTGATCGACGCATTGAGCAGATCCTCCATCGGCATCTTCTTGTAGCGCCGCAGCAGCTCGCGGATGCGGTCGTAGATCACCACCGTGTCGTTGAGCGAATAGCCCAGAATCGTCAGCAAGGCGGCGATACTGGTGAGGTCGAAATCGATCTGCGTCACCGACATGAAGCCGATGGTGAGCACGATGTCGTGGACGTTGGCGACCATCGCGCCGAGCGCGAACTGCCATTCGAACCGGAACCAGAGATAGATCAGGATGCCGACGATGGCGAGCATCAGGCCGACCGTGCCGAACGCCAAAAGCTCGCCGGACACGCGCGGTCCGACCACCTCGACGCGGCGATATTCGATGCCCTCGCCCAGCGAGGAACGGACCTTCTGGATCGCCGCCTGCTGCGCGGCATCGCCGCCGGGTTGCTCGGCAATGCGGATCAGGACGTTGGACGGACCGCCGAACTGCTGAAGCTGGACGTCGCCAAGGCCAAGGCTGCCGAGTTGCGTGCGCAGCTTGGCGATATCGGCGGGGCCGGACTTCTCCTGGATCTCGAGCAGCATGCCGCCGCGGAAATCGATGCCGAAATTCAGGCCATGCACGAAATACAGCGTGATCGCGATGATGGTCAGCACCGCCGAGATCGGGAAGCTGAACCGGCGGAAGTCCATGAAATGGAAATTGGTGTTGTCGGGGACAATCCGCAGCGCGGGAATGACGCCGTAAACGCTCAGCACCGTCAGAACGACGATGAAGACCGCAAGCCCGATGATAATCGTCTGTGTCACGACGGCAGCTTCCTCAAATCGGCACGGTTTTCGGCCGCTTCCAACGCACCCAGGTCGCAACAATGAGACGGGTGACCGTGAAGGCCGTGAACACCGTGGTGATGATGCCGATTCCGAGCGTCACGGCGAAGCCGCGCACCGGGCCGGTGCCGATATAGAACAGCACCGCGGCGGCGATGAAAGTGGTGATGTTGGAGTCGAGAATGGTGGCAAGCGCGCGGCTGAATCCGGCATCGATCGCCGAGATTGCGTTGCGGCCGGCGCGCAGCTCCTCGCGAATGCGCTCGTAGATCAGCACGTTGGAGTCCACCGCGATGCCGACGGTCAGCACGATGCCGGCGATGCCCGGCAGCGTCAGCGTGGCATTGAGCAGCGACAGAACGCCGAAGATCATCGCGACGTTGACCGCAACCGCGATATTGGCGAACAGGCCGAACAGACGATAGGTCAGCGTCATGAACACGATCACGAGGATCGAGCCGACATAGGACGCCAGCTCGCCGGCCGCGATCGAGTCCTGACCGAGACCGGGACCGACAGTGCGTTCCTCGATGATGGTCAGCGGCGCCGGCAGCGCGCCGGCACGCAGCAGGATCGCAAGATCGTTGGCCTGCTGCACGGTGAAATTGCCGGAGATCTGGCCAGAGCCGCCGGTGATCGGCTCCTGAATCACGGGCGCCGAGATCACCTCGTTATCGAGGATGATCGCGAAAGGCTGCTTGACGTTCTCGGTGGTGGCGATGGCGAATTTGCGCGCACCCGAGGTATTGAACTTGAACGAGACGATCGGCTGGCCGTTGCGCTGGTCGAAGCCCGGCTGCGCGTCGGTGAGATCGGCGCCGGACACCAGCACCTGCTTCTTCACCACATAAGGCACATGCGGTGCTTCCATGCCGCGCAGGACTTCGGAGTCTGACGGCACCCGGCCCTGCAGCGCGTCTTCCGGCGACACCGTGGTGTCCACCATGCGGAAGTCCATCTTCGCCGTCTTGCCAAGAATTTCCTTCAGCCGCGTCGGATCCTGCAGACCCGGCACCTGCACCAGGACGCGGTCGAGACCCTGCCGCTGGATCAGCGGCTCCACGGTGCCGAGTTCGTTGACGCGCCTTTCAATGATCTGGATCGACTGCTCGACCGCCTGACGCAGCCGATCGTTGATCGCCGCCTGCGGCACGCTCAGCCGGATCAGGCCGCCGCCCGCATCGGACACCTCGACGCTGCGCTGGCCGCTGCTGCCGAGCAGACCACCGAGGGGCTGCGACAATTCGCGGAGCTTGGAGAGCGCGGTCGCCTGATCGGCCTCCTTGACGCGCACCTCGACATTGTCGCCCTTCACGCCAAGGCCGGTGTAACCGATCTTGGCGTCACGCAAGGTGCGGCGAACGTCGTCACGGACCTGATCGAGCTTGTCTTTCTTGACCGAATTGGCGTCGACTTCGAGCAGGATGTGGGAGCCGCCCTGCAAATCGAGGCCCAGCACCAGGCGGCGCTGCGCCCAGTTCGGCCAGGTCTTCACAGTCGCCTCGGAGAAGAAGTTCGGAACGGCGCACAGGCACACCACGAACGCGGTGAGCACGACCGCGAGCGCTTTCCAGCGGGTGAAGTACAGCATCGAGAATACCCGTCAGGTCATTGATGTGCGGCGCCGGCGAACGTCAGCTCGCGGCGTCTTCCTTGGCCGGCTCGCCCTTGGTCCGGACGCCGGTGATCATCTGCCGCATCTGGCGGATCTTCACGCCATCCGAAATTTCCATTTCCACCTGATCGTCATCCACCACCTTGGTGACTTTGCCGACCAGACCGCCATTGGTGATGATGGTGTCGCCGCGGCGGATGTTCTTCACCATCTCGGCATGGGACTTCACCTTCTTCTGCTGCGGACGCAGGATCAGGAAATACATGATCACGAAAATCATCGCGAACGGCAGCAGCGACATCAGCATGGAGTTGGCGTCGCCGCCCGCGGCAGCCTGGGCGTAGGCAGGAGTAATGAACATCAGCAAGGGTCCTTAATGAGGGTGCCGCCGGCCGTTGAAAACACGCCGGCGGCAAGCCATTGGGGGCGAATTTGCGCGGACTATAACGGCCAGCGCCCCAATTGCAACGCCGCCCAGCCCCTCGTTTTCAACGACTTGCCGGCCTCCTCATGCCTCGCATAGGGTGCCCTCCAACGAAGTGGAACGAAGCCAGCCCATGCCTAAAAAAGCCCGGAAAACACCCTCCCGCACCCCCGCCAAACCCGCCTCCCGGAAAGTCCGCAAGCCCGCGACAAAACGCACCGCCCCTCCCGCGAGCGGTGTCGAGGAGCGCATCGCGCGCGCGCTCGAGGCCATCGCGGCCGGCCTGCCCGGCTCGGCGGAGAAGCCGTCCACACCCGATTCCCTGGAATCGGCGGAGGCCTTCATCTGGCAGCCCAATGGCCGCCTCGTGCCGGTGCCGCGGGTCAGCCGGGTCGATCTCGGCCTGCTCAAGGGCGTCGACCGGATGCGCGACATCCTGATCGAGAACACCGAGCGATTCGCCAAGGGCCTGCCCGCCAACAACGCGCTGCTCTGGGGCGCGCGCGGCATGGGCAAGTCCTCGCTGGTCAAGGCCGCGCATGCCACCGTCAACGCCATGGTGAAAGGCCGGCTCAAGCTGATCGAAATTCACCGCGAGGATATCGAGACACTGCCGACCCTGATGGCACTGCTGCGGCAATCTGACTTCCACGTCATCGTGTTCTGCGACGATCTGTCGTTCGACGGCAACGACGCCTCCTACAAGTCGCTCAAGGCCGTGCTCGAAGGTGGCATCGAGGGCCGACCGGAGAACGTCATCCTGTACGCGACCTCCAATCGGCGACACCTGCTGGCGCGCGAGATGATCGAGAACGAGCGTTCGACCTCGATCAATCCCGGCGAAGCGGTCGAGGAAAAGGTCTCGCTATCGGATCGCTTCGGCCTATGGCTCGGGTTCCACAAATGCAGCCAGGACGAATATCTGGAAATGGTCCGGGGCTATTGCCGGCATTTCGGCGTGCCGATCTCGGACGACGAACTCGAACGCGAGGCGCTGGAATGGGCGACCACGCGCGGCTCGCGCTCGGGCCGCGTTGCCTGGCAATTCGTGCAAGAGCTTGCCGGCCGGCTCGGGGTCAGGCTCGCCGGAAAGTAAAGGCCGTCCGTCAGAGCACGCTGCCATAGGTGGCCAGCACCTGCTCCATCGGAATGCAGGTACGCTGACGCGCGCGGCCGTGGATCGCGCCTCGCACCCGCATCACCATGCCGGGCGGACAGGCATCGGTTTTCACCAGAACCGAAGCATACGGTGCCAGCATCAGCGGTTCGCGTTTCAGAAAGCGCTCGGCCGACGCGTGAGCGGGCAACATCACCACGAAAATCACCAAAGCCAGGATACGCATGGCATTTTCTCGGGTCAGATCGGCGGGACAATCTGCTTCGGCAGATTTCGTTCCAGAGCGGATCAATAATCCGAAGCCATGACGGCCTGACGACCCTCCCGCCGGCGCGGCCGATGCCGGTCAGAAAAAATGCCCGGATCATCTCCGGGCATTTTGCAGTCTTGATCAGTTAAACCGGCTGGCACCCGGTCATGCACCGTTGAGGAATTGAAGCGGGTCAACCGGAGACGAGCCCTTGCGGATCTCGAAGTGAAGCTGCGGCGAACCCACCTCTCCCGATTGACCCGATTTGGCAATCACCTGGCCGCGCTTGATCGTATCGCCGCGCTTCACCATCAGCTCACTCGCGTGGGCATACGCGGTGACATAACCGTTGGAGTGCCGCACCAGGACGAGATTGCCGTAACCCTTCAACTCATTACCGGAATAGGCCACCACGCCATCTTCCGCGGCCTTCACCGGCGTGCCTTCCGGCACAGCGACGTTGATGCCGTCATTCTGCTTGCCATTGGCCTTCGCGCCATAGGCCGTGATCACCCGGCCGCGCACCGGCCAGCGGAAGGTCGGCAGCGCATTGGTCGCCTCCGCCGATTTCACCGGGGACTGCGTGGCCTCAATCTCCTTGGTCTCGGTCGCAAGGCGCGCCTTTTCCTTGTGAACCGGCTCGACGGCCGCGGTCACGACAGGCTTTGCGGGCATCGCCGGTGCCACCGCAGCAGGCGCGGTGGCGACGACTGGAGCCGCGGGAGCAGCGCCGGACGACGCGGGCACGTTGATCTTGCTGCCGAGCTTGAGTTGAGCCGTCACGGGCAGATTGTTGGCACGTGCAAGCTGCGCGACGCTGACATGATTGCGCCGGGCGATATTGTTGAGCGTGTCGCCATTGTTGACCACATGCACGCTGGACGGAAGTCCGGCCGCCGATCTGGTCGAGGGCGCGGCCGACAACGCCGGCGGCTGCATGCGGGCCGCCGCGTTCTGCTGACGCGGGATGATCAGGCTCTGGCCGGGCGAGAGCGCCCGCGGGCCATGATAGCCGTTGGCCTGCAGGATGGCCGAAGCCGGCACGTTGTAGCGGCGCGCGATGATCTCGAGCGTATCGCTGGTGCCGACGATGATCTTGGTGCCGCCCTCGCGGCTCCAGCCGGGTGGCGTCGCAGCAACAGAGCGCGGCGCGACGCTTGCCGTGGTCTCGATCGGCCGCGACGGCGGAGCGTAGGACGACATGCCGCGACCGCCACCGGACATCGCCGGCTGGCTGGGCTGCGACAGTGGCGCGGACACGATCGGCGCCGAAGTCGGCCGGGCGTATTGCGGCAATTCCCGCGGCTGATACTGGGCACGCGGGACCGAGCCCGTGGCCTCCGGAGCACCACGCGAGGTGAAGGGGTTGGAGAAATTGTCCGAGGAGAAGCGGGTCGATGTATCGGCGCTGCAACCACCGAAGGCCACCGAAACCAGCGCCAGAACCGCGATATGCGGGGTGCGGCGCAAGCCAAAATCGACAATACGGGACATGGTTACTCACACAATACGCAACTGGTACTGATTTGAGTAAACACGTCCCTAGTAAATAACCCTTTAAGCACCGGACCATGCCCTTGAAGATGTAAGGCAAGCTGGTTTCGCCGCCCTCAGAGCTCCCTGGCGATGCCGGGCAGCGCCGGCACGAACCGCACCTCCAGAAGGTCCTCCTGCTCGAACCCGTCCGGAGTGCGCCGCACCCGGATCAGGACCTGAACCCCGTCCTGCGGGCCGACCGGCGCGATCAGAATGCCGCCCGGCTCCAGCAATTCTTTCAACTGATCGGGAATGGCATCCATCGCCGCGGTGACGAGAATGCGGTCGAACGTGCCGGAGGCCGCCGGGATATCGAACCCGTCGCCGACAACGACCTCGACATTCCTGCATCCAAGCCGCGCCAGACGCTTGCGCGCTGCGTCCGCCAGCGTACGGAACCGCTCGATCGTCACGACATCGCGGCACAACCGCGACAAGATCGCCGCCTGATAGCCCGAGCCGGTGCCGATCTCCAGGGCCCGATCGGTCGGGCGCAGCCGCAACTGCTCCGTCATATAAGCGACAACAAAAGGCTGGCTGATGGTCTGGCCGCAGGCGATCCCCAGCGCCGTGTCGCGATAGGCGGCATCGCGATCCGCTGGATCGACAAAGACATCGCGCGGCACGTCATCCATTGCCCGCAAAACGGCCTGATCGCTGATCCCGCGCTGCCGCAAACCGAGCTGGAAACTCATCTTCGCAGGCGGCTGGGGCGGATTTGGCATCACGGGACGACTCGAGGCTTGCGGAAAGCAGGATGCCTGCCAGCTAAAATCGTTTGGAAGGAATGCGTCAACATCGATCCTGCCGGGAACCGGAACAGGTGACGAACGGATCAATTCAGCCTAGACTGCGCCCGCCGGGAACAGACGCCCCGGCCAAGCGGGGATTGAATGTCAGATCTGGGCAAGGCCGAACGGGGTCCGCGTTCGGTTTTTCTGGTTGAAGACGAAGTCATGATTCGGATGATGGTATCCGACATGCTCGAGGAACTCGGCTATCACGTCGCCGCCGAAGCCGGCGACATCGATGAAGCCGTGCGTCTTGTCCAGTGCACCGATTTCGACATCGCCATTCTCGACGTCAACGTCAACGGCAAGGTGATTTCGCCGGTGGCGGAGGCCGTGCAACTGCGCAAGCGTCCATTCGTGTTCGCCACCGGCTACGGCGTGCAGGGCCTGCCGGAGAAATTCCGCGATCGTCCCGCGCTGCAGAAGCCGTTCCAGATGGACACGCTGGCGCGCATGATCGAGGACACGCTGCGCGGCGTGGCCGCCTGAGCGCGGCCGCACGGCGTCCTCCGGTCACGCTCCGCTACGATGCGTTGAAAATGTTCGCGAGCCGTTCGGAGAACAGCATGTCGGTACGATCGAGCCGCAGCGGCGTCACCGACACGTAATTGCCTTCGAGCGCGGCGAGATCGGTGCCCTCGCCCGGCACATCTGGCACCGGAAACTTCTCGAAACCGATCCAGTAATACGGATTGCCGCGCCCGTCATAGTGACCGTCGATGCGCAGGAATCCCTGATTGCGCTTGCCCTGCCGCGTGACGACCACGCCCTTCACTTCATCGGGAGCGCAGGCCGGGAAGTTGACGTTGATCACCGTGTCGGTCGGCACGCCGATGGCCATCACCTTGCGGATCACGTCGGCGCCGAAGGCGCGGGCGACATCCCACATCGGCTTGTCACGATTTTGCGGACCGCCGAATTCCTGCGACAGCGCAAAGGACGGCAGACCCAGAATGGTGCCTTCCAGCGCGCCGGCGATGGTGCCGGAATACACGACATCCTCCGCGACGTTGCGGCCTTTGTTGACACCGGACAGCACGAGGTTCGGCTGCTTGCGGCCGAGGACATGGCGCGATCCCATGATCACGCAATCGGTCGGCGTACCGCGCACCGCGAAATGACGCGGGCCGATCTCGCGCAGGCGCAGCGGATCGTTCAGCGACAGCGAATGCGAGACGCCGGACTGATCGAGTTCGGGCGCCACGATCCAGATATCGTCGGACAACTGGCCGGCGATTTCCTCGATCACCTTGAGGCCTGGCGCATTTACGCCATCGTCGTTGGTACAGAGAATGCGCATGTCCTGGCCTTACTCTCTCCGTCATGGCCGGGCTCCCGGCCATCGACGTCTTGTTATGTCCCGCGCGATTTATCAAGACGTGGATGCCCGGCATGAAGCCGGGCATGACGCCGTTATTTTATCAGCGGTCCCGCTCAATCACTTTCAGCCCGCCCATGTAGGCCTGCAGCAGGTCCGGCACCGCGATCGACCCGTCTTCCTGCTGATAGGTTTCCATCACCGCGATCAGCGCGCGGCCGACCGCCGTGCCCGAACCGTTCAGCGTGTGCACGAAGCGCGGCTTGTTGTCCGGTCCGCGATAGCGCGCATCCATGCGCCGCGCCTGGAAATCGCCGCACACCGAGCATGACGAAATCTCGCGGTACATGCCGCCCTCACCCTGCCCCGGCATCCAGACCTCGATGTCGTAGGTCTTTTGCGACGCAAAGCCCATGTCACCGGTGCACAGCGTCACCACGCGGTAATGCAACCCGAGACGACGCAGCACTTCCTCGGCACAGGCCAGCATCCGCTCATGCTCGCGTTTGCTCTCCTCCGGCGTGGTGATCGACACCAATTCGACCTTGGTAAACTGGTGCTGGCGGATCATGCCGCGGGTGTCGCGTCCCGCCGCGCCAGCTTCCGCGCGGAAGCACGGCGTCAGCGCGGTCAACCGCATCGGCAATTCTTTTTCATCGAGGATGGATTCGCGAACGAGGTTGGTCAGCGGCACCTCGGCGGTGGGAATGAGCCAATATCCCTGCCCTTCCGCATCCAGAGATCCGGCCGCGAATTGATCATCGCGAAACTTCGGCAGTTGCGCGGTGCCGAACATCGCATCGTCGCGCACCAACAGCGGCGGATTGACTTCGGTGTAGCCGTGCTCGCCGGTATGGACGTCGAGGAAGAACTGACCGATGGCGCGCTCCAGCCGTGCAAGCCCCTTCTTGAGAACCACGAAGCGCGCGCCCGACAGCTTCGCGGCCGTCTCGAAATCCATGAAGCCGAGCCCTTCACCGAGCTCGACATGCTCCTTCGGCTTGAAAGCGTAGCTGCGGCGATCGCCGTATTCATGGTGGATGACATTGCCATGCTCGTCGGCGCCGTCCGGCACCTCGGCAAGCGGCAGGTTCGGCACCTGCGCCAGCGCGGTCTTCAAATCTTCTTCGGCGCGCTTGGCCTCGGCTTCCAGTTGCGGCAGCCTGGTCTTGAGCTCGCCGACCTCCGCCATCAACGCATCGGCGCGGGCATTGTCCTTGGCCTTCTTCGCCTCGCCGATTTCCTTGGAGGCAGCGTTGCGCCGGGCCTGCGCCTGCTCGGCGGCGGCGATCGCCGTGCGCCGCTGCTCGTCGATTGCCAGCAGGCTCTTCGACAACGCCTCAAGGCCGCGGCGGCCAAGCGCCTGGTCGAAAGCTTCCGGATTGTCGCGGATCCACCTGATATCGTGCATCTCAAATTCCTGTCAGGCCGGCGGGGCTCCGGCCATCAATGTTCAGGGCTGCGTTATAGCGTTTTCGAGCGGCGTGGGTATCGGTCCACGCGAAGAAAACGCATGCGCAATACGAATAGGACCGCCGAATCGGCGATGGCCGTCACATCATAAAGCAGGCAGCCGGTTCATTCCGCTGCGGGGAGCGCCGGAGGCGGGCTCGGCGCTTCGGGCGGCGTCGGCGGGCTCGCCGGCGGATTGCCAGCGCTCGCCTGCGCGGCGGCCTTCTTCTCCACCATGCCGACGGCGATGATCGCGCCTTCATACAAAAGCAGCAGCGGGATCGCGAGCGAGGCCTGGCTGATGACGTCCGGCGGCGTCAGCACCGCGGCGATCACAAAGGCAACGACGATGAAATAGCGGCGCTTCTCGCGAAGCTGCTTGGCGGTCAGGACGCCGATCCGCCCGAGCAGGGTCAGGATCACCGGCAACTGGAAGGCGATGCCGAAGGCGAAGATCAGCGACATCATCAGCGACAGATATTCGCCGACCTTGGGCAGCAGCGCGATCTGCGCGGTCTCGTCGCCGCCGACCTGCTGCATGCCGAGCGAGAAGCGGATCAGCATCGGCAGCACGACGAAATAGACCAGCAGCGCGCCGAGCACGAAGAAGAACGGAGTCGCGAGCAGATACGGCAGGAAGGCGTGGCGCTCGTGCTTGTAGAGGCCCGGCGCCACGAATTTATAGATTTGCGTCGCCACGATCGGAAACGAGATGAAGCCCGCGCCGAACATCGCGAGCTTGAGCTGGGTGATGAAGTATTCCAGCAGCGCGGTATAGATGAACTTCGAGTTTTCCGGCCCGGCGACCCAGACGAACGGCCACACCAGCACGTTGTAGATCTGCTTGGCGAAAACGAAGCAGAGAATGAACGCGAGCCCGAACCCGAGCAGAGCCTTGATCAGCCGCGAGCGCAGCTCGATCAGGTGCTCCATCAAGGGCGCCTTGCTGGCCTCGATCTCGTCGGTGCTCATGAGGCTTTGGCGTCCGGTGTTGCCGGGGCCGGCGCCGCGGGCGCCTCCGCCGGTTTCTCGACCATCAGGGCGTGAGCCTCACCTTCGGTGAAGGTGGACGAGGTCTCGGAAGTGGGCGCTGCCGCCGCAGATGCGGGCTCGGCCGAGGTGGCCGCCCCGCTGCCGGCGGGCTCGTCCATCTTCAGCATGTCCTCGGCATCCTTGGTGATCGAGGTGAGAAGATTGGTCGGGTTGAGGTCTTTGGCGGCGGCGGAGACATCGTCGAACTGCTTCTTGATGTCGGCCATCTCGGCCTCGCGCATCGCCTCGTTGAACTGGCCCTGGAAATCGGCCGCCATACGGCGCGCCTTGCCGATCCATTGCCCGACCGAGCGGAGCACGCCGGGCAATTCCTTCGGGCCGATGGCGATCAGCGCCACAACGCCGATGACGACCAGTTCACTCCAGCCGATGTCGAACATGGATCATTCCGCTCTGCGAGGGCAGCCCTCGCATTCGTCCGCTCAGTGCGAAGGCGAAAGCTGCGTTCGCAGCTCAGACAACCTTGCTGCCGACATCGGAGCGCGGCGCCGTCGAAGACTGGTTGTTCTCGATCGTACGCACCGGCTCGGACTTCTCGGCGGTCTTGTCGTCATCCGCCATGCCTTTCTTGAAGGCCTTGATGCCCTGCGCCACATCGCCCATCAGATCGGAAATCTTGCCGCGCCCAAACAGCAGCAGGACGACCGCGATCACGACGATCCAGTGCCAAATGCTCATCGAACCCATACTGACGTCCTCCAACTCATAACCGGTCGCGCCGGCAATTCTGCCCTGAAACTAGGCGGCGCAGGTGTCAAAAACAAGGACTTAAGCCAACACTGCGACAGGACAGCCCGATCCCTTGACCGGAACGTTAATGATCCGGCCGTCCGCCCGCAAAACCGCGATGCATCTCTGGTTCAGGTCTGTTCGCTTGTTTCAGGATCGGGAACAGGCGCCAGCGCCAGCTCGAGGTCGCCCGCCTCCAGCGGCTCCTCGTCCTCGCGCAGCGCCGGATCGTCCGACGGCACCGGAACGTTGAATCCGGTCGGCAGGCGGGAATCCAGCAGTCCCGCTCCTTTCAGCTCGTCGAGACCCGGCAGATCGCCCAGGGCTTCGAGCGAAAATTGCGACAGGAAGGCCTCGGTGGTGCCGAAGGTCAGAGGCCGACCCGGCGTCTTGCGCCGTCCGCGCGGACGGATCCAACCGGTCTCCAGCAACACGTCGAGCGTCCCCTTGGAGGTCACGACGCCGCGGATTTCCTCGATTTCCGCCCGCGTCACCGGCTGGTGATAGGCGATGATCGCCAGCACCTCGATCGCAGCGCGCGACAGCCGCCGCGTCTCGGTGCTCTCGCGGGTCATCAGCCACGCCAGATCGCCCGCGGTGCGGAAGGTCCATTTGCTGGCGACGCGCACCAGATTGACGCCGCGCATCGCGTAATCGGCCTGCAACTGCTCCAGCGCCGCTTTCACATCGACGCCATCGGGCAGCCGCTTGGCGAGCGCCGCCTGATCGAGCGGTTCGGTCGAGGCGAACAGCATCGCTTCGAGGAGACGCAATTCCTCCGGCCGCGCAGCGGGTTCCTGCGATCGGTCTTCAACCTCGACGGGCTTCTGCGCCAGACTGGTCGACATGGCTCGGTCTCCTTCTTCCACTTACTCCACCGGCACCTGAGGCGTTTCCGCCTGGTCCGCTGCCGCATCGCCCGCATGCCTGCGGAAATAAATCGGCGCAAACGCCTGCTTCTGATGCAGATCGATCACGCCCTCGCGCACCAGTTCGAGCGCGGAGGCGAAACTTGACGCAAACACCGTCGCCTTTTGCGACGGGTCAATCACATAGTGGACGAGATAATCGTCGAGGCAGCTCCAGTCCTCGGCGACACCGACCAGCCGCTCCAGCGAGGCGCGGGCCTCGGCCAGCGACCACACCGTGCGCTTGGCCAGATGCACGTTCGCCAGCACGCGCTGCTGGCGCTGCACCGAATAGGCGGTCAGCAGGTCGTAGAGCGTCGCGTTCCACTTTGGATGCCTGATCTGCGCAATTGCCTCCGGCAGGCCGCGCGGGAAGATGTCGCGCTTGAGCTGCGGGCGCGTCATCAGACGGTTCGCCGCCTCGCGGATCTGCTCGAGCCGTCGCAGCCGGTTGGCGAGCGCGGTCGCCATGTCCTCGGCGCTCGGCCCGTCCTGGGACGGCGGCTCCGGCAGTAGCAGGCGCGATTTGAGATAGGCCAGCCACGCCGCCATCACCAGATAGTCGGCGGCGAGCTCAAGCCGCAGCTTGCGGGCGGCCTCGATGAACACAAGGTACTGGTTGGCGAGCGCCAGAATGGAAATCTTGGCGAGATCGACTTTCTGCTGCCGCGCCAGAGCCAGCAGCAGGTCGAGCGGGCCTTCATAGCCCTCGACATCGACCACCAGCGCCGGTTCGTCCTCGGCGCGTTCGGCCGGCTGGCCGGTCTCAAACGACAGAATTTCCGCGCTCATGCGTTCAATCTTCCCGCTTGGTCGATCCATCGATCCAGTTCGGCGCGTCCCGCCTCCCGGTCGAACGGCTGGGGTGCCTTGCGCGAGGCCAGCGCCCGCTCCGCACGCGCCAGCGCCTCGCCGTTCAGCTCCGGAGTCCGGCTGACGACCTCCCGCATCTCGTCGAGCTTGCCGTTGCAATGAAGGACCATGTCGCAACCCGCCGCGACGATCGCCGCGGTGCGCTCGGCGATCGAGCCGCTCAATGCGTTCATGGACACGTCATCACTCATCAACAAACCCTGGAAGCCGATCGCACCGCGAATCACCTCCGTAATGATTGTCGCAGATGTGGTCGCCGGTTGGGCGGCATCGAGCGCGCTAAACACAACATGTGCGGTCATCGCCATCGGCAGGTCGGCAAGCCGCCGGAACGGCTCGAAATCGGTTTGGGCCAGTTCCTCGCGCGGCGTATCGACTGTCGGCAACCTGAGATGGCTATCGGCCGTGGCACGGCCATGGCCTGGAATATGTTTCAGAACCGGCAAAACGCCACCGTCCGATAGGCCCTCCGTGACAGCGCGGGCGATGACCGCCACCTGCTCCGCATGGGTGCCATAGGCGCGGTTCCCGATCACCGCATCGGCCCCCGGAACCGGAACGTCGGCCAGCGGCAGGCAGTCCACTGTGATTCCAAGTTCGGAGAGGTCGGCCGCGATCAGCCGGGAACTCAACCAGGCGGCCCGCAAGCCATCGGCCGGGTTGCGCTCATAGAGCGTTCCGAACACCGATCCCGGCGGATAGGCCGGCCAGTGCGGCGGACCGAGCCGCTGCACCCGTCCGCCTTCCTGATCGATCAACACCGGGGCATCTGGGCGGCCCACGGTGTCGCGCAATTCCTCCACAAGCCGAGCAACTTGCGCGGGTGTGTCGACATTGCGCTTGAACAGGATGAAGCCCCACGGCCGCTGCTCGCGCAAGAAAGTCCGCTCGTCGTCGGTCAGAGCAAGGCCGGAGACGCCGGCGATGAAGGCACGGATGGTCATTCGGGGCGATTAGCCCGCGCACCCTTGAGGGTCAACCAAACTCCGGAAAACAGCCGTTAATTCCTTTGGACGATGCACTTCCCGCCGGCGGACTGCAGATTCACGCAGAACTGCGTCGCGTCGTCGTTGGTGCCGAACGGCCCCACCAGAGCGCGGTAATAGACGCCCTTGCTGCCAAGATCGGCCCGCCGAACCACGGCCGAACGCGAGCCGAGAATACCGGGATACTTGCCCTGCAGGACCTTGTAGGAGGTCAGCGCGTCATGCTCGGTCTTCTGCGACGAAAGCTGGACATAGGCTCCACTGGCCGGCGCGGAAACCGAAGGATTGACGGACGCCACGCGGGCACGCGGCGCGGGCTGGCCTGCCGGCGCATCCTGCGGGGTCAGGGCCATCGGAGCATTCGACGGCGCGGGTGCGGTCCGGGAGGCGGCTGCCGCAGGCGGCGCCTGACGGGCCTGCGGCGCGGCGGCCGGCACCATCACATCGGGCTGATCGGGACGGATGCTCAAGGTGCGGATCTTGCGCGGCTCCTCCCCGCCGAGCGTGCCGTTGGCAACGCCCGGACCGGTCGGCCGGTTCGCCGGAGAGACGGCGGCCGTGGTCGGCGGCGAGGCATTCTGGGTCAAGGGCGGAAACACCACGCGCGGGCCGCTCTGACTCGTCACCTCGACCGGCTGCTCCTCGCGCGACACCATGCGCTCGGCGCCCTTCTCGCCGACCCGATCGTAAATCTGCTTGCCCTCGCCCGACTGGCTGTTCGCCGGCACGATCTTGTTCGGCCCGGCATCGGCCTTGATGATCGGCGGCTCGCCGCTGCGCGGCGATCCCACGAAGGAGCGATAGGCAAAGGCTCCCGCGGTGCCGAGCACGGCGAGCGCAAGCACAGCGCCAACAGTCATCATTCCGCCGCGGCGCTTCGCCGGAGGCTCGTCTTCATAACCTTCATCGGCATAGCCGTCGGCGGCGTAGCGCGGATCGTCGGCATAAGGCGGCTCGGGATACTGGTCCGCCGGAATCTGGCCGTACAGCACATCGTCGTAGCGCGCGCCGCCGGTATCGTAACCGCCCTGCTCGAAACGCTGCGGGGCCGCGTAAGGATCGCCATAATGCGCCGACTGATCGTAGCGCGGCGACAACGCCGGATCGGTATGCTGAAAGCCGCCGGAACGGGTGTCGTAATGGCCCTGCTGGCCATAATCCGGTTGGCCGTAATCCGTCTGCTCGGTGCGCTGTGCCACATTCCGCATCCATGCCGGCGGACCGGGCGGCGGCTCGTCCGCGGCCGGCTCGTTGCCGGTGTCGTCGGCATAGCGCGGCCGCTCGCTGCGCGGCAGCACCGGCGCGGCTCGCTGCGGCGCGCTTTTGTGTTCAAGACCGAAATTGGAGAACGGATCGGTCTGGCCAATCAGGCGCGCAAGCTCGGCAAGCGGGTCGTTCTCTTCCGGCGACGGCGCATGAGCGCTACGCCCGTGATCTTCGTAGGACCTGTTGTCGCGATATCGATCCGCCAGATACCGATCTGCCATGTGTCTGCATCCCCTTCGGGAACGGGCGCTCGACATCCTATCGAAACAACCGCCACTTGCAGCCGCCGCATCTTCCCGTGCAGACGGCTTATCCCCTACCGCATCTCGTCCGGAGCATGCACACCAAGAACGGCGAGGCCGGATGCCAGAACCGAGACGACGCCCTGAACCAAAGCCAGACGCGCAATCGTAATTTCTGCATCATTCTGGAT
The DNA here is from genome assembly GCA_001897755.1 of Afipia sp. 64-13. Classification (GTDB taxonomy): domain Bacteria; phylum Pseudomonadota; class Alphaproteobacteria; order Rhizobiales; family Xanthobacteraceae; genus Afipia. The sequence continues at coordinate 45,058 of MKUJ01000017.1, forward strand.
AATGAAGCGTAAATGAGGCATGTCGCGGCCCTTGGTCCAGAGCGCGTGAAATTCGCTGGCCAGATCATAGAGATAGAACGCAATCCGGTGCGGTTCATGGGCCAGGGCGGCCGCTTCCAGCATCCGCGGATAAAGCGCGAGCTGGCGGATCAGCGATAGCTCCACCGGATCGTCGAGGCGCTCCACCGCGGCCTGCCGCAGAAACGCGATCCGCGCCGCCGCCTCTTCCGGCAGCGATGGAACCACCTCGCGGGCATTCCTGAAAATCGAATGACCGCGGGCGTGACCGTACTGCACGTAGAACACCGGGTTGTCCTTCGACTGCTCCAGCACCTTGGCAAGGTCGAAGTCGAGCACCGCGTCATTCTTGCGGAACAGCATCATGAAACGCACGGCGTCGGAACCGACCTCGTCCACCACTTCGCGCAACGTGACGAAATCGCCTGCGCGTTTGGACATCTTCACCGGCTCGCCGCCACGCAGCAGCTTGACGAGTTGCACGATCTTGACGTCGAGCTCGCCCTCGCCGCCGGTGACGGCCTTGATCGCCGCCTGCACGCGCTTGATGTAGCCGCCGTGATCGGCGCCCCACACATCGACCATGTTGTGGAAGCCGCGGTCGAACTTGGTCTTGTGATAGGCGATGTCGGACGCGAAGTAGGTGTAGGAGCCGTCCGACTTCTTCAGCGGCCGGTCCACATCGTCGCCAAAGGCGGTGGCGCGGAACAACGTCTGCTCGCGATCCTCGTAATCTTCGACCGGCGCGCCTTTCGGCGGCGGCAGGCGGCCTTCATAGACATCGCCCTTGGCGCGCAATCCGGCGATGGTGGCGCTGACGCGATCCTCGCCGGCGGTCAGCGAACGCTCGGAGAAAAATACATCGTGCCGGATGTTGAGGGCGGCGAGATCGCCCTTGATCATGTCCATCATCATCGCGATGGCGGTGGCGCGCACCACCGGAAGCCATTCGGCCTCCTGCTGCTTCAGCAGTTTGTCGCCATGCTCTTTGGCCAGAGCCTCGCCCACCGGCTTGAGATAATCGCCGGGATAAAGCCCGTCGGGAATTTCGCCGATCGCCTCGCCGAGGGCCTCGCGGTAACGCAGGAACGCAGACCGCGCCAGGACATCGACCTGCGCGCCGGCATCGTTGATGTAATATTCGCGCGTGACGTCATAGCCCGCGAACGCCAGCAAGCTCGCCAGCGCATCGCCGAACACCGCGCCGCGACAATGACCGACATGCATCGGCCCGGTCGGATTGGCGGAGACGTATTCGACGTTGACCTTCTCGCCCGCACCGATCGTGACGCGGCCATAGGCATCGGCGTCGCGCAGCACAGCGCGCAGCGCGTTCGCCCATGCCGCCGGCTTGAGCACGAGATTGATGAAGCCCGGCCCGGCGACATCGACGCGGGCCACCAGGTCGTCGGCGCGCAGTTTGATCGCAAGGGCTTCGGCCAGATCGCGCGGCTTGGCCTTGGCGTCCTTCGCCAGCACCATCGCGGCGTTGGTCGCCATGTCGCCATGGCTCGGATCGCGCGGCAATTCCACCACGACGCGCGACAGATCGGCGTTCTTCGGCAGTACCCCTTCATCCATCAGCACGCGGCAGGCGGCGCCGACCCGCGCCAGCATGTCCGCGAAAAGATGCAGGGATGAAGGGTGTGAAACTGTCGACATGGGATGCCTTGAAAGGGGTTCCGGGAGCCGCCCGGCTGGGGGGCCGCCTAACGCAAATCGGGGGTCGAGTCAAAGAGCCGCGCATGCTCGATCATGGCGTAGCCATCGGTCATGCCGGCGATGAAATCGCCGATCCGGCGCACCCGGTCGGTCTCGGTCTCGTCGTTCTCGTGCGGTCCCCATTCGGGAGGAAGATCGTCCGGCCGCTCGCGGTAGCGGGTGAACAGATCGGTAACGATGCTCTCGGCATCGCGCATCACCCGCATCACCCGCTCATGGCGGTACATATGCTCCCAGAGGAATGACTTGATCGCCGTCTCCGCCCCGGCCGCCTCCGGCGGAAACGCCACCAGCGCATGGTCGAGATGGCGGACATCGTCGGCCGACTGCGGCCTGGCGCGGGCCACCCGCCGCCCGGTCTCCTGACAGACCTCCTCGATCCAGTGCGAGATCAGTTCCCGCACCAGCTCGGCGGTGCGGCGCGCATCCTCCAGCGCCGGATAACGGTCGGAGATCCGCCGGTTGATGGCGGAGATCAGCGGCACCACATTGAGATCGTCGCGGGTGAACAGGCCGGCGCGCAAGCCATCGTCGATATCGTGGGTGTTGTAGGCGATGTCGTCGGAAATCGCGGCGACCTGCGCCTCGACCGAGGCGAAGGTGGCGAGATCGAGATCGTGCTGCGCGACATAGTCCGCGATCCCGATCGGCACGCCCTGCTCCGCATAACGCGCGGTCGGATGGCCCGCCGCATCGATCAAGGGACCGTTATGCTTGACGATGCCCTCCAGCGTTTCCCAGGTCAGGTTGAGGCCGTCGAATTCCGGATAGCGCCGCTCCAGCAGCGTCACCACGCGCAGCGACTGGGCATTGTGATCGAAGCCGCCGAAATCCCGCAGGCAGCGGTCCAGCGCCCGCTCGCCAGCATGGCCGAAGGGCGGATGCCCGAGATCGTGCGCCAGCGCCAACGCTTCGGTAAGATCCTCATCGACACCGAGCCGCCGCGCCAGCGAACGGGCGATCTGCGCCACCTCCAGCGAGTGGCTGAGGCGGGTGCGATAATGGTCGCCCTCGTGGAACACGAAGACCTGGGTCTTGTGCTTGAGCCGCCGGAAGGCGGTGGAATGGATGACGCGGTCGCAATCACGCCGGAAGTCGCTGCGATACGGGCTGCCCGGCTCGGGGAAGCGGCGGCCTCGGCTGCGGGCGGGATCGCAGCCATAGGGTACTGGCGGCGCCGCCATTCCAACCGACATCGCGATTCAATCCTTTTGGATGTTTGATTCTGGTCAAATCAGTACTTAACTATGCCCGAGCGGGCGCTCAAACCCGACTCGGTACGGAGGCCATCCATGACCACATCCGACACGCTTGCAAGTGTCACCATCTCGGAGCGGGCTGCCCGGCGGATCGGAGAAATCCTGAAAAGCGAGGGCGACGGCGCCAAGCTGCGGATCAGTGTCGAGGGCGGCGGTTGCTCCGGTTTCCAGTACAAGTTCGATGTCGACCGCGCCCAGACCGAGGACGATATCGTGATCGAGCGCGACAACGCGGTGGTGCTGGTCGACTCCGCCTCCGCGCCGTTCCTCGCCGGCTCCGAGGTCGATTTCGTCGATGACCTGATCGGCGCGTCGTTCCGCGTAGTCAATCCGAACGCGACCGCATCCTGCGGCTGCGGCACCAGCTTCTCGGTCTAGTTCTTCCCGCTTTTTGTAAGACGCGGGCTTGACCCGCGCGGGCGTCGAGAGAACAAGGTCTCGATGAGCAGCCGCGACCCAGCGGCGACGACACCGGATAATCCACTCATGCGCATCGCCACCTGGAACGTGAACTCGATCCGCCAGCGGCTGGATCACCTGCTGACGTGGCTGCAAGAACGCCAGCCGGATATCGTCTGCCTGCAGGAGATCAAATGCCTCGACGAGGCGTTTCCGCGCGAGCCGATCGAGGCGCTCGGCTACAACGTCGTCACCCACGGCCAGAAAACCTTCAACGGCGTCGCATTGCTGTCGAAATATCCGTTCGACGAAACCCGCCCTCGCCTGCACGGCGATCCGGAAGACGAACACGCGCGGTTTCTCGAAGGCGTGGTCTCGCACCGCGCGGGCACCTTCCGCATCGCCTGCCTTTATTTGCCGAATGGCAATCCGGTCGATACCGAAAAGTATCCCTACAAACTGAAATGGATGGACCGGCTGCGCGCCTATGCGCAGGAGCGCCTCGCGATGGAGGAGCCTTTCGTGCTCGCCGGCGATTTCAACGTCATCCCGACCCCGGACGACGTCTACAATCCGCAAGCCTGGATCAATGACGCGCTGTTCCTGCCGCAGACCCGGCAGCGTTTCCAGAGCCTGCTCAATCTCGGACTGACCGACGCTTTCCGCGCCGTCTCCGACACCCCGCATCAATATACGTTCTGGGATTATCAGGCCGGCGCCTGGCCGAAGAACAACGGCATCCGCATCGACCACTTGCTGCTGTCACCGCAGGCCAGCGACCGCCTCATCGATGTCGGCATCGACCGTCATGTGCGCGGCTGGGAGAAGGCGTCGGATCACGTGCCGGTGTGGGCGGATCTGGAGTTCGCCTGAATGGCCTACCCCTCATCCTGAGTACCTGACCGGAAATACAGGCTGCGTTTTCAGGATGTTTTCCGTCATCGACGGAAATTTTTCCTCCCATCGTCCCGGCGCAGGCCGGGACCCATCAGCACAGGCCTTTCGGGAAGAATACCGGGCCTGCCATGCCCAAATCATCGACCGGGATTATGGGTCCCGGCCTGCGCCGGGACGACCCTTTTCCGGTCAGACTCCGAGGAGCGCGTCTTGCGCGCGTCACGACTTCTCATGGCTCGAGACGTCGCTTCGCTCCTCCTCACCATGAGGAGTTGGATTGTCCGGTCGGTCCGGCCGCCTCGCCTGCTTAGTCCCGGCGGCCCTGCACCCAGCGCTGCAACAGCTGAAGCGCCATCGCACGGTCGTCCTCGGAGGCCTTGGCCATCGCGGTGTTATAGCTGTCGTGGATCCAGGTCTCTTCGGGGCTCGCGCTTTCTTGCGCCAGCGTCAGCCACATCAGGCCGCGCGCGGCCTGGCGCTGCAGATGATCGCCGTTGAACAGCATCTTGCCGAGCAAGGCCTGCGCCTGGTGCTGGCCCTTCTGCGCGGCAAGACCCAGCCAGCGCACGCCGTATTTGGTGTCGCGCGACGTGCCGACGCCGTTGAGATACATCCGGGCGAGATTGTACTGCGCCTCGGCGTTGCCGAAGTAGGACGCGGCGTAGGAGAACATCTCGCGCGCCCGCTCCGGATCGGCCTTGATCCGGGTATTGGCGATGCCCGCCGAATAATAACGGCCGAGCGCGACAAACGCGTTGGCGACGATCGAGGCCTGCGGCGCCGAGGGGCTGTCCTCGGCGTGCTGGTTGGCGATCTTGCTGAAATATTCGAAGGCGCGAAGGTCATCGCGCGGCACGTTGACGCCGGTGGCGTACATGCGGCCGAGCTTCCACTGCGCAGCGGCGTGACCGTCTTCCGCGGCGTATTGCAGCGCCGTCAGCGAGGCCGACTCCGGAATGTTCGGAATATTGGCCGGCGGCACGATCTTCTTGACCACGGCGACGCCGCCGGTCGGCGCGGCGACAACGGCGAGCGGCGCCGCCCCGCTCTGGGGATCCGCATCCGCGGTCCCGTCGAACGCGCCAGACGGCCTTGTCGCGAAAATCGCAACCGTGACGCACGCAAAAGCAACGATACGCCTAGATGTCCGCATAACAGTTCTTCTCGCCCGCGCTGCCCGGATGGGTGACGGCGCCCTTGACCGCCGGTCCCACTTGCTGCGCGTATTTCCAGAGGACGCCCGACCCCGCCGCGTTTTCACGCGGCTTCCAGCTCTTTTTCCGTTCCGCCAATTCGGCGTCGGTCAATTTGACATTGAGTGTGCCGTTCTCGGCATCGAGTTCGATGATGTCGCCGTCGCGAAGCAGCCCGATCGGGCCGCCCACGGCAGCCTCGGGGCCGACATGGCCGACGCAGAATCCGCGCGTCGCGCCGGAAAAACGGCCATCGGTGATGAGGGCAACCTTGGAGCCCATGCCCTGCCCGTAGAGCGCGGCGGTGGTGGCGAGCATCTCGCGCATGCCGGGACCACCCTTCGGTCCCTCATAGCGGATGACGATGACGTCGCCTTCCTTGTAGGTTCGCTTGTTCACGGCCTCGAACGCATCTTCTTCGCAATCGAAGCAGCGCGCGGGTCCGGTGAACTTCAGGACCGACATGCCGGCGACTTTCACGATCGCCCCCTCCGGCGCGAGATTGCCTTTGAGACCGACGACGCCGCCGGTCACGGTGATCGGCTTGTCGGCGGGCCGCACCACGTCCTGATGCGGATTCCATTTCACGCTTTTCAGATTCTCGGCCATCGTACGTCCGGTGACGGTCAGACAATCACCGTGCAGATAGCCGTGATCGAGCAACGTCTTCATCAGCAGCGGTATGCCGCCAGCCTCGAACATATCTTTGGCCACATAACGACCGCCGGGCTTCAAATCCGCGACATAAGGTGTCTTTTTGAAGATTTCGGCGACGTCGAACAGATCGAATTCAATACCGCACTCATGCGCGATTGCCGGCAGATGCAGCGCGGCGTTGGTCGAGCCACCCGAGGCGGCGACCACGGCGGCGGCGTTCTCAAGCGCCTTGCGGGTGACGATGTCGCGCGGCCGGATGTTGGAGGCGATCAGCTCCATCACCTTCTCGCCGGCGGCCGTGCAAAAGGCATCTCGGATTTCGTAAGGAGCTGGCGCGCCAGCGGAATAAGGCAGCGCAAGGCCGATCGCCTCGGACACCGTGGCCATGGTGTTGGCGGTGAACTGCGCGCCGCAGGCACCGGCCGACGGACAGGCGACGCGCTCGATTTCGTCGAGGTCCTCATCAGACATGTCGCCGACCGAGTGCTTACCGACCGCCTCGAACATGTCCTGCACGGTGATCTGCTGGCCGCGGAAATTGCCGGGCAGGATCGAGCCGCCATAGATGAAGATCGACGGCACGTTGAGGCGGCACATCGCCATCATCATGCCGGGCAGCGACTTGTCGCAGCCGGCCAGACCGATCAGGGCGTCATAAGAATGCCCGCGGATGGTCAATTCCACTGAATCCGCAATGGTTTCGCGCGACGGCAGCGACGAGCGCATGCCCTCGTGGCCCATCGCGATGCCATCGGTCACGGTGATGGTGCAGAACTCGCGCGGCGTCCCGCCGCCAGCGGCGACGCCCTTTTTCACCGCCTGAGCCTGGCGCATCAGCGAGATGTTGCACGGCGCGGCTTCGTTCCAGCACGAGGCAACGCCCACGAAAGGCTGGTGAATCTGCTCCGTGGAGAGACCCATGGCATAGAGGTAGGAGCGATGGGGCGCGCGCGCCGGCCCCTCCGTCACGTGACGGCTGGGCAATCGCGACTTGATGTTGGTCTTTACGTCCATCGTGAACCTCTGCCGGTCTCGGGAGAAGCTTCCAAAACCCCTCGGAAAGAAGGGTTTTCCGCGATCTCCACAGCATGCACGGCATTTCAACTACGGAGATACGATGCATGGAGGCGTGTGGCTAAATCGCGGCGCGTGCAAGGGCTACATGCGGCCACGGTTAAATGTTCAGGAACTGTGGCGAGCCAGCAACATCCGTTGCAGCCGTGCCACCATCCCCCGGACACCTGCGGCGGAGGAAGGACCAAGCGGCGGCCGCGCGCGGCAACGTGAAATCAATATGAACTCAGTATTACGGCAACCTTTCCTGTCATGTTGGAAGCTCCCGACAGGGGCCGATGCGTCCGGCCAGGATGATCGCCGCATGGTGCAGCGCAAACCGCCGCCCTCGAAGACCACGGACAGGTCCGGCCACGGATCGAAACCGCCGGGACAGACCGAGAGGCACACCCCGCCCGGTCTTGTCTCCGGTCGAGACCTAGTCTGCCCCGAACACGCTCTTGGGCAGGATGGCGTGCACCGCCCAGTTGCCGTCCACCACCTGCGAGACGCCGAAATCGACCGCCACCGAAATCAGGGTGATCGCCTCGTCCTCGGACAGGCCGCGCGTCGCCATCAAGAAGCGGCGGATCTTCCGGAAGGCGTCCTTCATCGCCAGGTCGAGCGACGAGGAACGGTAGACCTCGCTCTGAGCCTTCTCGCCAAGCTCGGCGAGATAGTCGGGATGGCTGAATCCGAACAGGATCCATTCGGTCCCGGTCTCGATCAGCGGATAGGCCAGATCGACCAGCGGGCTTCCCGCGAGACGGTCCTTCTTGTGCAGAACGATGTCGAACACGCCGGTCAGCGAGCATTCGATCGCGGTGCCGTCGAGTTCGGAATCGCCCTGCGTCGCATGCGGGTCGCCGACCGAAATCAACGCGCCCGGCACCGAGACCGGCAGGAAGATCTTCGCGCCTTTCGCCAGCCGCCAATTGTCGAGATTGCCGCCGAAATAGGCCGGCGGCACCGAATCGATCAGTCCCGCCTCGCGCGGCGCGCAGCCGATCACGCCGAAATGCGGCCGCAGCGGAATGCTGACGCCATCGAGAATGTCGTTCACCCGGGTGACGGTGGCGTGATCGACCGGAATGCCCGGATAATCGATGGTCGGATGCACCTGACCGAACGGATCGGTCTGCGGCGTCCAGCGGAAACTGTAGAGCGCCCTGGCGAAGGGCGGCGCGGCATCGAACATGCACTCGTAGATCGTCACGACCTCGCGCTGTTTCGGCTCGGTCATCAGTTCCTGATAATGCAGGCCCCACCACGCCGCGGCGTTGGAGCCGAAGCAGCGCCCGGCAAACTCCGGACTGGCGCTGCGCCGGGGAATAATGTCGCGAATGCCGATCTCGACCACGTCGCCGGGCATCGCGCCGATCACCGCGATCGGACCGGTCATGATATGGACGCCGAAGCCCTCGCCCGCGCCGCGCCCGTAGATCGACGCATCCATCGGGCCCGCACCGCGCCGATCCACGGCCTTTTCGTCCTTGGTCCAGTGGAACACGGCTTCGGCGCCGGGATCGCCCGCGATCATCTTCTCATGATCGTCGGAGGCGTGTTGGGTCAGCGTCTCGATCGTCACCGTGTCGCCGGAGTTGATCACCGCGACCGGCGGCAGGTTCTGGCTGAAATAACCCCAGTGCACGGTCTTGTCGTTGGCCGGGATGTAATGGGTCTGACTTCCTCCCTCCACCGCGGCCGAGCCATCGGAGGCCAGCAGCGGCGGCGCTTCCACCGGACTGCTTTCCGATGCGCGTGGCGGGCGGCCGCGATGCTGGGCTTCCACCGCGCTGTTCTCGATCTTGCGGATATTGAGACGGTAGTCGCGCGGCGACATGCCGTATTTGTCGCGAAACACCCGGCTGAAATGCGCGGCGTCGGTAAATCCCCAGCGGAAGGCGATGCTGGAGACCGACGTGGAATCGTCATCGGGCTTGGCGAGTTCGCCGCGGCAGCGCTCGAGACGCCGCTCGCGGATGTAGCGCGTGAAGTTTCCGTTCGCCGACTCGAACAGCTTCTGCAGATATCGCGGCGAGACGCGCTGCGCCTTCGCTACTTCGGCAAGGCTGAGATTGCTGTCGCCGAGCCGCGTCTCGATGAACTGGCAGATGCGATGCAGGATCGCCGCCTGACTCGACGAGGTGCCGCCGGTGTCGCTGCGCTGGTTGAGCGTGGCGACGATCAGATCCGAAATGGCGATCTCGATGGCGGACAGCTCGTCGTCGTCCAGTTCCTGCAACGAATCCGACACCGAGCGAAGAAGCTGCGACAGCACGTGACCGAGCCCGCTGTCGCCCGCGATTGGCAGAACCCGAAACGCCTGCGGCGGCAACATCCGCCGGCTGAACGCGATGCTCGGCAGGCGAAGCCAGACCTGACGGAACGATCCGTCGCAGACCAGATCGAAATCCACCCCGGCCGGAAAGATGGCGAAATCGCCGACCGCGAGTGCGTGCGCCTGCTGATCGTTCTGCAGCAGCGCCTTGCCTTCGAGATGCAGCACGACCAGCATCGCGCCGTCGTCCTGCCCCAGCGAACGGAAGCGCTGTGATCTTGCGGATACAATGGAAAACGATCCGCCAAGCGGCGACAGACGGTGATGGGAATGGGCGCGCAGATCCTCCTGGCCGGATTCCGCGCTCAGGCCGGCGCGCTCGATCGCCGCGCGCCATGCGGTTTCGCGCAAGGTGGACGGATAGTCATCACTCGCGAAGTGCCATGACTGCACGGCGTCTTTCCCCATCGGCCGCATTCCATACTGCAATTATGACAACTCTACACCTTTTCTCAAACCAATGCTCTGGCCCCGTTTTTCCGGGCCATTCGGACCATGGCGGAATCCGAATAAAGGGGAGGAAACACGTGTCCTCCCCTCTGTTCGTCATCGGTGTCCGATTACGGTCGGCGCAGATCGCGTCGCACCGCCATGTGCGCGCCCTTCACGCCGTCCACCACCTGGGTGACGCGCAGGTCGCCCGCGATAGAGCAGATCGAGTAGGCTTCCTCGCGCGAGATGCCCCATTTGCGCTGAAGCAGGCCGATGGTTTCCAGCACGCACTCGCGCACCGCCTCGTCGAGGTCTTCGCTGAAGCCGTGACAAATCCACTCGCGGGGGGTCTCCAGCACCGGGTTCTTGCCGGCGCTGCCCTTGTGCAGGATGAGCTGGATAGTGGCGTTGACATGCGCCTCGATGGCGGTGCCGTTCACCTCGCCGTCGCCTTCGGCGAAGTGGGTGTCGCCCGCCCAGAACAACGCACCCTCGCGGTGCACCGGATAGAACATGCTGGTGCCGGCGATGAACTCGCGGTTGTCGACGTTGCCGCCATGCACGCCCGGAGGCACGGTGCTGATCTTGCCGTCGGCCGCCGGACACACGCCCGCGGTGCCGAAATGCAGGCGCAGCGGCACCACGACGTTCTCCAGCGCCGGCTTGCGCTTCTTCGGATCGGGCGGCGTGATCATGCCGGGATACGGCTTCTCCGGCGTGTCGTATTCATAGGTGAACACGGCGCGGGCGAGCTGCGATTCAACGTCGGCTTCGTAAATGAAGACGTGTTCCTTCTTGCCGAATTCTTCATGCAGCAAGCCCCAGCTCGCGATGAAGTTGACGCCGTACTTGATGCGCGGCTCCATGTGCAGCACGCGGCATTCCAGCGTGTCGCCGAGCTCGGCGCCCTCGACATAGATCGGGCCGGTCAGGATGTGCACGCCGGGGGTGCGGCTCTCCGGCGGCACCTTCTCGTAAATCTCGCGGATCGCATCGTCCATCAGCAAGTCGGGCGCGTCGCCGGCATGGTGGGCAAGGCACTCGATGTTGACGATATCGCCGGAATTGACGTGCAGAACCGGATCGATTGCACCGTCAAACGCACCCCACTGAATGGTTTCCAGCGTCGCCTTCAGCTCGTGAAGCTGCGGCGCGGTTCTATCCTTGGTCACGGTCTTGAGCATGAGAACAATCTCCTTGGGATCAGAATACGAAAGTCAGTTGGTGGCGCATCGCGGCGACAGCGACCAAACCGATGAAGGTGCCGATAATGGCGAAGATGCCGCCGAGCACGTTCGGCGCCGGGATCGGCGCATTCACCGCCGTGTAGAGAACTCCGGTGACGAGACCGACGATGGAAGCCTGCAACTCAACGAGGCCAAGGCTGATCTGAAGCATGTGTTTTCTCCCGAATTTTCGATGGTTAGATTTCGGCCCGCGCGGAGCGAGAGTTCGGCCGCCCGAAGGTGATCTGCTTGCGGACAAGCTTGACGATCACGTAGCCGGCGAAGGTGAAGATGATCGCGAGAATGCCGCCGAGCACGTTCGGCGCCGGGATCGGCAGGTTCAGCAGCGAGTACAGGAATCCGGTGACAAGCCCGACGACAAGGGCAACGAGCTCGTTACGGCCGACGTAAAGATATTCCATGTGTTTCCTCCTCATTGACACGGGTTGAATGCGTCTTCACTTGCGCCGGACAAACGTCTCCCTGCCGCGGGAATCCCCACGGTTGTCGCATCATCAAGGATCTGAGCAGTCCGGCCGCTCCGCCCGTCAGCGATTCAAAATCGGATCGGGAGCGAGTGGCGACGTGCGATCGCGTTAGGTGCGATCAATCACGATTGTTTGGGTCATGTTGTCCTCCGACGTTTCTTATGACGTGAAGCTTAGCGAGCGTTTCGACGACTGCAATGTGGAACGGCGCGGACAGTCATGTGCGCGCGCAACCGCATCGCGTTGCGCGCAACGAAAATAAACTCGTGATTTCAATATTCTGCCGGGAAGAAAAACGCGCGCGCGGTGCGATAGACGGCGCGTGCGTGTGCATATGGTCAAGTTTTTCGGCGCGTGCGGTCAACGGCCGAAGCCGGATCAACACACGCGAACGCCGGTTCCGGCGCGTTATCGCCGCCGAAAGGCTACAGAGTCGTTCGAAACCGGATCGCCACAGGAAAATTCGACGAGGGGAAAGAGAAAGAAAGAGACACGCGGACGCGCGCCTCTCTCCATTCACATGTTGAGCGTGCGACCGTAGGCGTCGAGCACCGCTTCCTTCATCATCTCCGACAGCGTCGGATGCGGGAAGATGGTGTGCATCAACTCTTCCTCGGTGGTCTCAAGATTCATCGCCACCACATAACCCTGGATCAATTCGGTAACTTCCGCGCCGACCATGTGGGCGCCGAGAAGCTGTCCGGTCTTCTTGTCGAAGATCACCTTGATCAAGCCCTGATCCTCGCCGAGCGCGATCGCCTTGCCGTTGCCGGCGAACGGGAAGCGGCCGACGCGGATGTCCTTGCCCGCCTCTTTCGCCTTCGCTTCGGTGAGACCGACGGAGGCCACCTGCGGATGGCAATAGGTGCAGCCCGGAATCATCTGCTTGTCCATCGGATGCACATGCAGACCCTTGATCGCCTCGATGCAGATCACGCCCTCATGCTCGGCCTTGTGCGCCAGCATCGGCGGACCGGCGACATCGCCGATGGCATAGATGCCCGGCACGTTGGTCTTGCCGTAGCCGTCGATCACGATGCAGCCGCGATCGGTCTTCACGCCAAGTTTCTCAAGTCCGAGATTTTCGATGTTGCCGACCACGCCGACCGCCGAGATCACGCGATCGGCGGTGATCTGCTCAAGCTTGCCGCCGCCGAGATCGATGGTCGCGGTGACGCTGTCGGCCTTCTTGTCGAGCTTGGTGACTTTCGCGCCGGTGAGAATGCGGATGCCCTGCTTCTCGAACTGCTTGCGCGCGAGGCCCGCAATCTCTGCGTCCTCGACGGGCAGGATCTGCGGCAGCACCTCGACCACCGTCACCTCCGCGCCCATGGTGCGATAGAACGAGGCGAACTCGATGCCGATCGCGCCGGAGCCGACGACGAGCAGCGACTTCGGCATCGTCTGCGGCACCATCGCCTCGAAATAGGTCCACACCAGCTTCTTGTCCGGCTCCAGACCCGGCAGCACGCGCGGCCGCGCGCCGGTGGCGACGATGATGTGCTTGGCCTGATAGGTCCCTGCCCCGAGCGTACCCTTCGGCGCCTCGACCGAACCCGCCTTCACCGTGATCTTGCCGGGCGCGTCGATGCTCGCCTCGCCCCAGATCACGGTGATCTTGTTTTTCTTCATCAGGAAGCCAACGCCGTCATTGAGGCGCTTGGAGACGCCGCGCGAGCGCGCGACCACGGCCTTGGGGTCGTAGCCGATCTTCTCGGCGGTGAGGCCGTAATCCTTGGCGTGCTGCATGTAGTGATAGATTTCCGCCGAACGCAGCAGCGCCTTGGTCGGGATGCAGCCCCAGTTGAGGCAGATGCCGCCGAGATGCTGCTTCTCGATGATCGCGGTCTTGAAGCCGAGCTGCGCGGCGCGGATGGCGGTGACATAACCGCCCGGCCCCGATCCGATCACGACAACGTCGAACGATGTATCAGCCATGATTGCCAACCTGCTTCCGTTTGATTGCCTTCCCCTTCCCTTGCGGGAGAGGAAAAACACACATCTTCCTACCGCTCAGGCCGAGGCCTCAGCACTCCGTCACGCCGCGGCTTTCTCGCGACCGCTGAGAAAGCGCCGCACCATCCACCATAGCGAAACCACGACGGCCCAGAACGGCAGCGCAAGCTGCAGCGCCTTCGTGAGAACGAATTTCTTCTCCGCGCCGGGCGATGCGTCCGCCGCGAGGCCGACGATGATCAGCACCACCGGGATCAGCAGCAACAGCCGCACCGAATAGAACATCGCCTCCCGCCAGCGCGACCGCGTCGCCGCGACGCCAAACACGCCCATGCCGAGAAGCGCGTAAAACGGCATCAGGGCAAGCTGCTGGGTATCGCCGAGACCGCACGCTCCGCTCACGCAGGCCGCGAGCGCCGACAGCACCAGCGTCGCCACGCCCCCGACCAGCATGGAGACGAGACCTGCGAGGATGATGGTGCCGAACAGCTTCATGGATATCCAGATGCGAGGCGCCGCCTCACACCACCATCATCACCGGATTTTCGATCAGCATCTTGAAGGCACTGAGGAGCTGCGCGCCGAGCGCGCCGTCCATCGCGCGATGATCGCAGGTCAGCGTCACCGTCATGATGGTGGCGATCTCGATCTTGCCATTCCGCACCACCGGACGCTCCTCGCTCATGCCGACGGCGAGAATGGTGGTCTGCGGCGGATTGATCACGGCGGTGAACTGCTTCATGCCGTACATGCCCAGATTGGACACCGCCGTGGAGCCGCCCTGATATTCGTCGGGCTTGAGCTTGCGCTCCTTGGCGCGCTTCGACAGATCGCGCATGTCGGCGGAAATTTGCGCCACCGATTTAGAATGCGCGTTGCGGATGATCGGCGTGATCAGCCCGGTCGGGATCGACACCGCGACGCTGATGTCCGACACCTTGTGATGCAGCATGGCCTCGTCGGTCCATGTCACATTGGCGTCCGGAACGCGCTGCAAGGCCAGCGCCAGCGCCTTGATGACGAAATCGTTGATCGAGAGCTTGTAGGCCGGCTTGCCGTCCCCGCCCTTCGGCGCCAGCGCGTTGATCTCCTCGCGCGCCATGACCAGCTTGCCGATGTCGCAATCGGCGGTGAGGTAGTATTGCGGGATGTCGCGGTCCGACGCCGACAGACGCTGCGCGATCACCTTGCGCATGTTGTCGTGCGGCACGGCCTCGTAGTTCTCGGGCTTGAACAGCGAGAGAATCTGCGCGTCCGACGGTCCGGGCGTGAAGGACGGCGCCGCCGCAGCCGTCGCCGCGGCAGGCTTCAGCCCCTTGCCGGACCTCGCGTCCGCGATGTCGCGCGCGACCACGCGGCCGTGCGGGCCCGAGCCGTTGACGCGCGACAGATCGATGCCCGCTTCCCTGGCGAGACGCCGCGCCAGCGGCGAGGAGAAGGTTCGCGCGCCATTGCTGGCCGCAGTGGGAGCCGCCGCTACCGGAGCGGCAGGTTGAGGTGCGGCCGGCTTGGCTTCGGGTGCCTTGGCGGGCGCAGGCGCAGCGGACGCCGCAGGCTTCGCCGGTTCGGGTGCCTTCGCGGCCGGCGCGGGGGCGCTGCCCGCCGCCGCGCTGGCGGCCTTGACGTCCTCGCCATCGGCGGCGAGCACCGCGATCATGGTATTGACCGGAACATCGGCGGTGCCGGCGGGCACCAAGATCTTGGCGATGGTGCCTTCGTCGGTGGCTTCGACTTCCATCGTCGCCTTGTCGGTCTCGATCTCGGCGATCACGTCGCCGGATCTGACCTGGTCGCCCTCTTTCTTCAGCCACTTGGCGAGGTTGCCCTTCTCCATGGTGGGAGAAAGCGCGGGCATCAGAATATTGATGGGCATGATCGGACCCTGTT
The DNA here is from genome assembly GCA_001897755.1 of Afipia sp. 64-13. Classification (GTDB taxonomy): domain Bacteria; phylum Pseudomonadota; class Alphaproteobacteria; order Rhizobiales; family Xanthobacteraceae; genus Afipia. The sequence goes on from MKUJ01000017.1 coordinate 60,586, forward strand.
CTCAGCGATAGGAAACAGCTTTCGCCGCAGCGACGACTTCTTCAGCCGAGGGCAGCGCGAGCTTTTCGAGATTGGCGGCATACGGCATCGGCACGTCCTTGCCGGACACGCGCGCGACCGGCGCGTCGAGATAATCGAACGCCTGCTCCATCAGCCGCGCCGCGATTTCCGCGCCGACGCCCGACTGCTGCCAGCCTTCCTCGACCACCACGCAGCGGCCGGTCTTCTTCACCGACGCGACGATGGTTTCGGTGTCCATCGGGCGAAGCGTGCGCAGATCGATGACTTCGGCCTCGATGCCCTCCTGGGCCAGCATCTCGGCGGCCTTGAGCGCATAGGTCATGCCGTTCGACCACGACACCACCGTGACATGATCGCCATGACGCGCGATCCGCGCCTTGCCGATCGGCAGCACGAAGTCGTCGAGCTTCGGCACTTCGCCGCTGTGGCCGTAAAGGATTTCGTTTTCGAGGAAGATCACCGGGTTGGGATCGCGGATCGCGGCCTTGAGCAGGCCCTTGGCGTCGGCGGCGGTGTAAGGTGCGATCACCTTGAGGCCTGGGACGTTGGAGAACCAGGCCGTGTAGTCCTGGCTGTGCTGGGCGGCGACGCGCGCGGCGGGACCGTTGGGCCCGCGGAACACGATGGAGCAATCCATCTGGCCGCCCGACATGTAAAGCGTCTTGGCCGCGGAGTTGATGATCTGGTCCATCGCCTGCATGGCGAAGTTGAAGGTCATGAACTCGACGATCGGCTTGAGCCCCGCCATCGCCGCACCGATCGCGACACCGGCAAAGCCGTGCTCGGTGATCGGCGTGTCGATCACGCGCCGGTCGGTGAACTCCTGCAGCAGGCCCTGGGTGATCTTGTAGGCGCCCTGATATTCGGCGACTTCCTCGCCGATCACGAACACGTCCTCGTCGCGGCGCATTTCCTCGGCCATGGCGTCGCGCAGCGCCTCGCGCACCGTCATCTTCACCATCTCGGTGCCGGGCGGAATGTCGGGATCGGACGCGGCGACGACACTCGGGGCCTGCGGCGCGGCGGCGGCGGCAACCGGCGCGGGCGCTTCGGCCTTCGCCGCTGCGGGCGGCGCGGATTCGGCGGCCTTCTGCTGCGGCGCCGGAGCGGCGGCCTTGTCCAGATCGGCGGCGCTCTCGCCATCGGCCAGGATGGTGGCGATCGGCGTGTTCACCGCGACATCGGCGGTGCCTTCGGGCACCAGGATCTTGCCGAGCGTACCCTCGTCGGTGGCCTCGACTTCCATCGTCGCCTTGTCGGTCTCGATCTCGGCGATGACGTCGCCGGATTTGACGGCCTCACCTTCCTTCTTGAGCCATTTGGCGAGGTTGCCTTTCTCCATCGTCGGCGAAAGCGCGGGCATAAGAACTTGAATCGGCATGATCGCTCCGGACCTGTCTTAAAAAAACGCGCCGCCTGATCGAGGCCGGCGGCGCGCCCGCTTATCGATAAATATCGGTGTAAAGCTCGGCGACGTCCGGCTCCGGATCGCGCTGGGCGAAATCGGCGGCTTCGTTGACGATCTCGCGCACGTCGGCGTCGATCGCCTTCAGATCGGCCTCGCTGACCTTCAATTCGAGCAGACGGTTGCGCACCTGCTCGATCGGGTCGTGATCGAGACGCATCTTGTCGACTTCCTCGCGCGTGCGGTACTTCGCCGGGTCCGACATCGAGTGGCCGCGATAGCGGTAGGTCTGCATCTCGAGGATGTAGGGACCGTTGCCCTCGCGGCACCACTGCACCGCGCGCTCGGCGGCGGCGCGCACCGCGCGCACGTCCATGCCGTCGACCTGCTCGCCCGGAATGTTGAAGGCGAGACCACGCTTGGAGAAGTCGGTCTGCGCCGACGAGCGCGTCACCGAGGTGCCCATGGCGTAGCGGTTGTTCTCGACCACGAACACGACCGGCAGCTTCCACAGCTCGGCCATGTTGAAGCTCTCATAGACCTGGCCCTGATTGGCCGCGCCGTCGCCGAAATAAGCGAGGCTGACATGATCGTTGCCGCGATAGCGGTTGGCGAAGGCAAGGCCGGTGCCGATCGGCACCTGCGCGCCGACGATGCCGTGTCCGCCGTAGAAATTCTTTTCCTTGCTGAACATGTGCATCGAGCCACCCTTGCCTTTGGAGTAGCCCGAGCGGCGGCCGGTCAGTTCGGCCATCACGCCCTTGGGGTCCATGCCGCAAGCGAGCATGTGGCCGTGATCGCGATAGCTGGTGATGACCTGATCACCCTGCTTCAACGTCATCTGCATGCCGACGACGATGGCTTCCTGCCCGATATAGAGATGGCAGAAGCCGCCGATCGCGCCCATGCCGTAAAGCTGGCCCGCCTTCTCCTCGAAGCGGCGGATCAGCAGCATGTCGCGAAGCGCCTTCAGCTCCTCGTCCTTGGTGAATTTCAGATTGGTGGGGCGGCTCGTGCCGTTCCCGGCATCCTGCGCGCCGCCTTTTTTAGCCAGCGCCGTATTTTTTCCAGATGGCATGACATGTCCGGATGAGAGTGCCGATCCCCTTCTCTACTCCAACTCCCAGCGCCTTGAAAGCACTGCGTGACGCAGCGACGCCGCGCGGCGTTTTGCAGCGCACCGGCGCGAAATTTATGCGATTGATTTGGACGGTTTTTGAAATTTACGAATTTCAGTTCGCCGGAAGCATGCGAACCAGATCGCGCGGACTTGCATAACCGAGCTGGAGACGCGCCTGTTCGTCGAGCATGTCCGGATCGACGCGGTCCGAGCGCAATGATGACACGCGCTGTTCGAGCTTGAGTCGCTCCGTCTTCAGCTCGGCAAGCTCGCCGGTCCGCGCCGCGATTTCCTGATCCAGATCGACGCGCGCATCGAGGCCGTAGCGGCCGGTGTAGGCATTGATGCCGAAATAGGCAATGAAACCCGCCGCGATCGCATAGAGCGCGATGCAGGTCAGAACAGCCTTGAGTCGGGCGCGCGAAACCATGCGCCACGATGCGACAACGCGGTTAATTCCTCGCTAACGATCGAGCCGTCTCGCTGTCCGGGGCAGTCTGCAGCATCCGATAGGATGATGCGGCAGGCGCGGCCGCTGCCGGTCCGCGCCGCCGGAACGGACCTCAGCCCTTGTTGCGCTCGACGAAGGCGGCGAACTTCTCAATGTATTGCGTCATCACCGTTTTCAGCGCGTCCTTGACGAGATCGCCATTGGCGTCGAACGCATCGCCCACCTGGGTCAGATAGATTTCCGGCTGCTGCATGATCGGCCCGCAATAGCCGGGCAGGATCTGCTTGAGGTTCATCGCGGCACAGACGCCGCCGAGCGGACCCGGCGAGTTGCCGACGATGCCGATCGGCTTGCCGAGGAACGAGCTTTTGCCGGGCGGGCGCGAGGCGACGTCGATGGCGTTCTTGAGCACGCCGGGGATCGAGCGGTTGTATTCCGGCGTCACGAACAGCACCGCGTCCGCCTTCTGGATCTTCTCGCGAAACGCCACCCAGTCGGCCGGCGGATTGGCCTCGAGATCCTGATTGAAGAACGACAGCTCATGCAGGGTCGCGATGTCGAGCTTCAGGGACGCCGGCGCCAGTTTGGCGAAAGCCCTGGCGAGCTTGAGCGTGAACGCCTCCTTGCGCAGGCTGCCGACGATGACGAGGACTTGATGGGCCATGGACGATCCTTTGGTGATGAAACAAGACGACGCGGCGCGAGGCTGCCCGATTCAGGTAGCCTCTCCGGAAACAAGATGCAAGTGCATGAATATTGGACAATGGTCGCCGGTTCGGACATACCGGCGACATCGCATCCGCGCCGCCTCTGCCCCGATGGCGGATACGAATATGCCCGCGCGAACGCGGGCATAGGCCGATGTCTTGCAGTCCCGCTAAAGCGGGCCCTGCCTTGCAAGCGGACCGGGCTCAGGCCAGCGCCTTGAGCGCCGACCGGCCGGCGTAGATCGCCTGATTGCCGAGCTGCTGCTCGATGCGCAGGAGCTGGTTGTACTTGGCGGTGCGGTCCGAGCGCGCCAGCGAGCCGGTCTTGATCTGCCCGCAATTGGTGGCGACCGCGAGATCGGCGATGGTGGAGTCCTCGGTCTCGCCGGAACGGTGCGACATCACCGCGGTGTAGCCCCATTTGTGCGCGAGTTCGACCGCCGCCAGCGTCTCGGTCAGGGTGCCGATCTGGTTGACCTTGACCAGGATCGAGTTGCCGCGGCCCGCCTTGATGCCCTCGGCGAGGCGGGTGACGTTGGTGACGAACAGATCGTCGCCGACAAGCTGCACGTTCTT
>MKUJ01000017.1:64898-81805 GCA_001897755.1 Afipia sp. 64-13
CATGCCGTCCTCGATCGAGACGATCGGATAGCGCTTGGCGAGGTCCTGCAGGTATTTCGCCTGCTCGGAACGCGAGCGGGTCTTGTTCTCGCCCTCATAAACGTACTTGCCGTCCTTGAAGAACTCGGTCGAGGCGCAGTCGAGCGCCAGCATGACGTCGTTGCCCGCCTTGTAGCCGGCCTTGCCGATCGCGCTCATGACGAAATCGAGCGCGGCGTCGGCCGACGGCAGGTTCGGCGCGAAGCCGCCCTCGTCGCCGACATTGGTGTTGTGGCCGGCCTTCTTCAGTTCCGCCTTCAGCGTATGGAAAATCTCCGCGCCACAGCGCAGCGCCTCGGCGAAGCTCGCCGCGCCGACCGGCATCACCATGATTTCCTGGAAGTCGATCGGGTTGTCGGCGTGGACGCCGCCATTGACGATGTTCATCATCGGCACCGGCAGGGTGCGCGCCGAGGTGCCGCCGACATAGCGATAGAGCGGCATGTCGAAGGAATTGGCTGCGGCCCGCGCCACCGCAAGCGAGACGCCGAGAATGGCGTTGGCGCCGAGGCGCTTCTTGTTCGCCGTGCCGTCGAGCGCGATCATGGCGGGGTCGATCTGCACCTGCTGCTCGGCGTCCATGCCGCCGATGGCATCGAAGATCTCGCCGTTGACGGCTTCCACCGCCTTCTGCACGCCCTTGCCGAGATAGCGCGCCTTGTCGCCGTCGCGCAGTTCGACCGCCTCATGCGCACCGGTCGAGGCGCCCGAGGGCACCGCCGCGCGGCCGATCGAGCCGTCCTCCAGCACGACATCGACCTCGACCGTCGGGTTGCCGCGGCTGTCCAGGATTTCGCGGCCGATGATGTCGACAATTGCGGTCATGTTGCGCCTCATTTTCACGGGATTCGGATCGATAAGGCAGCTTCTAGCGCAAGGTGTCCGGCGGGAAAAGGCCGCGCCGCGCATGGCTCGTGACGGCGCAGACGGATTTGGCTATCAGGTGGCGAGGAGAACAGATCATGTCACGAAAGCCCCGCAAAACCGCCGTCGAGGCGTCACCCTTGCAACTCGGCCATCAGGTGGGACTGCCTGCCTCACCAGATGAGGCAAAGCTGGACCGCGTGCCCAATCCGCACCCGGACACCAACTATCTCGTGCGCTTCACCGCGCCGGAATTCACTGCGCTGTGCCCGATCACCGGCCAGCCGGACTTCGCGCATCTGATGCTCGATTTCGTGCCCGGCGACTGGCTGGTCGAATCCAAATCGCTGAAACTGTATTTCGGCAGCTTCCGCAATCACGGCTCGTTCCACGAGGGCTGCACGGTGTCGATCGGCAAGCGCATCGCCAAGGAAATCAAGCCGCGCTGGCTGCGTATCGGCGGCTACTGGTATCCGCGCGGCGGCATTCCGATCGACGTCTTCTGGCAGACCGGCAAATTGCCGAAGGATGTCTGGGTGCCGGACCAGGGCGTGCCGCCTTACAGAGGACGGGGCTGAGCCGGCTCGCGCCGCCGCTTACAGCGCGGGCTTGCGGTTCAGCAGTGTCGCCGACACGATCCCGAGTATCAGAATGATGGCCGCGCTGACGAACAGCGTCGGCTGCGTGCCGAAATGCGCCAGCCCGAAACCGTAGACGACCGGCCCGGCCGCCTGCCCGAGAAAGAAGAAGAAGGCATGCAGCGATACCGCCGAGGCCCGCGCCTCGGGGGCCAGTTCGCTGGCGAACACCTGCAGCGATCCGTGCAGCGAATAGAACCCCCACCCGATCAGCACGAAGCAACCTGCCTGAACGCCCCACCACGGCCCGAAGGAAATGGCGATGAACTGGATGGCCATCACCGCCGCGCCGCCGATCATCAGCTTCTTGACGCCGATCAGCGGCAGCAACCGGGACACGCTCATGGTGTAGAACAGCCCGCCGATGGCGAACATGCCGATGACGATGCCAGGGATCGACGAGCGCGTTTCGCCAAGATCAAACAGCAGCGCAGCCACGAAGGGAAAGAAGCCGAGCACGCACAGCCCCTCGACGAACACCGAAGGGTAGCAGACGGCAGTGAGCGGATTGGACATGATGACGCGATAGCCGCGTCGCAGCGCCGCGAAATTCATGTCGCCACGCGCGGCCGCGACCCCCGCACGGCGGAATCCGACAACCACCACCACCGCCGCCGCGAGCATCAGCACGCCAAGCAACCCCGGCACGCCCCGCCAGCCGAGCAGATCGCCGATCACTCCCGCCGCCGATGCTCCGAGCAGGTTGCCGGCCATGGATCCGGCCAGGATGCGGCCGAGCGCCACCTGCCGCCGGTCTGGCGTGACAAGGTCGCCGACCAGTCCGATCGCGATCGGAAACGTGCCGCCCGCAGCAAGACCGCACAGGATGCGGGAGACGAACAGCAGATCGAACGACGTCGCGAGCGCGCCGACGATGTTGACCACGCCGAGCAGCACGAGACACACCACCATCAGCCGCGGCTTGCCGAACATGTCGGCGGCGGCGCCGAGAACCGGCTGCACCAGCGCGTAGGTCAGCGCCATCGCCGCCGACAGGCTCGCCGCCACCGCGACGGTGACGCCGAAATCGCCGGCGACCAGCGGCAGCACAGGCTCCATCGAGCGCGCCGACAGGCTGGCCGCGAAGGTCGTGACGGCGATGACGTTGAGGATCGGCGGCATCAGGACTTCATTCGTTCCCTTGGCTCCACGCCGGTCAGGACGGCCTCAGCGCGGTGCGCTTGTTCCACCATCCCCGTCGCCGCCCTTCGCCAGCGCGTCGAACGCCATCAGGGTTCGCAACAGGCCTTCGAAATCCTTGAGCGGCACCATGTTCGGGCCATCGGAGGGCGCGTTGTCGGGGTCCTGGTGGGTCTCGATGAACACGCCGGCGACGCCGACCGCGACCGCGGCGCGCGCCAGCACCGGCACGAATTCGCGCTCGCCGCCGGATGAGGTGCCCTTACCGCCGGGCTGCTGCACCGAATGGGTGGCGTCGAAGATCACCGGCGCGCCGGTGGTGCGCGCCAGGATCGGCAGCGCGCGCATGTCGGAGACCAGCGTGTTGTAGCCGAACGAGACGCCGCGCTCGGTCACCATGACACGGGTGTTGCCGCCGCTGGTCAGCTTGGCAACGACATTGGCCATGTCCCACGGCGCGAGGAACTGGCCCTTCTTGACGTTGACCACCTTCCCGGTCGCCGCGGCGGCGAGCAGCAGGTCGGTCTGGCGGCAGAGGAACGCCGGGATCTGCAGCACGTCGACCGCCTGTGCGACCTCCGCGCACTGCCCGGCATCATGCACGTCGGTCAGCACCGGCAGCCCGAGCGTCTCGCGGATTTCGGCGAAGATCGGCAGCGCCTTCGCCAGCCCGATGCCGCGCTCGGCGGATGCGCTGGTGCGGTTGGCCTTGTCGAAGGAGGTCTTGTAGACGAGCCCGATCTTGAGCCGCGCCGCGATCTCCTTCAGAGCGGACGCCATCTCCAGCGCATGCTGACGGCTTTCAAGCTGGCACGGCCCGGCGATCACCGCCAGCGGCAGCGCGTTGCCGAAAGTGACATTGCCAATGGAAACCGTCTTCGATGCCGTGGACAAGGACTTGATCCTTCAGGTTGCGGCCCCTTTTGCCGGGAGCGCGGGGGAAGATCAAGGCGGTCATGGATTCAAACCCCATCGGAACAGGGAGTCCTTTGCGTCGTCATGCCCGGCCATAGCAGTTCGAAGAACGGCGTCGCTTCGCCCGCTTGTATCGCGGGGATCCACGTCTCAAGAAGGATCGGCAGGAAAAGGCGTGGATGGCCGGGTCAAGCCCGGCCATGACGACAAAGGGCTGGGACTCGCCCCGTTTCCAGTCTGATTTTTAGGAAACTTCTTCGAAAACCAGCGTCGCGCCGAGCGCCGCTTGCGGCGGGATCACCAGGCGGCCGACATGACGGTGATGCGCGACGCCGCCGCCCGTCAGAACAGTTTCGGTGTCGGCGAGCGAGCGCGTCGCGAGCCGCAGCCCCGCCAGCCTCATGCCATCTCCCTCGACACCCAACGTGACGCCGAAGCGGTCCCTGAAGCTGCGCGGGTCCATGATCTCGACATCGCCGCGCGGCGTCGAGGCGACGACGCCGGTCGAACTCGATTGCAGCACGCGCACGCCGGTGAAGGCGCTGAGAAAGATGTGATGATCGGCCGGATTGTCGGCCACCAGAATGGCGGCGACGACACCGTGCGCGCCGTTGGGATGGCGCTGATAGTCGCTGTTCCAGAACGCCTGCGGGTTGCTCTGCCGGCACAGCGCAAAGCCGGTCTGCGGCGAGCGCTCGTCGCGCGCGAACGCCAGCGTGAAGCCGATGGTCGTGGTGCCGCCGTCCGGCAGCTTCGCCTCGCGCGTGAACGGCAATGCCGGCGAGGAGCCGATCTTGTGGCGTGCAAAATCCTCGACATCGGCGGCGATGTCATGACTCTCCAGCAGCAGGAACGAGAAGCCGTCGCCGCGCGCGATGGCGTCGCGGTTCGGAATCCCGAAATGCCGCGTCAGCCCCTCCCCGGTCAGTTTGTCCGGCGCGGCGACCGTCAGCAATTCGATGAAGAAGCCATCGAACTGCACGACATGGTTCTGCGTGCCCCACGGGTGAGTATTGCGCGCGCCGACCTGAAAGCCGGCGCGGGCATAGAATTCCGCCGCCGCGCCCAGATCGCGCACGGCGTGAGCGATGTGATCGAGGCCGCGCGGCCGCGATCCGATATGTGCTAGTTCGCTCAAACGATCACTTCACCGACGAATACGACGTCGGCACCAGGAAGGAGCTGGCGATGTTGGCGACGATCTGGCCTTCCTTCTCGGTCTCGGCGCGCGCCGCGATCCAGGCCGGATCAGACTGGAAGGCGTTCCATTTGGTCTCGCGCTCGGCCAGCGAGTCCCATTCGAGCAGATAAGTCAGTTCCTGGTTGGATTCGCCGATCAGCGTCGTGAAGAAGCCGGCCTGCCTGATGCCGTGCTTTTCCCAGATCTTGAGGGTCTGGGTCTCGAACCGCTTCGACAGCGCCGGCAGGCGGCCGGGCAGACAGGTGTAGACGCGCAATTCGTAGATCTTGCTCATGGGACCTCGTTGGCCGGGGCGCGGGAGATACCGCCGATGCCGGCTGCGCGACAGGTATAGGGGGCGAGCGGTGGCGCGATCAAGCACCAGACTTGCACGACATGGTGCACCAAAAGCCGCGCGCGATCGGACCGGGCAACTCGGGAAACCGCAAGCCGTGCTCAGTTCGCCGCGAACCGCTGCGTCGACAGTTTGAGATCGAGCGCTTCGCTCTCTTTCAGCCAGCGGATGTCCCGCGAGGCGGACATGGCTTGCAGGATCGCCGGCGAGACGCCCATCCGCGTGATGTATTCAAGGATCATCCCGGTGGTGCGCTGGGTGTCGGCCACGATGTCGCGCCGGGAGTCGTCCTGCGCGATATCGGCGGTGAACTGGTGGACGCCGAGCGCGGAGCCGGGAAACGCCTCGCGCGCCACGCCGCCGGCATAGACCAGCACGCAGGCGCTGGCGCAGGAGGACGGGCGCACGCGCCCTTCCACGTCGAGCGTGCCGACCATCGTGATCAAGCCGCGCGCCCGGATCACCTCGCCCATGATCAGGCCCTGATCGAGCCGCCCGCCGGGCGACGACAGCAGCACCATGTCGCCGGAAGAGAGTCTGGCGTCATCCAGCCGTTCGCGAAACCAGGTCGCCGCGGCGGCGCCAATCGGCCCTTTGATCGCAAGCACCCTCCGGGTGCGTCCGTTCGCCTCGATCGTGCCAACCGATGAGGTGAGCGACGGCGAGACGTAGAGGTCCTTCCAATAGGTCCATGCCGCGGGCTGCGACAGGTCCTGCCAGGCATGGCCGCCCCACAAGGCGATCAGCAGTATCGCGAACAGGATCGACCCCAGCGTTCCGCGACTGAACCAGCGGCCGCCGCCGGACTCGAAAGACGAATCCCTCTCCGACGCGGGCGTCTCGCGCGCGGGTTTTCCCCACGGCCCCGCCGCATCGTCCGGCGACGGGCCGGATGGAGGTTTGATCTTGGGAATCATCAGCGGTCCGCAGCGCCTCCCCGGAAGTAGTCCGGCAGAGGCTTATCTGGCGACGACGCCCCTCAAATGAAAGGCCGACCGATCAGACCAAACGGCTCTGCGCCGCCGCCGCCGCAACGAAGGACGCGAATAGCGGGTGCGGCTCGAACGGCCGCGATTTGAGTTCGGGGTGATACTGCACGCCGATGAACCAGGGATGGTCCTCGTATTCGACGATCTCCGGCAGCACGCCGTCCGGCGACAGGCCGGAGAAGCGCAGGCCATGCTGCTCGAGGCGGTCCTTGTAGGCGGTGTTGACCTCGTAGCGGTGGCGGTGGCGCTCGGAAATCTCCAGAGTGCCGCCATAGATTCGCGAGACCCGGCTGCCCTTCTTCAGCGCCGCCGGATAGGCGCCGAGCCGCATGGTGCCGCCGAGATCGCCCGCTTTGGTGCGCTTCTCAAGCTCGTTGCCGCGCAGCCATTCGGTCATCAGGCCGACCAGCGGCTCCCTGGTCGGACCGAACTCGGTGGAGTTGGCGTCCTTGATGCCGGCGAGATTGCGCGCCGCCTCGATCACCGCCATCTGCATGCCGAAGCAGATGCCGAAATACGGCACGTTGCGCTCGCGCGCGAACTGCGCCGCCCGGATCTTGCCCTCCGCGCCGCGCTGGCCGAAGCCGCCCGGTACCAGAATGCCGTTAACGTGCTCGAGGAACGGCGCGGGGTCCTCGTTCTCGAACACCTCGCTCTCGATCCAGTCGAGATTGACCTTCACCTTGTTGGCGATGCCGCCATGGGACAGCGCCTCGATCAGCGATTTGTAGGCGTCCTTCATGCCGGTGTACTTGCCGACAATGGCGATGGTGACGTCGCCTTCCGGATTACGGATGCGCTCGTTGATCTCGTGCCAGCCGACCAGAGCAGGCGACTGCGGCGCCTCGATGCCAAACGCCGCCAGCACCTCGTCGTCGAGCCCGGCGGCGTGATAGGCCTCCGGCACCGCGTAGATGTTGTCGACGTCGCGCGCCTCGATCACCGCGCTCTCGCGGACGTTGCAGAACAGGCCGAGCTTGCGGCGCTCCTCCTTCGGAATCTCGCGGTCTGTCCGGCACAGCAGGATGTCCGGCTGGATGCCGATCGAGCGTAGCTCCTTGACCGAATGCTGGGTCGGTTTTGTCTTGAGTTCGCCGGCACTTGGAATGAAAGGCAGCAGCGTCAGGTGAATGTAGATCACCTGCCCGCGCGGCATGTCGTTCTTGATCTGGCGGATTGCCTCGAAGAACGGCAGACCCTCGATGTCACCGACCGTGCCGCCGATCTCCACCAGCACGAAGTCGTAGTCGTCGTTGCCGCTGCGGATGAAATCCTTGATGGCGTTGGTGACGTGCGGGATCACCTGGATGGTGGCGCCGAGATAGTCGCCACGGCGCTCCTTGGTCAGGATGTCCTGATAGATCCGTCCGGTGGTGATGTTGTCCTGCTTGGTGGCCGGACGTCCAGTGAAGCGCTCGTAATGGCCGAGGTCGAGATCGGTCTCGGCCCCGTCATCGGTCACGAACACCTCGCCGTGCTGATACGGCGACATCGTTCCGGGATCGAGGTTGAGATAGGGATCGAGCTTGCGAAGACGGACCTTGTAGCCCCGCGCCTGCAGCACCGCGCCGAGAGCGGCGGATGCGAGACCTTTTCCGAGCGAGGAGACCACGCCGCCGGTGATGAAAATATACCGCGCCATGGGAGCCTACCTTTATCGCTACGATCTCGATTCGCAAAACGAAACGCGGCGAAAAGCCGGGATTTCGCTAGCCTGTGGGTGACGTTGATACTTCAATCAAACCAATGCTTTTCCCCGGCTTGCTGAGACAATATCGCAAGCCGGGACGGCATCGATCGCCCGCTTTATTTGGACTGCGGCGCCTGCGGACCGGCAGGTGCCGCCGGAGCCGGAGCCTCGGGCTTCTTCAGCGAGTCGAGCAGACCGCCCTGCGGGGTCGAGGTCGGCGCGCTCTGGCCGGCCGGAGCGGTCGTCGGGATGATCGAGCTCGGCGCGCGGTCGCGCGTCGCGATCCACGACAGCAGCAGGCTGGTGATGAAGAACCCAGCCGCGAGGATCGCGGTCGAACGGGTGAGCAGGTTGGTGGTGCCGCGGCTCGACATGAATCCGCCGCCGCCTCCACCGCCGATGCCGAGCCCGCCCCCTTCGGAGCGTTGCAACAGCACGACGCCGGTCAGGGCCAGCACGAGCATGAGATGGATGACAATGACGACTGTCTGCATCGATACCTTCCGTCACAAGCGATCGCGCCGGGTCACCGGCCGAAACGTGCTTGCGGGAGTTGAAGTTGGCGGCTGTCTACACGATCGCAAACGGGATTGCCACCCCCGGGAAGCGAGGCCCTGACCGTCAGTGTGAGCGAAGCGGGTCCGGCTTCGCCAGCTCGATGGCAGGCTCCGAAAATCGGATTGAAAAAGGCTGGATGGCTTCGTCGGCTCCGCCTCCTCGCAATGACGGAACCCGAAATCGCGCCTCAGGGACACCCCGCCGCGATCGCCAGAAAATCGGCCGCCTTGAGGCTGGCGCCGCCGACCAGCGCGCCGTTGACATGCGGCACCGCCATCAGTGCGGCGGCATTCGACGGCTTCACCGACCCGCCATAGAGGATGCGGATCCGGGCCCCCTCCTCGTTCAGGCGTTTGGTGAGGGTCTCCCGGATAAAGCCATGAACTTGCTCGACATCCCCGGTGGTCGGGGTCAGGCCGGTTCCAATCGCCCAGACCGGCTCGTAGGCGATCACCAGATTGGCGGCGTTCGCCCCGTCCGGCACCGAGCCGGCAAGCTGGCTGCCGACCACGTCGAGCGTCTGCCCGGCGTCGCGCTGGGCCCAGGTCTCGCCGACGCAGATGATCGCGACCAGACCGGCGCGCCAGGCCGCCTCAGCCTTGGTCCGCACCATGGCGTCGGTCTCGTGATGGTCGGTGCGCCGCTCGGAATGGCCGACGATCACCGCGCTCGCCCCGGCATCGGCCAGCATTTCCGCCGAGATATCGCCGGTATGGGCCCCGGAAGGGTTGGGGTGGCAGTCCTGCGCGCCGATCGCGACCTTGGAGCCGATCGCCACCGCCGCCGCCGTGAACAGCAGGGTGGCCGGCGGGCAGATCAGCAGGTCCACCTTGCGCCACAGCCCGGAGGCGCCCTGGGCGATCGCCCCAAGCTCGCTCATCGAGGCCTTGAGGCCGTTCATCTTCCAGTTGCCGGCGATCAGCGGACGGCTCGTATCGGTCATCTGCACCCCCATTTCGCGAAACGCCCTGCGCTAGCAGAGCCACCTCGCGGACGCCAGCCCGCCCAATTGTGGCGGCTGCGACGTCAACCGCTTCAATGGGTCGCCGCGATGCCGGTTGCCCGGGGAAGAACGCCGTTTTATATGAAACGGAACAATGCGGTGGCGCCTTTTAATTAGTCAGCGCGCCGGTCCCTCCTGAACATAAGTTGGATTCATGCTTCGAGGAATACGCGACGCCTCATCGGGCAAGTTCGGCAAGGCCATCATGTCGGTCCTGTTCGGCGTTCTCATTGTCTCCTTCGGCCTGTGGGGCATCGGCGACATCTTCAAGGGCTACGGCCAGTCGAGCCTTGCCAGCATCGGCAAGACCGAGATTTCGACCGAGCAGTTCCGCACGCTCTACACCGACAAGCTGCAGCAGATCGGCCGCCAGATCGGCCGCCCGATGACGCCGGATCAGGCCCGCCGCTTCGGGCTCGACCGTCAGGTGCTGCAGCAGATCATCGCGGAAGCAGCCCTCGACGAGGAAGCCCGCCGTCTCGGCCTCGCGCAGTCGGACGCCGCCATCGTGCGCGAGATTTCGGCCGATCCGAACTTCGCCGGCGCCGATGGCAAATTCGATCCGCAGCGCTTCGCCTATGCGCTGCGCCAGTTCGGCTACACCGAGCAGCGTTACGTGGCCGAGCAGCGCCGCACCACTTTGCGCCGCCAGATCGCCGGCAGCTTCACCGCCGGCATCGCGCCCTCCAAGACCCAGCTCGACGCCCTGACCCGCTATCAGAACGAAGAGCGCACCATCGAATACATCCAGCTCGGTCCCGACCAGGCCGGCAAGATCGATCCGCCGACCGCCGAGCAGTTGCAGAGCTATTTCGACGAGCGCAAGGGCCTGTTCCGCGCGCCGGAGTACCGCAAGATCGCGGTGCTCACGGTGACGCCGGAGGAAATCGGCAAGAAGATCACGGTGTCGGACGAGGACGCCCGCAAGATCTTCGAGCGCGACAAGGACAAATACGCCAAGCCCGAACGGCGCGAGATCAAGCAGATCGCCTTCCCGACGCTCGAGGCCGCCAAGGCCGCGCGCGAGAAGATCGCCGGCGGCACCTCGTTCGAGGATCTCGCCAAGGAGATGAAGCTCACCGACAGCGACACCGATCTCGGCCTCGTCACTCAGGCCAGCGTCGGCGATCCGGCGATCGCGGCCGCCGCCTTCGCGGCGCCGCTCAACGAGGTGAGCCAGCCGGTGAAGGGCGCGCTCGCCACCGCTTTGATCAAGGTGACCAAGATCGAGCCCGGCACCGCCGCGAATTACGACGCCATCGCTCCGGAAATCAAAAAGCAGATCGCGACTGACCGCGCGCGCGGCGAGTTCCAGGACATCCGCAACAAGGTCGAGGATGAGCGCGGCGGCGGCGCCAACGTCGCCGAGGCCGCCAAGAAGCTCGGCCTCGACGCCATCACCATCGAGGCGGTGGACCGCTCCGGCCGCGCTCCCGACGGCCAGATGGTCAAGGGCCTGCCCTCCGGCGTCGATGTGCTCACCCCCGCTTTCGCCAGCGGTGTCGGCGTCGAAACCGATCCGATCAACTTCGACGGCGGCGAATTGTGGTTCGACGTGCTCGGCATCACGCCCTCGCGCGACCGCACCCTCGACGAGGTCAAGGATCAGGTCACCACCCGCTGGCACGACGAGCAGGTGACCTCGCGCCTGCGCGCCAAGGGCGGCGAGATCGTCGAGAAGCTCAACAAGGGCGAAGCCTTCGCCGCGGCGGCCGCGGCGCTGAAGATGGGCGTCAAGACAACCTCGCCGTTCAAGCGCACCGCCACCGTCAACGGCCTGTCGGAGCGCGTCGTCGAGACCGCCTTCCGCACGCCGAAGGACAGCGCGGGCCAGAGCGAAGGCGCCAGCGGCAACCAGTGGGTCGTGTTCAAGGTGACCGGCATCACCGTGCCGCCGGTCGATCCGGATTCCGAGGACGCCAAGAAGCTCAAGACCGCGATCACCAACGCCATGACCGACGAGCAGGTCGCGTCCTATATCGCGCATCTGGAGGACGAGATCGGCGTCACCATCAATCAGGCCGCCTTCGCCACCGCGACCGGCGCATCCACCAACCAGTGACGCCATGACCGACTTCAAGGCCATCATCGGCAAGGTCGCGAACGGCGAGACGCTGTCGCGCGAGGAGGCAACCGCGGCGTTCGACTGGATGATGTCGGGCGAAGCGACCCCGGCGCAGATGGGCGGCCTCCTGATGGGGCTGCGGGTGCGCGGCGAGACCGTCGACGAGATCACCGGCGCGGTGACCACGATGCGCTCCAAGATGCTGCGCGTCACCGCCCCGCCTGACGCGGTCGATGTGGTCGGCACCGGCGGCGACGGCTCGGGCTCGGTCAACGTCTCGACCTGCGCCTCCTTCATCGTCGCGGGCGCCGGAGTTCCGGTCGCCAAGCACGGCAACCGCGCGCTGTCCTCGCGCTCCGGCGCAGCCGACGTGCTGGCCGCGCTCGGCATCAACATCGACATCACGCCGGAACAGGTCGGCCGCTGCATCGCGGAGGCCGGCATCGGCTTCATGTTCGCGCCGACCCATCATCCGGCGATGCGCAACGTGCACGCCGCGCGCGTCGAACTCGCCACCCGCACCATCTTCAACCTGCTCGGCCCACTGTCGAACCCGGCCGGCGTGACGCGACAGATGGTCGGCGTGTTCGCGCGCCACTGGGTCGAGCCGCTGGCGCATGTGCTGCGCAATCTCGGCACCACCTCCGCCTGGGTGGTGCACGGTTCCGACGGCCTCGACGAGATCACCCTCACCGGCCCGACTTACGTCGCCGCGCTCGAAGGCGGCGCGATCCGCACCTTCGAGGTGACGCCGGAGGACGCCGGACTGCCGCGCGCCACCGCGGCGAAGCTCAAGGGCGGCGACGCGCAGACCAATGCGGTTGCGCTGCGCGGCGTGCTCGAAGGCAAGCCCGGCGCGTTCCGCGACGTCGCGCTGCTCAATGCCGGCGCGGCGCTGGTCGTCGCGGGCAAGGCAGTCAATCTCAAGGAAGCTGTTGCGCTCGGCGCCAAGTCGCTCGACAGTGGCGCGGCGGCGCAGAAGCTGCAGCGGCTGATCGCCGTCTCCAACGCCTGAAGGAGATTTTTCCGTTGTCCGACATCCTCGCCAAGATCGAAGCCTACAAGCGCGAGGAGATCGCCGCCGCCAGGCGCGCCCGCCCGCTCGCGGAGGTCGAGGCGCAGGCAAAGGACGCGCCCGCCCCGCGTGGCTTCGCCAATGCGATCCGGACCAAACTCTCGCGCGGCGAGACCGCGCTGATCGCCGAGATCAAGAAGGCCTCGCCCTCCAAGGGATTGATCCGCGCCGACTTCGATCCGCCGGTGCTGGCCCGTGCTTATGAGGACGGCGGCGCGGCGTGCCTTTCCGTATTGACGGATACACCCTCGTTCCAGGGCCATCTCGATTTCATGGTGGCGGCGCGCGCGGCGGTGAGCCTGCCGGTGCTGCGCAAGGATTTCATGTACGACACCTATCAGGTGGTCGAGGCGCGCGCGCATGGCGCCGACTGCATCCTGATCATCATGGCGGTGCTCGACGACGCAGCCGCGCGCGACATCGAGGATGCCGCGCTCGCGCTGGGCATGGACGTGCTGCTGGAAGTCCATAACCGGCCGGAACTGGAGCGGGCATTGAAGCTGCGCTCGCCGCTCGTCGGCATCAACAACCGCAATTTGCGCACCTTCGAAACCACGCTGGCGACCAGCGAGAACCTGGCGCCGCTGGTTCCGGCGGATCGCATTCTGGTCGGCGAAAGCGGCATCTTCACGCCGGCCGACATCGCGCGGCTCGGCAAGGTCAACATCCACACGTTCCTTGTCGGCGAGAGCCTGATGCGGCAGGCCGATGTGAGCGCGGCGACGCGCACGCTGCTCGCGCTTGATGAATCGCAACGTGCGGCCCGCCGCGCCGGGGCATAGTGGCGCGCCAATGACCAAGAGCGACCTCACCCATATCGACGCCAGGGGCGAAGCCCACATGGTGGACGTCTCCGCCAAGCCTGCGACCGAACGCGTCGCGGTGGCCGAAGGCCGCGTCGTCATGTCGAAAGAAACACTGGCGCTGATCGAGAGCGGCAACGCCAAGAAAGGCGACGTGCTCGGCACCGCGCGGATCGCCGGCATCATGGCGGCCAAGCGCACCTCCGAGCTCATTCCGCTGTGCCACCCGCTGGCGCTATCCAAGGTCACCGTCGAGATCACACCCGACGCCACGCTGCCCGGCTGCCATGTCGAGGCCACCTGCAAAGTCACCGGCCCCACCGGCGTCGAGATGGAGGCCCTGACGGCGGTCTCGGTCGCCTGCCTCACCATCTACGACATGATCAAGGCGGTGGAGCGCGGGGTGCGGATCGAGGGTATCCGGCTCGTCGAAAAACAGGGCGGCAAGTCCGGGCATTACAAGGTGGAGCGTTGATTTCATCATGCTGAAGATGAAGGCAGGCAACAGGCCGCTGATGCCGGTGGCAGAGGCGCTGGCGGCCGTGCTCGACGGCGCGGCGACGCTGCCCGAGGAAATCGTCGCGCTCGAGGATGCCTTCCGCCGCACATTGTCGCGCGATGTCGCTTCGCTGCGGACCCAGCCCCCCGACGCGATGTCGGCGATGGACGGCTATGCGGTGCGCCTCGCCGACGCGAAAGCCGATGCGCGTCTCAAGGTGATCGGCGAGAGCGCGGCGGGCAAGCCGTTCCAGCAGCCGGTCGGCCCGGGCGAGGCGGTGCGGATCTTCACCGGCGGCGTGGTGCCGCCCGGCGCGGAGACCGTCGTGATCCAGGAAGACACCGGGCGCGAGGGCGACACCGTCATCCTTGCCGAGACGATGCTGACCCCGCGCCACATCCGCCGCGCCGGCTCCGATTTCCGCGAAGGCGACGTGCTGCTGCGCCAGGGCACACGCCTGACCGACCGCGACCTGTCACTCGCCGCCAGCATGAACCACCCGCGCCTGCCCGTGCACCGGCGGCCGCGGGTTGCGATCCTCGCCACCGGCGACGAACTGGTGATGCCGGGCTCGACGCCCGGCCCCGGCCAGATCGTGTTTTCCAACGCCTATGCGCTGGCGGCACTGGCGCGCGCCGAAGGCGCCGAGGTGATCGATCTCGGCATCGCGCGCGACACCATCGAGGACACCGCCCGCGCCGTACGGCAGGCGCGCGACTTCAAGGCCGACATCCTGGTCTCGACCGGCGGCGCCTCGGTCGGCGACCACGACGTGGTCAAGGACGCGCTCGAATCCGAGGGCGTCGCGATGTCGTTCTGGAAGATCGCGCTGCGCCCCGGCAAGCCGATGATGCATGGCCGGCTCGGGCCGATGAAGGTGATCGGCCTGCCCGGCAATCCGGTGTCGTCCTATGTCTGCGGCTTCATCTTCATGGTGCCGCTGATCCGCGCGATGTCCGGCTGCACCGTGGTCCATCACTTGTTGGAAGCCGCCGCGCTCGGCGTTGCGTTGCCCCAGAACGATCACCGCCAGGAATATCTGCGCGCGCGCTGCGGCCTGCGCGAGGACGGCATGCCGGTCGCCATTCCGGTAGACCACCAGGATTCATCGCTGCTCGGCAACCTGTCGGTGGCCGATGTGCTGATCGTGCGCCCGCCGCATGCGCCGGCCACGCCTCCAGGCGCGCGCTGTACCATCATCAGACTGCCGGCCTGATTTTCCCGCGCACCTTCATCAAAATTTAACCGTTGCGGAACACATATGGAACATATAGTGTCCGTTCATGATTTGTTTCGACCGAGTCGTGGCGTTGTTCGCCTTTCGCCTGAGCCCGATATCCCCGCCGGCTGCCACGCGCAGCATCGGCCGGGCGGCGGGACGGCGCGGCCCGATCGGAGCATCGGGACTGCCGGAATCGGGCCGCTGGAATTGAGGAAGACCTGAAGATGCTGACACGCAAACAATACGAGCTTCTGCGCTTCATCAACGAGCGGCTCAAGGAGTCCGGCGTGCCGCCCTCCTTCGACGAGATGAAGGACGCGCTCGATTTGCGGTCCAAGTCCGGCATCCACCGTCTGATCACGGCGCTGGAGGAACGCGGCTTCATCCGCCGCCTCGCCAATCGCGCCCGCGCCATCGAGGTCATCAAGCTTCCCGAGGTCGGCCATGGCGGCAACGCGCGGCGCGGCTTCACCCCGAGCGTGATCGAAGGCAATCTCGGCAAGGTGCGGAGCGCTCCGGCGGCCGTGGAGGACAGCGGCGAGCAGCCGGTCGCCGTGCCGGTGATGGGCCGCATCGCCGCCGGCACCCCGATCGAGGCGTTGCAGACCCGCAGCCACACCATCAGCGTGCCGCCCGACATGCTCGGCTCCGGCGAGCACTACGCGCTGGAAGTGCGCGGCGACTCGATGGTGGAAGCCGGCATTCTCGACGGCGACATGGCGCTGATCCAGAAGAACGACAGCGCCGACACCGGGGACATCGTGGTGGCGCTGATCGACGAGGAGGAAGCGACGCTGAAGCGTTTCCGCCGCCGCGGCGCCTCCATCGCGCTGGAGCCGGCCAACGCCGCCTACGAGGTCCGCATCCTGCCGCCCAACCGCGTTCGCATCCAGGGCAAGCTGATCGGGCTGTACCGGAAGTATTGAGAGGCGGCGTTCTGAGAGCCGCTTCCTCATGTGCGATTGTTGCGCAGCTTGGGGCTCGCTCCTCATCCTGAGGAGCATCGCTCCGTAGCCAAGTTTACGCGGACTATGCCTGCCATGGCGATGCGTCTCGAAGGATGAGGCCGCGATGGTCCGCGACATCATGGCCCCATGGTTCGAGACGCGAGGCTTTCGCCTCGCTCCTCACCATGAGGAACCGGCAATAAGCCGCCCCTCGCATCTCACTCCTCCGCCTGCAGATCGCCGGCATCCGGCGTGGCATCGACCGGACGCGGCGTCGGGCGCCGGATCAGCCCGGCCCGCCCTGCGCCGGAAGCCATCCCCCCTTCCGCATCCACCATCGCGCGCGCCCATGGCCGGTCGGCGCCGGGCGGATTGACCATCGTCACACCATAGCCCTCGCTTGTGCGGCTCACAGCGGTCGCACCCTGCCGCCGCAACGTGTCCTGATCGAACACCAGCGCCGCGCAGTCGCCGGGTGGCGCAAACATCGACACGACGATCGCGGCGTGGCTGCAATCGTCGCCCAGCGCCTCCGGCCTCTTCGCCAGCGCCACCAGCCTGCCATCCGCCGCCGCGACCACGCAGCCCGCCTCGTCGCAGGACACGCCGTCATGGAGCGCGGGATCGGTGACGACGCGCGGATCGGCGTCGGCCGCAAGCCATTGCCGCACCGTGAATGCGTCGGTCGAGGTCCGCATGATGCGCAGCGCCCCGTCCCTGCCGCGCACCGCGACGCTGTGACCGTCCGATGCGATCAGGATATCGGGCTGCCGCGCGCTTGCCGCCCACAGCGAGCCGGCGACGATCAGCATCGCCCCGCACCAGCGCAGCGGCGTACGCAAGAGGCCGAGCGCCACGATGCCGGCGGTGACGACGAGCAGCGGCGCGGTGCCGAACGCGCCGATATGGCCGACCGCGCCCGGCA
>MKUJ01000017.1:81816-85086 GCA_001897755.1 Afipia sp. 64-13
GCCCATGATGCGCCAGAACACGCCGTCGAAACCGAACGGCATCGCCACGATGCCGAGCAGACCCGCCGGCATCACCACCGCCGAGATCACCGGCATCGCCGCGAGATTGGCGAGCACGCCATAGGGCGCGAGGCGATGGAAGTGGAAGGCGGCGTAAGGCGTGGTGGCAAGGCCCGCGACCAGCGACGCCGCCGCCAGCATCACAATCTCGCGGCCGCCCCACAGCGCGGCGCGCGCCGCCGTTGAGCTGTCCGGCGCCCCGAACAGGCACGGCGCGCTGATCCGCACCATCGCGACCAGCCCGAGCGTCGCGGCGAACGACATCTGGAAGCTGGGATGCACCAGCGCTTCCGGCGCGAGCGCGAGCACGATCATCGCCGCGAGCGCCAGCGTGCGGAAGGTGATCGCCTGCCGGTCGGCCATCACCGCGAGCAATACCACCGCCGTCATGAAGAACGAGCGTTGCGTCGCCACCTCCGCGCCGGACAGCAGGAGATAGAACAGCGCCGCGACAAGGGCAGCGGCGGCCGACCATTTCTTGATGGCGAAGCCGGCCGCGAGCGCGGGCGACAGCGCCAGCAGCGCGCGCACGGCGAAGAATACCACGCCCGCCACCACCGCCATGTGGTAGCCGGAGATCGACAGCACATGGCCGAGGCCGGAGACGAACATCGCGTCGTTGACCGGCGCGGAGAGCGCGTCGCGCCGCCCGGTGAGTAGCGCGGTGGCGATGGCCCGGTTGTCGCCGGACAGCACGACGCGAATGCGGGCATCGATGCCATCGCGCGCCTGCTGCATCCAGCGCGCATAGCGCAGCGCGAGGCCTTCGCTATGCGGCGGCGGCGTTGCCGCGATCGCACCGAGCACGAAACCCGACGCGCCGATGCCGGCGAAATACATGTCGCGGCCGAAATCGTAGGAGCCCGGCAGCGCCGGACGCGGCGGCGGCCGCAGGCTGGCTTTCAGCGTCACGAAACTGCCGACCGCGGGCGCCGTGCCCTTGCGCACCGACAGCCGCACCCGCGTGAGCTTCGGCGCCTCGCCGCGCGCCACGCTCAACTCCTCAACCCGCAGCACGAAACGGTCGGTGCGCTCGCGCTCCTCGCGCGTCTCGACGAAACCTTTCACAGCCACGGCCGTCACCGGCCGCGCCAGCACCTCATGCGCCAGCCGCGCGGTCTTCAACGTCGCGGTGGCGAAGCCCGCGAAAAATGAAGCGATCAGCACCATGACCGCGAACCAGCGCCGGCGCCGCGCGAGAAAGGCGACAAGCACGAACACCAGTGCGACGGGGACAACGACAGCGGCGACGGGTTCGTGGTCGGCCGCGAAATACAATGCGATGCCGGTGCCGAATGCCACCGGCACCCATGGCAGCAGGCGGCCGGGTCCGGCCTCGGCACGCGTCCAGTCGCGTGTTGTTTCAAGGAAGGAGTGCCACAGGCCGAGATCGGAGGCAGCAGGCACCGCCGCCGTCTCGCGCGGCGGCCATGCGATGGCCCTGCCCGCGCCCGGCCGCTTCTGCTGCAAGCCCCCGTCCGCCATTGCGCCGCCCGTGCCGGCTGTCCCTCGCATGATGCTAGCGGATGGGAGCCGAACTAGGCCATTGGAGACCTCAGCGTTGACGACTTAAAAAATCGAATAAAAGGTAAGCGTTCCTGACTTAAATAGTTCCGATGCAACCTCTAATTGAAAGGCTCCAATAATTCACAGGAGCAATTTAATGTCTCGCATTACCGAATCTCAGGTTGGAAACGCCGTTCTGCACATCCTAGCCTCGCGATCAAACGGGCGTGCCACCGTAAGGGTTCTGAAAAACGAGATGCCCAACTACCTCGCCTTGTCTGCCGAAGATAAGGTAAGCTCGGACACACGGACGAATGAAGAGATTTGGGAGCAACAGGTACGAAATCTGAAATCCCACAAGAATGTTGATGGGAACATTTTTCACAGCGGCTACGTTGTAAGCGTTGGCCGTGGTGTTTGGCAGATTACTGACGCGGGTCGTCGCCGGATTGCTAAGGCAGCTTAAGAATAGCGCGCTTTATAACCGGGTTTAAACCATTTCAACTCGGTTGAACTCGGCCCGTCCTTATCCCAAACAAACCACGCGTATGCGGTCGTACCGCTGCCCTTGGGCTCAATACCGCTTGGGTAAAATGTAATGCGTTCGCTAAATACCCAAACACGCGAAGGTGGGGTTCTAGCAAAAATTGTGTTTGCGCGGTTCGCCCCTTCAAGAAAAGCTAGCCTTAGCAGCAGTGCAAATTTTTTCTTTGAGTGCTTCACACCACTCGACACAAATCCTTCAGCACAGTTGTAGGGCGGGTTGGTGACAATGTTATCCGCAGTTACTTGCGGGGATAGAAAGTCGATGCCAGGCTCCCCGTACCCACGATCGTAAAGATCTGAACTGCGCACTCGTTGCCCAGTCTTCTCCAAAACGCGCGACATGCTTCCGTCACCACAAGCGCTCTCCCATATCTCACCATTGAACTCCTCGTTCTCGATCAACGCGAACGTTGCCCATCGCGGCGTTGGGAAAAAATCTGGGCCGTTAAGATCAGCAAAGCGCTTCATGGTTGGCTTGAAGCCACCGTTCAGATTGTACGTTACGTCTGGCATGAGAATCTCCTGGACGCTCGACACTACCAGAGTCGCGAATTCTGCGCGCGATAGCAGCTAACCAGACGCCGCCACCTTGGCGTAGCTGTCGCGCAGGCCGACGGTGCGGTTGAACACCAGCCGCTCCGGCGTCGAGTCACGGTCGCGGACGAAATAGCCCTGCCGCTCGAACTGCACCGCGCCGTCCGCCGTATCCGTCTTGAACGCGGGCTCGACCTTGCAATCGGTCAGCGTCTCCAGCGAATTCGGATTGAGCTGCGCGGCGAAATTGCCCGGCTCCGGCTGCGGGGTCGCGAACAGAGTCTCGTAGAGCCGCACTTCCGCCGGCAGCGCATGCGCGGCGCTGACCCAGTGAATCGTCGCCTTCACCTTGCGACCGTCCGGCGCGTTGCCGCCGCGCGTTTGCGGGTCATACGTGCAGCGCAGCTCAACCACCTCGCCGGCCGCATTCTTGATGACCTCGCGGCAGGTGATGAAATAGGCGTAGCGCAGCCGCACCTCGCGCCCCGGCGCGAGACGGAAGAACTTCTTCGGCGGCTCCTCCATGAAATCGTCCTGCTCGATATAGAGCTCACGGCCGAACGGAATCTGTCGCGTGCCCTGCGCCGGTTCGTCGGGATGGTTGATCGCCTCGAGCTCCTCGAC
>MKUJ01000017.1:85098-98188 GCA_001897755.1 Afipia sp. 64-13
CGACTTTCAACGGCCGCAGCACCGCCATGCGGCGCGGCGCGGTGCGGTTCAGCGTCTCGCGGATGGTGAAGTCGAACATGCCGATATCGACGGTCGAATTCGATTTGGCGACGCCGATGCGCCTGACGAAATCGCGCAAGCCTTCGGCAGGCACGCCGCGCCGCTGCAATCCGGCGAGCGTCGGCATACGTGGATCGTCCCAGCCGGAGACGTGCCCCTCACGCACCAGCCCGGTCAGCACACGCTTGGACAGCAGCGTATAGGTCATGTTGAGCCGCGCGAACTCGTACTGGCGCGGATGCGAGGGCACCGGCAGGTTGTCCAGGAACCAGTCGTAGAGCGGACGGTGGTCCTCGAACTCCAGGGTGCAGATCGAGTGCGTGACGTGCTCGATGGAGTCGGACTGGCCGTGGGCAAAATCGTAGCTCGGATAGATATTCCACGCCGTGCCGGTGCGCGGATGGTGCGCATGCAGGATGCGGTAGATCACCGGATCGCGCAGGTTGATGTTGCCCGAACCCATGTCGATTTTGGCGCGCAGCACGCGCGTGCCGTTCGGGAATTCGCCCGCGCGCATCCGCGCGAACAAGTCGAGGTTCTCCTCCACCAAGCGGTCGCGGAACGGGCTGTTCTGCCCGGCCTCGGTCAGGGTGCCGCGGGTCAGCCGGATCTCGTCCGGCGACTGGTCGTCGACATAGGCCTTGCCGGCGCGGATCAGGTCCTGCGCCCAGGCGTAAAGCTGCTCGAAATAGTCGGAGGCGAAATGCAGGTGCTCGCCCCAGTCGAAGCCGAGCCAGCGCACGTCGCGCTGGATGGCGTCGATAAATTCCTGCTCTTCCTTGGCCGGGTTGGTGTCGTCGAAGCGCAGATGGCAGCGCCCGCCGAACTCCTCGGCGATGCCGAAATTCAGGCAGATCGACTTGGCATGGCCGAGATGCAGATAGCCGTTGGGTTCCGGCGGAAAGCGCGTCACCACGCTTTTGTGTTTCCCCGAGGCCAGGTCCGCCGCCACAATGTCGCGGATAAAGTCGCGGCCCGCGTCCGGCGTCGATTCGTCAGTCATTTGCATCCTCTCAAGTTGCGCCCTATGTGCCAAATCCGCGCCGCCGCGCCAAGAGCAGGAACGTCGGAAGCGGCACCCCGTCCTGCCGGCAAGCAAAAACGAACTTTTGACCCTGCGGCGGCATTTGCATCCGGGATGCCGGGACAGTGCCCCGGCAGTATGATAAAGGCCCCGCCAGCCACCCTCTCCCAGAGCGATCGAACCATCTGAAATGACCGAAACCGTCGTCACCCGCTTTGCGCCCTCTCCGACCGGATTCCTCCATATCGGCGGCGCGCGCACCGCCCTTTTCAACTGGCTCTATGCCCGCAAGCGCGGCGGCAAGATGCTGCTGCGGATCGAGGATACCGACCGCGAACGCTCGACCGACGCCGCAATCGCGGCCATTCTCGACGGGCTGAGCTGGCTCGGCATCGAATGGGACGGCGAGACCATCTACCAGTTCAGCCGCGCCGCCCGGCACCGCGAGATCGCCGAACAACTCCTGGCCGAAGGCAAGGCCTATCGCTGTTACGCGACGCCGGAGGAACTGACGGCGATGCGCGAGGCGGCAAAAGCCGAGGGCCGCGCCATGCGCTACGACGGCCGCTGGCGCGACCGCGATCCGGCCGAGGCGCCGACCGGCGCCAGGCCCGTGATCCGCCTCAAGGCGCCGCAGAGCGGCGAGACCGTGATCGAGGACGAGGTTCAGGGCCGCGTGGTCTGGCAGAACGAGAACCTCGACGATCTGGTGCTGCTGCGCTCGGACGGCACCCCGACCTACATGCTCGCGGTGGTGGTGGACGATCACGACATGGGCGTGACCCATGTCATCCGCGGCGACGATCATTTGATCAACGCCGCCCGTCAGAAGCACATCTACGACGCGCTGGGCTGGAGCGTGCCGACCATGGCGCACATCCCGCTGATCCACGGGCCGGACGGCTCGAAGCTGTCGAAGCGCCACGGCGCGCTCGGCGTCGATGCCTACCGCGCGATGGGCTATCTGCCCGCCGCCTTGCGCAATTATCTGGTCCGGCTCGGCTGGAGCCATGGCGACCAGGAGATATTCTCGACCGAAGAAATGATCGCGGCATTTGATCTACCGCAAATCGGCCGCTCGGCGGCCCGCTTCGATTTCGCCAAGCTGGAAAACCTCAACGGCCATTACATCCGCACCACCGGCGATGCCGAACTGCTGGCCGCCATCGAGGCGCTGCTGCCGTTCCTTCCGCAAAATGAAACGATCGGCACCAAGCTGAACGACACCACCCGCACCCAATTGCTGCAGGCGATGCCGGGCCTGAAGGAGCGTGCCAAAACGCTGCTGGAGCTGATCGACGGCGCAAAATTCATTTTCGCCGACCGGCCGCTCGCCATGGACGCCAAGGCCGCCGCGGTGTTGACGCCGGAGACGCGGACGCTGATCGGCCGCCTGCACGAGACGCTGGCCGCCGTCTCCCCGTGGAGCGCGGCGACCACGGAAGCCGCGATGCGCGATTTCGCCGAGAAAAACAGCCTCAAGCTCGGCGCGGTGGCGCAGCCTTTGCGGGTGGCCCTGACCGGGCGGACCACCTCGCCCGGGATTTTCGAGGTCCTGGCGGTGCTGGGCCGTGAAGTCTGCCTCGATCGGCTGCGCGATCAAGCCGCCTGAGAGGTATGCCGCCCCCGACTTTGGCTATCTTGCAGCGCACACAGCAATACGCTAACCCCTTTCCCGCCCAACTCGGCGAGGCTGTCTCTCTTCATCTGAAGGTGCCTGATACGACCGACATAACGAAAACATCGGGGGTTATACGATGGATAATAAAGCCAACACCAAATCCGCAACGCTGACTGTCGACGGCAAGAGCGTTGAGCTTCCGGTCCACGCCGGGACGATCGGACCGGAGGTGGTCGATATCAGCAAGCTTTACGCCCAGACCGGCATGTTCACCTACGACCCCGGTTTCACCTCGACCGCAAGCTGCGAGTCGAAGATCACTTACATCGACGGCGACAAGGGGGTGCTGTTGTATCGCGGCTATCCGATCGAACAACTCGCGGAAAACGGCGACTTCCTCGAAACCTGCTACCTGCTGCTGCACGGTGAACTGCCGACCCCCGCGCAGAAGAAGGATTTCGACAGCCGCATCACCCACCACACCATGCTGCATGAGCAGATGGCGCGGTTCTTCCAGGCCTTCCGCCGCGACGCCCACCCGATGGCGGTGATGGTCGCCTCGGTCGGCGCGCTGGCCGCCTTCTATCACGACTCCACCGACATCAACGATCCGCAACAGCGCATGATCGCCTCGATGCGCATGATCGCGAAGATCCCGACGCTGGCCGCGATGGCCTACAAATACTCTATCGGCCAGCCGTTCGTTTATCCGAAGAACGACCTCGACTACGCCTCGAACTTCCTGCGCATGTGCTTTGCCGTGCCGTGCGAGGAGTATCAGGTCAATCCGGTGCTGGCGCGCGCGCTCGACAAGATCTTCATCCTGCACGCCGACCACGAGCAGAACGCCTCGACCTCGACGGTGCGTATCGCCGGTTCCTCCGGCGCGAACCCGTTCGCCTGTATCGCCGCCGGCATCGCCTGCCTGTGGGGACCGGCCCATGGCGGCGCCAATGAAGCGGCTCTGGCGATGCTGGCCGAGATCGGCAGCGTCGACAAGATTCCGGAATTCATCGCCAAGGTGAAGGACAAGAACAGCCAGGTCCGGCTGATGGGCTTCGGCCACCGCGTCTACAAGAACTACGATCCGCGCGCCAAGCTGATGCAGCAGACCGCGCACGAGGTGCTGAAGGAAACCGGCCACGGCGACGATCCGTTGCTGCATATCGCCATGGAGCTGGAGAAGATCGCGCTGAGCGACGAGTACTTCATCGAGCGCAAGCTCTATCCGAACGTTGATTTCTATTCGGGCATCACGCTGAAGGCGATGGGCTTCCCGACATCGATGTTCACCGTGCTGTTCGCGGTGGCGCGCACAGTGGGCTGGATCGGCCAGTGGCGCGAGATGATCGAGGATCCAGCGCAGAAGATCGGCCGTCCGCGCCAGCTCTATACCGGCGCGACCGAACGTAGCTATATCGGGATCGGCAATCGCAAGTAATCTTCAAGCCCTTGAGACCACCGAATGGCCGGAGCCTCTGCTCCGGCCATTTTGTTTTGCGCCCCGTCACGCGACGCGGACCGACCCAAGGAACTTGTTCACTTCCAGTTTGAGCCGGTTGCTGTCGCGCGACAGCGTCTTCGCGGCGGACAGCACCTGCGAGGATGCCGCGCCTGTCTCCTCCGCGCCACGCTGCAGATTGCCGACATTGGAGGACACCTGCTGGGCGCCCTGCGCGGCATGCTGCACGTTGCGGGCAACCTCCTGCGTGGTCGCGCCCTGCTCCTCGATGGCGGATGCGATCGCGGACGAAATCTCGGAGAGTCGCTCGATCGAACGGCTGATGTCGTCGATCGCCGCAACGGATTCCTGCGTTGCGCTCTGGATGTCGCCGATCTGCCGTCCGATCTCGCCGGTCGCCTTGGCGGTCTGCTCGGCGAGCGCCTTGACCTCGGAGGCCACCACGGAGAACCCGCGGCCGGCTTCGCCGGCCCGCGCCGCCTCGATCGTCGCGTTCAGCGCCAGCAGATTGGTCTGGCCCGCGATATTGTTGATCATCTCGACGATATCGCCGATGCGCGCCGCGGCATGCGAGAGCGTGCTGACGCGATCGGTCGCGGACCGGGCCTGATCGACAGCTGCGCCTGTCATGCGCGCTGCATCCTGTACCCGCCGGCTGATTTCCTGCACCGAAGAGGTCATCTCCTCGGTGGCGCTGGCGACCGAGGAGACGCTCGAGGAAGCATCTTCCGATCCGCCGGCGACGCGCGCCGCGAATTCCTGCGCATGATCGGCGGTGGACGCCAGCGTGCCCGCGGAAGCTTCGAGCTCGGTGGCGGACGAGGCGACGGCCTCGACAATCTCGCCAACGGCAGCTTCGAAGGCGTCCGCGATCTGGGTCATGTCCGACTGGCGCCGAACATCGGCGCGACGCTGGGTGGCATTGACTTCCTCGCGACTGAATCGAATGAGGGTCTGCACTGTCTGCAAATGGCGGAGCGCCTCGCCGATCTCGTCGTCGCGCTCGATGTTGATCCGGTTGTCGAGCTTGTCCTGTACGAGGTTCATCATGACCTCGTTCAGGTGCCGCATCGGGTTCTCGATGGCGCGAATGGTCTGGCGGCCCACAATTGCGCCAGCGACCATGCCGACGCCGGCGAGACAGGGCATGATCCATCCGGACATGCCGTCAGCGATCAGGCCCCAGGCGCCGAGCGCGAGCAGAAAAATCATTTCGATCGCGACCATCGTCATCAGGCGCGACTTCAGCGTGCGCGTGAAGATCGAAAAAAAATGGAAGACGGAGCGCTCGCGCAGGATGCCGGCATCGAGACGATAGCGATGCGGCTTGTTCTCGCGAATGGCGGCGTAGACCTGTTCGGCGATCGCGCGCTGATCCGCCGGCAATTTGGTGCGGATCGAGGTGTAGCCGGTGACCTGGCCATTCTCCCGAATAGGCGACGCGGTCGCGAGCACCCAATAGAACCCGCCGTTCTTGCGGCGGTTCTTGATCGCGCCGAGCCACGGCTTACCGGCCTTGAGAGTGTCCCACAGATTCTCGAACGCCTCGACCGGCATGTCCGGGTGGCGAACGATATTGTGCGGTTGCCCGATCAATTCATCAGAAGTGAACTCCGCCGCGTCAATGAAATCGTCATTGACGTAGGCCAGCTTCCCCTTGAGGTCGGTTTTGGAAACGATCAGCGTTTCGTCCGTGACGGGATATTCGGCGTCGGTCACGGGAAGGTTTCTACGCATCTTCAGCCTCTTCGCATTCTGCGCATGTCTTTGGGTCAAGCACGGCCAGAGCCCGACGACATCCCTTGCGAAGCATCGACCGAGTCACGTCCGATCACAGCCACGATGAAGCGACACGCTTAAAGTCCTCTAAATTTTCGCGGCGGTGAGAACAAATAGGTATTCTGACTTAGTCGGTTCCCCGACATTGCCGATACCGAATGCCATGCGGACAACATTGTTTCATTTCAGGGCCGTGGCCACGCCTTGTCTAGCCGAGCATCCTGATCACGATATCCGCGGCCGCCTCGCTCGGCGAACGCGCGCCGGGTTCCATCACCGCATCGAGCCGCGCGAAAGCTTCGAGTTCCCGCCGGCGCAGCGGCGTGTCGGCGAGCACCTCGCACAGCTTCGGCACGATGACCTCGGCGGCGCATTCCTCCTGCAGCAGCTCGGGAATGACGTTCTCGCCAAGCACCAGGTTGGCGAGGATGATCGACGAGACCCGCACCACGCGGCGCGCGATGAAGGCTTCGACCGCGCCGCCGCGATAGACCGTGATCATCGGCACGCCGGCAAGCGCAAGCTCGAGCGTCACCGTACCGGATTTGGCCAGCGCGGCCCGTGCGATCCGGAAGGCGGCACGCTTGTCGTCTTCGCCGACCACGATGCGCGGCTTCACCGGCCAGGTCGCGACCGATTCATTCACCGCCTCCAGCAGATGCGGCATGGTCGGCAGCACCGCCTCCAGCGCAAGACCCTGCGCCGCAAGCATCGCCAGCGTCTCGCCGAACACCGGCATGTGGTGGCGGATCTCGCCGCGGCGGCTGCCCGGCAGCAGCAGCAGCACCGGCGGCGATGCGGCTCGGCGCGCGGCCTCCTCCGCATTCGGCCGCAGCGAGGACAATTGCTCGATCAACGGATGACCGACATAGGTGCAAGGCGGCCCACCCAGCGCAAGATGTTCCTGCGGCTCGAACGGCAGCAGCGCCAGCACGTGATCGACATAGCGCGCCATCGCGCGGGCACGGCCTGGCCGCCACGCCCACACCGTGGGCGAGACATAATCGACGATCGGAATGGTGGGATCGGCGGCACGCACGCGGCGCGCGACGCGATGGGTGAAATCCGGACTGTCGATGATCACCAGCACATCGGGCCTGGCGGCGAGCACCGCCCGCGCCGCCTCGCGGATACGCCGCAGCAGCATCGGCAACTGCTTCGCCACGCCGGCGAAGCCGACAATGGCAAGGTCGTCGATCGGGAATTTCGAGACCAGCCCGGCCGCCGTCATGTCGCGGCCGCCGACGCCCTCGAACACCACGCCCTCGCCGAGGCGCGCGCGCAACTCCCGCATCAGGGCGCCGCCGAGATGATCGCCCGAAGCTTCGGTCGCGATCAGGAACACCTTGCGCGGCGCGCTCACGCCAGCACTCCGACCATGAACACGCCCGCTTTGTCGGCGGCTTCCACCATCGCCTGCGGCTCGGCGACCACGGCCTGACCCGCCGCGATCGCCGCGCCCGCGAGACCGGCGGCCGCAAGGCCCTCGACGGTGCGCGGGCCGACCGCCGGCAGATCGAGCCGCAGATCCTGCCCCTGCTTCGGCGCCTTCACCAGCACGCCGCGCCCGGGCTTGCCGCGCAGCCGCCCCTCGGCGCGCAGCCGGGCGACACGCGCCAGCAGCGCGTCGGTGCCCTCGATATCCTCGACACTGACGACATGACCGTCGATCACCACGGCGGCCTGCCCGACATCGAACGGGCTGATGGCGCGCAGCAGGTCGCAGCCCCGGGCGATATCGGCCTCGGCGTCTCGATCCGGCCGCGCCCGCGTCATGCAGCCTTCCGGCATCAACAGCTCGGGCGCGAGATCGCGAATGCCGAGCACGCGAAAGCCGCGCGATTCGAAGAATCCCGCTGTGGTGGTGAGCAGATGGTCGTCGCCGCCGCGCAGCCCCGCGATGAACGCCGGGATCAGCGCCAGCGCGCCGAAATCGAGCTTGAGGTCGGACAGCGAGGGCCGCACCAGCCCGCCGATCAACGTGATGTCGCGGCAGCGCTCGGCCTTCAGCAGGCTGACCAGCGCGCCGAACTTGCCGAGGCCGATCCAGTGATGGCGGAAGCGTTGCACCTCGCGCGGATCGCAAAATCCCTTGAGGGCGAAGATCACCGGCGCGGCACCGCGCTTTGTGAGCACGTCCGCGACCGCAAACGGCAGCACGCCGGTCCCCGCGATCAATCCAACCGGCGATGTCATGGCGGGTTGATCGGTCATGGCACGTGCCGCGATCAGGACTTGTCGGAGCCGGCCGGCAGGCACAATGCGCGGTGCTTGTCGGCGCCGATGAAGTCGAGAATTTCGGCAATCGCCGGATCAGCATCGCGCGAGGGCTGCACGCTCGCCAGCCGTTCGGCAAACACGCCGGGGCCGTGGAACAGCTTCTGGTAGAATCCGCGCACCGTGGCGAGGCGCTCGCGGGTAAACTTGCGGCGCTTCATGCCGACGATGTTGAGCCCTTCGAGATGGGCGTACTGGCCGTTGGCGAGGCCGAACGGAATGATGTCGCCGCGCACGCCGCAGATGCCGCCGACCATCACCTGCGAGCCGACACGGGTGAACTGATGCACCGCCGACAACCCGCCCATAAAAACGAAATCGCCGATCAGGCAATGCCCGCCCAGCGTGGCGGAGGTCGCGAAGATCACGTCATTGCCGACGATGCAGTCGTGGCCGACATGAGCGTTGTTCATGAAGTAGCCACGGTCGCCGACGCGGGTGATGCCGCCGCCGCCGACCGTGCCGGCGTTCATGGTGACGCCCTCGCGCAGCGTGCAGCCGTCGCCGATCACAAGTTTGGTCAGTTCGCCGCGATAGGCCAGCGACTGCGGCGCGGTGCCGAGCGAGACGAACGGATAGATCGTGCAGTTCGCGCCGATCGTGGTCTGCGCGGTGATGTTGACATGCGAAAGCAGCGTGGTGCCCGCGCCGATCACGACATGCGGGCCGACGATGCAATATGGCCCGATGGTGACGTCATCGCCAATGACCGCACCATCCTCGATGCGCGCGGTGGGATCGATCTTCGCCATGTGCGATCAATCCGCCAGCATGGCGCCGACGTCGGCCTCGGCCACCGTCACGCCATTGACCTTGGCCTCGCCGTGAAACCACCACATCGCGCGTTTCCGGTTCGCAAGGCTCATATGATATTCGATGGTGTCGCCCGGCCCCGCCGGCTTGCGGAATTTGCAATTGTCGATGGTGAGGAAATACACCGCCGTCGGCCGCTCGGTCTCGCCGGTCGAGAGCATGCCGATGATGCCGGCGGTTTGCGCCATGCCTTCGATCATCAGCACGCCAGGATAGATCGGCCGGCCGGGGAAATGGCCCTGGAACTGCGGCTCGTTGATGCTGACGTTCTTGATGCCGATGCCGCTGAAGTCGCTGCGGATGTTGATCACCCGATCGATCAGCAGGAACGGAAACCGGTGCGGCAGGGTCTTGAGGATCGTCGCGATATCGACGGACTCAAGCGTGATCGGTGCCTGCGATTCCATTAGGCTTTTTCCTCGTTGTCCGGTGCGGCGGACGTGGTGGATTTGGGCAAACCCTCGCGGCCCAGGCGCTGGACCTCGAACAGTTCGCGAAAGAATTGCTTGATCGGCTTGGCGGGCGAGCCGCCCCAGCGCACGTTCGGCGGCACCTCGCCGACCACGCTGGAGCGCGCGGCGAGCTGCGCGCCCGCACCGATGGTGGCGTGATCGCTGACGCCGACGCGCGCGCCGAGCACCGCGCCGTCCCCCAGTGTCGACGAGCCGGCAATGCCGCTCTGGCTGACGATGATACAGCGCCGGCCGATCGAGACGTTGTGGCCGATCTGCACAAGGTTGTCGATCTTGGTGCCCTCGCCGATCACGGTGTCGCGCAGCGCGCCGCGATCGACGGTGGTGCCGGCGCCGATCTCGACGCCGTTCTGAATCAGCACGCGGCCGGTCTGCGGCACCTTGAGATGGCCGCTCGCGGTCGGGATGAAGCCGTAGCCGTCCTGTCCGATGCGGCAGCCCGGATGGATGATGACGTCGTTGCCGATCAGCGCATGCAGCACGGTGGTGCCGGGACCGATGCTGCAATTGCGCCCGATCTTGACATGCGCGCCGATCACCACGCCGGCGCCGATCACGGTGCCGCTGCCGATCTCGACCTCGGGACCGATCACCGCCAGCGGATCGACGGTGACGCCGTCCTCCAGCCACGCCTCGGGATGGATCACGGCGGTGGGATCGATCCCTTCCCCCCCGAAGGCCGATTCGGGCCGTAGCGCGTCGGGATGCAGCTCCCGGCCGACCTTGACGAAGGCGACATAGGGATTGGCGACGCGGAGCGCCGCGATCCGCGCCGGCACGCTGGCCGCCAGCGCCGGGCTAACGAGGCAGGCCCCGGCATGGGCGCGCGCAAGCTCACCTGCGTATTTCTTGCTGTCGAAGAAGGCGAGATGCATCGGCCCGGCGGTGTCGAGCGTGGCAAGGCCGCTGATGGCGTCACCGGCACGCGCGGGATCGACGAGCTCCGCGCCGGTCAGCGCCGCGATCTCGGCCAGGGTCAGTTTCACCGGGGTCTTGAAAAATGTCGGCTGCGCCATCCCATCCGCCGATCCGGCAAAGTCGCCTGCCCGCTGACGTCCCATCGGTCCGCCGGCAAAATTGCCTGAATCATGGCTCCGGGCAAATCCCGGATACCAATATAATATTGAAGTCGGTTAACCCTTAAACCGGCCGCCCTGCAAGCACAAAGCCCTGCAAATCAGGGATTTGCAGGGCTTTGCCGGTGCTTGGACCGATTTTAGAACGTGGTGCCGCCGCCGAACCGGAATTCCTGGATGCGGTCGCCGGTGACCTTGTTGATCGGCACCGCGTAGTCGATACGCAGCGGACCAAACGGCGAGGCCCAGATCAGACCCACACCCACCGAAGAGCGGATCTTCATGGTGTCGGGATCGTTAAGAACGACGTTCTGCCCAAGATAGCTGGTAACGCCCTCGTAGCCCCACAGCGAGCCGACGTCGGCATAGACCGCGCCCTTCAGGCCCACTTCCTTCGGCAGGAACCAGAACGGCATCTGCAACTCGGCGGTGGCGCCCCAATACTTGGTGCCGCCCATCGCGTCCTGGGTCGTAAGCGGATTCAGGTCGCGCGGACCAATGCCGAGCGGCGCGAAACCGCGAACCAGATTCGGACCCATCTGGAAGTTATCGAGCATGCGGACGCTGCCGTTCGGATTGCCGACATTCGCCGAACCGCCGCCGCCCCAGCCATTGATGATACCGCCCTGCACGCGGATCAACCCGACGATATCCGACACCACCGGCTGGTAGAGCTTCACGTCGCCCGTGGTCTTGATATAGCGGGTGTCGCCGCCGGCGCCGGCGAAGTCCTGCGACAGGGTCGCGAGGATACCGGTGGTCGGATCCTTGTTGTTGTCGAGGGTGTTGTAGGTCAGCGTGTAGCCGAACGCCGAGGTCAACACCGCGCCATTGGCAAGGCCGGCCTTGACCGGAACCGAGGCTTCGCCGTCCGAAAGACAGCTCGTCGCAATACCGAAATCACCAGCCACAACCGGGAAGCTGTTCACGCCGTCCGGATTGATGTTGTTACAGTTCTGGTACTGCCACGGCAGTTTGATTTCCTGACGCGAGATCGAGTAGCGGACCTGCAACGCGAGGTCCTCGCGGAGCTGGAAGCCGAGACGCGGGCTGAAGCCGAGCGTTTTGGAATCGTAGGACAGATAGCGGTTGGCGAGCTGCTGGCGCTGATACAGGTCCATGCCGAGCGCGATCCGGTAACCCATCAGGTACGGCTCGACGAACGACAGCGAATAGCCGCGGGCATACTGGCCGTACTGCACCGACGCCTTGGCGTAGAGACCGCGGCCAAGCAGGTTGCGCTCGGCAATGCTGACTTCGCCCAGCGCGCCGTCGGCCGACGAGTAGCCACCCGAGACCGAGAAATCGCCGGTCGACTTCTCTTCCAGATCGACGTTGACGACGACGCGGTCCGGCGAGGAGCCCGGCTCCTGCGTCACCTTCACGGTCTTGAAGAAGTCGAGGTTCCTGAGGCGGCGCTCGGCGCGATCGATCAGCGCGCGGTTGTAGGCATCGCCTTCGGAGATATCGAACTCGCGGCGGATCACGTAGTCGCGGGTGCGGGTGTTGCCACGCACGTTGATGCGCTCGATGTAAACGCGCGGACCCTCGCTCGCGACGAACACGATCGAGACGGTGTGCGCCTCGAAATTACGGTCGCCGCGCGGCTTCACGCTGGCGAAGGCATAGCCGCGGCGCGAGGACTCGATGGTCATTTCCTCGACGGATTTTTCCACCGCCTCGGCGTTGTAGATCGAGCCGACGCTGACCCGCGACAGGCTGCGCAGCGCGTTGCCGTCGAAGCCGGGGATGGTCGATTCGAAATTGACCGAACCCACGCGGTACTGCTGGCCTTCCTCGATCTTGAAGGTGACGATGAAGCCCTTGTTGCCGGGATCATATTCGGTCAACGCGGCGACGACCTGCACATCGGCATAGCCGTTCTTCAGATAGAAGCGGCGGATCAGATCGCGGTCGGATTCGACACGGTCGGGATCGTAGATGTCGCCCGACGACAGGAAGCTGAGGATGTTCGATTCGCGCGTCTTGATGATGCTGCGCAGGCGGTAGGCCGAGAACGCGCTGTTGCCGATGAAGTTGATCGACTCGATGCCGGTCTTCTTGCCTTCGGTGATCTCGAACACGAGATCGACGCGGTTGTTCGGCTGCTCGATGTATTTCGGCACGACATGGACGTCGTAGCGCCCGCTGCGGCGGTAGATTTCGGTGATGCGAAGGGTATCGGACTGCACCATCGCGCGCGACAGCGTGCCGCGCGGCTTGGACTGCACTTCGGCCTGAAGCTGCTCGTCCTTGACCTTCTTGTTGCCTTCGAAGGCGACGCGGCCGATCACCTGGTTCTCGACCACGATCACCACGAGGCGCCCGCCCCGCTGGTCGATCCGCACGTCCTGGAACAGGCCGGTCTCGATCAGGGCCTTCAGGCCATCGTCGATCCGCACGCTGTCGAGCCGACCGTTCGGGCCGGGCTTGAAATAGGAGCGGATGGTGTTGGCTTCGATGCGGCGGTTGCCCTCTACCACGATGGAGGCGGCTGTCTGCGCA
>MKUJ01000017.1:98203-182492 GCA_001897755.1 Afipia sp. 64-13
CGATGCAACCACGGCACCGGTCACCGTCGCGGCAGGCAAAGCGCACATGACCAGGGCGGCGGCGAGACCGCCCTTCAGGGCTCGTATTCCAATCATCATGCGCGAGGCGCCCTTATCATTCCAAGCCGACCCGTCACCGGATCGGGAGATTCCCCAAACGTTGCCCGCTTGTAGCCAATTTTGGCAGCATGGCAAACGCCATTTCGACACGTAATTTCAGTTTCTTAATGAGACGTTGCCGATCAGCCACGCACATCGGAAAGCCTCAGGAACCCGCCAGGTGCAGGATGTCGTTATAGGTCGCAAAGACCATCAGCATCAGCACCAGAACAAGGCCCACGCGGAACCCCATTTCCTGCGATCTTTCCGACAACGGGCGGCCGCGGATGGCCTCCAGCGAATAGAACAAAAGGTGGCCGCCATCGAGCATCGGCACCGGAAACAGATTGAGCAGCCCGATCGAGACCGACAGCACCGCCGCGAGGTGGATCAGCGCCGACATGCCGAACGTCGCCACCTGCCCCGAGATCTGGGCGATTCGAATCGGGCCGCCGACCTGATCGGCGCTGGCGCGGCGGGTGAAGACGTCCCCGATATAGACGATGGTGCTCTTGGCGACGAACCAGGTTTCCTTCGCCCCCAGCCAGAAGGCGGTCGGCACGCTCACATGTTCGGTCGCAACCTCGCCGGGCTTGGCCGAGCGGGTGATGCCGAGAATGCCCATGCGGTGGGTGTTGCCGAAGGAGTCCTTGACCTCTTTCAGCTCCGGGGTCGCCGGCAGCGACAGCATCTCGGCGCCGCGCCTGACCGAGAACTGCATGACGTTTCCGGCATTGCCGGAGACCACGCGCTGCATGTCGGTGAAGCTCTCGATGGTCTTGCCGTCGATCGCCGTCACTACGTCGCCGGGCTGGAACCCGGCCACGGCCGCGGCGCTGCCGGGCTGGACCTGATCGACCCGCGCGCTGGTGTTGGGCTTGCCAAAGAAGGCGAACAGACAGCCGAAAATCACGACAGCCAGAATGAAATTCGCGATCGGCCCCGCCGCGACGATAGCCGCGCGCCGGGCGACATTCTTGTGGTGGAAGCTGCCGCTGCGCTCTTCGGCGTTCATCGCCTTGAGCGTCTCGGTCGCGGGCGTGCTGGCCTCCGAATCGTCGCCGAAGAACTTGACGTAGCCGCCGAGCGGGATGGCCGAGAGCTTCCAGCGGGTGCCATGACGGTCGTTGAAGCCGACGAGTTCCGGGCCGAAGCCGAGCGAGAAGGTCAGTACCTTCACACCGCACCAGCGCGCCACCAGGAAATGGCCCAGCTCATGGAAGAACACGACGATGGTCAGGACGAACAGGAACGGCACGATATAGCCGATCACGCCATGGCCCAGCGTATTGAAAATATTCAGCAAAAAATCCACGAACCAGTCCTCGTCCGCCAGGCCCGAAAGCCCGTTCCCCCACCCTCTACGATGCCTTTAAGGCAATTTCAGGCAAGAGGGTGGCCGCAGTATTTCGCGCGGTATGGTCAACGGCGAGCGCATCCTCGACATTGGCCGGCGCACCGGCCGTCCCTCCCCGCACCATCATCTCCAGTGTCGCTTCGACCAGACGCGCGATACCGCCGAACGGGATCTTCCGATCGAGGAAAGCCGCGACCGCCACCTCGTTGGCGGCGTTGAGCACGGTCGGCGCGGCGCCGCCCAATTCCAGCGCCTCGCGTACCAGACGCAGCGCCGGAAACCGCACCGGGTCCGGCGCTTCGAAGGTGAGCTGGCCGAGCTTGGCCAGATCGAGTTGCGTTGCCGGCCCCTCGATCCGCTCCGGCCAGGCCAGGCAATGGGCGATCGGCGTGCGCATATCGGGTGCGCCCATCTGCGCCACCACCGAGCGGTCGGCGAATTCGACAAGGCCATGGATGATCGACTGCGGATGCACCAGCACGTCGATCTGATCGGTGCGAAGTTCGAACAAATGGAACGCCTCGATGATCTCGAGCGCCTTGTTGAACATGGTGGCGGAATCGATGGTGATCTTGCGGCCCATGCTCCAGTTCGGATGCTTGAGCGCCTGCTCCACCGTCGCGGTCTCGATCTGCTCGCGCGTCGCGGTGCGGAACGGGCCGCCCGACGCAGTGAGAATGATGCGCACCAGATGTTCGGGCTGACCGGCGCCGAGCGCCTGGAAGATCGCGTTGTGCTCGGAATCGACCGGCAGCACCGTGGCGTTGTTCGCCGCGGCATGGCGCATGAACACCTCGCCGGCGCAGACAAGGCACTCCTTGTTGGCGAGCGCCACGATCTGGCCGCGTCCTGCTGCGGCCATCGCCGGCTTGAGACCTGCCGCGCCGCTCATCGCCGCCATCACCCAGTTGGCCGGGCGCAGCGCCGCTTCCACCAGCGCGCCCTCGCCCGCACCGACTTCGATGCCGGAGCCGGCCAACGCATCCTTCAGATCCTGATAGAGCGCCTCATCCGCGATGGCGGCATAGGTCGCGCCGAGTTCGCGCGAGAGCTTGGCCAGTTCAGCGACATTGCTGTGCGCGGTCAGCGCCTCGATGCGGAACCTGCCGTTCGAGCGCCGCACCAGATCGACCGTGCTCTGGCCGATCGAGCCCGTCGCGCCGAGAATGGTGACCACGCGCTCGCCCTGCGGCATAACTTCGCTTTTACGCAGCGGAACAGCATTCATCGCATCACCAAACCATGAAACCGCGGCCGACGCCATCGAGGCCGCCACGCATGAAACCAAGGATCGCGACGAAAACGATCGCCGCGACGAAACCGTCCAACCGGTCCATCAGGCCGCCATGGCCCGGAATGATCTGGCTGGAATCCTTCACGCCGAACCGCCGCTTCACCGCCGATTCGAACAGATCGCCGAGTTGCGACACCACCGACAGCAGGACGCCGAGAACAAGCATCGGCGCCAGACGGCCCCAGCCCAGCGCCACCACGACGAACGCGACGCCGATGCTCAGCACCACCGCGCCGATCGCGCCGGCCCAGGTCTTCTTCGGCGAAACCTGCGGCCACAGCTTCGGGCCGCCAATCAGGCGCCCGGCGAAATAGCCGCCGGTGTCGGAGGCCCACACCACCAGCAGCGTGAAGATCAGCGCGTGAAACCCCATGGTGCCGTCGAGCCGCACCAAAATCGAAGCGATCAGCGCCGCGCCCGCATAGGCAAAACCGGAGACGTTCCAGCGCGGATCGGGAGACAAGAACGCAATCGTCGTCGGGCCGACCACAGCGGCCGTCAGCGCGATGCCGGTCCAGCCGAACCACAGCGCCAGACCGATGATCTCCAGCGCGATCACGCCGATGGCGAACACCCGCTGGTCGCGCTCGGGATTGACGATCTCGTGCCATTCGAAAAACAGGCCGACCGCGATGGCGGTGGCAAGCAGCACCCAGAGCCAGCCGCCGGCGAACACGATGGCGATGGCGAGCGGCGCCAGCACGGCGGCGACGAGCACCCGCACCACAAGGTTGCCCGGGCCCTTGTCGGCGTCGGCCGCGCCGGCCGGTGCGTCTGATCGAACCGGCTCCACGCCGTTACGATCCGGTCTTGGCAATCAGGCCGCCGAAGCGGCGCTCGCGGGTGGCGTATTCGGCGATCGCATCCTCCAGCGCCGCCTTGTCGAAATCCGGCCAGTGGATCGGCACGAACACCAGTTCGCTGTAGGCCGCCTGCCACATCAGGAAATTCGACAGCCGCTGCTCGCCGCTGGTGCGGATGATCAGATCGGGATCGGGAATGTCCGGCGCATCGAGATAGCTGCCGAGCGTATCGGCGGTGATCGAGGACGGATCGCGCTTGCCCTCGGCGACCTCGCGCGCGAGACGCTGCGCCGCGGCCGCGATCTCCTGCCGCGAGCCGTAATTGAAGGCGACCACCAGCGTCAGGCGGGTGTTGTTGCGCGTCAGATCCTCGGCCTCGGTGAGCAGCGCGCAGATGTCGCTCTCCAGCCCTTCGCGCTCGCCGATCACGCGCACGCGCACGCCGTCGGCATGCAGCGCGGCCAGATCGTGGCGGATGAAGCGGCGCAGAAGGCCGAACAGATCGCCGATCTCGCTGGCCGGGCGCGACCAGTTCTCCGCGCTGAAGGAGAAGATAGTGAGATAGGAGATGCCGAGCTCGTGCGCGGCGCGCACCACCTTGCGCAGCGCCTCGACGCCGCGGCGATGGCCCTCGGCCCGCGGCAGGCCGCGCGCCGCCGCCCAGCGGCCATTGCCGTCCATGATGATCGCGACATGCCGGGGCGCGCCCTGCAGGTCCTGTCGATCAGTCTGTGGCGTGGCGCCGTTCGGCATCGTGTCTCTCAGACGGTGAGGATTTCTTTTTCCTTGGTGGCGAGCAGCTTGTCGACATCGGCGATGGCGGCGTCGGTCACCTTCTGGATGTCGTTGGAGAACCGCTCCTGCTCGTCCTCGGAAATCTTGCGATCCTTTTCCAGCTTCTTGACGGTGTCGAGACCGTCGCGGCGGACATGGCGGACGGCGACGCGGGCTGCCTCGGCATATTTATGGGCGACCTTCACCAGCTCCTTGCGCCGCTCCTCGTTGAGTTCGGGGATGCGCAGGCGGATGACCTGCCCTTCGGTCGCCGGGTTGAGGCCGAGATTGGAATTGACGATCGCGGTCTCCACCGCCTTCACCATCGACTTGTCCCAGACCTGCACCGACAGAAGGCGCGGCTCGGGCACGCTGACGGTCGCCACCTGATTGAGCGGCATGTGGCTGCCATAGGCCTCGACCTGGATCGGCTCGAGCATCGAGATCGCGGCGCGGCCGGTCCGCAAACCGCCAAGCTCATGCCTCAGCGACTCCTTGGCGCCATCCATGCGACGCTTCAAGTCGCCGATATCAAAACCGTCCACCGCCATAACCGCGTTCTCCTTCTCAACCTGCGACGATCGTGCCCCGGCCGGTGCCTTCCAGAATGGCACCGATCGAGCCGGGCTCGGCGATCGAAAATACGATGATAGGCAGCGAAGCCTCGCGGGCAAGCGCGAACGCTGTCGCGTCCATCACCTTGTAGCCGCCCTCCACCGCCTGGGCATGCGACAGACGCGCGAACCGCTTCGCCGTCTTGTCGGTCTTCGGATCGGCGCTGTAGACGCCGTCCACATTGGTCGCCTTCAACACCGCCTGGGCGCCGATCTCGGCGGCGCGCAGCACCGCCGTGGTGTCGGTGGTGAAGAACGGGTTGCCGGTACCGCCGGCGAGCAGCACGATGCGGCGGTCGGCGAGATAACGCAGCGCGATCTTGCGGGTGAACAATTCGCAGACCTGCGGCATCACGAAAGCCGACAGCGTGCGCGCCGACTTGCCCTTGCGCTCCAGCGCCGATTCCAGCGCGAGGCAGTTCATCACGGTGGCGAGCATGCCCATGGTGTCGCCGGTCGGACGCGACACGCCGCGCGAGGACACGTTGACGCCGCGGAAGATGTTGCCGCCGCCGACCACCACCGCGATTTCGACGCCGAGTTCGGTCGCGGCGATCAGGTCGCCGGCGACGCGGTCGAGCGTGGGCTGGTCGATGCCGAAAGACTGGGAGCCGGCGAGATACTCGCCGGACAGTTTCACCACAACGCGACGATAGGCCGGCTCACCCATGATGCGATCGCTTCCCCCAAGGACCGGCCCGACACCGCCGAACCGGCCTCCGTCGTTTGTTTCCAT
This sequence comes from Afipia sp. 64-13, assembly GCA_001897755.1. Lineage (GTDB taxonomy): Bacteria > Pseudomonadota > Alphaproteobacteria > Rhizobiales > Xanthobacteraceae > Afipia. Next base: position 103,881 of record MKUJ01000017.1, read on the forward strand.
TCGACCATGATGACGGCGGCAAATCCGGCCTCGTCATCATGCCCGGGCGAACCGGAAGGGTCGCAGGTCCGCGATCAGCCCTGCCCGGCAGCCGCGGCGACCTCGGCAGCGAAATCGGATTCCTGCTTCTCGATTCCCTCGCCGAGAGCATAGCGCACAAATCCGGCAACCTTGATAGGCGCACCGACCTTGCCCTCGGCTTCCTTCACCGCCTGGGCGACCGATTTGCCGCTGTCGTGGATAAAGGCCTGCTCCAGCAGGGTCACTTCCTTGTAGTAGGTCTTCAGGCCCGATTCGACGATCTTCTCGATCACGTTGTCCGGCTTGCCCTGCTGACGGTACTTATCTGCCAGCACGTCCTTCTCGCGGGCCACCACCTGCGGGTCGAGACCGGCGGCGTCGAGCGCCTGCGGGTTGGACGCGGCGACGTGCATCGCGATCTGGCGGGCGAGCGTCGCGAGCTCGTCCTTCTTGCCGGTCGATTCGAGGGCGACGATGACGCCCATCTTGCCGAGGCCGTCGATCACGGCGTTGTGGATGTAGCTGCCGACCACGCCGTCCTTCACCGACAGGATCTGGGCGCGGCGCAGCGTCATGTTCTCGCCGATCGTGGCGATGGCGTCGGAAATCGCCGCCTCGACGGTGATGTCGCCGACCTTGGCGGCCTTGATCTTCTCGACATCGCTGCCGGCGTCGAGCGCGACCTGCGCGATCATCTTGACCAGGCCCTGGAACTGATCGTTGCGGGCCACGAAGTCGGTCTCGGAATTGACCTCGACGACAACGCCCTTGGTGCCGGAGACCAGCGCGCCGATCAGGCCCTCGGCGGCGACGCGGCCGGCCTTCTTGGCGGCCTTCGACAGGCCCTTCTTGCGCAGCCAATCCACCGCGGCGTCGATGTCGCCATTGTTCTCGTTGAGCGCCTGCTTGCAATCCATCATGCCCGCGCCGGTCTTGTCGCGCAGATCCTTGACCATTGCCGCCGTAATCGTTGCCATCGTGTGATGTCCTTATGCCTGTGCGGGCCGTGCGGCGCAGCTTGCGCTGGCTGGTGTGCGGAACACTCGCCGGAAATCGACGCGCAGGATTTCGTCCGTCTGAAAATGTCACGGCCGGATGATCCGGCCGTGAAAGGGTGTTCGCGCTTACTCGGCCTCGGCGACCAGCGCCTTGGACTGGGAGACCCAGGCGTCGGCGCGAGCCGGCAGACCGACCTCTTCGCCGATCTTGTGCGCGGCGTCGTGATCGAGTTCGGCAAGCTGCCAGTAATGGAAGACGCCGAGATCGTTGAGCTTCTTCTCGATCTCGCCGGACACGCCGGTGAGCTTCTTGAGGTTGTCGGCAACGCCACGCGGGCCGGCGAGGCCCTGGAAGCCGCCCGCCGGAGCGTCGAGCACTTCGGCGGCCGGGTTGGCCATCGCGCCGATATCGACGCCGGCGCCGCCCTGGGCGCGGGAAATACCGTCGATCACCGCGCGCGCGATCAGATCGCAATACAGCGTAATCGCGCGGCCGGCGTCGTCATTGCCCGGCACCACGTAGGAGATGCCCTTCGGGTCCGAGTTGGTATCGACGATCGCGGCCACCGGGATGTTGAGGCGGTTGGCTTCCTGGATCGCGATGTCTTCCTTGTTGGTGTCGATCACGAAGATCAAATCGGGCAGACCGCCCATGTCCTTGATGCCGCCGAGCGAGCGGTCGAGCTTGTCGCGCTCGCGCTGCAGCGTCAGGCGTTCCTTCTTGGTGTACTGCGTGCCTTCCGCCGAGGAGAGCATCTCCTCGAGCTGGCGCAGGCGCTTGATCGAGCCGGACACCGTCTTCCAGTTGGTCAGCGTGCCGCCGAGCCAGCGCGAGTTGACGAAGTACTGCGCCGAACGCTTGGCCGCGTCGGCCACGCTGTCCTGCGCCTGGCGCTTGGTGCCGACGAACAGCACGCGGCCGCCCTTGGCGACGGTATCGCTCACGGCCTGCAGCGCACGATGCAGCAGCGGCACGGTCTGGGCGAGATCGATGATGTGGATGTTGTTGCGGGCGCCGAAAATGTAATCGGCCATCTTCGGATTCCAGCGGTGCGACTGGTGGCCGAAGTGAACGCCAGCTTCCAGAAGCTGACGCATCGAGAAATCAGGTAGTGCCATCGTTGTGTTCTCCGGTTGGTTCCTCCGGAAGCGTTGTGAGCAGAACGATCCACCAGCGGATCGCCTGCCACCGGACGGCACATGCGTTGTCGGCAAAGTGTGAACGGTCTGGCGATAAGGATCTTGTCGATGCGACGCGACCCGGCGCGAAACCGGTTCCCACCCTGTTCGGGCGCACGAGCCATGCTTCCGTGTGAGATGGCGCGCTTATAGCCGCGCCCCTGCCCCAAGGCAAGGATATCCGGCCGCTTTTCGAGTTGCCGGGACCGATGAAAAACCGGCCGGATCGAGGTCCGGCCGGTGTGGTTTTCAGCGCCTGTCTAGCATCGCGGCACGTTGGGCGGGCACCTTTTGGCCGCTGGAGGAGCCGCGCGCGGCGGGGCCGCCGGCCGTGGCGGTGGCGCCGCCATCCGCGGTGGTGGGGCTGCCGGGCGGGCCATCGGCGGAGCCTGCCGGACCGGAGGCGCCATCCGGGGCGGCGGAGCCGAAGGCCGTGCCATCGGGGGCGGCTGCCGCATCGGCGGGGCCGACATGCGCGGCGGCGGTGCCGAAGGACGGACCATCGGCGGGGCCTGCCGCGGCGGCGGGCTCATTCGGGGCGGCGGCGCGGGCCGCTGCATCGAAGGCGCCGGACGCTGGATCTGCGGAGCGGCGCGCGGCGGGGTCATCTGAGGCGCGGCGTGCGGAGCCTCGCGCCGGCCGGGCATGGCGTCACGGCCGGGACGCGCTCCCGGTGCACCGTCACGCCCGAACCGGCCGGCCGGACCCGACGCATTCGGAGCGCCGGGCGCCTGACGCAGATTCGGCGCGGCACTGTTCGGAGCCGACGGACCTGTCGGCGCGGCCCCCGGCATCCCGGGACGCCGGCCACGCGCATCGGGCGGCAGCGTGGGCGCACCGGCCCTGCCCGGCACCGGCAGCGCGTTCGGGCCGCCGGGACGACCCGGCGACACGTTGGGACCACCCTGACCGGGCGCGCCAAGAGCGCCGGGACGGGCACCGGGCGTGGCTCCCGGTGCCGGAGCACCGGGCCTGCCGTTGGTTGCAGCCGGATTGGTGGCAAAGCCGCGCGGTCCGCGCGGCAAGCCGCGGGCCCCCGGCTGCCCGCCGGCCGGCGTGGTCAGATTGGTGCGCGCCGCAGGATTGATGCCGGCGCTTGGCGGCACCGGAGCCTTGCCTTGCTGGATCAGGCTGGCGCGCTGCGCCACCGACGCAGGCAGACTCGGGGTCGCGGCCAGCGGCGCGGCCGATCGGCCGCCCGGCGGACCTTTCATGCCGGGCGGGACGAACGCGCCGCGCGGTCCACCAAGCCCGCGCGCGGCGAGCTGATCCGGCCCCATCGGACGGTTGATCACGGTGTCGATCATCCGGCGGTTATGGATGTTGGCGAAGATGATGTTGCTCGGCGGCGGCGGTCGCACATAGAGCGGCGGCCGTATGAAGACCGGGATCGGCACGAAGAACGGCTGCGGCAGCATGTACAGGCCATAGACCGGCGGCGGCGGCGCGAGATCGATGAAATCTTCCGGCGGCGGCGGCAGGAAGAACAGCGGCGGTGGCGGCGGCGGCGCGAAGTCGAACTCCGGATCGGAGAACATCAGCACCGGCCGATCGACATAGACGATCTCGTCGGGCGGCGGCGGCGGCACGTCGTAATCGATCATCGCGAACGAATCCGGCGGCTCCGGCGCGGCGGCGAGGATCGACAGGCGGCGGCGTGCGTCGGCCGCATGCGGCCCGCGCGGATAGCGCTTCAGATAGGACCAGTAGGCATCCGCGGTGTCGGTGCGATAGGTCCGCCGCCAGGTGATCGCCTCGCGCCGGGCCGCGACGATCGCCCGCACCCGCTTGGCCATCGGGTCGGACGGATAGACGCCGAGGAAATCCTCGTAGCCCTGCAGCGTGTCGCGATCGAGCGCGGCGGCGTAGGCATCCTGCGCGCCGAGATCGCGGAGCGGCTTGTCGCGCAGCGCGGCGGTCTGATCCGGCGTCGCCTCCTTCGGCGCATCGGGCGCACGATCGAAGAACACGAACTGCGCCTCGACCTTCTGGGTATCCCACGGCACCTGCGCGCCCTTGGTGACCTCGTTGACGCGCAGCCGCACCCGATTGAACAGTTCGGGCAGCGGCAGGCCGCCGGAGCGGATCATCTCCGCCAGCGCCTGCGCATAGGCGCCGTACGCGCCCTGCTCTTCCGGCGCGACGGTGCCGGGCGCTGCGTTGAATGCGATCAGCAGTTTCGGATCGGGCTCGACCAGCGCAAGACCGCTGGCGATCGGCTGGCCGGTAACGAAGGGTTGCTCGCGCGCGGCGTCCAGCACCACGATACCGGCTTTCAGCGGCAGCGCCGACAACTGACGCATGTAATCGCTGATGCGCAGGCCTTCGGTCGGGATATCGACATCGCGGTTCAGCGTGGAGTCGACCGGGATGAAATAGTTCTCGCCGGCAAGCTGGATGCCATAACCGGCCAGATAGATCATCGCCACGGTATCGGGGCCGGAGCTTTCCGCCTTCTGCACGAAATCGCGCAGGCTCTTGCGCAGCGTGTCGCCGTCGAGATCGCGCGCGCCGACCACATCGAAGCCGGCCGCCTGCAGCGTCTGCGCGATCAGGCCGGCGTCATTGGCGGCGGTGGCGAGCGGCGCCTTCTGATAGGCGCCGTTGCCGATCACCAGCGCGATGCGCTTTTCCTGCTTGGCGTTATCCTGCGCCTGAGCCAGGACACCCTGCGGCCAGATGGCCGACAGACAAGCGAGGACCAGCCCCGCCGCGAGAATGAAGTTCGTTCCGGTCCGCCGCATGACACTCCGCCATTATCCATTCAGGCCACCATCGCATATTGAGCGCGAGGCTGCCTGAACAATGTTTGAACGAAAAACGCTTGCAATGAGGCGGCACGCATGGACAGCCCGCGTTGCGGCGTTTTGCCCGGCCTTCCTCAAATGGTCTGGACGTCGACGACGCCGGCTACCGCTTTGAGCGCGCCGGCGATCTGCGGCGACACCGGGAAACGCCCCGGCAGGCGCAATTCCACCTCGGTCTGGAGGTCGAGCATCATCACCAGCGTCACCTCGCCTTGCGAACTCGACGGCGCGGACACGGCCCCTGCATTAGGAAACCGGCCGGTGGTGCTGGCGGGCGCGAAGCCCTGCGGCTGCGCGGCGAGACGCTTGCGGATCGATTCCAGCGGCTTGTCGTCGCGCAGGAAGATCTTCAGCGCCATCGAGGTCTTGGCGGCCGCCTTGTCGAGCAGTTCGACGCTGTTGATGCGCGCGCGCACGTCCTCGCCCTGCAATTCTGCGGCGAGTTGCAGGAGCACCGCAAAGCCCGGCTCCAGCATTTCGCGGAATTGGCCGAGCGCCTCGGAGAACAGCACCGCCTCGAAATGGCCGGTCGGGTCCGACAATCCGATGATGCCCATCTTGTTGCCGGTCTTGGTGCGGCGCTCCATGCGCGAGACCACCGTGGCGGCGACCTTGCCCGCGGTGCGGCCGTTCTTCACCGCGCTGGCGAATTCCGCCCATGACTGCACGTTGAGGCGCTTGAGCACGACCTTGTAGTCGTCGAGCGGATGGCCGGAGAGGAAGAAGCCGATCGCGTCATATTCGCGCCGCAGCTTCTCGGCCGGCAGCCACGGCTCGATCGCCGGCAGGATGATCGAGGGGGCATCCGCCATGCCGCCGAACATGTCGTCCTGCCCCGACGTCAGCGCCGCGTGGTCGCGCTGGCAGGCGGCAAGAATGGCGTCGGCGCCGGCGAACACCGCCGCGCGATTGGGATTGAGCGTATCGAACGCGCCCGCCGCGGCAAGGCTTTCCAGCACGCGCTTGTTGATGGCGCGCGGCGAGACGCGGGAGGCGAAGTCGGCGAGCGAGGTGAACGCGCCGCCATTCTCCCGCGCCTCGACGATCATCTCCACCGCCTGGCTGCCGACGCCCTTCAGCGCCGCCAGCGCGTAATGGATGGTGTTGCCGCTGACCGTGAAGGTCGCGCCGGACAGGTTGATCGACGGCGCTTCGACCTTGATGCCAAGCCGCTGCGCCTCGGCGCGGAATTCGGAAAGCTTGTCGGTGTTGTTCATGTCGAGCGTCATCGACGCGGCGATGAACTCGACCGGATAATGCGCCTTCATGTAGGCGGTCTGGTACGACACCAGCGCGTAGGCGGCGGCGTGGCTCTTGTTGAAGCCGTAGTCGGCGAACTTGGCGAGCAGTTCGAAAATGGTCTGCGCCTGATCCTTCGGCACCTCGTGCTGGACCGCGCCACCGACGAAGATTTCGCGCTGCTTGTCCATCTCCGCGCGGATCTTCTTGCCCATCGCGCGGCGCAGCAGGTCGGCGTCGCCTAGCGAATAGCCGGCCATCACCTGCGCGATCTGCATCACCTGTTCCTGGTAGATGATGACGCCGAAGGTCTCCTTGAGGATCGGCTCCAGCATCGGATGCAGATATTCCGACTCCTCCTCGCCATGCTTGCGCGCGCAATAGGTCGGGATGTTCGCCATCGGGCCCGGACGATAGAGCGCAACCAGCGCGATGATGTCCTCGAAGCGGTCGGGCCGCATGTCCTGCAACGCGCGCCGCATGCCCTGACTTTCAACCTGGAACACGCCGACCACATCGCCGCGCGTCAGCATCTCGAAGGTGTCCCTGTCGTCGAGCGGCAGCTTGGCCAGATCGATGTGAACGTCACGCTGCTTGAGCAGCTTCACCGCGACGTCGAGCACGGTCAGCGTCTTGAGGCCGAGGAAGTCGAATTTGACGAGGCCGGCCGGCTCGACCCACTTCATGTTGAACTGGGTCACCGGCATGTCGGATTTCGGATCTCGATACATCGGCACGAGATCGGACAGCGGCCGGTCGCCGATCACGATGCCGGCGGCGTGGGTCGAGGCGTGGCGGGTCAGGCCTTCGAGCTTCTGCGCGATATCGAAGGCGCGGGCGACCACCGGGTCTTCTTCCGCGAACGCCTGCAATTTCGGTTCGCCCGCGATCGCGGCGGCCAGCGTCACCGGCGCGGCCGGATTCTGCGGCACCAGCTTGGTCAGCTTGTCGACCTGACCGTAAGGCATCTGCAGCACACGGCCAACGTCGCGCAGCACGCCGCGCGCCTGCAGCGTGCCGAAGGTGATGATCTGACCGACCTGATCGCGGCCGTAGCGTTCCTGCACATAGCGGATCACCTCGCCGCGACGATCCTGACAGAAGTCGATGTCGAAGTCCGGCATCGACACGCGCTCGGGATTGAGAAAGCGCTCGAACAGCAGGCCGAAGCGCAAGGGATCGAGATCGGTGATGGTGAGCGCATAGGCGACCAGCGAACCCGCGCCCGAACCGCGCCCCGGCCCGACCGGAATGCCCTGCGACTTCGCCCATTTGATGAAGTCGGAGACGATGAGGAAGTAGCCGGCATAGTTCATGCGGCTGATGACATCGAGTTCGAAGGACAGCCGCTGGCGATAGTCCTCTTCCGACAGATTCGGCGCGAGTCCGTGCCTGGCGAGCCGGTGCGCCAGCCCCTCCTCCGCCTGGCGGCGCAGCTCGGCGGCTTCTTCCGCAGGCGCATTGGCGGGATCGCCGTCCTCGCCGCGGGTGAAGCGCGGCAGGATCGGCTTGCGGGTGCGCGGCCGGAACGAGCAGCGCTCGGCGATCTCGACGGTGGACGCCAGCGCCTCCGGCAGATCGGCGAACAGCACCGCCATCTCGGCGCGGGTCTTGAAGCGATGATCGGGGGTAAGCTGGGCGCGGTCGGTGTCGGCGACCAGCCGGCCGCCTGAAATGCACAACAGCGCGTCGTGCGCCTCGTAATCCTCGACGGTGGCGAAATACGGCTCGTTGGTCGCCACCAGCGGCAGGCCGGCGCGATAGGCAAGATCGATCAGCGCCGGCTCGACCCGCCGCTCGCGGTCGAGATTATGGCGCTGCAATTCGACATAGAGCCGGTCGCCGAACAGCGCCTGCAACTGCCCACAGCGCGCGGCGGCCAGCGCGGCGTGATCGGCGGCGAAAGCGCGCGAGATCGGCCCGTCCGGACCGCCGGTCAGCGCGATCAGCCCGTCGCTCTCGCCGTCCAGCCAGTCGATCTTGATATGCGGCTGCTCGTTGACCGGCGTCTCGAGGAAGGCGCGGGAGTTGAGTCGCATCAGGCTGCGGTAGCCCTCCTCGCGCGCCGCCAGCAGCACGATGCGGGCGGGCGCAAGATCGGCGACGTTGCGCGCCTTCGGATCCTGATCGCCGAAATCCACCGCCAGCGCGCAGCCGACGATCGGCTGGATGCCGGACGCCGCCATCTTGTCGGAGAATTCCAGCGCGCCGAACATGTTGTCGGTGTCGGTCAGCGCCAGCGCCGGCTGGCGGTCGGCCTTGGCCAGATCACCCAGCTTGGCGATCTTGATCGCGCCTTGCAGCAGCGAATACGCCGAGTGGACGTGCAGATGGACGAATCCGGCGTTCGGCATGGCAGCTTCTTGGCTCTGAAAGGTGGGTGGGATCGCGCCGGCAGGCCGACTCGCGGTCCCGATCATACCCCAGACCCCGCGGCTGACAGTCCCCGGTGTGGCGCTGTCTGCCTTATCCCCAGCGTCACCGGGGATATCAAAGCCCCTAGAGCTGGGGGATCACCTGCGCCCAGACCGCAATGGTCCCGACAAACAGCACGATCGATGTCAGCGCCGCAGCCTCCTCGACAAAGGTCTTCAACATGGCCGATGCTCCTCTGATTACCCGACAGGACTCGCTAGAACATATGAAGAACATTGTTCTGTTTTCGTTCTCAGGTCAAGCATGCCCCGCGAAGTCGCCAAAACAGCCCTAACAAAAGGTAACGAACTGAAAGGCCGCACCGGAAATGAACTTCTCGCCGCAACGTGTGTTGTTCGTGGAACCGGGAGCGGCTACAGGGACAAGGTCCCGGGCGCGGTTCGAGTCCCGGTCCATGGAGATGACAATGCGCAGCCTGTTTTTCGCCCTTGTGGCCTTCGGCATCCTAGCCGGCGGATCGCCGACCCCGGCCGAGGCGCGGGACTATCCGTTCTGCATCTCGGGACGTGACTATGCCACCCCGATCGGCGACTGCAGTTACCCGACCTATGCGGCCTGCAAGGCGGCAGCCTCCGGCCGTTACGCCTATTGCCAGCAAAACCCGTTCTATTTCCGCGATGATTATAACGCCCCGCGCCGGCCGCGCCGGGGCTATCGGAGCGATTACTGATGACGACGACAACGCGGACATTCACCGCCCGGCGGCTGGCCGGACAATTGCGCCTGCTGCTTCTGCCGCTGGCGCTCGGCGCGATATTTATAGCGGCCGACGCCTCGCCGGCCCGGGCAGAGGTCGACTATCCCTATTGCATGCGGGTTTATACCCTGGGCGATTTCTATAACGACTGCAGCTATTCCACGATGGCGCAGTGCCGGATGAGCGCCTCCGGGCGGACGGCGGAATGCTATCGCGACCCGTTTTATGCGGGACGGCCGGGCAGCGCCTATGTCGTGAGAAAGCCGCGTTTCATGCCGGACCTGTCGGACGGCCCGGACAGCCCCTATTACGTGCCGCCGCATCCGCGGCCGAAAAAGCAGCATCACCGCACCAAGCGGCGGCAGCACAACAACTGACATCACAGGAACTGGATTAGACTTCTAATCCAGTTCGATGACCTGACCGTCGGCAAGAGACACACGGCGGTCCATCCGCGCGGCGAGATCCATATTGTGGGTGGCGATCAGCATCGCCACCTGCGTCGCGCGCACAAGCTGCATCAGCGCCTTGAAGACATAATCGGCGGTGTGCGGATCGAGATTTCCGGTCGGCTCGTCGGCAAACAGCACGCGCGGCGCATTGGCCACCGCACGGGCGATGGCGACGCGCTGCTGCTCGCCGCCGGACAATTCCGCCGGACGGTGAGCGACGCGGTCGCCGAGGCCGAGATAGGCCAGAATCTCCTTGGACCGCTGGATCGTTTCCTTGCGAGGCAGGCCGCGGATCATCTGCGGCATCATCACATTCTCGAGCGCCGAGAATTCCGGCAGCAGGCGGTGCGACTGATAGACGAAACCGATCTCGGTACGTCTGATCCGGGTGCGCTCCGCATCCGACAGGCCAGACGTCGCAGCGCCCCCGATATAGACCTCGCCTTCGTCGGGCTGTTCCAGCAGTCCGGCGATATGCAGCAGCGTCGATTTGCCGGTGCCGGACGGCGCGACCAGCGCTACCGACTGCCCCGCCCACAACGCGAGTTGCGCGTTGTCGAGAATGGTCAGGGTGTCCTCGCCCTGCCGGTAGCGGCGGTGGATCTGATGCAGAAACACCACCGGCGCGTCGTTGTCCCCCTGCTCCATGGTGCTCACTCGTACCTCAACGCCTCGATGGGGTCGAGCCGCGCCGCCCGCCATGACGGGTAAAGCGTCGCAAGGAACGACAGCGTCAGCGCCATGATGACCACGGCCGCGGTCTCGCCGGCATCGATCTCGGCCGGCAGCTTGGACAGGAAGTACAGTTCCGGCGAGAACAGCTCGGTGTTGGTGAGCCAGGACACGAACTGGCGGATCGATTCGATGTTCATGCAGACCACCAGTCCGAGAAGAAAACCGACCAGCGTGCCGACCACGCCGATCGCGGCGCCGGTGATCAGGAACACCCGCATGATCGAGCCCTGCGTCGCGCCCATGGTGCGCAGGATGGCGATGTCGCTGCCCTTGTCCTTCACCAGCATGATCAGGCCGGAGATGATGTTGAGCGCCGCGACCAGAACGATCAGGGTCAGGATCAGGAACATCACGTTGCGCTCGACCTGAAGCGCGTTGAAAAACGTCGCGTTGCGCTGGCGCCAGTCGACCAGGAAAATCGGCCGACCGGCCGCCTCCGTCACCGCCTTGCGATAGACATCGATCTTGTCGGGATTGTCCGTATAGATCTCGATCGAGGTCACGTCGTTGTTGCGGTTGAAATAGGCCTGGGACTCGGCGAGCGGCATGAACACGAACGCCGAGTCGTATTCCGACATGCCGATCTCAAACACCGCGGCGACCTTGTAAGGCTTGATGCGCGGCGTCGTGCCCATCGGCGTCACCGCGCCGCGCGGCGCGACCAGCGTCAGGGTGTCGCCCGCGCGCAGCGACAACTGGTCGGCGAGACGGCGGCCGATCGCCACGCCCTGCCCCTCGTCGAATCCTTCCAGCGTGCCCTGCTTGATGTTCTTGGCGATCGAGGTGAGGCTGTTGAGGTCGGCGGCGCGGATGCCGCGGACCAGCACGCCGGCGGCATTGAACGGCGAGGAGGCCAGTGCCTGCCCCTCGACGATCGGCGCGGCAAGCCGGATGCCTTTCACGTTGTTGATGCGGTCGGCGACGTCCTTCCAGTCGGTCAGCGGCGATTCCAGCGGCTGCACCAGAAGATGGCCGTTGAGGCCGAGAATCTTGTCGAGCAGTTCCTTGCGAAAGCCGTTCATCACCGCCATCACGATGATGAGAGTGGCGACGCCAAGCATGATGCCGAGGAACGAGAAGCCGGCGATGACCGAAATAAAGCCCTCTTTGCGCCGGGCCCTGAGATAGCGGGCCGAAATCAGCCACTCGAAAGGGGCGAAAGGCGCGGTCCGAACTGGCTCACTCATGTGTTCTTGTCCATCGCCCGGCGTCTCACACGATTCGGGCGAATTGTAGTCTTGCACGCACCGATCCGCGACCTGAGAGGTTGCGATTACTGTGCAAATCGCGGCGCCTCTTCGCGGACGGCAGCTTGGTGGCTCGATCAAGCATCATTCACGATGCGTCATACGCGGGCTGGACCGGCGTATCCATCCGTCTTGTGAAAATTAATGATGGATTGCCGGGTCGCGCCCGGCAATGACGGGCGGATCAATTCGGGCTGAATCGCTTCAGCGTCTCGTCCAGGCTGAGGAATTCGCGGCTGCCGTCGCTGCGCTTCTTGATTTCGACCTTGCCCTCGGCAAGCCCCTTCGGCCCGATCAGAACCTGCCAGGGGATACCGATCAGGTCGGCGGTGGCGAATTTGCCGCCGGGACGCTGGTCGGTGTCGTCGTACAGCACATCGACGCCCTTCGCGGTCAGCGCGGCATAGAGCTTCTCGCAGGCGGCGTCGGTGTCCTCCGCGCCCTGCTTGAGATTGAGGATCGCGACACGGAACGGCGCCACCGCCTCCGGCCATTTGATGCCAGCCTCGTCGTGACAGGCCTCGATGATCGCGCCGACCAGACGCGAGACGCCGACGCCGTAGGAGCCGCCATGGATCGGCCGCTCGATACCGTCCGCGCCGGAGACCAGCGCCTTCATGCTGTCGGAATATTTGGTGCCGAAATAGAAGATCTGGCCGACCTCGATGCCGCGGGTCTGCACCCGCTTGTCCGCCGGCACCTCGCTCTCGTAGCGCGCCGCGTCATGGACGTCCTCGGTCGCGGCGTAAAGCTCAGTCCACTGCTTGATGATCGGCGTGAGGTCGCCGTCGTAGTCGACGCCCTCGTCCGGGATCGGCAGATCGAGCACGTCCTTGTTGCAGAACACGCCGGACTCGCCGGTCTCAGCCAGCACGATGAACTCGTGGGACAGGTCGCCGCCGATCGGGCCGGTCTCGGCCCGCATCGGGATGGCTTTCAGGCCCATGCGCGCGAAGGTGCGCAGATAGGCCACGAACATCTTGTTGTAGGACAGTCGCGCCGCCGCCTCGTCGATGTCGAACGAATAAGCGTCTTTCATCAGAAATTCGCGGCCGCGCATCACGCCGAAACGCGGACGTTGCTCGTCGCGGAATTTCCATTGGATGTGATAGAGATTGAGCGGCAAGCTCCGGTAAGACTTCACGTAGGCCCGGAAGATTTCCGTGATCATCTCCTCGTTGGTCGGTCCGTAAAGCAGCTCGCGCTTGTGGCGATCGGCGATACGCAGCATCTCCGGGCCGTAAGCGTCATAGCGGCCGCTCTCGCGCCACAGGTCGGCGAGTTGCAGCGTCGGCATCAGAAGCTCGATGGCCCCGGCTCGGTTCTGCTCCTCGCGCACGATCTGCTCGATCTTCTTCAGCACCCGCAAGCCCAGCGGCAGCCAGGCATAGATGCCCGCGGCCTCCTGCCGCAGCATGCCGGCACGCAGCATCAGCCGGTGGGAGACGATTTCCGCCTCTTTCGGGGTTTCCTTGAGGATGGGCAGGAAGAAACGCGACAATCGCATGGGAAAGGCTCGGGGAATCGGAGGAACGGAACAGCCCGTCACTGAAACCGGATTGCCCGGCAAAACACAAGGGTGCCGGCCTGCCGGGCCGGCTTCCCGATTCCCCTTGCCTTGCCGCCCTACTTTGCCGCCGCCCCCTGAGCGGCGGACCATTTCTCCAGATCGGCGATCTCGGCGGTTCCCTCCAGCGTGGTGATCGACCCGTCAGCGGTCACCAGCAAGGTGCGCGGGATATCGCCCTGCCAGTTCGGATCGATCTCGAAACGCAGCCGCTCGGCAAAGCCGTCGAAGATCCAGTTCTCCGCGGGGCCCAGTCCGGCCTTGTCGAGCATCGCCTGCGCCGCTGCCGGCAAATTGGGCACGAGGTCGGCGCTGATGGTCACCATGTCGAGGCCCGGATGCTTCTTCATGAAGGCGCCGAGCAGCGGCAACTCGACCTTGCACGGACCGCAGGTAACGCCCCAGAAGTGCACGATGGTCGGCCGTCCGTTATGCGCCTTGAGGATGGTCTGCCAGCTTCCGCGCTCGAACGGCTTGAGTGCATTCGCAGCGGGAGCCGCCGACAACAATGCGAGCAGGAATCCGGCCGCGAGCCACGCCCGTTTCATGATCCGCCCTCCAGCGCCTGAAAGCGGTAGCCGTCCGCCTTGGTCATCCATGACAGAAACACCTTGCGGCCATCGCTGACCAGCAGCGGATGATCGGAGGCATCCGCCGTACTCGCAATCGCGCGCGGCTGCGACCAGGTCTTGCCGGCATCCCGCGAGGTCATCAGATGGACCGTGGTCGTCTCGCCGTCGAATTCCTTCCACACCAGTTGCGTGCCATCGGGACCGGCCAGCACGAACGGACGCGAGGGCGCGCGCGCAGCATCGCCGATCGGCATCGGCGTCGAGAAGCTGCGGCCGCCATCCTCGGAGCGGGCGTAGAACAGACCCTTGCGGTTCTTGCCGTTGGTGTACCAGGTGACGTGATAGGTGCCGTTCTTGGCGACCGCGAGGCTCGGCCCGTGATGCGGGCAGGCCGCGATCTTCCAGTCATCGACGCTGACGCGGTGGATCTCGCCCGGCGTCTTCAGATCGGAGAAGGTGACGATGGCGTGGTCGCGCACTCCGCCCTCGAAGATGTTGCGGAAGACCACGGCGGGGCGGCCCGGCCCCGCGAAGGCAAGCCCGAGCCGGCAGCATTCGCAGGTGTTGTCGCGCGCGACATGCGCTTCGGAATAGGTCGCGCCACCGTCCTTCGATGAGGCGAAGAACAGCGCCGCGCCGTCATACACCTCGCCTTTCTTGCGCGCCGGTCCGCGGTTGCGCTTGTCGAGCCAGGCCGCGAATACCGAACCGTCGCGATCGAGCGCCAGCGCCTGGAAGCGCTGGCTTTCCTTGCTGGCGGTGATCGGCTGCGGCGGCGCGAAGGTCTTGCCGCCATCCACCGAGCGCGTGGTGAACACCTCGCCGTTGAACGCCTTGTCGCGGAAGGTCGAGAACGCGACGACGATGCGTCCCTGCGGATCGACCACGATCTGCGGCCGCGCATCGGGGCCCCAGTCGAGATCGGTATTGCCTTTCGTGATCACGACCGGCGTCGGGAAAGTTTTGCCACCGTCCGCCGAGCTCGCGACCGAGAGCTGGCCGCCCGCCATCCAGATCGCCCACAGCGTGCCGCCCGCGTCGAACGTCGCCGTGACTTTCGAGGCGCACTTCAAGGCGACGTCTTCGCACGCCGCCTCGGAATTGTGCTGGTGCTTCATCTGCGCCAGCGCGCCGGACGAGCACAGCGCGATCGCCGCGAAAGCGACGAGCGCATGTCCGAGCCCGCGAATACTCAACACGTTGCGCCTCATCTGAATGCCACCTTCATTCCGGCAACGAACGTGCGCGGCGATCCGGCGTAGATCGAGCCGGTGCTGTTCGCCAGCACGCTGGCCGGGTTCTGTATCCCGCCCGCCGTGACGGTGTTACCGATATTGTTGGCGGACGCGACATAGGTGCGGTCAAACACGTTGCGGACCTCGAAATACAGATTGAGCGATTTCAGATAATCCGAAACCAGATCCGTCTTGTAGTGTACGTTGAGATTGACCAGTTCATAGCCCGGCGCCTTCAACAAATTGGCATTGTCCATGTAGAAGGAATCCTTCCACTGCACTTCGACGAAGCCGCCAAGGCCTCGAAGCGGCCCTGATATTTCGTCGTAGGACAGTCGCGCCGTCAATTCGTTGGGCGAGATGCCGGGAATCTTGTTGCCGGCGCGGTTGAAGCTGAAGCCCGCACCATTGTTCAGCACCTCGGTGTATTCGGTGTAGATCTGGTCGAGATAGGTGTAGGCCAGCGTCGCACGCCAGCGCGGATCGATCCGCCAGTCGGCGGCGAGTTCGACGCCGCGGTGCTCGGAGCGCGGTGCGTTGAAGGTGAAGCTGCCGTTCGGCGCGCCGACCGGCGTGGCCTGCGTCACAAGCTCGTCGCGAAAGAACTCGTAGAAGCCGGTGACACTGACCCTGACCGCGTTGTTCGGCGTCCAGTCGACGCCGAGATCGTAGCCGAGGTTCTTCTGCGAGGTGAGCTGGGTGTTGTTACCGTTCTGGCCGTTCGCCAGCACGAACAGATTGCCGACCTGCGGCGTGCCGTAGCCGGCCGCGACGCGCGCCCGCACCTGCCAGTCGTTGCTGATCCTGTAGAGCAGCGCGAGCTCCGGCGCGGTGTTGTCGAAGTGCTTGTCGGCATCGGTGATCTTCGTGCTGGTGACTCCGGTCGGCCCCGCATAGCTGTAGGCGGTGTTGGTGCCCCTCAGCACCGACCGCTCCCAGCCGATGCCGCCGATCGCGGTCAGCGTCTCGGTCAGTTTCAGTTCCTCGCGCGCCCGCAGGCCGTAGTTCGAATGCTCGCCCGTCACGTTGGACGACAAGCGCCCGAGCGTCGCATCGCCCCCAGGCATCAGCATGCGCGTGTCTCCGGACCAACTCAGCGTGTTGTAGAAACCGCCGAAATAGGTCGTCGAGTCCATGCCGAACAACTGACCACGACGGGTCACGTCGCTGATGAAATTATACGAAGGATAATCGCCGATCGCGCTGGTGGCGCCGGTCGGCTGGCTGATGTTGCGGTCGTCGAACACGAACTGGTTGCGCCATGTGGTCTGATTGTCGAAATCGTGCTCCCAGCGCCCGCCGACAATGGTGCGCCGGTCGGTGCGGCCAAGCCCGGCCTGCTCCGCCGTTTCCCTGTCGGTGCCGGCTGAAGTGTTGAAGCCGTTGTTGTTGAGCGTCACCGTGGCACATCCCGGCGCGGAGCCCGCGAACATCGCGCAACCGCGCTGGAATGGATTGAGGTTGAACTGGTTGAGCGACAGCCGGATCGGTAACCGCGCATCCAGATTGTTATTGATGAACTTGACCGTGAAGCGGTCATCCGGCGTCGCCTTGTAGGTGCCGAGGAAATTCACCGTCTGGGTGTTGAACCAGCTATTGCCGATGAAGCCGTCGCCGCGCGTATCGCTCGCGAACAGCGAGGCCTCGAAATTCCCGACCTTCTTGCCGGCGGCGAGATAGTTGTTGAGATAGCCGAAGCTGCCGCCGTCGATGCCGTACTCGATGCCGTCGATCTCGCCGCCCGGCCGGGTGCGGAAGTTCAGCGCGCCGCCGGTGGCATAGTTGCCGTACAGCGCCGAGGACGGCCCGCGGATCACGTCGATTGCGCCATAGGCGTGCGGGTCGATCAGGTCGGAACGCGACAGACCGTCGGGCTGCGTCACCGGGAAGCCGTCGTCGAAGATCACCATGTTGCGGATACCGAAACCGTTGCGCGCGTTCGAGCCGCGGATCGAGATGCCGAAATCGCGCGGGCCGTTGCCCTGCTTGACCGAGATGCCGGGGCTCTCGCGCAGCACATCCGCCACCGAGAAGGATGGGCGGTTATCGAACTGACTTCGATCGATCGTGGTCTGGGTCTGGCCCAGCGGCGCCTGACCGAGAATTGCCCGCGCTGCACTCGCGCTGACGGACCCGGCCCGGACCTGGGACGTGACCGGCGCTCCCTGCGCAACGGCAGGTTGTGCCGATTGCCTCCGGGCCGTGGCGGCGCGTTTCGGCTTGCGCGGCTTGGCGCGCGGCTGTGACGGCGCATCGACCGTCATCGCCGGCAAGACGTGACCGGATGTGTGTTCTGCAAAGGCTTGGGACATGGCCCCTGCCCCCAACGTGCCGCCGATCGCGAGCATGCTGACGCCACACAGCACGTGCGGCTTGAACGTCCTGAACATGATTCATTCCTGATGGCTGCATTCAGCAGCGTCGATCTACGTTTGCGGCCGGCGGCATGGGCTGCCGCAGCCACGTCGAGGTCGCGATCAGGAATGAAGGGGTGGAGCTCGCGCCTGCGCGAGGCGGCCGCCGTCGCGCGCGGGCGGCATCGGCTGGTCGGCCAGCCACAAAATGCGCTGATAGGACAGATGCAGCGCCACGAACGGCGCGTCGGGCGTCGGGACGGTCGCCGATCCGGCATGCACCAGCACGCACAAGGCGCAGCACGTGGTGGTCTGCGGCGCGCTCTGCCCCTGATCCGTCAGATCGATATCGGAATCGGAAGCCCCGTGAAGACTTGCGCAGATCGGCGCATTGGCGAGCGGATCATGCAGCGCGGCAGCAGCCCATGCCGCCCCGATCGGCGCAATCAACTGCGCCAGAATGGCGAACATCGCGACGGGAAGATATGTCCCCAGCCAGCGGCGCATCATTTTCACTCGTTGATCCCCGTGCCCGACTAATCACGCTTCACATGGGATGTCGAGAGACGCCGAAGGTTCCTAAGGGCTTCGTTTCATTCGGCCGTTTCAGAATAAAACGAGCATTTATCACCCCGTCTTTGTGCAGTGCAGTAAATAGGAGATTTCTTGCCGAAAAGGGTGACAACACGGCAACGTTCGGTTACACAGTCTGCCCGGACGAATGCGGCTTGCCAATTTCATCCGGTGGTCCAAGTGGCCGGTCCAAGTCTTGGGAGGAGGCTCTGACGCGCATAAGCAGCGTCGTTCCCGAATAAATACGGATAAATCCAAATCTCATCGGGAAATTAAGGAGTCGGAATAATTACAAGAGCGGGGCTGGGCCCTGCTCTTTTTTTGTCTGCTTATGTCTGCAATTATCTGCGGTGGGTCTCTGCCGCTGCCGTTTGGCCGGCACGCAAGCGATTGGAATCAGCGCGGAAAGCCGAGCAGATCGCCGAGCCGGTCGAGATTGAGATAGCCCTGCCGGTGGGCATAGAGACCGATCGCAAAAAGAACCGCGGACACGATGGTGGTCCACAGCACCTTCTGCGCCATGCGCGGCAAACGCGGCGCGCCGGGATCGGCTCCCGCCACCTCATCGCCGGCATCGCCCACCTTCTCGCGCACGCCGAACGGCAGCACCGCGAACAGCACCACCCACCACAACACGAAATAGATCGCCAGGGCGGAAGAAATGGTCATGGTCTAGACCTGCTTGATCTCAATGAGAGCACCGGAGAAATCCTTCGGATGCAGAAAGAGCGCCAGAGCGCCGCCAACGCCGACCTTCGGCTCGCCGTCGCCGAGCACGCGCGCGCCCCGCGCGATGAAATCGTCGCGCGCCGCGATGATGTCCGGCACCTCGTAGCACAAATGGTGAATACCGCCATCGGGATTACGCGCCAGAAACTTGGCGACCGGTGACGCCTCTCCCAACGGCTGAATGAACTCGATCTTGGTGTTGGGCAAGGTGACAAATAGCGCGACCACGCCGTGTTGAGGCGCCTCGACCGGCTCGCAGACCTCGGCGCCGAACGCGGTGCGATAAATCTCCGCCGCCGCTTTCACGTCGCGCACGGCGATTCCCACATGGTTGAGCCGGCCCAGCATCCCTGCCTCCATCACCAAATCGTCTCGTGACGATATCAGACGACCAGCACGTGAACCGTACAGATCGTCTTCTTGCCCCACTGCTCCGCGATCGAAGCGCGCACCGCGCGGCGCACCGCCTCCGACACCGCGTCCGGATCGCGTCGTTTGGCGCGCGGCAGATTTTCGACCGTCGCGACCGCCACATCGAACGCCTCGTCGGCGATCTCCTCGCCGGCGGCGTTGCGCTCCGGGATGCCGATCAGTTCGATCTCAGGATCGTCGGCGAGTTCGCCGCTTTCGGTCATGGCAATCGAGACCAGCGCGCAGCCGGCGAAGGACAGGCGGCGGCGTTCGACGACCGCACGCGCCTTCTGGTCCTCCAGAAGAATGCCGTCCTTGTAGGTGCGGCCCGCCGGCACCTCGCCCACGATCACGGGCTCGCCCGGTCCAAGCCGCACCAGATCGCCGTTCTTGCAGATCACGACTTTCGGCACGCCGCAGGCCCGCGCCAGCTTCGCGTGTTCCGACAGATGCAGCGCCTCGCCATGGGCCGGGATCAGAAGTTGCGGACGCACCCACGAGATCATGTCGCGCAGTTCATCCTGACGCGGATGCCCCGAGACGTGGACCAGATGGGTACGGTCGGTGATGACCGTCACGCCCTGCAGCACCAGATTGTTGATGATCCCGCCGACCGCTCGCTCGTTGCCCGGAATGGTGCGCGAGGAGAAGATCACGGTGTCGCCCTTGTTCAGCGTCACCAGCGGATGGTCGTCGTTGGCGATGCGGGCCAGCGCCGCGCGCGGCTCGCCCTGGCTGCCGGTGCACAGCGCCAGCACCTTGTCCGGTGGGAAATGGCCGTAATAGTCCGCACCACGGAATGCGCCGATGCCATCGAGATAGCCGGTCTCGCGCGCGACCTGAACCACACGCTCCATCGCCCGCCCGATCACCACCACCTCGCGGTCGGCGGTGCGGGCGGCTTCCGCGACGGCACGCAGACGCGCGACATTCGAGGCGAAAGTTGTTACCGCGACACGGCCCCGCGCGGCCTTCACCAGTTCGGTGATGGTCCTGGCGACTTCCTGCTCGGAAGGCGAGCGGCCGTCACGCACCGCATTGGTGGAATCGCCGACCAGCGCCAGCACGCCTTCGTCGCCGAGCTCGCGCAGGCGCCTCTCGTCGGTTGGCCGGCCGATGATCGGGGTCGGGTCGATCTTCCAGTCGCCGGTGTGCAGCACCGTACCGGCCTCGGTGCGGATCGCCAGCGCGTGCGATTCCGGAATCGAATGCGCCACCGGAATGAACTCGACGCTGAACGGACCGAGATCAATCCGCCCGCCCGATTCCACAACCGTGACCGGGATCTTCGGCGCGTTGCGCTCGGCGGCGCATTTGGCCTCGAACAGCGAGGCGCTGAACTGCGTCGCATAGATCGGGCATTGCAGGCGCGGCCACAGATCGATGATGGCGCCGAAATGATCCTCGTGGGCGTGGGTCAGGACCAGGCCGACGAGGTTCTTGCGTTCCTTTTCGAGGAAACGGATGTCCGGCATGATGACGTCGATGCCCGGCAGATGCTCCTCATTGCCGAACGACACGCCGAGATCGACCGCGAGCCAACTGCGCTGATGGCGGTTGCCAAGGCCGTAGAGCGACAAATTCATGCCGATCTCGCCAATGCCGCCGAGCGGCGCGAAGGTGAATTCGTCCGGCCGCGCCATCAGGCCGCTCCCGCCGACATCGCCGCGCCGAAATGCACCTCGCCCGCCGCGACCGTCATCCGCCTCCCGCCGTCTTCCGCCAGCACCAACCGCCCCTCCTCGTCGAGCGTCTCGAACGTCCCCTGCAAGGTCACGCTGCCGCTCCGCACTGCCATCGGTTTACCAAGCCCGGCGGCTCGCGCCAGCCACAAACGGCGGATCTGCTGAAAGCCGCGACCGTCATCCCAGAGCGTGACGAACTCCAACCACGCATCCGAGAGCGCGGCGAACACGTCTTCCGCGCTCGCCGTGATGCCGCAGGCGGCCAGCGAAGTCACCGGATACGGCATGCCGTCCGGCGCCGCGACGACATTGACGCCGATGCCGACCACGACAGCAAGGCCTTCCGGGGTCGTTTCTGTCTCGATCAGGATGCCGGCGATCTTTTTGCCATCTGCGAGCACATCATTGGGCCACTTCAGCGCGAACGACGCCGCACCCTCGCCCGCGATCTCACGCAACGTGCTGTCGAGCGCAAGACCCGCGGCAAAGCCGAGCGTGGCGACAACAGCCGGCGGCGCTTTAATGGTCTGGATGATGCTGGCGGCGAGATTGCCCGGCGGCGAAACCCATGCGCGGGTGCGCCTGCCGCGCCCGGCGCTCTGATGCGTCGTCGCCAGCCACAGCGGCCCGCGCTCGCCGGCGCGAACCCGCGCCAGCGCCTCAGCATTGGTCGAACCGATCGTTTCGAAGGCGGTCAGTCGGATTCCGGCGGTTTGTGCTCGCGGACCGAGCGCAAACGCCATCGTCAGAACAGTGACTTCGCGGCAAGCGTCGCCGCGTTCACCAGCGGAGCCGGGTAGACGAAGAACAAGAGGTTGAACACGCCAGCGACCGCGAGCACCGCCCGCAATTCACCACCCATCGGCTCGACCGCGCCCTTCGGCTCGTCGAAATACATCACCTTGATGATCGACAGATAGTAGAACGCGCCCACCACGCTTGTGATCACGCCGATCACCGACAGCGCGAACAGGCCGGACTGGATCGCCGCGAGGAAGACGTAGAACTTGGCGAAGAATCCCGCCAGCGGCGGCACGCCGGCCAGCGAGAACAGCAGCATCGCGAACAGGAACGCCAGCACCGGGTTGGTGCGCGACAGGCCTGCGAAATCACTGATCTGCTCGACGTTGTGGCCACCCCGCTTCATCGCCAGGATCACCGAGAAGGTGCCGAGCGTCATCGCGACATAGATGGCGAGATACAAGATCACGCCCTGCGCGCCCTGCTGGGTGCCCGCAGCAAGGCCGACCAGCGCGAAACCCATATGGCCGATGGAAGAATAGGCCATCATGCGCTTGATGTTCTTCTGGCCGATCGCCGCGAACGAGCCGAGCGCCATCGAGGCGATCGAAACGAAGGTCACGATCTGTTGCCACTCATGCGTGACGCCAGGGAACGCGGTCAGCGCGACGCGGGTGAAGATCGCAAGCGCCGCCACCTTCGGCGCCGAGGCGAAGAATGCGGTCACCGGGGTCGGCGCGCCTTCATAGACGTCTGGCGTCCACATATGGAACGGCACCGCCGAGACCTTGAAGCACAGGCCCGCGAGCAGGAAGACGATGCCGAACAGGATGCCGAGGCTGCCGGTCTTGGCGGCCGCCGCAATGCCGGCGAACGACACCGTGCCGGTGAAGCCGTAGATCAGCGAGGCGCCATACAGCAGCATACCGGACGACAGCGAGCCGAGCACGAAATACTTCAGGCCCGACTCGGTCGACTTGAGGTTGTCGCGATGGCTGGAGGCGACGACGTAGAGCGCGAAGCTCATCAGTTCGAGGCCGAGATAAAGCATCACGAGGTCGCCGGCCGAGATCAACACCATCATGCCTGTGCTCGAGAGCAGCACCAGAATGGCGTATTCGAAAATCTTGACCTGATCGGCGAGATAACGGCGCGACAATATCAAGGTCGCCGCCGATCCGATCAACGACAGCACCTTCAGGAAACGCGCGAAGTCATCGACGATGAAGCTGCCGCCGAAGGTGGTGAGCTTGCCGGACGGCAACGTCAGCACCAGAACGCCGGTCACCACGAGCAGGACGGTGGAGAGCATGGTGATGGCGCGAACCGCGCCCGTGCCACGATAGGCGCCGACCAGCAGCAGCAGCATCGCGCCGGACGCCAGCACGATCTCCGGCAGCACCGGGAGCAGCGAATAGCTTGCAATGTCGAAATTCATGGCGTGCTGTCCTGCCCTGCTCTCAGTTTAAGGCCGCGGCCTTCACGGCCGTGATCGCCGCGCTGTAATTGTTGACGAGTTGCTGCACCGAGGCCGCCGACATATCCAGCACCGGCTTCGGATAGACGCCGAACAGGATCGTCAGCACCACAAACGGCGCCAAAATGAAGACCTCGCGCGCAGTCATATCCTTGATCGACGCCAGCGCCGGCTTCTCCAGAGCGCCGAACACGATCTTGCGGTAGAGCCAGAGCGCATAGGCCGCCGAGAGAATGACGCCGAGCGTGGCGAAGATCGCGGTCGAAACCGAAACCTTGAAGGTGCCGAGCAGCGTCAGGAATTCCCCGACGAACCCGGAGGTACCGGGCAGACCGACATTGGCCATGGTGAAGACCATGAACACCAGCGCGTAGAGCGGCATGCGGTTGACGAGGCCGCCATAAGCGGCGATCTCGCGGGTGTGCATGCGGTCGTAGATGATGCCGACGCACAGGAACAGCGCGCCGGAGACGATGCCGTGCGACACCATCTGGAACACGCCGCCGGCCACGCCCTGCGTGGTGCCGGCGAAGATGCCCATGGTGACGAAGCCCATATGCGCGACCGAGGAGTACGCGATCAGCTTCTTCATGTCCTCCTGCATCAAGGCGACCAGCGAGGTGTAAACGATCGCGATCGCCGAGAGCGTCCACACCAGTGGCGCGAAATCATGCGAGGCCAGCGGGAACATCGGCAGCGAGAAACGCAGGAAGCCGTAGCCGCCCATCTTCAAGAGAATCGCCGCCAGCACCACCGAGCCCGCGGTCGGCGCCTCGACGTGCGCATCCGGCAGCCAGGTGTGGACCGGCCACATCGGCATCTTCACCGCGAACGAGGCGAAGAACGCCAGCCACGCCCACGTTTGCAGGCCGCGCGGCACCGCCGTGGTCATCAGCGTCGGAATGTCGGTGGTGCCGGCATTCCAGTACAGCGCCATGATGGCGAGCAGCATCAGCACCGAGCCGAGCAGCGTGTAGAGGAAGAACTTGAAGGTGGCGTAGACACGGCGCGGACCGCCCCACACGCCGATGATCAGGAACATCGGAATGAGGCCGCCTTCGAAGAACAGATAGAACAGCACGAGATCGAGCGCCGAGAAGGTGCCGACCATCAGCGTTTCCAGAATGAGGAACGCCATCATGTATTCGCGCACGCGCAGCTTCACCGCGCGCCAGCTCGCCAGGATGCAGAACGGCATCAGCGCGGTGGTGAGGATCACGAACGGCAGCGAGATGCCATCGACGCCCATGTGATAGGTGATGGTGTTGGCGAGCCAGGGCGCCTTTTCGACGAACTGGAAGCCCGCCTGCGTCGGATCGAACCGCATCACCAGAACGAGCGAAACCGCGAAGGTGACGATGGTGGTCCACAGCGCGACCCAGCGCGCGGTGCGGTTTGCCGCCTCCTCGCCGCCGCGCGCCATGAGATAGACCAGCAGCGCGCCGGCGACCGGCAGGAAAGTGACGATGGAAAGCACAGGCCAGGTTGTCATTGCTGGCCCCCGACGCCGAACATGAACCAGGTGATGAGCCCCGCGACACCGATCATCATCGCGAAGGCATAGTGGTAGAGATAGCCGGTCTGCACGCGCATCAGCCTGCGCGTCACATCCAGCACCCGGGCGGACACGCCGTCCGGACCGAAGCCGTCGATCACGAGACCGTCGCCCTTCTTCCAGAGGAAACGTCCGAGCCATTTGGCGGGACGCACGAAGATCACGTCATACAGCTCGTCGAAGTACCATTTGTTGAGCAGGAACCTGTAGAGCAGCGGATGGTGGCTGGCGAGTTCGACCGGCAGATATGGCCGGCGGATGTAGAACAGCCACGCCACGGCAAAGCCCCCCGCCATCATCACCGTCGGCGAGAACGCGATCCAGGCCGGAATGTGATGCATCTCTTCCAGAATGTTCGGCTTCAGCTTCAGCGATTCGCGGAAGAACTCGTCGACGCCGTGGCCGACGAACAGCTCCTTGAACGGGAAGCCGGCGAGCAGCGAGCCCGCGGCCAGCACGTACAGCGGCACCATCATCACCCACGGGTTCTCACGCGCGGCCTCGTAATGATGATGGTCGTGCGGCTCGCCGTGGAAGGTCTTGAAAATCAGACGCCAGGAATAGAACGAGGTCAGGCCGGCCGCGACCACGGTCGCGAGGAAGGCATAGAGCGCGAACGGGTTATGCGACACGAACGCAGACTCGATGATCGCATCCTTGGAGAAGTAGCCGGCGGTGAGCGGGAATCCGGTCAGCGCCAGCGTGCCGATCACCATGGTGGCGTAGGTGTAGGGAATGCGATCCTTCAGGCCGCCCATGTTGCGGATGTCCTGCTCGTGATGCATCGCGGCGATCACCGAGCCGGACCCCAGGAACAGCAGCGCCTTGAAGAAGGCGTGCGTGAACAGATGGAACATGCCGACCGAATAGGCGCCCGCCCCCATCGCCACGAACATGTAGCCGAGCTGCGAACAGGTCGAATAAGCGACGATGCGCTTGATGTCGTTCTGCACTAGACCGATGGTCGCGGCGAACAGTGCCGTGGTGCCGCCGATCAGCATCACGAAGGCCTGCGCATTCGGCGCCAATTCGAACAGCGGCGACAGGCGCGCCACCATGAAGACGCCGGCGGTGACCATGGTCGCGGCATGGATCAGCGCCGACACCGGGGTCGGGCCTTCCATCGCGTCCGGCAGCCAGGTGTGCAGCAGGAACTGGGCCGACTTACCCATCGCACCCATGAACAGCATCAGGCAGGTAAAGGTCAGCGCGTCGACATCCCAGTGGAAGACATGGATGGTCTTGCCGACGAGACTTGGAGCCGAGGCGAAGATGGTCTCGAAATCGATCGAGCCAACCAGCGCGAAGATCGCGAAGATGCCGAGCAGAAAGCCGAAATCGCCGACACGGTTGACCACGAACGCCTTGATGGCGGCGGCATTGGCCGACGGCTTCTGAAACCAGAACCCGATCAGGAGATAGCTCGCGAGGCCGACGCCTTCCCAGCCGAAGAAGAGCTGCACCAGATTGTCGGCGGTCACCAGCATCAGCATGGCGAAGGTGAACAGCGACAGATACGCCATGAAGCGCGGACGGTTCGGATCCTCGTGCATGTAGCCGATCGAATACAAGTGCACGAGCGAGGACACCGAAGTGACGACGACCAGCATGACCGCGGTCAGCGTGTCGACGCGCAGCATCCAGGCAACCTTGAGATCGCCGGAATTGATCCACGGCAACAGGTCGATACGCGCGGCGTGATGCAGCAGGCCGACATCGACGAACGCAACCCACGACAGCGCCGCCGAAGTCAGCAGCAGCATGGTGGTGACGACTTCCGCGGCGCGCGAGCCGGCGGCCGGCGGCTCGACCGGGCCGTGATCGTCATGGCCATGATCATCATGCGCGGCATGGTCATGCGCCTCGTGCGCGTGCGCGGCATGGCCGTGACCATGGCCGTGGTCGGCATGCTCCATCTCGTCGCCGCTCGGGTTGCGCCCGTGCGCGCCCCAGATGGCGATCGCGCCGGCAATCAGGGCGCCGATCAGCGGCAGGAATACGATGGCCTGAATCATGTTGGTCTCAGCCCTTCATCAGGTTGATGTCTTCGACCGCGATCGAGCCGCGGTTGCGGAAGAACACCACCAGCACGGCAAGGCCGATCGCCGCTTCCGCCGCCGCCACGGTCAGCACCAGAAGCGCGTAAATCTGCCCCACGATGTCATTAAGAAAACTCGAGAACGCGACGAGATTGACGTTCGCCGACAACAGGATCAACTCGATCGACATCAGGATGATGATGACGTTCTTGCGGTTGATGAAGATGCCGAGAATCCCCAGCGTGAACAGGATCGCGCCGACCGCGAGGTAATGTCCGAGACCGATCGTCATTTCACCCACTCCCCGGCATCAGCGTCCTGAAGTCCCTGCCCCGACGCCACCTTGCGCATCGCCATCGCGGTCGCCTTGCCGCGCGCGTTCTGCGCGCTGACGTCCTGACGCTTGACGCTGGCCTTGTGGCGCAGCGTCAGCACGATCGCGCCGATCATCGCCACCAGCAGCACCAGACCCGCCATCTGGAAATAATGGATGTAGCGGGTGTAGAGCACGAGACCGATCGCCTCGGTATTGGTGATCGCACCCGGAATCGGCGCAGTGATCGACTTGCTGATGTTCGGGCTGATGACCCAGCCGCCCGCGACCAACAGCAGCTCGGCGAGGAAGATCGCGCCGACCAGAATCCCGACCGGCAGATATTCGATGAAACCCTGCCGCAGCTCGGCGAAGTCGACGTCGAGCATCATGATCACGAACAGGAACAGCACCGCCACCGCGCCGACATAGACGACCACCAGGATCATCGCGAGGAATTCGGCGCCGAGCAGCAGGAACAGCCCAGCCGCGTTGACGAAGGCGAGGATCATGAACAGCACGGAGTGCACCGGGTTACGCGCGGTGATGACCATCACCGCGGAAGCCACGCAGACGCCAGCGAAGAGATAGAAGAAGAGCGCGGGAAAAATCATGCGGCTGCTCTATCGGTAAGGCGCGTCGAGCGCGATGTTCTTGGCGATTTCGCGCTCCCAGCGGTCACCGTTGGCGAGCAGCCGTGCCTTGTCATAATAAAGCTCCTCGCGCGTCTCGGTCGCGAACTCGAAATTCGGTCCCTCGACGATGGCTTCGACCGGGCATGCCTCCTGGCACAGGCCGCAATAAATGCACTTCACCATGTCGATGTCGTAGCGCACGGTGCGGCGGGTGCCGTCGTTGCGGCGCGGACCGGCCTCGATGGTGATGGCCTGCGCCGGGCAGATCGCCTCGCACAGCTTGCAGGCGATGCAGCGCTCCTCGCCGTTCGGATAACGGCGCAGCGCATGCTCGCCGCGAAAGCGCGGGGAGATCGGCCCCTTCTCGAAGGGATAGTTCAGGGTCGGCTTCGGCCGGAAGAAGTAGCGCATCGTCAGCACGAAGGCTGCGGCGAACTCCTTGAGCAAAAGCGAATTGGCTGCGGATGCTATACCCATGACAACCTCACTTCACCGCAAACCCGGTGAATTGCAGGACACCCGCGACGATCACGACCATCGCCAGCGACAACGGCAGGAACACCTTCCAGCCGAGCCGCATGAGCTGGTCGTAGCGGTAACGGGGAACGATCGCCTTCGCCATCGCGATCATGAAGAAGAACGCGAAAGCCTTCAGCGTGAACCAGATGACGCCCGGCACCCAGGTGAACGGCGGCAGATCGACCGGCGGCAGCCAGCCGCCCATGAACAGGATCGCGCCCATCGCGCACATGGTGCAGATCGCGACATACTCGCCGAGCATGAACAGCAGATACGGCGTCGAGCCGTATTCCACCATGAAGCCGGCGACCAGTTCGGATTCGGCCTCGACGAGGTCGAACGGCGGACGGTTGGTCTCCGCCAGCGCCGAGACGTAGAAGATCACGAACATCGGCAGCAGCGGCAGCCAGTACCAGTTCAGGATGGTCAGCCACGGCAGGCCGATCATGGTGGCAAGGCCACGGGTGTGCTGCGCCTCAACGATCGCGGTGAGATTGAGCGAGCCGACGCAGAGAAGCACGGTGACGATGACGAAGCCGATCGAGACTTCATACGACACCATCTGCGCCGCCGAGCGGAGCGCGGCGAGGAACGGATATTTCGAGTTCGACGACCAGCCGGCCATGATGATGCCGTAGATCGACAGCGAGGAGATCGCGAAAATATAAAGGATGCCGACGTTGATGTCGGCGATCACCCAGTTGAGATTGACCGGGATCACCGCCCAGGCGGCGAGCGCCAGCACGCAGCTTACCAGCGGCGCCAGCAGGAACACGCCCTTGTTGGAGCCGGCCGGAATGATCGGCTCTTTCAGCACGAACTTCAGAAGGTCGGCGAAGGACTGGAACAGGCCCCAGGGACCGACGACGTTCGGGCCGCGCCGGATCTGCACCGCCGCCCAGATCTTGCGGTCGGCGAGCAGGATGTAGGCGATCGCCACCAGCAGCACGACGAGCAGCAGCACGCTCTGCGCCAGCATCACGATCAGTGGCCAGATGATGTCGGTCCAGGCCGAGCTTGCGAAGAATTCGGACATCGTGTGCTTACTCCGCCGCGTTCAGCATCTGGCCGGCAGCCAAACGCGAGCATTCGGCCATCACCGCGGAGGCCCGCGCGATGGGGTTGGTCAGATAGAAGTCGGCGACCGGGCTCTTGAGCGCGCTCTTGTCGAGCGCACCGCCGCGCGAGGCGAGCGTCTTGAGGCCCGCCGCGTCGCCGGCCTCGATCTGGTCGATGCGCATCAGATGCGGCACGACCCGGAACATCGCCTGGCGCAGTTGCACCAGCGAGTCATACGGCAGCTTCTTGCCCAGCACCTCGGACAGCGCACGGATGATCGCCCAGTCCTCACGCGCCTCGCCCGGCGGGAAGGACGCGCGGTTCGCCATCTGCACCCGGCCCTCAAGGTTGACGTAGATGCCGGTCTTCTCGGTGTAGGCCGCGCCCGGCAGGATCACGTCGGCGCGATGCGCGCCGCGATCGCCATGGGTGCCGATGTAGACCACGAACGCGCCATCCGGCACGTTCACCTCGTCCGCACCCAGCAGAAACACCGCGTCGAGCGCGCCCGGCGCCAGCATCTGCGCCGCCGTTAGCGACCCCTCGCCCGGCGCGAAACCGATATCGAGCGCGCCGACCTGCGAGGCCGAGTTGTGCAGAACCGCAAAGCCGTTCCAGCCGTCCTTCACCGCGCCGAGGTCGCCAGCGAGCTTGGCGGCGAGCGCCAGCACCGCCGCGCCGTCCTTGCGGGCGACGACCCCTGCCCCGACCAGCACGATCGGGTTCTTGGCGTTCTTCAGCGTCTCGGCAAAGGAGTGCTTGCCGCCCGCCAGTTCCGACAACGTGTCGGGGCCGGCGCCGAGATGCTCGTAGTCATAGGTCAGCTCGGCCTTCTCGCCGATGACGCCGACCTTGAGTTGGCCGGTGCGCCAGCGCTTGCGGATGCGCGCATTGAGGATCGCCGCCTCGCGGCGCGGATTGGCGCCGACGATCAGCAGCGCGTCGGCCTGCTCGATGCCCGCGATGGTCGGATTGAAAATGTAGGACGCGCGGCCCGCCGCGATGTCGAAGGCATCGCCATGCTGAGTGGCGACATTGGCCGCGCCGAACTGCGCCAGAAGCTGCTTGAGCGCGAACATGTCCTCGACGGCGGCAAGATCGCCGGCGATCGCGCCGATCCGCTTGCCGTCCACGCGGCCGAGCTTCGCCGCGATGGCGGCGAACGCCTCGTTCCATGACGCCGCGCGCAGCTTGCCGTTCTCGCGCACATAAGGTCGGTCGAGGCGCTGGGTGCGCAGGCCGTCGACGATGTGGCGGGTCTTGTCGGAAATCCACTCCTCGTTCACCGCCTCGTTGACGCGCGGCAGAATGCGCATCACCTCGCGGCCGCGGGTGTCGACGCGGATCGCCGAGCCGACCGCATCCATCACGTCGATGGACTGGGTCTTGCCAAGCTCCCACGGACGCGCGGCGAACGCATAAGGCTTCGAGGTCAGCGCGCCGACCGGGCAGATATCGACAAGGTTGCCCTGCAGCTCGGAGGTCAACGCGCTTTCGAGATAGGTGGTGATCTCGACATCTTCGCCACGGCCGATCAAACCCATCTCCGGCACGCCGCACACTTCGGTGGAGAAGCGGACGCAGCGCGTGCACTGGATGCAGCGGGTCATCACGGTCTTGATGAGAACGCCCATATACTTGTCTTCGACCGCGCGCTTGTTCTCGGCGAAGCGGCTGGTGTCGACGCCGTAGCCCATCGCCTGGTCCTGCAGGTCGCACTCGCCACCCTGATCGCAGATCGGGCAATCGAGCGGATGGTTGATGAGCAGGAATTCCATCACGCCTTCGCGCGCCTTCTTCACCATCGGCGATTTGGTTTTCACCGAGGGCAATTCGCCGTTCGGGCCCGGACGGCAGTCGCGCACGCCCCAGGCGCAGCTTGCGACCGGCTTCGGCGAGCCCGCGACCTCGACGAGACACATGCGGCAGTTGCCGGCGATGGAAAGACGCTCGTGGTAGCAGAAGCGCGGAATTTCAGCGCCCGCCGCCTCGCACGCCTGCAACAGCGTGTATTCGGCCGGAACGTCGATCTCTTTGCCGTCGATCAGAATTTTAGTCATGGCGCATATCTTTGCTTTTCGAGCCGGGCTCGCCATAGCAAGCATTTTCATATGCCGGATGCTGCTTAACGACTGCCCGCCAAAGATCGAACATGTCGCCTCCGGAAATTGTACCGATGCCGCGTCTAAGGAGCTTCCAGTCTTCCGCAGGCATCAGCGATTCAGTTTCGACAAGCAATTCATCAAACGCCCGGTCACATTGCTGCAGACACCGAATAACTGCATCCGCAGCACGCGGGTTTGGCATGGGAATGTCGCTCATCCGAAATTCCATCTGCATTACTCCGCCGCGATCATGTGGGCGGGATCGAGAATGCCCTGATCGTCAAGAGTCGCCTTGCGGGTGAAATCGTCGATGCGCCGTTCGATCTCCGGACGGAAGGCGCGGATCAGGCCCTGCACCGGCCATGCCGCCGCGTCGCCCAGCGCGCAGATGGTGTGGCCTTCGACCTGCTTGGTGACTTCGAGCAGCATGTCGATTTCACGCTTGTGGGCGCGGCCCGCGACCATGCGGGTGAGCACGCGCCACATCCAGCCGGTGCCCTCGCGGCACGGCGTGCACTGGCCGCAGCTCTCATGCTTGAAGAAGTAGGAAATGCGCGCGATCGCCGCGATGACGTCAGTGGACTTGTCCATCACGATGACGCCGGCG
Organism: Afipia sp. 64-13; assembly: GCA_001897755.1. GTDB lineage: Bacteria > Pseudomonadota > Alphaproteobacteria > Rhizobiales > Xanthobacteraceae > Afipia. The sequence goes on from MKUJ01000017.1 coordinate 135,868, forward strand.
GTGCCGAAGCTCGACTTCACGGCGCGGGTGCCGTCGAAGTCCATGATCAGGTCCTGGCAATCCGCCGCCGGGATCAGCGGGCACGACGCGCCGCCGGGAATGATGGCGAGCAGATTGTCCCAGCCGCCGCGAATGCCGCCGCCGTGTTTTTCCATCAGTTCGCGGAACGGAATGCTCATCGCCTCTTCGACGACGCACGGCGTGTTGACGTGCCCGGAGATGCCATAAAGCTTGGTGCCCACGTTGTTCGCGCGGCCGATCGAGGAGAACCACGCCGCGCCGCGCCGCATGATGTCCGGCGCCACCGCGATCGACTCGACATTGTTCACCGTGGTCGGACAGCCATAGAGGCCGACGTTGGCCGGGAACGGCGGCTTGAGGCGCGGCTGGCCCTTCTTGCCTTCGAGGCTTTCGAGCAGCGCGGTTTCCTCGCCGCAGATATAGGCGCCGGCGCCGTGCGACACATAAAGGTCGAACGGATAGCCGTGGATGTTGTCCTTGCCGATCAGCTTGGCCTCATAGGCCTGATCGATCGCGGCCTGCAGATGCTCGCGCTCGCGGATGAACTCGCCGCGCACATAGATGTAGCCGACATGGGCGCCCATGGCGCAGCCGGCGATCAGACAGCCCTCGACCAGAAGATGCGGATCGTGCCGCATGATCTCGCGATCCTTGCAGGTGCCGGGCTCGGACTCGTCGGCGTTGACCACGAGGTAGCTGGGCCGTCCGTCCGCATTGTCCTTGGGCATGAACGACCACTTCATGCCGGTGGGGAATCCCGCGCCGCCGCGCCCGCGCAGGCCGGACGCCTTCATCTCGGTCACCAGCCAGTCGCGGCCCTTGTCCAGAATGGCCTTGGTGCCATCCCATGCGCCGCGACGGCGCGCGCCCTCAAGGCCCCAGTCGTCCTGGCCGTAGAGATTGCGGAAGATGCGGTCCTTGTCGTCAAGCATGTGTCGCTTCCTGACCCGTCAGCGCCTGGTTTGCTGGTAGGCGAGCGCGGCAGCCATCGCGCCAAACGCGACTGCCCAGCTCAAACTCGATTCGATGCCCGTGCCGAGCACATAGAAATTCAGCACGAAGATGAAAACCGCCGCGCACAGCGTGTGGAACAAGATGTGGCGCAGCTTTGTCGCGTCCATCATTTGCCCTTCCGCGTTGCATCATCCGCCGGCGGCTTCGGCGCGGGCCGCTCCTGAACGTTCGCGACTTCGCTGGCCTTCTTCGGCTCCGCATCGGACAGCACCGGCTCCTTCGGCGTGCCACCCTGATTTTTCGCCGGCTTGCCGCCGCCATTGATCAGCGTGGCCTGTCCCGTGATCGGCGCGGCGAACTGGCGGCCGTTCTGCGGACCGGGCTTGGGCGGATTGCCCGAGGCGAAACCATCGAGCACCTTTTCGAAGCTCTCCGGCGTCAGGTCCTCGTAGGTGTCCTTCCAGATCATCGCCATCGGCGCATTCACGCAGGCGCCGAGACACTCCACCTCTTCCCAGCTGAAATCGCCATCGGCCGAAACATGCAGCGGGTCGTGATGAATGCGGTGCTTGCAGACGTCGATGATCTCCTGCGCGCCACGCAGGCGGCACGGCGTCGTGCCGCACACCTGCACATGCGCCTTCTTGCCGACCGGCGCGAGCTGGAACATCGTGTAGAAGGTCGCGATCTCGAGCACGCGGATATAGGCCATGCCGAGCAGATCGGCGACCGCGCGGATCGCCGCCTCCGACACCCAGCCGTCATGCTGCTCCTGCACGCGCCACAGGATCGGGATCACCGCCGACTGCTGCCGGCCGGCCGGGAACTTCGCGATCTGCGCCTTCGCCCACGCCAGATTCTCTTCGCTGAAGGCGAAGCTTGCGGGCTGCTGCTCTTTCGGGGCCAAGCGACGAACGGCCATCGGTTACACTTTCAATCTTTCATCGCGCCACGGCTAGCGAGCCACGGCGCTGCGAGTTTGAGCTGAGTTCATACCGTAAAGACGTTGCAGCCAGAACGCGCTCGCCGTCGCGAACACGTTGTAGCCGACATGGGAAGCCACCTTGATGCGATCGAGCACCTTCAGATCAGTGAGCCGCTCGAAGCGGCCGGTCACCGGATCGTGCACCACGACCTCCATCTGGGTGTGATCGAGAATGTAGCGCGTGACGGTGTGATTGCGGTCGTTACCGTGTTCTTCGCAGATCACCATGGTCTCGGCCTGCAACAGCCGCGAGCCGCCCTTGATCGCCTCGATCTCGACGCCTTCGACATCGAGCTTGACGAGATACTTGCCCTCGGCCGGGATGCGGCCGTCCTCGATCAGACTGTCGAGCGAAATGACGGAGACTTCCTCGCCGCCGGCCGCCACACCGCCGGCGATGCTGAACGCCTCGTGCTTGGTACCGGAGAGCCGGGCAACGCCGCGCTGCGCGCCGATCGCGGCATGAATGGGATAGAACCTGTTGCCGTTGATTTTGGCGTTGTGCGCCAGACGGGCGAAATTCTTCGCCGACGGCTCGATCGCGATCGCCTTGTGCGAGCCGAACCGCGGGCTCGACACCAGCACGGACCAGTAGCCGTAATTCGCGCCGCAATCGAGCAGCGTGTAATCGACGTCTTTCGAGTCGAGCAGCAGCAGTTCGAGCTCATACTCGTATTTGAAGGTCCGGTTGAGCAACTTGCTCCAGTAGCCGTCGCCATACGGGAACGAGAAGATCGCACCCGGATTGAGCATGATGTCGATATCGCGCTCGGGCAGCAGCGTCTTGAGCGTGTTCGCGCAGGCGTTGTAGCCGCGATGCGAAATCAGCGCGCCCACCTTCGATCCCGCCAGCAGGGCAAGGCCGATGCTGCGCTCCCATGGGGAAGCGCCCGACATCACACCCGTGTTGCGGTCGAACTGGATGGGCGCCTCGCTCACCTGTCCACCTCGCCGAACACGATATCGAGGGAGCCCAGGATCGCGGAGACGTCGGCCAACAGATGGCCGCGGCAGATGAAGTCCATCGCCTGCAGATGCGCGAAGCCCGGCGCGCGGATCTTGCACTTGTACGGCTTGTTGGTGCCATCGGAGACCAGATAGACGCCGAACTCGCCCTTCGGCGCCTCGACGGCGGCATAGACCTCGCCGGCCGGAACGCGAAAACCTTCGGTGTAAAGCTTGAAGTGATGGATCAGCGATTCCATCGAACGCTTCATCTCGCCACGGCGCGGCGGAGAGATCTTGTTGTCGGCGATCACCACCGGGCCCTGCCCTTCGGGCTCCCGCAGCTTCTTGATGCACTGCCTCATGATGCGCACCGACTGGCGCATCTCTTCCATGCGGATGCAGTAGCGATCGTAGCAGTCGCCGTTCTTGCCGATCGGAATGTCGAAATCCATCTCGGCGTAGCACTCGTAAGGCTGCGCCTTGCGCAGATCCCACGCGGCGCCGGAGCCACGCACCATCACGCCGGAGAAGCCCCACTCCCATGCCTGATCCAGCGTCACCACGCCGATATCGACGTTGCGCTGCTTGAAGATGCGGTTGTCGGTGAGCAGAACTTCCAGATCGTCCACGGTCTGCAGGAACGGATCGCACCAGGCCTCGATGTCGTCGATCAGCTTGGGCGGCAGATCCTGATGCACGCCGCCGACGCGGAAGAACGCGGCATGCATGCGCGAGCCCGAAGCCCGCTCATAGAACACCATCAGCTTCTCGCGCTCCTCGAATCCCCACAGCGGCGGGGTCAGGGCGCCGACGTCCATCGCCTGTGTGGTGACGTTGAGAAGATGCGACAGGATGCGGCCGATCTCGCAATACAGCACGCGGATCAATTGCCCGCGGCGCGGCACCTCGATGCCGAGCAGCTTCTCGGCCGCGAGGCAGAACGCATGCTCCTGATTCATCGGCGCGACGTAATCGAGCCGGTCGAAATACGGAATCGCCTGCAGATAGGTCTTCTGCTCGATCAGCTTCTCGGTGCCGCGGTGAAGCAGACCGATGTGCGGATCGACGCGCTCGACGACTTCGCCGTCGAGCTCCAGCACCAGACGCAGCACGCCGTGCGCCGCCGGATGCTGCGGTCCGAAATTGATGGTGAAATTGCGCATTCCCGGGGTTTCGGTTGCGGTCACGCGGCTACCCCTGCTTTCGCCGCCTTGTGGGCGACCCGTGCATTGAACTTGTCCCATGACACGACATGACGTTCGTGATCGCCCTCGCCGATCACGTCGACCCCGTCATGTGCCTTGACATGAAAACTCAACCGCTTGCCGTCGATGCCAGTGCACTCCGCTTCCACGGAAACTGTGAAGCCCGGCGGCGTCGCGGCGCAATGACTGACATCAATATGCGTGCCGAGACTGCCCTCGCCCGCATCGAGATGCGGCCGCATCATGTCGATGCAGGCCCACTCCATCAGTCCGACCAGATAGCCGGTCGCGAACACACGCGGCATGGTCTGGAAGTCGGCCGCTTCCGGATAAAGATGCGGCACCGTCTTGTCGTCCGACACCTTATAAGCGAAGCGATGCTTCAATCCGGTTTTGAACGAGGATTTCATGACGGCTTGGCTCCGTCGGTGGTCTTCTTCTCGTCGCCGGGCAGCGCGTAATCGGCGCCTTCCCACGGCGAGAGGAAGTCGAATTTGCGGAATTCCTGATTGAGCCGGACGGCGTCGTAGACGACGCGCTTTTCCTGATCGTCGTAACGGACCTCGACGAAACCGGTGGTCGGAAAATCCTTGCGCAGCGGATGACCGTCGAAGCCGTAATCGGTCAGCAGCCGGCGCATGTCCGGATGGCCGGTGAAGATCACGCCATAAAGATCGTAGGTCTCGCGCTCGAACCAGTCGGCGCCCGGAAACACCTCGATGATCGAGGGCACCTGGGTGTCCTCCGAGGCCTCGCCGCTCAGCCGCAGCCGCGCGTTCAGCACCGGAGACAGGAAGTGATAGACGACGTTGAAGCGCCGCTCGCGGCCCGGATAGTCCACCGCGGTCACATCGACGATGTTGACGAAGCGGCAGCGCGGATCGGTCTTCAGGAAGCGGGCCACCTCGACGATCCGCGCCAGATCGACTGAAACGGTCAACTGGTCGAAAGCGACCGTATGGCCCAGCGCCGCTCCCGGCAGCGCGGCGACAATCATTTGACCAAGAGCATCGAGCCTGGCGTCGTCCATGGGTATCAGCCTTAACGTTCAATCGTGCCGGTGCGGCGGATCTTCTTCTGCAGCAGCAACACCCCGTAGAGCAGCGCTTCCGCGGTGGGCGGGCATCCTGGCACATAGATATCGACCGGCACGATACGGTCGCAGCCGCGCACCACGGAATATGAATAATGATAGTAGCCGCCGCCATTGGCGCACGACCCCATCGAGATCACATAGCGCGGCTCCGGCATCTGGTCGTAGACCTTGCGCAAAGCCGGCGCCATTTTGTTGGTGAGCGTGCCGGCGACGATCATCACGTCGGACTGGCGCGGCGAGGCGCGCGGCGCGAAGCCGAATCGCTCGACGTCATAGCGCGGCATCGACACCTGCATCATCTCGACAGCGCAGCAGGCCAGGCCGAAGGTCATCCACATCAACGAGCCGGTGCGCGCCCAGGTAATGAGGTCGTCGGCGGCGGCGACGAAGAAGCCCTTGTCGGACAACTCGTGATTGATCTCGACAAAATAGCGGTCATCCGCGCCGACCGGCTGGCCGGTGCGCGGATCGAGCACGCCGGTTGCGGCCGGAGCGATGACGGGCTTGGCGGATGCGGTCATGGGCGTCGGGCTCAATCCCATTCGAGGGCCCCTTTCTTCCACTCATAGGCGAAGCCGATCGTCAGGACGCCGAGGAACACCATCATCGACCAGAACCCGGCAAGCCCGAGCTTGCCGAAGGCGACCGCCCACGGAAACAGGAAGGCTACTTCCAGATCGAAGATGATGAAAAGAATGGCGACCAGATAAAACCGGACGTCGAACTTCATGCGGGCATCGTCGAAAGCGTTGAAGCCGCATTCATAGGCCGAGAGCTTTTCCGGATCGGGCTGCTGATAGGCCACCAGGAACGGCGCAACCAGAAGTGCAAGGCCAATGACTGACGCAACGCCGATAAAGACCACAAGCGGCAGATAGTCCTGTAGGATTCCATTCATCGGCGACCCCGTCCTGGCACGCTTTATCCGCAGACTCGCGGACTTTTGGAATAATTCTGACGGGGGAATAGCGCAGCGCACACACAAGGGCAAGCCAAGGGATCAAGACCCACACATTATGCCGGTCCTCCGGCTTGCTCCGATTTATCGCGGCACTTCGGCCACGCCGTCAGCGAGCAAATCTCCGGCCGAGATGGCAAGACGGCAAGCAGGGGCACCCTGTCCCATGCATCAACCGCATATCGCCATCAGGCCGTTGATATTCGTTAAATGAAACTAAACAAGCTCAGCCCAGCGCCTGCGCCACCGCTTTACCGCAGGTCACGGTATTGGCCGTCCCGCCCAGGTCGCGCGTGCGCAGCTTTTCCTCGGACAGGACGCGTTCGATCGCCGAAACAACGGCCTTGGCGGCTTCAGGTTCACCCAGATGATCCAGCATCATCGCAGCCGACCATATTTGCCCGACCGGATTGGCGATTCCCTGCCCCGCAATATCCGGCGCGGAACCATGCACCGGCTCGAACAAAGACGGGAATTTCCGTTCCGGATTGAGGCTGCCGGACGGCGCGATGCCGATGGTGCCGGTGCAGGCGGGTCCAAGGTCGGACAGGATATCGCCGAACAGATTGGAGCCGACCACCACGTCGAAGCGATCGGGGTTGAGCACGAAGTGAGCGACCAGAATATCGATGTGATACTTGTCCCAGCGCACGCCCGGATAGGCTTTTGCCATCGCCTCCACGCGCTCGTCCCAATACGGCATGGTGATCGAGATACCGTTCGACTTCGTCGCTGATGTCAGATGCTTTTTCGGCCGGCTTTGCGCGAGATCAAACGCGAATTTCAGAATGCGGTCGACGCCGGTGCGCGACATCAGGGTCTGCTGCATCACAATCTCGCGGTCGGTGTCGGGGAACATGCGTCCGCCGATCGAGGAATATTCGCCCTCGGTGTTTTCGCGCACCACGTAGAAATCGATATCCCCCGGCTTGCGGCCGGCCAGCGGCGACTGCACGCCGGGCATCAGGCGTACCGGGCGCAGATTGACGTATTGGTCGAACTCTCGGCGGAACTGGATCAGCGAGCCCCATAGCGAGACGTGATCGGGCAGCACGTTCGGCATGCCCACCGCGCCGAAGAAGATCGCGTCATGGCTGCCGACCTGGGTCTTCCAGTCTTCCGGCATCATCCGGCCGTGCTTGAGATGGTAATCGCAGGAGGCGAAGTCGAAATCGTCGAGCTGCAACTCGAACTTGAACTTCTTCGCCGCGGCCTCCAGCACCCGCACGCCTTCCGGCACCACTTCCTTGCCGATCCCGTCGCCCGGAATGACCGCGAGCCGATATTTGCGATTGCTGCCGGAGGACGCTGGGGACATGCGCTGAGTTCCTTGTCGCGAGGGGCTGGACCGATGGCGGACGCCTGTGGGACGCCGCAACGGCGCATCAAAGCCAGATTTTGGGCAAAACGTCACGCCCCGCGGCCAACTCAGTCGCGATCTGGGCAAATGGCGGCACACGCAGGGAAACTGAAAGGGACCAAAAGTGTCACAGTTCCGGACCCTGTGATATTTTTGAAAAGAGGAAAACCGCTAAGCCATTGAAATAATGGCGCGAGAGACGGGGCTCGAACCCGCGACCTCCGGCGTGACAGGCCGGCACTCTAACCAACTGAGCTACTCCCGCGCGGATGCGGTGATCCGCGAGTTGGTGGGACATAGAGGGGGACGGCAGCCAAGTCAAGGTGATTGCAAATCCTGCTGCGAGACGGGGCTTTTTCCACCGGCGATGCAAATAATCGCCGTTTTACCGGCAAAACATTCAGGGGTCGCCGCTCGCGAATCAACTAAGCCCTGTCATATCGTCCGTTCTGCAGCAGCCAGCACCACCGAGGAGGTCTCCATGGCGAAGAAAGCAGCAGCTACTCCGGCCACGATTACACTCAAGCACCTTGCCGCGGCACTCGCCGAGGAACACGACCTGTCGAAGAAGGCGGCCGAAGCCATTCTCGGCGACCTGGTTACCAAGATCACCAAGCACCTGAAAAAGGGCGAGCGCATCCGCATCGTCGGCCTCGGCATCCTCCAGGTCCGCAAGCGCGCCGCCCGTATGGGCCGCAACCCCGCCACCGGCGAGGAAATCCAGATCAAGGCCAGCAAGAAGGTCGCCTTCCGCGCCGCCAAGGAGCTCAAGGAAGCGATCTGAGTCGCTCCGCCGGCCTTCGCACCTCTTCGGGGAACGCCATCCCGGCACGCCGCAAAGGCCGCCGGGATGGCGTTTTGTTTTGGCCGGGATTTTTGTAATCACGGCGACAGCAGCATCACACGTGGAGCAACATCGTGGATCCGATCGCATTCCATCACACCGTCGCCGAACGGTTCCTGCGCTACGTGACGATCGACACCCAGTCCGACCCCGCCTCGCCCACCTGTCCCTCCACGGAGAAACAGAAAGACCTCGGCCGACTGCTCGCCGAGGAATTGCGCGGGCTCGGCGTCACCGACGCCCATCTCGACGAACACGGCTACGTCTACGGCACGATTCCGGCAACCAGCGCGAAGAAGGTGCCCGTGATCTGCATCTGCTCGCACATGGACACCTCGCCCGATTGCAGCGGCAAGGATGTAAAACCGCAGATCGTGCGCAACTATCAGGGCGGCGACATCGTGCTGTCGGCCGATCCCTCGCAGGTGATCCGCGCCGGCGAGCACCCCGCCCTCGCCGGCCAGATCGGCAACGACATCATCACGACCGACGGCACGACGCTGCTCGGTGCCGACAACAAGGCCGGCATTGCCGAGATCATGGATGCGGCGAAAATCCTGCTCGACAATCCGCAGATCGCACACGGCGTCATCAAGATCCTGTTCACGCCGGACGAGGAAATCGGGCGCGGGGTCGACAAGGTCAATCTCGCCAAGCTCGGCGCGGACTTCGCCTACACCATCGATGGCGAGAGCGCCGGTCATCTGGAGGACGAAACCTTCTCGGCGGACGGCGTCACGCTGCATATCGAGGGCGTCAGCGCCCATCCCGGCTTCGCCAAGGGCCGGATGGAACACGCCATCAAGATCGCCTCGCGGATCATCGAGCGGCTGCCGCAGGACACCTGCTCGCCGGAAACCACCGAAGGCCGCGAAGGCTTCCTGCATCCGACCGACATCGAAGGCGCGCTCGAATCCGCCACCGTACAGTTCATCGTGCGCGATTTCAGCGAGGCAGGTCTGGTGGAGAAGGAAAACCTGCTGGAGCGGATCGTCGACGAGGTGATGCAGGACTTCCCGCGCTCGACCTGGCGCATGGAGATCAGGCCGCAGTACCGCAACATGAAGGAAATCCTCGACCGGCACCCGCAGGTCGTCGCCCATGCGCTGGAGGCGATCCGTCGCGCCGGCCTGAACCCGGTCCGCAGCAGCATCCGCGGCGGCACCGATGGCTCGCGGCTGTCGTTCATGGGCCTGCCCTGCCCGAACATCTTCGCCGGCGAGCACGCCTTCCACTCGCGGCTGGAATGGGTCAGCATCCAGGACATGGAAGCGGCGGTGCGCACCATCGTGCACCTCGCCGCGGTCTGGGAAGAGCAGAGCTGACACACAAGCGGGCGATCAGGCCCGCTCCTCAAGGTCCTGCGGCGAAACGAACTACGCCGCAGCGATTGCCACGTCGCTGACGCTCAGGCGTTGCCGCGCTTCGCCGTCAATCCTGGGAGCTCCCCTTGCTGGCGAAGGCGGTGAAACGCTGCCGCGTTCAGAACGGGCCAAGCTTGTAGGACGCCTGCAGGAAGGTGCCGTAGCGCTCCTCGCGGATCGGCAGCGCCTGATCGGGCGTCGGGCTACCGAAGCCCGCCGTCACCACGTCGGTGGCCCACATCGCCCAGTAGCGGCCGCCGACACCGACGCTGAATCGCGGCGTGATGTCGTAAGTCAGGATCGCCTCGAGCTGCACGCCCCGCCCCGTTCCCCATGCCGGAGAGCGCGGCGACGGCATCTCGGTGCGCTGATGATGGATGTCGAGCGCGGACACGCGCGCATAAGGCAGATAGGCGGCATCGATGCCAAGCTTCAGGCCGGGCGCGACCACCAGCGTGCCGTTCACGCCGAGGCGCAGCGAGTGCCAGTCCTCACGCTGCGAAATTGCAATCTTGGTGGTCGGATCCGGAATCCCGCAAATCGAGCGCGGATCGGGAAGACCAATCTGCACGCAGCCGAACGAGTCCTTCTGGTCGCGGTAGAAATTGTAGCCCGTGAACACGCCGATCTTGTTGCCGCCATCGCTGAACAGATCGACGCCGGCATCCAGCGTCGCATAGGCGATCATGCCGGTGACCTTGCCGTGATACGTGTTCGAATAGGACATCGGACTGTCCGGATCGGTCGGAAACCAGTCCTCGTCGTTCATGTGACCGGACGTCAGACCGCCGCCGCCGGCGAACCCTTTCAGGAACAGCGCGTGCGGCCCGTCCAGCCGCCAGAACACCTCGCCGGAATGACCGGCGGTCTCGTAAGTGAGGCGCGACACCAGATGGTTCTGCTGCGCCATATTCAACGTGAGCGCGAGATCGTTCTGATAGCGGCCGTGGCTATACCAGTAACGCACGCCGGCATCGAACTGCCATCCCGGCCACGGCTTTTCCATTCTCGCCGGCAGGCTCCAGCCTTCGCCTGACGCGGCACTCGCCCGCCCCAGATGATAGTTGAGACCGAGCTTGATGAGATGAGCCTGCTGATGCACCCGGGTCGGCGCCCCCGCGGTGTTCACCAGGGTGGCGGAATCGAACGGCGTCGTCAGCAAGCCTCCGCCCGGCGCGACGATGCCGTGACGGCCGAAATCGGCATAGGCGTATTCCGCCTTGATCGACCATGCCCCCGCCAGCGCGTGCTCGATGCCGCCACCAATCGTCCATCCCCACCGGGTCCCACTGCTCTCGTTCGACGGCTGATTGAGATAATCCGGCGCATTGGTGGTGATCGATTGGTCGCTGGCCATGAAAGCCGCGCCGCCCTTGAGATAAGCGAGCGAACGCCCGTGTGGCCCGAAGGCATGGCCGACACGTCCGGTGATGCTGCCCATGGCCTGTTGACGCGCACGGCAATTCGCGGAGACGAAATAACCGGAATAGGCCAGACAGGTGTTGGTGCCGTCGGCATCGACAGCCGACGCCTCGACTTCGACGCCGAGCACCCAGGGCGATCCCGCGGCCTGCCAGTTGTAGCCGCCCTGCAAGCCGGCAAATGCGTTGGGCAAGCGGACGGTGCCGCCATAGATCGACGCACCGTAGGGATTGTCGACCTTCGAGCTACCGAACCCTGCCCCGACATGCGCGCCGAGATAGAACCCGCTCCAGTTCCAGGCGGCCGGGCGCTCACCGGACTGAGATACGCGCGACGTCTGTGCATGCGCGCAGACACTCGCGAGCGTCGAGAGTGCGAAACCAGCCACTGCCGTTCTGAAGATCATGCCCTGCTCCCCGGAAGAATCATTCAGTACAGAGCTTGGGCAAAAGGATGCGAGGTCACCAGCCGCTCGCGTGCGACCCTATGACACGACCGGAATTCGCCGGTTGAACACGGAAGGGGAAGATTGGTGGGCGGCGAGAGATTCGAACTCCCGACCCTCTCGGTGTAAACGAGATGCTCTAACCAGCTGAGCTAGCCGCCCTTCGTCCGCATCTGCGGGAACGAGACAGGCATCTTGTAGCTGCACGCAGCCCTCGGGGGCAAGCCCGCCCGCTCCGTTTCAAAATTCACCGCTCCCAAACAGAAACGGCGCCCTTTCAGGCGCCGTTTCGTATTCTGATCAGACCGTCCGCTCAATGCGCGGTCAGGCCGGAACCTTCGTCGGTGCTATCCGGCGGCGGCAGCGCCGAACTATCCTCTTCCCAGACGATCGGCACCGGCTTGCGCACCAGCGCCTTGTCCAGCACCTCGCCCATCCGCGAGACCGGGATGATTTCCAGCCCGCCCTTGATGGCGTCGGAAATCTCGGTGAGGTCCTTGGCGTTGTCTTCCGGAATGAAGACCGTCTTGATGCCGCCACGCGCGGCCGCAAGCAGCTTCTCCTTCAGACCGCCGATCGGCAGCACCCGCCCGCGCAGCGTGATCTCGCCGGTCATGGCGACATCGTGCCGGATCGGAATGCCGGTCAGCACCGAGACGATGGTGGTGGCCATCGCCACGCCTGCGGACGGACCGTCCTTCGGCGTCGCGCCCTCCGGCACGTGGACGTGGATGTCCCGCTTCTCGAACAGCGGCGGCTCGATGCCGTAGTTGATCGCGCGCGAGCGGACATAGGATGCCGCTGCCGAGATCGACTCCTTCATCACGTCGCGCAGATTGCCGGTCACCGTCATGCGGCCCTTGCCGGGCATCATGACGCTTTCGATGGTGAGCAGCTCGCCGCCGACATCGGTCCACGCCAGACCGGTCACGACGCCAACCTGGTCGTCACTCTCGATCTCGCCGTAGCGATATTTCGGCACGCCGAGATATTCCTCGATCACCGAAGCGGTCACCTTCACCGACTTCTTCTTCGAGATCATCAGGTCCTTGACCGCCTTGCGGGCGAGCGTCGACAGCTCACGCTCGAGGTTACGGACACCGGCCTCGCGCGTATAGCGTCGGATCACCAGCAGCAGCGCCTCGTCGTCGATCGAGAACTCCTTGGAGTTCAGACCGTGCTTGCTCACCGCGGTCGGGATGAGATGCTTGCGGGCAATCTCGACCTTCTCGTTTTCGGTGTAGCCGGCGATGCGGATGATCTCCATGCGGTCCATCAGCGGGCCGGGAATATTCAGCGTATTCGCGGTCGTGATGAACATCACGTTCGACAGATCGTAATCGACCTCGAGATAGTGGTCGTTGAACGTCGAGTTCTGCTCCGGGTCCAGCACTTCGAGCAGCGCCGAAGACGGATCGCCGCGGAAGTCGGCGCCCATCTTGTCGATCTCGTCGAGCAGGAACAGCGGGTTCGAGGTCTTCGCCTTGCGCATCGACTGGATGATCTTGCCGGGCATCGAGCCGATATAGGTGCGGCGATGACCGCGGATTTCCGCTTCATCCCGCACGCCGCCGAGCGACACGCGCACGAACTCGCGGCCGGTCGCCTTGGCGATCGACTTGCCGAGCGAGGTCTTGCCGACGCCCGGAGGGCCGACGAGGCACAGGATCGGTCCGGTCAGCTTGTTGGCGCGCGACTGCACCGCGAGATACTCGACGATGCGGTCCTTGACCTTCTCCAGGCCATAGTGATCGGCATCGAGCACCTCCTGCGCGGCCGCGAGGTCCTTCTTGACCTTGGACTTCTTGCCCCACGGAATCGACAGCAGCCAGTCGAGATAGTTGCGCACGACCGTCGCCTCGGCGGACATCGGAGACATCTGCCGCAGCTTCTTGAGTTCATGCTGCGCCTTCTCGCGAGCTTCCTTCGAGAGCTTGGTCTTGGCGATTTTCTCTTCCAGATCGGCCAGCTCGTCGCGACCTTCGTCGTCGCCGAGCTCCTTCTGGATCGCCTTCATCTGCTCGTTCAGGTAGTACTCGCGCTGGGTCTTCTCCATCTGGCGCTTGACGCGCGAGCGGATCTTCTTCTCGACCTGCAGCACCGAGATTTCGCTCTCCATCAGGCCGAGCACCTTTTCAAGGCGCTGCGAAACCGAGAGCGTTTCCAGGATGGCCTGACGATCGGCGATCTTGACCGCAAGATGCGAGGCCACGGTGTCCGCGAGCTTGGCGAAATCGGTGATCTGCTGAACGACGCCCACCACCTCGGCGGAAATCTTCTTGTTCAGCTTCACATAGCTTTCGAAATCGGAGATCACCGAACGGCCGAGCGCCTCCGCCTCGACGCTGCCCGCGTCGGTGTCGGCAAGCGCGACCGCCTCGGCTTCATAGTAGTCCGAGCGGTCGGTGTATTTGGTGACGCGCGCGCGCTCCAAGCCCTCGACCAGCACCTTCACGGTGCCGTCGGGCAGTTTGAGGAGCTGCAACACGCTGGCGAGCGTGCCGATCTCATAGATCGAGTCCGGCGACGGATCGTCGTCCGACGCATTCTTCTGCGTCGCGAGCAGGATCAGCGCGTCGTTCTTCATCACGTCTTCGAGTGCACGAATGGATTTTTCGCGGCCGACGAACAGCGGCACGATCATGTGCGGGAAGACGACGATGTCGCGCAACGGCAACACCGGATAGGAGTGGCTTTCGCCGGCAACGATAGGTGGACGAGGCTTGGAGGCAGTCATGCCCGTATTCCTTTCATTACGCCCCCCTGCACGCAGCCCGCCATTCCGACGCAACCGCCACAAGGTGCAAGATAACCGGAAAGCAAAGAGCTCGATTGAGCCACCCGCCGCAACGCGGCCTTTGTTTCCGGGCAGTCCCAGCGGTCCGATTCCAACATTCGCATCCCGTTTGCAGGCGTATCCTGTTTGCAGGAAAATGAACGTTAAATCCGCTCCACTCACGGCGAATCTGCCGAAAAGCAGTGTTCGTCGCCCACATTAGGTGGCTATCAGCCACGGGGGTGTCAATGGGTGGGCGCTATCCATCGCAAACCCCGGTCACGACTGGGGGATTTCTTCCACTTGAAAGAAAATAAAAGCGGCCGCCGGAGGGTCCGGCGGCCGCTTAACGGATGCGCATGAAGCAGGTTCCGGCGCGAAATTAGGCGCTGGCGCTGGTCTCGTTCGCCCGATCGGCGCGATCGGCGTAGATGTAGAGCGGACGGGCCGTCGCCTCCACCACCTCGCGCGAGATCACGACCTCCTCGACGCCTTCCAGACCCGGAAGGTCGAACATGGTTTCGAGCAGGATGCTTTCCAGGATGGAGCGCAATCCGCGCGCGCCGGTCTTGCGTTCGATCGCCTTGCGCGCCACCGCGCCCAGCGCCTCGTCGGCGAAGGTCAGCTCCACGTTCTCCATCTCGAACAGCCGCTGATACTGCTTGACCAGCGCGTTCTTCGGATCGGTCAGGATCTTCTTCAGCGAGGCCTCGTCGAGGTCTTCCAGCGTGGCGACGACCGGCAGGCGGCCGACGAACTCCGGAATGAGACCGTACTTCAACAGATCCTCCGGCTCGACCTCGCGGAAGATTTCGCCGGTGCGGCGGTCTTCCGGCGCGAGCACGTTGGCGGCGAAGCCGATCGAGGTGGTGCGGCCGCGCGAGGAGATGATCTTCTCAAGGCCGGCGAACGCACCGCCGCAGATGAACAGGATGTTGGTGGTGTCCACCTGCAGGAATTCCTGCTGCGGATGCTTGCGGCCGCCCTGCGGGGGAACGCTCGCCACCGTGCCTTCCATGATCTTGAGCAGCGCCTGCTGCACGCCCTCGCCCGAGACATCGCGGGTGATCGAGGGATTGTCCGACTTGCGCGAAATCTTGTCGATCTCGTCGATGTAGACGATGCCGCGCTGCGCACGCTCGACATTGTAGTCGGCCGCCTGCAGCAGCTTCAGGATGATGTTCTCGACATCCTCGCCGACATAGCCGGCTTCGGTCAGCGTCGTCGCGTCCGCCATCGTGAACGGCACGTCGAGGATACGCGCCAGCGTCTGCGCCAGCAGCGTCTTGCCCGAGCCGGTCGGACCGATCAGCAGGATGTTCGACTTCGCAAGCTCGACATCGTTGTGCTTGGTCTGATGGTTGAGCCGCTTGTAGTGGTTGTGGACCGCGACCGAGAGCACCTTCTTGGCGTGCTGCTGGCCGATCACGTAATCGTCCAGAACCTTGCAGATTTCCTTCGGCGTCGGAATCCCGTCGCGCGACTTCACCAGTGAGGACTTGTTCTCCTCACGGATGATGTCCATGCACAGCTCGACGCACTCGTCGCAGATGAACACCGTCGGGCCCGCGATCAGCTTGCGGACCTCGTGCTGGCTCTTTCCGCAGAATGAGCAATAGAGAGTGTTCTTCGAGTCGCCCGTTCCGACCTTGCTCATTCCTGTCTCCGTCTACCTCGATCCGTCCGGATATTTCTTGGATTTCGCCCTTCCGGGCCTGCGCCCGGCATCGTTAAAAATAGGAGCAAATTCCGTACCAGAAAGACCTTGAACCTCAGATATGCGCGAATCGTGACCCTTGCGAATCCGATCCACTTTAGCTGATCCGTCCCAGCGAACCATGGTGTCACCCGATGATCAAGAATTCGCTAATCATCCGGGCCACCTAGGCGACAATTCTAGCGTGATTTTGGCCCGTTTCGCGACCGTCGGGTCAAGGAATTCACCCGGCGTGGCCGGAATGACACGACATCTCCGGAACCCGCGGCCTAGCCCTGGAACGAACGCGGACACCGCAATCGGTATCCGCGCCACACCTGACATCTTTTGGGTCACGAGCGGTGAACGGCCTCAGGCCGGCACCTTCGGCGCCGCCGACTCCTCGGCGCGCTTGTCGATCACCTTGTCGACCAGACCGAAGTCCTTCGCCATCTCGGCGGTAAGGAACTTGTCGCGCTCCAGCGCATCCTCGATCGCCTTGTAAGGCTGGCCGGTGTGCTTGACGTAGATCTCGTTGAGCCGCTTCTTCAGGTTCAGAATCTCCTGAGCGTGCAGCATGATGTCGGTCGCCTGGCCCTGGAAGCCGCCGGAGGGCTGATGGACCATGATCCGCGCGTTCGGCAGCGAGAAGCGCATGTCCTTCTCGCCGGCGGCGAGCAGTAGCGAGCCCATCGAGGCGGCCTGGCCGGTGCACAGCGTGGAGACCGGCGGACGGATGAACTGCATGGTGTCGTAGATCGCAAGACCCGACGTCACCACCCCGCCCGGCGAGTTGATGTACATCGAGATTTCCTTCTTCGGATTCTCGGCCTCGAGGAACAGAAGCTGGGCGACGATCAGCGTCGACATGCCGTCCTCGACCGGGCCGGTCACGAAGATGATGCGCTCTTTCAGCAGGCGGGAGAAAATATCGTAGGCCCGCTCGCCCCGGTTGGTCTGCTCGACCACCATCGGCACAAGGTTCATGTAGGTTTCAACCGGATCGCGCATTTATCACCTGAAGGTTGGCAAGGAAGGACGGACGCAATAGTTACGCGGCATGCGACCGGAACGTCCATGATGCACATGCCAGCGGAAATGGCATCAGACAGATAAGCGCCGATCGCCCGTCGGCAAGTCAGGTTCAAGCTGATTCGGACGGCCGCGCAAAGCCACGCTCCGCGCCTGCCGTCCGGTTTCAGATCGTATCCTTAACGCGAAACCAACGTGGCCGAAATCAGGCCGCGGTCTTCTCGTCCTCGTCCTTGAACAGATCCTCGCGCGAGACCTTCTTCTCGGTCACGTTGGCGAGTTCGAGAATGAAATCGATCACCTTGTCCTCGAAGATCGGCGCGCGAAGCTGGGCGACCGCACCCGGATTGTTGCGGTAGTAGTCCCACACTTCCTTCTCGCGGCCCGGCATCTGGCGGGCCCGCTCGATCACGGCGCGACTGACCTCGTCGTCGGTCACGGTAATCTTGTTCTTCTCGCCGATCTCGGAGAGCACGAGGCCAAGGCGCACGCGGCGGTCGGCGATCTTGCGGTACTCCTCCTTGGCGGCGTCCTCGGTGGTGTTCTCATCAGCGAAGGTACGCGCCGACGAAGCCATCTCGGACTTGATCGAATTCCACATCAGTTCGAATTCGTCGTTGACCAGCGAGGGCGGCGCTTCGAAATGATGCGTCTCGTCGAGCCGATCGAGCAGCTTGCGCTTGACCTTCTGGCGTGTCGCGCCGGCGAATTCCTGGGTCATGCGCTCGCGCATCGCTTCCTTCAGCTTGTCGAGCGATTCGAGACCGAGGTTCTTGGCGAACTCCTCGTCCACCACCGACTCCTGCGGGGCCTCGATCAGGCTCGCGGTGGTCTCGAACTCGGCGTCCTTGCCAGCGAGATTCGGTGCGGCATAATTCTGCGGGAACGACGCCTTGACGGTGCGGGTTTCACCCGCCGCGATGCCGATCAACTGATCCTCGAAGCCCGGAATGAAGGTGTTGGAGCCAATCACCACCGGGATGTTCTCGCCGGTGCCGCCCTCGAAGGCGACGCCATCGATGGTGCCCTTGAACGCGACGGTGACGCGGTCGCCGGACTCGGCCTTGGCGCCTTCGTCCTTCGCCGCATAGGGACGGTTCTGATCGGCGATGCGCTTGATCGCCTCGTCCACGTCGGCATCGGTGATATCGGCGACCGGCTTTTCAACGTTGAAGGTCTTGAAGTCCGCGAGCGTGATCGGCGGCACCACTTCGATCGCAACCGAATAGGTCAGGTCGGCCTTGCCGGCGAGGATCTCCTCGATCTCCTTCTGCTCGGTCGGCATCGTGATCTTGGGCTCGTTGGCGACGCGCAGGCTGCGCTCGGTGAAGATGCGCGCATTGGTCTCGCGGATCATCTCCTCCAGCGCCTCGGCGGCGACGGAGCGGCCATAGACCTTCTTGAGGTGCGCGAGCGGCACCTTGCCGGGACGGAAACCGTTGAGCCGGACTTTGTCCTTCATGTCGGCAAGGCGCCCATCCACCTTGGCGTCGATCTCCGAGGCGGAAACGTTGATCTCGAATTCGTGCTTCAGTCCCTCGGCAAGGGTCTCTTTCACCTGCATGGCGTCAATCTTCTTCCGGCTTCGCCCGGCAAGCCGCCGGGTCGTATTGATCTGTTGGACGCACGGCCACAGCGGCCTGCATCGGTGGTACGGCGGACGCGAGCGTCTTCCGAAATTCAGGCGCACGCCCCCGAAGGTCGCGCGTGGTGCGGGCGGAGGGACTCGAACCCCCACATCTTTCGACACTGGAACCTAAATCCAGCGCGTCTACCAGTTCCGCCACGCCCGCGCAGCGCACATCGTCTCATGTCCCGTATGGCGGCACCGCCGCGAGCGGCGGGCTTATACCATGGGGCTGGCTCACCGCAGCAAGAAAATAAGACAACCCGTCCGCAGCCTCCAGAGCGGCTGGACTTTGCCGGGTAAAAATGGTCCGCATCGGCTATGGAAAATCAGCGATTTTCGGCGGATCGCCGGGCCGTGCTGGCAGGTTTCGGGGGTGCGGCGCTTTGGCCGCTGCTCGCCGGAGCCGATCCGGTAGGAAGCATCAGCGCTCCAGATGCCTCCCGGCTCGATCTGGCGCTCCGGCCCGGCCAGTTTCCGCTTCGGACGGGCGCCCCCGCAACGGCGGTCTGGCTGCTGGAAGACACCGAACCCGATCCGGCGTCCCGCATCCGGCCGGGCGGCAGGTTCGATCTCGCCCTCGCCAACGGGCTGCCGGTCGCCGCGGCGATTTCGATTCGCGGTCTCGACGGCACCGCCGCAGCCGAACCGCTGCTGGTCCAGCTGCCAATCCCGGCCGGCGGTAAAACCACCCTGCCCGTCCAATGGCGGCAATCCGGCACCTTCCTGCTCGACGGCCGGCTTTTGAACGAGGGTACGGGGCGGCCGCTGCTGCCCCGGGTTCTGGTCGTCGAGGACGACAAACCGCAGGCCGACCGCGACGAAGTGTTGCTGATCGAGGACTGGCGCCTGAAGACCGACGGCACCGCCCTGATGCCCGGCCGCGAGGCGCGCGACGCGACGCTACTCTTCACCGTCAACCGCCTCCCAGCAATCGACATCACACTGAAACGCAACGAGCGGCTGCGGTTGCGCATGATCAACGGCTGCCAGCGCGCAATCATCGCGCTGAAGATCGCCGATCTCGCCACCCGCGTGATGGCGATCGACAGCGAGGCGGCGGAGCCATTCGTCGCGCGCGAGGGCCGGATCGTGCTCGCCCCCGGCACGCGGATCGATGCGCTGATCGACGCCACGGCACCCGCCGGCACCATCTCGCCGATCCTGTTGCACGATGGCGTCAAACCGCAGCCGATCGGCCGGATCATCATGTCGAACGATGCGGCGGCGCGCGAGGCGCCGCTCCCCGAGGCCGAACCGCTCGTCGCAAGCCCGCGCTCCAGGATCGATCTGACAAGCGCGCTGCGGGTCGATCTTGCGCTCGACACCGCGCAATGGAGCGAGCCCGCCGCGTTCGACAAGACGTCCGCGCCGGTGCTGCGCGCGGCACACAGCCGCACCATCGTGCTGGCGCTCACCAACAATGGCGCAACGCCCGCGACCTTCCATCTGCACGGCCATCATTTCCGCCTGCTCGACCGGCTCGACGATGGCTGGAAGCCGTTCTGGCTCGACACGCTGGCGTTTCAATCCGGGCAAACCCAGCGCATCGCCTTTGCGGCGGATTTTCCCGGCCGCTGGCTGATGGAAATGATGGGCAATGGGTGGAGCGCACCGCGCAAGGTGCGCTGGTACGAGGTGGGTTAGTAACCGACGCCAAGCTCGCCATAAAGATCGCGAAACACCGCCGGCAGCGCCTCCGACAGATCCTCCGCGATCAGGCCGGGGCCGAATTCCCACGCCGCCTCGCCATGCATCCACACCCCGGTCGACGCCGCCTCGAAGGCGGAAACGCGCTGCGCCAGCATGCCGCCGATGATTCCGGCCAGCACGTCGCCCGCGCCGGCGGTCGCGAGCCAGGGCGGCGCGTTGGCGGCGATCGAAGCCCGGCCATCGGGCGCCGCCACCACGGTATCCGCGCCCTTCAACAGCACCACCGCGCCGGATTCGCGCGCGGCAAGACGCGTGCGCTCGAGCTTGGAATGCGGCGCATCCGTTCCGCTGAGGCTGGAGAACAGACGGCCGAACTCGCCGGCATGCGGCGTGAGCACCACTGCGCCCGCGCCGTCCCGCTTGACGGCGTCGAACAGCAGATCCGGCCGATCGGCGAAGCTGGTCAGCGCATCGGCATCGAGCACCGCCGCGCAACCGCTTTGCAGCACAGCCAGCACAAGATCGCGCGTGCGCTCACCGACGCCAGCGCCCGGACCGATCACACAGGCATTCAGCCGCTTGTCGGCCAGCAAATCCGCAAGCTGCGCGGGCGTATCGACAGCGCGAACCATCACCGCGGTCAGCGCCGCCGCATTGACCGCGAGCGCTCCGGTCGGCGAAGCGACCGTGACCAGACCCGCTCCGGCCCGCAGTGCCGCCCGCGCGGCAAGGCGCGCGGCGCCGGTCGCGGCAAGATCGCCGGACACCACCACCGCATGGCCGCGTCCGTATTTGTGACCCTCGACCTGCGGCACCGGAAAGGCGTCGCGCCACAGCGCGGGGGCGTTCTCGAACGCGCTCGGCTTGATGTCATCGAGCACGGAGTCCGGGATACCGATATCGGCGACATCGATCTCGCCGCAATAGATCCGCCCCGGCAGCAGCAGATGGCCGGTCTTGCGGCGGAAGAACGTCACGGTGCGCGTCGCCTGCACCGCAACGCCCATCACCTCGCCGGTGGTGCCGTTGATGCCGCTCGGCAGATCGACCGCGAGCACGGCCGCACCGCTCGCATTGATCGCCTCGATCATGGCGCGCGCCTTGCCTTTCACTTCGCGGTCGAGCCCCGCGCCGAACAAAGCGTCGACGATCACCGCCGGATGACCGAGCGAGGCCGGCACCGCCGGCAGCACCTGCCCTTTCCAGTCCTGCGCTGCCAGCGCGGCGTCACCCTTCAGTGCCTCGCGCCGGCCGACCAGCACGACCGTGACCTCGCGCCCGCGGGCAACGAGGTCCACCGCCGCGACAAAGCCGTCGCCGCCATTGTTGCCACCCCCGCAGACCACCGCGACCGGCCCGGCCGGCGTAAGCGCCGCGGCGGCATCGGCCACCGCACGGCCCGCCGCTCTCATCAGAGTGAAGCCGGGCGTCCCACCGGCGATGGTGAGCCGGTCGGCCGTCTGCATCTGTTCAACACTGAGCAATTCCATGATGCCGACTTCGCCACAGCGGGAGCGACAAAGGCAAGCGCCGCCCTCCAAGTTTCATCCTGCCCAATAATTATGCAATTGCACGCTTTATAAGCGCCCAGCGCAGGCGCGGCTGCATAAATATCGAGCGGAGAGATCTTAACGAATTGATTGTTCGTGATAATTTCGCTCAGTCCGAGTTGGCACGAACCCTGCTTACAAGGTGTCGCAACCAGACGCGGCCACCAAACCGCGTCCGGACAGGGTTTCGCCCCTCGGGCAATGGAGTGGATCACATCGCGCCAACATTCAGGCCGCGAACCAGACAGAGTTGAAATGCCGGGAGACGTTCAGTGAAGAAAATCGAGGCCATCATCAAGCCGTTCAAACTCGACGAGGTGAAGGAAGCGCTTCAGGAAGTCGGGCTGCAGGGCATCACCGTGACCGAGGCCAAGGGCTTCGGCCGGCAGAAGGGCCACGCCGAACTTTATCGCGGCGCCGAGTACATCGTGGACTTCCTGCCCAAGGTCAAAATCGAGATCGTGATCGGAGACGATCTGGTCGAGAAGGCGATCGAGGCCATCCGCCGCGCCGCGCAGACCGGCCGCATCGGCGACGGCAAGATTTTCGTCTCCAACATCGAGGAAGCCATCCGCATCAGAACGGGAGAGTCCGGCGTCGACGCGATCTAGCCATTCCCAGCCATTCGCGCGTCGCCTGAACGTACCGTTTCAAGGCGCCCCGCATATCCGCTCACTTCAAACACCCTAACGACCTTCAAGCAGAGATAGAGGTATTCATGAAGACCGCCCAAGACGTCCTCAAGGCCATCAAGGACAACGACGTCAAATATGTCGACCTGCGCTTCACCGATCCGCGCGGCAAGTGGCAGCACGTCACGTTCGACGTTTCGATGGTCGACGAGGAACTGTTCAGCGAAGGCACCATGTTCGACGGCTCGTCGATCGCCGGCTGGAAGGCGATCAATGAATCCGACATGATGCTGATGCCGGACCCGGTGACCGCGACGATCGATCCGTTCTTCGCCGAGACCACCATGGTCATCACCTGCGACATCGTCGAGCCCTCGACCGGCGAGCCTTACAACCGCGATCCGCGCGGCATCGCCAAGAAGGCCGAGGCGATGGTGAAGTCGATGGGCGTCGGCGACACCGTGTTCGTCGGCCCTGAAGCCGAGTTCTTCGTATTCGACGACGTCCGCTTCCAGACCACGCCGTACAACACCGGCTTCAAGCTCGACTCCTCCGAACTGCCGACCAACTCCGACACCGAATATGAGGGCGGCAACCTCGGCCACCGCATCCGCAACAAGGGCGGCTACTTCCCGGTGCCGCCGCAGGATTCAGTGCAGGACATGCGCTCGGAGATGCTCGGCGCGATGGCGCGGATGGGCGTGAAGGTCGAGAAGCACCACCACGAGGTGGCTTCGGCCCAGCACGAACTCGGCATGAAGTACGACACGCTGACGCTGATGGCCGACCAGATGCAGGTCTACAAGTACTGCATCCATCAGGTCGCGCATATCTACGGCAAGACCGCCACCTTCATGCCGAAGCCGGTCTACGGCGACAACGGCTCGGGCATGCACGTCCACCTGTCGATCTGGAAGGACGGCAAGCCGACCTTCGCCGGCAACAAATACGCCGACCTGTCGGACACCTGCCTGCATTACATCGGCGGCATCATCAAGCACGCCAAGGCGATCAACGCCTTCACCAACCCCTCGACCAACTCCTACAAGCGTCTGGTCCCTGGTTACGAAGCGCCCGTGCTGCTGGCCTACTCGGCCCGCAACCGCTCGGCCTCGTGCCGTATCCCCTACACCACCTCGCCGAAGGCCAAGCGCGTCGAGGTGCGCTTCCCCGACCCGATGGCCAATCCGTACCTCGCTTTCGCGGCGATGCTGATGGCCGGCCTCGACGGCATCAAGAACAAGATCGATCCGGGCCCGGCGATGGACAAGGACCTGTACGACCTGCCGAAGGAAGAGCTGAAGACCATCCCGACGGTGTGCGGCTCGCTCCGCGAGGCGCTCGAGAACCTCGACAAGGACCGCGCCTTCCTCAAGGCCGGCGGCGTGTTCGACGACGATTTCATCGACAGCTTCATCGAGCTGAAGATGACCGAGGTCGAGCGCTTTGAAATGACCCCGCACCCGATCGAGTTCGAACTGTACTACTCGCTGTAAGGCGTTCGCCTGCGCCGGCAGGCCTGTCGAAGCTTGGAAAAGGCGCTCCTCGGAGCGCCTTTTTCTTTTGTCGCGGGACCTGACGTGGCCCTCTCTTGATCGCGGCCGCTCTTTCGGAAAAAGTGTGGACCGCGCTCCAACCACAGGGATCGAATGTGACAGCATCCAGCGAGACAGCCCCGGCCCGCCGCGACCTTGCATGGTCCATCGCCGTCGGCGGGATCGGCATCGTCAGCTTCGCCGCCGCCCTCACCTTCGCGTGGGCCTTCAACGCCACGCTGTTTCTGATCTTCGCCGGCGCCTTGCTCGGGGTCGGCCTCACCGCCATGAGCCATCTGATGCGCCACGTGGTCGGGGGCCCGCATGCCTTGCGGCTGGCGCTGGTCTGCCTGCTGCTGGCTGGAATGCTGTCGGGCGTGGTCGCGCTCGGCGGTTCCACCATCGCCCAGCAAGCCGCCGTGCTGAGCAACACGCTGAAAGCACAGATCGTCACCGTGAAGGATTTCCTCGAGCAGCACGGCGTCGACACCAGCTATCTCGAACTCGGCAATTCGAACGCAGTACCGGCCGACACCACGGAGACGCCGGCCACGACGCCCGCGACACCGCGCAACCTGCCGAGCGCGGGTGCTCTTGCCTCCGGCGGCGGCGCCATCATCAGCCAGACTTTCAAACTGCTGCTCGGCACCGTCAGCGTGGTCGGCAACTTCTTCATCGTGCTGTTTCTTGGCCTCGCCTTCGCCGCGCAACCCGGCGTCTACCGCAGCGGCCTGCTCCGCCTCGCCCCGGCGCGCCACCGCGCCAGCGTCACCGAGGTGGTGGACCGGATCGGCGAGACCCTGGAGCGCTGGCTGATCGCCCAGATGGTGACCATGCTGGCGGTCTTTCTGGTCACCTGGATCGGACTGAAACTGATCGGCATCCAGAGTGCGTTCATTCTCGGCATCCAGGCCGGCCTGCTCGCCTTCATCCCGACGGTGGGCGCGATCATCGGCGGCCTGATCGTGGTGCTGGCAAGCCTCGCCTCCGGCTGGGTCGCCGCCGCCAGCGCGGCCGTGCTGTTTCTCGGCGTCCACGCGCTGGAGAGCTACGTGCTGACGCCGATCATCCAGCGCCAGGCGCTCGACATCCCGCCGGCGACGCTGTTCGCGTTCCAGATTCTGCTCGGGGTGGTGTTCGGCCTGTGGGGTCTTGCGCTGGCGTTGCCGCTGGTCGCGATCGTGAAGGTCGTGATCGACTATCTGCGCGAGGACGAGCCTGCCGCTGCCAAGGCCTGAAGCCGCGTCGCATCGTCAATAAAAAAGGCCCCGGATCGGGGCCTTTTACGTGCCGTTCAGAACGCTGCCACTTTGTTGGCATGCTCGACCTCGGGCGGCGATGCGAAGTGCGGCCCGACCAGCGCCCGCCATTCCTGGAATTCCTTGGACTCGCGGAAATCCACGATGTGATTTTCCAGCGTCTCCCAGATGATGAAAAGACGATAGCGCGACGGCTTCTCGATCGAGCGGTGCACTTCGAGGCTCTTCCAGCCCTTGCTGCGCTTGAAGATCGGCTGCGCCATCGCAACCGCCGCCTCGAAATCCTTTTCCTCGCCGGGCTTGATTTCGAGCTGTACGATTTCAGTGATCATTGTGATGCGCCCTTTCTGAATGTCGGAAGGGTTATAGCGTTTTCGCACGGCATGGATACCGCCGGCGTGACAAAAGCCCGCTGAAAGACGCGGCCAGAATCTTGTCGTGAGACCGGTAGACCGCGGGATGCCTTACAGCATCACCAGCAGGACACCGGACAGCACCAGGGCGCAACCGGTCAAAATCACCGGCTGCCAGTCGATGCCGGTGCGATAGCGTCCCTGCGCGCGGCGCTCGCTGATCAGCGCCCGCTCATATTCGTCCGAGGTCGAGAACATGCAGGCAAATCCCGCCCGCGCCGAAGCAGCCGCCGCTTCGAGCGCCGAAATATCCTTGGGAGCGTCGTGACCAGATGAGCCGGACATACCGTGATGGTAGCGCCGGCATCGTAAACAGAGTGTTAGGAGATTCCGGCTGCGAACGGATTATGCGTTCGCCTGCGCCATGTTGACGAGATCGACCGCCGGCTGCACCGCCGCGCCGGGCACGCCGCAGCGTGCCTGCCCGAGCGACAGCGGTTGTTCGACGATCGCCCTCACCTGATTGCGACCGCCGCGCTTGGCCTGATAGAGCGCCGTATCGGCGGACGCCATCAGTACCTCAAGCTCGGTGTCGGCCGACCCTCCGGCGAGACCGATACTCACCGTGGTCGCGAGCGGCTCATCGTCGATCGCCACGCCGGAGTCCTGGAACGCCTCGCGGACGCGCTCGGCCGCGGTCACGGCCTCGTCCATGCCACAGGGCAAAAGTGCTGCGAATTCCTCGCCCCCGACCCGCCCGATGAGGTCGGTGGCACGTAGGTTATCGACGACCGTTTCGGAAAACAGTTTGAGCACCTCGTCGCCCGTCGCATGACCGAAACGGTCGTTGACCGACTTGAAGTGGTCGATGTCAAAAATCATCACCGTAATGGGCCGTCCGGCGCCCGCCTCGCGCTCCATCATCCGCGCGGTGGCCTCGCTGAAGCCGCGCCGGTTGAGCAGGCCCGTCAGCGGATCCATCGAAGCCGCCGTCTTGTGGGCCGCGACCACGCGCTCGGACACCAGAATGAAAATGATGAACACGGTGCCGACCGCATAGAGCACGAGCTCGGCGGCAAAGACCGCGATCCACAAACCGCGCATGTTCGTGGCCACGCCCTGCGTGTGCATGATGTCGCTGAGAATAATCGGCAGCATCAGCACCGCGCCGTGCAGCAGCGGCACGATCAGCGCAGGCCAGCGCGCACGCATCGCCTTGCGTCGCTCACGGGCCAGTTCGGCAGCCGTCAGCGCCGCATAGGCCGCGACAATGCCGGCGCCCAGCGTCATCTGCATCTCGGCGGTCAGCGGAGCGAACAGGAAGCTTGCCGCAACCCACAGCGCCGCACCGGCCACGAGGCCGCCGATGCCGGGCGCGCGACCATGGAACACCCGCGCCGCATCCCAGACGAGACCGCAGGCGATAAAGCCGACCGCGTTGACCGCAAGCGACAACTCAAATCCGAGCGCGCCGCCGCCGAGGGTCCACAGCGCGATCGACGCGCTGCCGAGCAGATAGGCCGAGCCCCACCAGCCGAGCGCCGCTATCTTCTGCTGTCGCCAGAAAAACAGCAGCATCGCGCCGAGCAACAGCGCGACCAACGCCGCGACGAGATAAAGCGTCGAGATGTCGAGAGAAAGGGTCGTGCCTGCGGACACCATGGAGGTACGCGCTCAACTCGGACGGAGCCGGAATAGCTCCTCAGCCAGCCTCACGCTAGCAACCGTGTGTTGGGACTCCGTTTGCGGCGCTCACCAAATTTTCGCGAAAACTGTCGTCAATTCATTTCAATCCGGAACCAAAGCAACGCCTTCAAAAACAAGAAAAAGGGCGCCCGAAGGCGCCCTTTTGTCGGCGTGGTCCGCATATGGTGCGGACAATTTGATCGAACGCGTTAGCGCTTCGAGAACTGGAAGGAGCGGCGGGCTTTCGCCTTGCCGTACTTCTTGCGCTCGACGACGCGCGAGTCGCGGGTCAGGAAGCCGCCCTTCTTGAGAACGCCGCGCAGGTCGGGTTCGAAGTTGGTCAGCGCCTTGGAGATGCCGTGACGCACGGCGCCCGCCTGACCGGACAGGCCGCCACCGGCGACGGTGCACACCACGTCATACTGATCCTGACGGGCCGCGGCGACGATCGGCTGCTGAATCAGCATGCGCAGCACCGGGCGCGCGAAATAGGTTTCGACATCGCGGGCGTTGACGGTGATCTTGCCGGAGCCCGGCTTGATCCAGACGCGGGCGACCGCGTCCTTGCGCTTGCCGGTGGCATACGCGCGGCCCTGCTTGTCGACTTTCTTGACGTACTTCGGGGCCTCGGGCGATGCCGTCTTGAGCGACGACAACTGGTCGAGGGACTGCATGGTGTCTGACATTATGCCGCCCTCGTGTTCTTGCGGTTCAGCGATGCGATATCGATAACTTCAGGCTGCTGCGCTTCGTGCGGATGCTCGACGCCGGCGTAAACGCGCAGGTTGCCCATCTGCATGCGGCCGAGCGGCCCACGCGGGATCATGCGCTCGATGGCCTTCTCGATCACGCGCTCGGGGAAGCGACCCTCGAGGATCGACTTCGCGCTGCGCTCCTTGATGCCACCGATGAAACCGGTGTGCTTGTAGTACATCTTGTCATCGCGCTTGCGGCCGGTGAGAACGACCTGCGCGGCATTGATAATGATAACATTGTCACCGCAATCGACATGCGGGGTGTAGGTCGGCAGGTGCTTGCCGCGCAAACGCATCGCGACCAACGTAGCGAGGCGGCCGACGACCAGACCCTTGGCGTCGATCAGCACCCACTTCTTGTTGACCTCGGCTGGTTTGGCCGAAAACGTCTTCATGTGAGCTATCCGTGAATTGGGCGTCGCGGCGCGGACCGCCGGACTGCCCGCGCTTTCTAGAGAACGGACATGTCTCCGTCAACGCCCTATCGCCAGAATAATCCCTTATAAATCAATGGATTATAATTATGGTGTTATAATACCGTAGAAATCAATCAATATTCGGAATGGAATATGTCGCGGTGACATGGGCGATCGGATCGGGCGACGTGCCTGACAGCAACTGCACCTCACCCACCGCCAGACGCTTGCCAAGCTTGAGCAATCGCGCGGCGGCGACGACGTCCTGTCCGGGCTGGCCCTTGCGCAGGAAATTGATGTTGAGGCTGGTCGTCACGGCTAAACCGACCGGGCCGATCGCGGAAAGCAGCACCACGTACATCGCGAAATCGGCCAGCGCCATCAGCGTCGGGCCGGACACCGTGCCGCCGGGCCGCAGCATGCGCTCGTTATAGGGCTGGCGCAGCAGGCTGGCGGCGCCGTCCGCGCTCTCGATCAGGATTTCGCCGCTGGCGAAGGCCTGGGGAAACTCCTCGCGCAGGAACGCTTCCAGCTCGGCCACCGTCATCTTTGCTTTCGTCATCGGCGGAAATGTCCTGCTTCCTTTCGATCGGACCGCCTTGTAACACAGGGGGCGCAGAGCAAAAGTGGAAACCGCCTTTGCATCGAGGCGCGCATCCACTACCAAAGACGAAGAGTCGCTCGCAGGATATCGCCATGAACCACGACGCCTACTCCGACAGCTATATCCGCGAAATCCTCACCGGCGTGAAAACCATCGCGATGGTCGGCGCCTCCCCTGTCAACGTGCGGCCGAGCTATTTCGCGTTCAAATATCTCGCCGAACGCGGCTACGACATGATTCCGATCAATCCCGGTCAGGTCGGCAAAACCCTTGTCGGCAAGCCGTTTTTCGCATCGCTGCGCGATGTCGACCGGCCGATCGACATGATCGACATCTTCCGCAACTCCGACCGCGCGATGGCGATCGTCGATGAAGCGCTGTCGCTGAAGACGCTGCCCAAGATCATCTGGATGCAGCTCGGCGTGCGCGACGACGCCGCCGCGGCGAAGGCGGAAACCGCCGGCATCAAGGTGGTGATGAACCGCTGTCCGAAAATCGAATACGGCCGCCTCACCTCCGAGATTCAATGGATGGGCGTCAACTCGCGCACGCTGAGCTCCAAGCGCGCGCCGATTCCGACCAGCGGCATGCGGCTGTCGCTCAATCGCGCGAGCGTGGGCGGCGGCGCGACCACGGCGGCCGATCGCATCGCGAAGGACAAGAACAACAAGTCATAAAACCGCGCTTTCATGGCATGAAAATCCACGCAGCGGCAAAACGCCCCGACATTCATTCGCCGACCCGCCCGATCGCCCCGGCGCTTGACTGTCCCGGCGCCGGACCGCAGCATGAAACCCAACATGAACTCCATATTAAACCATCATTACAAGTAACATAGCGACAGGACCTCTCATGACCGAACGTCTGCCCGGCTTCTCGACCCTGGCCATCCATGCCGGCGCGCAACCCGACCCGACCACCGGCGCCCGCACCACGCCGATCTACCAGACCGCGTCCTACGTCTTCAACGACGTGGATCATGCCGCCTCGCTGTTCGGGTTGCAGACCTTCGGCAACATCTACACCCGCATCACCAACCCGACCACGGCGGTGCTGGAAGAGCGCGTCGCCGCGCTCGAGGGCGGCACCGCGGCGGTCGCCGCCGCGTCGGGCCACGCGGCGCAGGTGCTGACCTTCCACACCTTGATGCAGCCCGGCGACGAATTCATCGCCTCGCGCCGGCTCTATGGCGGCTCGATCAACCAGTTCAACCACGCCTTCAAGAATTTCGGCTGGACCGTGGTGTGGGCGGACACCGACGACGTCGAGAGCTTCCGCCGCGCGGTGACGCCGAAGACCAAGGCGATCTTCGTCGAGTCGATCGCCAATCCCGGCGGCACCATCACCGACATGGAGCCGATCGCGGCGATTGCGCGGCAGGCCGGCGTGCCCTTCATCGTCGACAACACCCTCGCCTCGCCCTACCTCGTCAAACCGATCGATCACGGCGCGGATATCGTGCTGCACTCGCTGACCAAGTTTCTCGGCGGCCATGGCAACTCGATCGGCGGCATTGTGGTCGATGCCGGCACCTTCGACTGGTCGCGCGACGGCCGCTATCCGATGCTGAGCGAACCGCGCCCGGAGTATCACGGCATCAAGCTGCAGGAGACCTTCGGCAACTTCGCCTTCGCCATCGCCGTGCGCGTGCTCGGCCTGCGCGACCTCGGCCCCGCGATCTCGCCGTTCAACTCCTTCATGATCCTCACCGGCATCGAGACGCTGGGACTGCGCATGCAGAAGCATTGCGAGAACACCCAGGCCATCGCCGAATGGCTCTCGACCCATCCGGCGGTGTCGTGGGTCAACTATGCCGGCCTGCCCGGCGACCGCTATCATAACCTCGCGCGCAAATACGCGCCGAAGGGCGCGGGCGCGGTGTTCACCTTCGGCCTCAAGGGCGGCTACGACGCCGGCATCAGCCTCGTCTCCAACGTGCGGCTGTTCTCGCATCTCGCCAATGTCGGCGACACCCGCTCGCTGATCATCCATCCGGCCTCGACCACCCACAGCCAGCTCGACGACGCGCAGAAGGCGCTGGCCGGCGCCGGCGTCGACGTGGTGCGGCTGTCGGTCGGCATCGAGGACAAGGAAGACCTGATCGCCGACCTCGAACAGGCGCTCGCCGTGCACGGCTGAGGCGTGTTGGACGGAACACTAATTCGTCATGGCCGAGCTTGTCCCGGCCATCCACGTACTTCTTCGCTGAAATTCTTAAGACGTGGATGCCCGCGACAAGCGCGGGCATGACGAGATTTTGAGTTCGTCCAACAAACCGCCAATCACAAAAGAAAAACGGCGCCGGGCATGGCGCCGTTGCCTTATGAGCAAGGTGAGGAAGCTTTAAGGGTGACCGCCCCGCACCGCCGCGGCGGCCTTGTCCTGCCGCGACAGACGCCGGGTTCGCTGCACCACCGAGAAGGTGGCGAGCGCGAACAGGATCACCAGAAACTGCAATGACAGCGCCTCCAGCGTCGGATTGAGGCCGATGCTTTCAAGCCAGCCGAAGGATTTCAGATCGGTGACGGAGATGATGTTCTGTTCCTGGAATTCCTGCACCGCCTCGCCGATGAACTTGATGCCCATCGCGAACAGGAACGCCGAGGTGATGACGAACAGCGGCCGCAGCGGAATGCGCTGCGCCACAAGGTTGATGAAATAGAACAGCACCGCGAGGCCGACCGACGCGGCGGCAAGGCCGGCGAACAGCGCAAGGCTCCAGCCACCCTCGGTGCTGGCCAGCGCATAGATAAAGAGCACCGTTTCCGCGCCTTCGCGGAACACCGCGAGAAACGCCAGTGCGCCGACCGCCCAGGCGGTGTCCCGCGCCAGCGCGGTGTCGGCCTTGGCGGCCAGATAATCCTGCCAGCCGCGCGGATCCTGCTTCACCATCAGCCAGCCGCTGACATAGAGCATCAACGCCGCCGCCACCAGAATGACGACACCTTCCAGCACGTCGCTGTGCTGGCCGGAATTGAGCACGGCGAACAACCAGGCGACGATGATGCTGACGCCGATCGCGGCAAGCGCGCCGGCATAGAGCGCGGTGACACGATGCGCGCCGCCGACCTTGCGCAGATATCCGGCGAGCGCGGCGATCACGAGCATGGCCTCGAGACCCTCGCGCAGCAGAATGACCGCGGCCTGAATGAATACGTTCGACATCGACCTGCACCGCGCGGAGCTCTGTTCCGCTTGACGCGCATCGCGTCAGGAACAGTTCCGCTTCACTTGAGATAAGTCATGATACGCCCAAACGCGCGCGGAACACGCCGACGACGACTTAGAATTGCTTCAAGTCTCGCGGGCAAAGCGAAGCAAGGCTCTTATCCGTCGGCGCGTTATGGCCGGATTTATTCCGGCCATCCACGTCTTTCCTACGGATGTTGCGTGAAGGCGTGGATCACCGGGACAAGCCGGGTGATGACGACTTCCGAGAGGGTCGCGCATGCGGCATTCGCTCCTCATGGTGAGGAGCGAGGCAAAGCCTCGCGTCTCGAACCATGAGGCCGAGATCAATCACGGCATCATGGCCTCATCCTTCGAGACGCATCGCTACGCGATGCTCCTCAGGATGAGGATTGAGTTCACCGGCACGTCCGGGATTACCCAGCCGCTCGACATGGATCAGCGCCAGCGTCAGCACGACGATGGCGGTGGCCTGATGCGCAAGGCCGAGCGAGATCGGCACCACATGCAGCAGCGTGAAAATGCCGAGCGCCACCTGCACGCTGATCGCGGCGGCGAGCCACAGCGCCCCGTTCAGCACCGCCGCGCCGGCTTTGGTGCGGACAATGCCTGCGACATGAACCAGCGCCAGCACGAACAGCGCATAGGCGATCATGCGATGGGTGAACTGCACCGTCAGCGTATTGTCGAAAAAGTTGCGCCACCAGGGCTGTTCGAAGAACAGGCTCGCCGTAGCAGGAATGAAGCTGCCGTCGATTTCCGGCCACGTATTGTAAATGTGTCCGGCCCGCAGCCCCGCGACCAGCGCGCCGAAATAGAGTTGCAGGAAGACAAGGCCGAGCAGCACCTTGGCGGTGAGACTGACGCTTGCAGCTGCCTTCACCGCAGGCTGCTGCGTCAGCCGTCGCAGCGTCCAGACGATGGCGGAGAAAATCAGCAGCGCCAGCATGAAATGGATAGCAAGACGATATTGCGACACCGAGACGCGCTCGGTGAGACCCGATTTAACCATCCACCAGCCGACCGCACCCTGCAGTCCGCCGAGCGCGAAGATGATCCAGAGCCGCCGCTTCAGATCGGACGACATGCCGCCGCGCCACAGGAAAAACAGGAACGGCAGCAGAAACACCGCGCCGATCGAGCGCGCCAGCAGACGATGCGCCCACTCCCACCAGAAGATGGTCTTGAACTCGTCGAGGCTCATGCCGAAGTTCATCTGGCGGTATTGCGGGATCTTCTTGTAGGCCTCGAATTCCTGCGCCCAGTGCGCGTCGGTGAGCGGCGGCACCATGCCGGTGACCGGCTTCCATTCGGTGATCGACAGGCCGGACTCGGTGAGCCGCGTCGCGCCGCCGACAATCAGCGTGCCCACCACCATCGCCGCGACGATGAGAAGCCAGATGCGCAATCCGCGCTGACGCGGCATCGCCGCGCCGGATTCACCCTGAATGCCGGGGTTTGTCATCCGATGATCTTTCCGGGATCGGTCCCTTGAACGAACTGGCGCGGTCCTTATAGTCCCGCTGTCCTTGGGCGCAAGCTCACCAACAAGCAGGTTTTCAAACTCTAGCCATGACGATCCGCGCGCGAAAATTCGTTGGAACCTGCCTCCTGCTGGTGCTGGTGGTGGTGTGGTCGCTCGCCGGCATGGCGATCGCGCAGATTCCGTATCTGGCGGGTTCGCGCCTGGCGCAAGGCATCTTCTATGTGGTCGCCGGGCTCGGCTGGATCCTGCCGGCGATGCCGCTGATTTCGTGGATGGCGCGGCCCGACGCACCGAAAGCGGAATAACGCGCCCGCAGGTGATCGCCTACCGCGGGCCATTACCCTTTGTTGACGTTTGTTTGAAAAGGTCGGGCCGCAAACGCGGGGCCGCCGGCCGCGCAATGATTTCATCGATTTCAAGGTCGCGTGATGACCATGGCCGCCGCTCTCGATAGCCCCGCTTCCTCGCAAGACGGGACAGGTGCCATCGGCGTCGCCCGTGTCGACATCATCCGCGACATGGCGCAGGCCGAACCGGTGTGGCGCGGCTTCGAAAACAGCGCCGCCCTCGTCACCGCATTCCAGCGTTTCGATCTGCTCAACGCCTGGCAGAGCCATGTCGGCGCGGCGGAAGGCGCGACACCGCTGGTCGCGGTGGCGTACGCCGCCGATGGCGCACCGCTGCTGCTGCTGCCTTTCGCCGCATCGCATGAAAGCGGCGTCACGGTCGCCCGTTTCATGGGCGGCAAGCATACCACCTTCAACATGGGGCTGTGGCGCCGCGACTTCGCCGCCGCCGCGACCAGGCGCGACATCGATGCGGTGTGGAGCGCGATCGGCGCCGCGGGCATCGACCTGCTGGCACTGACGCAGCAGCCGCGAATATGGCAGGGCATCGCCAATCCGCTGACGCTCTATCCGGTGCAAACCTCGCCGAACGGCTGCCCGCTGCTGCTGTTCACCACCTCCGGCAAGCCCGAGGACAATATCAGCAACGGCTTCCGCCGCCGTCTGCGCGGCAAGGAGCGCAAGCTGCAGGCGCAGCCGAATTTCCGTTATTATCTGGCGCGGAGCGACGACGAGATCAGGCATCTGCTCGACTGGTTCTTCGTCATCAAGCCGCAGCGCATGGCGGCGCAGGGCCTGCCCGACGTGTTCGACGAGCCGGGCGTGCGCGAGTTCGTCTATCAGGCCTGCCTCGCCAGGACGCCGGACGGCGGACGCGCCATCGCGATCCACGCGCTGGAATGCGACGACGAAGTCATCGCGATTTTCGCCGGCCTCGCCGACGGCCGCCGCTTCTCGATGACGTTCAACACCTACACGCTGTCGGACAACGCCAAGCACAGTCCCGGACTGATCCTGCTGCGCGACATCATCGACGGCTACGCCGCGCAGAACTACCGCACCTTCGACCTCGGCATCGGCTCGGACGACTACAAACGGCAGTTCTGCAAGGATGACGAGGCGATCTTCGACAGCTTCATCGCGCTGTCGGCGCGCGGCCGCGTCGCCGCGCTCGGCCTGTCCTCGCTCAATCGCGCCAAGCGCATCGTCAAGCAGAACCCGGCCTTGATGCAGATGGCGCAGCGGCTGCGCGCGGCGCTGCATCGGTAACAGATCAACAATAATTCTCGTGATGCCCGGCCTTGTGCCGGACATCCACGTCTTCACATAGCAACAAAAAAGACGTGGATGGCCGGATCAAAAGGGCGTTCACGCCCGTTTTCGGCGGGCTATGCCCGGCCATGACGGAAAAACATTACGCCGCCGCGACCTGCGAGCCCTCGCTCGGTTCGACTGGTTGCGCCGGGGCGCTCAGGATCGTCACCGCGGCAAAGCCGGAGGCCTGCAACTGCTCGCGCATCGCGGCGCGCGCCGCAGGCGCCAGATCGGGAGCCGGCACGATCACCGCATGCGCGCCGGACGCGATCAGATCGGCGGACAATCCGTCCGCCGTTCCGCAATCCAGCACGACGTGATCGTAGGCCTGGGTCAGCGCATTGATGGCGAGAACGAGACGCGGCGAGGTCAGCACCGCCCGATCGCTCTGTCGTCCCGCGCCGACAATGTGGACGCCGGAGAATTTGTCGCGGGTGATGATCTGCCCGAACGAGGCGGCGCCGTGCATCAGGTCGCACAGCCCCGGCGCCGCCGGATCGATCGACACGGCGCTCAGCATCGGCGAGCGCATCGACAGATCCACCAGCACCACCTTGGCGCCCCGCGCCAGCAGCCGCGCCAACGTCAGCGCGGTCAGCGTGAGGCCTTCATCCTGCCGCGCGCCGATCACGGCGATCTTGCGCGCATTGACGCCCTCGCCGCGCAGCGTGTCCGCGAGTCTGTCGATTTCGCCGACGCCGACATCGGTCTGCGGCAGCGTATCGCGCAGCGACGGCAGATTGCTGCCCTCGTCCGGACCGCGCGGCGCGGTCATGCGCAACAGCTCGGCGGTGACGATATAGCCGGAGGGGAGCAGGAAAGTCGCCAGCGTCGCGATCAGCACGATCGGCAGCTTCTTGGGGAAAGCCGGCGTGTTGGAGACGATGGCGCGGGAAATGATGCGGCTGTCGGCGGGCACCGCATCGATGGTCTCGCGCGTGGTCGCCTCGCGGTATTTGGCAAGATAGGATTCGAGCAGATCGCGCTGCGCCTTGGCTTCGCGCTCCAGCGCGCGCAGTTGCACGTCCTGGCTGTTGGATGAGGTCGCCTGCCGCTTGAGCTGATCGAGGCTGGCGTTGAGCCCGTCGACCCGCGCGTTGGCGATGCGGGCGTCATTCTCCAGCGAGCGCGAGATCTTGCTCGCCTCCTCGCGCATCTGGCGGTCGAGATCGGCGATCTGCGCCTTCAGCTCCTTGATGCGCGGATGCTGGCCGAGCAGCGTCGCGGACTGTTCGGCCAGCTGCGCGCGCAAGGTGACGCGCTGTTCGGCCAGACGCCGCACCAGCTCGGAATTGAGCACCTCGGACGCCTCGATCGGTCGGCCGGTCTGCAGCATCTCGCGGATCGATTTAGCGCGCGACTCGGCATCGGATTTCAACGCCCGCGCATTGTTGAGCTGGGTGTTGAGTTCGCCGAGCTGCTGGTTCGACAGCGAGGTGTTGTTGGAGCCGATGAACAGATTGGACTTGGAGCGGAACGCCTCGACGCGATCTTCCGCCTCCGCCACCTTCTTGCGCAGTCCCTCGATCTCGCCGGACAGCCACTGCCCCGCCGACTTCGCCTGATCCTGACGCGCCGCCTGCTGCAACACGAGGTAACCGTCGGCGATCGAGTTGGCGACTTTCGCCGCCAGCACCGGATCGCGCGACTGGAATTCCACCACCGCCACGCGCGACTTGTCGACCGCGTAGGCCGCGAGCCGCTCGTAATAGGCATCGAGCACCCGCTCCTCCGGCGTCATCCGGAACGGATCGCGGCCGATGCCGACGAGGTTGAGCAACGTGCGCAGCGGCGAGATGCCGCGCAGCACCGGATCGAATTCCGGCAACTGGTCGAGTCTGTTCTTCCGGATCACCTCGAGCGCGAGTTCGCGCGACAGCAGAAGCTGCACCTGGCTCGCCACCGCCTCGGCATCGAGCGCGCCGCGCTCCTCGCTGCGCTCGCCGCTCGGGCGCAGGAACACGTTCTCGCGGCCGTCGATCAGGATGCGGGCTTCGGACTTGTAGCGCGGCGTCATGATGTTGACGGCAACCATCGCCAGCACGAACACGATCGCGGTCGGCACCACGATCCATTTGCGCCGGCGCATGAGCGCCCGCCAGATCAGGCGCAGGTCGAGGTCGCCGAGCGGCTGCCCCGCGCGGGGCGTCGCGACGGCCGCCGGCACGGACGCGGGCTTCGCCATGTATTGTGCGAACGCCCGTCCCGCATGACCGATCTTGTCACGCCACTCCGCCAAACTCATCGAACGCTCCCGACACCGCAAACGCCACGCGCGCGGCGATTACATTCCATTAAGGTTGCCGCGGAGTTAATCGGGCGCGGTCATGTTTTGTTAACCATGGACCGGCTTAATCGGGACCGATTGCATTTATCGGATTTCCAATGAGTGGCCGCCGCACATTTTTTGCCTGCCTGCTCGCGGCGCCCCGCGCCGGCGAGCGCCGGTTCTGATATGGCCATGCCCGAACGCCCGCTCCGCATCCTGCATGCCGTGCGCGCGCCGGTCGGCGGCATCATCCGCCACATCCTCGATCTTGCGAGCGGCCAGGCCGAGCGCGGTCATCACGTCGGCATCCTCGCCGACAGCCTGACCGGCGGCGAACGCGCCGAAGCCGCGTTCCGCGAGATCGGCCCGCGCATGAAGCTCGGCATCCATCGCGTGCCAATCCACCGCGAACCGCACCCGCGCGATCCGATCACGGCACTGCGACTGCTGCGCATCGCCTATGGCCTGAAGCTCGACGTGCTGCACGGCCATGGCGCCAAGGCCGGCGCCTTCATCCGCATCAAGGGCCGCTCGGCGAAAACCATCCGGGTCTATACGCCGCATGGCGGCTCGCTGCATTATTCGCCGAACTCGCTCAAGGGCGCGTTCTACACCCGGCTGGAACGCGCGGTGATGAACCGCACCGACCTGTTCCTGTTCGAAAGCGCGTTCGCGCGCGATACCTATCAGCGCGTGGTCGGCGTGCCGCGCGGCCTGGTGCGCTGCGTGTTCAACGGCGTCACCGCCGACGAATTCGATCCGGTGCCGCTGGCGGACGACGCCACCGATCTCGTCTATGTCGGCGAATTCCGCCACATCAAGGGCGCCGATCTCCTGATCGAAGCGGTGGCGCGGCTGCGCGCCGACGGCAAGCCGGTGACGCTGACGCTGGCCGGCGACGGCGAGGAAACCGCGAACCTGAAAGCGCTGATCGATCGGCTGAAGCTCGGCGATGCGGTGCGCTTCATCGGCCACGTCAAGGCGCGCCACGGCTTTTCCAAGGGCCGCCTGCTGGTGGTGCCCTCGCGCGGCGACTCGATGCCCTATGTCGTGATCGAAGCCACCGCCGCCGGTATTCCCCTGCTGGCCGCCAAAGTCGGCGGCATTCCTGAAATCCTCGGGCCGCACACCGCCGGGCTGTTCGCGCCGGACAGCGTCGGCGCGATGGCCGACGCCATCGAAGGCGCGCTGATCGACCTCGATGCCGCGCGGCTCGCGGCCAAGGAGCTGCGCGAGCGCATCTTCACCCACTTCTCGCAGCGCGCGATGGTGGACGGCGTGCTGTCGGGATACCGCGACGCCTTCGAGGCCGGTTAACCGGCATTTACCAACGATAACGAAATCTTCCGATTTGTCCGCTAGGCAGAGTTGAAAAGCGTTTCGCCTGCCCGCGCGCATGGCCATATCGCATGGCAAGACGCATGCAGGTGTCAGTCCGACAGGAAGTTTGACGTGGAACCGATCGACGTCCGCTCGATGATCAATTCCGCCGCAGCCGGCGCCGCCGCGGCCTCTCCCGCCGCGAGCGTAAATCCTTTCGAGCGGCGCAAGCGCCTGTCGCCGGCCGCCCTCGCCGTCACCAACCAGAAAGTCCTCGGCGCCTATTCGCCGGTGGTCATCAACGGCGTGATGCGGGCGGTGGATTTTGCCGGCATCAGCCTGATCGGCATCGTGCTTTATGTCGCCTATGTCGTTCCGATCGACGGCTTCTCGTGGAAATTTCTCGGCGCCATCGTGCTGATGGCGACGCTCGCGGTGATTTCGTTCCAGGCCGCCGAGATCTACGACATCGACATCTATCGCGGCCAGTTGCGGCAGATGACGCGCATGGCCTCGTCCTGGGCGTTCGTCTTTCTGCTGTTTATCGGCGCCTCGTTCTTCGCCAAGGTCGGCGGCACGGTGTCGCGGGTGTGGCTGGCGGGCTTCTTCTTCACCGGCCTTGCCGCACTGATCGTCGGACGGCTGATCTTGCGGACGCTGGTGCGGCGCTGGGCGCGCGAGGGCCGACTCGACCGCCGCACCATCATCGTCGGCTCCGACGAAAACGGCGAGAAGCTGATCACGGCGCTCGCCGCGCAGGACGATTCCGACATCAAGATTCTCGGCGTGTTCGACGACCGCAACGATTCCCGCGCGCTCGACACCTGCGCCGGACTGCCCAAGCTCGGCAGGATCGGCGACATCGTCGAATTCGCCCGCCGCACCCGCGTCGATCTGGTGCTGTTCGCGCTGCCGATCTCGGCCGAGACGCGCATTCTCGACATGCTCAAGAAGCTGTGGGTGCTGCCGGTCGACATCCGCCTGTCCGCGCACACCAACAAGCTGCGCTTCCGGCCGCGCTCATACTCCTATCTCGGCTCGGTGCCGACGCTGGATGTGTTCGAGCAGCCGATCACCGACTGGGACATGGTGCTGAAATGGCTGTTCGACCGCGTGGTCGGCGGCCTGATGCTGCTGATGCTGGCGCCGGTGATGGCGCTGGTCGCGCTCGCGATCAAGCTCGACAGTGCGGGCCCGGTGCTGTTCCGCCAGAAGCGCTACGGCTTCAACAACGAGCGCATCGACGTGTTCAAATTCCGCTCGCTCTATCACGACCAGGCCGATCCGCTCGCCGCCAAGGTGGTGACGCGGAACGATCCGCGCGTTACCCGCGTCGGGCGCTTCATCCGCAAGACCAGCCTCGACGAACTGCCGCAGCTCTTCAACGTGGTGTTCAAGGGCAACCTGTCGATCGTCGGCCCGCGTCCGCATGCGGTGCAAGGCAAATTGCAGAGCCGCCTGTTCGACGAGGCGGTGGACGGCTATTTCGCCCGTCACCGCGTCAAGCCCGGCATCACCGGCTGGGCGCAGATCAACGGCTGGCGCGGCGAGATCGACAATCAGGAGAAGATCCAGAAGCGCGTCGAGTTCGATCTGTACTACATCGAAAACTGGTCGGTGCTGTTCGATCTCTACATCGTGCTGAAGACGCCGATCGCGCTGATCAAGGGCGAGAAC
This sequence comes from Afipia sp. 64-13, assembly GCA_001897755.1. GTDB lineage: Bacteria > Pseudomonadota > Alphaproteobacteria > Rhizobiales > Xanthobacteraceae > Afipia. Next base: position 176,646 of record MKUJ01000017.1, read on the forward strand.
GCCTATTGAGGGGTGCGGAGGCGGCATGACGATCACCCTCACCGCTGACCGCTCGCCTCCCGCCGGCGCGCTTCCGCCCGGCATCGCGCGCTGGCAGCACGCGCTGATGTGGCTGGTGGGCTGCGGCGGCGCGATCGTCATGATCGAGCCGAGCCCCTACGAGATCGCCACCCTTCTCGGCCTGATTTTCTTCTACGCCACCGGCCTGCGCTTTCGCCCGGTGTTCCTGCCGCTGCTGGCGCTGCTGGTCACGCTCAATCTCGGCTACACCATCTGCGCCGCTTATCTGATGGACAAATCCCCGATCGTGAACTGGATCGTCACCTCGTGGTACATGGCGGTGACGGTGCTGTTCTTCGCCATGGTGCTGTCGGAGGACACCGAAGCGCGGCTCGACCTGTTCCGGCGCGGACTGATCGCCGGCGCGCTGATCGCCTCGCTCGCCGGCATCGCCGGCTACTTCCGGCTGATTCCCGGCGCCTTCGACCTGTTCACGCTCTATGGCCGCGTCAAGGGCACCTTCAAGGACCCCAACGTGATCAGCGCGTTTCTGATCCTGCCGGCGCTGTTCACGCTGCAAGGCGTGGTGACGCAGCCCTTCGGCAAGGCGGCGAAGAGCGCGCTGGCCCTCGGCATCATCGCGATCGCGCTGCTGCTGGCGTTCTCGCGCGCGGCGTGGGGCCAGCTCGTCTTCACCTCGGCGCTCATGCTGATGCTGATGTATCTCACCAGCCGCGAGACGCGGCAGCGCAACCGCATCGTGCTGACCACGGCGGCGGTCATCGTGGCGGCGGCCGCGATGGTGCTGGTGCTGTTGTCGTTCGATTCGATCGACGCGCTGTTCAAGGAGCGCGCCAGCCTGCACCAGAGCTACGACAGCGGGCGGTTCGGCCGCTTCGGCCGCCACGCGCTCGGTTTCCAGATGGCGCTCGACCTGCCGCTCGGCATCGGCCCCCTGCAATTCACCAGATTTTTCCCCGAGGACACCCACAACTCGTTCCTCAACGCTTTCATGTCGGGCGGCTGGATCGCGGGCATCTGTTTCCCGGTGCTGGTGTTCATCACCGTGGCGATGAGCTTTCGGCTGATCTTCGTGCGGGTGCCGTGGCAGCGCAGCTATCTGGCGCTGTTCTCGGCCTTCCTCGGCACCGTCGGCGAAGCCTTCATCATCGACGTCGACCACTGGCGGCATTTCTGGATGCTGCTCGGCGCGATGTGGGCGATGAATGTCGCGGCCTACGACTACATGTCCGGGGACAGGAAGACCGCCGAGGCGCGACGCCGGGCGGCCGCCGCGAGCGCAGCAGCGCCCTGACCGCCTCCGGAAATTCTCAGAACGTGACGCCGACGCGCACGCCGCGGGTCCAGATCACGCGGCATTTCTTGCGGGTGTTGCCGTAGAGCAGTTCAAACCGCGGCGGCAACGGCGCGCTGACCTCGAGACAGGCCCCGCCCGCCGAGTAATCGACGATGCTGCAATCCATCATCGGCGATTTGGGATCAAGGATGATCTTGCCAGCCTTGGAAACCCGGCCCGAGGGCCGCACCCGTTCGAATCTGCGATTCTGGCTCATGGTGAAACCTGCTGCCTCGTGGATTGATCGATCCGGTGTGCCGGCCTGACTGCGATGTTTCAGTGATCGGCCGCCGCGGCCTCACGCCGCGGCGCTGAAGCGGGTTTTCTGCGCGCACCGGCCTTGAGAAAGCGCGCGCCGATCTGCTCCCCGCTCACCCGCACCAACTGGCAGCGGCGATAGGCCAGCCCGGTCGATGACAGCAGCAGGAAGAATTCGCGCATATCGAGTCCGGCAACGGACCCCTCGACGCTGAGCAGGACGCCGCTGGCGGAAATATCGATCATCTTGCAGGAGCGGCGCCAGGTGCCGTCGATTCCCATGATGTGAACGTCGACGCCCTGTTCAAAACCGACGCGCGGGGTCAGGCGCTGTTCTTTGCTCAAGGCAACCTCCCAATTGAGGCTCGAAAAAAGATGAATAAATCTGCAGTCGAACGAATAGGTTTGTCCGCCTGACGCAGGATCGGTATTTCAATTAGAATTCACGGTATGACGTTAGTGGCCAATCCTGAACATTGGTTTAAACCAAACCGCTAGCCTGGGGCGCCATGGCGCCGGCCGTCAGGCGAAGCGCGATGCAGGTCCGGGCGAAACGGGCCTTACGGCTGCCGGCGCGCAGCGGCGGCACGAACCAGCCGGGGGCCCACATCCTGGCCAAAACCGGCCCCGGAGGGCTGAAATGATCCGAAATCAGCGCCTCACTGCTTGCGCCGCGCGGCGAATTTCCCTAATCAACCGAGGTCGATAAGACGTCGGAGCGTAGCGCAGCCCGGTTAGCGCACTAGTCTGGGGGACTAGGGGTCGGAGGTTCGAATCCTCTCGCTCCGACCATTCAATTAATTGAAATCACAGCACAAAATTGGATTTTCGCTGTTGATGCGGTGGCTCGAAAAACTAATGAGTCCGCACGAGGTCCGCACCGACAGCGGCCCATCAATTACAGACCCCACACCACAAACAATTCCTCCTACCAGCGCCGCCAACAAACACGTCTGTGAATATCTTTCCTATTATCTCGATCTCGCGCACGCTCCACGTTTTGCCGTCCTCTTGTCGGGTCCGTGGGGCGTTGGAAAGACCCACCTACTGAAAGCGTTTCTGAAATCTAGATTTGGCGATGAAGCAAACGCTTACGTCTATGTGAGCCTTTACGGCCTCTCGAACCTCAATGAAATCGACGACGCGTTATTCCAAGCCGTGTATCCGATGCTCACTGGTATGCCGGCCAAGATCGCCGGCCGGGTCGGAACAGCGGCGCTAAAATGGGCCAAATTCGACGCTGACCAGTTCAGCCTCAAAGACTTCGCGAGTAGGTTCAAGGCAAAGCTCTATGTCTTCGACGACCTAGAACGTTGCGATGCAAAGCCAGACAAAGTCCTTGGTTACATCAATCAGTTTGTTGAGCACGGCGATGCCAAGGTGATTGTTCTTGCCAATGAAAAAGAGATTAGCGACCGCGAAAATTATGATCGGCGCCGGGAGAAGCTGATAGGCAAGACGCTGGAGGTGCGTTCGGAGTTTGAAGCAGCTTTCGGTCATTTCGCTGAAAATATCGATCACCCAGATACGCGATCCTTCATTCAGGCGAGCGCCGCCGACATAGCCAAGATTTACGATCTATCAGAGCTCAATAATCTTCGCATTCTGCAACAGACGCTATGGGATTTTGAGCGATTTCATGCATCCCTTTTGCCCGAGTATAAAGCTAACAACGACGCCATTCTAACCTTGATGCGTCTGATTTTTGTGCTTTCCTTTGAGTTTAAAGCTGGCCGCATTGCTGAAGCTGACATTCGCAGTGGTCGTGGAATGCACGCGATGGTGCTAGCGAGATTGAACAAAGAAGAACAGAAGTCTGCGATCGAGGTCGTTGCCGATCGCTATCCGATCGTCGATGTGAATGACAATATTCTCTCAAATGAACTGCTCGTGGATTTTCTCGTGCGCGGAACTGTCGATGCCAATGCAATAAATGCAGAGATCAAAGCCAGTAGCTTCTTTATTACCGTCGCTGATGAACCATCTTGGCGAACCGTCTGGCATTGGCTGGAGCGATCGGATGCGGAATTCGAAAATGCCCTGGCGAAAATGGAGCAGCAATTTGCTGAGCGAGCTTTTGTAGGCGAAGGCGAACTTCTCCATGTTCTTGGCCTTCGTCTTTTTCTTTCCGATCGCGGCATCTTGCCCGTATCCCGGCCAGAAATCGTCGAACAAGGGAAAATTTATATCGACGATCTTTATGAAACAAAGAAACTCCTCATTCGACGGTTCGATGACATAACAGAAATCCGATTTAGCGGATGGGACGGCCTTGGCATTCATGAAAATGAGGCGCCGGATTTCAAAGAGTTGTTCTCTTATTTGACACTGGCTTTGAAAAGGACAGCCGAGGATAATTTCGCCATTCAGGCCAACATTGTTTTGTCTGAAATGAAGAAAGACGCGCAAAAATTCCTGCGCCGCCTCTGCTGGACCAGCGACGGCAGCGAGCAACAAATCAGAGAGCCTGTACTGGCAAAACTCGACGTAGCCGAATTTGTTGAAGCGATGGTCGGATTGCACCCTCAGGAACAACGCATTGCCATGATGGCCCTCAAGGGGCGCTATGAAGGCGCGGTCCTTGACCGAGAACTTGCAGATGAAAAGCTCTGGATAATTGATGTGAGAGATGCGCTGTTAGCACGAAGTGAGACATTAAAGCCGATCGCAAAATATCGAATACAAAAATTAGTGGAGTGGAATTTAAAGGCGGCAGAGGCCGCGGTCGAAAAAGCAAAGCCTCTCTCCTCTACGGATGTTTCAGAGCCCGAGGGCGCATAGTGATCGAATTTCATTGGAAGGGGGAGATTGATCCGATCGCAGTTTATGCCGCTGTTGTTTCAACAGCCGCGGTGATTTTTGCCGGGGTAAATGTCTGGCGCAATCGCGCCCGCCTGGCCGTGACAGCTACGCCGGATATGATGATAATTGGATCAGAGAACTCCGATAACGACGAAAGCGATCTCGTCGCGGTTCGGGCAGTCAATCGAGGCAACAAAGCCACGACGGTTCTCGGTCTTTATATTACGGATCGCGGCAATGTTTGGAATAGAATTCGTCGGGCCGATCGGAAGCATTTCGCGGTATTGAACCCACAACCCAAGGGTTATCCGCCTGTCTTACCGAAAGTGCTCAATCCCAATGAAGAGTGGACGGGATACATAAGGCTGCGTCTGGATATCATCCCTGATCTCTTGGATGGAAACCATCTTGCGGTAATCAGCGCAACACACTCTGAAAAGGCAGCATCCGCGGTGATACCTAAATTGAAGCCTGCCAAGAATTGATGGGGATGAGATGCAGTTTTTAGGATGGCCGCGATTGTCGTGATTTATGCGCTTCAGCCCGAGTATCGTTCGGTCAAACTGGTGGCACGGCCGCGCCTATGCCACCTATGGCGGCGTCTACATCGTCGCGTCCGTGTTGTGGCTGTGGCTGGCGGAGGGCGTGCGTCCGGACCGATGGGACATCGCGGGCGCATCGATCTGCCTGATCGGCGCCGCCGTCATCATCGCCGGGCCGCGATAGAACCGCACGCCAGCAAAGCCGAAGGCGCCGTCTGGACTAACCCTCGCCATCCTTCAGCACGCGGTCGAGCATTTCGCGCGCATCGACCAGATCGTCGAGCACGGTCTTCAATTTGTCGCGGTCGACCGCCGGCGCGCTGCCGTTGCGGATGCTGGGCGGCGCATAGGCCTGCGCGCCGGAAGGCCCGGCGGCCGGACGCGCCACCACCGGCCGGGGCTGCAGGCTTGCCGGATCGGGCATCGGCACGGTGGCGATCGGCACCGTCTCGCCGCGCGGGCGCGTCATGACAGGCTCGTTCAAACGAGGCTCGTTCAGGCGAGGTTCGGGCAAGCGCGTCTCGCTCAGCCGGTGCGAGGACGGCGGCACGAAATCCATCGGCCCGCGCGCGGCCCGAACGCGGACCTCGACGTCGCGGACCTCGATCTCGTCGCCCTCGTCTTCTTCCTCTTCGTCGAAATCCTGTTCCTCGGCCTCATCCTCGGCCTCGTCGGCCTCTTCGAGATCGGCCGCCTCCTCTTCGAGCTCGGCCTCGATCTCCTCGTCTTCCTCCTCGGGCTTGCGCCGCGCGGAACGCGCGCCGCGTGCCCGCGTCTCCTGATCGAAGGAAGGTCCGCTGAAGGACGCCGGCGCGATGGCGGAATCCTCCATCAGGCCCTGCACCGCCTTGATGCCGTGCTCGCGCAAAATGCGCTGCACGCCGCGAA
>MKUJ01000018.1:0-54608 GCA_001897755.1 Afipia sp. 64-13
CGACAACATCGCCATGGAAGTGCACCTGATCGTGCCGATCGCGATGGAAGAGAAGCTTCGCTTCGCGATCCGCGAAGGCGGCCGCACCGTCGGTGCCGGCGTCGTCGCGAGCATCATTGAGTAACAAACATCCGTCGTCGTGCCCGGCTTCATGCCGGGCATCCACGACTTAGTGAACCAAAGCCAGGACGTGGATGGCCGGGTATCGACCCGGCTAGACGGGTGAGAGAGAAACAAAGATGAACGGCCAAAACATCCGCATTCGTCTCAAGGCGTTTGACCATCGGATTCTCGATACGTCGACCCGTGAGATCGTGAATACGGCGAAGCGCACCGGTGCGCAGGTTCGTGGGCCCATCCCGCTGCCGACCCGCATCGAGAAGTTCACCGTCAACCGTTCGCCGCACGTCGACAAGAAGAGCCGCGAACAGTTCGAGATGCGCACCCATAAGCGCCTTCTCGATATCGTCGATCCCACGCCGCAGACGGTCGATGCGCTGATGAAGCTCGATCTTGCCGCCGGTGTCGATGTCGAGATCAAGCTCTAAGCGTAGAGCCGAAAGGCAGGTTCGGTTTCGAACCGGCTACGCTGGAAGAAGAATAGTCAGTCCTTCGGGACATAGAAAAGAACAGGATGCACGCCGATGCGCTCCGGAGTGATCGCACAAAAGGTCGGGATGACGCGGGTCTTTACAGAGGCCGGTGAGCATATCCCTGTGACCGTGCTGAAGCTGGGCAACTGCCAGGTTGTTGGCCATCGCACCAAGGACAAGAACGGTTACACTGCGCTGCAGCTCGGCGCGGGAGCCCGCAAGTCCGTTTACATGCCGAAGGCCGAGCGCGGACAGTTTGCTGTCGCCAAGGTTGAGCCGAAGCGCAAGGTCACCGAGTTCCGCGTCTCCGAGGATGCGATGATCCCGGTCGGCGCCGAGATCCAGGCAGACCACTTCGTCGTCGGCCAGTTCGTCGATGTCACCGGCACTTCGGTCGGTAAGGGTTTCGCCGGCGGTATGAAGCGCTGGAACTTCGGCGGTCTGCGCGCCACGCACGGCGTGTCGGTCTCGCATCGTTCGATCGGTTCAACCGGTGGCCGTCAGGACCCGGGCAAGACCTTCAAGAACAAGAAGATGCCTGGTCACATGGGTGTCGATCGCATCACCACTCTGAACCTTCGCGTCGTCCAGACCGATGTCGAGCGTGGCCTGCTGCTGATCGAAGGCGCTGTGCCGGGTTCGAAGGGCGGCTGGATCACCGTGCGTGACGCGGTGAAGAAGCCGCTGCCGAAGGAAGCCGCCAAGCCGGGCAAGTTCAAGCTCGCTGGCGAGGCCGCTGCGGAAGCGCCGGCCGAGAAGGAGGGCGTGTGACATGGAATTGAACGTCACCACTCTTGAGGGTAAGGCCGCCGGTTCGGTCAAGCTGTCGGACGAGATCTTCGGTCTCGAGCCGCGCACGGACATTATCCAGCGCGTCGTGAACTGGCAGCTCGCCAAGCGTCAGGCCGGTACGCACAAGGCCAAGGGCCGTGCTGAAGTCTGGCGCACCGGCAAGAAGATGTACAAGCAGAAGGGCACCGGTGGCGCCCGTCACGGCTCGGCCCGCGTGCCGCAGTTCCGCGGCGGTGGTCGCGCGTTCGGCCCGGTGGTGCGCAGCCATGCGCACGACCTGCCGAAGAAGGTTCGCGCGCTCGGCCTGCGTCATGCTCTGTCGGCCAAGGCGAAGGATGGCGGTCTTGTCGTGATCGACAATACCGAGCTGAAGGACGCCAAGACCAAGGCGCTGATCGGCCACTTCTCGGGGCTCGGCCTGACCAGCGCGCTGATCATCGACGGCGCCGAAGTGAATAACGGCTTTGCACAGGCCGCCCGCAACATCCCGCAGATCGACGTGCTGCCGATCCAGGGCATCAACGTCTATGACATCCTGCGCCGGCAGAAACTGGTTCTGACCAAGGCGGCTCTCGATGCGTTGGAGGCGCGCTTCAAATGAGCACTCAAGACTCGCGCCATTACGACATCATTGTCTCGCCGGTGATCACCGAGAAGGCGACCACTGCCTCCGAGCACAACAAGGTCGTGTTCAAGGTTGCGGCGAAGGCGACCAAGCCGCAGATCAAGGAAGCGATTGAGAAGCTGTTCGACGTCAAGGTGAAGGGCGTCAACACGCTGGTTCGCAAGGGCAAGACGAAGGTCTTCCGCGGCCAGTTCGGGTCTCAGTCGGATACCAAGCGTGCGATCGTGACTCTTGAAGAGGGTCACCGCATCGACGTGACCACCGGACTGTAAGGACCGCGACGATGGCACTGAAAACATTCAACCCGACGACGCCTGGCCAGCGCCAGCTCGTGATGGTGGATCGCTCGGCGCTCTACAAGGGCAAGCCGGTCAAGAAGCTCACCGAGGGCAAGCACTCGAACGGTGGTCGTGGCAACACCGGTCGCATCACCGTGCGTTTCCGCGGCGGCGGCCACAAGCAGGCTTATCGTCTGGTCGACTTCAAGCGCACCAAGCTCGATGTCGCCGGCACGGTCGAGCGTCTCGAATACGATCCGAACCGCACCGCGTTCATCGCGCTGATCAAGTACGCCGATGGCGAGCAGGCCTACATCCTGGCGCCGCAGCGTCTGGCGGTCGGCGACACCGTGATCGCCGGCAGCTATGTCGACGTGAAGCCCGGCAACGTCATGCCGATGGGCAATATGCCGGTCGGCACCATCGTCCACAACGTCGAGATGAAGATCGGCAAGGGCGGTCAGATCGCGCGTTCCGCTGGCACCTACGCCCAGATCGTCGGCCGCGACCACGACTACGTCATTCTGCGCCTCAACTCGGGCGAGCAGCGCATGGTTCACGGTCGTTGCACCGCGACCATCGGTGCGGTGTCGAACCCGGACCACATGAACACGTCGATCGGCAAGGCCGGTCGCAAGCGTTGGATGGGCCGTCGCCCGCACAACCGCGGCGTTGTCATGAACCCGATCGACCATCCGCACGGCGGCGGTGAAGGCCGCACCTCGGGCGGCCGTCATCCGGTCACCCCGTGGGGCAAGCCGACCAAGGGCAAGAAGACGCGGTCGAACAAGTCGACCAACAAGTTCATTCTCATCAGCCGCCACAAGCGGAAGAAGTAAGGATCGCCGGACATGGTTCGTTCAGTCTGGAAAGGCCCGTTCGTTGAAGGTTCTCTGCTCAAGAAGGCAGATGCCGCGCGCGCGTCCGGCCGTCATGACGTCATCAAGATCTGGAGCCGCCGCTCCACGATCCTGCCGCAGTTCGTCGGCCTGACCTTCGGCGTCTACAACGGCCAGAAGCACGTTCCGGTCGCGGTCAACGAGGAAATGGTGGGACACAAGTTCGGCGAGTTCTCGCCGACGCGGACCTTCCACGGCCACGCCGGCGACAAGAAAGCCAAGAAGGCTTGAGGACGAAGTTATGAGCAAACCTAAGCGCGAACGGGTTCTCCCGGATAACGAAGCCAAGGCCGTCGCCCGCATGCTGCGGGTCAGCCCGCAGAAGCTCAATCTGGTGGCGCAGCTCATCCGCGGCCGCAGGGCTTCGGCGGCGCTCGCCGACCTGCAGTTCTCGCGCAAGCGGATCGCGGTCGACGTCAAGAAGTGCCTGGAGTCCGCGATTGCGAACGCCGAGAACAACCACGACCTCGATGTCGACGCGCTCGTCGTCGCCGAGGCGCATGTCGGCAACGGCATTGTCATGAAGCGTTTCGCACCGCGCGGCCGTGGCCGTTCGGGCCGTGTATTCAAGCCGTTCTCGCAGCTGACGATCGTTGTTCGTCAGGTCGAGGCGGAGGCGAGCGCTTAAGAGAGCGCGGGAGAAAACGATGGGTCAGAAGATCAATCCAATCGGGCTGCGCCTGGGCATCAATCGGACCTGGGATTCCCGTTGGTTCGCCGGCAAGAACGAATACGCCAAGCTCCTCCACGAGGACGTGCGCATTCGCGAGATGCTGATGAAGGAGCTGAAGCAGGCGGCCGTGGCGCGCATCGTGATCGAGCGCCCGCACAAGAAGTGCCGCGTGTCGGTTCATTCCGCGCGTCCCGGCGTCGTCATCGGCAAGAAGGGCGCCGACATCGACAAGCTGCGCAAGAAGGTCGCCGAGATCACGTCCTCGGACGTCGTCATCAACATCATCGAAATCCGCAAGCCGGAGCTCGATGCCACGCTGGTCGCCGAATCGATCGCGCAGCAGCTTGAGCGCCGCGTCGCGTTCCGCCGCGCCATGAAGCGTGCGGTGCAGTCGGCGATGCGTCTCGGCGCGCAGGGCATTCGTATCAACTGCTCGGGCCGTCTCGGCGGTGCTGAAATCGCCCGCATGGAATGGTACCGCGAGGGCCGCGTGCCGCTGCACACGTTGCGCGCCGACGTCGATTACGGCGTCGCCACCGCGTTCACCACGTTCGGCACCTGCGGCGTCAAGGTCTGGATCTTCAAGGGTGAAATCCTCGAGCACGATCCGATGGCTCAGGACAAGCGCATGGCTGAAGGCGACGGCGGCCGTCCGCGTCGCGATGCAGCCTGAGGCAATTCAAGAAAAAGGTTTGAGGGCGTAAGCCATGATGCAACCAAAGAAGACAAAGTTCCGCAAGGCGCATAAGGGCCGTATTCACGGCGTCGCCTCGTCGGGCGCGACGTTGTCTTTCGGCCAGTTCGGCCTGAAGGCGATGGCGCCGGAGCGCATCACGGCGCGCCAGATCGAAGCCGCGCGCCGTGCGCTGACCCGTCACATGAAGCGTGCGGGCCGCGTCTGGATCCGCGTGTTCCCCGATCTTCCGGTGTCGAAGAAGCCGGCCGAAGTCCGCATGGGCTCGGGCAAGGGTTCGCCGGAATTGTGGGTGGCGCGGGTCAAGCCCGGCCGCATCCTGTTCGAGATCGACGGCGTTACCGATCAGACGGCGCGTGAGGCGCTGACGCTCGCTGCCGCCAAGCTTCCGATCAAGACGCGCTTCGTCGCGCGCATCGCGGAGTAAGACAGATGGCCGATTTGAAGATTGACGACATCCGCGCGATGAGCCCCGACCAGATGGAGGACGCTATCCTCAATCTGAAGAAGGAGCGCTTCAATCTGCGCTTCCAGCGCGCCACCGGTCAGCTCGAGAACACCTCGCGCCTGCGCGAGGCTCGCCGCGATATCGCACGCATCAAGACTGTCGCCGCGCAGAAGCGCGCCGCCGACAGCAAGAAGAAGTAAGGGGCGAAAGATGCCGAAACGTACTCTCCAGGGCGTCGTCGTCAGCGACAAGCAGGACAAGACCGTTGTCGTGCGCGTCGATCGCCGCTTCACCCATCCGCTCTACAAGAAGACGATTCGTCGTTCGAAGAACTACCACGCGCATGACGAGAACAACGAGTTCAAGGCAGGCGACACGGTGCGGATCGAGGAGAGCAAGCCGCTCTCCAAGCTGAAGCGCTGGACCGTGGTCCGGGACTAAAGACAAAAAACCGCTGAGGGGCGGGGCGGCGTCGCCGCAGAACCTCGAGGCAACCGTTTAAGTTACGCGTGATCCGGCCGGAAGTTGTTCGATTTCCGAAGGGTCCCGCGCAAAAGCGCAAATAGCGCAACAGAAAGAGGACGAGGTGCATCAATGATCCAGATGCAGACCAACCTCGACGTGGCCGATAATTCCGGCGCGCGCCGTGTCATGTGCATCAAGGTTCTTGGAGGTTCCAAGCGCCGTTATGCCACCGTGGGCGACATCATCGTCGTGTCCGTCAAGGAAGCCATTCCGCGTGGAAAGGTGAAGAAGGGCGACGTGATGAAGGCTGTCGTGGTGCGCGTCGCCAAGGACATCCGCCGCGCCGACGGTTCCGTCATCCGCTTCGACCGCAACGCGGCCGTGCTGATCAATAACCAGTCGGAGCCGGTCGGCACCCGTATCTTCGGGCCGGTGCCGCGCGAGCTTCGCGCCAAGAACCACATGAAAATCATTTCGCTCGCGCCGGAGGTGCTGTGATGGCTGCCAGAATCCGCAAGGGTGACAAGGTCATCGTGCTGTCGGGCCGCGACAAGGGCCGCACCGGCGAGGTGTTCGAGGTGCGCCCGAGAGAGAATCGCGCGCTGGTGCGCGGCGTCAATCTCGTGAAGCGTCACCAGAAGCAGACGCAGAACCAGGAAGGCGGCATCATCTCCAAGGAGTCGCCGATCCACCTGTCCAACATCGCGATTGTCGGCAAGGACGGCAAGCCGACCCGTGTTGGCTTCAAGATTCAGGCTGACGGCACCAAGGTGCGTGTCGCCAAGCGTTCGGGAGCTGAGATCGATGGCTGAGACCGCATACACTCCGCGCCTGCGCGCGGTCTACGACAAGGACATCCGCGGCAAGCTGACCGAGCAGTTCGGCTACGCCAACGTGATGCAGGTGCCGTCGCTCGAGAAGGTCGTGCTCAACATGGGCATCGGCGAAGCCGTCAACGACCGCAAGAAGGTCGAGCTCGCGGCGGGCGATCTTGCCCTGATCGCCGGTCAGAAGCCGATCGTCACGCATTCGCGCAAGGCGATCGCGACCTTCAAGCTGCGTGAGGGCCAGGCCATTGGCGCCAAGGTCACGCTGCGCAAGACCAAGATGTACGAGTTCGTGGATCGTCTCATCAACATCGCGCTGCCGCGCGTGCGAGACTTCCGCGGTCTCAACCCCAAGAGCTTCGACGGCCGCGGCAACTACTCGCTCGGCCTCAAGGAGCACATCGTGTTCCCGGAAATCGACTACGACAAGTCGGGCGAGAGCTGGGGCATGGACATCACGATTTGCACCACGGCGCAGAGCGACGACGAGGCGCGTGCGTTGCTGACCGCATTCAATTTCCCGTTCCGGCAGTGAGACTCTGATTTAGCGTCTCAAACGCGGAAAGGTATGGAGACTACTCGCATGGCGAAGAAGAGTTCGATCGAGAAGAACAACCGGCGTCAGAGGATGACGAAGAACGCGGCTGAGAAGCGCGCGAAGCTGAAGGCGATCATCGCTGACAAGAACAAGCCGATGGAAGAGCGCTTTGCGGCGACGATCAAGCTCGCCGAGATGCCGCGCAACTCCTCGGCGACGCGCGTACACAACCGCTGCGAAGTCACCGGTCGTCCGCACTCGGTCTACCGCAAGACCAAGATGAGCCGTATCGCGATCCGCGATTTCGGCTCCAAGGGCCTGATCCCGGGCCTGGTCAAGTCGAGCTGGTAAGGAGGGCGCGCCATGTCAACGCACGATCCGATCAGCGACCTGATCACCCGTATCCGCAACGCGCAGATGCGCTCCAAGGCCAAGGTCTCGACCCCCGGCTCGAAGATGCGCGCCAACGTGCTCGAGGTGCTGAAGGCCGAAGGTTATATCCGCGGCTACGCCAGCGTGGAGCACGCCAGCGGCCATAACGAGCTCGAGATCGAGCTGAAGTATTTCGACGGCGAGCCCGTCATCCGCGAGATCGAGCGGGTGTCGAAGCCCGGTCGCCGCGTCTACGCGTCGGTGAAGAACCTGCCGCGCGTCAAGAACGGCCTCGGCATCTCGGTGCTGTCGACGCCGAAGGGAATCATGGCTGACCACGACGCGCGTGACGCGAATGTGGGCGGCGAAGTTCTCTTCACGGTGTTCTAAGGAAGGAAGAGAGATGTCACGCGTAGGCAAACGACCAGTCGCGATCGCATCGGGCGTTACCGCGAGCGTCGACGGGCAGACCGTCAAGGTGAAGGGGCCGAAGGGCGCGCTTCAGTTTATTGTGCATGACGACGTGTCGGTCGAGATGAAGGACGGCGCGATCCGCGTTGCGCCGCGTTTCGAGACCAAGCGCGCGCAGTCGCTGTACGGCACCGCGCGCGCCCAGATCGCAAATCTCGTCGAGGGCGTCACCAAGGGCTTCGAGAAGAAGCTGGAAATCACCGGCGTCGGCTACCGCGCCGCGCTGCAGGGCAAGAACCTGCAGCTCTCGCTCGGCTACAGCCACGATGTGGTCTATCCGGTTCCGGAAGGCATCACGATCGTGGTGCCGAAGCCGACCGAAATCACCATCGCGGGCAACGATAGCCAGCGCGTCGGCCAGGTCGCTGCCGAGATCCGCAGCTATCGTCCGCCGGAGCCGTACAAGGGCAAGGGCGTGAAGTACGCCAATGAATTTATCTTCCGCAAGGAAGGCAAGAAGAAGTAACGGAGCCGGTCATGTCGAAACTCAAGGTCACGAATGCCCGGCGCAAGCAGCGCGTGCGTCTGGCGCTGCGCCGTACGGCCAACGGCCGTCCGCGTCTGTCGGTGTTCCGTTCGTCGAAGCACATCTATGCCCAGGTCATCGACGACCAGAAGGGCGAAACCCTGGCTGCCGCCTCGTCGCTGGAGAAGACCATGCGCGATGCCGGCAAGACCGGCGCCAACATCGATGCGGCGAAGGCTGTCGGCAAGCTGCTGGCCGAGCGCGCGGTGAAGAACGGTGTCAAGGAAGTTATTTTCGACCGTGGCGGCTATCTCTATCACGGCCGCGTCAAGGCGCTCGCCGATGCGGCCCGCGAGAGCGGGTTGAGCTTCTAACAAGTTTTGAAGGAAGAGGCGGAAGCCTCGCAAGGATTGGAAAACACCATGGCAGGTGAACGCGAACGCGGCGGACAGCGGCGAGATCGGGAAGAGCGCGACAGCGAGTTCGTCGACAAGCTCGTCCACATCAATCGTGTGGCGAAGGTGGTCAAGGGCGGCAAGCGCTTCGGCTTCGCGGCGCTGGTCGTCATCGGCGATCAGAAGGGCCGCGTCGGCTTTGGCCACGGCAAGGCGCGCGAAGTGCCGGAGGCGATCCGCAAGGCGACCGACTCGGCCAAGCGCAATTTGACGCGCGTTCCGCTGCGCGACGGTCGTACGCTGCATCATGACATTGCCGGCCGCCACGGCGCGGGCAGGGTCTATCTGCGCGCGGCGCCCGCCGGTACCGGCATCATCGCGGGTGGCCCGATGCGCGCGGTGTTCGAGACGCTGGGCATCCAGGATGTTGTCGCCAAATCGACCGGCTCGTCGAATCCCTACAACATGGTTCGTGCGACGTTCAACGCGCTGAAGCATCAGGATTCGCCGCGCTCGGTCGCCAACCGCCGCAACATCAAGGTATCCACATTGCAGTCGCGCCGTGTCGGCGGCGATGCAGAAGCCGCCGCGGATTAATTCCGCGCGCCCGATTGGAGCAAGGACAATGGCCAAGGAAGCCAAGAAGGCCGGCAAAACGGTCAAGATCGAGCAGGTCGGCAGCGCCATCCGCCGTCACAGCTCGCAGCGCGAGACGCTGGTCGGCCTGCGTCTCAACAAGATCGGCCGTGTTTCGGAGCTGCAGGATACGCCTGAGGTTCGCGGCATGATCTATAAAGTCAGGCACCTCGTCCGCGTCGTCGGCGAGAAGTAAGGAACCGAGCGATGAAACTCAATCAAATCGCTGACAACGCGGGTTCGCGCAAGAAGCGCACCCGGATCGGCCGTGGTATCGGCTCCGGCAAGGGCAAGCAGGGCGGCCGCGGCGGCAAGGGCCAGACCGCGCGCTCGGGCGTGCGCATCAAGGGCTTCGAAGGCGGCCAGATGCCGTTGCATCGCCGTCTGCCCAAGCGCGGCTTCAACAACATCTTCCGCGTCGAACTGTCGGAAGTGAACCTGGACCGGCTGCAGGACGCGATCAACGCCAAGAAGCTCGATGCCAGCGGTACCATCAATGCCGAATCGCTGGTGAAGTCCGGCGTGCTGCGCCGTGCCAAGGGCGGCGTGCGTCTGCTCGGCCGCGGCAAGCTGACCTCGAAGATTGCCATCGAAGTTCACGGCGCGACCAAGTCGGCCATCGAAGCGGTCGAGAAGGCCGGCGGTTCGGTGAAGATCCTGGCGCCGAAGAAGGACGAAGCCGAGCAGAAAGCTTCGTAACGAACCGCGCGTCCGGCCTTGCGCCGGACAGCCGCGTCTCTACGTCCTGCTCTGTTGAAGTTTGAGAGACGTAGATGGCCGGGCGAGCCCGGCCGCCTGTAGTGAAAGGACCGGGAAGCGATGGTCTCCGCAGCGGAACAACTGGCCTCCAACCTCAATTTTTCGGCGATCGCGAAGGCTGACGAACTCAAGAAGCGCATCTGGTTCACGCTGGGTGCGCTGATTGTTTATCGGCTCGGCACCTATATTCCGCTGCCGGGGATCGACCCGAGCGTCTGGAGCCAGGTTTTCAAGTCGCAGGCCGGCGGCATTCTCGGCATGTTCAACATGTTCTCGGGCGGCGGCATCGATCGCATGGCGATCTTCGCGCTCAACATCATGCCCTACATTTCCGCGTCGATCATTCTGCAGCTTCTGACCAGCGTTTCGCCGCAGCTCGAAGCGCTGAAGAAGGAAGGCGAGGCCGGCCGTAAGACGATCAACCAGTACACCCGTTATCTGACCGTGATTCTGGCTGCGTTCCAGGCCTATGGCATCGCGGTGGGTCTCGAAGGCTCGGGCAACGTCGTGTCCGATCCGGGCTTCTTCTTCCGCATCTCCACCGCGATCACGCTGACCGGCGGCACCATGTTCCTGATGTGGCTCGGTGAGCAGATCACCTCGCGCGGCATCGGCAACGGCATCTCGCTGATCATTCTCGCCGGCATTGTCGCCGAACTGCCGTCGGCGATCGCCAACACGCTCGAACTCGGCCGTCAGGGCGCGCTGTCGACGTTCCTCATCCTCGCGATCCTCGCGATGGCCGTGATCGTCATCGCCGTCATCGTGTTCATGGAGCGTGCGCAGCGCCGGCTGCTGATCCAGTATCCGAAGCGTCAGGTCGGCAACAAGATGTTCGAGGGCCAGTCCTCGCATCTGCCGCTCAAGCTCAACACCTCCGGCGTCATTCCGCCGATCTTCGCGTCGTCGCTGCTGCTGCTGCCGACCACGATCGCGAGCTTCAATGCCGGCAAGGGGCCGGAGTGGTTTCAGTGGCTGACCACGCAGCTCGGCCACGGCCGTCCGCTGTTCCTGTTCCTGTATCTCTTGCTGATTGTGTTCTTCACGTTCTTCTACACGGCGATCGTGTTCAACCCGACCGAGACCGCGGACAATCTCAAGAAGCATGGCGGCTTCATTCCCGGCATCCGTCCGGGCGAGCGCACCGCCGAGTACATCGATTACGTGCTGTCTCGCATCACGGTCGTCGGCGCCATTTATCTTGCGCTGGTCTGTCTTATCCCGGAAATCCTGATTTCCTATGCATCGGTCCCGTTCTATCTTGGCGGCACGTCGCTGCTGATCGTCGTCAGCGTGACCATGGATACCGTTTCGCAGGTGCAGGGCTATCTGCTCGCGCACCAGTATGAAGGGCTGATCCGGAAATCGAAGCTGAGGGGCCGCCGTAAATGAGACTGATCCTTCTCGGGCCGCCGGGGGCGGGCAAGGGAACACAAGCGCAACGGCTGGTGCAGAAATACGGTTTGGTGCAGCTCTCCACGGGAGACATGTTGCGCGCCGCCGTTGCGGCGGAGACGCCGATCGGCCTTCGGGCCAAAGACATCATGGCGAGCGGCGGCCTCGTGCCTGACGAGGTGGTGGTCGGCATCATTGCCGATCGCATCGAACAGCCGGATGCCAAGAACGGTTTCATTCTCGATGGATTTCCGCGCACCGTGCCGCAGGCCGAGGCGCTCGATCAGTTGCTGAAGGACAAGCGGCTCAATCTCGATGCCGTGATCGAACTGCGCGTCAACGAAAGCGCGCTGCTGCGCCGTGTGGAAACGCGCGTCGCCGAAATGCGCGCGCGCGGTGAGGACGTCCGGGCCGACGATACGCCTGAGGTGCTGTCCAAGCGCCTGTCGAGCTATCGCAGCCAGACCGAGCCGCTGGTTCACTATTATGCCGACCGCCGCAAGCTGGCGACGATCGACGGCATGATGCCCATTGAGGATGTCACCGCCGAGATCGGCCGGGTGCTGGAAGCGGTTGTCGGTGCGGACAAGCCGGCGGCTTCCGCGAAACGGGCTTCACCCACCAGGGCTCGCCGGACGACCAAAACAGCAAAGGCTGGCCCGGCGAAGAAAAAGGCCGGGAAGTCGGCAGCCAAATCCGGTTCCACCCGTGGAACCAAGGCCCGGAAGGCCGCCAAGGCTGGTTCCAGGGCGTCGGCGAAGTCGCCTCGGGCCCCTTCCAAGGCCGCCGGGAAGGGCAAGAAGGCGGGTTCCGCTGCTAAACCCGCCAAGAAGGTCAAATCCGCCGCCAAACGCACCAAAAAGGCGGCCACGGCCACCGGGAAGGGAGCCGGAAAGGCTGCAAAACGCGCGGCCGCGACCAAGTCCCGCCGAACCGTGAAAGTGGCTAAAAAGACCATGAAAAGGAAGGCTAAGGCCGTCAAACGGTTGACGAAACGCCGGTGAATCCTTTAATAAGCCCGCATCCAGTCGGATAAGTTTCAGACGATGCCGGGCCCCGAAAGATCGAAGGGGAGGGCGTCGTGTTCGCGTTTGCGAATACCCGCCCGACAGAACTAAACGAAGATCAGCCGTCCGTCAGGCGGCGACAGGAGTGAACAACGTGGCCCGTATCGCAGGCGTCAACATCCCGACCAACAAGCGCGTGCTGATCGCGCTTCAGTATATTCACGGCATCGGCCAGAAGAATGCCGCCGACATTCTCGAGAAGGTCAAGATCCCGGTGGACCGCCGGGTCAACCAGCTTTCCGACCAGGAAGTGCTGCAGATCCGCGAAGTGATCGACCGCGACTATCTCGTCGAGGGCGACCTGCGCCGCGAGACCGGCATGAACATCAAGCGTCTGATGGACCTCGGCTGCTATCGCGGCCTGCGTCATCGCCGCGGTCTTCCGGTGCGCGGCCAGCGCACCCACACCAACGCGCGCACCCGCAAGGGTCCCGCCAAGGCGATCGCCGGCAAGAAGAAGTAACTTTCGTTTCCACCGAACCGATCCGGCTGCCGTGTGGTGGCCGGATGATTACCTGAAGTTCCCCAGCGTCTGGAATCACGGACGCGCTTGAAGGAAGAGAAGAGACTTATGGCTAAAGAAGCTACGCGCGTCCGCCGTCGTGAACGCAAGAACATCGCCTCCGGCATCGCGCACGTGAACTCGTCGTTCAACAACACCACCATCACCATCACCGACGCGCAGGGCAACACCATTGCCTGGTCGTCGGCCGGCACGATGGGTTTCAAGGGCTCGCGCAAGTCGACTCCGTATGCGGCGCAGGTTGCCGCCGAAGACGTGTCGAAGAAGGCGCAGGAGCATGGCATGCGCACCCTCGAAGTCGAGGTTGCCGGTCCGGGCTCGGGGCGCGAATCGGCGCTGCGCGCGCTGCAGGCGGCGGGCTTCACCGTCACCTCGATCCGCGACGTGACCACGATCCCGCACAATGGCTGCCGGCCGCGCAAGCGCCGCCGCGTCTGATTTGACTGCCGCGGGCGGTTGGTGCCCGCGTTTATTTTGAATGCGATGACGCGGGCTTGGCCCGCGCCACCAATAACTCCCACGCCAAGACGCCGAAAGGCATGGGTGACCCAGTGACGATCCAGAAAAATTGGCAAGAACTTATCCGACCGAACAAGCTTCATGTGACGCCGGGTGCCGACTCGGCCCGCTTTGCGACCCTGGTTGCCGAGCCGCTCGAGCGTGGCTTCGGCCAGACCCTCGGCAACGCGCTGCGCCGCGTGCTGCTGTCCTCGCTGCAGGGCGCGGCCGTGCAGTCGGTTCACATCGACGGCGTGCTGCACGAGTTCTCCTCGATCGCCGGTGTGCGTGAAGACGTCACCGACATCGTGCTCAACATCAAGGACATCTCGATCAAGATGCAGGGCGAAGGCCCCAAGCGCATGGTCGTGAAGAAGCAGGGTCCGGGCGTCGTCACGGCAGGCGACATCCAGACTGTCGGCGATGTCGTGATCCTCAATCCCGAGCTGCAGCTCTGCACGCTGGACGATGGCGCCGAGATCCGCATGGAGTTCACCGTGAACTCCGGCAAGGGCTACGTCGCCGCCGACCGCAACCGTCCGGAAGACGCGCCGATCGGTCTGATTCCGGTCGACAGCCTGTTCTCGCCGGTCCGCAAGGTGTCCTACAAGGTCGAGAACACCCGTGAGGGTCAGATCCTCGACTACGACAAGCTGACGCTGACGATCGAGACCAACGGCGCGATCTCGCCGGAAGACGCGCTCGCTTATTCGGCGCGCATCCTGCAGGATCAGCTCAACGTGTTCGTCAACTTCGAAGAGCCGCGCAAGGAAGTCGCGCAGGAGATCATTCCGGATCTCGCCTTCAACCCGGCCTTCCTCAAGAAGGTGGACGAGCTCGAGCTGTCGGTGCGTTCGGCGAACTGCCTGAAGAACGACAACATCGTCTACATCGGCGACCTGGTGCAGAAGTCGGAAGCGGAAATGCTCCGCACCCCGAACTTCGGCCGCAAGTCGCTGAACGAGATCAAGGAAGTGCTGGCCCAGATGGGTCTGCATCTCGGCATGGAAGTGCCCGGCTGGCCGCCGGAGAACATCGACGAGCTGGCCAAGCGCTTCGAGGATCATTACTGATCCGACGTCATCGTCATGGCCGGCTCACCCCGGCCATGATTTCGCGGGCGAACGCAGGAAGCCCACCTGAGCAACATGTCCGACGAGCCGTCGTGACACAGATTGAAGGATACATCACATGCGTCACGGCAAGGTTCATCGCAAGCTCAACCGCACCGCGGAACACCGCAAGGCGATGTTCGCCAACATGGCGGCCGCGCTGATCAAGCACGAGCAGATCGTCACCACGCTGCCGAAGGCGAAGGAGCTTCGTCCGATCGTGGAGAAGCTGGTCACGCTCGGCAAGAAGGGCGGTCTGGCGCTGCGCCGTCAGGCGATCAGCGAGCTGCGCGATCAGGATCAGGTTCGGAAGCTGTTCGACGTGCTGGCGACCCGCTACAAGGACCGCCAGGGCGGCTACACCCGCATCATCAAGGCGGGCTTCCGCTACGGCGACAACGCGCCGATGGCGGTGATCGAGTTCGTGGATCGCGACGTCGATGCCAAGGGTCAGGATTCCGGCCCGGTGCAGGAAAAGTCCGCCGAAGCGGCATGATCCGTTACATCGCGAATGTCTTGCGGGCGGCGCGATGCGCCGCCCGTTTCGTTTTGGTCGGTTGTTTTATTCTGATTGCGAGCGGGGGATGCATGGCGGCTGCAGGGACGGGGGTCAATTCGCAGTTTCTGGACGCGGCAGCGCGGGGCGATGCGGCACGGGTCGGCGTCTTGCTGTCGGAGGGGGCGAATCTCGAAGCGCGTGATCGTTCCGGCTGCACAGCGCTACTGCTCGCCACCCGTGGCGATCATGTCGAGGTCGCGCGGCTGCTGATCGCCGCCGGCGCCGATGTGAACGCGAAGGATTCGATCTCCGACACGCCGTACCTCTATGCCGGCTCGGAAGGCCTCAACGAGATCCTGAAGATGACGCTGGAAGCCGGCGCCGATCTGGCCAGCACCAACCGCTATGGCGGCACGGCGCTGATTCCCGCGGCCCATCACGGCCATCCCGAGACCGTGAAGATCCTGCTCGGCACCGCTATCAACATCAATCACATCAATCGGCTCGGCTGGACCGCGCTGATCGAGGCGGTGATTCTCAGCGACGGTGGCCCGATCCATACCGAGATCGTGCGTTTGCTGGTCGATGCCGGCGCGAACGTCAATATTGCGGACCGCGACGGCGTGACGCCGCTCGCGCACGCCCGCCGCCGCGGCTACGCGCCGATGGTGGCGATCCTGGAAAAGGCCGGCGCGAAGTAAGCGCCGCTATCGTCGTCGATATCCTGGTTTGATGATGGACGTTCGCGAGGCACGGCCTCGTGAACGCTTCTGCCTGCCTGCCTCATGGCGAGGATGCGTGTGCGCGCCATATAGAGAGCACAGCAAGGGAGATGGCGATGAAGATCGATCTTTCAGGAACCACGGCGCTTGTCACCGGCTCGACCGGCGGCATCGGCTACGCGATTGCCAGGGGACTGGCGGCTGCCGGTGCCAATGTCATCATTAACGGGCGCTCGCAGGACCGGATCGATCGGGCCATCGCCTCGATCGGCAAGGCCGCGCCGGCCGCCAAGGTGCGTGGGGTCGCCGCCGATGTTGCGACTGCGGAGGGCTGCGCGGAGCTGGTGGAGTCGGTGCCGGATGTCGACATTCTCATCAACAACGCCGGCATTTTCGAGCCGAAGGATTTCTTCAACATTCCGGATGCCGACTGGCTGCGTTTCTTCGAGGTCAACGTGATGTCGGGGGTGCGGCTCGCGCGCGCCTATATGAAAGGCATGCTGAAGCGAAACTGGGGCCGCATCATTTTCATTTCCTCCGAATCCGCGCTGATGATTCCGAAAGAGATGATCCATTACGGGATGACCAAAACCGCCCAGCTTGCGATCTCGCGCGGCCTTGCCGAACTGACCCGCGGCACCGCCGTCACCGTCAACTCGGTGATGCCGGGACCGACGATGTCGGAAGGTGTCGAGACTTTCGTGAAGGAGCTCGCGAAGCAGAACGGACAGTCGGTCGAGACCGCTGCCGAGGAATTCATCAAGCAGCACCGGCCATCCTCGCTGCTCCAGCGTTTTGCCAGCCCCGAGGAGATCGCCAACATGGTGGTCTATATCGCCTCGCGGCAGGCGTCCGTCACCAACGGCGCGGCGCTGCGCGCCGAGGGCGGGCTTGTGCAGACTGTTGCATAATACCTGATCCTCATGGTGAGGAGCGAGGCGGAGCCTCGCATCTCGAACCATAGGGCTTTGTTCGTAGCCTCATCCTTCGAGACGCGGCCAAGGCCGCTCCTCAGGATGAGGGAGGGTTGCTTACCATCCCTCCAGCACCAGCTTGCCGGTGGCGCGGCCGCTCTCGATCATCGCATGCGCCTGTTTCAAGGTTTCGGCGTTGATCTTGCCGACGACTTTGTCGAGCGTGGTGCGCAGGTCGCCCTTGTCGACCAGCCGCGCGACCTCCTCGAGCAATTGATGCTGGGCGATCATGTCCTCGGTCTGGAACGAGGAGCGGGTGAACATCGATTCCCAATGCAGCGAGACCGCCTTGCCCTTGAGCAGGTTGACGTTGAGCGACGTCGGGTCGTCGATCAGGCCGACACGGCCCTGCGGCGCGATAATGTCGGCCAGCGCCGGGAAGTGCTGATCTGTGTTGGTGAGGCTCGCGATCAGCGTGGCCGGAGCTAGCTTGAGCGCCTCGATCTGCTCCTTCATCGGCTTGGAATGATCGATGACATGATGCGCGCCGAGATCGAGGCACCATTTCATCGATTCCGGCCGTGACGCCGTCGCGATCACGGTCAGGCCGGTCAGCTTGCGTGCGAGCTGGATCAGGATCGAGCCGACGCCGCCCGCGCCGCCGATGACCAGAAGCGTGCGGCGATCGTCCTTGCCTTGCGCGACGCCGAGGCGGTCGAACAGCAATTCCCACGCGGTGATCGAGGTGAGGGGAAGGGCGGCGGCCTGGGCGAACGACAGCATCTTCGGCTTGTGGCCGACGATGCGCTCATCCACCAGATGGAATTCCGAATTGGTGCCCTGGCGCAGGATCGAGCCGGCATAGGAGACTTCGTCCCCCGGCTTGAACAGCGTTACCTCCGGCCCGACGGCATCCACGACGCCGGCGGCGTCGAAGCCGAGGATTTTGATTTCGCCTGCCGGCGGTTCGGCTCGCTTGCGCACCTTGGTGTCCACCGGATTCACCGAGATCGCCTTCACGGCCACGCGGATGTCGTGGCCGGTGGGCTCCGGCTTGGCGGTCTCGAAATCGATCAGGGATTCGGCGGCATCGATCGGCAGCGATTTCTTGTATCCGACGGCTTTCATCTGCGGCTCCACTGGGATCGCGGCCGGGCAGGCCGCCAGTTTCACCTGCGCCCGATGCGGATCAATTGCAAGTACTGCCGATGATGTGTCATAGTCCCCAATTGTATACCAATAGGCTTTGAACGCATGAAACGTAAGGATTTCGATTGTGGTCCGGGATGTCCGGTCGAGGTCACGCTCGGCCTGATCGACGGCAAGTGGAAGGGCGTCATCCTGTTTCACCTGCAGGAAGGCTGTCTGCGGTTCAGCGAGCTGCGCCGCCGGTTGCCCGGCATCACCCAGCGGATGCTGACCAAGCAGCTTCGCGCGCTCGAAGACGACGACCTGATCACCCGCAAGGTCTATGCCGAGGTGCCACCTCGCGTTGAATACGCGTTGTCGGAGACCGGGCAGCGGCTGCGACCGGTGATCGAAATCCTGCGGGCCTGGGGTGTCGATCACAAGGCCCGGCTGGAAGCGGCGGCGACCGCGAAAAAGCCAAAAACGGTGCGGAATCGTGCGGCCTGATGCCGATTCCGGCGTTGTCCCTTGTTCTCTTTAAGCTGACAGACCCCTATATCTCGACCATCGCAATCGGGAATTTTTCATGACCTTCTCTCGCGTCCTTTTCGCGCTTCTTGTCACGGTGATCGCGGCCGCGCCCGCCGCGGCTCAGGACCGTTTCGTGCCCGGCTCGCAGGCCCAGTTGCGGGCGTCGTACGCGCCGATCGTGCAGCATGTGCAGCCGGCCGTGGTCAACGTCTATGCGGCGAAGGTCGTGCAGAACCGCAACCCGCTGCTCGATGATCCGATCTTCCGTCGCTTCTTCGGCATCCCCGGCCAGCAGCCGGAGCAGATGCAGCGCTCGCTCGGCTCCGGCGTCATGGTCGATGCCTCGGGTCTCGTCGTCACCAACAATCACGTCATCGAGGGGGCCGATCAGGTCAAGGTGTCGCTCGCCGACAAGCGCGAGTTCGAGGCCGAGATCGTGCTCAAGGACAGTCGCACCGATCTTGCCGTGCTGCGGCTCAAGGACGTGAGGGAGAAATTCCCGACGCTGGAATTCGCCAACTCCGACAACGCGCAGGTCGGTGACGTGGTGCTGGCGATCGGCAACCCGTTCGGCGTCGGCCAGACCGTGACGCATGGCATCATTTCGGCGCTGGCGCGCACCCAGGTCGGCATCACCGACTATCAGTTCTTCATCCAGACCGATGCCGCGATCAATCCGGGCAATTCGGGCGGCGCGCTGGTCGACATGACCGGCAAGCTGGTCGGCGTCAACACCGCGATCTTCTCGCGCTCGGGCGGCTCGCAGGGCATCGGCTTTGCGATCCCGGCCAACATGGTGCGTGTGGTCGTCGCCTCTGCGCGGGGCGGCGGTACCGCGGTGAAGCGGCCGTGGCTTGGTGCGCGCTTGCAGGGCGTCACGCCTGAGATCGCCGAGACGCTCGGCCTCAAGCGCCCGATGGGTGCGCTGGTCGCCAATGTGACGCCAGGCAGCCCGGCCGCGCGCGCCGGGTTGAAGCTCTCCGATCTGATCGTCGCCGTCGATGGCCAGGGCATCGACGATCCAAACGCGTTCGGTTATCGCTTCGCAACCCGTCCGCTTGGCGGCACAGCGCAGATCGACATCCAGCGCGCGGGCAAGCCGATGCGTCTGTCGGTGCCGCTCGAGACCGCGCCCGACACCGGCCGCGACGAGATCGTGCTGAAATCCCGTTCGCCGTTCCAGGGTGCCAAGGTGTCCAACATCTCGCCGGCGTTGGCCGACGAATTGCGGCTCGATTCGGGAGCTGAGGGCGTGGTGGTGACGGATCTTGCCGATGACGCCACGGCGGCGAGCGTCGGCTTCCAGAAGGGCGATATCGTGACCTCGGTGAATGGTCAGGCTGTCACCAAGACTGCTGATCTCGAGCGCCTCACGCGCGAGCCGCAGCGGCTGTGGCGCATCACGGTGATCCGTGGCGGCCAGAAGCTCTCCGTGACGCTCGGCGGATGAGCGCGAAGCGCACCACGCCCTCGTCCAATCTCTTCGCCGCCGCGGGGCTGGAGCAGGATGCCCCACGTCCGTTGCCGGAGAAACTGCGTCCGCATGCGCTCGCCGATGTCGTGGGGCAGGATCACATCCTCGGGCCCGACGGCGCGCTGACGCGCATGCTGGAGACGCGCACGCTTGGCTCGCTGGTCTTCTGGGGGCCGCCTGGCACCGGCAAGACCACGGTGGCGCGGCTGCTCGCCGATGCCACCGATCTGCATTTCGAGCAGATTTCCGCGGTGTTCTCCGGCGTCGCCGACCTGAAGAAGGTGTTCGACGCGGCGCGCGCACGCCGCGAAACCGGCAAGGGCACGCTGCTGTTCGTGGACGAGGTGCATCGCTTCAACCGCGCGCAGCAGGATTCGTTTCTGCCGGTGATGGAAGATGGCACCGTGGTACTGGTCGGCGCGACGACGGAGAACCCGTCCTTTGAGTTGAACGCCGCGCTTCTGTCGCGCGCCCGCGTGCTGGTGTTTCACTCGCTGGACGAGGCTGCGATCGAAAAGCTTTATGCGCGGGCCGAAGAGGTCGAGGGGCGCAAGCTGCCGCTCGATGCCGAGGCGCGGGCCGTGCTGGTGCGCATGGCCGACGGCGATGGCCGCGCCGCGTTGACGCTGGCCGAGGAAGTCTGGCGTGCCGCACGGGCCAACGAGATTTTCACCGCAGCGCAGTTGCAGGAGATCCTGCAACGTCGCGCGCCGATCTACGACAAGTCGGCGGATGGCCACTACAATCTGATCTCGGCCTTGCATAAATCAGTGCGCGGCTCCGACCCCGATGCGGCGCTGTATTATTTTGCGCGCATGCTGGATGCCGGCGAGGATCCGCTGTTTCTGGCGCGGCGCGTGGTGCGCATGGCGGTCGAGGATATCGGCATGGCCGATCCGCAGGCGCTGGTCGTCGCCAATGCCGCCAAGGATGCCTATGATTTTCTCGGCAGTCCCGAAGGCGAACTCGCCATCGCGCAGGCGGTGGTGTATGTCGCAACCGCGCCGAAATCCAACGCGGCCTACAGGGCCTTCAGCGCGGCGATGCGCACCGCGAAAGAAGCCGGATCGCTGCTGCCGCCGAAGCATATTCTCAATGCGCCGACCAAGCTGATGCAGTCGGAAGGCTATGGCGGCGGCTATCAATACGATCACGACACGCCCGAGGGATTTTCCGGCCAGGATTATTTCCCCGAAGCGCTGGGCCGCCAGACCTTTTACAATCCGCCCGATCGCGGCTTTGAGCGCGACATCCGTAAACGCCTCGATTACTGGGCGAAACTGAGAAAAGAAAAATCATCATGAGCCGCCGCTTCAGAAAGCCGCTTGAGAAGAAATCGGTGCGCGAGGTCAAGCGCGGAGACAAGCGCGCACCCGCCAAGCGCGGCGCCGAGAAAAGCACGCGTAGCGGCGAAAAGCGCGTGATGAGCAAACACGCCGCCGATCAGCGTTTCGGTGATAAGCGTCCTTCGGTAAAATCCGGGCCGCGCCGCTCGGATGCCGAAATTCGATCGCGTACGCCGCGTGAAGAGGCGATGGAAGCACTCGTCACAGTGACTCCGGCTGCTCCGCTGCCGGCCAAGGTGCAGACGGTCACCGTGACGGCCGACGAAAACAACATGCGGGTCGATCGTTTTCTCGAGGCGCGGTTTCCCGGCCTGTCGTTCTCCCATATCCAGCGCATCGTCCGCAAAGGCGAGCTGCGTGTCAACGGCAAGCGGGCCGACAGCAAGGATCGCCTGAGCGAGGGCGACAGCGTTCGCATCCCGCCGTTGAAACTTGATGCGCCGCCCGTCGTTGGTGTGCTGTCCGAGGCCGCAGCGAAAACGCGCGAGGCCTTGCAGGGCATGATCCTGTTCGAGGATGCCGACGTGATGGTGCTGAACAAGCCGGCGGGACTTGCGGTGCAGGGCGGTTCCGGCCTGTCGAAGCATGTCGATCAGATGTTGGAGACGATGCGCGACGCCAAGGGGCAGCGCCCGCGTCTGGTGCATCGGCTCGACCGCGAGACCGCGGGATGCCTGCTGGTGGCGAAGACGCGGTTCGCCGCTTCGACGCTGACCGGCTCGTTCCGTCATCGCTCCGCGCGCAAGATCTACTGGGCGCTGGTCGCCGGCGTGCCGAAGCCGAAGCAGGGGCGGATTTCCACCTATCTCGCCAAGGAAGAAAACGAGGAAGACTCAATCATGCGCGTCGCCGCGCATGGCGACGAAGGCGCGAGCCATGCGGTGACGTATTACGCGGTGGTTGAGACCTCCGCGCAGAAGCTGTCATGGGTGTCGTTGAAGCCGGTGACCGGCCGCACCCATCAGCTGCGCGCCCATATGGCGCATATCGATCATCCGATCCTCGGCGATCCGAAATATTTCAACAAGGAGAACTGGCAGTTGCCGGGCGGGGTGCAGAACCGCCTGCATCTGTTGGCGCGGCGGATCGTCATTCCGCATCCGCGCGGCGGAGTGATCGACGTCACCGCGCCGCTGCCGCCGCATATGCTGCAATCCTGGAATTTGCTGGGGCTGGAAGCCGATCGCTTCGATCCGATTGAGAATGCGCCGGAGGAGTGAGACGATGCGAGCCGCCTGCGCCGCGATCCTGCTGTCGGTGATGTCGTTGGCAATGGCTTGCGGTGCGCAGGCGCAGGTGATCATTCCGCCATCGACCGTGCCGATCGTTCCGCCTCCGCCGCCGATCCCGCCGCCGAGGGTCGAGGTGCCGGCGGTACCAAAGATGAATTCACCGCCGCCATTCGAACTGCAGAACACCACGCCGGGCCGGATACAGGCTGATACGCCGCCGGCGCAGCGCCGCGCAAAGCACGCGCCGCCGTCCTATGGCGACCGGGTGTCCCGCTGTCTCGAAGAGGGCGCGGCGCTGGGGCTCGGGCCGAACGAGCGCTCGGAATATTCGCGCGCCTGCGCCAATCGATAGGTTGAACCATGCGAGAATTATTCGACGAAGTTGCCGGGCATTCGCCGCTCGATCCGCAGGAAGCCGCACGGCAGTCATCCCGCGCGCCGCAGCGCAAGCGGTTCTATACGACAGCGGGCGTGGAGGAACGACCGGAGGGGTTTTCCGTAACGCTCGACGGCAAGCCGATCCGTACCCCTGGCAAGCGTCTGCTCGCCGCGCCGCGCCGCGAACTGGCCGAGGCGATGGCGGCGGAATGGGAAGCTCAGGCTGACGTCATCGATCCACTCTCCATGCCGCTGACCCGGCTTGCCAACAGCACGATCGACGGGGTTCTCGACAACACCGACGCCGTGATGGATGACGTGGCGAAGTATTTCGGTTCGGATCTGCTGTTCTACCGCGCCGGTTTTCCGGAAGGGCTGGCCGCCCGGCAGGCGGAATACTGGGACCCGGTGGTGCGATGGGCGGCGGACGATCTCGGCGCACACTTCATTCTCACCGAAGGCGTGATGCATGTGGCTCAGCCGGAACGGGCGTTGGCTGCCGCGCGTGCGGCCTTGCCGAAAGACCCGTGGTCGCTCGCCGCGATGCATGTCCTCACCACGCTGACCGGCTCGGCATTGCTGGCGCTGGCGCTCTACCATAAGGCCTGCGACGAAGACCGGATCTGGGCCGCGGCGCATGTGGACGAGGACTGGAATGCGAAGCAATGGGGCGAGGACGAGGAGGTCGTCGCTCGCCGCGCCACGCGGCTGCGGGATTTCCGCGCCGCGGCGCGGGCCTTGCGCCTGCTGGCCTGAGCGCGGGTTCCGCTTAAGTTAACAAACGGTTTACGACGCTGGGCTAGCCTGCCGACTCCATGGGAAGCCCCGGCATGTCCGCGACCATCAATCCTGTCTTTCCGGTTCTTGCCGCCCAGGGCGTTGCGGCGGACGTCGCGCTGCAGCCCGGCACCGTGATCGATGCGCGCGTTCTCAAACTGCTGGCGAATGACTTCGTCCGCATCGCCGTCTCCAATCTGTCGATCGAGGTGATGTCGGAGGTGCCGTTGCAGGTCGGACAGGCGCTGCAACTGGCGGTTTCGCAGACGGCGGATGGCGTGCGGCTGCAGATCGTGAGGTCGGATAGTGCAGGCGCAGGGGCCGCTACCGATGCGGAGGCTCCGGCCACCCTTGTTGCCGCCAGCGCAAGGTCGCCCAGCCCGGTCCAGAATGGCGCCGCCATCGTCACGCGGCCGTTGACCAATCTGGAGGCCATCGCGGTGTCGGCCGCGATGCAGAGCGCCGCCGTCAAGCAGGGCAGCATGGCGCCGTTGTTCGCCAATCTCGGCGTTGCCGCGGCGTCGCCGGCATTGCCGGAGAATTTGCAGCAGGCCGCGCAGCAATTGTTGTCGGCGCGCCTGCCGTTGGATGGCAGCCTCACCGGCGAGGGGATGAAGGCCGCCTTTCAGCAATCGGGCCTGTTTCTCGAACAGACCCGGCGCGCGCAAGGATCATTGCAGGCAGGGGCGATGCCGGACCTCAAGGCCGCGCTGATTGTCTTCCGGCAAGCGCTGACGTCCTGGCTGGGAACGGATGCGGCGACTAAGCCGGACGAAACGTCGGTGCCGGCCGGCACATTCGCCCAGCAGGGGCAGGCGCGGGTCGCGGCGGATCTGGCGTCGTCGCAATCCGGCCCGCCGCTCGGGCCGCAGATTGACGTCGATGAGATCATGCTGCCGCAGTCGGCCGTTCCGGTGGCCGACGATGTGATCGATCTCGATCTTCCGATGCGCGATGTCGCGATGCGTGCCGGTGAGATGTTGCGGTCCGGCATGCCGGGAAGCGGCCTGACGGATTTGCAGGAACTCTTTCGCTCCTTGCCGAATGGCGTGCGGGATGCGCTGAAGGCGCTGCTTGCCGCGCATGCGGCCGACGCGCAGCAAGGGGCGTCGCGCTCTGCTGCGCAGACCGGTGACCACAACGTGCCGCCGCCGTTTCGCGGTGGCTCGCCATCGGCGCAGCCGATTGCCCAGCCCGCGATTGATCCTCATGCCTCGCCGGATGTGGTGGTTCATCGTCTGCTTGGAGATACCGACGCTGCGCTGGCGCGGCAGACCCTGTTGCAGATCGCCTCGTTGCCGGTCGACCAGCAAGGCACCCGCATCGATGCCAATGTGCCGCGCTGGAATTTCGAAATTCCTTTCGCAACTCCGCAGGGCACGGCCGTCGCGCAATTCGAGATTTCGCGCGACGAGGCTGGCGTGGAGGCGGAGGCGCAGAGTCGGGTCTGGCGCGCGCGCTTCTCGCTCGATATCGAGCCGGCAGGTCCGGTGCATGCGCTGGTGTCGCTCTCCGGCGAGCGAACCTCGGTGCGGATGTGGGCGGAACGCTCGGCAACCGCGACGCAGCTCCGCGCCGGCACCGCGCAATTGACCCAGGCCTTGCGCGAGGCGGATCTCACGCCCGGAGATATTGTCGTCGGCGAGGGGGCCGCGCCGGTCGCCCCGTCGCCCGGGCAGGGTCGCTTCCTGGATCGCGCATCATGACCAGCGCAACCCCACCCGTCAGGAATACGCTTGCGGTCGCGCTGCATTACGACAAGCAGGGCGCGCCGCGTGTTGTCGCCAAGGGCAAGGGCGCGATCGGCGAGAAGATCGTCGAGACAGCCAAGAAGCACGACGTTCCGGTCCAGGAGAACGAAGTGTTGGCGGGCGCGCTGTCCAACGTCGAACTCGGCGACGAGATTCCGGCGGAGCTTTATAAGGCGGTGGCCGAGGTGCTGATCTTCGTCATGAAGCTGTCCGGCCGGCTGCGCTGAAATCACTTCCTTTGCTCTCTCAAAAAGAAAACCCCGCCGGAGCGGGGTTTTGTTGTTTGTCGTGCCGGACGATTCTCAGTAGCGGCGGCGGCACACGCCGCGCGGGCCGACGAAGAAGCCGGGCGGGCAGCGGCGCACCACCGGCGCGTAGATCGGGCCACGATTGGGGCGGCATGCGCCGCGTGGGCCACGATGGAATCCGGGCCCGCAGCCTTGCGCGACCGGAATGATATTGGTCGTGCCGGCGGCCGGAGCGAGCGGCATGGCGCTTGCCGGTGACACGCCGATCGTTGACACGCCCATCAGCGCGGCGGCGACCAAAGCTGCTGCGAAAGCTGTCTTCATGGAATTTCCTCCGTTGATGCGGCCGCGTTGCGAGCCGATGGAGCTGGTGTAATCCGGTTGCGAAAATTGAAAAGTCCAAAACACAACGATCAACGTCGAATATTGTTGCAACAGACGCATGGCGGTTCAGCTTCCATTCATTTGCCTTCCACGACGTTTGCGCTTTAGCGAAACGCAGAGGAGGAAGGCATGGAACGCCGGGACTTCCTGAAGATCGCCTTCGGTGCGCTGGCGGGTACGGCGATGCTCGCAACTGCAGCAAAAGCCGCGCCGCTCGCCGCGCAAATCCTGCCGCCTGAACCTCCGTCCGATCCCGCGCTGGAGCCGGCGGTCGCGACGCAGGAGGATGTCGATCGCGCGCGAGTCGAGCAGGTGCGCTGGCACCATCGTCATTGGTATCGGCGGCGTTGGCGCCGCCGCCGCTATTGGGGTTATCGCCGCCGCTGGCGGCGCCGGCACGCCTGGCGGCGGCGTCGTTATTGGGCCTGGCGTCGCCGGCACTGGCGTCGCCGTCATTATTGGCGCCGGCGTTATTATTGGTGAGGACCATCCGATGCCGTCCGCGATGGCGACATGAGGAGAGGCCAGCGTTGATGTGTCGGAGCGTGCGGCGGGTGTCGCCGCGCGCGTGCCTTACAGCTTGGGCGCGTTGTCGCTGGCGGTGCGATTGCCGCCCGCCTTCTCGGCGGCGAGCGCTTCGGAATCGATCTTCGCCGCGCTGGCGATGCGCTTGAAGTCCACCAAAGTGAAGGTGGCGTGGCCAACCTTGTCCGCGCTCGCGCCGGTCTTGAGGTCGACGGCAAGCAGACCGTCGCAGTTGGCGGCTTTTGCCTCATCGAGCAGATGGGCGAGCGATTTGTCGGCGATCGCCTGCACATGCTTGAGCGCGGCGATGCAACTGCCGCGGCCGTTTCTGTCGTTCAGCGCCACGGCGGCCTTGGGATTGATCGGCCCGTTCAGCGCGTCGAGGGCGGAGGTCGGGGTGTATTTCTGTTTGACCGACATGACCTTGCCGGCCCTGTAAAAGTAGTAG
The DNA here is from genome assembly GCA_001897755.1 of Afipia sp. 64-13. Taxonomy (GTDB): domain Bacteria; phylum Pseudomonadota; class Alphaproteobacteria; order Rhizobiales; family Xanthobacteraceae; genus Afipia. The sequence goes on from MKUJ01000018.1 coordinate 26,884, forward strand.
ATCTGGCCGTCGCCGATCGCGGTCGGTGCGCCGTATTTGCCGATCACCCGCTCGATCATGCTTGATTTCGTGGGCTGCTTGTCCTTGGCGAAGCCGAGATCGCGGGTGATGTAATACGCGAAATTGCCGCTGGCGGGTGTGGAGAAGGCGGCGCTCAGTGCTTCCTCGCCCTGGGTTGCCGAGGCTTTTTGCTGGAAGGACATCGTAGCGGCGTAGGTGATATTGGTGCTGCCGAACTTTTGCTGGATCGCCTGCGGCCTCACACCCTGATGGTCCTTGAGATGGGCCTCCAGAATGCTACCGGCCTTGCTGCCGTCGACCTGGCTGGACAGGCCGATGATGTCCGGCTGGAGTTTGCCGGAAAAGGCCGTCTCCGGCGTCTTTGGCTTGATCTCATAGCCCAGCGCGGGAGAGACGAGCAGCGCGGTAGCCAGAACTGCCAATACGGATTTCATCAGGTCACCTGTCCAGAGAACGAAATCGGCTGCAAAACCGCCGGATTACGCATTTTTTTGAATGTCGCTGTCAACAGCGCAGTTTGCGGCCTGCCGCCTCCGGGTGCCGAACAGCGCGGCGAATTGCTTCTCGCCCCTCGGCGTGAAACTGACAATGCGGCTTCCGGTCTCGCGCCGCGCCCATTTCAGCGCAAACAGCCGCGACAGGATCGCGGCGCCCAGCGTGCCGGCAAGATGGCTGCGACGTGCGCTCCAGTCGAGACAGGTCTTGCAAAGCGGCCGGCGCGAATCCTCCAGCAGTGCCAGATCGAGGCCGAACCGGGCCATGGCCTGCCTGCCTTGTGATGTAAGGGACAGGGTGTCGTCACGTTCCTCGATCAGATGGCGGTGCAACATGCTTTCCAGCATCTGCACTCCGAGATCGCCGGCGAGGTGATCGTAGCAAACCCGCGCGCGCCGCAGCGCCGGGTCCTTCGGACCTGTCCGGACGCGCAGGTGTCCGGCGCGCGCCGCCAGTCCCATCAAGCCCTCAAGGGCGGTTGCGACCTCCGGTCCCTTGAGCCGGTAGTAGCGGTGGCGGCCCTGCTTTTCGAGCGCAACCAGACGCCCGGTTTCCAGCTTGGCCAGATGCGAGCTTGCCGTCTGCGGCGTGATGCCAGCCTCCTGCGCGAGTTCGCTCGCGGTGAGCGCGCGGCCGCTCATCAGGGCCGTCAGCATATTGGCGCGCGCCGGATCGCCGATCAGGGACGCGACCAGGGCGAAGTCGGGGCCTGTTTTCATATTTCGATGCTAATCGAAGCATATTCGTCGTGCAATGATCGAAAGTGTCGGCGAGCGGTGTCATCCATGGCGGGGACGGAATTGTCCACACGCGGATTTGCCGTATCAATAGGCGGACTGTTTTCGACGGAGAACGAGCATGCCGGTGTCCACGGCCCAGAAACGCGCTGAATTCCGCAAGCTGCATGAGAGCGGGTGTTTCGTGTTGCCCAACCCATGGGATGTCGGCAGCGCAAGGCTGCTGGCGGGCATGGGCTTCAAGGCGCTCGCCTCCACCAGTTCGGGCTTTGCATGGTCGAATGGCCGGTCCGACAACAGCCTGACCTGCGACGAGATCGTCGAGCACCTGAAAGTGTTGTGCGCCGCCACCGATCTGCCGGTGAATGCCGATTTCGAGGCGGGCTTTGCCGATGCGCCCGAGGACGTGGCGGCGAACGTCGGCCGCGGCATTGCCACTGGGGTCGCGGGTCTGTCGATCGAGGATGCGACCGGCCGGCCCGGCGGTCCGCCGCTTTATGAGAAAGACCTCGCCGTCGCCCGCATCCGCGCGGCGCGGACCGCCATCGATGTTGCCGGCAGCGATGTGATGCTGATCGGACGATGCGAGGGATTCCTTGTCGGCGAAACCGACCTCAACAAGGTGATCGACCGCCTTGTCGCCTATGCAGACGCCGGCGCGGATTGCCTTTATCCGCCGGGCGTCAAAACGCGCGAGCAGGTCGGCGAGGTCGTCAAGGCGCTCGCGCCGAAGCCGGTGAATATCCTGATGGGAGCACCCGGCCTCAGCGTCGCCGAACTGGCCGATCTTGGCGTTCGCCGCATCAGCATCGGTGGCGCGCTGGCCCGCGCGGCGTGGGGCGCGTTCCTGCGCGCCGCGCACGAGATCGCGGAGCAGGGGACGTTCGACGAACTCGGCAAGGCCATCCCGTTCGCGGATATCAATGGCGTGTTCGGCACGCCGCCACGGTGACGGACAGTGTACCTGGATTGTCGAACGTTGTGGGCGAAAACGCCCCGGCCTTGAGGTTTGACCGGGGCGTTTTGCATTAGCTAGCGGTCGCTGGAGCCCGAGGGCTGGCTGGTGCCGGGCGTTGTCGGCGGCGTATTGGGCTGCGGTGTTACGCTGGGCTGCGGTGCAGCGTCGGGTTTCGGTGCGGCGCCGGTGGTCTGGCCCGGAGCCGTGTTCGGGTTCGCCGCATTGGGCTTCGGCGTCATCGCGCCCGGACTGTTCTGCGTGACGGTGCTGCCGGCCGCGGGCGGATTCTGCGCGGTGGATGTCGGACTCGTCGACGAATTGTTCAGGCCGTAAAAGACGACGCCGAGAACGGCGAGAATGGCGATGGCGAACACCGCGATCCGCCCGCCGCCGGCCGGGCCTTCCGCCAGTTCCGGATCGGCCTGCAATTCGTTATCCAGGCGCTGCTGCCGCCGCAATTCCTCATCCCGATTGATTCGGTTGATGTCGTTCGGATCTTGTTCCAAAGCCATGTCTGTCCTCCTTCATTATTGCCATGGAGGACTAACCTGTCGGGCGCGCCACTGTTCCGGCGATGGCTCGTTGGAATCGGGAAAGCCATGCGCCAAGAGCGGTTCCGTGGCAGGCGGAATGTGCTAACGACAGGCCGCAAATCATTTCCGGCAGCATCCGATCCGAGATCCCGATGAAACTCACGCCCGACGCCAACGGCACTTTCGCCATCGCTCCGACTCCGTTCTTTGCCGATGGACGGCTCGATGAAGCGTCGATCGACGCTCTGGTTGATTTTTACGGGCAGGTGGGTTGCAGCGGCATCACGGTGCTCGGCATTCTGGGCGAGGCTCCGAAACTGACGGGACAGGAATCGCTCGACGTCGCGACCCGCTTCATTCGCCGTGCCGCTGGCAGGCCGGTGGTTGTCGGGGTCTCCGCGCCGGGCTTTGCCGCCATGCGCACGCTGGCACGCGGCGCGATGGATGCGGGAGCCGCGGCGGTGATGATCGCGCCGCCACCGAATTTGCGGACCGACGATCAGATCACGACCTATTTCCGTCAGGCGGTGGAGGCGATCGGCGAGGATGTTCCGTGGGTGCTGCAGGACTATCCGTTGACGCTAAGCGTGATCATGACGTCTGTGGTCATCAGACGCATCGTGACGGACAATCCGTCCTGCGTGATGCTCAAGCATGAGGACTGGCCAGGGCTGGAGAAGATCTCGGCGCTGCGCGGTTTCCAGAAGGATGGCTCGCTGCGGCCGCTGTCGATCCTCACCGGGAATGGCGGTCTGTTCCTGGACTTCGAAATGGAGCGTGGCGCTGACGGCGCGATGACCGGCTACGCCTTTCCGGACATGCTGGTCGACGTGGTGAGGCTGTCGAAGGAAGGCAAGCGCGATGCGGCGCACGATCTGTTCGACGCCCATCTGCCCTTGATGCGCTACGAGCAGCAGCAGGGCGTCGGGCTCGCGGTGCGCAAATACGTCCTGCACAAGCGCGGGGTGATCGCCTCGGATGCACAGCGCAAGCCGGGCTCCAGCATGACGCCGACAGCGCGGGCGGAGGTGGACTACCTTCTGTCCCGTGTCGCCAGAGTGGATAAGCGCGCCAGGCTGGCGTGAACCCGCCTCTGTCCGAAGTTGTCGCTATCAGAGGTTAGGTTACGCCGGTGCATCGATCACGCTGACATGCGCCGCCACGATGCGCCAGCCTTCCGCGAATCGCACCCAGGTCTGCATCTGCCGTCCGATTTTTCCGGGAGCGGAGCTGCGCGTGAACAGCGTTGAGGCGACGGCCACGTCGCGGCCGTAGCTTGTGATCACGGTTTGCGCGAGGTCGCGCATCAGATTGGCCGAACTGCGGCCAGCACGGAAACTGGCGATGGCCGTATAGCCGTAGAGGTTTTCGGTCGCGCCGTAGCGGATCGTGCCGGGGTGCTTGTGAAACAACTCATCCAGCGTGGTCACGTCATTGGTGGTCAGCGCGGTCTCGTAGCGTGCGAAGGCCTCTCTCATCTCGGAGAGCACCTCGGGGTAATCGATTTCGGTCGGCGTCATCTGGTTTCCTGCGGCCGTAGCATCTCTGACACAATGTACCACAGCGATCGGCACCGTAGGGCAATCCCACACGTGTGCCCCGCCTGGAAGGAGACTTGTTGGAAGGAGACTTGTCCATCAAATTTAGTTATATTAAAATCCGCATATGATCAGGAAATTTGATTGATATGGTCTCTCTGAAACAGCTCAGATATTTTGAGGCGGTGGCGCGGCTGGGCCATTTCGGCAAAGCCGCCGAGCACTGCGCGGTGACCCAGCCGGCACTCTCGATGCAGGTGCAGGAGCTGGAGAAATCGCTCGGCCTGCAACTCCTTGAGCGGGGCCGCGGCGGCGTGATGTTGACGGAAGGCGGCAAGGAGATCGCGCGGCGAGCCTCCCGTGTGCTCGCCGAGGTTCGCGACATCGTCGATATGGCGCGGCTACAGAGCGACACCCTGACAGGGCCGCTCGGGCTCGGGGTCATCCCGTCGGTTGCCCCGTACATTCTGCCGAATCTTCTGCCCGGGATCCGGGATACTTTCCCCGCCTTGGAGCTGCGTATCCGCGAGACCCAGACACAGCTTCTGCTGCGCGAACTGATCGACGGTCAGCTCGACCTGCTGCTTCTGGCATTGCCCGTCGAGCATCCTGACGTCGAAACCATTCCCTTGTTTGAAGATCGCTTCCTGCTGGCGACTGCTGCGTCCCAGCACACGCCGCATCGCGTGCGCGCGACGGCCGATCTTCTGCAGGGTGACCGGCTTCTGCTGCTGGAAGAGGGGCACTGCTTCCGCGATCAGGCGCTGGCGTTCTGCAATCTGCAACGTGTCGAGAACATCAACACGTTCGGCGCCTCCAGTCTTTCGACGCTGGTGCAGATGGTGGCAAACGGTCTTGGCATGACGCTGCTGCCCGAGCTCAGCGTGCCGCTCGAGGCGCAGCGCAGCGACATTCACTTGATGCGGTTTTCCGATCCCGAGCCCAGCCGCACGATCGGTCTAGCCTGGCGCAGAACCTCGCCGCGCAAGCCGCATTTCGTCGAGCTCGGCCGGATGATAGCCGCGGCGGTGAAGCCGGCATCCGCTGCGCCAAAGCGCAATTGATGAATTTCGCGATACGGCTCCGCCTTGTGGTTGAAAACCACTATGCTTTCAGTGATAACCGGGCCGTGCGCTCGTAGCTCAGCTGGATAGAGCATCGGATTTCGATTCCGAGGGTCGGGAGTTCGAATCTCTCCGAGCGCGCCAAACTGCTGCCGTTCAGAATAAAACCGCGGAAACCCTTGAGTGAGACGTGATTTGGGGCCTGTCCACCGGGATGTCTCCCAAGCGATCCGCAAGCTAGCGCAACGCGGCCGTCGATTGACGGACCACAAGCTCGATCGGCAGCTGGGTGACGCGCTCGAAGGGCTGTCCGTCCAGCCGGGCCATGAGCTTGTCGGCGGCGCACTCGCCGATTGTCGCGGTTGAGATATGTACGGTCGTCAAGGCCGGTGCCATATGAGCCGACATCTCGATATCGTCGATCCCGACAAGCGACAGTTCCTCCGGTACGCGCAGGCCGCGGGAATGGGCCTCGACAAGACAGCCGAACGCCTGAATGTCGATGCCGCAGATAATCGCGGTCGGCGCATCGGCCAGCGACAGCAGGGTCGTGCAGCCGGCCCGGCCGCCAGCAAGCGTGTAGGGCTGCTGACTGATCCGCCATTCCGGAAGCGCCAGCCCGGCGTTGACCAGTTCGGCGCGAACTCCGTCCACGCGCAACTGCTGTCTGTCGTTATTGTTCAGCCGGCCGGTCACGACACCGATGCGTGTATGTCCGAGATCGAGAAGGTGCCGGGCGGCTAATCGTCCTGCCAGCGCGTTATCGATGGCAACGGCATCGAAGCGTTCGTCTGCCACCCATGTCAGAACCACGGGCACATCGGCCTCTTCGAGCAGCCGGATGGTTTCCGGCAGGCGTGCCGCGCCGACCAGTATGATGCCATCCACGTCACGCGCCAGAAGCGACCGTAATGCTTCGGTCTCGGCGGCAGAACTATATCCCGTTGTCGCCACGAACAACTGGCTGCCGAACTGGGCGAGCCGGGCCTGCATGGCTTCAAGCGTGTGCGAAAAGACGGTGTTGTCGATGGTGGGGACGACAGCTCCAATGAAGCGTGCGCCTGCTCGCGAAGCCGGAATCGTGCGCGAGGCTAGATAGCCCAAGCGCTCTGCGCTGGCGAGAATACGTTTCAGCGTTGTTTCGTTAACGAGTTCTGGTTGGGCGAGCGCGCGCGAGGCCGTTGCCAGAGATACTTTCGAGTCTCTCGCCACATCGATCAAGCGGGGACGGCTTTGCCGAGTCATACGAACGCTCTTATGAAAATAATTTTCATTCCATATGGCCGCCTCGGAATCACAACGCAAGAAAAATATTCAGAAGTAGAAGAATTACTGGAGTTGACAGCGATAATTCTCCATGAAAGATTTTCTGAAAATAATGAAAATATTCTCGGGGAGCGAAGCGGGTGCGAAACCGCAAGACGATCATTGGCCTGGGTGCGATCCTTGGGGTCGTCGTGCTGTGGTTCGCGCTGTCGCGCTGGTTCGGCATCATTCCTGCCAGCCGCTTTCCGACGCCCGCAGATTTTTGGGATGCGCTCAAGCAGATTGAATTGCGCGGATATGCGGGAAGCCGGCTGCACGATCATGCCTGGCACAGCCTTCGACTGATCGTCATCAGTTTCATCGTCGCCGTGGGGACCGGCGTGCCGCTCGGTTTGCTGATGGGGTGGAATCGCAAGGCTGAGGCGCTCATCAACCCGGTCTTCACGCTGATCCGTCCGATCCCGCCGCTCGCCTGGATTCCTCTCGCGATCCTGTGGCTCGGGCTCGGCGACGCGGCCAAGGTGATGGTGATCTGGTTCGCCGCCTTTGTGCCATCCGTCATCAATGCGCACGCGGGCGTGCGCAATATCGACAAGTCGGTGATCGAGGCGGCGCGAATGCTTGGAACGCCGCCCTTCAGGCTTGTCACGGAAGTCATCCTCCCCGGCGCGTTGCCGATGATCTTTACCGGTCTCCGGCTGTCCCTGCAGGCGTCGTGGACGACGCTCGTGGCGGCTGAGCTTGTCGGTGCGCTCGTCGGTATCGGCTTTGTCCTCAACGTCGCCCAGCAGGATATCTATCCGGCGATGATCCTGGTCGGCATGCTGACGGCGGGCGTTCTTGGCTGGTTCACGACATTCATTCTCGGCCTCGTCGAGAAGTCCGTCCTCTCGTGGTCGGTGCGGGGGAGGGCCTGAGATGCAGCAACGCCTCTCTTGGGCTGAAACGGTTACGTACGGCTTCATCGGCCTGGCGGTCTTTCTCGGGGTCTGGTACGCGCTGCCGACGATCGGTCTCGTGCCGCAACAATTTCTGCCGAGCCCCGTCACTGTGCTCAACCGCATGGTCGTTCTGATGACGCAACCGTTCGCCGGCGCGACGTTGCCTGCTCATATTGGCTACAGCTTCATCCGCTTCTTCACCGGATTCTTGCTGGCGGCGCTGATCGGCATTCCGCTTGGCCTGATCATGGGCTGGTTTCGCGTCGTCGACGAAATCGTCGCGCCGATCTTCGACGGGTTGCGTTTCATCGCGCCGATTGCGTGGGTGCCGTTCGCGGCTCTCTGGTTCGGAACCGGCGTGGGCGGACCCGTCATGATCATTTTCGCCGGTGCCTTCCCGCCTTGCGTCATCAATGCCTATCGCGGCGCCAAGCAGGTCGATCCGCAATTGATCGAAGCCGCCGAGATGCTCGGCACCGGCCATCTGCGCATGATGACGGAGATTCTGCTGCCGGCCTCCGTGCCGTCCATTGTGGCGGGGCTGCGCGTCGCGGCCGGACTTGGGTGGCAATCGCTCGTCGGCGCGGAGTTGATCGTCGCCTCCACCGGCGTGGGTTTCATGATGGTGCAGGCTCAGGGCAACGTCGCCACGTCGACCGTCATGTGCGGCATGGTCGCGATCGGCATCGTCGGCCTCATCATCGACATGCTGCTTCGTCGCGGCGAGGAGGCGATCCGTCGTCGCCGGGGGCTGGCTGAGTAAAGGGGACAGAATGGGATCGATCCGTTTTGAGAATGTTGGCAAGGTCTACGGGAACGCGAAGACCGGCTTCAAGGCGCTTGACGGCGTTTCCCTCGATATTTCGGAGAAGGAGTTTGTCGCGATCGTCGGACCTTCGGGATGCGGCAAGACGACGTGTCTGCGAATGGTTGCCGGATTTGAGAGCGTGTCGAGCGGCAAGGTTCTGGTGAACGATAAAACGGTTACGACTCCGGGCGCCGATCGCGCCGTTGTGTTCCAGCAGTTTGCGCTTTTTCCATGGAAAACGGTGCGGCAGAACATTGAATTTGGTCTGCGCAACAAGGGTATCGGCAGGGCCGAGCGCAACCGTCTCGTCGCGGACGCGCTGAAACTGATGACGCTGGAAAGTCATGGCGATGCGTATCCGCATCAATTGTCCGGCGGCATGCAACAGCGCGTTGCGATCGCCCGTGCCTATGTTCTCGATCCGAGCGTTCTTTTGATGGATGAGCCGTTCGGTGCGCTCGATGCACAAACCCGCGTCGTAATGCAGGAAGAACTGGTCCGGCTGGCGCGGGTCAATCCCCGCACGGTGCTGTTTATTACTCACGGTGTCGAGGAGGCCGTTTATCTCGCCGACCGTGTCGCGATCATGACCCGCAGGCCGGGCACGATCAAGGAAGTCATCGACATCAAATCGATCCGGACCCAGGAGAAATGGGACAGCTACGAGAAGATCGAAGATGTCATGGATCTTGAATCCTTTGTCCATTTGCGGACGCGGATCTGGAAATCGTTGCGTGAAGAAAAAATCGCTGCGGTCACTTAATTTGCAGCGAGCAATCTGAAAAGGGAGAAAATGATGAAAAGTTTACGACGTTTGGGAGTGACCTTGGTGGCGGGATTTGCTGCCGTTGCTGTCGCGTCCGGCAGTTCGCGCGCAGCCGATCAAATCGGTGTCAGTTATCAGCCTTCTCTTTATTGGGCGCTGCCGTTTTATTACGCCACGCAGCAGGGATGGTGGAAGGAAGTCGGTCTGTCTCCGAATTTCTCGACATTCCCGGCCGGGGCGCCGCAAATCGCGGCCGGCGCTTCAGGCTCATGGGACGTCGGAGCCACGGGCTCGGTGCCCGCCGTGCTTGGCGCGGCCCGCTTCAACATTCAAACGATCGGCATCAGCAACGACGAGTCGAAGACCAATGCGCTGATGGCCACGCCCAAGGATTATCAGGCGATCAAGGCGGATCCCGCCAAGCTCAAGGGGCAGCGCATTCTGCTGACGACCAATTCGACCGTAGATTACGCCACGCGCAATTGCCTCGACAAGATGGGGGTGAAGCAGAGCGACGTGCAGTTCGTCAATCTCGGTCAGGCGCAGATCATCACCGCCGTCACGTCGGGCAACGGCAGTATTGCGGGCGTCTGGGCGCCGAACACCTACACGCTTCAGGCCAGGGCGAAGGCCGAATATCTGTGTAGCGGCGCCGATGCGGGGGCGATGGTCCCGGGCGCGCTGATCGTGACCGCCGACTACGCCAAGAAAAATCCGGAGAATGTCGCCAAGTTCCTCGCCGTTTATCTGCGCGGCTGGTCGTGGGCGAAGGCGCATCCGGCCGAGGCGAGAAAGATGGCGCTTGCCTTCTATAAAGAAGGCGGCCTTGAAGCCACGCCTGAGGCGATGGAGCAGGAGTTCAAGCTGCGTCCGGTTTACTCGCTGGATGAAGAGCTCAAGCTGATGGACAATTCGAAGGGGCTGTCGGAGGTCGATACCTGGTTCTCCAACATCGGCAAGTACATGACGAGCGTTAACACGCTGTCGTCCAATCCTGATCCGAAAAGCTACATCACCGACAAATACATGAAGATGATCGCGGCCGATCCGAAGCTGCGCGCCTTCGCTACCGAGTTCGACAAGAAATGACAAACCTGCGGACGGTCGCTCGCTCGGCCGTCCGCAAAACTTAAGCTGAAAGGCTGCGTGATGACCGTTACATATCTGAAGAAAGCAACAAAAACTCCAGCGAGCGAAACCGGGACCGCGCGTAAGGTTGTCGATGAAATGCTGGCGACCATCGAGCAGGGCGGCGAACAGGCCGTGCGCGACTATGCGCTGAAACTCGATAAGTGGGATGGCGATATCATCGTCACGGAAGACGAAATTGAACGGCGCACCGCAGAAATTCCGCAGAGCATCAAAGACGATATCGCTTTTGCGGCGGAGAATGTCCGCAAGTTTGCCGAAAAGCAGATGCAGTCGGTCAAGAATTTTTCCTATGAGCCGCTTCCGGGTCTCTGGCTCGGTCAGAAGCTCGTCGCCTGCGAGACGGCCGGTTGCTACGTGCCGACAGGGCGGTATGCCCACATCGCCTCTGCCTACATGTCGGTCGCCACGGCCAAGGCGGCAGGCGTCAAAACCGTTATTGCGTGTTCGACGCCTTTCCGCGGGAAGGGCATTCATCCGCACGTTCTTTACGCGATGAAGGTCGCGGGTGCCGACGTCATCATGACGCTCGGCGGCGTTCAGGCTATCGCGGCGATGGCATTCGGTCTGTTCACCGGAAAGCCCGCCGACATCATCGTAGGGCCCGGCAACAAGTTTGTCGCCGAGGCCAAGCGCACGCTTTTCGGCAAGGTCGGCATCGATGTGTTCGCCGGTCCATCCGAAGTGGCCGTGCTTGCGGACGATAGCGCCGATCCAATGATCGTTGCCGCCGATCTGGTCGGACAGATGGAGCACGGCGTCGAAAGTCCGGCATGGCTGTTCACATCGTCTCGTCGTGTGGCCGATGAAGTGGCACGTATCGTTCCGGAATTGATCGCTGCGTTGCCACCCAGCGCGCGCGAAGCATCGATCGTTGCTTGGCGCGACTACAGCGAGATCGTGCTGTGCGATACACGCGAGGAAATGGTTCGCGTGTCAGACGAATACGCCAGCGAACACCTTGAAGTTCAGTGCAAGGACCTCGACTGGTGGCTCGATAATCTCACGAACTACGGCTCGCTCTTCCTCGGCGAAGAGACGAACGTGTCCTTCGGCGACAAGGTGTCCGGCCCGAACCACATTCTGCCGACCAAGTTTGCTGCCCGCTATTCGGCGGGCCTGTCGGTGCACAAGTTCCTCAAGCCGTTGACGTGGCAGAAGATGAATCGCGAGGGTTGCCGGACGATCGCGCCGGTGTCGGCCCGCATCTCGCGTCTGGAGGGTATGGAGGCGCACGCGCGCACCAGCGACGTGCGGATGCAGAAATATGCGCCAGGCATAAACATTGATCTCGGAGCGCCGGTCGAGGATTGAGCCATGTTCAAACCTGTCGGTCTTTTCGATCTGACCGGGCGCACCGCGCTTGTGACCGGCGGCAACAGCGGTATCGGCCTGACTATGGCGCGCGCGCTGGCGCTGGCCGGTGCGTCCATCGTTCTCGTCGCACGCCGCGCGGACGAACTGGAAAGGGCGGCTGCCACTTTGCGCGGGGAGGGATTCGACGCCGGCGTCGCTATTGCTGATCTGGCCAAGGCCGCGGCCATCCCTGCGCTTGCCGATACGCTTGCGGACAAGACCATCGACATCATCGTCAACGCGGCTGGCGTGAATCTGCGTCAGCCGTTCCAGACCGTGTCCGCCGAAGCGTTCGACCTGCACATGGCGCTTCATCTGCGCGCGCCGTTTCTTCTGACCCAGGCTTTCGCGCCGGGAATGGCGGGTCGCCGTTGGGGACGCATTATCAATATCGCGTCACTGCAGAGCACACGCGCTTTTGCGGATTCCGCGCCTTACGGGGCTGCCAAGGGCGGCATCGTTCAATTGACGCGAGCGACCGCGGAGGAGTGGTCGCGCCATGGCATCACTTGCAATGCAATCGCGCCGGGATTCTTTCCAACGCCGCTCACGGCCCCTGTTTTCGACGATGCAACGCGCTCCGGCCGCATGGCGGCGCAAACCGCCATCGGCCGCAATGGCAATCTCGATGATCTGCATGGCGTGACGATCTTTTTCGCATCCGATGCATCGGCCTACATCACCGGCCAGACGCTCGCGGTGGATGGCGGCTTCACCGCCAAATAGGAACCGGACAATGAAGGCGCTCGTTTATCTTGGGCCGAACTCGCTTGCTTATCGCGATGAACCGGACCCTACACCCGGCAATGACGAAGCAATTGTGAAGGTCGAGGCGGTTGGAATCTGCGGCTCCGACATGCATGCCTACCATGGGCTCGACTCGCGCCGCCCCGCGCCGCTCATCCTTGGGCATGAGGCGGCGGGCACCGTCGTCACGGGGCCTCGCACCGGAGCGCGCGTCACGATCAATCCGCTGGTGATCGATCCTTTGTGTCCCTATGCGGTTCGGGGATTGCCGCATCTGTCGCCGACACGACAAATTCTGTCGATGCCGCCGCGCCCCGGAGCTTTCGCTGACTATGTCAGCGTTCCGGAACGCAACATGCTGCCGATCTCACCTGATTTGCCGATCTTCGAGGCGGCCCTGGCAGAACCAATCGCGGTGTCATGGCATGCCGTTCGTGTGGGCGCCGAAAAGCTGCGGCAACCGATTGCGACGGCCCGTGTCGCCGTGGTTGGTGGCGGCGCGATCGGCCTCGCGGCTGCGCTGGTGGCAAAATTGTTCGCGGCAGCCGAAGTGCATGTCGGCGAAACCAACGCGGGACGGCGTGAGACGCTGCAGGCGATCATAGGCCTCACGGTTTATGACCCATCCGATGGCGGTGAACCGCAAGCCGACAGCATGGATCTTGTTATCGACGCGGTGGGAGCAGGCACGACACGAGCGGCCGCGAGCCGCATGGTACGTCCGGGCGGCGTTATCGTTCATATTGGTCTGCTGCCTGGGACCGACGGTCTCGATATCCGCAAGGTGACCTTGCAGGAAATCACCTTCACCGGGTCCTATTGTTACACGCCACAGGATTTCGCCGATACGGTCCATGCGCTGGAGCATCGCCGCTTCGGTCCGATCGGCTGGATCGAACAGCGAAGCCTTGTTGATGGCGCGCAGGCTTTCCGGGATATCGATTCAGGCTCGGTTTCAGCCGCCAAGATCGTGCTGCGAGTTTGATCAAACCAAACGCTCTGACGGATGGATAAACATCAGGATTCCTTGCTCTCGTCTGGGCAATGATCCGGCACGGAGAAAGAATAGCGCATGGCAAGTATTGGATTCATCGGACTTGGGCGCATGGGAAACGCCATGTCTCGCAAGCTGGTCGATGCCGGGCATGAGGTGTGGGTTTTCGATATCAACCCCGAGGCGGTGAAAATTATTGTCGCCAGCGGTGGTCATGGGGCGGCCAGTGCAGCCGAGGCCGCTAGCAATCGCGATTTTGTCGTGACGATGCTGCCGAACGGTCCCGATGTTGAGGAGACCCTGTTCGGTGCGCCTGACGTGGCGAACGCGATGGCAAAGAGTACACTCTATATCGACATGAGCACGATTGCGCCGGATGCGACGGACAGGATCACCAAACGCCTATCGGATATAGGAATCCGCATGGTCGATGCCCCGGTCGGTGGAACCTCGGAATTTGCCGAGCGAGGGCAGTTGTTGATCCTTGCCGGTGGCGACCAACGGGACGTCGGGGCGGCGCAGCCGGTGTTCGACGCAGTTGGCCGTGAAACGATTTATTGCGGCGCAAGCGGAGCAGGGACCCGAACGAAACTGGTCAACAATTACATGTCCACTGCATTAAACGTGCTGACTGCCGAAGTGCTGACATTTGCCGAAGTAGCCGGGCTTGATGTGATGCGGACGGTGAAGATCCTGGCCGGGACCACGGCGGGCAAAGGCTTTCTGAGCGGTGCATATGAGCGAAAGATATTCAGTGGAGATATCTCGCCCGAGTTCGGTTTGGCGCTTGCGTCGAAGGATCTGAATCTCGCCCTGAACTACGGAGCAAACCTGAACGTTCCCTTGAGCGTCGGCGCGGCGGCCTCTCAGATTTATGCAATGTCTCGCGCGGAAGGTTTTGGGTCAAATGACTGGTCGGCTGTCCTCGAAACCCTCAGGCTCACGGCGGCGCTCCCCGGCAAGACACTGAACGGTTAGAGGAGCTGAGCGGAAGCAGACGCGCCGCGGTCGGTCTCCGATATCGGGATCAGTTTTGCTATCTGTCGGTATCAGGGCTGCTGCAGCGGTTCTCTTTCCACAGTATCGGCTCACTCGGAATCTCAGCATACATACCGAGGGGCGTGTATAAAAACAGCGCAGGAATTGCCCTTGCGCCTACAAAGTCAATAAGACCATTCAGAAATCCAGGTGCCCATCTTGATCCCAGTGCGGCGCGCCATTCTCACGGAACATGCGCGATCAACTCACGTTGCTTTTCCGACGTTCGAGGAGTTGATCGCATGGAAGAAATTCTCAAGACACAGAAGATCGAAGGGACCAAGGGCGAGGTGAAGCCGCTGAACGAGCGCGATCCGGCACAGAAGAAGCCCGACGTGCCAAAAGAAAATGAAGCATCCGAGTCCGCTCCGAAACCCTTGCCGGAGTGAGGAGGCGGCTACCCGCGATCCGTTACAACCGCTTCAGCGGAGCGCTCGGCAGATATTTCGCGCCTTCCGCCGCCAGAAAATCCAGCATGGCCTGCGCCGGCGGCAGCAAGATTTTGTCCTGCCGGCGCACCACGTACCACTGCCGCACCACCGGCAGGCCGGCGACATCCAGCATCACCAATCGTCCATCCTCGATCTCGGTGGCCACGGTATGCGCGGAAATGAACGCGATGCCGAGGCCGGCGAGCACGGCCTGCTTGATGGTCTCGTTGCTGCTCATTTCCATCCCGATGACCGGCTGGAATTCGGCCGTCTCGAACAACTGCTCCATCAGCATGCGCGTGCCTGATCCCTGTTCGCGGCTCAGGAAGGTCTCGTGCGACAGGTCGACGATGGCCAAACCGAAATCGTGCTCCAGCCAGTGGCCCTTCGGCGCGACGATGATGTGAGGATTGTCGCCGATCAGGTGGGTCTCGACGTCGATGTCCGCGGGGGCGCGTCCCATGATGGCGATGTCGAGCTCATAACCGCGCAGCGCGTCGCGTAGCTCCTGCCGGTTGCCGATCTTGAGCGTGATCTCGACCTGCGGATAGAGCTTGGAGAAGGCGGCCATCGCGAATGGCACGAAATATTTCGCGGTACTGACGGCGCCGATCGCGACCCGTCCCCCGGTGCGGCCGGCGATCATATCGAGCGAGGTGGCGCAGTTGGAAAGCGCGGCCTCGACACGCTCCAGCAGGCCCAGCACCTCCTGCCCGGCGCCGGTTAGAACCATGCCGTCGCTGGTGCGCTGAAGCAGGGGATGGCCTGCAAGATCCTGCAGATTGCGAAGCTGAAGGGTGACAGCAGGTTGGGTGAGATTCAGCCGGGCTGCGGCCGCAGTCACGCTGCCCGTCGCGGCCACCGCCCCGAGCGCGCGAAGCTGCCTGATCGTCACGTCCTGTAGCCTCGATATAAGCAAATCTTTTGTCCTGCAAAATATATCGAAATTTTACTTATTCCGAAGCCCGCGTCAATGTTTCGCCATGGCCCGCTGAACGAGGCCAGAGAAATCCCGCCCGGAGGGCGGGAAGACGGGACGGGGGCGATCGCATGGATCAGGGTCAGACGCTGCGCCAACATCTGGACGGTTTTGCCACCGACCCTGACCGCCGATTGATCGCCGACGCCGTCGCCGCCTTCGCCGACGCCGCGATCGAGATCACCGAACTGACCTGCGGCGGAGCGCTCGCCGGGATCACCGGCGAGGGGCAAACCCTTAATGGCGACGGTGACATTCAGAAGGACCTCGACCTCCAGGCCGATCGGATCATCCGCCGCGCGCTTGCCGGGGTCTCCGTCGCGGCCCTGGCGTCCGAAGAGGCCAACGAGATCGAGATCCGCGATCCGGCGAGCGCGATCAGCATCGCTTTCGATCCGCTCGACGGCTCCTCGAACATCAACACCAACATGTCCGTCGGCACGATCTTCTCCATCGTGCGGACGCCGCTGCATGCCCGCGCGGCGTTCACCCAGCCGGGCACGACGCAGCTCGCGGCCGGCTTCGTGGTCTATGGCCCGCAGACCAGCCTCGTGCTCACGCTGGGCGACGGCGTCGACATCTTCACCCTCGATCGGAAGACCAGGGCATTCCGGCAGATCAGATCGCAGGTGAAGATTCCGCCGAACACCGCCGAGTTCGCGATCAACGCATCGAACCGCCGTCACTGGGATCCGCCGATCCTTGCCTACATCGACGATTGCATCGCCGGCGCCGACGGCGTTCTGCAGACCAACTTCAACATGCGCTGGATCGGATCGCTGGTGGCGGAGGCTTACCGGATCCTGACGCGCGGCGGGATTTTCCTTTATCCGGCGGATGCCCGCGACGGCTATCGCGAGGGTCGGCTGCGTCTGCTCTACGAAGCGCACCCGATGGCCTTCATCATGGAGCAGGCGGGCGGCGGCGCGACGACCGGCAACCTGCGCATTCTCGATCTTGCCGCGAACACGCTGCACCAGCGCGTGCCGCTGATCATGGGGTCGATCGAAAGTGTGCAGCGGCTCGAGCGCATGCACATGTCGCCGGACATCAAGTTCGAGCGTAACGCGCCGCTTTTCGCCACCCGCGGCCTGTTCCGCAACTGAGCCGGGAGACAATCGTGTCGAGGAAGCATCCCATCATCTCGATCACCGGCTCGTCAGGCGCAGGCACCACATCGGTGAAGCGGACCTTCGAGCAGATCTTTCGCCGCGAGAACGTCACCGCAGCCTATATCGAGGGCGACGCCTTTCATCGCTACAACCGCGTCGAAATGCGCACGCGCATGGCGGAGGAGGCGGAGCGGGGCAACAAGCACTTCAGCCATTTCAGCCCTGAGACCAATCTGTTCGAGGAACTGGAGCAGGTTTTCAAGAGCTATGGCGAAACCGGAACGGGAACGACCCGTCACTATGTGCACGATGCCGACGAGGCGGCACTGCATGGCGCCGAACCGGGCACATTCACGGATTGGCAGCAGCTGCCGGAGAATTCCGATCTTTTGTTCTATGAAGGCCTGCACGGGGCTGTCGTCACCGACAAGGTGAATGTCGCGAAATACGCCGATCTGAAGATCGGTGTGGTTCCGGTCATCAATCTCGAATGGATCCAGAAGTTGCATCGCGACCGCAGCGCGCGCGGCTATTCCACCGAGGCGGTAACCGACACCATCCTGCGCCGTATGCCGGATTACGTTCATTATATCTGTCCACAGTTCGGCGAGACCGACATCAACTTCCAGCGCATTCCGACCGTCGACACCTCGAATCCGTTCATCGCGCGCTGGATCCCGACGCCCGACGAATCGATGGTGGTGATCCGCCTGAAGAATCCGCGCGGCATCGATTTTCCCTACCTGCTGTCGATGATCCCGAACAGCTTCATGTCGCGCGCGAACTCCATCGTCATTCACGGCGCGAAGCTCGATCTCGCGATGCAACTGATCCTCACCCCGCTGATCCTGCAACTCATTGACCGCAAGAGGCGCGCATGACGGCCGATACCACGATGTCCGGCGACATCATCACCCTGACACGGCGCGGCAAGGACGCGATGGCCAAGCTGACCCATCGCGAGATGGCGAACGCGATCCGCTTTCTTGCCATCGATGCGGTGGAGAAGGCGAATTCCGGTCATCCCGGCATGCCGATGGGCATGGCCGATGTCGCCACCGTGCTGTTCTCGAAGTTTCTCAAATTCGATCCGCAGGCGCCGGGCTGGCTCAATCGCGACCGTTTCGTGCTGTCGGCCGGTCACGGCTCGATGCTGCTCTACGCGCTGCTGCATCTGACCGGCTATCGGGAAATGACGCTCGATGAGCTCAAATCCTTCCGCCAGTGGGGATCGAAGACTCCCGGTCATCCGGAATACGGCCACACCGCCGGCGTCGAGACCACGACCGGGCCGCTCGGGCAGGGTATTGCGACCGCGGTCGGCATGGCGCTGTCCGAACGCATGACCAACGCACGGCTCGGTGACGATCTGTTCGAGCACTATACCTACGTGATCTGCGGCGACGGCTGTCTGATGGAGGGCGTCAGCCAGGAAGCGATCTCGCTCGCCGGGCACCTCAAGCTGGGACGCCTGATCCTGTTGTATGATGACAACGGCATCTCGATCGACGGTTCGACCTCGCTGTCCTGTTCCGACGATCCGCTCGCCCGAGCCGCCGCCTCGGGCTGGTCGGTGCGGCGTGTCGATGGTCATGATCCGAAGGCGGTCGAACAGGCGATTGCCGAGGAGCGCGAGACCGATCGGCCCTCGCTGATCGCTTGCCGCACCCGCATCGGCTATGGCTCGCCGAACCGCGAAGGCAGCGAGAAGGTTCACGGCGCGCCGCTTGGTGCCGAGGAGATCGCCGCGACCCGCGCCGCGCTGGAATGGCCACACGCCCCGTTCGAGATTCCCCGCGACGTTCTGGCAGCCTGGCGCACGATCGGCGCGCGCGGCCAGACCGAACATGGCAAATGGGTGGATCGCCTTGCCCAACTCGACCGCGAGGAGCGCGAGCGCGTCAACAGCGTGCTGAACGGCAAGCTGGCGCGCGGCTACGATCAGGCGATGCGCGAGCTTTGCACGCGCTTCGCAACCGAGAAACCCAAGATTGCCACCCGCCAGGCCTCGCAGCAGGCGATCGAGGTACTGGCCTCGGTGCTGCCGAATCTCGCCGGCGGTTCGGCGGATCTGACGCATTCCAATCTGACGCACGCCAAGAGCCAGAAGCCGATCAAGCCCGGTGATTATAGCGGCAACTACATCCACTACGGCATTCGCGAGCACGGCATGGCCGCCGCGATGAACGGCATCGCGCTGCATGGCGGATTTATCCCTTATGGCGGCACCTTCCTGACCTTCGCCGATTACAGCCGGCCGGCGATCCGGATGGCGGCGTTGATGGGGTTGCGTGTTATCCATGTCATGACGCATGACTCCATCGGCCTCGGCGAGGACGGCCCGACGCATCAGCCGGTGGAACATCTGGCTTCGCTGCGCGCGATCCCGAACCTGCTGGTGTTCCGGCCCGCCGATGCCGTCGAGACTGCGGAGGCGTGGGACTGCGCGCTTCGTGCCGAGAAGCAGCCGTCGATCCTGTGTCTGTCGCGTCAGGCCTTGCCGACCTTCCGCACCGAGACGGACGAAATCAACAAAGTGGCGCGGGGCGCCTATCTGGTGGTTGAGCCGCAGGACGGGCGTGACGTCACACTGATCGCAACGGGATCCGAAGTGGCGATCGCGCTGGAGGCGGCGCGTCTGCTCGAAAAGGACGATGTTCGCGTGGCGGTGGTATCGGCGCCGTGTCTCGAACTCTTTGCCAAGCAGACCGAAGGTTATCGTCAAGCCGTGCTCGGCAACGCACCGCGTGTCGTGGTCGAGGCCGCGATCGAGGGAGCGTGGGGGCGTTTGATCGGCGACGACGGCGAGTTCGTCGGCATGACCGGCTTCGGCGCGTCTGCTCCGGCCAACGTGCTCTATCGCGAATTTGGCATCACGTCCGATGCCGTGGCTCTCGCGGCCATGCGGTCCATCGCTCGTTCACGCATCAAGGGAGCCTAGGAGTGACAGTCAAAGTCGCCATCAATGGGTTTGGGCGGATCGGCCGCAACGTGCTGCGCGCGATCGTCGAGTCGGGCCGCGACGATATCGAGGTTGTCGCCATCAACGATCTCGGTCCGGTCCAGACCAACGCCCATCTGCTGCGCTACGACTCCATCCATGGCCGGTTTCCACATGACGTAAAAGTCTCCGGCAATACCATCGATGTCGGCCGTGGGCCGATCCAGGTGACGGCGGAGAAGGATCCGGCTGCCCTGCCGCATGCCGCGCTGGGCGTCGATGTCGCGCTCGAATGCACCGGCATTTTCACCACCCGCGAGAAGGCGGCGGCGCATCTGAAGGCGGGCGCCAGGCGGGTGATCGTGTCGGCTCCTGCCGATGGCGCCGACCTGACCGTGGTGTACGGCGTCAATCACCAGAAGCTGAACAAGGATCATTTGGTGATCTCCAATGCGTCCTGCACCACCAACTGTCTCGCACCGGTCGCCAAGGTGCTGAATGACGCGGTCGGCATCGAACGCGGCTTCATGACAACGATCCATTCCTACACCGGCGACCAGCCGACGCTCGACACTATGCACAAGGATCTTTACCGAGCGCGCGCGGCCTCGATGTCGATGATCCCGACCTCGACCGGCGCGGCGAAGGCGGTCGGCCTCGTGTTGCCGGAGCTCAACGGCAAGCTCGATGGCGTTGCGATCCGGGTGCCGACGCCGAATGTCTCGGTGGTCGATTTCAAGTTCATCGCGAAGAAAAACACATCGGTTCAGGAAATCAACGACGCGATCAGCTCGGCGTCGGGCGGCGCGCTGAAGGGCGTGCTCGGCTTTACCCAGGAGCAGAATGTTTCGAGCGACTTCAATCACGATCCGCATTCCTCGGTGTTCCATATGGATCAGACCAAGGTGATCGACGGCAATTTCGTCCGTATTCTAACCTGGTACGACAATGAATGGGGTTTCTCCAGCCGCATGAGCGACACGGCGGTGGCGCTGGGGAGGGTGATGTGAGCAGCGCGCTACGTGTCCTCGACGATATCGATGTCGCCGGCAAGCGGGTGGTGGTCCGCGCCGATCTCAACGTCCCGATGCGGGACGGCAAGGTGACGGACGATATGCGCGTGCGACACGCGGCGGCGACGCTGGCCGAACTCGCGGACAAGAAGGCGATCGTGATCGTGCTGTCGCACTTCGAGCGGCCGTGCGGCAAGGTGGTGCCGGATTATTCGCTGGCGGCGCTGCAGCCCGCGCTGGAAAAGTCCCTGCAACGCAATGTGTGGTTTGTCGAAACCGACTGGCGGAGCGGCGCGCATCAGGCCGTGCTGGCGAATGCATCGCCCGGCGACATTCTGTTGATGGAAAATACCCGTTTCCATCCCGGCGAGGAGGACAACGATCCGGCGTTCTCCCGAACGCTGGCCGATCTCGGCGATATTTTCGTCAACGATGCGTTCTCGGTCTCGCACCGGGCTCACGCCTCGACCGAGGGCATTGCGCATCTGTTGCCGTCATTTGCCGGTCGCGGAATGGAAGCCGAACTGGTCGCGCTCGATCGTGCGCTTGGCGAGCCGGTGCGGCCGGTCGGCGCCGTGGTCGGCGGAGCGAAGGTCTCGACCAAAATTCCGGTGCTGGAAAATCTTGTCTCGCGGGTCGATGAGCTGATCATCGGCGGCGGCATGGCGAACACCTTCCTGCACGCGAAAGGAATCAATGTCGGCCGCTCGCTATGCGAGCCTGACTTCAAGGAAACGGTCGAACGCATTCTGCGCCGCGCGGCCGCCCATCATTGCAATATCATCCTGCCGTGCGACGTGATCGTGGCAAAGGAATTCGCGCCGAACGCCCGTCACAGCGTGGTCGATGTCCGCTCCGTTCCGTCCGACGCGATGATCCTCGATATCGGACCGGAATCGGTCGCCGATATCATGGAGCAGTTCGGAGATCTCAAAACCCTATTGTGGAACGGTCCGGTCGGCGCCTTTGAGACCGAACCTTTCGGTCACGGTACCTTCGCCCTGGCGAAGTGCGCGGCGCGTCTGACGCAAGCGGGCAAGCTGCTCACGGTGGCGGGCGGCGGCGACACCGTGGCCGCGCTCTCGGCGGCGGGCGTTCAGAACGACTTCAGTTATGTCTCGACGGCAGGCGGCGCGTTCCTCGAATGGCTCGAGGGGCGCGGGCTTCCCGGCGTCGATGCTCTCAAAATGTCTCACGCGTGAGGTGACCCGATGGCACGTATTACCCTCCGACAGTTGCTCGATCACGCCGCCGAACAGGGCTACGGCGTTCCGGCCTTCAACATCAACAATATGGAGCAGGGGCTCGCGATCATGGAGGCGGCGGCGAAGGTCGATGCTCCCGTCATCATGCAGGCCTCGCGCGGCGCGCGGTCCTACGCCAACGACATCATGCTGTCGAAGATGATCGATGCGCTGGAAGAGATGTATCCGCAGATTCCGCTCTGCATGCATCAGGATCACGGTAACGAGGAGGCGACCTGCGCCACGGCGATCAAGCACGGCTTCACCTCGGTGATGATGGACGGCTCGCTGGAAGCGGACGGCAAGACCGCAGCGGACTATCGCTACAATGTCGAGATCACTCGCCGCGTGGTCGATATGGCGCACTGGATCGGCGCGTCGGTCGAAGGAGAGCTCGGCGTGCTCGGTTCGCTCGAACACGGCGGCGGCGAGCAGGAGGACGGCCACGGTGTTGAAGGCACGCTGAGCCACGACCAGTTGCTGACCGATCCCGACCAGGCGGTCGATTTCGTTCGCGAAACCAAGGTCGATGCGCTGGCGATCGCGATGGGCACCTCGCATGGCGCCTATAAATTCTCGCGCAAGCCGGACGGCGACATCCTTGCGATGAATGTGGTCGAGGAGATTCACCGCCGGCTGCCGAACACGCATCTGGTGATGCATGGCTCGTCCTCGGTGCCGCAGCCGTTGCAGGACATGTTCAATTCGTTCGGCGGCGAGATGCCGCAGACCTGGGGCGTTCCGGTCGAGGAGATCGTGCGCGGCATCAAGCACGGCGTCCGCAAGGTCAACATCGATACCGATTGCCGGCTGGCGATGACAGCGGTGTTCCGCAAGGTCGCGATGCAGACAAAGAGCGAATTCGATCCGCGTAAGTTCCTGAAGCCGGCAATGGACGCAATGCGCGATCTGTGCCGCGAGCGTTTCGAACAATTCGGAACGGCGGGTCAGGCATCGAAGATCAAAGTCATTCCGCTGGCCGAGATGGCCAAACGGTATCGCGCGGGAGCGTTGGATCCGCGCATTGGAGATATGGCGAGCGCCGCCGAGTGAAGCCTGGAGGTTCAGAACCGGTCTGGCGCGCCGGTCCGCAGACAAGGAGAGCAGCATGAACGATCAATCGATGACCATTCGCGGCAAGGATCGCTACAAGTCAGGCGTGTTGGCCTACAAGAAGATGGGTTACTGGGAACCGGACTACGTTCCCAAGGACACCGATGTGATCGCGCTGTTCCGCGTGACCCCGCAGGATGGTGTCGATCCGATCGAGGCCTCAGCGGCGGTGGCGGGCGAATCCTCGACCGCGACCTGGACCGTGGTGTGGACCGACCGTCTGACCGCGGCGGAAAAATATCGCGCGAAATGCTACCGCGTCGATCCGGTGCCGAACTCGCCGGGACAGTACTTCGCCTACATCGCCTATGATCTCGATCTGTTCGAGGCGGGCTCCATCGCCAACCTGTCGGCCTCAATTATCGGCAACGTGTTCGGCTTCAAGCCCCTCAAGGGCTTGCGCCTTGAGGATATGCGTTTCCCGGTGGCCTATGTGAAGACCTTCCAGGGCCCGGCGACCGGCATCGTGGTCGAGCGCGAGCGTCTCGACAAGTTCGGCCGTCCGCTGCTCGGCGCCACCGTGAAGCCGAAGCTCGGCCTGTCCGGCCGCAACTACGGCCGCGTGGTCTATGAGGCGCTGAAGGGCGGTCTCGACTTCACCAAGGACGACGAGAACATCAACTCGCAACCCTTCATGCATTGGCGTGAGCGTTTCCTCTACTGCATGGAAGCGGTGAACCGCGCGCAGGCGGCGTCCGGCGAGGTCAAGGGCACGTACCTCAACGTCACCGCGGCGACGATGGAGGACATGTACGAGCGCGCCGAATTCGCCAAGCAACTCGGCTCCTGCATCATCATGATCGACCTCGTGATCGGCTACACCGCCATCCAGTCGATGGCGCAGTGGGCGCGCAAGAACGACATGATCCTGCATCTTCATCGCGCGGGCCATTCGACCTATACCCGGCAGAAGAACCACGGTGTGTCGTTCCGCGTCATCGCCAAGTGGATGCGCCTTGCCGGTGTCGATCACATCCATGCCGGCACCGTGGTCGGCAAGCTCGAGGGTGATCCGAACACCACGCGCGGCTACTACGACATCTGCCGTGAGGAGTTCAATCCGACCAAGCTCGAGCACGGTATCTTCTTCGACCAGAACTGGGCCAGCCTCAACAAGCTGATGCCGGTGGCGTCCGGCGGCATTCATGCCGGCCAGATGCACCAGTTGCTCGATCTGCTCGGCGAGGATGTCGTGTTGCAGTTCGGCGGCGGCACCATCGGCCACCCGATGGGCATTCAGGCCGGCGCGATCGCCAACCGCGTCGCGCTGGAGGCGATGATCCTCGCCCGTAACGAGGGCCGCGACTATCTCGCCGAGGGTCCGGAAATTCTGGCCAAGGCGGCTGCGACCTGCACACCGCTGAAATCGGCGCTCGAGGTCTGGAAGGACGTCACCTTCAACTATGAATCCACCGATGCGCCGGACTTCGTGCCGACGGCAATCGCCGCTGTCTAAGATCGAGAGGTTTGTCATGAGAATCACACAGGGTTGCTTTTCCTTCCTTCCCGATCTGACCGACGAGCAGATCAAGAAGCAGATTCAGTACTGCCTGCAGAACGATTGGGCGGTGAACATCGAGTTCACCGACGATCCGCACCCCCGCAACACCTATTGGGAAATGTGGGGCCTGCCGATGTTCGACCTGCGCGATGCCGCCGGCATCATGATGGAGCTTGCCGAGTGCCGTAAGGTCTATGGCGACCGCTACATCCGCATCAACGCGTTCGATTCCAGCCATGGCTGGGAGTCGGTACGGATCTCCTTCATCGTCAACCGTCCGAAGAACGAACCGGGCTTCCGCCTGGCGCGTCAGGAGGTGGACGGCCGCAACCTGCGCTACACCACGGTGTCCTACGCAACCGATCGCCCTGAAGGTCAGCGCTACAGCGGAGCCTGAGCTTGTCCAACGCTGAAAATATCCAGGACGCGCCTGTCGCCGATATCGACCTTCGTCAGGAGTTCAACGAGGTCGGTATCGGCGAGGTGCTCGAACAGCTCGATCGGGAGCTGATCGGCCTTGCGCCGGTCAAGACGCGAATCCGTGAGATTGCGTCGCTGCTCCTGATCGAGCGCATTCGACAACGGATGGGGCTGACGGCGGAAACGCCGACGCTTCATATGTCGTTCACCGGAAATCCGGGAACCGGCAAGACCACGGTGGCCTTGCGGATCGCGAGCATTCTGCACAAGCTCGGGTTCGTGCGCCGCGGTCACGTCGTCTCGGTGACGCGCGACGAACTGGTCGGGCAGTACATCGGTCATACCGCGCCGAAGACCAAGGAAATCCTGAAGAAGGCGATGGGCGGCGTGCTGTTCATCGACGAGGCCTACTATCTCTATCGTCCGGACAACGAGCGCGACTATGGCCAGGAGGCCATCGAGATCCTGCTGCAGGTGATGGAATCGCAGCGCGACGATCTCGTGGTGATCCTGGCCGGCTATGGCGACCGGATGGACAAGTTCTTCGCCAGCAATCCGGGTTTCCGCTCGCGTGTCGCGCACCACATCGATTTCCCTGACTATGGCGATGACGAGTTGTTGTCGATCGCCGAGCTGATGTTGAAGGAGCAGAGCTATCGCTTCACGCCGCAGGCGAAGGAGGCGTTTGTCCGCTACATCGCGCTGCGCAAGGCGCAGCCGTTGTTCTCCAACGCACGTTCGATCCGCAATGCGCTGGATCGCATTCGTCTGCGTCAGGCCAACCGTCTGGTCGCGGACCTCGATCGCATCGTGACGGTGGACGACATCCAGTCGATCGAAGCGTCGGATGTGCTGGCGTCCCGTGTGTTCTCCAAATCGCCTGCCTCCGAGGGAGGGTCCTGAATCCATGCCGCAGCCTCTTGTGATCGCTCCATCGATCCTGTCGGCGGACTTCTCCCGGCTGGGAGAGGAGGTCGAGGCGATCGATGCCGCCGGCGCGGACTGGATCCATTGCGACGTGATGGATGGGCACTTTGTTCCGAACATCAGTTTCGGGCCGGATGTCCTTAAATCGATCCGGCCCCGGACCAAAAAGGTCTTCGACGTGCATCTGATGATCGCGCCGGTCGATCCGTATCTTGAAGCCTTTGCCAAGGCCGGCGCGGATGTTATTACGGTGCACGCGGAGGCGGGGCCTCATCTGGACCGCTCGCTGCAGGCGATCCGCAATCTGGGAAAGAAAGCAGGTGCCACGATCTGCCCGGCGACACCTGAGCACGTCCTGGCCAATGTTCTCGACCGGCTGGATCTGATTCTGGTGATGAGCGTCAATCCCGGGTTCGGCGGCCAGCAGTTCATTGCCTCGCAACTGGACAAGATCCGGAGAATCCGCGCGATGATCGCGGACCGGCCGATCCGGCTCGAGGTCGATGGCGGGGTCAATGTCGAGACGGCGGCGCAGGTCGCGGCGGCGGGCGCCGACACCATCGTGGCGGGAGCCGCCGTTTTCAAAGGCGGAACGCAGAGCGCCTATAGGACAAACATCGCCGCCATTCGTGCGGCGGCGGAGACGGTGACATGCTGATGACCAATGTTCATGCTTCCGGGACGAGGGGAGCTTCCTGGCCCGCGGCCGTGGTGTTCGATCTCGACGGTACGCTGGTCGATAGCGCCGGCGACATCACGACCTCGCTGAACGAGTTGCTCATCGCACGGCGGCTGTCGCCGTTTCCCGAGGACACGGTGCGCGATTTCGTCGGCGACGGCAGCAAGGCGCTGGTGCAGCGCGCGTTCCAGACCCGTGGCGTGATGCTGAGCGCGGAAGAATTGCAAATCGCGGTTGCGTCCTACGACGAGATTTACGGCAGGCATCTTGTCGAGCAGACCTACGTCTATGACGGCGCGATCGATGTCCTGGCACGTCTCAAGACGCGAGGCATCCGCATGGGTATCTGCACCAACAAGTTTCAGGACAAGGCCGAGCGTGTCGCCGTGCATTTCGGTCTCGACAAATATGCCGAGGTGATTGTCGGCGGGGTTCCGGGAAGGCCCGGCAAGCCGTCGCCGATCATGCTGATCGAGACGCTGGAGGCGTTGGAAATGCCGCGCGAGGACGCCGTCCTGGTCGGCGACAGCACCTTCGACGTGCAATGCGCGCGTGCGGCCGGAGTGGCGGTGATCGGCGTCACGTTCGGTTATTCGCAAACCCCGATGCGCAAGCTCAATCCCGATGCGGCAATCGATTCCTACGCCGAATTCGCCAAGGCCTGCGACAGCCTGCGGATCAAGGCGGCATGAACAGGTTTTCGGCGCTGATCTTCGATGTTGACGGCACGCTGGCGGAGACCGAGGAGGTTCATCGGCGCGCCTTCAATGAGACCTTCGCCTATTTCGGTTTGGACTGGCACTGGAGCGCGGAGGTTTATGGCGAGTTGCTGCTTGTCGCCGGCGGCAAGGAGCGGATGCGCCATTTCGCGGCCCTGCAGGGCAAGCGTCCGCCGGAATTGTCGGATGAGCGGCTCGCCGAGTTGCATGGCTACAAGACCGCGCGGTATGCGGA
>MKUJ01000018.1:54670-65028 GCA_001897755.1 Afipia sp. 64-13
GCGCCTTGCGATCGCCACCACGACGTCGCGTGACAATGTCGATGCCTTGCTGCGCGCGACGTTGGGGGCGCGGGGCCTTGGCCTGTTTGACCCGATCGTTGCGGGGGACGAGGTTGCCGACAAGAAGCCGGCACCGGACGTCTATCTGAAGGCGCTCGATCTGCTGGGACTGCCGGGCCATCGATGTCTTGCGATCGAGGACTCTCGCAACGGCCTGATGTCGGCGTCGCGTGCCGGTATTCCGGTGCTTATTACCCGCAGCGCCTATTTCAGGCACGAAAGCTTCGACGAAGCGTTTGCGGTGGTCGACAGCCTCAACAGGCTTGGAGAGCGAAACCTTCCGGTCTGCGCCTAAGCCACCGATCGACCGCGCATTTTCAGCCGGAAACGGTTTGTTAACGCCATCGGCAGCCGCCGGCATGGCCGATCCCGCTCTGTGATAATTTCCGGGGCGGGAGACATTCCATGATTACTCTGGTCAAGGTCTCGGATGTATTGGCGGCCACCGCGGCCGCAAGCGGGCAGCCATCCCCCGTCATCGATGCCACCAGTGACACCGCCACGGCGTATTGGGCGGCCCGATTCGGCATCTCAACGGTCGAGCTGGCGTCGGCGATCGAGCAGGTTGGCCCCTCGGTCGCGGCATTGCGCCGGTATCTAAATAAATAAACACGCGCTCTGATCGGCCCGCCGCGGCGATGCTTGGGATCGCCGTTGCTTTGCGCCGCGCGCCGGCATTACAATTCAGAAAACACTTAATTGGAAATCGCGGAGGTTGGTTTCGCCTCCACTGAGAAATGCCGCCGAGTCACGACCGGCGGCAAACCGCAAAATGAAACCGGAGGAATAAACATGTCTAGCCTCTTCCACCTTTCCCGCAGAGATCTGTTGCTCGGCTCCGCAGCGCTCGCGGCCACAACCTCCATGCCGAAATTTGGCTGGGCTGCGCCTGATCCTTCCGCCTTGGCGCGCTCGACCAAGGGCATGGTGACGAGCCCGCACGATCTTGCGACCCGCGCCGGACTTGAGGTTCTGCAAAAGGGCGGCAACGCCATCGAGGCGGTGATTGCGATCGGCGCGACGCTGTCGGTGACTTATCCGCATTTCTGCGGCCTTGGCGGCGACGCCTTCATGGTCATCAGCGACCGCAAGGGCAATGTGCGGACTCTGTCCGGCGTAGGGCAGGCGGCCGCCAATCCGCCGAACTATACCGATTCCGTTCCGATCCGCGGTCCGGGCTCGGCGCTCACCGCGGCGGCGGCGGTCGATACCTGGGATCAGGCCTTCGACTTCAGCCGCAAATCGTGGGGCGGCAAACAGAGCTGGGCGTCGCTGTTCCAGCGTCCCATTGAATATGCGCGCAACGGTTTCCCGGTGACGCCGTCGCAGCGATTCTGGCAGAGCTTCGAGGAGAAACACCTCAAGGACTGGCCGGACGTCCGCCGCATCTACATGGCTGACGGCCGCATGCCGGAGGTCGGCGACAAGCTGGTTCAGCCCGAACTGGCGAACTCGCTGGAAATGCTCGCGGCCAATGGCGGCCGTGATTTCTATGAAGGCAAGCTGGCGGAGCGCATTGTCGCCGGCCTCAAGGCGATGGGCTCGCCGCTGACGGCGGACGACCTGGCGCGCTGCCGGGCCCGTGACGAGGCGCCGCTTCGCGTCAAATATCGCGGTGGCGAGTTGCTGGGCCTGCGTCCGCCGACCCAGGGCATCACCACGCTCGAGATCATGGGGATTCTCGATCGCTTCGATCTGGCGAAATATCCGGAAGGCGGCGTCGATCACTACCATCTGATGGTCGAAGCGGTGAAGCGCGCCTTCATCGACCGCAACCGCTATATCGCCGATCCGGAATTCGTCGACGTGCCGGTCAACTTCCTGCTGTCAAAGGAAAATCTCGACGCCCACGCCAAGTCGATCGACCTGGCGAAGGCGATGGAGTGGCCGCACGTGTTCAAGAAGGCCGATACGGTCTACATGGCCGCGGTCGATTCGAGCGGCAATTGCGTCAGCATGTTGCAGACGGTCTATTACGACTGGGGCAGCGGCATGGTGGCGGGCGACACCGGCATTCTCTGGCACAATCGCGGCGCCTCGTTCCGGCTCGATCCCAAGAGCCCGAACTGCCTCGCGCCGGGCAAGCGGCCGTTCCACACCCTCAACCCGGGCATGTACCTCAAGGACGGCAAGCCGCGGGTGCTTTATGGCACGCAGGGCGCCGACGGTCAGCCGCAGACGCTCGCCGCCATCCTGACCCGCATGATCGACTACGATCAGGACCCGCTGACCGCATTGACCAAGCCGCGCTTCCTGCTCGGCAAGACCTTCTCCGACACCCGCGACAGCCTGAAGCTGGAGCAGGATGCAGGCGAGGAGGTGTTCAAGCAGTTGGCGGCGCGCGGGCATGAGATGAGCCCGATTCCCGCCCAGAGCCCGCTGGCCGGGCATCCGGGCGCGATCCGGATCGCCGAAGACGGAACCATCACCGGTGCGCACGACCCGCGCAGCGACGGGCGGGCGCTCGGGCTCTGAGCCCGTAAGACTGGAGCCGGATCAATACGATACCGGGCAGCCATCTGGCTGCCCGGTTTTTTTATGCGTCTTTTCATGCGTCCGGCGGAGGCGGGAGGGTATGTTTAACGGATTGCAAACACAGTCTCGCCAGAGTCTTATTGTTGGGTCGCGGGCACGTCTTCGGCGGCCGCTTTATTTCAAGGTATCCGATCCTATTATGCTTGGACGCATGCTCCTTCTCCCGGTGGCGATGATGCTGACGCTCGCACCCGCGCGCGCCGATCTGCGGATCACCCGGGACCATGGCGGCTATGTTGATCAGTACAAGGCCAAGTATGAGCGCATCCGCCAGCGCGGCGAGCGCGTCATCATCGACGGCATCTGCAATTCCGCCTGCACGCTAGTGTTTGGCATCGTGCCCGCGAACAAGATCTGCGTCACCCCGCGCGCCAGCCTCGGCTTCCATCAGGCCTATTACGACAAGGCCTTCACCTTCGGCATCAAGGTCACCAGCGCCGAAGGCACCTCCGACCTGATGGCCTATTATCCGCAACCGGTGAAGGACTGGATCCGCCGCAATGGCGGGCTGACGGTGGACATGAAGAAGGTCAGGAACGGCGTCGATCTGTGGAAGATCGTCGATCCTTGCCCGGAAGAGTTCTTCTGATCTATCCGCAGGATGGTTGGTCAGGTGGGGCAGGGCAGACTGGACGACTTCTGCTTCCCCGGCATATCCGGCTTTCCGGAGAATGGAAGCGCCGGCCATGATGAAGCCGGCGCTTTATCGTCTCAGGCTCAAAACTTCATGGTCATGCGGCCGTTGAAGGAGCGGCCCGGTCCTCGCACGCCATAGCCATAGACCGGCATGCTCATCATTCCCATGGTCATCCGATAGTCGACAAGGTCTGCTCCTCCGAGCGGCAGGTCGTAGGACTGGTTGAACAGATTGTCGATGCCGAAATCGATTCGCATTGCATTCCACTGATAGCCCATGCGCAGATTGACCAACGCATAGGCCGGCGTCGTCAACTCGTTGCGAACCTCGCTGACATGGTTTTTGGCGCCGACAAGTTGCAGTTCGATGCTATTGGTCCAGTTGCCCAGCGTATGGTCAATGGCCAGCTTGGTGTTGATCGGCATGATGCGGTAGAGGTCGATGCCGTCGGTTCTCTCGCCGCGGACGTAGCCCAGTGTGCCGCGGAACTCGCCGCGCCCGTATTCGAGGTTGTTCCACAGCGCCAGCTTCGCCTCGACATTGACACCATAGAGTCTGGCGTTGTGGTTTGCGAACTGCAGGAATACGAAATTGTTCCGCTCGGTGAGGTTTGTCGGACGATTTGCGAGGCAGCTCGCCGTCGCGCAGCGATCGACGTCGATGTAGTCCTGAACGTAGTTGAGATAGGGCGTTACCCTCAGTCCCCAGGACTTTCGCTCGGGATCATGCCACGCCGCGGTGAAGCTCACGGTGTGGGCCTTCTCGGGCTTGAGGTCGAGATTACCGACATAGCCGTTTCCGTCGCCGAACCATCCGATCATGTTCATGGCCATCGCGTTGGTCGACCATGTATAGCGTTCGTATAGATTGGGTGAGCGCGTCTTGCGCGCGACGCCAAGCTCGAACAGGCTGCTCTGGTTTGGCTCGAGTCGGATCAGGCCGGAGCCGTCCAGATTGACATCGGTCCGTTCGTGATCGCGGGCATTGAAGGCAACCGCATCCGCGCCATAACCCATGGGGTTGTAGCCCTGCACGGGGCCGGTGTTCATCCAGACCACGTCGTTGCGTATCCCGACGACAGTGCTCCACTGCCGATCCCAGCGGCGCTCCCATTCGGCGAATGTGCCGATACGGCCGCGATGTCCGTTATTGACGTTGATGAACGTATTGGGACTCATGGACCCTGCCACAGGGGCCCACCAGTCATTGAGTTGGTTGTAGGCGAGTTCGTTGCCGACCCTGATGACATCGCGCGCCGACGCCGTGATCGTCGCCTTAAGCGAATAGCCGCTGTCGGTTGCTTTCGTATCCATCGGCATATTGCCGGTCTTGTCGGGGGCAACGAAACCCATAGTATGGCGGATGGTATGAGCGAACGCGCTGGCCTCGAACGTTCCCCAGTCGAATAGCCCCTCGTAGCGCCCGTTGATGAACAGGCTCCGGTTGTAGACCATGTCCATGCGCTGGTTCACGTAGCCCTGGTAGGGAATGAACTGTCCGCCTACCTGAACCGTGAACAGGTTGCCGAAGGTTCTCTTGGAGATGCTGAGGGCGTGGTTCTGCGTTTCGAACATCGTGGACTTTACTCTCGATCCATCCGCGGCCTTGTAATCTCCGGCACGGACCCAGCCTCCGGTGTAGGAGACCGCGGTATCCTTGTTGGCGGTGGTTGCGCTGGCGTCCACGCCAAAGGCATTGCCGTTGCTGCGGAAGAAGCTGGAGAGCATCGCGGTGGTCACCCAGCCGTCTGTCGGTGCGAACTGCGGTTGCGTCGTTGTCACATCGATCTTGCCGCCGATAAAATCGCCACCGGTACTGACGGGAGCAATGCCCATGTAGGTTCGCATTTTTGCGATCATGGTCGGATTGACGAAGGAGAGTGGCGGGTTCATTTCGTTCGGACAGGCGGGGCTGATCAACATGCCGTTGACTGCAACCTGGACGCGATCCGCACCCATGCCGTTGATGGCCGGCAATCCCGAGACGCCGCCAGCGCCCCATGTCGCGCCACCGGGAATGTCATTGATCAGCGATGCGCTGTCGCTCGTGGAAAGACCGCGGGAAAACGTTTCGTTGGCCGTGATGGTTGCCGTGTCGGCTGGCATGAAGGCACTGTCAATCGGTGTGGCCGCTGCGGCCGGAGGAGCACGCTTTGGTGTCGGCGAGGACGTCGACGTGCGAGTGCGGCGCGTGGTGGATCTGCCGGGATTGATCGTAATCGGAGGCAGAACCGACGGGGATTGTGCATAGGCGGTTGCGGCGAATGGCACCTCGCAGAGGACTGCTCCGGCAGATCCCAGCGACAGCGCGGCCGTTGTTGCAAGCAGCATCCGACGCGCGTCGGACATGATCGTGGATGACATGAGAATTCCTTAGGCTGGGGCAAGGCGTTCCCGTTGCCCGCATGGCAAGTGGTTGAGCCCGGCGAACATGCCGATTCGACACGCCGGTGCATGCCGGCGGCGGGGCTCAACGGATGACGTGAATGAATGTGATGATGCGCGCCGCGCGCGGCCTAGCCGAAAGCGGGAGGTCCGCGGGCCTGCTGGTGCGAGCTTTCAGACAGCGCGATGAACACGTCGCATTGAGCAAACGTGATCGGCGCATACAGGGCCGTACGAACCGCGATGGTCGGAGAATCCGGCGGGAGCGTAATGGTGATCGCGGGAGAAAGGCAGAGCGGGCAGCGGATCGGGTTGGCTGTCCGGTCACCGGTGTCCGTGGCTGATGTTGCTCCTCCTGTGAGGCACAGCTCATGTGCTGCGTTCAACTGGACAGGAGAGATACTGGCTAACAGGGTGCCGGTCAGCGTGGTGTTGAGGACAAGCGCATACACCGCTAGAAACGCGGCAATGCGCCCGTATCTCCCGATGCCATGCAGGCTGAACTTCACAGCGATCGCCCCCAACGATCATGCCAGTCGCTGCTGATTGCTAACATGGCATGGTGTCGATGAAAAGTCTTCGTGCGGAAGACACAGGCTGTCGTCGGGAGCCCGAAGGTTGTCGAAGTCCGTTCGGTGCTGTTTCGTATTTCCGGAAAAGTTGTTCCGGCGCAAAGAAGTTTCAGTCAGGCGTGGCGGGTGAAAGATCGATCTTGCTTTTATCTGTCACCAGTGCGCGCGGTGACAGACGCTGCCATAAGTGCAAGCGGCACGGACTTTGTCTGCTCACCTATCTCGCGTTCTTAGAACGTCACCACACCGCGGATCGATTCCCCGCGCTTCATCAGGTCGAACGCCTTGTTGATGTCGGCGAGCGGCATGACGTGGGTGATCATCGGATCGATCTGGATCTTGCCCTGCATGTACCAGTCGACGATCTTCGGCACGTCGGTGCGGCCGCGCGCGCCGCCGAACGCGGTGCCTTTCCAGACGCGCCCGGTCACGAGCTGGAACGGCCGGGTCGAAATCTCTGCGCCAGCGGGGGCGACCCCGATCACGATCGACTGGCCCCAGCCGCGATGGCAGGCTTCCAGCGCCTGCCGCATCACGGTGACGTTGCCGGTGCAATCGAAGGTGTAGTCCGCGCCACCGATCTGGTCGGCTCCCGACTTGGTCATGTCGACGAGATAGGGGACGAGGTCCTTGCCGACCTCCTTCGGGTTGACGAAGTGCGTCATGCCGAAGCGCTCGCCCCATGCCTTGCGGTCATTATTGAGGTCCACGCCGATGATCATGTCGGCGCCCGCGAGCCGCAGACCCTGCAGCACGTTGAGGCCGATACCGCCGAGACCGAACACGATCGCCTTGGCGCCTTGCTCGACCTTGGCGGTGTTGATCACCGCGCCGATGCCGGTGGTGACGCCGCAGCCGATGTAGCAGACCTTGTCGAACGGCGCGTCCTCGCGGATCTTCGCCACCGCGATTTCCGGCAACACCGTGTAATTCGCGAAGGTCGATGTGCCCATGTAATGGTGGATCGGCTTGCCGCCCATCGAGAAGCGCGAGGTGCCGTCCGGCATCAGGCCCTGGCCCTGGGTGGCGCGGATCGCGGTGCACAGGTTGGTCTTGCGCGACAGGCAGGACGGGCACTGCCGGCATTCCGGCGTGTAGAGCGGAATGACATGGTCGCCTTTTTTCACGCTGGTCACGCCGGGGCCGATATCGACCACGACGCCCGCGCCTTCATGGCCGAGAATGGCAGGGAAAAGACCTTCCGGGTCGGCGCCCGAGAGCGTGAATTCATCGGTGTGGCACACGCCGGTCGCCCTGATCTCGACCAGCACTTCGCCCTCGCGCGGCCCGTCAAGCTGAACGGTGGTGACTTCAAGCGGCTTTCCGGCGGCAATGGCGACAGCGGCCCGAACATCCATGGCAAATCCCCCGAGTTATCCATTCACTGTTGCGTCATCGCGGATTTTGCAAGGACGCTCGCACATATTGATAGTTGCCGCATAGCACAGCTTCGGGCAATCAGGCGCAAATGAATCGCGATCTGGAGAAATGGGCGGCCCGCGCGGCGCCGGCTGTATTTGTGGTCCTGTGGAGCTCCGGCTTCATCGGGACCAAATATGCGTTGTCCGGTGCCGAGCCGCTGACCTTTCTCACCATCCGCATGGTCTATGTGTGCGTGCTGCTGGCCGTGATCGTTGCCGTGATCCGTCCGGCCTGGCCGCGCGGCGCCGATATCGGCCACAGCATCGTCGCCGGCCTCTTGGTGCATGGATTCTATCTCGCCGGCGTAGCCATCGGAATCTACCATTCCGTCCCGGCCGGCCTGTCGGCGCTGATTCCCGGATTGCAGCCGATCCTGACCTCGACGCTGGCCAATCGCTGGCTGGGCGAGCGGGTCACGCTGCTGCAATGGGCGGGACTGGTGCTCGGCCTGTCCGGCGTGCTGCTGGTGCTGCATACGCGCTCGATGACCGGCGATATCGGCTGGGGCTGGTTCGCGACCGGCGTAGCGCTGGTCAGCATCACGATCGGCACTCTTTATCAGAAGCGCTATTGCAGCAGGATCGACTGGCGTACCGGCAATCTCGTTCAGTTCACAGCCTGCGGCGTGATGTATGCCCTCGGCGCGTTGTTGTTTGAGACGCGCGAGGTGATCTGGAGTACGGAGTTCATTCTCGGCGTGAGTTGGCTGGTGATTGCGCTGTCGATCGGCTCGATCAGCGTGCTGTACTGGCTGATCCGTCGCGCCGCCGCGACCCAGGTCGCCAGCCTGTTCTATCTGGTGCCGGCGACGACCGCGCTGATGGCCTATGTGCTGTTCGACGAGCGTCTCGAATGGCTCGGCATCGTCGGCATGGCGATCTGCGCGGCCGGTGTGTTTCTGGTCAACAAGCCGGCACCGAAATCTGACAAGACCGAGGTTTCGCCGGGGAGTTAGCCCTGCGTGACAGTCAACCCCGCCACCGCCCGTTTCCTTGTGAGTGGCCGGGGTCTGACGATGCCCGAGCAAAGAAAAAGGGACGCCGGAGCGTCCCCTTTCACGCGCGCTGGTTTGGCCAGAGCGGTGGCCTTGCCGTTACCTCGGCTGCTCGACGATGCGGAAGTAGGGCTTCGGCGACTTCCAGCCCTTCGGAAACTTCTTGCGGGCATCCTCTTCCGGCACGGCGGCGGAGAAGAACACATCATCGCCCTGTTTCCAGTCCGACGGCGTCGAGACGCCGTGCTTGGCGGTGAGCTGCAGAGAATCGATGGCGCGCAGCACTTCCTGCCAGTTGCGGCCGGTGCTCATCGGATAGATGAAGACGAGCTTGATCGTCTTGTCCGGCCCGATGACGAAAATGTTGCGCACGGTCTGGTTATCCGCCGGGGTCCGCTTGCTGACGTCGCCCGAGGTGCTTTCCGGCAGCATGCCGTAGAGCTTGGCGACCTTGAAATCGACGTCGGCGATCAGGGGATAATTCGGCGCGACACCCTGGGTCTCCTCGATGTCCTTGGCCCAGAGATGGTGCTTGTCGGTCGGATCGACGCTGATGCCGATCAGCTTGACGCCGCGCTTGTCGAACTCCGGCTTGAGACGGGCGACGGCGCCGAGCTCGGTGGTGCACACCGGCGTGAAATCCTTCGGATGGGAGAAGAACAGGCCCCAGCTATCGCCGAGCCATTTGTGGAAGCTGATGTGGCCTTCGGTGCTTTCAGCTTCGAAGTCGGGTGCCTTGGCACCAATCGATAAAGTCATTGTGACGTCCTCATGTCGTGGGAATTTCGGGAATGACCCCTTCGATATAGGTCCATCGCAACAGCAACGGAATGGCGCGGAAAAAAGGACAATATCCTTCTTCCGCGCTCGCCCTCGGTGCAATGCTGTTCTCGCTGGGCGTAACAATTTGAAACAATACGCCTGCGTGTTTTTCTTCAAATGCCCTGAATTAGCCCACGATGCGCCGCACCCCTGCCGACAGCGGGCGCCATATCATTGAACCTCGGGGCGGTGACCTGCGACCAATAGGCAACTCTCCGTGAGATGTAGCCGTCCCGGCTGCAGTCTTAAGAAATCATTTACGTCCGCATGAAAATGCTACGGGATAAAAACGAGTAAGTGCCATGTCTGCGTTTGCGATCACATCAAGTGAAAGCCTTGTCGATCTCCTCCACCACATCGAGACCGCGCCGAACGGCGCCGAGGCCAGTGCCTGCGCTGTCAGCGCGCTTGGCATCGTGCGGGACGGTGTCATCACCGGGGAGGGGCCGACGACGGCGGGACGCGTTCACTTCTCGCGCTCGCTCGATGCGGACGATGCCGCATGGTGCGCACGAATTCTGACCGGCCGGGCGATCACCGATCAGCCGGTGAGCCGCGCGGAGGCCGAAGCGCTGTTTCAGATCAACGAGGCGGCGGCCGACCGTAGCGATGACGGCCTGTTCGACGACCTGTTCGCCAAGGCCATCGTGCATCACGCCGCTTCCGCTTCGGGTCTGCCGGTGCCCTCGCGCGCGGTTGCGTTGTCGCCGCAGACTTCGATCGATAGCTGGGCCCCGACCAGGGCGGTGGGCGTCAATATCGAAGTGCTCGAGTGGATCTCCGCCCAGATGCGCGGCAAGCGCCG
Organism: Afipia sp. 64-13; assembly: GCA_001897755.1. GTDB lineage: Bacteria > Pseudomonadota > Alphaproteobacteria > Rhizobiales > Xanthobacteraceae > Afipia. The sequence goes on from MKUJ01000018.1 coordinate 64,902, forward strand.
CAGCAGCCGCGTGCTGACGGGCCTCGTCGCCGCGACCCTGATCGGCGCGGCCACGCTGCCGGTCGCGCAATCGCTGCCGACGATCATCGATCTCGGCATGTAAGATCCGATCCGTATTCCGTCTGTT
>MKUJ01000018.1:65047-116691 GCA_001897755.1 Afipia sp. 64-13
CCGTTTTTTGATGTCGCGCGGTATCGTGGTTGTCGTGGTACAAACGCGGCGCGATCACGGGAATTGTCATGAGCACCGTCATTCGACGCATTGTCATTCATGGCCGGGTGCAGGGTGTCGGCTTCCGCTATTGGGCGGAGAGCACCGCGCGCGGCTATGGTCTGGATGGCTGGGTACGCAATCACCGCAACGGAGTGGTGGAGGCGGTCTTCTGCGGCCCGCCCGATGTCGTGACGGCGATGATCGAGGCATGCCGGCAGGGCCCATCCTCGGCGCGGGTGACGCGGATCGATCAGCACGATGCCGGCGCGGACGAATTGGCGCTGCGCGGGATCGATTCCGGCTTCACCAGCCTGCCCACTGTCTGAGAGGTCGGACGTCGCGCGGCACGGCAAGCAGGACTGTCTGCTGACGTTACGACTTATTCGAACGACAACAACGAACAAGTCGATGCATCACCGGCAAGGTTTCACCGCCGCTTGCGGCAGGCCCTGCGCCGGGCGTTTGCGCGGGCTTTTGTTGCATTCGATGTGATCGACCCTTGCTTTAAAATGAGTCCTTCCAGTAGATCATTTTATCTTCCGCAAGCTGGAGTCTTAGCCATGTTCTGTCACGTCATGGTCGGTTCGAATAACATCGAAGCGTCCAAGAAATTTTACGATGCATTGTTCACCGCGGCCGGTGGATCGGCCGGCACCGTCGATGCCAAGGGGCGCGTCGCCTATTCCCAGAACGGCGCACGATTCCTGGTGACCAAGCCGATCAACGGGCAGGCCGCGACGTCTGCCAATGGCGGCACCATCGGCTTCACCATCAAGGATCCGGCGACGGTGGATGCCTGGCACGCCGCGGGCGTCGCGAATGGCGGAGCCTCGGTGGAAAATCCTCCGGGCGTGCGGGAGTCGGCCGGCAAGAAGGTCTATCTGGCCTATCTGCGGGACCCCGACGGCAACAAGCTCTGCGCAAGGGCGCCTTTCCCCGGTTAAGCTTGGGATCACAAAAGCCATGCGCCGCGCGATGCGGCCATGGCTTTAAAGCTGCTGGCTGTGGTGGTGCGTATCCTCAGCTCGCCCGGCGCCGGTGCAACGAGCCGATCTGCCGCGAAGAGTCAGTCCGCAGCCGCTTCGGGCAGGGCCGGTTCGAGGCTGCCGAAGACATCCTCGAACGCTGCTCGCAGCGCCACGTCCACATCGTGCATCGTGACCGGCAGGCCGAGATCGACGAGGCTGGTGACGCCGTAGCGCGGATCCGCGATGCCGCAGGGCACGATGCCGGAGAAATGGGACAGCTCCGGCTCGACATTGATGGCGATGCCGTGCGTCGACACCCAGCGTTTCAGCCGCACGCCGATCGCCGCGATCTTGTCCTCGTATCCCTCGCCCTTGTCGGGCCGCGCCACCCAGACGCCGACGCGATCCTCCCGCCGCTCGCCGCGCACGTTGAAGGCGGCGAGGGTGCGGATAATCAGTTCCTCGAGGCCGGCGACATAGGCCCGCACGTCCGGCTGCCTTCGTTTCAGGTCGAGCATCAGATAGACCACCCGCTGGCCGGGGCCGTGATAGGTGAACTGTCCGCCGCGCCCGGTGGCGAACACCGGAAACCGCGGATCGATCAGCCCGCCCTCCCGGGCGCTGGTGCCGCAGGTGTAGAGCGGGGGGTGTTCCAGCAGCCAGACCAGCTCCGGGTCGGCCCCGCCGGCAATGGCCGCGCTTCGCGCCTCCATCACGGCCAGCGCGTCCTGATAGTCGACCGGAGACGGCGAGATTCGCCACTCCACGGGGGTGGCGTCCGTCGATTTAAATGACGTTAAAACAAGGTCTTGGCGGTCGTTAACCATTAGCTAACCATACCATGGTGATCTGCCGGTATCATTCTTTGGTCAGTCAGGCGTGCCGTGGCAACTCTCGATAAAGTCTCTGTCGACCTGATGGTGGTGCTCGGAACCACCACCATGCCCATCCATCAGGTGCTGCGGCTCAGTCGCGGCGCCATCATCGAACTCGATGCCACCGAGCAGGACGAGGTCAAGGTGCTGGCCAACAACCTGCCGATCGCGAGCGGCGCGGTGGTGGTCAATCGCAACCGCATCGCGGTCGAAGTCAAGCAAATGCTGCCCAAGGCGGCCGGGCACAAATAGGCCCGCTGCGGCCGGAATAAAGTCCCTCCGGCGGGGAATTTGTCATCGGAACGCGATGATGGATAGTCCGCGCGAGGAGGCGACAAACCCTTGTCCCTGCATCCTCGATTTGTTACATGGGCGCGCCGGCTCGTTCCGGCGACCAGTCCAAGCGCTCGTGGCGGAATTGGTAGACGCGCTGCCTTGAGGTGGCAGTGAGTAAAATCGTGGGGGTTCGAGTCCCTCCGAGCGCACCACACCCTTAAAATCCCGATGATTGCGCAGCCGGTTCGGCCTGCCGCCCACCCGCGCCTTGAGGCGAGGAGATGGAGGCTACCGGTCGGCGGAATCTAGTGACTGGGCTGCGCAGAGCGGGCGATTCCACCGGGACACCGGCGTCGGTCGGCGAGCTGCTCGCAATCGATCGCCCGGCGGATTTCTCCACCGGGCGATATCGATGATCCGCCTATCGATCGACGATACGCGGGACGCGCGTCGCAAGGATGGCGGCACAGCAGACCGCGGCCGCGATCACGTAGAGCGCGAGATTGGTGCTGTGGGTGGCGTCCTTGATCAACCCGACCATATAGGGGCTGAGGAAGCCGGCGAGGTTGCCGACCGAGTTGATCATGGCGATGCCGCCGGCTGCGGCGAACCCGCCGAGGAATGCCGAGGGCAACGACCAGAACAGCGCCAGCGCGGTGATGCAGCCCATCGTCGCCAGCGTAAGGCACGTCACCGCGATGTAGACGTTGCTGGCGAAGATGCCGGAGCCGATGAGGCCGATCATGCCGAGCAGGGCCGGCAGCACGACATGGAGGCGCCGCTTTCCTGTCGCGTCCGCGGAGCGACCCATGATCACCATGAAAATGGTTGCCGCCAGATACGGGATCGCCGTCACCAGCCCGACCATGGTGTCGGACTTGAAACCGGAGCTTTTGACGATGGTCGGAAGCCAGAAGCCGATGCCATAGACGCCCATCTGGATGCCGAAATAGACGAACGACAGCAGCCACACCCGCCAGTCGGTCAGCGCGGCTTTCACCGAATGGGCGTCGTGCTGGGTGGCTTCCGCGGCGAGATCGGCTTCGATGCGTTCGATTTCAGGGGCGGTCAGCCAGCGCGCCTGTGACGGTCGATCCGTCAGGAAGAAATACAGAACCACACCGAGAATGCACGAGGGCAGCGCTTCGATGACGAAGAGCCATTGCCAGCCGGCCAGACCGTGCGTGCCGTGGGACAAATCGAGGATCAGTCCCGAGATCGGGCTGCCGATCAGGCCCGATACCGGAATCGCGGCCATGAACATCGAGATGATACGGCCGCGCCGTTCCGCCGGGTACCAGTAGGTCAAATAGAGGATGATGCCCGGGAAGAAACCGGCCTCCGCGACACCGAGCAGGAAACGCAGCACGTAGAACATGGTCGGCGTGGTGATGAACGCCATCGCCGCCGAGATGATGCCCCACGTCACCATGATGCGGGCGATCCACAGTCGCGCGCCGACACGGTGGAGGATCAGGTTGCTCGGGACTTCGAAGATGAAATAGCCGATGAAGAAGATGCCTGCGCCAAGCCCGTAGACCGCTTCGCTGAGCTGCAGGTCGGAGAGCATATGAAGCTTGGCAAATCCGACATTCACGCGGTCGAGAAACGCAAAGAAGTAACATACGAACAAGAAGGGAATGATGCGTAACGTGGCTTTGCGATATCCGCTGGTAGTCGCACTCTGGTCGCCCATGGTGATTTCCTCCCTCAGTGTGCCTGGCGATATGTCTCCCTGTCGATTGTCGGCTTCCCTGTGGTTGCGATGGCTGTACTCAGCGCGCACGACCGTCATGCCTGCACGAAACGCGCGCAGGGCATTGGGAAGTTCTTGTTGGCCGCGTCGGATTCGTTGAAGTCGGACCGGAAACCGCGCGGCGAGTGTGCCGTGTGGTTACGTCAGAGCCGGGCGTGCGGCCGCGTGCCCGAGGCCATTCCGAGGGCCACGACGAGTTCGTCCGCCAGAGGCGCGTCGGGAATGGAGAGTGAAATGGTGTGGTAGTAATTCTGGTTCTTGGCGTCGATCTTGTGAGCCATCGGCAATTCCAGTGTCAGGCCAACCGGCGAGATCTTTTGATTGCCGACCATCCATGCCGAGCCGTTGATCGCCTTGCGGCACGGATCGCCGAACAGCACCGTATGAATGAGAGCGTTGGCGTGTTCGTATTCGCCGCCCAGGCCCGCGGCGGCGGCTTTGCCGAAGGCTTCTACCTTGTCCGCGCCGCCCATGATGGCCACGGCGCGCGAGGCGAGCAGTTCACCGAGCTGCGGCGCGACCTCGCTGATTTGTGGCTTGAGGTCTTCGACGTAGCCGCAGCCGGCCCAGGGGTTCTTGATGACGGCGGCGACGATGACATGCCGGAACGGCTGGGGCAGGGGACGCTGGTCGGCGTATACTTCTTCCTGAAACGCGCAAATCTTGCGGATCGATAGAGTTGTCATCGCGCCCTCCCAGGCCGTGATAATTTAATTTGTCCCCTATGGTGGACACAGTGTCCACTTTTGTCAACGATGTTTAAAATTGCCCGTGGGAGAAGGCTGGCCTATCGGCGGCAAGGGCACGATAAGAAGAGCGGCTACGGCATGGCGATCATGAGACTTTTCAGATGACTGCGGTCCTCGCGACACGGTTCAAGGAACTACGGGAGGGCCGGCGCTGGTCGCTGCGCGAGACCGCGGACAAGACTGGCGTGAGCAAGTCCATGCTGTCGAAGATTGAGCGCGGGCTGACCTCGCCGACGGCGACGGTGCTGGGCAAGCTGGCGGAGGGTTTTGGCATCAGCATCTCCCAACTGGTGGGAGGAGAGCAGTCGAACGGCGACGTCGTGCGGGTGCCCTATGGCGAGCAGCCGGTGTTTCGCGTGCCCACCACGGGTTTCGAGCGGCGCTCTTTGTCGCCGCTCTCGATCCGGAATTCAGGCGTCGATTTCGTTGTGAATATTTTGCCGCCGGCACAAAGCTCCGGCACGTTTCCGCCGCATCGGGCCGGCGTGGAGGAGACGCTTGCGGTCGCATCGGGACGGCTGCGTTTGCGCCTGGGAGACGAGAAGTACGATCTCAAGGCGGGAGACGCGATCTTCTATCGCGCTCACGTCCCCCATCGATTTGACAATCCTTCGGACACCGAGCCGGCTGTGTTTTTCATCGTCATCAACAATGCCGGCGGCGCTGACCTGAACCCTCGCTAGCCGGCTCAGTCCTCGAAGTCCGCCTTGGTGATCACGATTCCGGCGTGATCGAGCAGCTTGTTGAGCTTCAGCTCGATGATGTGCGCCTGCCAGATCAGGATCGATCCGACGATGGCGATCAGCAGCGCGGCGATATTTTCCGACAGGATGCCGACTGCGATCAGGGCGAAAGTGCAGACAATGATGATGGTGCGGGTTGTCATGGCGGCATCATGGATCTTGGGCGCAGCTAGACGCAGGTGGATGGTCGCCGGCGGACAGCACGAATAGGACAAGCGCCGTCAATGGTCCGTTCTCCCGGCCGAGAGCCACTCCGCGACCGCGGTGAACAGTCCGAAAAGCAAGGTGAGGTAAACGATCTCGCGGGGAGCATCGAAGACATGGGCGAGGATCGCAATGACCCAAATGGCCGCGATCGCCCACAATGCAATGGACAATGAACGAGGAAATCTCGCCATTGCTCGTCCCCGCTTTTGGGCGACGAGACCGGTCCAGTTTCACCAAAAACGCTTCCAGCGCATTTCGCCGAAGGGAAGTACCAGCCTTGGTGCCTCAAACATCGCCCGAAACCTGCATTTCAGGCTTGTATACCAGCTACGCCCAAGGTTCGGGTCGATCAAGCAGTTTTAGTGTCGCATTTGTAATGCCGCGGCGTGGCTGACGTGTCGCCGAACTATCCGCCCGTTTTGGCGTGAAGCTTGGCCACCCGGCTGCGGTGAGGCCGGTGGTCCGCGAATTTGAACGCAAGCGGAGCGGGGTAGAGCAGTCGCGTGGTGGCGTCGTTGCCGTGCAACATACGGAGGGCAGGAGCGGACACAGCATGCTGCTGTCGTGAACGGACCGCCAGCATGCTGCGCGGGCGGGGCTTTTTGGCGGCCAGTGCAGCCTCGAGAATCGGACGCGCGCTCTCCGGCTTGTGCGCAATTGTCGGATCCGATGGATGCAGGCGCCACTGCCACGGCGCGGTCGGCGTTTTCGGCCGACCCGGTGCCACCGGCACGACATGGACGATGCGATAGCCGCGCGCCTTCAATTCCTTGAGGATGACCGGCAGCGCCCCTTCGGTGCGGGCCTGGATGTCGTGCAGCAGCAGGATGCCGCGGCCCTTGGCTTCCAGCCGGCTCAAGGCGATGCGGGCGACCTGAGCCGCCGAAATCTTGTGCCAGTCGTCGGCCGGAAAGTCGGCGCTCCACGCCATCAGATGTTTGCTTGCGAGATAGTCCTCGATCGCGGCCGAGGTGCGCAGGCCTGGAATCCGCACGAACGGCGCCACCTGCGTCGCATCGCCGAGCGCGGCGACGGTCGAGGCGATGCCGTCGTCGATCTCGGTCTTGGCCTGATCGAATGGCATGCGGTTCATGCCGAGCGGATGGTTCTGGGTGTGAGTGCCGATGGTGTGGCCGGCTTGCTGGACCTCGCGCAAGGCGGCCGGATAATCCCGCGCCATCCGCCCGATGATGAAGAAGGTCGCCTTCACGCATTCGGCGGCGAGCATATCGAGCACCGGCTTGGTGTGCTTGGGCAGCGGGCCGTCATCGAAGGTCAGCACCACTTCATGATCGGCGAGCGGCAGCGTTTCCGGATACTGCATGGTGCCGATGCGCGGATGCTCCGTGGGATCAACCACCAGCGTGCGCGAGGTGCCGAGCGCCGTCGGATTGCCGGGGCACTCGGCTGCGTTCGCGGGAAGCGCAGAAGCGAGCGCGAGCAGCGCAGTCAGCGCCGTGCCGCAAGCAAGGCCCCGCCGCCGGGCCGGAAGATCACGCATCAAGAAAATCCGCATCGAGGATCAGGTGTCGAACCGTAGGATCATGGCGATGAACGACCTCTTAACCGGCCGGCACGACATGGACGACCTTGTAGCCGCCACGTTTGAGATAGCGCAGGAAATCGGGCAACATCCGGGCAGTTTGCTGCTTGGTGTCGTGCAGCAGGATAATTCCCTTGCGCGCCTGTTCCAGCCGCGCCGTGAGCAGCGCCAGTTGCTGCTCGGGCGTCATCGGATTCCAGTCGCTGGCCCACAGGTCGGCGCCGAACACCACCATGCCCCGTGCCTCCAGTCTGGCGAGCAGCGGCGGGGTCGAGGCAAATCCGGGAAAGCGGAAGAAGCGCGTTTTGGCCGAAGGCGCGTGCCCGAGCGCGGCGTCGTCGGCCGCGATGCCGCGATCGATCTCCTCCAGCGCCTTGGCGTCGCCGATCGTGCTAAGGATCCGGTGCGACCAGGTGTGATGGCCGATGCCGTGGCCGGCGGCGGCGATGGCCCGGACGATCTGCGGATTGGCCTGCGCGTTCTGGCCGATCAGGAAGAAGGTGGCCCGCACGCATTCGCTGGCGAGGGCGGCGAGCACCTTGTTCGTGGTGGCCGGAAAGGGACCATCGTCGAAAGTCAGCACCACCTCATGATCGGCCAGCGGCAAGGTGGCCGGAAAACTCTTGAGCCCGACCCGCGGGAAGGCGTGCGGATCGACCGTCAGCACCCGCGCGGTGCCGAGCGCATCCGGCCGCGGGCATTCTGCGGCCATGGCCATGGTTCCTGACAGCGCCAGGGCCGCGATGGCCAGCCTTAAACCGAACATGGGATCTCCGTGGGCGGCCCCGCGCTCCGCTCCGGATGGCGGATGACGACTGCCGGGGGCCGGCGTAAGGCCGGGCTGGCGCGGAGGCAATCCGGTGGCGCTAAAATTTCCGGGGTGTGTCCCGGCAGCCCCGCCGCCTCCGAAGGGCGATATCGTCGATACCCCTTTACCTATCCTTAACCATGAACGCCGACCATCGGGGCGCATTGATGCGGGATCGAACATGCGGCGCTTGCGGCTGAAAGCAGACGGGCGAATTGTCGAATTGCTGGACGGGCAGGAGGCTCCGCTCGCGCCGGAGGCTGCCGCCGCGACTGCGTCGATGCCGCCGCTGCGTCCGCGCCGCGAGGCGGGCTCCGCGTCGGAAGTGCGCGAACTGCGTCTGCGCTCCCGCCTGACCCAGGCCGAATTCGCCAACAAGCTTTGCGTGCCGATCGAAACCATCCGCAACTGGGAGCAGGGCAAGCGCATGCCGCGCGGGCCTGCGCGCGCGCTCCTTGCCGTGATCGCGCGCGACCCGGACGCGGTGTTTGCGGCGCTGGCGAGCGAACAGCCGGCGCTGGACTGAGCAAGCCGCCGGGACACGGCCCCGGTGGCAACCAAATCTGATTTTGCCGATTGTTCTTCCGCCGATGATTCAGGCCGGATCGATGGAGCAGGCATGCAATTTGTCGAAGCGGGCGGCGCCTTCATTCCCTCCATCGGGCTTGGAACATCCGAACTGCGCGGCCGCGATTGCGCCCGCGTGGTCGAGCAGGCCTTGAGGCTCGGCTACCGGCATATCGACACCGCGCAGATGTATGAGAACGAGCGCGATATCGGCGATGGTCTGCGCTCCTCCGGCGTGCGTCGTGGCGATGTCGTCATCACCACCAAGGTCTGGACGACGCATTTCGCGCCAATGGATCTTGAGCGGTCGGTGAAGGAAAGTCTCGGCCGGCTGCGGATGACCGAGATCGATCTGTTGTTGCTGCACTGGCCCAATCCGCAGGTGCCGCTGGCGGAAACGCTCGGCGGATTGGCGCGGGTCAAGCAGATCGGGCTCGCCCGCCATATCGGGATATCGAATTTCACGGTGGCGCTGATCGAGGAGGCGCTGGCGATCTCGACTGAGCCGCTGGTGTGCAATCAGGTCGAATATCATCCCTATCTCGATCAGACCAAAGTGATCGAAGCCTGCCGCGATCACGGCATGGCGTTGATCGCCTACAATCCGGTCGCGAAAGGCCGCGTCAAGACAGACGAGACATTGCAGCGGATCGGCGCGCAATACGGCAAGTCGCCGGCGCAGGTCTGTCTGCGCTGGCTGGTGCAGCAGGGTGTCGCCGCAATTCCGCGCTCGTCCAAGGTTGAGCACTTGTCCGAGAACATCGATGTCTTCGATTTCGCATTGAGCGAGCAGGACATGGCGGACGTCTTCGCGATGGCGAAGCCGCAGGGCCGGATCACCGATTTCGGCCTCGCGCCGAAATGGGATTGAATGGCCCGCAACTTGTATCCTCGATGTCCGCGGTGCATTGAGGCGCTTAAGTCCAGCGCCTTGTTTTGTGAGCTTTGATGTTTTTCATTCTCTCCAAGATCCTCGGCTTCATCCTGACGCCATCGAACTTCGTCGCCCTGCTGTTGCTGGTCGGGCTTGTCCTGCTGGCGACGCGGTGGCGCGCGGCGGCGGTGCGGCTGATGGCGGGCGGCATCGTCCTGTTGCTGTTCATGGGGTTCTCGCCCTTCGGCAACGTGCTGCTGCTGTCGCTATCGGAACGGTTTCCGGCATGGCATGAGAGTGGGCGTGCGCCTGACGGCATCGTCGTGCTCGGTGGCGCGATCAATCCGGAATTGTCGGAGGCGAGGGGAACGGCTGAAATCAACGCATCCGCCGAGCGTATCACGGCGGCGGCCGAACTCGCCCGCCGCTTTCCCCATGCGCGGATCGTGCTGAGCGGCGGCAACAACCGTCTGATCAATCCGGTTTCCACCGAAGCCGCGGTGAGCAAGAGGCTGCTGGAGCGGCTCGGCGTGCCGGCCGATCGCATCGTCGAGGAAGACCGATCGCGCACCACGGCGGAAAACGCCGTGTTCACGCGGGATCTGCTGCGCCCGAAACCGGGCGAACTGTGGCTGCTCGTGACCTCTGCCTATCACATGCCGCGCTCGGTAGGCGCGTTTCGCGCCGCCGGTTTCGACGTCGTGCCGTATCCGGTCGACTGGCGCACGCGCGGTTGGCGCGATGCGTTCACGCTGTTCGAGACGTTGAGCGGCGGCCTGTCGCGCACCGACACCGCCGTGCACGAATGGATCGGCCTGATCGCATACCGGCTGACAGGCCGCAGCAGCGAATTGCTGCCGGGCCCGGTTCGCTGAACTGTGTGACGATCAGTCGTGCCGCGGCAGGCCGAGCCGGTAGACGCCGCGAAAATCGCTCGGATCGACCGGCTTGCCCTTGCGATAGATGATCAGGCGGCCGGTCTGTGCCAGCGTCACCGCCGCGCGCCGGATTGGCGTGAGCAGCGCGTGCCAGTCATTGCCAGGCGCGATGCCATGGGCGATTTCCGGCGCGCTCAGGGTTTTGCCGTCGGCACGAACCAGTTCGGCGAGGATGGCTTCATCGAGCGGAAGGGACGCGGCGGTCGCGTGAGAATCACAATCGGACATGCGCCCTGCATGCCGGAACGGGCCGCGTGGCGCAAGCGTGCGCCTTACTTGATCAGTGCGTCGCGCGCGTCGGAATTGAACTGGCGGCGCCACATCACGACCACGACGGCGATGGTGGTGGCAATCAGCACCCACGGGCTGATGAACCAGCCGAGATAACCCAGCGCGAACTGAAAGCCGCGCTGGCCCTGATTGAAGTGGCGGCCGGCGGACTGAAACAGGCGGGTGGTGCGCATGACATGCGACTGTGCCTCGGGCGTGTCGCTCTTGTCGGAGAACGGCATCGCGCCCAGCATCATGGCGACATAGTTGAACAGGCGGTAGGACCAGGCGAACTTGAAGAAAGCATAGATGAAGATCACCACGAGGCCGATGCACTTGACCTCCCAGAGCGCGGAGGAGGCGCGGATTTCGACCGGCAGCGTCGACAGGACGTTTACGGCTTCCTCGCTCGATCGCAGCAAGGTGAGGCCGCCGCCGATGGCCAGCAGGCTGGTGGAGGCGAAGAATGCGGTGCCGTTCTGCAGCGAAGCCATGATCTGCATGTCGACCATGCGCGGATCGCGATCGAGCGTCCGGCGCATCCAGACCTCGCGATAGATGTTCATACGCGCGCTGAGGCTCTTGCGCCCATAAGGCGAGCGCTCGAGCAGGAAGGCATAGATCACCCAGGCGCCGAGGAAGCAGCTGATCGCGAGGATGTCCGCATTCGAAAACAGGGTCATGGTTGCGTCCGCTCGGCGATACGGTTGATGTACGTGACGCAGGCGTGCGAGACTACGCAATCTCGAGGAGGTTGCGTCATGGCTTTGACACTGGTCATCGGCAACAAGAATTACTCGTCATGGTCGATGCGTCCGTGGCTGGTCCTGAAGGCGAACAACATTCCCTTCGATGAAGTTTTCATCCCGCTTTACACAGACGAGGCCGACAAGCGCCGGATCCTCGATGTCACGCCGTCCGGCAAGGTCCCCGCGCTTCGCGACGGCGATATCACGGTATGGGATTCGCTTGCGATCATCGAGTATCTTGCCGAGCGATACCCCGACGCGCATGTGTGGCCCGATGACGTCGCGGCGCGCGCCCAGGCCCGTGCGGTGAGTGCGGAGATGCATGGCGGGTTCGGCCCCTTGCGCCGGGAGTGCGGGATGAACCTGCATCGCCCCGTTCGCGCCAAGGCCCTGTCGGTGGAGGCGCAGGCCGATATCGCGCGGGTGCAACAGATCTGGACCGACTGCCGCAAACGCCATGGCAGTCTGGGGCCGTATCTGTTCGGGCGTTTCAGCGCGGCGGATGCGATGTACGCGCCGGTGGTCCATCGCTTCCGGACCTATGCCATCGAGGTCAGCCCGGTGGTCCGCGACTACATGGACGTGATGCTGATGCATCCGGCAGTGGCCGAATGGACGCGGGAAGGGCTCGCCGAGACGCTGGTGATCGAGCGATTCGAGATCGACGAGGTGGCCTGAAAGCGGCAACCGGAGTTATCTGGTGAATGCATCATAAGCAATTGATATTGCTTTTTAATTCTGTCTTTTTAAAATTTGCTGCGATGCAAACGGATTTTTCCGAAAATGGCCGTTTCCCGACCTCGGAAGCAGGTTCATCATACTGAAAAACCTGCAAAATCTGAGCATTTGCCATGCAGCGGTTTAACTGGCCAAAAAGGCCTCTGGTATGCTATAAAACCTGCAGGCGTCAGCCCGCAGCCGTGCCTGAAGACATGGCGCTGGGCATTCTGTGTATTGCGTAAATGGAGCAGGGTGTTGAAGCACAAATTCGTCGTCGGCGAGACCGTCTATTTTACGGCCAGCAATGTGGCACGCCCCGCGGCCAGCGGCACCTATGAGGTGATCCGTTTGCTGCCGACCGATGGTGACGATTGTCAGTATCGGATCAAGAGCTCGACCGAAGCCTTTGAGCGGGTTGCCAAGGAAAGCCAGCTCGTCACCGCGTAAAGCTATTCGGGCCGCCGCCATGCGGCCCGATCGGTTCCGGCCTGAAGGACAGCACGCATGGACCGGGCTTGGACTGTAACTCTTTCCACACCGAATTTCCTGATGTGGCTCACGATCATTATCGCGGTGCTGTTCGCGGTGGTTTTCGTTGTCACGCTGGTCCGCGGCGAAAGATCCGCCGCCAGCGGCGCGCTGGCCGTCATCGCGGCGCTTGCTATCGGTATTGCGGTTGCCGCGCTGGTCCACGCCGGACTTGGTCGAGGCGGGGTCGGGCGCGATACTCATCCGGTCCAGGCGGCGGCATTGCTGCCGGCGCTGTCGTGTCTCGATGAACTCGCCGGAGAGGCGGTGGAGGCGGCGTGTGAGAAAGCCGTGTTCGCCTCGGCCGATTCAACGGCGGCCGCGGTGTCGCATGCGGCCCGCCAGATCACGACGCTTGCCAGTTTCGGCAGCGTCGCTGCGGCGGACGAGGTGATGACGCCGGACTTGCAGGCGCTCCGCCGCGCCATCGAACGCGACCGTTTCGGCTTGATCGCTCATGTCCTGACGACACGCGACGGCTGCACGCTGTCGCAGTGCGGCTTCTTCGGGTCGCTGACCAACACCGCGCAGATTTCCATCAACATGAGCGAGAAGCTCTACGATAGCCTGGTCGGCCGCTACGCGCCGTCATGGGGCGCGCCCGTGGCCTCGCATGTTCCGCCGGCCGCCGCGCTTGCGCCCGTCGTCGTCCCTCCCGGAGCGGCGCCGGCCGCCGCCGCCGCGGCGGTTGGAACCACGGTGCCGATCGGCAAGCCGGTGTCGGGTGATTTCCCGAGCGCGGCCTCGATTCCGCCGATCAACATCATGACGGCGGAACCGCCGGCCGCGCCGAAACCCGCGCACGAAAACACGGCATCGACGCCTCAGCGCGCGGCGCCGCCCGCGCATCCGGCGCCTGCCGCAGCCAGAAAACCTCCTGCACAGAAATCACGTCCGCAGGCGCCTGTTCCGCTTGCGCCGCCTCCTGCCGCCGACGATAACTGACCGTCCTGATTGCCGCGCTGTACGACGTCTTGCTCCCATGCCGCTTCATCTCATCAAGCTCAGTGTCGGCTCCGTCTCGGTCAAGGATCACCGCGATTGGGTCACCCAGCGCGTTCGCGAAGCGAAGGCCAAGGGTCTTCCTGCGCGCTATGTCCACATCACGCGGATGATGCCGAAGCGGGAAGACGAACTGCTCGACGGCGGCTCGCTCTATTGGGTGATCAAGGGCGAGATCGCCGCGCGGCAAAAGCTGATCGGGATCGAGCAGTTCCGCGATCGCGAGGGCATCGGGCGCTGCCGCCTGATCATGCAGCCGAAGCTGATCACCGTCGAGCCGCGTCCGATGCGTCCGTTCCAGGGCTGGCGTTATCTCGACGACAAGAGCGCGCCGCCGGATCTCGGCAGCGCCGCGGCGAGCATCGCCAAGATGCCGGAGCCGATGCGGCGCGAGCTTCGCGAACTCGGTCTGCTGTAAAGCGTTTTCAGACCCGGATGTTGTCGATCAGGCGCGTCGATCCGATGCGGCCGGCGACCAGCATGCGGGCCGGACCGTCCTTGAGGCTTGCGATCGGCGCCAGCGTCTCGGCATGCCGGACCTCGAGATAATCGAGATCGAATCCGGCGCGGGCGATCAATGCGCGGCCTGCGTCCAGCGCCGTTGCGAGATCCTCGCCGGCGCGGATTCGCTTCGCCGTCTCCTTCATCGAGCGGAACAGCGTCGGCGCGGCACGGCGCTCGTCCGCCGACAGATAGACGTTGCGCGATGACATCGCGAGGCCATCGCGTTCGCGGATCAAGGGCGCGCCGACGATCTTGGTGCCGAGATCCAGATCGCGCGCCATCCGCGTCACCACCTTGAGCTGCTGATAGTCCTTCTCGCCGAAGATCGCGACATCGGGCCGGACCTGCAGCAGCAGCTTGGCGACGACGATCGCGACGCCGCCGAAGAAGTGCGGGCGGAAGCGATCCTCGAGACCGGCCGTCGCCGGGCCTTCCGGCACGATGGCGGTGGCGAAGCCCTCCGGATACATCGTCTTGACGTCGGGATTCCAGACAAGGTCGACGCCCTCGACGGCGAGGCGCGCGATGTCTTCCTTCACCGTGCGCGGATAGGAGCCGAAATCCTCGTGCGGTGCGAACTGCTGCGGATTGACGAAAATCGAGACCACGACTTTTTTCGCCCGCCGCCTGGCGAGGCGCACCAGCGAAATGTGTCCGTCATGAAGCGCGCCCATGGTCGGGACCAGGGCGATGGTGGCGTTGCGTTTGGTCAGATCGGCGCGGGCGCGGTGCAAGGCGGAAAGCGTGCGGGCAACAACAGGGCGGGCCATTTTCATCCGGTGGATTTTCAGGAGGGATGGATCCCCGACACTAACCAAAGCGCGTGCGATCCGCGAGACCTTCGAATGGCTTTGAATTTTGCCGCCAGCCGAGGCGGTCGCCGGTGTTGAAGAAAGATTTTTGCGTACGAGCCGTGATGATGCGCGAGGCACATTCACAGAGCCTGAAATTGTTCCGGCCCTGAATTCTGATTTGCCCAGAACCGGGCGGCCTTGCCGTCATTAACCCGTTGCAGATTCAGGGCTAATTGTGCGTTGCACAAAGCACCCCTTTTGCTGTTCAAGGCGGTTTTCGGGGTTATGTTTATGTGTTGGACCATGGCGATGGACAAGCATTCGCCACGATAGGGCGTGCTGAGTTGATGTGAGGCCGGGCTTTCCATCGGCAAATTGCGGAAAAGGCATGAAGCGCGGATTGATCATTGTGCTGGCTTTGTGTGTGGTCGCCGTCGGCGGCTATCTCACCGCGAGCAAATGGGCGATCCGTCACGAGACGCTCCATCTGTATGATGCCGCGCGGCATCGGCCGGTCGATGTCGATGTCGCCATCCGCCGCGACATCGAGATGCGCGCCGATGCTGGCATGAAAACCCTGCCGGTGGCGGTGATCAATCACGGCAATACCGTGAGGTTTACTGAGTATTCTTTCCTCGCCAATCTGTTTGCCGCGCGCGGTTATCTGGCGATCAGCATTCAGCACGATCTGTCCACCGACGCGCCGCTCGTCACCAAGGTTGGCGAGCGCTATGTCGGGCGCGAGCCGGTCTATGAGCGCGGCGTCGCCAATATCCTGTTCGCGCTCGACGAGATTCACAAGGTTCAGCCGCAGGCCGACATCAGGCATCTTGTGATGATCGGACATTCCAACGGCGGCGACATTTCGATGTATTTTGCCGAAAAGCATCCGGCGCTGGTGAAGAAGGTGGTGACGCTCGACAATCTGCGCGTGCCGCTGGCGGAGGGCGCGTTCAAGATCCTGTCGTTCCGCTCCACCGATCCGCACTTCAAGCCGGATCCGGGCGTGGTGCCGAGCGACGAAGAATGTCGCAAGGCCGGCATCAAGGTCGTCACCACGCGCTATCAACACACCGACATGAGCGACCGCGGGCCGGAAAGCCTGAAGGTCAGCATCGAGAACGAATTGTCGAAATTCCTGACCGACGACAGCGCGCTGGCTCCGGTCAACACCGACAAGATCGAGATTCCCAAGCCGCCGGGGCCGGTGGCGCGGGTCGCGCCGCGCGCTTCCAACTGATCCGGCGCCCTAATTTTCATCCCATCCGAAAGTATCCGCCGGACGGTGCGGCACGAGGCCGCCGGAATCCGGCATCGGTTTCATTGACCGAGGCGCCGCGTGCCTCCACATAAAGGAGGTTCACCGGATACCCTGATGTCTCGCGATCCGACCGTTCCGAAAACTTCCACCAGAACGCCCGCAACGGGCGCGTCATCCGTGCCGGCGGCCTCGTCCTCGGCGGCGGATATCTCGGCCTTTGTCGCCAAGGCGCGAGCGCTGGCGACCGGCGCCGGCGGCGGGAATGGCCGGCTGGTGTTCGCGCTCGATGCCACGATGAGCCGGCAGCCGACCTGGGACATGGCCTGCCAGCTTCAGGCCGATATGTTCCGGGAGGCGGGCAGCATCGGCGGCCTCGATATCCGCCTCGTCTATTTTCGCGGCCTGAGCGAATGCCGCGCCAGCCCGTGGATCTCCGATACGGCGCAACTGGCGCGGTTGATGGCGAAGATCAGCGTGGTCGGCGGACATACCCAGATCGGCCGCGTGCTCTCCGAGACACGCCGCGAGGCAGTGAAGGAGAGCGTGCGCGCGCTGGTTTTCGTCGGCGATGCCATGGAGGAAAACCTCGACGAGCTTTGCGCCAAGGCAGGCGAACTCGGGCTGCTCAAGGTGCCTTGCTTCATGTTTCAGGAAGGTCCCGATCCGGTCGCCGAGCATGCGTTTCGCGAAATCGCCCGGCTCTCCGGCGGCGCGTGGTGCCGGTTCGATCCGGGCGCGGCGGCGCAACTGCGTGAATTGCTGCGGGCGGTGGCGGCTTATGCCGCGGGCGGGCGCGAGGCGCTGGCCAGATTGTCGCAAACCGCGTCGAGCGCGCGGACGCTGCTGACGCAACTGCGGTGAAAGCAGAGATTGCGCTGTCCGCCTCTGTTCTGCAACAAGTGAAAAGAAAGTCCGGGAAGCTTAAGTCATGCCGACGCTGATCGCAGGCATCATCGCCGTTGCGCTGATCTATGTGGCGCTGAACGTCATCAAGGGTGCCGATCCGAAATTTCTCGCGCGGCTGATCCGTGGCGGGGGCGGCGTATTGGCGCTTGCGTTCGCCGCCTTTATCGGACTGCGCGGCGAGATCGCGGTGGCGATCCCGATCGGCGTGTTCGGCGCGGGCCTGCTCGGCTGGTCGCCGTTCGGCACCAAGCTCGGCGCGGCGTGGGGCAATTGGGGCGCTGGCGCGCGGAAATCAGACGGGCAGAAGTCCGAAGTACGTTCCCAGTTTATAGAGATGACGCTCGACCATGACACCGGCGCGCTTGACGGGCGTCTGACGTCCGGTCCCGAAGCGGGGCGCCGGCTGGACGAGTTCACCCTCGACGACCTGCTGGCCCTGGCGCGCGGCTTCGACGGCGAGAGCTGGGCCCTTCTGGAAAGTTATCTGGACCGCCGGTTTCCCGCCTGGCGTCAGAACGCGCAGGACGCAGCGGCAGGACGGGGTGGCGGCGAGAGCGGCCGCGCGGCGGCGAGCGGCAAAATGACCGTGGAGGAGGCCTATCAGATCCTTGGCCTGCAACGCGGGGCGGGGGCGGAGGAGATCGGCCGGGCGCATCGCGGGCTGATGAAGAAACTGCATCCCGACCAGGGGGGGTCGACGTACCTCGCGGCTCGCGTCAACGAGGCCAAGGATACCCTTCTTCGCACGCATCGCAGCTAACTCCACGCAACAAGACGCTACCGACTGCGAGCGGCTTTCCGTGTTCTCTGCTTGATGCCTCTGGTGCCCGCCGTAATCCGGCGTGGTCGCTGTGTATGGTTAAGGTTTAGAGACCAAACCTTGAGAAAGGGTTTTCACGGACCGGCCGTGCGCTGTTGTCGCACCCGATCGCACCCGCGCACATGAAAATGGCCGGGAGGGGCCCGGCCATTTGAGCAGTCAGCGATCGCGCCGCCGATCAGTTCCTGATGGTGATGCAGCTGATGTCGGAGCGCTTCAGCGTGCGGCAGGCGGCCTCCGCCGAGCTCTGATCGAGACCGGCGAAGCGCGCGCGATAGAGCGTCTTGCGGCCTTTGGAGACGGTTTCGGTGAACGGATCGGCGTGGCCGAGCAGCTTGCGGGCGCTGTCGCGGGCGGCGTCGAGCCGTTGGCGGGCTTCGCTTTCGCTCTCCAGCGCGCCGACCTGAATGATCCAGCCGTTGCGCGTCTTGGCGGCGCTCGAATGCGCGGTGGGTTCGGCAGGGACCGACACCGGAGCAGCCATCGCGACCTGCTGCTGTGCCGGTACGGCTGTCTGGGTCTCGAGCGCCTGCGCCTGCGCGCCGAGCGTGGTCGGCGGCGCGCCGCGTGACGGATCGACGGGCGAGGCGGCGGCGGGCATGGTGCCGACGGTGCCCTGGCCGATGCCGGCCGAGTTGTGGCTGATCACGATCGGCAGCGGCGCGGGGAAGGCCGGCTGGCTGGAAACGCCGCGCGGTGTCTCGGCGGCTCGCATCTGCGCGGCACGCGGCTTCTCGGCCGTCTCGGGCGCGCGGGGCGGGATCGCGCTGGTGGCGACCGGTGCCAATGGTTTCGGCGCCTGAGGCGACCTTGGTGCCGTTCATGCGAACCTGCACGGTCTTGATCCGGACCGGCGTCGTCGGCTCGGCCGAGCCGGGCGCGGTGGCGATCTGCGAGGAGATCACGCCGCTGGTGAGAGGCGCGGGAGCGGGCTTCGCCTCGCCGGGCGCTTTGGCTTCCGGAGCAAGCTGCATCGGCGCGCTGGGGGCCGTGCGCGGGGCGGGCAGCGGGATCGGTTCCGGCGCAGCGGAGGCGGTCTGGATCGCGCCCTGGACCTGCACGGCCGGCGTTGAGGCGCGGTTTTGACTGGCGCTGTCGTCAGCATCGGCGAGGGTGGTGCGTTCGGTGATCGCCGCGACGGTGCGGCGCGTTGCGGCTTCGTCGAGATGCTCGGCCAGCAGGTTGCGCATGATCGCGTCGCGCGACGAACCGCTGCGGCCGCCCAACACCACGCCGACCAGATGACGGTTGCCACGGCGCATCGAGGTGACGAGGTTGAAGCCCGAAGCGCGGACGTAGCCGGTCTTGATGCCATCGACGCCCTCGACCTTGCCGAGCAGGCGGTTGTGATTGCGGATCACGCGGCCGCGGAAGTTGAATGCCTCGGTAGAGAAGTAGCGATAGTAGCGCGGGAAGCGGTCCTGAATGGCGCGGCCGAGGATCGACTGGTCGCGCGCTGTGGTGATCTGCTCGTCGTCGGGAAGACCGGAGGCGTTGACGTAAACCGTCTTGTTCATGCCGAGCGCGCGCGCCTTGCGCGTCATCAGCTTGGCGAAATTCTCCTCGCTGCCGCCGATTGCTTCGGCCACCACCACCGCGGCGTCGTTGGCCGAGCGGGTGACGATGCCCTTGATCGCGTCCTCGACGCGGATGTTCTGTCCGGGCTTCAACCCGAGCTTGGTCGGCGACTGGATGGAGGCGTGCTTGGAGACGTCCAAAGTGGAATCGAGCCGCAGCTTGCCCGACTCCAGACGCTCGAACAGCAGATAGAGCGTCATGATCTTGGTCAGCGACGCGGGATGGCGGGTGCCGTCCGCGCTGGTGGCCTGCAGTACCGCGCCCGAATTGGCATCGACGATGATCGAGGCGAACGGCGGATTGTAAGTGCTGCGCTCGACGTGATGGCTGCGATGACGATGACGTCTGCGGGCGTCAGCAGTGTCGGTCATCACCACAAGGGTCGACGTGACCGCAAGGCCCAAAAGAATGCAGCGTGCGGCCCGACTGGACGCAGAACTGGCTCCAAACATGAACTTCCCCGTCCAATTCCCGGATCAATCGCCTCGTTCTGAGGCCAAATTTGGTCCGTCCGCAGTCTTTTCGTGCCGGCGGCCCGTTTCGTCTGTCTCTTCCGATCAGGCCCGGGTAAGGCGATCGATCGCCTTTTCTAAGGCATTGATCGGAAGCTGCTTTTAGACAGCCGACAAGGCTGCCCAAAGTGCAGGCGGTCAGGGTACGGGGGTGCGGTTTCCAAAGGCTTAACGAACCGTTTCCCGCGTTTGCCGAATTTTCGGACAATCGTCATTTGTGCGTCGCACAAATTTGTTGACGTTCATTGTGCAGTGCACTATACATCCAGTCGTGGCTCGGGAAGCTCCGATCTCCCGGCAGGTAATTGAAGTCAGGAAAGGACGACCGATGTTCAAGATTGAAGACCTGCAGCAGCAGGGCAAAGAGCAGATGGAAGCCGCTGCTGCGTCCGCAAAGACGTTCACCAACGGTTTTCAGGCGATCGCCGCCGCGTACAGCGACTATTCCAAGAAGTCCTTCGAGGACACCCGCTCGTTCGTCGAGAAGTTCGCCACTGTGAAGTCGTTCGACAAGGCGCTTGAGGTCCAGGCGGAATTCGCCAAGACCAGCTACGAGACCTTCGTCGCGGAATCGCAGAAGATCGGCGAACTCTACAGCGATCTCGCCAAGCAGAGCTGCAAGCCGTTTGAGACCCTGGTCGCCAAGTTCACGCCGGCTCAGACGTACTGATTTACGATTTATCGATTGCGATAACGAAAAGCCCGGCCTTGCGGCCGGGCTTTTTGTTTGGATGACGCCCGTGAGTTATTGCGCGATGCGAAGCTGTGCCAGTTGTCCGCCGATCAACTGGAAAGCGGAGGCGATGCCGCTTGCGCTCGTGGTCGGAAAGAACTTGTCGCTCGACGTTGCGCAGTACTGCATCACGTCGGAGGTCGCGGTGCCGTCGGTGTTCACCTGAATGGTGAAGATCTGAATTCCGTCGGCCTTGGCGTTGTCGCACAGGAGTTTCTGCCGGGCGTCGATCGACTTCTTGCTGGTCGAGAAGCGGTTTTCGGTGTTGTCACCGTCCGACAGCAGGATCACGACTTTCGTGTACTTGCTGTTCTTGTCCTCGGCCGGAGCGTTCAGCGGGGATTGCTGCAACAGGGACAGCCAGCCCCACGCCATGCCGATGGACTGGTTGGTGTTGCCGGCAGGATTCATCTCGTCGATTTTGCTCTTGAGCGTGGTCCAGTCGTAGGTCAGCGGCGTGATCGGGCTCGGGCAACTGGAGAACTGGTCGGCAGGGAAGAGCGTCTGGGTGTCTGCCGCATTGGGCGCGTTGCTTTTGACGTCGTAATCCTGATCGCGGTCGGTCACGCAGCCGTTCCAGGTGTTGTGGTTGGCGACGGTCCAGGTGCCACTGACGTTATTGCAGCTGGTCTTGTTGGTGATCGTCCTGTTTCTGTTGTCTTTCTTGCTGCAACTTCCGTTTTTCTCGTCCCATGTGTCGGACGAGCCGTTCCACTTGAGCCAGCTTGCGTTGACGTTGGCCGTGCCGACGTTCACATCCTTGGCAAAGGGAACGATCGAGACGTAAACGTCTTCATCTTTCAGCGCCACGGTCTTGAGCTGATCGATCAGACCTTTGGCTGCTATTTTCAAAGCGTCCATCTTGCCCGCACTGGCCATCGAGCCGGTATTGTCCAACGCCAGCGCCACGCGCAGGCGCGTACCGCCCCAGGTCGTGGTGGAGGACGAGCCGAACCCGAGTTGCTTGAACTGATCGCCCATGATCTGAACGAAATCGCTGTTGATCTTGCTTCTCGCCGAGAGCGAGAGCGTCGCGCCTTTGCCGGTGTTCGGAGTGTAGCTGATCTGCAGGTCTGCCTGCGTCACCGGCGCTTCGGTGTTCTGATAGAGCGCGTTGAAATAGTCCCACGCTCGCTGTCGCATGTCGGAGTCCGACAGGCTGGCGGCGTCCTTGGAGATCATCAGGGCGGCGCTGTCGAGCGCCGACTGCAACTGGGTGCGTGAGGTGTTGAGACGGGTGTAATCCACCGCGGCGCCGACCAGGCCGAGGATCGGCAACAGCGAGAAGGCGAAGATCACGGCGATGTTGCCGCGCTCGTCCTTGCGAAACCGCATGCCGATCTTGCGGACGCTGCTCAGGATCGATTTCCGGTTCTTGGAGCTCATGGCACTCACCAGGCCTGTTGGATTCTGGAACTCTGCTTAGAACGGGCCGGTGAAGAGGTAGTAAAATGATGCGAAGGAAGACGGGGGTACTTGGGAAAACCGGCTGATGCCGGGGCTGCCGTCCGCGTTATCGTCAACAAATCGTTTGCCGGATCGCTCAAATTCTAACCAAAACGCAGGTATCGGCCCGTTGCGGGCGGCGACGGCGGCTGGGTCAGGGGCATTGACCTTGAAGTGGCGGCGGGGGCGGCGAGGCGGGCGGGCGCGGGCGGTCCGCCGGACGCGGATCTGACCGGAACCCGCTGGCCCGGAATTTGGCCCGCCCGCCCTGTGCAAACCTCCGGCCGGCGCGATTTCTCCCGCTTTCGCAGCATGGTATGAGGTTGATGGGCCCGCTTGCGGCGCAGACGGGCCGGACCCATATTCCCAACCGGCGACCGATCCATTCAGAATGGTCTGGACGGATCATCCTCCGGGGTTTCCAGCGCGAGCCATGTTGCAGCAACTTTTTATATCCCGTTCCGCCAAAAGCGCCGCGGCGTTCACCAACGGTGCAGGTCCGGGCGCGGACCTGACCGTGCGGATGGCGAAGGACGAGGACCGCGGCACCCGCAACGGCCCGGTCACGTCGGTGATCACGCGAACCAAACCGAAACTGAAACGACCGAGCCTCTATCGCGTTCTCATTCTGAACGACGACTACACGCCGATGGAGTTCGTCGTTCATGTTCTGGAGAAATTCTTTCAGAAGGATGTTGAGGCCGCGACGAAGATCATGTTGCATGTTCATCATCACGGGATCGGCGAATGCGGCATCTTCACCTACGAGATCGCCGAGACCAAAGTGACGCAGGTGATGGATTTTGCGCGCAAGCATCAACATCCTTTGCAATGCGTGATGGAAAAGAAGTAGGCTTTGAGTCTGCTTGGGGTACGCTCTTGGGGGAGCAAGACGGAACGACTGGGTGGCCGGACGACCACTCCCGATAGACGACCGAATGAAGACTATCGTTGACTTGGCGGGGGCCATAAAGGACGCGAATGCCTACCTTCTCTCAAAGCCTCGAACAGTCACTGCATCGCGCGCTCGCCGTTGCCAATGAGCGGCACCATCAATACGCGACGCTCGAACATCTGCTGCTGTCGTTGATCGATGATTCCGACGCCGCCGCCGTCATGCGGGCCTGCAGCGTCGATCTCGACAAGCTGCGCTCCAGTCTCGTCAACTATCTCGAAACCGAGTTCGAGAATCTGGTGTCGGACGGCAGCGACGATGCCAAGCCGACCGCCGGGTTCCAGCGCGTGGTCCAGCGCGCGGTGATCCATGTGCAGTCGTCGGGCCGCGAGGAGGTGACCGGCGCCAACGTGCTGATCGCGATCTTCGCCGAGCGCGAGAGTCATGCCGCCTATTTCCTGCAGGAGCAGGACATGACGCGCTACGACGCGGTCAATTACATCAGCCATGGCATTGCCAAGCGTCCGGGCGTGTCCGAGGCGCGGCCGGTGCGCGGCGTTGACGACGAGGCCGACACCAAGGGCGGCGACGACGCCAAGAAGAAGGGCGAGGCGCTCGATACCTATTGCGTCAACCTGAACAAGAAGGCGCGCGAGGGCAAGATCGACCCGGTGATCGGCCGCAATTCCGAGATCAGCCGCGCGATCCAGGTGCTGTGCCGCCGCCAGAAGAACAATCCGCTGTTCGTCGGCGAGGCCGGCGTCGGCAAGACCGCGATCGCCGAAGGTCTCGCCAAGCGCATCGTCGACGGCGAGGTGCCGGAGGTGCTGTCAGCCGCCACCGTGTTCTCGCTGGACATGGGAACGCTGCTTGCCGGCACCCGCTATCGCGGCGATTTCGAGGAGCGCCTGAAGCAGGTGATCAAGGAACTGGAGGCGCATCCCAACGCCATCCTGTTCATCGACGAAATCCATACCGTGATCGGCGCCGGGGCGACCTCGGGCGGCGCGATGGATGCATCCAACCTGCTCAAGCCGGCGCTCGCCTCGGGTGGCATCCGCTGCATGGGTTCGACCACGTACAAGGAATATCGCCAGCATTTCGAGAAGGATCGCGCGCTGGTGCGCCGTTTCCAGAAGATCGACGTCAACGAGCCGTCGCTGGAAGACGCCATCGGCATCCTCAAGGGGCTGAAGCCTTATTTCGAGGACTACCACAAGCTGAAATACACCAACGAGGCGATCGAGGCCGCGGTCAACCTGTCGGTGCGCTACATCCACGACCGCAAGCTGCCGGACAAGGCGATCGACGTGATCGACGAATCCGGCGCGGCGCAGATGCTGGTGCCGGAGAACCGGCGCAAGAAGACGATCGGCATCAAGGAGATCGAGACCACCATTGCGACGATGGCGCGGATTCCTCCGAAGAGCGTGTCGAAGGACGACGCCGAGGTGCTCCGGCATCTCGAGCAGACGCTCAAGCGCACGGTGTTCGGCCAGGACAAGGCGATCGAGGCGCTGTCGGCGTCGATCAAGCTTGCGCGCGCGGGCCTGCGCGAACCGGAGAAGCCGATCGGCTGCTATCTGTTCTCGGGCCCGACCGGCGTCGGCAAGACCGAAGTGGCCAAGCAACTCGCGGCCTCGCTCGGCGTCGAGCTTTTGCGGTTCGACATGTCCGAATACATGGAGCGACACACGGTGTCGCGCCTGATTGGCGCGCCTCCGGGCTATGTCGGCTTCGATCAGGGTGGTCTTTTGACCGATGGCGTCGATCAGCATCCGCATTGTGTGGTACTGCTCGACGAGATCGAGAAGGCACATCCCGACCTCTACAACGTGCTGCTGCAGATCATGGATCACGGCAAGCTGACCGACCACAACGGCAAGCAGGTCAACTTCCGCAACATCATCCTGATCATGACGACCAATGCCGGCGCTGCCGACATGGCGAAGGCGGCGTTCGGCTTCACCCGCAGCCGGCGGGAAGGCGAGGACCACGAGGCGATCAACCGGCAGTTCGCGCCGGAATTCCGCAACCGTCTCGATGCCATCGTCTCCTTCGCGCATCTGTCGACCGACGTGATCGGCATGGTGGTGGAGAAGTTCGTGATGCAGCTCGAGGCGCAGCTCGCCGACCGCGACGTCACTATCGAATTGTCCGAGCCCGCCAAGGCCTGGCTGATCCGCGAAGGCTATGACGAGCAGATGGGGGCGCGGCCGATGGCGCGCGTGATCCAGGAGCACATCAAGAAGCCGCTGGCGGACGAGGTGCTGTTCGGCAAGCTCAAGGGCGGCGGCCATGTCCGTGTCGTGCTGGTCAAGGACGAGGCGGCCGGCGAGGGCAAGGAGAAGATCGGCTTCGAATTCGTCGAAGGCCCGGTCACGCCGAAGCCGGAAAAGCTGCCCGGCGCGCGCAAGCGCAAGCCCAAGGCCGCGAAGGCGACCAAGGAGCCGCTTAAGGCTTGATCCTTCGAACATGATGAGAAGCCCGGCGCGATGCCGGGCTTTTCTTTTTACCGACTGGATGTCCGGCGGAATGTTCAGAAGCGGCGGATCGTTTGTGCCAGCGCGTCGAATTTATCGACCAGGATGTCGGACGCCTCGCGCGAGACGACGAGGGCCGCCAGGATCACGATAATTGCAGTGATGACGTATCGGGAGAACGCGAGCACCAGGAACGCCCGTATCGCTCCACGCAGAACATGACGGGACCGGGAGGGCCGCGGAACAGGCGGTGAGGCGATGCCGTTGTCCGTGGCGGATTGGCCTGTGTCGTCGGTGATGGTCTCGGCGAGAAGGAGGCCGTCTTCCGGAGGCGATGCATCCCCTGCATCCTCGACGATGTCGGGCGGGTGCTGTTCCATGCGTCAGCTTTAGGCCTGCGGGCAATGCGATGCCATGCGATATCGGCAAAAGGCGTGGTTAAGGTAAATGCGGAACACCGCTCGATATCGGATGATTGGCTGGTTGTGCGCCGCCGCGCTTGTCTGCGGGACGCAGGCGGGACTTGCGCAGCCGGATGCGATCCAGCCCGATGCCAACTCTCCGCAACAAACCGTCGCGCCCGCTCCGAAGGCGGGTGATGTCGGTGAGGCCGGCGAGGCGATGTGCCTGATGATCGAATCCGCGGCGGCCGCGCATCGCCTGCCGTTGGAATTCTTTGCCCGCGTGATCTGGCAGGAAAGCCGGTTTCAGCCCGATGCGGTGGGGCCGGTGACGCGAAGCGGCCAGCGCGCGCAGGGCGTTGCGCAGTTCATGCCGGGCACCGCCAGCGAGCGGCGACTGCTCGATCCGTTCGATCCGGTGCAGGCGCTGCCGAAATCCGCCGAATTCCTGAGCGAGTTGCGCGACCGCTTCGGCAATCTCGGGCTTGCGGCGGCGGCCTACAATGCGGGGCCGCGGCGGGTGCAGGAATGGCTCGACGGCACTGCCGCGCTGCCGGCCGAGACCCGTCACTACGTCTATGCGATCACCGGCACCTCGGCGGATGAATGGGGGCAGGCCGGACGTGCGGGCGTCAAGGATCGCGCGCCTCCGGCCGGCTGCCGCGAATTGATGGCGCTGCTGCGCCGTGCGCCGAACCCGTTCGTCACTGAGCTTGAGCAGCGCGTGAAGCTCGGCGCCGCCGCGCCATGGGGCGTGCAGCTTGCCGCCGGTTTCTCGCGCGACAAGGCGCTGGCGATGTATGCGCGGGCGATAAAGCGTCTCGGTCCGGTGATCGGCGACCGTGACCCGAACCTGTTGGGTTCGGTGCTGCGCAGCCGCGGCACCCGGATGTTCTATCAGGTGCGGATCGGGACCGACACCCGCGCGGCGGCCAACGATCTGTGCGGCAGAATCCGGCGCGTGGGCGCGGCCTGTCTTGTCCTGCGAAATCCGAATACGGGGGGCTGATCCGGCGGCCTTGACGGCTGGCCGATTCCACGGACGTGATAGCGCCCCGATCCTGCTCGTGAAAGGCCGGTCTCTTCCGTGGCGCTTCCCTCGATTCAATCGCCGGACTGGCAGCATGCGCCGCGTGCGTTCCTGTTGGGTTTCTCCAGCGCTCTGACATCGGTGCTCGGGGTGGTTTTGTTCGTCACGTTTCTCGGCGTCGGGGCCTTCTCGCATGATGCGGGCTTCAGCCTCGGATGGGCGCTGGCGGGCAGCCTGTTTGTCTGGGCCGCGCCGGCGCAGATCATCCTGATCTCGACGATGCATGCCGGGGCCAGCGTGCTGGAATCCGCGCTGGCGGTGACATTGAGCGCGATCCGTCTGCTGCCGATGGTGGTCGCGGTGCTGCCGATGCTCAGAACGGCGCAGACGCGGCTGCGCGATCTCGCGCTGCCGGCGCATTTCACCGCTATCACCTTCTGGGTCGAGGCGTTTCGTCTGCTGCCGCTGGTGCCGCGGCAGGCGCGGATCGCGTTCTCCAACGGTCTTGGCGTCGGATTTGTTTCGGTCTGTCTGGTCTCCACGACCATCGGATACGGACTGGCGGCAAAACTGCCGCCGATCCTCGCGGCCGGCGTGCTCGCGCTGACGCCGCTGGTGTTCCTGCTCTCGTCGGCGCGCAATGCGCACCGTTTCGTCGACAAGGCCGGGCTCGTTCTCGGCCTGATCTTCTATCCGCTGATCTCGATCTATCTGCACACCGGCGTCGATATCCTGCTCAGCGGTGTCTCCGCCGGCACCATCGCCTATGGCGCGCATCGTCTGCGGAGGCGGCGATGAGTATCGGTGATTTTATCGGCGACTGGCACGCGCTGTTCGTGCTGCTGGTGGCGGGCTTCCTGCCGAACGAGGTCTGGCGCGTGCTCGGCCTGTGGATCGGCGGCGGTCTCGACGAGGATTCCGAGATTCTGGTCTGGGTCCGCGCCACCGCCACGGCGGTGATCGCCGGCGTCATCATGCAGATCCTGATCATTCCGCCGGGCGCGCTCGCGAATGTGCCGGTGACGATCCGCTTCGGCGCCATGGCGGTGGGCTTTGTCGCCTATCTTGTGGCACGGCGCTCCGTCGCGGTCGGCGTGGTGTGCGGCGAGATTTTCGTGCTGGCCGGTATGTATCTTGTGAAATAGCGAAACGGAGCGTCAGGATTGCTTGGGCGCGCGCGGCTGGCCGGTGACGACTTCGTCGATCCGGTCGGTGAGGTCGGCCAGGTCGCGGTGCAAGTTCTCCAGCGTGAAGGCGAGGCCGAACACGCGGCCCGCCGCGTTGAAGTCGAGCGGGCGCGTGACATTGTCATGACGCATCCTGCCGAACGTCTCGGTGAAGTCGTGGTAGGGCGCATCCATGTCCTGCCGCGCAACCGTGGTGATGGTGCGCAGCGCCTCGGCGCAGCGCCCGACCAGATCGGCCTCGGCGCGCAGCAATCGTGCCGTTGCCGGCGCCAGCGTCGCCGCGATCGGAGCAGGCAGCGGCTCGTACAGCGTGCGGCCGATCAGGACCAGATCGTTGCGGACGCGCCAGAGCGTGCGCGGGATCGAGGGCGGAATGCTGTGATCAGCAAGACGCGAGGCGCGCTCGCGGTCGGCGTCGTTCATTGCCTGCTCGACGGAGGTCAGGGCCTGCCGCAGCGCCGGGTGGTCGGGGGAGGGTTGCAGTGGCTCGCCACGCTCGATCGCTTCGGCCTCCGAGAGCAGCAGTTTGCGCAGCCGCTCCAGCACCGCGATGGCGCGGGCGACCACGACGCCATGCGAGCGCGCCGGCAGGATCAGCACGGTGGCGAGCACGCCGATTAGACCGCCGAGCGCGATTTCGATCACCCGGTCGACCACGAATTGCTCGACAGGCGTGCCGGCCGGCTCGCTCAGCAGCATGATCGCCACCGTCACCGGCGCGATCCGCAATTGCGGATAGACCGCCGCGCCGAGCGCCGCGATGCCGGTGGCGACGGCGAGGGTGATGCCGACGCCCAGCGCCGTACCGGAATGCAGCGCTGCGCCGAGGCCGCCGATCACCGCGCCGGCCAGCGTGCCGATCATCCGGTCCCTGGCTGCGCCGAGCGTGCCGCCGATCGAGCCCTGCATCACGATCAGCACGGTGAACACCGCCCAATAGCCCTGTTGCAGGCCGAGCAGCTTGTAGGCGGCATAAGCCACCGCGGCGGCGATGGTGACGCGGAAGGTCTGCCGTAGCTCGGGCGTGCGGCGGATCCAGAAATCGCGGCTCAACATCGCGCCAGGGCTCCTTCGGTCCTGCGGTCGGACCTGCAGGATAATCAGGAAGGCGTTTCTATTTTGCGAAACGGTCCGGCGTCGGTCAGTTCGCGCGCCGCCTCGGTGACATAGGCCCGTTCGCGCGCCAGATAATCCCGTACCGCGCGGCGCAGCGAGGGATTGGCGATATAATGCGCCGAATAGGTGGTCTGCGGCAGATAGCCCCGCGCGATCTTGTGCTCGCCCTGCGCGCCGGCCTCGACGCGCTTCAAGCCATGGGCGATAGCGAACTCGATCGCCTGATAGTAGCAGACCTCGAAATGCAAAAACGGGTGGTGCTCGATGGCGCCCCAGTGGCGGCCGAACAGCGTATCGGAGCCGAGGAAGTTGATCGCACCGGCGATCCAGCTCCCGTCGCGCCTTGCCATGATCAGCACGATGTCGTCCGGCATGCTCCGCGCGATCTGCGCGTAGAACGCCCGGTTCAGATAGGGCCGGCCCCATTTGCGTGAGCCGGTCTCCATGTAGAATTCGAAAAATGCATCCCATGCGTCTTCGGTGATGGCGCTGCCGGTCAGCGCATGGATGGTGATGCCGTCCGCCAGCGCATCGCGCCGCTCGCGGCGGATCGCCTTGCGGTGGCGCGAGGCGAGGGTGCCGAGGAAATCCTCGAACGAGGCATAGCCTTCGTTGTGCCAGTGAAACTGCTGGTCGGTGCGTTGCAGGAAACCGCGCGCGGCGAGATCGCGCCATTCCTGCTCCAGCGCGAAGGTGACATGCAGCGAGGATGCGCCGATCTGGTCGCACAGTGCGATCAGGCCGCCGGCGAGCGCATCGCGGACGCGCTGCTCATCGAACCCCGGACGTACCAGCAGGCGCGGCCCGGTCGCGGGCGTGAACGGCACCGCGGCTTGCAGCTTGGGATAATAGCGCCCGCCGGCGCGCTCGAACGCTTCCGCCCAGCTATGGTCGAATACGTATTCGCCCTGCGAGTGGCTTTTCAGATAGCACGGCACGAGGCCGACCACCTCGCCGTCGCGCCGCGCCACCAGATGGCGCGGGCCCCAGCCGGTGCGCGCCGAGGCCGAGCCGGATTGCTCTAAAGCTGCAAAAAACGCATGCGAGATGAACGGATTGTAGGCGGGTGCGGAATCGCTACGCGAATCTTCTGCGGCAGCGGGCGAAGACGCCTCGCCATGGTGTTCGGCGCGCGCGGATTTCGCGCCGGGATTGGCGCAGGCGTCCCAGTCCACCGCCGCGATCGCGTCAGCGGAGGGAACGGCTTCCAGCGTGATCGTGGACATATCCATGAGGCAGAGGCTGATCCTGCGGAACGGGTGGCGCGTCAGCAATGGCGGCGGAAAGACGAGTCCGCACAATCCGATAGATTGTGGTTTTGAGCCGTGACTTCAAGCCGGTTCCGCCGGTTGTTCCGGCACGAACCCCTCGAAGATCATCTGGTCGGCGTGGCGCGCGGCGCGGCGGCGCTGCTCGGGCGTGCGCACGGTCCAGGTCAGCAGCGCGCAGCCGAACAGATTGCGCGCGATCCACGGCGCAGGCGAGGGCAGTTCGTTGACCCAATAGGCGATGAAATGGGGCCGGGTGGAGAGGCCGTGGCGCAGATGGCGCATGCCGTTCACCTTCTCCGGCGGCAGCGCCCGCCATTCCTCTTCGTTGTAATCGCGCTCGGCGACCACGCCGCGCGGCCGGTCCGGGATCAGGTCGCGGATAGCGCGGACCTGATCGGGATCGAACGACATCGGCGCGACCGGTCCGCGATAGCCCGACAGCACCTGCGTCATCCGCGTCACCAGACGGCGGTCGCCGTCGAACCGGCTTTTCACCTCGACGACCAGCGGCACGCGGCCGGCGGTGAGATCGCACAATTCGCCGAGCGTCATCATACGGTCGCCGGTGTCCTTGAACGGGACCTGTCGGAGTCCGGCCGCCGTCAGCGTGCGCAGATCGGCATCGCCCTCGGCAAGCCGGCCGAGCGTGTCGTCATGATGCACCATCGCTTCGCCATCGGCGGAGAGCTGGATATCGAGCTCGATGGCGAAGTTGCCGGCGATGGCGGCCTTGAAGGCCGAGGGCATGTTCTCGACAATGCCGCGCGCCCGGTTGTGCAGCCCGCGATGCGCGACGGGCCGCGCGGTCAACCAGTCGGGCGCGCGCCAGGGCATCGATCAGGCGATCTCGAACATGCCTTCGACCTCGACCGCGGCGTCGGCGGGCAGGACGGCGACGCCGACCGTGCTGCGGGCGTGGCGGCCCTTGTCGCCGAATACCTCGACCATCAGGTCCGATGCGCCGTTCATGATCTTCGGGACGTCAAGGTAATCGGGCGCGGCATTGATAAAGCCACCCAGACGCACCACGCGCGCCACCTTGTCGAGATCGCCGAGCGCGGCCTTCACCTGTGCCAGCAGGTTGATCGCGCAGCCGCGGGCCGCCGCGATGCCCTGCTCGGGGGTGACGCCGCCGCCGAGCTTGCCCTTGGCGATCAGCTTGCCGTCCAGCCCGAAGCAGACCTGGCCGGACACGATCAGCATGTTGCCGGACCGCACGAACGGGACGTAGTT
The DNA here is from genome assembly GCA_001897755.1 of Afipia sp. 64-13. Taxonomy (GTDB): domain Bacteria; phylum Pseudomonadota; class Alphaproteobacteria; order Rhizobiales; family Xanthobacteraceae; genus Afipia. Next base: position 96,833 of record MKUJ01000018.1, read on the forward strand.
CGCAATCGGCGCCGCGGGCGTCGGCAGCGTGATGCCGAGGCTTGCGAGTTTCTGTTCAATCGTTCCGGCCATGTCGTGGTCTCCCTGGGCACTGTTTGTCGTCGTCCGGCGAGTTACATTACCGCGTATCGCCGGCGTGTGCCTTCATATGGCTGTTCCGCTGGCTTGGCTACCGCGAGAGTGACGCAATCTTTAAGCTTTTGCCCCAGTTGCGGCGCAATGTGCCGCTCACTATGCTTCGATTCCTGCCTGAAGGAGATAGTATGACGCGGTCGTGGACGATGCCGGGGCTTTGCGGCCTGGCGCTTGTGTGTGGTGTGTTCGCCGGCAGCCCGGCGCGGGCGCAGGTGGCGAGTCCGATGCCGTTCGCGTCGCATCAGGCGGTCTACGACCTCAGCCTGCAACGGACGCGCGGCAATGCCTCGGTCAACGCCGCGCGCGGCAAGATCCTGTACAGTTTCTCCGGCAGCTCGTGCGAAGGCTACAGCACCGAATTCCACCAGATTTCGGAGATCGACAGCGGCGAGGACAAGGTCATCACCAGCGATCTGCGCTCGACAAGCTGGGAAGACGGCGAGGGCAAGAGCTATCGCTTCAAGATCGATACCAAGATGAACGACAACCCGCCGACCCAGGTCGACGGCGTCGCCGAGCGCAATGCGAGCGGCATCGTGGTCAAGCTCAAGCTGCCGAAGGCGAAGACCTTCACGCTCGGCAAGGAGACCGTGTTTCCCACCGAGCAGATCAAGCGCATCATCGAGGCAGCGCGGGCCGGCAAAAGCATTCTCGAACTCGTGGTCTATGACGGCTCCGACGATGGCGAGAAGGTCTACAACACGCTCGCGGTGATCGGTCAGCCGATTGCCGGCGACAAGGCGCCCAAGACGCCGGATGTCTCCACCGGCAACGAGAAGCTGAAATCGGTGACGCGCTGGCCGGTGACGGTGAGCTATTACGACCGTGCTGCCAAGGACAATGCCGGCGAGCAGACGCCGGCCTATGCGATGTCCTTCGAGCTTTACGAGGATGGCATCTCCCGCGCGCTGGTGCTGGATTACAACGATTTCGTCATCGCCGGCGCGATGGACAAGCTCGATATCAAGGACACCAAGCCCTGCAAGTAGACCGGCTTTGCAAATAGAGCGGGCGGCTAGCTCGCCTTTCCCGGCCCCTGATAGGCGATGCCGCGCATCAGCGCGGCGTTGCCGAATTTCCTGCGCACATCGTCCATCGCGCGCTCGGCATGAGCGGCCCGGCGGTCGAGCAGATCCTCATGCGCGGCCTCCGCTTCCGGCCGCAGCGCGCTGACGCCCGCGCCGAGCAGGCGGAAGGCGGTGCCGTCGATTTCCTTCGCCAGCATCTCGCGCGCGACCGCGAAGATCTTGCCGGCGAGCTGGGTCGGCGCGGCGATGGAGTGGGAGCGGGTGCGCTGGCGGAAGTCGGCGGTCTTGAGCTTCAGCGTGATGGTGCAGCCGGCGAGATTGCCGCCTTTGAGGCGCGCCGAGACTTTCTCGCACAATCGCCAGAGCACGCGCTCCAGCGTCGCGAAGTCGCGGATGTCCTCCTCGAACGTCGTCTCATTTGAAATGGTCTTGGCGCCGCGGTCGGGCACCACCTTGCGCGTATCGATGCCGCGCGCGAGTCGCCACAGCCGCTGGCCGTCGGCGCCGAACAGCTTCATCAGTTCGGTTTCCTCGGCGCGCTGCAGATCGCCGATCAGGCGGAAGCCGCGTGACTGCAGTTTCTCTTGCGCGGCGGGACCAACGCCATAGATGAAGCCGACCGGTTTGCCCGCCAGCAGCGTGCAGGCGTCATCCTGACCGAGCACGGCGAAGCCGCGCGGCTTGTCGAGATCGGAGGCGATCTTGGCGAGGAATTTGTTGGCCGACAGTCCGACCGACACGGTGATGCCGACGTCGCGCTCGACCTGCGTCGCGAACCGCGCCAGCACCTTGGCCGGGATCATGCCGTGGACGCGCTCGGTGCCGGTGAGATCAAGGAAGGCTTCGTCGATCGACAGCGGCTCGACCAGCGGGGTGAGCGCCAGCATCGCCTGCCGCACTTGCCGTCCGACCCGCACATACAGCGCCATGTCGGGCCGGATCACCACCGCTTCGGGGCACAGCGCCAGCGCCTTGAACATCGGCATCGCCGAGCGCACGCCATAGGTGCGGGCGATGTAGCAGGCGGCCGCGACCACGCCGCGCTTGCCGCCGCCGATGATCACCGGTTTGTCGGCGAGCTCGGGCCGGTCGCGCTTGGTGATGGTGGCGTAGAACGCGTCGCAATCGATATGCGCCAATGCCAGCGCGCCGAGCGCCGGATGATGAATGAGACGCGGCGAGCCGCACACCGTGCAGCGGCGGACCTGATCCGCCGCGTCGGTGAGGCAGTCCCGGCAAAATCCCGGCCCATGGCGCGTCGTCTGCGCAGGGTCGCTCACGTTTTACTCCCGCGGATAGTCACCCAGGGCGTCGCGCGCGGCGGCGATCGTGTCCGGCGGCAATTGCGACGAATCGGAGAACGCCTTCACGGTATCATCATCCCGCATGATGAAGTCGAGCACACCTGCGAGGAATTTCGGATCGGTCGCCGCGGCGCGCAGCGTCTCCGGGCCGATGCCGCTTTCGGACAGGAACAGGCCCAGCCGCTCAGGCTGCCCGGCGAGGAAAGAAAGCGCCTGAATCGCCACGATTTCAGCGACTTCGCTCGGCTTTCGCTGGTGTTTGAGTGCCATGCCTATTTGCCTTTCCGTAACTTCTGGTCTCTATTTTGGAACCATCATGCCCGACTCATTCCGGCGTGGCGACGGCTAATCCTTGTCGGCGAAACAGGCATTTTGCGGGATCGGAGGAAGGGTGGCGAAGACTGTCCTGATCGTTGAGGACAACGAGCTCAACATGAAGCTCTTTCGCGACCTGCTCGAAGCCCATGGCTATCAGACGGTCGGCACGAGCAATGGTCGCGAGGCGCTCGCTCTCGCGCGCAAGTATCGACCCGATCTGATCCTGATGGACATCCAGCTTCCGGAGGTCTCGGGTCTCGACGTGACGAAATGGATCAAGGAAGACGCCGAGCTGCACGCCACTCCGGTGGTGGCGGTGACGGCTTTCGCCATGAAGGGCGACGAGGAGCGTATCCGCGAGGGTGGGTGCGAGGCCTATCTGTCGAAGCCGATCTCGGTGGGGAAGTTCATCGAGACCGTGAGGCGGTTCATCGGTTGAGGAAAATGCTATGTCCGCGCGCATTCTGATTGTCGATGACGTTCCGGCGAACGTCAAACTGCTCGAAGCGCGGCTGTCGGCGGAATATTTCGACGTCATTACCGCGAATTGCGGCACGCAGGCGCTGGAGATCTGCGAGCGTGCCGAATGCGACATCATCCTGCTCGACGTGATGATGCCGGACATTGACGGCTTCGAGGTCTGCCGCCGTCTCAAATCGAATCCCAAGACGCACTTCATTCCGGTGGTGATGGTCACCGCGCTCGACAGCCCGTCCGATCGCGTGCGTGGCCTCGATGCCGGCGCCGACGATTTTCTCACCAAGCCGGTGTCGGACGTGGTGCTGATCGCGCGCGTGCGTTCGCTGACCCGGCTGAAGATGATGACCGACGAATTGCGCATGCGCGCGATCACGTCGCTGGAAATCGGCGTGCAGGCGCCGGAGCGCGATGCGGTGGCCGACACCGGCAAGGGCGGGCGCATTCTGCTGATCGAGGACCGGCCTTCGTCGTACGAGCGTCTCGGGCCGATCCTCGCCGCCGAGCATACGGTGGACGTCGAGCCGAATCCGACCGAAGCGCTGTTTCACGCGGCGGAGGGCAATTACGATCTTCTGATCGTCTCGCTCAATCTGGAGAACCATGACGGCCTGCGGCTGTGCAGCCAGGCGCGTTCGTTGGAGCGGACACGCAGCGTGCCGATCCTGGCGATTTCCGATGCCGACAACCACACGCAATTGCTGCGCGGCATGGAGATCGGCGTGAACGACTATCTGCTGCGCCCGGTCGACAAGAACGAACTGCTGGCGCGGGCGCGGACTCAGATCCGCCGCCGCCGCTACACCGATCACCTGCGCGACAATGTGCAGAGCTCGATCGAGATGGCGATCACGGACGGGCTGACCGGCCTGCATAACCGCCGCTATCTGGAAAGCCACATGGTCGCGCTGGCGGAGCAGGCGGTGACGCGCGGCAAGCCGCTCGCGCTGATGATCCTCGACATCGATCACTTCAAATCGATCAACGACACCTACGGCCACGACGCCGGAGACGATGTGCTGCGCGAATTCGCGGTGCGGATCCGCAAGTCGGTCCGGGGCATCGACCTTGCCGCGCGCTATGGCGGCGAGGAGTTCGTCGTCGTGATGCCGGAGACCGATCTGCATGTCGCGGGCATTGTCGCCGAGCGGCTGCGGCAGGCGGTGGCGAGCGAGCCGTTCGCGATCGAGAAGGGCGCCCGGCGCATCGATGTGACGATGTCGATCGGCCTGTCGATGCTGGAGCGCAAGGGCGAATCGATTGCGGACGCGCTCAAGCGCGCCGATCAGGCGCTGTACCGCGCCAAGCATGCCGGCCGCAATCGCGTGGTCGCCGCGGCGGCGTAGGCTCAAGACAACCCGGTCCGGAAACGCAAAACGGAGCCGCACGGCTCCGTTTTTCGTCATCGCAGGTGGGTGCGACTTACTTGATCTTGGCTTCGCGGAACTCGACGTGCTTCTTGGCGACCGGATCGTACTTCTTCTTCACGAGCTTGTCGGTCATTGTGCGCGAGTTCTTCTTGGCGACGTAATAGAAGCCGGTGTCCGCGCTTGAAACGAGCTTGACCTTGATGGTGACCGCTTTGGCCATGTTCAGAACCTCGAATGTCTGGAATGGGCGGGTCGGCTGGCGCTGTCACCGCGTTTGGCCGGCAAACTACCTTCGAATGTCCCAAAGTCAAGGATTTAGGCAGGTTTGCCGTGCCGGAATAAGGACTGAATCCTTCAAAAATCTCACTTTTTCGACCCCGCCAGGATGATTTTGCCCCATCTGCCGAGGATTTCCGGACGACTCAGCCGCCGCCGAAATCCGCCGGGGTGAAAGCGAGGTCGAGCACCCGCCATTCATGGTATTTGTCAGCCGGCAGCATGCTGTAGGGCTGGCAGGTCTCGATGGCCTTGATCGCGGCCTGCATCAGCAGCGGCCCCTTGGCCGAGGCGCTGGCCTCGATCAGCACCGGGGTTGCGGCCAGGATGCCGTTCGGCTGCAGCGCTACCCGCAGCACGATCCGCACCGTGTCGTCCGGGGTGATCCCGGATGGCAGCACCGAACAGGTCTTGAGGTGAGCAAGGAAGGACTCGATCGCGGTCTTTTCGATCTTCGCGCCGGACGTGACCGGATCGAAGCCGGTGTCCGACAGGTTGAACATCGTGCCGTATTTGCCGGTGATGTCCGGCTGCACCACCGGGGGTGCGTTCAGCGTCAGCAGCGATGAAGCCGGTGGCGACGGAGCCGGTGCGGGCTGCGGCGCGGGGACGGGCGGGTCTGCTGCAATCTCTGGCGAGGTGGACGGAGGTTCCGGGTCCGAGGCGGAAGCCGGCGCAGGTGGGTCCGGAGGAGCGGGAGGCGCGGGCGTTGCCGATTGATCCGCGAGTTCCTGCTTGGATGTGTCAGGTTCGGGAAGCGAAGCCTGCTTGTCCTGCGCGGCCTTCAATTCCTCCGGCGTCACCAGATCGATCGTGATGGTGTCGTGATGCGGATCGAACGGGCGGACGCCGGTGCCGAACACAATCCACGCCAGAATGGCGAGATGGGCTGCAATCGAGGCGCCGATGCCTGCCTGAGTCAGCAGCCGTGATCCAATCATGTGAACTCAACGCATGAACACGGTCCGGGGAGCGTCCAGCATAGCAAGTCTGAACGGTTGTGGCTGGCCTTTTTGTCGTGCGAGCCGCCGATGTCAGAGCGTGTCGCGCCGCATCTCGCCGCTCCGGAAATGGAAAAACGGTACCTCGGCGGCGTGCGACAACGGCCCCATGGCGAGGTGGGTTTCGAGTTCGCTGAGCACGCGCCGGGTGATCTGGTGCATCGCCTCGAGCGGCGACGAGCCAAGCTCGATCCAGACCAGTTCGACCAGTTCGGCGTCCGGGCGGACGATGCCGTCGACCCTGTGTGCGATGGCGGAGGCATCGGCGGCGAAGAAGCGTGTGTCGAAACGCCGGACCAGGCCGGGCGGCGTGATGGCACGCGCGATCAGGAACAGATGCGAAGGGTCGGGCAGCAGACGGGCCTCGGCGAACGGCTTCCACTCGCCGGCCAGCGTGGTGGCTTGCGTGGCTTCGTGCGGCGAGGCGGCCTTGCAGCCGAGGCAGAGGCCGGTCTCCTCGCAGACCTCGCGGATCGCCGCGACCGCGATCGCACGGGCGCGGGCGGCGGCGATTTTTGGCGCGCCGCTGAGCAGCTTGTGTTCGAGCGCTTCCGGCAAGGGGTGCGCCAGCGGCACGCGGTTGTCGGACGGATCGACCCGTCCGCCCGGAAACACGAAGCGGCCCGGCATGAACACCAGCTTGTCGTGGCGACGTCCGACCAGCACTTTTGGCACCGCGCCGCTGCGATCGACCAGGATCAGCGTCGCCGCATCCTTCGGCTTGCGATAGGGATGGGAGGCGTCGTCGCCATTGATGGTCGCGGGCCGTGCCATATCGCTTTTACAACATCACTCCGCGGCGGCCGCCGCCGCTGGCTTGTCCAGCGAGGTGTCGGTGTCAAAGCCGTGCATGCGCAGCGCCCATTGCAGGCCGACGACCGTACCCTTGATCGGCTGCAACAGCGCCAGCGAGGCGATCAGCGTGAATGGCAGATAGGCGGCGAGCTGCCAGGCGATCGGCGGCGCGTAGTTGGTCTCGACCCACAGCCCGACCGGAACCACGATGTGTCCGACCACGACGATGACGAGATAGGCCGGCAGATCGTCGGCGCGGTGGTGGGTGAAATCCTGGCCGCACTCGGAGCAGGAGTCGGCGGTTTTCAGGAAGGCGCGGAACAGCTTGCCTTTGCCACAATTCGGACAGCGGCAGCGCCATCCGCGCTTCATCGCGGTCCACAGATCACGCTTGGGCAGGGTGCCGAGTTCGGCAGTCCATGTCGTGGCGGGAACAGAGGTCTGGCTGTCCATGATGTCTCCTGCAGGCCTGATCGGGACGATCAGCGCTTGTTCGGTTTGCGTGTCTTTCGCGAAGGTTTCGCCTTGGAAGGTTTCCCCTTGGGAGCCTTTGCCTTGGACTTTCGCGATGTCTTGTCCTTCTTCGCTCGGTGAAGCCGCGCTTTCATGCGCCCGTTCGGTCCGCGGCCTTCGCGCGCCGGATCCGATCCTCCCGAGAGAAGCTCGAACCGCAACGCTCCGGCCACGGGAGCTGCTTCTACCAGACGAACCTCGACCACGTCACCCAGTCTGTGCATGACACCGCTGCGCGAGCCGATCAGCGCGTGGCGTGTTTCATCGTAGTTGTAATATTCGCTGCCGAGGGAACGCACCGGGATCAGGCCGTCGGCGCCGGTGTCGTTGAGTTTCACGAACAGGCCGGCGCGCGTCACGCCGGAAATCCGGCCGGGAAACACCGCGCCAATCCGGTCGGCGAGGAAATGCGCGATCAGCCGGTCGGCGGTTTCGCGTTCCGCTTTCATGGCGCGGCGCTCGGTCAGCGAGATCGCCGCGGCGATTTCACTCAATGTTTCGAGTGTTTCAGTGTCCGGCAACGCGCCGTCGCCAAGGCCGAGCGCGCGGATCAGCGCCCGGTGCACGATCAGGTCCGCGTATCGCCTGATCGGCGAAGTGAAATGAGCGTAGCGCCGCAGATTGAGGCCGAAATGGCCGTAATTCTCGGCGGAATATTCCGCCTGCGCCTGCGAGCGCAACACCACCTCGTTGACCAGCGATTCCGCGTCGCGGCCTTTGACCTGCGCCAGCACGCGGTTGAACACCGCCGGCCGCAGCGCGCCGGTCGACGAGAATGGCATGTCGAGAGTTTTCAGGAACTCGCGCAGGTTGTGCACCTTCTCCACGGTCGGCTCGTCGTGGACGCGGTAGATCAGCGGCAGCGATTTCTTCTCCAGCGTCTCGGCGGCCGCGACATTGGCGAGGATCATGAACTCCTCGATCAGGCGATGCGCTTCGAGCCGCTCCGGCGTCACCACGCGATCGACGGTGCCGTCGGGTTTCAGGAGAATCTTGCGCTCTGGCAGATCAAGGTCGAGCGGATCGCGTACCTCGCGCGCCTGCTTCACCAGCGCGTAAGCATCGTAGAGCGGCCTCAGGATCGGACCGAGAAGGGGGGCTGTGACATCGTCCGGCCGCCCGTCGATCGCGGCCTGCGTCTGCGCGTAATGCAGCTTGGCGGCCGAGCGCATCAGGATGCGGTGGAAGGTGTGGGAGCGCTTGCGGCCGTCTGCGCCGATCACCATGCGCACCGCGAGTGCGCCGCGCGCCTCGCCGGGCCGCAGCGAGCACAGATCGTTGGAGATGCGCTCGGGCAGCATCGGTACCACGCGGTCGGGGAAATACACCGAGTTGCCGCGGCGCAGCGCCTCGCGGTCGAGCGCCGAGCGCGGTCGCACGTAGAAGGCGACATCGGCGATCGCGACGGTGACGATGTAGCCGCCTTTATTGGCCGGATCGTCATCCGGCGCGGCATGCACGGCGTCGTCGTGATCCTTGGCGTCGGGCGGATCGATGGTGACGAGCGGCAGCTCGCGCCAGTCCTCGCGTCCTTCCAGCGCGGCCGGCTTTGCGCTGTCCGCCTCGCGCAGCGTGTCAGCGGGAAACTCCTGCGGAATTTCGTGCGCATGAATCGCGATCAGGCTGATGGCCTTCTCGGTCTTCATCGAGCCGAGCCGTTCTTTCACGCGCCCGGCCGGCAGGCCATAGCCGCGCGGGCGCATCAGCTCGACGCTGACCAGATCGCCGTCTTGCGCACCGCCCGCGTCGGCTGAGTTGATGGCAAGCTCGCGGCCTGCCTGCTTTTTGTCGATCGGAATGAGACGGCCTTCGCCATTCGGCAACGTGCGGAAGATGCCGAGCACGCGATGCGTCGCCTTGTCGAGCAGCTTGATGATGCGTCCGCGATAGCCGGCACGGCGCGTCTCGCGATCGGGCTTCTCGATCCGCAGCAGCGCGCGGTCGCCGACGCCGCCAATCGTGCCAGGCGGGGGACGACGCGGAATATGGATCTGAATGACAGGCGCGGGCCCGTCGGTCTCCTCGAACCATTCGGCGGGCGAGGCGATCAGTTCGCCGTCGGCATCGCGGCCGGTGATGTCGACAACAAGCGTCGGCGGCAGCGCCTTGACGTCCTGCACCCTTTTGCCGCGCTTGACGATCACGCCTTCGTCGGTGAGATCGCGCAGCACGCGACGCAGCGCCGCGCGGGTTTCGTTCTTGAGGCCGAAGTGACGCGCAAGCTCGCGCGTGCCGGCGTCGGGTTGTTCGCGGATGAACGCGACGATGCTCTCCCGATCGGGGAAAACATCCGGCGCGTTGTGTTTTTTCACCATTATCCGCGAGCTTTGCTGGCGCTCTTCTTGGCGGCGGGCGCGGCCACCTTCGTGGCTTTCGGTGCTGCGGCCTTCTTGGCCTTCGCAGCCGGAGCCTTTGCCGCTCGCGCCTTCGCCGTGGCCTTGATCGGCGTCACCTCGGCGCCGGCATCGTCCTTCGCTGCCGGTTTGGCCGCTGCTTTCTTGGCGGCGGTTTTCTTTGCCGGCTTCTTGGTCGCTTTCTTCGCCGCGCGCTTGACCTTGCCGCCCTTGGCGGCGCGCTCCTCGATCAGTGCGATGGCCTCCTGGAGCGTGATGTTCTCCGGGTCCATGCTGTCGGGAATGGTGGCGTTGATGCCGTCGATGGTGACGTAGGCGCCGTAACGGCCCTTCTTGAGCATGATGGCGCCGCCGCGTGCCGGATAATCGCCCACCGGCTTGCCCGGATCGGCGCCGAAGCGGCGGCCCGGGCCCTTGGCGATCTTTTCCGCGATCAGCGTCACCGCGCGGTTGAGGCCGATCGCGTAGACGTCGTCACCGGCCTCGAGACTCGCATAGGTCTTGCCGTGGCGCACGAACGGACCGAACCGGCCGATGCCGGCGGTGATGATCTCGCCGTCCTCGGGGTGCGGGCCGACATCGCGCGGCAGCGACAGCAGCTTGATCGCAAGCTCGAGCTCGACATCGCCGGGCGACATGTTCTTGGGAATGCCGGCGCGCTTGGGCTTCTCGTCCTCGCCGTAATCCTTGGCCTCGCCGAGCTGGATGTAAGGCCCGAAGCGGCCGGCCTTCACCGTGACGTCGAGGCCGGTCGCCGGGTCCTTGCCGAGCACGCGGTCGCTCGCGCCGCTGGAGGCGGCGAGGGGACGGGTGTAGCGGCATTCCGGATAGTTCGAGCAGCCGACGAAAGCGCCGAACTTGCCGGCCTTCAAATTGAGACGGCCGGTGCCGCAGCTCGGGCACTGGCGCGGATCGCCGCCATCGGCGCGTTTCTCGTAGATGTGCTCGCCGAGCATGTCGTCGAGCACGTCGAGCACTTCGCTGACCTTGACGTCCTTGATCTCGTCGACCGCGCCGATGAAGCCGGTCCAGAAATCCTGCAGCACCCGCTTCCAGGCCACCTCGTTGTTGGAGACCTTGTCGAGCTGCTCCTCGAGGTCGGCGGTGAAATCGAACTCGACATAGCGCGAGAAGAACTTCTCGAGGAACGCCACCACGACGCGGCCCTTGTCCTCGGCGGACAGGCGTTTCTTCTCCAGCTTCACATAGCCGCGATCCTTCAGCACCTGCAGGATCGAGGCGTAGGTCGAGGGCCGGCCGATGCCGAGCTCTTCCATGCGCTTGACCAGCGAGGCTTCCGAGAAGCGCGGCGGCGGCTCGGTGAAATGCTGGGTAACGGCGAGGCTCTCGCGCTTGAGTGCTTCGCCCTCGCTCATCGGGGGCAGGCGGCGGCTGTCCTCGTCTTCCGGATCGTCGTCGCGGCCTTCCTGATAGACCGCGAGGAAGCCGTCGAACTTGATCACCTGTCCGGTGGCGCGCAGCTCCAGCAGGCGCGCGCCCGCCTTCGCCGTGATGTCCACGGTGGTACGCTCCATCTCGGCGGCTTCCATCTGGCTCGCGACCGTGCGCATCCAGATCAGTTCGTAGAGCCGGGCCTGATCGTTATCGAGCTTGCTCTTGATCTGCGAGGGACGGCGGCTGAGGTCGGTCGGGCGGATCGCCTCATGCGCTTCCTGCGCGTTCTTCGCCTTCGACGAATACTGCCGCGGCGCGTCTGGCAGATAGGATTTGCCGTAATCCTCGCCGATCACCTTGCGCACCTGGGTGATCGCCTCGGGCGCGATCTGCACGCCGTCGGTCCGCATATAGGTGATGAGGCCGGTGGTCTCGCCGCCGAGATTGATGCCCTCGTAAAGACGCTGGGCGATGCGCATGGTGTGCGCCGGCGCGAATCCGAGCTTGCGGCTGGCTTCCTGCTGCAGCGTCGAGGTGGTGAAGGGAGCCTGCGGATTGCGCCGCGCCGGCTTGGCTTCGACGCTGCTGACGGCGAAGGCTGCCGCGTCCAGCGCCTTCTTGAAATCTTCCGCCTCGGCGCCGCTGCCGATGTCGAGACGCTGGATCTTCTTGCCGTCGGCGCCGACCAGACGCGCCTCGAAGCTGTCGCCGCGCGGCGTTACCAGCGTCGCCAGCAGCGACCAGTACTCGCGGGCCACGAACTTCTCGATTTCGAGCTCGCGGTCGCAGACCAGTCGCAGTGCGACGGACTGCACGCGGCCCGCCGAGCGTGCGCCCGGCAGTTTGCGCCACAGCACTGGGGAGAGGGTGAAGCCGACGAGATAGTCGAGGGCGCGGCGCGCCATATAGGCGTCGACCAGCGCGCCGTCGATCTCGCGCGGATGTTTCATGGCCTCGGTGACCGCCTGCTTGGTGATGGCGTTGAACACCACGCGTTCGATCTTCTGATCCTTGAGCGCTCGCTTCTCCTTCATGATCTCCAGGACGTGCCAGGAGATCGCCTCGCCCTCGCGATCGGGGTCGGTGGCGAGGATCAGCTTGTCGGCCCCTTTGAGGGCGCGGGCGATGTCGTTGAGACGGCCGGCGGCCTTGGGATCGTTTTCCCAGATCATCTGGAAATTGGCGTCGGGATCCACCGATCCATTCTTGGCCGGCAGGTCTCGAACATGCCCGTAAGAGGCCAGAACCTCGTAGGAGGAGCCCAAATATTTGTTGATCGTCTTGGCCTTCGCAGGCGACTCGACAATGACGATATTCATATGATTCCAATGGCTTGTATGGGAAATCGGCGCCTGAATCGAAGCTGCGGCGCGATCCGTTTCGCCCGATACATGGGTAAAGTCGCGGGTCCTGTCAAATCGCCATGGCGTGAGAGCTTTGGATTTGCACTCGCTATGGTTGAGAATTAATACTATAGGTTGTACGAATGGAGCGGATTCGTGTCGGGTTCCACGGAGCAGAGGGGAGAAAGCATGACCCCGTCACGCCCAAAACATGGATCATCCAGGCCCGATCACCCCGACCCTGCCGAAGGCGGCGGCGGTCCCGACGAAGCGGCTGCTTTCATCGCCTCGACGCTGTCCGATCTTGCGCAGATCGCCTGCCGGCACGGTCTTGGCACGCTGGGTTATCTGCTCGATATGGCGCGGATGGAAGCGAAGGACACTCTGCTGCATCGTCGCGGACCGGACGAGCGATAGCGCGTATCGGCAACGGTTCGACGTCGGGCGTCGGTTGCCGCGCGCGGGAGCCCGGCCCGCCTGATGCGCAATTCCGCCCGTCTCATTATAATGTCAGCGAGACCATGCCGCCGCCATGGCGCTCCAGACGGCCGGCGAGTTCCAGTTCGAGCAGCACGGTGCGGACCACGGCGGCCGAGGTGCCGGACAGCCGGACCAGATCATCGATGCCGACAGGCGAGGGGCCGAGCAGGCCGACGATGCGCGCGCGGTCGCTGGCCTGCGGTTCGTCGTCGAGCGGTCCGTCATCCTGTTCCTCGATCGGCAACTCGATGGGGCGACCCAGGATCGGCTCCACCGCACTGATCACGTCGGCGGCGCCGGTGATCAGGATCGCGCCCTGTTTGATTAGATCGTTGGTGCCGGCGGCGCGCGGATCGAGCGGCGAGCCGGGCACCGCGAACACTTCGCGGCCCTGTTCGTTGGCGAAACGCGCGGTGATCAGCGACCCCGAGCGCAGCGCGGCCTCGACGATGATGACGCCGAGCGCGACACCGGAGATCAGGCGGTTGCGGCGGGGAAAATCGCGGGCGCGCGGAGTGTGGCCGAGCGGCATTTCCGAAATCGCGCCGCCGCGCTGTTCGAGGATGTCGAGCAACAGATCATCATGCTCGGGCGGATAGATCCGGTCATGCCCGCCCGCCAGCACCGCGACGGTACCGCTCGCGAGCGCGGCGCGATGCGCGGCCTGATCGATGCCGCGGGCAAGGCCCGAGACGATGGCGAAACCGGCCTCGCCGAGATCATGCGCGATGGTTTGCGCGAATTTCAGGCCGGCGCCGGAGGCGTTGCGCGATCCGACAATGCCGATCATCGGCTGCATCTGGATTTGCGGTAAGCCGCGCACGCCGAGCAGCGGCGGGGCATCGTCGATCAGCGCGAGACGCGGCGGGTAGCCGAACTCGCCGGGTGCGAGCAAAGCGAGGCCCATTCTTTTGCCGGCCTCGATCTCCCGCGCCGCGTCCTGCGCGCCGCAGATGCGCCCCGGCTTGCTGGTGCCGCCGCGCCGCGCCAGATCGGGCAATCGTTCCAGCGCCGCGTGGGCGCTGCCGTAGTGATTGATCAGCGAGCGGAAGGTGCGCGGGCCGACATTGTCGCTGCGGATCAGCCGCAGCCAGTCGATGCGCTGTTCGTCGGTCAGCCTCAAAGTGTGTGGTTGTGGTTCCACGCCGCCCCCGCGGCGGGAAGTCTCGCGCAAGTCGGGGGTGGGGGCAATCGGGAGTTGCGCGGATTTATCCCTTCGCGCCGATCTTGCCTTCGGTCCCCGCCATCAGCCGCCGGATATTGGCGCGGTGCATGATCCAGAGCAGCGCCGACAGCACGGCGAACAGAACGGCAAGGTCGAAATGCTGCGTCCACAGCAGCATCAGCGGCGTGAGCGCGGCCGCGACCAGCGCCGCCAGCGACGAGTAGCGGGACAGGAACGCGACGGCGAGCCAGATGGCGCAGAACGCCAGCGCGGCGGGCCACAGCAGCCCGAGCAGGATGCCGATATAGGTGGCGACACCCTTGCCGCCCTTGAACTTCAGCCACACCGGAAAGAGATGGCCGAGGAACGCGCCGAGCCCGGCGAGAATGGCAGCTTCCGCGCCCGCGAAATGCTGCGCCACCAGCACCGCGAAGGTGCCTTTCAGCATGTCGCCGAGCAGCGTGATCGCGGCAAGGCTCTTGCGGCCGGTGCGCAGCACGTTGGTCGCGCCGATATTGCCCGAACCGATCGAGCGCAGATCCTGCGTGCCGGCAAGGCGGGTGGTGATCAGGCCGAACGGCACCGAGCCGCACAGATAACCGAAAGCGCAGGCGGCGGCGAGAACGGGCGCGGCCATGCCGATCCCCCTTGTTACAGGTATTCGTACACGGTGCGGCCGCCGACGACGGTGCGGACGACGCGGCCGGTGAACCGCGCCTCGTCGAACGGCGTGTTCTTGCACTGCGATTTCAGGTCGGCCGGATCGAGCACCCACGGCACATCGAGATCGATCACGATCACGTCGGCCGGCGCGCCGGGGCGCAGCGAGCCGCCAGGCAGGCCGAGCAGCTCGGCGGGCCGGGTCGACATCGCTCGGATCAGGGTTTTCAGTTCGATCTCGCCGGAATGCACCAGTCGCAATGCGGCCGGCAGCATGGTCTCCAGACCGATCGCGCCGGGCTCGGCCTCGGCGAAGGGCAGGCGCTTGACCTCGACGTCCTGCGGATTGTGATCCGACATGATGACGTCGACCAGCCCCGAGGCGAGACCGGCGACCAGCGCCTGACGGTCGTTCTCGGTGCGCAGCGGCGGCGACAGCTTGAGGAAGGTGCGATACGGCCCGATGTCGTTCTCGTTCAGCGTGATGTGATTGATCGACACCGAAGCGCTGATGTTGTGGCCGCAATCGCGGGCACGCCGCAGGACTTCGAGGGAGTCGATGCAGCTCACCGAGGCGGCGTGGTAGCGCCCGCCGGTCAGCGCGACGAGGCGTATGTCGCGCTCCAGCACCATGGCTTCGGCGGCGGTGGGAATGCCCATCAGGCCGAGGCGCGAGGCAAACTCGCCCTCGTTCATCACGCCTTCGCCGATCAAGGTCGGGTCTTCGGTATGATGCACGATCAACGCGTCGAAATCGCGCGCGTAGGTGAGGGCGCGGCGCATCACCAGCGAATTCATCACGCTGCGGCTGCCATCGGTGAAGGCGACCGCGCCGGCGGCCTTGAGCAGACCGAACTCGGTCATCTCATCGCCCTTCATGTCGCGCGTCAGCGCCGCCATCGGATGGATGTTGACGATCGCGGTGTCGCGGGCGCGGCGCAGCACGAAATCGACGGTGGCGGAATTGTCGATCACCGGCTTGGTATCGGGCTGGCAGATGATGGTGGTGATGCCGCCGGCGGCGGCGGCATGGCTGGCCGACGCGAACGTCTCGCGGTGGCCGGCGCCGGGCTCGCCGACGAAGGCGCGCATGTCGACCAGCCCGGGGGCGACGACCTTGCCGGCGCAATTGACGATTTCGGTGCCCGCCGGAACGCCGGCGGCGCTGATGCCGCGCCGCGCGTCGCGGATCATGCCGTCGACAATCAGGACGTCGCCGATATCGTCGAGGTCGCGTGACGGATCGATCAGGCGGGCGTTGGCGAGCAGGAGCGGGCGGCGATCTATCGGCATGGCGTCACGCATTCGGCAGGTTGCGGGCGAGCGCTTCCAGCACGGCCATGCGCACCGCCACACCCATTTCGACTTGTTCGCGGATCAGCGACTGCGCGCCGTCGGCGACGATGGAGTCGATTTCCACGCCGCGATTCATCGGTCCCGGATGCATCACCAGCGCGTCCGGCTTGGCATAGGACAGCTTCTTCTGATCGAGCCCGAAATAGTGGAAGTATTCGGAGCTCGACGGCACGAACGAGCCGGTCATCCGCTCGCGCTGCAATCGCAGCATCATGACGATGTCGGCGCCGTCCAGCCCCTCGCGCATGTCGCGCGCGACCTCGACGCCCATGCGCTCGATGCCGGCCGGCAGCAGCGTGGAGGGCGCGACGACGCGAACCCGCGCGCCCATGGTGTTGAGCAGGAAAATGTTGGAGCGCGCCACGCGCGAATGCAGCACGTCGCCGCAGATTGCAACCAGGAGGCCTTCGAGGCGGCCTTTGTTGCGGCGGATGGTCAGCGCGTCGAGCAGCGCCTGCGTCGGGTGCTCATGGGCGCCGTCGCCGGCATTGATCACCGAGCCGTCCACCTTGCGGGCGAGCAGTTCGACCGCGCCGGAGGCGCGATGGCGCACCACCAGAATGTCCGGGTGCATGGCGTTGAGCGTCACCGCGGTGTCGAGCAGCGTCTCGCCCTTGCGCATCGAGGACAACGCCATCGACATGTTGAGCACGTCGGCGCCGAGCCGCTTGCCGGCGATCTCGAAGGAAGATTGTGTCCGGGTCGAGGACTCGAAGAACAGGTTGACCTGGGTGCGTCCGCGCAGGTCGGAACGCTTTTTGTCGACCTGCCGGTTGAGTTCGACGAACTCCTCGGCAAGATCCAGAAGGCCGGTAATGTCGGCCGCGGGAAGGCCCTCGATGCCCAGCAGATGCCGGTGGCCGAGGACAAAACTCGATTTTGTTGCAAGGGTCATTAAAGCAAGAGCTATAGGCAGACTTGGAGGTCCGGGCAAGGCAGATTTGCCCGATATCGAGTTTTCCCCCGGTGAAGCGCGGGCCCCGATTGCGTGGAACAGGCCCAGAGTGGCCTCGTCATCCCGCGGAGCAGGACAGGCGAGGCGGCGGCGAGCGCCGCGTTGCATCGGAATTGATTTAAAACCACGGAGGCAGGATGCAAGCAGCGCGGATGACGGTCGCCGGGTGCCTTGTGGCGTGCCTTGTCGCCTTCGTCTCCGGGGCAGGCGCGCTGGCGCAGCCGCTGCCGGCGGACTTCGTCCGTCTGCGCGATGTCGATCCGAGCATCGTTCAGGACATCCGTTACGCGGGATATAATAATTTTGTCGGGCGGCCGTTGCAGGGCTATCGGGCGGGCGAATGTATCGTCACCCGGAAGGTGGCGGAGGCGCTGGCGGCGGTGCAGCGCGATCTTGTCCCGCGCAGGCTGTCGCTGAAAATGTACGACTGCTACCGCCCGCAACGCGCTGTCGAGGACATCTACCGCTGGGCGCAGGACGGCCGCGAGACACCTGCGCAGCATCGCTACAATCCGAAGATGTCGAAGGCCGATCTGTTCCGGCTCGGCTACATCGCGCGGCATTCGGGACATTCCACCGGCAAGGCGGTGGATCTGACGCTGATCGCCTTGCCGGAGCCAAAGGTTGCGCCGTTCGATCCGAACGCGACCTATGCCGATTGTACCGGACCGCTGCGCCTGCGCGCGCCGGACTCGAGCGTTGATATGGGCACCGGCTACGATTGTTCCGACGAGAAGGCGCACACGGCTTCGCGCGCGATCACGCCCATGCAGCGCAAATGGCGCCAGATGCTGGTCGCGGCGATGGCGAAACACGGTTTCGTCAACTATCGCCTCGAATGGTGGCATTTCTCGCTGCCGGGTCCGAACAACACTGCGTTCGATTTCCCGGTGACACATCGTTAAGCGCGGTCGTGGGCGGTGCGTGAAATCACCTCCGTTTCGGCGTATGCTGCGCACGAGTCCGGATCAGTGGCGAGGCGACGATGCCGATCCTGCGCGAGACCGACGAGGCGTTCAATCAGCCGCCGCCGCTTGAGGACACCGATCTGTTCGCATCGGACCCGTCGCTGGCGGAGGCGGTCGCCGCCTTTGGCGGCAAAGTGCATGCCGCCGAATTGTCGGAGTTCGGCCGGCTCTGGGGCTCGCGCGCGATGGCCGAGCGCGGCCGCCTCGCCAACGACAATCCGCCGAAGCTGAAAGCGTTCGATGCGCGCGGCAATCGCCGCGACGAGGTCGAATTCCACCCGGCGTATCATGAACTGATGGCGCACAGTGCGCGCGCCGGGCTGCATTGCTCGACCTGGACGGCGGCAGGCGAGCCTGCCGGCGATGCGGCCGAAGTGGTGCGGGCGGCAAAATTCTTTATGGCGGCGCAGGTCGAGACCGGACATCTGTGCCCGATCACCATGACGCGCGCCGCGGTGGGCGCGCTGGCGGCAGATCCGGCATTGCGCGCGCAAATCATGCCTGTGCTCGGCACCCGCAGTTACGATCCGTCCTTCGCGCCGTGGTGGAACAAGCGCGGCATGACCATCGGCATGGGCATGACGGAGCGTCAGGGCGGCACCGACGTGCGCACCAACACCACGCGCGCCGAACGCGACGGCGAGGCTTATGTCATCACCGGCCAGAAATGGTTCATGTCGGCGCCGATGTGCGACGCCTTTCTGGTGCTGGCGCAGGCGGTGGGCGGACTGACGTGTTTTGTCATGTCGCGCTTTCGTCCGGACGGCTCGGTCAACGCGATCCATTTCCAGCGCCTGAAAGACAAGGTCGGCAACCGCTCCAATGCCTCGTCGGAAGTGGTATTCGAGCGCGCGCATGCGCTGCGTCTCGGCGAGGAGGGGCGGGGCATCGCCACCATCATCCGCATGGTGGCGCTGACGCGGCAGGACTGCGCCATCGCCTCCGCCGGCCTGATGCGCTCGGGGCTGGCGCATGCGCTGCATCACGCCCGGCTCCGCATCGTGTTCCAGAAGCATCTCGCCGATCAGCCGATGATGGAAAGCGTGCTGGGGGACATGGCGTTGCAGGTCGAAGCCTCCACAGCGCTGGTGCTGCGGCTGTGCCATGCCTTCGATCGCGCGCCGGTGGATGGCGGCGAGGCCGCCTACATGCGGCTGCTGACGCCGGCGGTGAAATACTGGATCTGCAAGAGCGCGCCGGCCTTCCTGTTCGAGGCGATGGAATGCATCGGCGGCAACGGCTATGTCGAGGAGGGCATTCTGGCACGGCATTATCGCGAAGCGCCGGTCAATGCGATCTGGGAAGGCTCCGGCAATGTGATGTGCCTCGATGTGCTGCGGGCGCTGGCACGCGATGCCGAGGCGGCCTATGGCGTTTTGAAGCAGCTTGCCGCGCAGGCCGAGGGCTTGCCGGGCGCAGCCGAAGCGGTCGCGTTCATCGCGGGCGCGCTGCGCCGGCCCGATGCGGAGCGGGGCGCGCGGTTTGCGGTCGAAAGGCTCGCTTTGCTCGCCGCCGCCGCCGCGCTGAACGCGGTTCATTCCCCGCACGCGGCGCTGTTCGCGCAAACGCGACTGGCGCAACCGCATGGGACCATGTATGGCGCTGTCGATCTTGATCCGGACGCGATGCGCGGTCTTCTTGCGCGTGCCTTGCCATGATCCGCCGTGCCCGCCTGACAAAGTGCCCTCCCGACATGAAGGCTGCTCCATGACCTCCGAGACCGGTTCCGCCGAAACCCCGCTCGCGCCGCTCGTGGCGGATGCGCCCGCCAAGCCGCCGCGGGTCTGGAAATTCTGGGGCACCTTGCTGTGGGGCATCGTGATTTTCGTTGCGATGTTCTGCGGCCAGATCGCGGTGGTCGCCTTCTTCCTGATCAAACAGGGCAACGGCCTCGATCTCGACACCATGAAAGGCGTGATGGGCGGCGGGCTGACCATCTCGCTGTCGGTGGTGGCGGGCCTGCCGG
>MKUJ01000018.1:116703-168688 GCA_001897755.1 Afipia sp. 64-13
GGCGACGCGCGTGGCGCGGGCGAAATTCGCGGATTATCTGGCGCTGCGCTGGCCGGGCTGGAAGGCGCTGCTGATCGGCGCGGTCATGCTCGGCGTGCTGATCACCTGCTGGGATCTGTTGTCGAAGGCGCTCGGCCGCGAGGTCGCACCGGGCTTCATGACCGATGTCCTCAAATCGGCGCAGGCCGACGGCGCGCTGTGGCTGCTGGTGCTGGCGTTCTGCGTCGGTGCGCCGGTCACGGAGGAATTCTTCGTGCGCGGCTTTCTCTATCGCGGCTGGTCGGAGACGTTCCTGCGGCCGGTCGGCGCCATCGTGCTGTCGTCGCTGGTGTGGACGCTGATGCATCTGCAGTACGACTGGTTCTTCCTCGGCGAGGTGTTCTCCATCGGCCTCTTGCTCGGCTATCTGCGCTATCGCTACCACTCGACCTGGCTGACGGTGGTGGTCCACGGCATCAACAATCTGGCCGCCACGATCCAGACCATATGGCTGGCGAACCAGTCCTGACGCGCGCCTGACGCTCAGGGCGTCTCGGGCGGGCCAAGCACCGCAAGGCGGTCGAGCGCGCCCTGCAGGATGAAGATCGCCGCGTGCTCGTCGATCACCTCGGCGCGGCGGGCGCGGCTCATGTCCATGCCGATCAGTTCGCGCTCCACCGCCGCGGTGGAGAGCCGCTCGTCCCACAGGCCGATGGCCTGCTCGGTCAGCCGCGCGAAGTTCCTCGCGAAGGCGCGGGTCGATTGCGCGCGCGGGCCCTCGCTGCCGTCCATGTTGATCGGCAGGCCGAGCACGAATCCCACCGCCTTGCGCTCGGCGGCGATGGCGAGCAGCCGCGCCGCATCGGCGGTGAACGTCTTGCGCCGGATGGTTTCGACCCCGGTCGCCAGTCTGCGGTCGGGATCGGACACCGCGACGCCGATGGTCTTTGTGCCGAGATCGAGGCCGATCAGCGCGCCACGGGGCGGCCAGAGCGGCACGGCATCGGTGAGGGGAAGGATCGGCGCGGGCATGCGCTCTGCTACCATGCCGGTTGCATCGGGCGCAAAGGCAGACCGGCCTTGTCGCAAGACGGGTGATCCGGCTTCAAGGCTCGCCGCGCGCAGCCGGAGCCATTAAGTCCTGCCTTTTTGGGCTCGATTGGCGGGTTTCCCCTGCGGGGCAAAATGCTTTATACGGCAGGCAGATCGGAGCCGCTGCTGCGGCTGTTTCGGAGTTTTGCTGGAATGTCCGTTGATGCCGCCACCGTCCGCCGGATCGCGCACCTTGCCCGGATCGCGGTCAAGGACGAGGAGGTTGCCCATCTGCAGGGCGAGCTCAATGCGATCCTCGCGTTCGTCGAGCAGTTGTCCGAGGTGGATGTCGAAGGCGTCGAGCCGATGACCTCGGTGATGCCGATGGCGATGAAGAAGCGTCACGACGTCGTCAATGACGGCGAGATCGCCGGCAAGGTGCTCGCCAACGCTCCCGCGACCGAGGATCATTTCTTTCTGGTCCCGAAGGTGGTCGAATAGCGGCCGGAGGCGAGCATGTGCATCCTGTGCAGCGACGAGAAAACCTACGCGGCCTACATGGAATATCTCGACGCCATGGAGCGGGCCGGCAAGATCACCAATCCCGACGAAGCGGTCGATGCCATCATCGAGGCTTTGCAACATTCCCAGTTCCAGCGGCGGCCCGGCAGCGTGCCGCCGCCTTCCTTCTCCTGCGATCCGGTTGACGAATGACTGACCTGACTTCACTCACGCTCGCCGAGGCCAAGACTGGTCTTGCGAACAAATCCTTCACGTCGCTGGAGCTGACCGAGGCGCATCTGGCCGCCATGGAGCAGGCGCGGGCGCTGAACGCCTATGTGCTGGAGACGCCGGATCAGGCGCGGACCATGGCGAAGGACGCCGACGCGCGGCTTGCCAAGGGCGAAGCCGGCAATCTCGAAGGCGTCCCGCTCGGCATCAAGGACCTGTTCGCCACCAAGGGCGTGCGCCTGACCGCATGCTCGAAGATCCTCGACGACTTCAAGCCGCCTTACGAATCCACCGTGACCTCGCAGCTCTGGCGCGACGGCGCGGTGATGCTCGGCAAGCTCAACAATGACGAATTCGCGATGGGCTCGTCGAACGAGACCTCGGCGTTCGGCCCGGTGGTCAATCCGTGGCGGCGCGAGGGTTCGGACGCGAGACTGGTGCCCGGCGGCTCCTCCGGCGGCTCGGCCTCGGCGGTGGCGGCGGGACTGTGTTTCGGCGCGACCGGCACTGACACCGGCGGCTCGATCCGCCAGCCTGCGGCGTTTACCGGCATCGTAGGCCTGAAGCCGACCTATGGCCGCTGCTCGCGCTGGGGCATCGTCGCCTTCGCGTCCTCGCTCGATCAGGCCGGACCGTTCGCCCGCACGGTGCGCGACACCGCGATCCTGATGCGCTCGATGGCGGGGCACGATCCCAAGGACACCACCTCGGTCGATCTGCCGGTGCCGGATTACGAGGGCGCGCTCGGCCGCTCGGTCAAGGGCATGAAGATCGGCATCCCGAAGGAATATCGCATCGGGGGCATGTCCGCCGAAATCGAGAAGCTGTGGGCGCAGGGCGCCGAATGGCTGAAGGCGGCGGGCGCCGAGCTTGTCGAAATCTCCCTGCCGCACACCAAATACGCGCTGCCGGCCTATTACGTGGTGGCGCCGGCGGAAGCCTCGTCCAATCTCGCGCGCTATGACGGCGTGCGCTACGGCGCGCGGGTCGATGGCCGCAACATCGTCGAGATGTACGAGAACACCCGCGCCGCCGGCTTCGGCCCGGAGGTGCGCCGCCGCATCATGATCGGCACCTACGTGCTGTCGGCCGGCTATTACGACGCCTATTACCTGCGCGCGCAGAAGGTGCGGACCCTGATCAAGCAGGACTTCGAGGAGGTGTTCGCGCAGGGGGTCAACGCGATCCTGACCCCGGCCACGCCGTCCGCCGCCTTCGGCATCGGCGAGAAGGGCAAGGCCGATCCGATCGAGATGTATCTCAACGACATCTTCACGGTGACGGTGAACATGGCGGGCCTGCCGGGCATCGCCGTGCCGGCCGGCAAGGATGCGCAGGGCCTGCCGCTCGGTCTGCAACTGATCGGCCGGCCGTTCGACGAGGAAACCCTGTTCTCGCTTGGCGACGTCATCGAGCAGTCCGCCGGACGCTTCAAGCCGAAGAGGTGGTGGTGATGGGCATGTCGGATCTGAAGGCCAGCCTTGCCGAGGTCGCGCCGCCTGCCAATCTGTCGCAGCCGCTGACGGCGCTGTGGTGGGCGGCGAAAGGCGACTGGGAAAAGGCGCACTCTTGCGCGCAACAGATTCCGACGGCCGACGGCGCCTGGGTTCATGCGTATCTGCATCGTGTCGAAGGCGATCTCGACAATGCGGGCTACTGGTATGGCCGCGCGGGCAAACCCGTATCGTCTGCGGCGCTCGACGCCGAATGGGATCAGATCGCGTCGGAGCTGTTGGGGCAGAGCTGATGTCGTCCGAACCGAAAAATCTCCCGGAACTGCGCGAGATCATCGACCGGATCGACCGAGACCTTGTCGCGCTGATCGCGGAGCGGGTGCGCTGCCTCGATCAGGTGATCGCCGTGAAACTGCGGGACGGTCTGCCGGCCGCGATTCCGGAGCGGGTCGAGGAGGTCGTCGCCCATGTCCGTGCCGAGGCGGAGGCCGCCGGCGTGCCGCCGGATCTTGCGGAAATGCTCTGGCGCAGTCTCATCGGCTGGTCGATCGCCTATGAGGATGATCACCTCAAGGACAGTTCGCAGTCCTGAACCAAGCCCACCCATTAACCATGCTGGCCGCCATTGCCGCGCGCGCGACGGGCGTTAGGGAAAAAGCGACCCCCATCCGTCAGGAATGGTGAGGGGATGGGGATTGCCATGGCGCGCGCGCGTACATTTTTCGGAAGTCTGTCGGTCTGCGCGCTGCTGATCGGCTGCGCCACCATCCAGAACGAGCCGGTGAACGTCGCCGGCACGCCGGACACGCTCGCCAACCGGCTCGACATCGGCTTCAAGGAAAACGAGGTCGAGAACGACGTGGTGATCGGCCTGTCGTTCTCGGGCGGCGGCACCCGCGCGGCGGCCTTCTCCTATGGCGTGCTGTCGGAGATGGAGCGCATTCCGCTGCGCGGCGCGCAGGGCCCGATGATCGACCGACTCGATTTCATCTCCGGGGTGTCGGGCGGCGCGGTGACGGCGGCCTATTACGGACTGAGGAAACGGGCGAGGCTCGCCGACTTCCGCGAGAAGTTTTTGCTGCGCAACGCCGAAGAGAATTTGCAGACCGACATCTCGCTGGCGACGCTGCCGCGCGCGATGGCCGGCGGCATCAACGATTCCACCGGCTTTCCGCGCTGGCTCGACGCCAACCTGTTCCACGGCGCCAATTTCGGCCAGTTCCGCGCCGAGGGCCGGCCGCGGGTCTGGATCAACGCCTCCGACATCTACAACCGCACGCCGTTCGTGTTCGGCGCCACCGCCTTCCGCGCGATGTGCAGCGACCTGTCGGAATATCCGCTGGCGGATGCGGTGGCGGCGTCCGCCGCCGTTCCGGTGGCGTTCGCGCCCGTGGTCATCAAGACCTTCCCGGGCAAGTGCAGGGAGCCGCTGCCGTCCTGGGTCACCAGGGCGCGTGACAATTCCAACGCGCCGCCGATGCTCGGCGCCTTCGCCAAGGCGATCAGCCGCTACCATGACGGCTCGATGCCTTACATCAAGCTGCTCGACGGCGGCCTTGTCGATAATTACGGCCTGTCCGGCTTCACCATCGCGCGGCTGTCGTCGGCGACGCCCTATGAGCCGCTGACGCCGGCGCAGGCGGTCAAGTTGCGGCGCGGTCTGTTTCTAGTGGTGGACGCCAAGTCGGGCGTCGCCGGCAACTGGATCAACACCGTGGAAGGGCCGAGCGGGTTCGAACTGTTCCGCGCTGCGGCCGATACCGCGGTCGATGCCGGCGTGGCCGGCAGCTATACCGCGTTCGAGCGTGTCATGAGCGACTGGCACGCGGCGCTGGTGAAGTGGCGCTGCGGCCTGTCCGCCGCCGAGCGGGCGCGCTATGGCGCGCGGCCGGGCTGGAATTGCCGCGACATCAAGTTCTTCATCGGCCGCGTCGGCTTCGACCAGCTTGATCCGGCGCGCGCGGCGCGGCTCGATGGCGTGCCGACCCGCTTCAACCTGCCGCGCGAGCAGGTCGATGACGTGATCGAAGCGGGGCGGGATTCGCTGCGCGCCAGTCCGGCGTTCAAGACCTTTGCCGCCAGCCTGTGACCCTGGCGGGGGTTTTCCTGACCGCCCGGGCGCGGTAAAAGCCGCTCCATGAACGCAACCGTCGATCCCAAGAAACTCATCAAAGGCGTCACCGGCGACTGGGAAGTCGTGATCGGGCTGGAAGTCCATGCCCAGGTGACCTCGCAATCCAAGCTGTTCTCCGGCGCGTCCACCGCGTTCGGCGGCGCGCCCAACGAGCATGTCTCGCTGGTGGACGCGGCGATGCCCGGCATGCTGCCCGTCATCAACGAGGAGTGCGTCGCCCAGGCGATCCGCACCGGGCTCGGCCTGAAGGCGCAGATCAACCTGAAATCGACCTTCGACCGGAAGAACTATTTCTACCCCGATTTGCCGCAGGGCTATCAGATCAGCCAGTACAAGTCGCCGATCGTCGGCGAGGGCACGGTGCTGATCGACACCCCCGACGGCGGCACCGCGTCGGTCGGCATCGAGCGGCTGCATCTGGAGCAGGACGCCGGCAAGTCGCTGCACGATCAACACCCGACCATGTCCTATGTCGATCTCAACCGCTCCGGCGTCGCCTTGATGGAGATCGTCTCCAGGCCGGACATGCGCTCGGCGGACGAAGCCAAGGCCTACGTCGCCAAGCTGCGCAGCATCCTGCGCTATCTCGGCACCTGCGACGGCGACATGGAGAAGGGCAATCTGCGCGCCGACGTCAACGTCTCGGTGCGCCGGCCGGGCGAGCCGTTCGGCACCCGCTGCGAGATCAAGAACGTCAACTCGATCCGCTTCATCGGCCAGGCGATCGAGTTCGAGGCGCGGCGCCAGATCGAGATCATCGAGGACGGTGGCGCGATCGAGCAGGAGACCCGGCTCTACGACCCCAATAAGGGCGAGACGCGCTCGATGCGCTCCAAGGAAGAGGCGCACGATTACCGCTACTTCCCCGATCCCGACCTGTTGCCGCTGGAATTCTCCGCTGCCTATGTCGAGGAGCTGCGCTCCGGGCTGCCGGAGCTGCCGGACGAGAAGCGCGCGCGTTTCATCGACGCCTTTGGTCTGACGCCCTACGACGCCGGCGTTCTGGTCGCCGAGCGGGAGAGCGCCGACTTCTACGAAGCGGTGCTGGCCGGGCTCGGCAATGCGGCGCGTGACGGCAAGCTCGCCGCCAACTGGGTGATCAACGAACTGTTCGGCCGCCTCAACAAGGAAGGGCAGGAGATTGCCGCCTCGCCGGTCTCGGCGGCGCAGCTCGCCGCCATCGTCGACCTGATCGGCGAGGGCACCATCTCCGGAAAGATCGCCAAGGACCTGTTCGAGATCGTCTGGACCAAGGGTGGCGATCCCAAGTCGCTGGTCGAGAGCCTCGGCATGAAGCAGGTGACCGATCTCGGCGCGATCGAGAAGCTGGTGGACGACATCGTCGCCGCCAACCCCGAGAAGGTGGCGCAGGCGCAGGCCAAACCGCAGTTGATGGGCTGGTTCGTCGGCCAGGTGATGAAATCGTCGGGCGGCAAGGTCAATCCGCAGGCGGTGAACGACCTCCTCAAGGCCAAGCTCGGTCTCTGATCTCTTCAAGCGTTGTTCGGACGGCGCGCTTTTGGCGCCGCCCGGGTCGGCTTCCGGCTCCGCGCGAGCATGCGCGGATCGCTCGCATGGCGGCTTTTATGAACGCGCAGCGAGCGCCGTGCGTATCCGATATCGCCGACGACGACAGAAGAAAGACGAATCAGTTTTTCGCGACGGCGCGAAAAACTTTGCCGCGATGGGCCTCGCGCCGCCTAAAACGCAAAATTCCCAAAAAATATTTTCGTTGCCAAAATTCACGACTCAGGATGCGCGGCGCGCCTCTTGTCGTCATCGTTTGTCATTCGCGATGTCGAGCGTGATTTCGCTGCACGCAGGATCGAAATTAAAAATGTCCGCGTCTTTCGGGCACTTCTTAAAAATTCCACATGATCGCTATGGTGTTCTGGGGATAGCGCGCGCGATCCTGCGGAGCTCGGTCGTGTCGCCGGCGCGAAGCGCGCGCGATGCCCATCGGTACGCTTGCGTCAACACTTCTTTAAGCGGGGCGCTGTTCTTTTTTATGCGTTGGTGTAATCCATTCGAAGTGCACATCGATTCCCGGGTGCACGAAGCGATTAAGCCATCTCACTTATTTAGGAGGGCAACATGGCCAAGAAAGCGAAGAAGGCGAAGAAGGCGAAGTCGGCAGTGAAGAAGACTGTCAAGAAGACCCGCAAGGTCGCCAAGAAGAAGAAGTAAGGCTTCGCCTTACGGAATTGCCGGCAGCTTATGCCGGCAACGTCACAGGAGCCGCTCGGGACCTCCGCCCTCAAGGCGAATGCTGTTCAGGTTGCTCAGGTCGACGATAGAGGGTGTCGGCGAGACATCAGGTGAGACGGTCGGACGACCGGCGCGGTGGGGTTCAGCCTCGCTGCAGGTGGTCCGGCAGAAGAGTTCAGTGCTCTTCGTTCGTTGCGGAGCTTGCTTCGCAGTTTCAACGGCCCGTCCGGTGAAATCTCGTTCCTGACGTGTTCACCGACGCCCTCGTTCTATCTGGAGCGGCGTGAGGCCGCCGGTTTCTCTGGAGCGATCCGAGATCGCTCATCACCCCGGACGGTGCTCGACCGTTCATTCTCTCCGAAACGGCCTGAGGCCGCTCATTCTCTCCGGAATGGCCCGAGGCCATTCATGGTTCGCCGCCATCCGGTGGTGCAGGCCGTCCCGGCATTCTCCCCATCGCTGTTGTGTCGATCGTCGCTCTCCCGGCGAGAGCCTGGTCGCCGCCGGATCAAGTCGCAAGGCGTCGACGCGCTGTTGGCGCGATGGTTATCGCTTCGCCAAAAGCGAGGGTGAATCGTTTTTCACGAATTTGAAAAATGCCCGCGAATCGCGACTTTCTCGAACCGGCGCCATGAAACGTCGTGCGCCCGTTCAGATTCGATTCATCGCGATACTTAAACTGCCATTCAAAGTTTAGCGGTCAGATGCTCCCAACACGCCGGCAAACGGCGGTTCGGAATTTCAGGGACGCAAGACAGTTGGACGGGAGCCGCGGCCGGTTGGCCTGGCGGTCTCCGGAAGGAGAAAGAGATGTTTCAGGGAACGATCGATATCGCCGCCGCGCTGCCGGTGGAGATCTGCGCGAACGGTGACACGCTGTTCGATCTCGGCATGATGTTCTCGACCGGCCGGGGCGGGGAGGTCGATTTCGTGGCCGCCCACAAATGGTTCAACCTCGCAGCCCTCAAGGGCCGGGTCGATGCCATCGCGTTGCGCCGCGAACTCGCAGAGCAGATGTCCGAGAGCGAAGTCGCTCTGGCCCAGCGCGAAGCTCGCGCCTGGATGATGGCGCACTGATAGCCCGCTTCGGAACTATCCCAGACGCTCGACGGCGAAGCTTTCCGGACGCTGGCCGTTCTGAGCGCGCTGCCACATGGTGGTGTAGGCCGCTTCGATGTGGCGGGTGAAGCGCGGTGTATCGAACAGCGGCGCGGTCAGGCGCTGACCGGCAAGCCGAGTCTTGATCGCGGCAAGCGTATCCGGCTCGCGCGCCAGCCTGAGCGCCAGAGCCTCGTAGTCCGCAAGCGAGGTGGTGATCAGGTCCGGCAGCCCGACCGCTTTGAGGACGCTGGCCCCGACCCGGCCGGCGAAGGCGGTGCCGAGGCAGGTGATCAGCGGTAGTCCGGCCCATAGCGCATCGCAGGCGCCGGCATGGGCGTTGTAGTGCGGCGTATCCAGAAACAGATCGGCAAGACGATGGCGGGCGAGGTGATCCTCGATCCGCTCGGCGCGGCGGGCAAAGACGATGCGTTTGCCGGCGATGCCGCGTTTCTCTGCCTCCCGGCGCAGATTGTCGGGAGCCGTTCCCTTGATGCTCCGTAGCCAGAGCACGCTGCCCTCGATCTGGCCGAGCAGCCGCATCCAGATATCGAAAATCTCCGGCGAGAATTTATAGGGGTTGTTGAAGCCGCAGAACACGATCCCCTGCTCGGGGAGGCCTTCCTCGGCCCGGGTCGGGGTGCGGTCGGCGATGGCGCGAGCGCGGTCGTTCGGCAGGTAGCAGCCCGGCAGGTGCACCACTTGTTCGGAATAGAACTGCCGTGCCTCGGTCGGGATCACCGTCGGATCGGCAAGGATGTAATCGTGGTGGGGTGTGCCCATCGTTCCCGGATAGCCGAGATAGTTGACCTGAACCGGTGCGGGGCGCCGGGCGAGAATGCCGGGGCGCGTGCCCTGGGTGTAGCCGACCAGATCGATGACGATGTCGATCTCGAGGCTGCGCAGAAGCGCGGCGATCTCCGCGTCGGATTTGTCGTGAACGTCATGAAAGTGCGTGAGCGCCGTGCTGACGCGCCGATGCTCGGCGCTCGAATCCGAAGGCGAGGTGGAAATTCCGAACGTCTCGAACCGGCCCTGGTCGTGCTGCTCGAACATTCCGGCGATCAGGTGAGTCACCGGATGGTCGCGGAAGTCTCCCGATAAATAGGCGATGCGGATCCTGTCGTGCCGATAGGGCTCGCCATGCCAAAGCGGCTTCGGCCGGCGTGTGGCAGCAGCCTGCGCGTAGAGCGTTGTGCATTTGAGCTGATCCGCCGGATCGTCCGTGAGCACGAGCCCGGTAAACGGCACAGCCGCAAAGTCGCCGCGCCGGATGCCGGCAAGACAGGCCTCGCGCTCCTCCGCAAGATGGCTCCAGTCGCACAGGCTGTTCCTGGCAAAGACCAGCATGCCGCCTGCGAATGTCGCCCGCGGGTTCAGGGCGAGGGCGCGCTCAACGACCGCGGCAGTGTCGTCGTGACGCCCCATGGTCTCGAATGCGTGGCCGAGCGAGAGCCATGCTTCCAACGATCCCGGCATGAGGGCCGCCGCGCGTTTCAGGGCGGCAACGGCTCCTTCCGGGTTTTTCAGCCGGTTTTCCGTCACCCCAAGTCCAAGCCATGCTTGGGCATCATCTTGGTTGAGGCTCAGGGCGTGCTGATAGACCGCTTTGGCTTCACCCAAGCGGTCAAGATCGAACAGAATGTTCGCGCGGTTGATGATCGCGATTACGTTGTTGGATTCGCGCGCCAGCACCGCGTCGACGCAGGCGAGTGCTTCCTCGAAGCGTCCGAGACGGCGCAGCACCGCGGCGAGGTTGCCGGCGGCCAGTGGATTGGCCGGATTGAGCGCCAGAGCCTTGCGCAGACTTCGTTCCGCGTTCGACAGCTCGCCCAACTCGCCCTGCATCCGCCCCAGATTGAGATAAGCGTCCGCAGAATTGGGATCGAGCTTGATGGCCTTGCTGATCTGTCGGACGCCTTCGGCGAGATTGCCGCGTTGTCCCTCGATCACGCCCAGCAAATGACGGGGCGCGAACTGCTTCTTGCTGTGAGACAGAATCTGTCGATAGAGCGAGGCCGCGAGATCGAGCTGGCCTGCGCGATGTGCTGCCAGCGCCTGATTAAAGATCGCTTCCAAGTTTCGCGGATCGACCTGTGTCGAGCCGGGGAAGGGAGATTTGCTCATGCGGCGGCGGTCCGCAAGGTTGGATGGAAGGCAGCGCAGGGTTCCGTTCCGGACGTCAGGAGATCCGGTACGCCGGGGGAACACATCGGGTGTGTATCCTTGAATGCAATGGATGCCGCCAATCCTGCGAAACTCGTAGAGCGAAGCAGGATGGCGGAGACGGAGGGATTCGAACCCTCGATACCCTTTTCAAGGTATGCTCATTTAGCAAACGAGTGCCTTCAGCCGCTCGGCCACGTCTCCACGCGCTCCGTATGCCCGACAGATGCGCTGCCTGCAAGCCGCACGCGCAGACTTCTGTGGGGAGGTGACGACCTTTGGGCCTCTTGTCCGGAACACATATAAAGGGTGCGCTGCAGGTGCGCCGATATCGCCTCTTGGGCGCCGCGTTTAAAGATGCAGGTCGCGTTAAAGATCTAACCGAAATCGTTGTTTCGCTCCCGCCGGCGACGGCAGCCGTGATTCGGGAAAAGTGTGGCGGCGGTCCGCACCAGTTTGGTGTTGCCTTATTGCAATGAGAATTGCGGGATTAAGGAATAATTCGAAAACACTAAATAATTCATAGCTTTGCTCGTTAACGTCACGACTGCGTGAGTGCCATTTGTGCAACACATATCCGAAAAGCACCCCCGATACCCCGATATGTGGCGGTGATTTGTTGCGTGTGTAGCGGCGTTAGGTAATTGTCTCAGGGCGACGGAGGGGGGCATCCCGAGGTCGTCCCGTTTGGAAGTTTCGCTTAAGTCGCTCGCGTTTGTGCGGGAGTGTCCGAAGGCGCGAGGCGACCAGGCGGTCCACTGGGATCAAGGGGACCAAACCTCGGGTGTGGCTTAACACCGGCGGACCGGAACCTTCCCAATAAAACGCAACTTGGAGGTTTTATGAGCAAGATTAAGAGCCTTATCCTCGGATCGGCGGCTGGTCTCGTCGCGATCGGTGGGGCACAGGCGGCTGATCTTCCCGTCAAGGCCAAAGCGGTCGAGTACGTGAAGGTCTGTTCGCTGTATGGCGCGGGATTCTTCTACGTCCCCGGCACCGACACCTGCATCAAGCTCGGCGGCTATATGCGCGCCGAATTCAACGTCAATGGCGCGAACTCTGACGCGGCGTTCCTGAACGGCGCCGGCGGTCAGCACAGCCTGTACAACAACGCGAACCAGACCCGCGCTCGTATCATGATGCAGGTTGATACCCGCACCGCGACCGAGTACGGCGTTGTCCGCACCTTCGCTTCGTTCGGCCCGCAGTGGACGACGGGTGACGCGAACGGCTCCGGCGGCATCCGCGTTGAAGCCGCGTTCATCCAGTTCGCTGGCTTCACCTTCGGTCGTTCGGCTTCGGCCTATGCGCTGCCGTGGAACGCTGGTCCGGGTGGCAACCTGAACTCGATCCTCATGGGCGGCCCGAACTACGACGCCGGCGTGAACAACATCCAGTACACCTGGCAGTTCGGCAACGGCATGTCGGCCAGCCTCGGTGTTGACGAGGGAAGCCCGTCGAACCGTACCGGCGTGTACAACGGCAACGATGCCATGAGCGTTCTGGGCGTTTACAACGACCGCTATCAGGGCACCACGACTGCGCCCGACGTTGTCGGTAACATCCGCCTTGACCAGGCTTGGGGTCTGATCCAGTTGTCGGCCGCGGCCCATCAGGTCACCGGCGGCTACTTCAACTCCAACGGCACCACGACCGGCGGTACGGAAGTTGCTGGCCATCCGGACGACAAGTGGGGCTTCGCCATCACCGGCGCCCTGCAGATCAAGAACCTGCCGACCGGCCCCGGCGACGACATCAAGCTGAGCGCCACCTACACCGAGGGTGCGCTGCGCTACGTGCTGGGCAACTCGGGTAACACCCCGCAGAGCCTCTCGCTGTTCGGCAGCGGCAGCAATGGTGCGTACAACAACATCGCGACCGCTCCGATCGCCGATGGCGTCTACGGCACCGGCGTGGGCATTGGCGCTGGTCCGCTCCAGCTCACCAAGGCCTGGGGTCTCAACGGTGCGTTCAACCACAACTGGAACCAGAACTGGTCGTCCAGCGTGTTCGGTGCATACTCCAAGGTTGACTACAACTCGGTTGCGTCGGGCATGATCTGCGCCAAGGCTGGCTATGCTGCCGCTGGTGTGGCCTGCAACCCCGACTTCAACATCTCCCAGGTCGGTTTCGTGACCCGGTGGACCCCGGTCAAGAACCTGACGTTCTCGGGCGAAGTCACCTGGACCAACATCGACAGCGGTATCACTACGCCGTTGTCGGGTGTCGTCGCTGTCGGCGGCGTCAAGCCTGCCGCGAACTACAGCTTCGGCTCGCAGGACGTCTGGTCGGGCTCCCTGCGCGTTCAGCGCAACTTCTGATCGTTTCTACCTTCGGGTAGCGACCTTCAAAAGCCTCCGGCAGGAAACTGCCGGAGGTTTTTCTTTTTCCGCCTTCCGTCTTCCGTCTTTTGCCGCTTGCCCGTCATTGCGAGCCAACGGGTCGGCGTAAAGCGCCGTCCGATGACAGGCTCCGCGAGCAATCCAGTACTGATGCCGCTGCATGAAAAGGCTGGAGGCTTCCTTGCCGGCACTTCTCGCAATGACGAGTGATATTCGACGCCAGGATGTCGCGTCGCCTAGCGGTCGCTGGCCGTCGGCGCGGCTGCCGCCTGATCGCAGCGGCGGCAGAACGCCTTGATGCGGGCGATAGTGGGAGCATCCGTCAGCAGCGGCGCGTGGCCCTGATCGGCGACCTCCACCAGATCGAGATCCGGCCTGCGCGCCGCCATCTCTTGCACCGTTTGGGGCGAGAGCAAATCCGACAGCGCGCCGTGAATCAGCATCAAAGGCAGGTTCTGCAGCGCGTCGAACAGCTCCCATAGCGGCGGCGGCGGATTTTCAGGATCGATGCCGTCGAACGAGCGCGCCAGCGCGAGGTCGTAGGTCCGCTCCAGTTTTGCCGCATGAGGCGAGACCATATGTGACGAGGCAATCGGTCCCGGCGGCGGGCCGCCGTGATCCGGACCGGGCGGATGGGTGGCGAGCCGGAAGGCCCGATGCGCCCACGCCATCCAGTCGGCGTCGGTGAGGGCGGGGAAGGCATCCGCGAACAGCGCTTTCAGGCCGCCGGCCGCTTCGTCCCAGCCGTGTCGCTCCGGCGGATCGGTGATGTAGCCCTTGATCTTCATCAGCCCGGTCAGCTCCAGCACCGGGCCAATGTCGTTGAGGATCACGCCCGCGGGCAATGGCGACCGCATCGCCGCCAGCGCCATCGAGATCAGCCCGCCGCGCGAGGTGCCGAGCAGGATCGCCCGGCTCACTTCGGCGGCAGCCGCCACCGCGGCCACGTCGCCCATCTCCATCGCAACGGTGTAGTTCTCGGGATTGGGATCGCTGTCCGACAATCCGCGTCCGCGATAGTCCACCGCGACGACGCGCCGCGGTGTTTGCGGGTCCGTCGCCAGCGCCTGCGCGATCGTGTCGAAATCGGCGGTGGTGCGGGTCAGGCCGGGCAGGCACAGCACGGGCAGATGCGGGCTGTCAGGTCCGGTGGAGCGGCCGTGCAGCGTCAGTCCGTCGGCCGATTGGCAGAAGAAATCGTGAAAGCGATGCATCGTCCGCCTCTGTCCCGCGCCGCGCCGTCATGGCCGCAGGCCGCCACGTCTGCGATCAAATAATGATCGCGGATTTCGATCAAGCCGGATCGGCGGGAAAGGGCGGATCGCAGGAGCGATCTGCCCGGCAATGCAATCTCGATAGCCGTCGTCCCGGCAAACAAAGCGCAAGCCGGGATTTATAAACTCCGAGTTTTCGATGGAGACGCTGAATTTTCAATTCCCGAAACAGCGACCGGGGTGATCCCGGCCGGAGCCTGTCATCGCCGGGACGACGAGGAAATCCGCCGGGAAGGCGCAATCCAGCATAGACGTGAGCTCAATTAAGAGAAGCGCGCTTGCGCGCATCTCAAGGATGAGGCTGCGTTGCAAGCTGTATCAGCCGGTCTACTGCACCGCCGCGCCGCGCCGCAGGTCGGCCTCGATCAGCAATTGCCGGCTGCCGCCGAAGCGGGCGCGATAGACCTGCAGATTTTCCATGATGCGCTGGACGTAGTTGCGGGTTTCGGAGAAAGGAATCTTCTCCACCCAGTCCACCGCGTCGACATTCGGATCGCGCGGATCGCCGTAGCGCTCGATCCATTTGCGCACGCTGCCGCGCCCGGCATTGTAGCCGGCGAAAGTCATGATGTAGGAGCCGCGATAGTCCTCGATCAGGCCGCCGAGTTCGGCGGCGCCAAGCGTCGCGTTATAGGATGGATCGGATTTCAGCCGTGCGAGATCGAAACTCGCGCCGTATTTCCTGGTAACGTATTTGCCGGCACCCGGTGTCACCTGCAGCAGCCCGTAGGCCTGTGCCGGTGAGACCACCTTGGGATTGAAG
Source organism: Afipia sp. 64-13 (assembly GCA_001897755.1). GTDB lineage: Bacteria > Pseudomonadota > Alphaproteobacteria > Rhizobiales > Xanthobacteraceae > Afipia. The sequence continues at coordinate 131,886 of MKUJ01000018.1, forward strand.
GCGCTTTCCTGCCGCGCGATGGCGTAGACGATGGCCTTTTCGACCTGCGGGCCGATGTCCTTGTAGGGCGGAATGCCGCTCACCGGATAGGCGTAGTGATCGAACGGCAGCCCGCGATTGAGCGCGGCTTTGCCGATCAGCAGCATGCCGCGCGCGTCGTTATGACGTTGGGTCACCTCGCACAGCGCCGCCAGCGCATCGGGATCGGCATTCTCGCCCATGTCGGCGAGGATCGGGATCGCCAGTTCCTGCTCTTCGAGCGCGTAGAGCAGATTGAGCGCGCGGACAATCTCGAGCCTCTCGCCGCCGCGCGAACGCGGAGCTTCATGCAAGGCGAGCTGCGGCAGGCCGAGCTTCGCCCGCGCGAGCTGGCCGTAATAGGAGGTCGATTGCACGGCGGCGGCCTGATAGGCGCGCTGCGCGTCCTGGTGGCGGCCGGCGGCCTCGGCGGCGCGACCCTGCCAATAGCCGGCGCGCGCCAGCGCCGTGGGGTTGGAGGTGTTGACGCCGATGCGGGCGAAGTGCTGCGCGGCGGTGTGCGGGTCGTTGAGGAAACGCAGCGCGATCCAGCCGGCGGTGAATTCGCGCTCGGTCTGGTAGATGCCGCGCTCGGGTACGGCGGAATCGCGCGCGACCAGATAGGCGGTGCGAGGCTCGTTGTTGTCGAGCAGTTTGCGCGCCACCAGGCGGCGCTCGATCCACCATTCATTGGTGTTGACGATGCGGGCCGGATCGCGCGGCGCGCTCAGCATCAGCCGTCCGGCTTCGGCGATCTTGTCCTCGCGGCGCAGCAGCTGGATCTTGTTGAAGATGTAGCCGGGGTCGCCATGCAGATCGTGCGGCACGGCCGCGAGCAGCGCCCTGGCGTTGGACGATTTGTGATCGACCGCGATATGCGCTTTCGCCAGCGTGACATAGCCCGCGCCGAGGCGCTTGGCGGCGCGTAGCGCGCCGGCATCGTCGCTGCCGTAAAGCATGGTGTCCATGCGGGCCTTGAAGTCGCCGCCGTTCAGCAGCGCGCCGAACTGCGCCAGCGCCTGTTCCTCGACGTCGCCGGAGAAGGAATCGTTGCGCCAGGCGTCGCGCACGAGGCGTTGCGCGGTGGCGCGATCGCCGCGGGCGAGCATGGCGCGCGCCAGCATGAATTTGCCCTTGCCCGAGAGCGGCTGCTCGCCGTCGAAGAAGGCGAGCACCGCCGCGTCGTCGCGGCGATCGTCCCACAGCGCGGCCTCGCCGCGGCGGCGGAAGAAAATCTGGCTCGGCCAGCTCGGATTCTCGCCGATGAAGGCGCGATAGCGGTCGGACGAGGCGCCGTTGTCGTCGCTGCGCAGGATGACCCATTCCGACAGCTTGCGCGCGATCGGATCGGTGATCGAGGTCTGCAATTCGGTGGCTTCGCGCGGCTTGCGGGCGCGCACCAGTTCGATGACCTGCTCGAGCGCCTGCAGATCGGCCCTCGAAGTCGTGGATGTCGCGGCGATGGCGAGCGGAGCGCCGCGCTTTTTCGGCATGACGAGGGCGCGCGGAGCCACCGGCAGGGCCGGAGACGGCTCGACTGGCGGTTTCGGCGCCAGCGAGGGGACATTGGTCCGCTCGGTCAGTTTCGGATTGGCCGGCAGTTGCGACAGCGATTCCGCGGTTTTCGGTATCACACTACGTGGAATCGGACGCGGTTTGGGCAGTGGAACGGCCCAGGCCGGCTGCGCCACCAGCGTCAGCGCCGCGCCGGTGCACAGAACGAATGCGCTCCGGCGCAGGAGGGGTTTCGTGGCAAATCGCGTCACGGCGCACCTTCGCAGCGAATCAAGCAATGGCCTTCGATGTCCTGTCTATTTCATTGAATCTGTGGACCAAACGAAAAATGTGCTAATTTGGCGTTTCTACTGCGTCACCGCGGCGAAATCGCGGCCCGATCCTGTCCGCGATGGAACAGGGCTCGGGGACGGCGCGGCGGGGACCAGGTCCGTGCCGCTCGCTCTTTCATCGGGGCGCAGGACCCGTTATCAATTCGAACCGCCTGTGCGGAACCGGCAGCGATGCCGACCCATGATGGCGGACCTTTCGCGTTCGGAGCAAGATCATGACAGCCAAGACCAATTTCCGCGGATCCTTTACGGCGCTGGTCACGCCGTTCAAAAACGGCGGGCTCGACGAGGCCGCGTTCCGCGGACTGGTGGACTGGCAGATCGCGGAAGGCACCAACGGCCTGGTTCCGGTCGGCACCACCGGCGAGAGCCCGACGGTGAGCCATGACGAGCACAAGCGCATCGTGGAATGGTGCATCGACGAGGCCAGGGGCCGGGTGCCGGTGATCGCGGGCGCGGGGTCGAACTCGACCCGCGAGGCGATCGAGCTTGCCCAGCACGCCGAGAAGGCGGGCGCGGCGGCGGTCCTGGTGGTGACGCCTTATTACAACAAGCCCACCCAGGAAGGCCTCTATCAGCACTACAAGGCTGTGAACGATGCGATCGGGATTCCGATCATCATCTACAACATCCCGGGCCGCTCCATCGTCGACATGTCGACCGAGACCATGACGCGGCTGTTCGAGCTGAAGAACATCGCCGGCGTGAAGGATGCGACCGCCAATCTCGCGCGCGTGTCGCAGCAGCGCGGGGCGATGGGCGAGGACTTCAACCAGCTCTCCGGCGAGGACATCACCGCGCTCGGCTACATGGCCCATGGCGGCCATGGCTGTATCTCGGTGACGTCGAACGTCGCGCCGCGTCTGTGCGCCGATTTCCAGGCGGCGTGCCTCCGTGGCGATTACGCGACCGCGCTGAAGATCCAGGACAAGCTGACGCCGCTGCACATCAACCTGTTCATCGAGTCGAATCCGGCGCCGGTGAAGTATGCGCTGTCGCTGCTCGGCAAGATGGACGACACCCTGCGCCTGCCGATGGTGCCGGTGAGCGATGCCACCAAGAAGGCGGTGCGCGGCGCGATGGTGCATGCAGGTCTGATCAACTGATCCTGAAATCTGGAGGAGGCTGCCAATGCTGAAGGAATTCCGCGAGTTTGCGATGAAGGGCAATGTCGTCGACCTCGCCGTCGGCGTTATCATCGGCGCGGCCTTCGGCGCGATCGTCTCCTCCATGGTCGGCGATATCATCATGCCGATCGTCGGCGCGATCACCGGCGGACTCGATTTCTCGAACTACTTCACCGGCCTGTCGAAGTCGGTGACCGCGACCAACCTCGCCGACGCCAAGAAGCAGGGCGCGGTGCTGGCATGGGGCAACTTCCTCACGGTCACCCTGAACTTCCTGATCGTCGCCTTCGTGCTGTTCATCGTCATCCGCGTCATCAACAAGTTGAAGCGCACCGAGGAGGCCAAGCCGGCCGAAGCCCCGGCGCCGACGCGGGACCAGGAACTGCTCACGGAAATCCGTGATCTGCTGAAGAGCAAGTAAGCCGGCTTGCCGGCGGCGTAGCGACGATGGCTGAAAAGAACGAACGTCCGATCAAGGTCGTTGCGGAGAACCGCAAGGCGCGATTCAACTATGCCATCGAGGATACGCTCGAGGCAGGCGTCGCGCTGACCGGCACCGAGGTCAAGTCGGCGCGCACCGGCAAGACCAACATCGCCGAGTCCTACGCGGATGCGAAGGGCGGCGAGATCTGGCTGGTCAATGCGAACATCCCGGAATATCTGCAGGCCAACCGCTTCAATCACGAGCCGCGCCGGCCGCGCAAGCTGCTGCTGCATCGCAAGCAGATCAACAAGCTGATCGGCTCGATCGAGCGCGAGGGCATGACGCTCATTCCGCTCAAGATGTATTTCAACGAGCACGGCAAGATCAAACTTCAGCTCGCTCTGGCCAAGGGCAAGAAGATGCACGACAAGCGGGAAACCGAGAAGAAGCGCGACTGGGCGCGCGAGAAAGGCCGCCTGTTGCGGGCGAGAGGGTAGAGCGGGACGTTGAATGTAGCGTCATTGCGAGGAACGAAGTGACAAAGCAATCCAGGGAAAGAGTCAGCAAGACGGGATTGCTTCGCGGAGCCTGTCATCGGGCCGGCGAAGCCGTGCCCGTTGGCTCGCGATGACGATTAAATTCATTCTCTTCCGCGCCAGGAGAACAGGGTATGAATCAGCCGAATTTGCAGGGCGTTGACTGGAGCAGGATTCCCGCGCCGACCGACGACGGGGCGGCGGCGCATCTGGTCGGCACGGCGATCCCGCCGGTGGCGCTGACGGCGACCGACGGCACCTCGGTGACACTGGCGACGGTGCCCGGCCGCGTCGTGCTGTTCGCCTATCCGCGCACCGGCGAGCCCGGCAAGATCGGATTGACCGAGGACTGGGACGAGATCCCCGGCGCGCGGGGCTGCACGCCGCAGACCTGTTCGTTCCGCGACCTGATCGGCGAGTTGAAAGCGGCGGGCGCGAGCCGGGTGTTCGGGCTCTCGACGCAGGACACCGACTATCAGCGGGAAATGGTCGGGCGGCTGCATGTGCCGTTTCCAATTCTGTCCGACAGCGATCTGGCGCTGACGCGCGCGCTTAATCTGCCGACCATGACGGTGGCGGGCCAGAGCCTGCTCAAGCGTCTGGCGCTGATCATCGACGACGCCCGGATCACCCACGTGTTCTATCCGGTGTTTCCGCCGGATCGCAACGCGGGCGACGTGCTGGCGTGGCTGAAGGCCAACCCGGCTGGGTAGATCTGCATAAAGCCGCGTCGTCCCGGCGCAAGCCGGGACCCATCATCCCGGTCGATGCGATTGAGTGAGGATGTTCAGCGAGTCTCTCAGAAATCCGGTGGTTATGGATCCCGGCTTGCGCTTCGCTTTGCTCGCTTGCCGGAACGACTCGTGATCATCGAGCCGGCCACGCCAGACCGCTTCATCCGCTCTAGCTATCCAGATAGGCCCTGACGCTGGCGAACACCGACCGGAACATCTCGTTGGTGAGCACGCCGGTGTTGGTGTTGTAGCGCGAGCAGTGATAGCTGTCGAAAAGCCGGATGCGGCCGGCCTGGAATTGCGCGCCATGGCCGAACGGCGCTTCGCGGGCGCGCACATCGAGGGCCTTCAGCGTGGTGTCGTGCGAGACGCGGCCGAGCATGACGATGGCGCGCAGCTTCGGCATGTCGGCGATGGTCGCGGCGAGGAACGAGCGGCAGGTGTTGATCTCGATCGGCAGCGGCTTGTTCTGCGGCGGCACGCAGCGCACGCCGTTGCTGACGCGGCAGTCGATCAGCGTCAGGCCGTCGTCCGGCTGCGCCCGATAGTCGCCGCGCGCAAAGCCGTAAGTCCCCAGCGTCGCGAACAACAGGTCGCCGGCGAAGTCGCCGGTGAAAGGCCGCCCGGTACGGTTGGCACCCTGTAGTCCCGGTGCAAGTCCGATGACGAGCAGGCGCGCGTCGCGTGGCCCGAAGGTCGGCACCGGCGCGTTGAACCAGTCCGGATGCTGGGTCCGGTTGAGGCTGCGGAATTCCACCAGGCGCGGGCACAGCGGACAGTCGCGGCCGGGCTCGGCGTCGGGGTGGAGCGAATCGGAGAGGATCAGGCTGGAAGGAGAGGGGCCGGCGCCCGAGCGCCGGCTCTGCTTCGTCAGATCGTCAGTCGTCGAAATCTTCGTCATTCACGCTCGGTGCAATCGTGCTCGCGCTACGCTGCAGGAATTGCGGCGTATGCTGGCGTGGCTCGCGCGGGGCCGGGCGTTCGCCCGGATCGCGGCCGAGCTTGGATTGTAGCTGCACCAGATCGGTAAAGACATCCGCCTGACGGCGCAATTCGTCGGCGATCATCGGCGGCTGGCTGGAGATGGTGGACACTACGGTGACGCGCACGCCGCGGCGCTGCACCGCCTCGACCAGAGAGCGGAAGTCGCCGTCGCCGGAAAACAGCACCATCTGGTCGATATGCTCGGCGAGTTCCATGGCATCGACCGCGAGTTCGATATCCATGTTGCCTTTCACCTTGCGGCGGCCGCTGGCGTCGATGAATTCCTTCGTCGCCTTGGTGACCACGGTGTAGCCGTTGTAGTCGAGCCAGTCGATCAGAGGCCGGATCGAGGAATACTCCTGATCCTCGATGATGGCGGTATAGTAGAACGCACGAACCAAGGTGCCCCGGCTCTGAAACTCGAGCAGCAGGCGCTTGTAGTCGATATCAAAGCCCAGAGTTTTTGCGGTGGCGTAGAGATTTGCTCCGTCGATGAAAAGAGCGATCTTGTTGGAAGCAGCAGCCATCTTGTCTCTTCTTGTTTGTTGTTGACGTTTTTGGGGGGCGAAACGGACCCCCGCGTACTGATCAAAAAAGGCGACCCTGGCGGCCGTGCGATACGCCGTCCGCCCTGAACGCTCGATAACCTAGTTCGAAAAAGGTATTCGGATCATGCTTTGAAAAGGTATCCTGATCAAGCAATGAAGCGATTTCTTGTCCATTGGACGCTTTGCCGCCTGCCTGCCATTCCCCCGCGGGGGTTGCAAAATAGGAGTACAAAACCTAGTTTCCGGCTGGAATTCGCCTTCGGGTATAGGAAATTCGTTGCGATTCTCGGGCAACCCCCTATACCAAGCGCGCATCTCGAAACATTTGAGCTAACTTAAACGGAGCGGCTGCCATGGCGCGCGTGACTGTCGAAGACTGCATTGACAAGGTCGACAATCGATTCGACCTCGTTCTGCTCGCGGCGCATCGGGCACGGATGATCTCCTCCGGTTCCCAGATCACGGTCGATCGCGATAACGACAAGAATCCGGTGGTTTCGCTGCGCGAGATCGCCGAGACCACCATTTCTCCGGAAGATCTGCGCGAGGAACTGGTGCATTCGTTGCAGAAGTTCGTCGAAGTGGACGAGCCGGAACCGGATACGATCCCGCTGATCGGTTCCACCGGCGCCAGCGTCGACGCCGACGACACCGAGGTTGCGGTCGAGCGCATGACCGAGGAAGAACTGCTGAAGGGTCTGGAAGGTCTTGCTCCGCCGGAAGAGCAGCCCGAGGAAGACGAATAAGCGGTCTGGCGCTGTGGCGCGCCGGATGGCGCGCCAGCCATTCGTGCCAGCCAATATCGGCCGATCGGAAAGGGGCTCGAACTCAGGTTCGGGCCTTTATCTTTTGAGCGATCGCCTGACGTTCTCTTGGGGGCCGACCGGTCGCGGCCTATACCCGGCGTTCACTATGTTTTTTCAAGCGATTCCTTGCGGTCACTGATTTTCGCAGTGATATTGTGCAGGACGTTTCATTTCTTGGGTTTGTCTGTTCGAGGCCGTTCTGAATGCCGATTTGGCGCCGCACCATACGTCAAACGCCGGCTCCCCCCGACATGGCGGTGGCCGCTGCGCCCGAAGCTGCGCCCAGATCGGATGTCAGGGCGGCGAATCGGGAGGCCAAGCCGGCCCGCACCAAGATGATGCGGCAATACGATCTGGTGGACCGGGTCCGCTCCTATAATCCGCGCACCGACGAGGACCTGCTCAACCGCGCCTATGTCTACGCCATGATGGCTCATGGCGAGCAGAAGCGCGCCTCGGGCGATCCGTACTTCTCCCATCCGCTGGAAGTGGCGGCGATTCTGACCGACCTCAAGCTCGACGACGCCACCATCGTCGCGGCGCTGCTTCACGACACCATCGAGGACACCGAATCAACCCGCGCCGAGATCGACCAGTTGTTCGGTTCCGAAATCGGCGCGCTGGTCGATGGACTGACCAAGCTGAAACGCCTGGAACTGGTCTCGCGCGAGGCCAAACAGGCGGAGAACCTGCGCAAGCTGCTGCTGGCGATCTCCAAGGATGTCCGCGTGCTGCTGGTCAAGCTCGCCGACCGCCTGCACAACATGCGCACCCTCGAATTCATGCTGCCGGCCTCGCGCCGCCGCATCGCCGAGGAAACCCTCGACATCTATGCGCCGCTCGCCGGCCGCATGGGCATGCAGGAAATGCGCGAGGAACTCGAGGATCTGTCGTTCCGCGTGCTCGATCCCGATGCGCATGCGGTGGTCACGCAACGACTCGAGGCGCTGGCCGAGCGCAACCGCAATCTGATCGGCGAGATCGAGGCGCAACTGTCGGCGAACTTCGCCGAGCACGGCATCACCGCGCGGGTGATGGGCCGCCGCAAGCGGCCGTTCTCGATCTGGGTGAAGATGGAGCGCAAATCGGTCGGCTTCGAGCAGTTGTCCGACATCTACGGCTTCCGCGTCATCACGCAGTCGCTCGAGGCGTGCTACCGCGCGCTCGGCATCGTCCATACCAACTGGCCGGTCGTGCCCGGACGGTTCAAGGACTACATCTCGACGCCGAAGCAGAACGACTATCGCTCGATCCACACCACCGTGATCGGTCCGGGCAATCAGCGCGTCGAACTGCAGATCCGCACCGAGGAGATGGACCAGATCAACGAATATGGCATCGCCGCGCACGCCTTCTACAAGGACGGCGTCGGCTCGCCGACTGAACTGCTCAAGCGCGAGTCCAACGCCTTCGCCTGGCTGCGGCATACCATCGATGTTTTGTCCGAGAGCGCCAATCCGGAGGAGTTTCTCGAACACACCAAGATGGAGCTGTTCCACGATCAGGTGTTCTGCTTTACCCCGAAGGGCAAGCTGATCGCGCTGCCGCGCGACGCCAACGTCATCGACTTCGCCTATGCCGTGCACACCGACGTCGGCAACAGCGCGGTGGGCTGCAAGATCAACGGCAAGTTCTCGCCGCTCTCGACCGAATTGCAGAACGGCGACGAGGTTCAGGTGCTGACCTCCGAGGCGCAGTCGGCGCCGCCCTCGGCATGGGAGACGCTCGCGATCACCGGCAAGGCCAAGGCGGCGATCCGGCGCGCAACGCGCGCGGCGATGCGCGACCAGTATGCTGGGTTGGGGCGACGCATCGTCGAGCGCCTGTTCATGCGCGCCAAGATCGCCTACGCCGACGACAAGCTGAAGGGCGCTCTGCCGCGTCTGGCCCGTACCTCGATCGAGGATGTCATGGCGGCGGTGGGGCGCGGCGAGATCAAGGCCTCCGACGTCGCGCGCGCGATGTATCCCGACTACAAGGAAGAGGCGCGGCAGGCCGGTCTCAAGGGCACGGCGGCGGCCAAGCCCAAGCCGCTCGATCCGGCGCGCGCGGCCTCCGCGATCCCGATCCGCGGCCTCAACGCCGATCTGCCGGTGAAGTTCGCGCCCAATGGCGGTGCGGTGCCGGGCGACCGCATCGTCGGCATCGTCACCAGGGGCGAGGGCATCACCATCTATCCGATCCAGGCGCCGGCGCTGAAGGACTTCGAGGAGGAGCCCGAGCGCTGGGTGGACGTGCGCTGGGACATCGACGAGGCCGCGCCGCCGCAGCGTTTCCCGGCACGGCTGCTGGTGCAGAATGTCAACGAGCCGGGCAGTCTTGCGCAGGTCGCCAGCGTGATCGCCGAGCATGACGGCAACATCGACAACATCAGCATGAGCCGCCGCTCGCCCGATTTCACAGAACTCACCATCGATCTTGAGGTCTATGATCTCAAGCATCTCAACGGTATCATCGCCCAATTGCGCGCCAAGGATGTCGTCGCCAGCGTGGAGCGCGTCAACGGATAGGGTTTCAAGCGAAGCGGGAACCTGCCTTTGCCGGCCATCCTTCACCGGCTTCGGTCGACGACGGCCGGCTCGCGTGAAAGAAAACGTGTCATAAAAAAATAGTTGAAGAGATTTTCATGTCTGCTGCTGCCTTGCGCCTTGGAGTCAACGTCGATCATGTCGCCACATTGCGCAACGCGCGCGGAGGTCTGGTCCCGGACCCGGTTCGCGCCGCGCTGCTGGCGATCGAGTCCGGCGCCGACGGCATCACCGCCCATCTGCGCGAGGATCGCCGCCACATCCGCGACGAGGACATGGCGCGGCTGAAGCGTGAGCTGTCGCGTCCCGAGATCGGCAAACCGCTGAATTTCGAGATGGCGGCGACCGCCGAGATGCTCGGCATCGCGCTGGCAACCAAGCCGCACGCGGTCTGCGTGGTGCCGGAGCGGCGCACCGAAGTGACCACCGAAGGCGGCCTCGACGTGGTCGGCCAGCAGGTCGCGCTGGCGCCGTTCGTGGCGCGCCTGAACGATGCCGGCATCCGCGTCTCGCTGTTCATCGCCGCCGATCCGCAGCAGATCGAAACCGCCGCGCGGCTGAAAGCGCCGGTGATCGAGATCCATGTCGGCGCCTGGTGCGATGCCGTGATCGAGGGTCGCACGGCGCAGGCCGGGGAGGAATGGCACCGCATCGTCACCGGCGCCACGCTCGCGCAATCGCTCGGCCTTGAAGTCCATGCCGGTCACGGTCTCGACTACGCCACCGCCGAGACCATCGCGGCGTTGCCGCAGATTGTCGAACTCAACATCGGTCACTTCATGATGGGCGAGGCAATCTTCGTCGGCCTCGCCGAATCGGTGCGGACGATGCGGGCGGCGATGGATCGCGGCCGCTCCCGGATCGGATACTCCGCATGATCATCGGCATCGGCTCCGACCTGATCGACATCCGCAGGGTCGAGAAGGTCATGGAACGCCATGGCGAGCGCTTTCTGTCCCGTATCTTCACCGACGTCGAGCGCGCCAAGGCCGAGCGCCGCGCCAAGGCGCCGCGCTCGCTGGTGGCGACCTATGCCAAGCGCTTCGCCGCCAAGGAGGCCTGTTCCAAGGCGCTCGGCACCGGCATGCATCGTGGGGTGTGGTGGCGCGACATGGGGGTGGTCAATCTGCCGGGCGGCCGGCCGACCATGAAACTGACCGGCGGGGCGCTGGCCCGGCTCGAATCGCTGCTGCCGGCGGGGCACGAGGCGAGGATCGACCTCACCATCACCGACGACTGGCCGCTGGCGCAGGCTTTCGTCATCATTTCGGCGATTCCGGCAGGCACGCAGGCGGCGGGCGGCTGACCGGTCCAACCGGTCGCCCCGTTGCGGGAACTAAAGAAATTCGCCTTATCTATCAAATAATTGTGGGTTTATTGGAGGGCTCTTGATTGCGCCGCCGGCCACAAACGTCTAAAACCCGCGCGAGTGATTTGGGGCCGCCGCGCCCGCAAGACATCAGGTAGCAATGAGCGTGACATCCGGCACCAAATCCGAAGGCGGCGTTGGCGAAACCGTCCGCGTCATCATTCATGCGCTGATCATTGCGCTGGTGATCCGCACTTTCCTGTTCCAGCCGTTCAACATCCCGTCCGGCTCGATGAAGGCGACGCTGCTGGTGGGCGACTACCTGTTCGTCTCCAAATATTCCTACGGCTACAGCCACTATTCGTTTCCGCTGTCGCCGCCGATCTTCTCCGGCCGCATCTTCGGCTCGGAGCCCGCGCGCGGCGATGTCGTGGTGTTCCGCCTGCCCAAGGACGACACCACCGACTACATCAAGCGCGTGATCGGCCTGCCGGGCGACCGCATCCAGATGAAAGAGGGGCTGCTCTACATCAACGACACGCCGGTGAAGCGCGAGCGCTTGCAGGATTTCGTCGGCGAGGATCCGTGCGGGTCGGACGCCACCGCGCGCGTCAAGCAGTGGCAGGAGACGCTGCCCAACGGCGTCGTCTACAAGACGCTCGATTGTGTTGATAACGGCTTCTACGACAACACCAGTGTCTACACCGTGCCGCCCGGTCATTTCTTCATGATGGGCGACAATCGCGACAACTCGACCGACAGCCGCGTCTTGTCGGCGGTCGGCTATGTGCCGGAGGAAAATCTGATCGGCCGCGCGCAGATGATCTTCTTCTCCGTGGCCGAAGGCGAGCAGGCGTGGCAATTCTGGCGCTGGCCGGTCTCGGTGCGCTGGAATCGAATCTTTTCCATCGTGCGATGATCGACGAAGGCACGATCGCGGACTCTCCGGTGAACACGACTTCCGATGCGGCCTCGCCGGAAGCCGGTTCGGCTGAGCAGACCGCAACCGAGACCAAAACGGCTGACGTTGTGTCCGCGGCGCCGGCCAAGGGCGGTGAGCCGTCCGCTGAAGCTGCGAAGCCGAAGAAGGCGCGCAAGCCGAGCGCCAAGGCCATCGCCAAGGCCATCGAGCAGCGCATCGGTTACGCCTTCAACGATCCCTCGCTGCTGACCACCTCGCTCACCCACGTCTCGGCGCTGAAACCGTCGCGCTCCCGCAGCGAGAGCTATCAGCGCCTGGAATTCCTCGGCGATCACGTGCTCGGCCTGATCGTCTCCGACATGCTCTATCGCGCGTTTCCGAAGGCGGACGAGGGCGAGATGTCGAAGCGCCTCGCCGACCTGGTGCGCAAGGAAGCCTGCGCCGATGTGGCGAAGTCGCTCGGCCTGCATGAAGGCATCAAGCTCGGTACCGTGGGGCCGGGCGCCAGCGCGCGGCTGCGCAATTCGGTGGTTGGCGACATCTGCGAAGCGGTGATCGGCGCGATCTTCCTCGACGGTGGCTATCCCGCGGCGGTGAAGTTCGTCGAGGCCAACTGGACCGAGCGGATGCGCAAGCCGGTGCGGCCGCTGCGCGATCCCAAGACCATCCTGCAGGAATGGGCGCAGGGCCATGGCCTGCCGACCCCGGTCTATCGCGAGATGGAGCGCACCGGCCCGCATCACGATCCGCGTTTCCGTGTCGCCGTCGAATTGCCGGGCCTCGCACCGGCGGAAGGTGTCGGCGGCAGCAAGCGCGCCGCCGAGAAGGCGGCGGCGATGGCGCTGCTCAACCGCGAGGGCGTGTCCGGTGGCAAAGATGCCTGAAGCAATTCCCGGCGGCGACGCGCCCGCCACGCGCTGCGGCTTCGTCGCGCTGATCGGCGCGCCCAATGTCGGCAAATCGACATTGGTCAACGCGCTGGTCGGCTCCAAGGTCACCATCGTCTCGCGCAAGGTGCAGACCACCCGCGCACTGATCCGCGGCATCGTGGTCGAGGACAACGCCCAGATCGTGCTGGTCGATACCCCCGGCATCTTCGCGCCGAAGCGGCGGCTCGACCGCGCCATGGTCTCCACCGCCTGGAGCGGTGCGCATGACGCCGATCTCGTCTGCGTGCTGCTCGATGCGCGCGCCGGCATCGACGAGGAAGCCGACGCCATCCTGAAAAAGCTCGAAGGCGTCAGGCATCCGAAGTATCTGGTGATCAACAAGATCGACGTGGTGGCGCGGGAGAAACTGCTGGCGCTGGCGCAGCAGGCCAATGGCCGGCTTGCCTTCGCGCAGACCTTCATGATCTCGGCGCTGTCCGGCGACGGCGTCGACGATCTGCGCCGCGCGCTCGCGGCGGCGGTGCCGGAAGGACCGTTCCATTATCCCGAGGACCAGATGTCGGACGCGCCGCTGCGGCATCTGGCGGCGGAGATCACCCGCGAGAAGATCTACCGCTATCTGCATCAGGAACTGCCGTATCAGTCCACGGTCGAGACCGAGAGCTGGACCGAGCGCAAGGACAAGTCGGTGCGGATCGAGCAGACGATTTATGTCGAGCGCGACAGCCAGCGCAAGATCGTGCTCGGCAAGAGCGGCGCGACCATCAAGGCGATCGGCGCCGACGCGCGCAAGGAGATCGCCGAGATCGTCGGTGCGCCGGTGCATCTGTTTCTGTTCGTCAAGGTGCGCGACAATTGGGGCGACGACCCGGAGCGCTATCGCGAGATGGGATTGGAGTTTCCGACGGAATGACCGGCGACGAGACCACGGTCCCGGAGAACGTCCAGCGCTTCGAGGTGCTGCTCTATCTGTCGCTGATGCTGGACGCGCTGTCGTTTCCGTTCCGCGAGGTGCCCGCGAACCTCACCGAATCCCAGGTCATGACCACCAATCTGATCAGCGCCGGCCTGATCCTGATGTTCGTCCACATGGTGCGGCTTGCCGCGCGGCGGCACCGGAACTGGGCGCGCTGGGTGCTGCTCGGCGCACTGGCGCTCTCGGTGGTGTCGTTGGCGGCGGTGGTCGGTGTGGAGGGCTGGGAGACCGACAGCGTGGTCGATGCGGTGTCGTCGGCGCTCACCGCGGCGGGCCTGTATTATTCCTTCACCGGCGACGCGCGCGGCTGGTTCGACGCCTGACGCGCGTCCACGCGCTCTGCAAAATGTGCCCGCCGGGAAGATTGTGCCGTATGCGGTGATGTAGCGTCGCAGAGGCGGCCTTTGATCATATTCGCAAATCCGCCGCGCGCCGCTGGCGTGGGACTTGCTTCAAACAGCCTCGGATAAGTTTCGGAGGCGGGAATGCTGGTTCAGGCAGGGGTGGTGCAGGCACCGCTGGTCGCGCAGACGGGTGCGGCGCGGATGGATCGGGCGGCGCAGGATGCCAACGGACAGGCGGCGGGCGCGGACGATGCCGCGACGGCCGGCTCCGGCATCGCTCGCTATGATTTCTCCAGCATGTCGCCGGCGCAGATGCGCGACACCGTGAACCGGTTGATCCGCAGCGGCGATCTCAGTCTCGACGAAACGGGCAATCTGCTGTCGATCATGGCGCCGCCGTCGGCGCGCCTGCGGGTGGACGGCACCCAGGTCCCGGCGACTGAGGCCGAGAGGATCGACAACACCCCGGTCGATGCCTTCGCCATGCTGCGCGAGGGGATTGCCGGGGCGCGCTGGCGCAATGACAGCGCAAGCGAGGCAGCGCTGACGCGCACCATCGCCGCCTTGCAGCGCGTGCAGGGCACGGTTTCGTCGGTCGATATCCGGGCCTGAGCGATTGCTGTCGCATACCGGAACCCGGACGGCGGGCCGCCTGATCGTGTAAGGTCCGATTCATGGAGTGGACCGACGAGGGCATCATTCTGGGCGTCCGGCGGCATGGCGAGAGCAGCGCCATTGTCGAACTGATGACGCGTGGCCATGGCCGCCATCTTGGCCTGGTGCGCGGCGGCGCTGGCACGCGGCTGCGCCCGCTGCTGCAGCCGGGCAATAGCGTCAGCGCGGTGTGGCGGGCGCGGCTCGACGAGCATCTGGGCTATTATCAGCTCGAAGGTATGCGGCTGCGCGCCGCCACGGTGTTCGCCTCGTCCTTCGCCGCCTATGGCGTCACCCATCTGGCCTCGCTGGCGCGGCTGTTGCCCGAGCGCGCGCCGCATGACGACATCTACGATCTGCTGGACGCCATCCTGAACGATTTCGACGATCCGGCAACGGCGGGGGCGCATCTGGTCCGCTTCGAACTGGCGATGCTGACCGAGCTTGGTTTCGGTCTCGATCTGTCGGCCTGCGCCGCCACCGGGGCGACGCACGATCTGGTCTATGTCTCGCCGAAATCGGGCTGCGCCGTCTCGCGCAGCGCGGGCGAGCCGTGGCGCGAGCGGCTGTTGCCGCTGCCGGCATTCCTCTCCGACGAAGGCGAGGGCGGCTGGACCGAGCAGGACATCCGCGACGGCTTCCGGCTCACCGGCCTGTTCCTGATGCGCAACGTGCTGGAGCCGCGCGGGCAGAAGCATTCCGATGCGCGCGAGGGGTTCATCGCGGCGGTGACCCGGCCGCGCGCGGTGCCGGTTGCCGCCGAATAAACCGGGGCGGACCCACAAAACAGGCAAACGAAAACGGGCCGGAAAACCGGCCCGCTTGTCATCGTCTTTGAAATTCCGGCGATCAGTAGCGGTAGTAGCCGCGGCGATACATGCGCGGGCCGCCATAGCCGTAATAAGGGCGGGGACCGTAATAGCCGGGGCCGGGGCCGTAATAGCGCGGGCCGGTCCGGTAGCAGCTGCGCACCCAGGCAAACCCGTTCCAGACGCGGCGGCACACCAGGGCCACCGGCTCGGTCTGCGAGGCCGGTGCGCCGGCAAGGCCGGGCAGGGTCATCGCCTGGGCGGGGGCGCTGGCCAGCGATCCGGCGCCGGCAACAGCCACGGCGGCGACCGCCGCAAAAATCAAACGACGCATATAAAACTCCTCCTTCAAGGGCCTTCGCTTTAATGGCCTTCGCCAACCCTTCCGGCCGGGTGCCGGCAGGCGCTTCGAGATAAGGGCGACGTTCCGCACACCGCGAGACGACCCGGCCCCTGTGCGCATTCAACACGCTGAATTATGGCGGAAGAATTACCGACTGGCGATTCACGCCTTCATGAACGGCCTGATTCATTCTTGTTCATCGGGGCGGCAGGGGCTAACTGCTCCTCATGGGCAAACGACTGATTCCCCCCGAGCCGATCGAGGTTCAGGACGTCGCGCTGCGCGAGGCGCTCGAAGAACGGTATCTCGCTTACGCGCTCTCGACCATTATGCACCGGGCGCTGCCCGACGCCCGCGACGGCCTCAAACCGGTCCACCGCCGCATCCTTTACGGCATGCGGCTGCTTCGGCTCGACCCCGGCACGCCCTTCAAGAAGTCCGCCAAGATCGTCGGCGACGTGATGGGCTCGTTCCATCCGCATGGCGACCAGTCGATCTACGACGCGCTGGTGCGCCTCGCGCAGGACTTCTCCTCGCGCTATCCGCTGGTCGACGGGCAGGGCAATTTCGGCAACATCGACGGCGATAATCCGGCGGCCTACCGCTACACCGAAGCGCGCATGACCGAGGTCGCGCGCCTGCTGCTCGAAGGCATCGACGAGGACGCGGTCGAGTTTCGCCCCAATTACGATGGTCAGGCCAAAGAGCCGGCTGTGCTGCCCGGCATCTTCCCCAATCTGCTCGCCAACGGCGCGCAGGGCATCGCGGTTGGCATGGCCACCGCGATTCCGCCGCACAACGCCGCCGAACTGTGCGACGCCGCGCTGCATCTGATCGACAAGCCGGGCGCGCGGACCCAAGGGCTGCTGCGCTACGTCAAGGGGCCGGATTTTCCGACCGGCGGCATCGTGGTCGATTCCCACGAGTCGATCGCGGAAGCCTACACCACCGGGCGCGGCGGCTTCCGGGTGCGCGCCAAGTGGCACCAGGAGGAAGGCGCGCGGGGCGCCTGGAATATCGTGGTTACGGAAATTCCGTGGCTGGTGCAGAAGTCGCGGCTGATCGAGCGCATCGCCGAACTGCTCAACGAGAAGAAGCTGCTGCTGGTCGGCGATATCCGCGACGAGTCGGCCGAGGACGTGCGCATCGTCATCGAGCCGAAGACGCGCAACGTCGATCCCGAAGTGCTGATGGAGACGCTGTTCAAGCAGACCGAGCTTGAAAGCCGCATCTCGCTCAACCTCAACGTGCTGGTGAAGGGCCGCATCCCCAAGGTGCTCGGTCTCGCCGAGGTCTTGCGCGAATGGCTCGACCATCTGCGCGACGTGCTGCTGCGCCGTTCCAACTATCGCAAGGCCCAGATCGAGAACCGCCTCGAAGTGCTCGGCGGCTATCTGATCGCCTATCTCAACCTCGACAAGGTGATCAAGATCATCCGCACCGAGGACGAGCCCAAGCCGGTGCTGATCCGGACCTTCAAGCTCACCGAGGTGCAGGCCGACGCCATCCTCAACATGCGCCTGCGCAGCCTGCGCAAGCTCGAGGAAATGGAGATCCGGCGCGAGGACAAGGATCTGCGCACCGAGCTCAAGGGCATCAACGCGGTGCTCGCCTCCGAGCCCGAGCAGTGGAAGAAGGTCGGCGAGCAGATCAGGAAGGTGCGCGACACCTTCGGGCCGAAGACGCCGCTCGGCAAGCGCCGCACCCAGTTCGCCGACGCGCCCGAGCACGATCTTGCCGCCATCGAGGAGGCGCTGGTCGAGCGCGAGCCGATCACCGTCGTGGTCTCCGACAAGGGCTGGGTGCGCACGCTCAAAGGCCATGTCGAGGATCTGTCGAACCTCACCTTCAAGACCGACGACCGGCTGGGCATTTCGTTCTTCGCCGAAACGACCTCGAAACTGCTACTGCTCGGCACTCATGGCCGCTTCTACACGCTGGATGCGCAGAAGCTGCCGGGCGGCCGCGGCCATGGCGATCCGATCCGCAGCTTCATCGACATGGAAGGCGACGCCAACATCGTGGCGATGTTCGTCAACACCGGCGGCCGCAAATTCCTGATCGCCAGCCATGACGGGCAGGGCTTCGTCGTCAACGAGGATGATTGCGTCGGCAACACCCGCAAGGGCAAGCAGGTCATCAACGTCGCCATGCCGAACGAGGCGGCGGCGCTGGCGCAGGTCGCGGGCGACACCGTTGCGGTGATCGGCGAGAACCGCAAGATGGTGATCTTCCCGCTCGATCAGGTGCCGGAAATGGCGCGTGGCCGCGGCGTGCGGCTGCAGCGCTACAAGGATGGCGGGTTGTCGGACGTCGCCACGTTCGTCGCCAAGGACGGCCTGACCTGGAGAGACTCCGCCGGCCGCGAATTTTCCGCGAGCTGGAAAGAGCTGTCCGACTGGCGCGGCAATCGCGGCGACGCCGGCCGGCTGGCGCCGAAGGGTTTCCCGAAATCGAACAAATTCGGCAAGACTCTCGGCTGACGCAAGGCGCAGCGCCGTCCGGTCTCATTTCATTCACGACGATGCGGAAAGCGCGTGGCTGATCGGCTGCGCGCCTTGCCGTGTCCGGCAAGGCCGCTACAGTCGTTTGCGGTGTCCAAATGCAAGGTGAAATCGAATGGTCCGTCGTAACGAAATCCGCGAAGGCGAGGTCGCTGTCACGCCGCCGCCGCCGACTGATGCGGGGCTTACTTTTATCGGTCGTATCCATACTCCGTGGACCGACCGGATGATGACGCCGCGTCAGGGTCGTCACGATGGTCCGGTATGTCAGATCGAGATTTTCGAGCCGTGGGTGATCGCGCTGAAGGGGCTGGAAAAGTTCAGCCAGGTTGAGGTGATCTACTGGCTGCATGAATCGCGCCGCGATCTGGTGCTGCAAAGCCCGGCCAGTGACACCAATCTGCACGGCACGTTTGCGCTGCGCTCGCCGGTGCGGCCCAATCCGCTCGGCACCTCGGTGGCGAAGCTGGTGTCGGTCGAAGGCAACATCGTCAGCGTGCAGGGCCTCGACTGTCTCGACGGCACGCCGCTGGTCGATCTGAAGCCGGACCGCTGCCAGTTCACGCCGATCGCTCCGCCGCAGCCGGGTGATTTCGAAAAGCACGGGTAGGGGTGAAAGAGCGTCGTCCTGCGATACAGCGGAAACTTTTCATTTCAGGTCGTCCCGGCGAAGGCCGGGACCCATAGCCCCTGTCGATGTTTTAGGACTCCAACCTCTATCGCAAAGTCGGTGGTGATGGATCCCGGCCTTCGCGGGACGACCCTGGTCTTATTTCCTATTCGGTCAGGCTCTCAGGATGAGGAGCGCGTCCGGTGACGATCGATCCTCATGGTGAGGAGCGAGGCGAAGCCTCGCGTCTCGAACCATAAAGCCATCCGCCACCGCGCCGTCGTGGCCGCGACAAAAGGGCGTTCACGCCCGTCTTTGACGGGCTATGCCCGGCCATCCACGCTCTCTCTGCCGATCCTTCGTAAAGACGTGGATGCCCGGCACGAGGCCGGGCATGACGATCTTTGAATTGTCGCTGGAGCCGAGCGATTTTGAGAAGCCGGTTAGCTGCGAGCTTCGCGAAACCATCCGGCGTCGCTTTGCATTCCTCGCAATGACGGCAGCGGTATCGGCCGTTTAACCGGTGCAGGAAGTCCCGTGGGAGGACCGTGGACTCGTCGGAGCCGGCGAGGCCGCCGGCCTCAAGCGAGAGGCGGGCCGGCCCGAGCCGCCCTTCGCTATTGCAAGTCACTTGCAACTAGATTGAAACGTTGCCATAGTTGCGGCATGGATGACATTTCGAATCCCAAGCTCCGGCCGGACGCCCGCGAGCACGAATTGCAGGCAGCGCAAGGCACGCAGGCCGCCGCACAGGCGGTGCAAGCCCCGGACGAGGGCTGGCGCACGGCGCGGGGCGAGCCGTCGCTGTCGGACATGTTCGCCTCGATCGGCGTGGCCAGGAATGCCTCGTTCTGGCGCAAGCTGACGGCGTTTCTCGGCCCTGGTTATCTGGTCGCGGTCGGCTACATGGACCCCGGCAACTGGGCGACCTCGCTCGCCGGCGGCTCGAAGTTCGGCTACGCGCTGCTTGCGGTGGCGCTGATCTCCAACATCATGGCCATCATCCTGCAGGCGCTGTGCGCGCGGCTCGGCATCGGCGCGGGGCGGGATCTGGCGCAGGCCTGCCGCGATGCGTTTCCGAAATGGGCGTCATGGCCGCTGTGGCTGCTGGCGGAAATCGCCATCAGCGCCACCGACCTGGCCGAGATCATCGGCACCGCGATCGGTCTTAATCTGTTGTTCGGGATTCCGCTCGAGATCGGCGTGCTGATCACCGCGCTCGACGTGTTCCTGATCCTGGCGTTGCAGGCGCTCGGCTTCCGCTGGATCGAGGCGTTTGTGGTGACGCTGCTCGGCGTTATCGCCGCATGCTTCGCGCTGCAGATTGGCATGGCCGATCCCGACTGGGGTCAGGTGATCCGCGGCTTCGCGCCGACGGTGGAGATCGTGCGCAATCCGGAGATGCTCTATCTCGCGCTCGGCATTCTCGGCGCGACGGTGATGCCGCATAATCTTTATCTGCACTCCGGGCTGGTGCAGACCCGCGGCTACGGTCACACCGCGCCGGAAAAGCGCGAAGCGATCAAATTCGCCACCATCGATTCCACCATCGCACTGTGCCTCGCGCTGACCATCAACGCCTCGATCCTGATTCTGGCTGCCGCCGCGTTCCACGCCACCGGCAAGACCGACATCGCCGAGCTCGATCAGGCGCACGCGCTGCTCTCGCCGATGCTGGGCTCGACCCTCGCGCCGACGCTGTTCGGCATCGCGCTTCTGTGCTGCGGCCTGAACTCGACCGTCACCGCGACACTGTCGGGCCAGATCGTGATGGAAGGCTTCATCAACATCCGCGTCGCGCCGTGGCTGCGCCGCCTGATGACCCGCGCCATCGCCATCGTGCCGGCGGCGCTGGTGACGGTCTGGTACGGCGAGAAGGGCACGGCCGAGCTTTTGATCCTCAGTCAGGTGGTGCTCAGCCTGCAACTGCCGTTCGCCATCGTGCCGCTGGTGATGTTCACCGCGAGCCGGCGGAAGATGGGCAGCTTCGTCGCGCCGCGCTGGCTCACCGCCGCTGCCGCCGTCACCGCCGCGATCGTGATCGCGCTGAACGTCAAGCTGGTGTTCGATTTCGTGACGGGGTGATGTTCGTTCCTCATGGTGAGGAGCATGGCGCAGCCGTGCGTCTCGAACCATGAGGCCTCATCCTTCGAGACGCAATCCTGCGGATCGCTCCTCAGGATGAGGTCTGGCACTGGTGCCGCGACAACAGCGCCGCCATGGCCGGATTTATTCCGGCCATCCACGCCTTCACGGCATTTTAGCTAAGGAAAGACGCGGACGGCCGGGTCGAAAGGGCGTTCACGCCCGTCGTTGACGGGCTATGCCGGCCATCACGAAACTGCATTTGAACTAGATTCTCAGGACGACAAAAGCTTCAGTCCTGCGGCTCCGGCGCCATGGTGCCGCTGGCGTCGACGCGCAGCCAGCCGCTCGGGGCCAGGCGCTGCTGCGGATGGAAGCGGGCCTTGTAGTCCATCTTGGCGGAGCCCTCGATCCAGTAGCCGAGATAGACATAAGGCAGGCCGAGCCGCCGCGCCCGCGTGATATGATCGAGGATCATGAAGGTGCCGAGCGAGCGGTCGTCTTCGGTGGGCTCGAAGAAGGAATAGACCATCGACAGCCCGTCATTGAGGATGTCGGTCAGCGCCACCGCGACCAGTTCGCCCTTGCCGGACAGTCCCGCTCCCGGCTTGCGGAGGCGATATTCGATCACCCGCGTCGCGACGTGGCTGTCCTCCACCATCATCGCGTAATCGAGCACGGTCATGTCGGCCATGCCGCCGTCATGATGGCGGGCGTCGAGATAGGCGCGGAAGATCGAATACTGCTCGGAGGTCGGCACCGCGCTGCGCATCTCGCCGACGATATCGGCATTGCGCGCCAGCACCTTGCGGAAATTGCGCGAGGGGCGGAATTCGCCCGCGATCACCCGCACCGAGACGCAGGCGCGGCACTGGTCGCAGGCCGGGCGGTAGGCGATCGACTGGCTGCGGCGGAAGCCGCCATGGGTCAGCAGGTCGTTGAGCTCGCCCGCCTTCTCGCCGACGAGGTGCGTGAAGACCTTACGCTCCTGCCGGCCCTCCAGATACGGACAGGGCGAGGGCGCGGTGAGATAGAATTGCGGGGTATTGCGCGAGTGCTGTGTCACGTATCGCCGTCAGCCTCCGAAAGAAGCGGGGTCTTGCGTCCGCGCTCCGGCACCATCCCGTCGCAGCCCCGGCCTGTGGTCGCTTCGTACAGGATTCGGCTGCCCCGCCAGCATCGCGCCGCGGCCGGAAACCGTCAACCGGCGCCGGCTGCAGCCGGGTCATGCCCTGTGCGTTCAGTACGGGCGCGTGACCGGCAGGTCGGCTGAGGAATTGACGATCGTGGTTCCGAGCAGCAGGTCGTGCAGCAACTGCGAGCGGCGGTTGAAGAAGCCGACGATCACGACGAACGGCGTCAGCAGCGACACCGAGAGCCAGTACAGCACGGCATGGACCACGCCGAGCAGGAAATAGGGCGGCTCGCCGGTGCGGGTGCGCATGTGGATGTCCATGGTGCGCATGCCCACGGTGGCGGCGTGGCGGCCGCCGAGCGAGGAGCCGTAATAGATCAGCGCCCACAGCACCGACAGCGGCGAGATCAGCCAGAACAGCATCCAGCCGAGGCCGAGCGTCACCACGCCGAACAGCGCGATGAAGATGGCGGCGAGGATGATCGGCACCGACAGCACCACGAGGTCGATCAGGAAGGCGATGAAGCGCTTGGTCAGCACGCCGCGGTAGAGCGCGTCGTCCTCGCGCGCGTCATAGGCCTGCGCCGAACCGGAATAGGGGTCGTTCCGCCAGGTCGCGCCGCCATTGTTCCGGGTATCCGACATCGTGAGTCTCCTCCGCGCCCCGTAGGGGCGTATGGCAGGGACATGGCGATACGGTTTTGGCGGCGCAAGATGGCCGCCGGACATGAACGAAAAGAAATGATGTCGCAGACGCAGCGCACCGTCCGTGCATCTTGCCGGTCGTCCCGGCCTGCGCCTGGACGACCCGGTGGAGAGCCGATGCTCTGGAAGTCGGTAAAAGAACTAGCCGCGCCCCGCTCTCAACTTCTCCGCCGCCTGCGGGGCGAAATAGGTCAGCACGCCGTCGGCGCCGGCGCGTTTGAAGGCGAGCAGGCTTTCCATCATCGCGCGCTCGCCGTCGATCCAGCCGGCGTTGGCCGCGCCGGCGATCATCGCGTATTCGCCCGACACCTGATAGGCGAAGGTCGGCACCGCGAAGGTGTCCTTCACCCGCCGCACGATATCGAGATAAGGCAGGCCGGGCTTGACCATCACCATGTCGGCGCCCTCGGCGATGTCGAGCTCGACCTCGCGCAGCGCCTCGTCGGAATTGCCGGGATCCATCTGGTAGGTGCGCTTGTCGCCCTGCAGCGCCTTGGCCGAGCCGATGGCGTCGCGGAACGGGCCGTAGAACGCGGAGGCGTATTTCGCCGCATAGGCCATGATCTGCACATCGGCGAGGCCGGCATGGTCGAGCGCGGCGCGGATCGCGCCGACCCGGCCGTCCATCATGTCGGACGGCGCGATGATGTCGCAACCGGCCTGCGCCTGCACCAGCGCCTGCTGCACCAGCGTCGCCACCGTCTCGTCGTTGAGGATGACGCCGTCGCGCAGCAGCCCGTCATGGCCGTGGCTGGTGAACGGATCGAGCGCCACGTCGCACAGCACGCCGAGCTCCGGAAACTCGCGCTTGATCGCGCGCACCGAACGGCACACCAGATTGTTGACGTTGAGCGCCTCGCTGCCGACCTCGTCGCGCAGCGACGCCTCGGTGTAGGGAAACAGCGCGATGCACGGGATGTCGAGTTTCACGGCGCGCTCGGCGTCGCGCACGCATTGATCGACGCTGAGACGCTCGACGCCGGGCATCGAGGCGACCGGCACGCGGCTGTTGTCGCCGTCGGCGACGAACAGCGGCCAGATCAGGTCGTCGGTGGTGAGCGTGTGTTCGCGCACCAGACGGCGCGCCCATTCCGATTTGCGGTTGCGGCGCAGCCGGACCGGCAGATCGAGCGTGGAGGCGGGACCGCGATCCGGGGCCGCGCCGCCGGGACCATCACGCATTTCGATCGGCCGCCCGAATTTGATCGCCATTGCTTCTTCCTGAACCTGTTTCTTCCTGAAACCCGATCCTCATCCTGAGGAGCATTGCACCGTAGTCAAGTTTACGCAGGCTACGCCTGTCATGGCGATGCGTCTCGAAGGATGTGGCCGCCATGATGTGGCCTCATGGTTCGAGACGTCGCTTGGCTCCTCCTCACCATGAGGAACTGGATTATTTTGCGGCAGGATCTGCCGGCTACACGGCAATCTAGCATTCCCGCCGGTGCGCGTCACCGCGCGGTTTTTCATAGATCGTGATTGATTTTGCGCGGTCAAACGACCAAGACTCCGCCGCGAACGAGAACGAATCCGGCAGGACGATGAAAAGACGCAGAGGCCGTACAGTCGATCATCATGACGTGACGCCGCGCGAGCCGGTGATCGGCGGTCCCGCGCTGCCGCAGGACGTGGAGACCGGCGGGACCGCGTGGACGGCGCGGCTCGTGCTGTTCCTGCGCGCGATGGCGGTGATCGCGATGACGCTCGGTCTTTACAACTGGGCGCAGATCACCGGCTTCATCGGCAACGAGGACACCGCGTTCGAGGTGCAGACCGCGCAGTGGCGGTCGGCGACAGTGTATTTCGCGGTGATCGAACTCGTCGCCGCCGTCGGGCTGTGGCTCGCGACCCCATGGGGCGCGGTGGTGTGGCTCACCACGGTGGTGTCGATGGCGGTGATCGAGCTGATGTTTCCGGCCATTTATGGCGGCAACATCATGGTGGTGGTGTTCGCGGCGATCATGCTGGTCGCCTATCTCGCGCTGGCCTGGATGGCCGCGCGCGAGCGGCCGCCATAGCGCGCCATGATCCTCAACGGAATCTTTCAAATTTGAAGCGTCTTTGTTCTGGAATGCGACAGATCGGGTGACGAAGCGTGAACACAGGCGCGGCGTCGTGAACGAGAAGTAACAAAAGGCCCTGAAAATGCGGGCTAAATCAATCGTTTACTGATTCAAATAAACCTTATCTTTATGCTGTTGTTTAAGCTCGTCTTCAATCGCTTCCCTTACGTTGGGCTCATCAGACGAAGCAAAAGTTTCGTCGAATAAGTCGCAAAAAACGACAACAGGGAAGTGTCATGATGAAATCCGCAATGAAGGCGGTTGAACCCGCCGCTCAGAACATTGCCGCGCCGGTTCAGCCGCTCTATCTCGAAGCTCTGACTCTTGTGGAGCGGCTGCATCGCCGTCTGCTCGACGTCATCAAGGACGAGTTCGATCGCCGCGGACGCTCCGACATCAACTCGGTGCAGGCGCTGCTGCTCTACAACATCGGCGACAAGGAGCTGACCGCGGGCGAACTGCGCACGCGCGGTTACTATCTCGGCTCCAACGTCTCCTACAATCTGAAGAAGCTCGTGGAGATGGGCTACCTCGATCATCAGCGCTCGCGCGTCGATCGTCGCTCGGTCCGCATCCGCCTGACCGCGCAGGGCCAGGAAGTCCGCCACATCGTCGACGCGCTGTATCAGAAGCACGTCAAGACGGTAGAGCAGGTCGGCGGCATCTCCAACGAGGAGTTCGCGACCCTCAACAAGTCGCTGCATCGCCTCGAGCGCTTCTGGACCGACCAGATCCTCTATCGTCTCTGAGACGTATCGTCGCCTGCCGCGCAGGCGAAAATTCGGGCCAAGCCGGCGCAAGACCGGCGGCCCGCTGTTTCCAGCGAACACTTCCCGGGCGCGTCGCATCCCATGCGGATGCGGCGCGCTTTTTCGCACAATGCGCTGCGAGACGTCGCGGCCATCGCCGGCTGCGACGCGCGAACGGAATTACTTTGCCGGCGCCGCGGGGACCGATCCGGTGGCGGCCGCGCCGTTGCGGTCGGCGAGGGCCTTGTTGGTCATCTGCAGTTCGGTGCCGTCGAGCTTGAGCATGCTGCCGTTCGGCAGGTCCCACAGATAGTGTCCGCCATTGTCGGGGCCGCCGCTGGTCGGCTCGCGGCCGAACTGCTTGGACACCGATTTGGCGATTTCCTCCGGCGACAGATCGCGCCGGCTCAGCGAGGCGTTAACGGCATAGACCGGCTTGCCCTTCAGCGCGCCGGCGAAGGCCAGCCGCACCCGGCCGGCTTCGGTCTTGCAGTCGAGCGAGTTCTCGTCCGGCGTCTCGCAGATCCATTGCCGCTTGGTGATGATCTTGTCGGCATCCTCGCGCGGCATGCCCGGCGAGAAACCGAAAACGTCCTGCCGCGCCCCGCCGATCATCGCCTTGTAGGCGAACAGCGCGATGATCACCGCGCCGGATAGAATGACGATCTTGATCGTGGCTTTGTTTCTGGCGTCGGACATCTGATCCCTTTCCCGTGGCGGGGCAAATCACCATGTCTCGCCGCCTTTCTCAACCCCACGCCGGTGCGGGGCCGGGAAGAGGGGGCTGGAGGGAGAATCGACTCGTAAACGAGTCCTGAATCCGGGGGTGTCCGGGCGAAAAATAAAGGCCGGGACTCGTGGACCGACTCTTTCCATCATCCGGCCATGATGAAAGCGATTCCTCCGACAAGCCGCGCCCGTGTCCAGCTTGCGTTGATGCTCGTCCTCGCGGCGGGCTGCCTGCTGAACATGGTGTTGCTGTTTGCCCGCCTGTAGACGGGCCTGCGCCGGAATCGCCGTTTCCGTTTCGCCGTTCAATTGAACGCCACCGGGCCGATCGGCCCCGCCCGCCGGGCCTGACTGGAACGATCGGATATTATTCCTAGGAAGGCACGGCGCCGGGACGGCGCGCGGGGCAGCGGTCCGGCCGAAACCGGGCAGAAACCTCCGGAAAACGGGCGGTTCGCGCTGGCACACTAAATATCACGTTCTGCCGCCCCAGCTTGGCCATCGGTGCCACATATGGTATCTCGCTCGCGCTGTTTCCGCCCAAGCCCAATGACCGTCCGCGCCGCCGGCAGGCCGCGGCGGTGGAGATGTACCCCAATGAGCTCGTCCAGTTCTTCCGCCAAGACCGCGTCTGCCCCGGACACCTTTTTCACCGCGTCGCTGGCGCAGGCCGATCCCGAGATCGCCGATGCCATCAAGGGCGAACTCGGTCGCCAGCAGCACGAGATCGAGCTGATCGCGTCCGAGAACATCGTCAGCCGCGCCGTGCTCGAGGCGCAGGGCTCGGTGATGACCAACAAATACGCCGAAGGTTATCCGGGCAAGCGCTACTATGGCGGCTGCGAATGGGTCGACGTCGCCGAGACGCTCGCGATCGAGCGCGCCAAGAAACTGTTCGGCGCGAACTTCGCCAACGTGCAGCCGAACTCCGGCAGCCAGATGAACCAGGCGGTGTTCCTGGCGCTGCTGCAGCCGGGCGACACCTTCATGGGTCTCGATCTGGCCGCCGGCGGCCATCTCACCCACGGCTCGCCGGTCAACATGTCCGGCAAGTGGTTCAAGGCCTCGCACTACACCGTGCGCCGCGAGGACCAGATCATCGACATGGATGCGGTGGCCAAACAGGCGCAGGAGGTGAAGCCGAAGCTGATCATCGCCGGCGGCTCGGCATACTCGCGCCCGTGGGACTTCAAGCGTTTCCGCGAGATCGCCGACAGCGTCGGCGCCTATTTCCTGGTGGACATGGCGCATTTCGCCGGTCTCGTCGCCGGCGGCGCGCATGCCTCGCCGGTGCCGCACGCCCATGTCACCACCACCACCACGCACAAGTCGCTGCGCGGCCCGCGCGGCGGCCTGATCCTGTCCAACGATGAGGAGATCGCCAAGAAGATCAACTCGGCGATCTTCCCCGGCCTGCAGGGCGGCCCCTTGATGCATGTGATTGCCGCCAAGGCGGTGGCGTTCAAGGAAGCGCTGAGCCCGGACTTCAAGGTCTATGCGAAGAACATCGTCGAGAACGCCAGGGCGCTTGCGGAAGCGCTGCGCGGCCATGGCTTCGAGATCGTCTCCGGCGGCACCGACAATCACCTGATGCTGGTGGACCTGCGCCCCAAGGGGCTGAAGGGCAACATCTCGGAGCGCGCGCTGGTGCGCTCGGCCATCACCTGCAACAAGAACGGCATTCCGTTCGATCCCGAAAAGCCGTTCGTCACCTCGGGCCTGCGTCTGGGCACCCCGGCGGCGACCACGCGCGGGTTCGGCGTCGCGGAATTCAAGCAGGTCGGCGCGCTGATCGCCGAGGTGCTGAACGCGGTGGCGCAGTCGCCGGACGGCTCGGCCCCCGGCGTCGAGGCCTCGGTGAAGCAGCGGGTGCGCGAGCTGACCGATCGTTTCCCGATCTATTCGTAAGGCCAACCGGAAGGCTGTGCGCTCATGCGTTGTCCAAGCTGCGGCAGTCTCGATACCCAAGTGAAGGATTCACGGCCGACCGAAGACTCGGCCGTGATCCGGCGGCGGCGCGTCTGCATGGCGTGCAATTTCCGCTTCACCACCTTCGAGCGCGTGCAACTGCGCGAGCTTACCGTGATCAAGCGCAGCGGCCGCCGCGTGCCGTTCGACCGCGACAAGCTGGTGCGTTCGCTGCAGATCTCGCTGCGCAAGCGCCCGGTGGATTCCGAACAGCTCGAGCGGATGGTGTCGGCCATCGTGCGCGAGCTGGAGGGCGGCGGTGAATCCGAGATTTCGTCGGAGACCATCGGCGAGATCGTGATGGAGCACCTGCGCAAGCTCGACGACGTCGCCTATGTGCGCTTCGCCTCGGTCTATCGCGATTTCCGCGAGGCCAAGGATTTCGAGACCGTGCTCGGCGAATTGTCGAACGAGGACGATCCGCCCCCGGCGGCCGTGCCGAAATGATGGCGCGCGCTCGCGCCTCGTCCGATGTCTGATCATCGCTATATGCAACTCGCGCTCGCGCTTGGCCGGCGCGGGCAGGGCGCGACCTGGCCCAATCCCGCGGTCGGCGCGGTGATCGTGAAGGACGGCGTCATT
Source organism: Afipia sp. 64-13 (assembly GCA_001897755.1). Lineage (GTDB taxonomy): Bacteria > Pseudomonadota > Alphaproteobacteria > Rhizobiales > Xanthobacteraceae > Afipia. Next base: position 160,815 of record MKUJ01000018.1, read on the forward strand.
GTCGGGCGCGGCTGGACGCAGCCCGGCGGGCGGCCCCATGCCGAGCCGCAGGCGCTGGCGCGGGCCGGCGCTGCCGCGCGCGGCGCGACGCTGTATGTGACGCTGGAGCCGTGCTCGCATCATGGCAAGACGCCGCCTTGCGCCGACGCCATCGTCGCCGCCGGCATCGCGCGCGTCGTCTCCGCCATCGAGGACCCGAACCCGGAAGTCGCGGGGCAGGGCCATGCGCGGCTGCGCGCCGCCGGGATTGCTGTCGATGTCGGGCTGTGCGCCGAGGAGGCCGCGCGCGATCACGCCGGACACTTCATGCGGGTGCGTGCGCATCGCCCGCACGTCATTCTCAAACTTGCGGTGTCGGCGGACGACAAGATCGCGGCGGCGGGCCATCGCCCGGTCGCGATCACCGGCGAGAGGGCGAATGCGCGGGTGCATCTCTTGCGCGCGCAAAGCGACGCCATTCTGGTCGGCATCGGCACGGTGCTGGCGGACGATCCGCTGCTGACGTGCCGCCTGCCGGGCATGGAGGCACGCTCGCCGGTGCGGGTGGTGCTGGACCGCGCGCTGCGGCTGCCCGGCGACAGCCGCCTGGTGCATTCGGCGCGGCAGGTGCCGCTCTGGGTCGTGACCTCGGAGCTTGCGGAAGCCAAGGCGGCGGCCAAGCTCGGCGGGGCCGGCGCGCATCTGCTGCGCGTCGTCACCCTGACCAGTGCGCCGCCGGGCCTCGCGCTGCCGGAGGTGCTGCATGCGCTGGCCGATCAAGGCGTCACCCGCCTTCTGGTCGAGGGCGGGGCGCGGGTGGCCTCGTCGTTTCTCACCGCCGGACTGGTCGACGAGATCTGGCTGCTGCGCGGCCCTGGGCGGATCGGCGATGACGGTGTCCCTGCGCTGGCGACGCAACCCCTCGGCGCAATCACGCAGTCGCCTTCATTCAGGCTTCGTGCTAGCGAAACAGTCGGGGGCGACAGTCTCATGATCTATGAGCGCGTCTGAACGAGATCGTAGTTGAAGTCGTCATGGCCGGGCCTGTCCCGGCCATCCACGCCTTGGAACACTTGAAATAAGGAAGACGTGGATGCCCGGCACAAGGCCGGGCATGACGGAAGCAGGAAGACAAGCGAAAGAGGCCCATGTTCACCGGCATTGTCACCGACATCGGCGAGATCACGGCCTTGACGCCGACCGCACAGGGCCAGTTGCACCGGCTGCGCATCGCCTGCCGCTATGATCAGGCAACGATCGCCGACGGCGCGTCGATCGCCTGCAACGGCGTGTGCCTCACGGTGGTGCGTTCAGGCACGGAGCAGGGCCGCGCCTGGTTCGAGGTCGATACCGCCGCCGAAACGCTGCGGCTGACCACGGCGCGGGACTGGCGCGCCGGCACGCGGCTCAATCTCGAACGCGCGCTCAAGATCGGCGACGAACTCGGCGGCCACATCGTCGCCGGGCATGTCGATGGCATCGCCGCGATTCTTGTCCGCGACGATCTGCCCGACATGGCGCGGTTCGAGCTGCGCGCGCCACGCGATCTGGCGCGTTTCATCGCAACCAAGGGATCGGTGACGCTGGACGGCGTCTCGCTCACCGTCAACAGCGCGGCGGAAGATACGTTTTCGGTGCTGATCATCCCGCATACGTTGCAGGCCACCACCTTGCACGCGTGGCAGGCGGGCACGCAGGTCAATCTCGAAGTTGATCTGATGGCGCGCTATGCGGCGCGGCTGACGCAGATGAAATGAATGTGTCCGTCATGCCCGCCGCAAGCCTGTCATGACAGGAATTCCGGCTTGGAATTGCATGACTTAGCGACTACAAGGCGCGGAACGTAAGTCAATTGACTATTGGGACGACCGATGGCTGAACCGCGCCGCGCGCAACTGAACGACGACACCGATATCACCGGCGCCCGCGTGGTGATCGTCGAGGCCCGTTTCTACGACGAAATCCAGAGCGCGCTGCTGGCCGGCGCGTTGCAGGAACTGGACGCGGCCGGCGTCAAGTATGACGTGCTCAGCGTTCCCGGTGCGCTGGAGATTCCGGCGGCGATTTCGATCGCGCTCGACGCCGCCAAGAAGAACGGCAAGCCTTATGACGGCGCGATCGCGCTCGGCTGCGTCATTCGCGGCGAGACCATCCATTTCGAGATCGTGTCGATGGAATCCGCGCGCGGGCTGATGGACCTCGCGGTGGCGCGCAGCCTGCCGCTCGGCAACGGCATCATCACCGTCAACACCGAGGAACAAGCCTGGGCGCGCGCCCGCGCCGACGAGCTCAACAAAGGCGGCGATGCCGCGCGGGCGGCGCTCGCGATGATCCGCATCCGCCGCAGACTGGCGAAACCGTGATGGCCGATGCTCCGAAAACCGTCGAGAAGAAGGCCAATCGGCGCGGTGCGGCCCGCCTTGCGGCGGTACAGGCGCTCTATCAGATGGACATCGCCGGCGCGGGCGTGAACGATATCTTCGCCGAATTCGAAAGCCACTGGCTCGGCAACGAGGTCGAGGGCGAGAAATATCTGCCGGCCGAGGCGGCGTTCTTCCGCGACGTGGTGTCGGGCGTGGTGCGCGAGCAGGAAAGGCTCGACCCGTTACTCGACGAGGCGCTCAACAAGGGCTGGCCGCTGAAGCGGATCGACGCCATCCTGCGCGCGGTGCTGCGCGCCGGGGCCTACGAGCTCGATCACCGCAAGGATGTGCCCGCGCGCGTCGTCATCAAGGAATATGTCGACGTCGCCCACGCCTTCGTCGATCGCGACGAGACCGGCCTGGTCAACGCCGTGCTCGACCAGATCGGGCGCCAGTTCCGCAGCGGTGAGTTTTAACGCGACCACATTTCTCGTCATGGCCGGGCTCGTCCCGGCCATCCACGTCTTTATGAAATATCTTAAGACGTGGATGCCCGGCACAAGGCCGGGCATGACGAATCCAATGGGTGCATCATGGCCTCCGCCGAACATGACCTGATCGCGCGCTATTTCCAGCCGCTCGCCAGCGACGCCGGCGCGCTCGGCCTGATCGACGACGCGGCGGTGCTGGCCGCCTCCGGCGACGATCTCGTCGTCACCGTCGATGCGGTGGTGGAGGGCGTGCATTTCCTCGCGACCGATCCGCCGGAGACGCTGGCGCGCAAGGCGCTGCGGGTGAACCTGTCCGACCTCGCGGCCAAGGGGGCGACCCCGGCCGGTTTCGTGCTGACGCTGGCCCTGCGGCAGGCGGGCGACGACTGGCTCGCGCCGTTCGCGCGCGCGCTGGGGGAAGATGCGGCGACGTTCAACTGCCCGCTGCTCGGCGGCGACACCGTCTCGACGCCGGGGCCGCTGACCGTCTCGATCACCGCCTTCGGCAGGGTAGCCCCCGGCACAATCGTCCGGCGCGACCGCGCGCAAGAAGGGGATCGCGTCGTCGTCTCCGGCAGCATCGGCGATGCCGCGCTGGGCCTCGACGTGCTCAAGGGCGGCAAGGCCGCCGCCGCACTTGGTGATGACGCGTCGGGCCGCGACTATCTCGCCGGGCGCTACCGCGTGCCGCAGCCGCGTCTGGCGCTGGCCAAAGCGTTGCGGGATCATGCCCATGCCGCGATGGACGTCTCGGACGGCCTGATCGGCGATCTCGCCAAACTGTGCGCCGCCTCCGGCGTCTCGGCGCGCATCGAGGCCGCCGCCGTGCCGTTGTCGCCGGTCGCGGCGCGGCTTCTTGCAAATGGTGTGGCCGGGATCGGGACTTTGGTCTCCGGCGGCGACGATTACGAGGTGCTCGCGACCGTCCCGGAGAATCGCTGGGCCGCGTTCGAGGCGGCCGCGCGCGAGGCGGGCGTCGCGGTGACGACAATCGGCCGCATCACGGCCGGCGGCGCGCCGCCGGTGCTGGTCGATTCGCGCGGGCAGGCGATGGTGCTGCAGCGTTTGTCCTACAGCCATTTCTGATCGCGCGCGTTTCCGAGCGCGCGCGCCGTTCGACGTTGGTTGAATTAGCCTAAAAACGGGGTTTTGGGGGCCCTGCGCTCATTGCGCCGCGAGGGCGATTTTGGCATTGTCCGCGCCAAATTGAGGCAACCCGGCGGCGGCTGGCAAAACCTCCGTTTTTCTTCTTTTCCGTCCGCGCTCGCGGGATACGGATATTCCGGGAAACAAAGGCAAGTCAGATGACAGCATTATGGTTGATCGTGCTCTGCGGCGTGCTCTCTATTGTCTACGCCGCATGGGCAACCTCGTCGGTGCTCGGCGCAGACGCCGGCAACGCGCGGATGCAGGAAATCGCAGGTGCGGTGCGTGAAGGCGCGCAGGCCTATCTGCGGCGGCAATACACCACCATCGGCATCGTCGGCATCGTGATCTTCGCGCTGCTCGCGTATTTCCTCGGCGTGCTGGTGGCGGTCGGCTTCCTGATCGGCGCGGTGCTGTCCGGCGCGGCAGGCTTCATCGGCATGAACGTGTCGGTGCGTGCCAATGTCCGCACCGCGCAGGCGGCGACCCAGTCGCTGGCCGGCGGCCTTGAGCTCGCCTTCAAGGCGGGCGCGATCACCGGCCTTCTGGTCGCCGGCCTCGCGCTGCTCGGCGTCACGCTCTACTACATCTATCTGACTCACTTCGCCGGCCTTGCCCCCAACAACCGCATCGTCATCGACGCGCTGGTGGCGCTCGGCTTCGGCGCCTCGCTGATCTCGATCTTCGCCCGTCTCGGCGGCGGCATCTTCACCAAGGGCGCCGACGTCGGCGGCGACCTCGTCGGCAAGGTCGAAGCCGGCATTCCGGAGGACGATCCGCGCAACCCGGCAACCATCGCCGACAACGTCGGCGACAACGTCGGCGACTGCGCCGGCATGGCGGCCGACCTGTTCGAGACCTACGCGGTGACCGCGGTGGCGACCATGGTGCTCGCGGCGATCTTCTTCGCCGGCGCGCCCGCGCTGCTGCCGAACATGATGATCCTACCGCTCGCCATCGGCGGCATCTGCATCCTGACCTCGATCGCCGGCACCTTCTTCGTCAAGCTCGGCGTCAGCCAGTCGATCATGGGCGCGCTCTACAAGGGCCTGATTGCGACCGGCGTGCTCTCTCTCGTCGGCCTCGCCATCGTGATCCACCAGCTCATCGGTTTCGGCCCGCTGGAAGGCGTCAAGTTCACCGGCCTGTCGCTGTTCCTGTGCGGCGTGGTCGGCCTTGCCGTCACCGGCCTGATCATCTGGATCACCGAATACTACACCGGCACCGACTACCGCCCGGTGAAGTCGATCGCACAGTCCTCGGTGACCGGTCACGGCACCAACGTCATTCAGGGTCTTGCGATTTCGATGGAGGCGACCGCGCTTCCCGCCATCGTCATCATCGCCGGAATCCTGATCACCTACAGCCTGGCCGGCCTGTTCGGCATCGCGATCGCCACCACCACCATGCTGGCGCTGGCGGGCATGATCGTCGCGCTCGACGCCTTCGGCCCGGTGACGGACAATGCCGGCGGCATCGCCGAGATGGCGGGCCTGCCCAAGGAAGTCCGCAAGGCGACCGACGCGCTCGACGCGGTCGGCAACACCACCAAGGCGGTGACCAAGGGCTACGCCATCGGCTCGGCCGGTCTCGGCGCGTTGGTGCTGTTCGCGGCCTATAACGAAGACCTCAAATTCTTCGTGGCGCATTCGGCGACCCACAAATACTTCGCCGGCGTCAATCCGGACTTCTCGCTCAACAACCCGTACGTCGTGGTCGGTCTGCTGTTCGGCGGCCTGCTGCCGTACCTGTTCGGCGCGATGGGCATGACCGCGGTCGGCCGCGCCGCCGGCGCGATCGTCGAGGAGGTGCGCCGCCAGTTCCGCGAGAAGCCGGGCATCATGAAGGGGACCGACAAGCCGGATTACGGCAAGGCGGTGGACCTGCTGACCAAGGCGGCGATCAAGGAAATGATCATTCCCTCGCTGCTGCCGGTGCTGTCGCCGATCTTCGTCTACTTCGTGATCTACTTCATCGCGGGCGGTGGCGCGGCGGGCAAGTCGGCGGCGTTCTCCGCGGTCGGCGCCATGCTGCTCGGCGTGATCGTCACCGGTCTGTTCGTCGCGATCTCGATGACCTCGGGCGGTGGCGCATGGGATAACGCCAAGAAGTACATCGAGGACGGCCATTTCGGCGGCAAGGGCTCCGACGCCCACAAGGCGGCGGTGACCGGCGACACTGTCGGCGACCCCTACAAGGATACGGCCGGTCCTGCGGTGAATCCGATGATCAAGATCACCAACATCGTTGCATTGTTGCTGCTGGCGATCCTCGCTCACTGATTTCAGGCGCATTCGACGAAACGCCCGCGGCATGCCGCGGGCGTTTTTGTTTGGGCGTGCGACATCTTCGCGCGGCGGGAAACCTTCGGCGCCGGCTGCGTTGAATCCGCTTCAGGGTACGGCGTTTCGATTGACGGCTTTTTGGGGAGGCAGTGTCATGGACGACAACGATCCGTTCGAGCAGGGCAAGCGCGCCTGCTTCAACCGCGAGCCGCACCACAATCCCTATCCCAAGGACAGCGAGGCATATCGCCGCTGGGAGGCGGGCTACAAGTTCGTCGAGCGCGGACTGGTGGCGGTCTGATATCCGGACATTGGCGTGGAGCTTGGTTCACCTCTCCCATGGGGAGAGGTCGGATTGCCGCGCGTCGGAGACGCGCGATAGCAATCCGGGTGAGGGGTTACGATCTATCGAGAATTCTATTTCCCCTCACCCCAACCCTCTCCCCGGCGGGGAGAGGGAGCAGCCTCATGTTTCTGGCAACGCTTCGCCTTAACTTGAGCCTGCTCTAATCCCGCGTGCTGAGGATCTTGAACAGCGGCGTCAGGTAGGAGAGCTCCTGACCGCTGGTCGGCGTGGTGCGCGTGATGAAGTCGAAGATGCGGCCGTCCCTGAGGCCGTAATTGGCGATGCGCTGCACCCGGCGATCCTTGTCGAAATAGATTGCGATCACGCGCTGGTCGATCACCTGCTGGCGCATGAAGGCGACTTTGCGCTCGGTGCGCTGCGAGATGTAGTAGAACACCTCGCCGTTCAGCGTCGCGACCGTGGAGGGCGTGCCCATCACGATCAGCACCTGGTCCTGGCTGGCGCCGAGCGGGATCTGCTCGAGCGCGCCGGCCGGCAGGATGTAGCCCTTCTGGAACTGCTCGCCGGTGCAGCCGCCGAGCACGGCGCAGACCGCAAGCGCGGCCGCCGCGAGGCGCAAGCCACGAGGGCGCAGCCACCGCGTGCGGGGTGTCCGGGTCTGCCGGCTTGCGTCGGGGCTCACGATCATCTCGGCCAAAGGGGCTATCCTCTTGCATGACCACGCAATGCGCTCTTGCATCGCGTGGTGCGTTGACGTACCCGGCAGGACTTCCGATTGCAACACGTCCGAACGCCGCCGCAGGCCGGTGGCCCGATGCGGAGCCAGTAATGCTTTGGCCGTTCAAACACTTCCGGAGTTCTGCCCCGTCCGGCGGCACCATTGAAGCGATCTATGGCATGATCGTGGCGCAGGCACGACAACCGGCATTTTACGCCAGTCTCGATGTGCCCGACACGGTGAACGGCCGGTTCGACATGCTGGTGCTGCATCTGTGGCCGGTGCTGCGCCGGCTGCGCGCCGTGGCTGCGGCCGATCTCGCCCAGCAGTTGTTCGACCGTTTCTGCACCGACATGGACGGCAATCTGCGCGAAATGGGCGTCGGCGATCTCACCGTGCCGAAACGGATGCAGGCGTTCGGCGAGGCGTTTTACGGCCGCACCGCCGCCTATGATGCCGCGCTGGCCGCCGGCGGCGAGGCGCTGGCCGCCGCGATCGACCGCAACGTCCTCAACGGCGCGCACCCGGACCGTGCGGCGCAGATCGCCGCCTACATGACCACCGTGCTGGCCGCGCTGGAGCCGC
>MKUJ01000018.1:168720-172358 GCA_001897755.1 Afipia sp. 64-13
TCCGGATCGAACTGAAAGGCATCCGCCATGACCGAGAAACCCCGCCGCACCCGCGCTCCGGAGCAGGACACGCTCTGGAAAGATATGCCCTGGAGCGTCCCCGTCATCGTGGCGCAGATTCCGGAAGCCGGATCGCATGTCGCCTTCGCCGCCAACGCGGATCAGCGCGCCGCGCTGGCGCAACTCGGCGGCCTGCGCGAGATTTCCGAGGCATCGGCGGAATTCGATCTCGCCCATGGCCGGGGCGGGCTGATTCATGTCACCGGGCAGGTGCGGGGCAAGGTCGGCCAGACCTGCGTGGTGACGCTGGAGCCGATGGAAAGCCTGGTCGTCGAGCCGGTCGATATCACCTTCGCGCCGGCCGGCATGGTGGCGACGCAGGCGGTGCCGCATACGGCGGGCGAGGAGGAGGACATTCCCGAGCCGCCGGAGGAGATCGTCGGCGGCGCGATCAATCTCGGCCGGCTGGCGACGGAGATGCTGTTTCTGGGAATAGATCCCTATCCGCGCAAGGCGGACGCGGTTTTCGACGCGCCGCAGGAGGAGGCCGACCCCGACGAGCATCCCTTCGCGGCGCTCAAGGCGCTGAAAGAGGCCGCCCCGCCGTCCGGCAAGAAACCCAAACGGCATTGAGTGGGGCGAGACAGGCCCGTCAAGATGTTGTATCGCCACGCGGACAAGGTATTGTTTTGGGGTCAGCCCACCGCTGTCCGCTTATCGCTGCCTGCAGCGCCTTCGCGGCGTTCCTGCAGAGGAGCGGTTTTTGGTTTTTGACCGCAGATTCAGGTTTCCGGAACGGACATGGCCCAAAAGGTTCGAATTGCGCTTGACGCCATGGGTGGCGATTACGGCGCATCGGTCGTCGTTCCCGGAGCCGGTCTGTCTCTGACCCGGCATCCCGACACCGAGTTTCTGCTGTTCGGCGACAGCGCCCAGATTAATCGCGAACTCGATGCCCATCCGGCGATGAAGGCCGCCTCGCGGGTGATCCACACCGACATTGCCATCACCATGGACGAGAAGCCGAGCCAGGCGCTGCGGCGCGGACGCAAGAGCTCGTCGATGTGGCTGGCGCTCGACGCGGTGAAGAAGGGCGAGGCCGATGTCGCGGTGTCCGCCGGCAACACCGGCGCGCTGATGGCGATGGCCCGCTTCAACCTGCGCATGCTGCCGGGGATCGATCGGCCGGCGATCGCCTGCGCCTGGCCGACGGTGCGCGGCGAGTCGGTCGTGCTCGATGTCGGCGCTTCGATCGGCGGCGACGCGCAGCACCTCGCGGCACTGGCGATCATGGGCAGTGCGATGGCGCGGGTGCTGTTCGATCTGGAGCGGCCGACGGTCGGCCTGCTCAATATCGGGGTCGAGGAGGTCAAGGGCGTCGAGGAAGTGCGGCACGCCGCCGAACTGCTCCGGGCGATGAACCTGCCCGAGCTCGATTTCATCGGTTTCGTCGAAGGCGACGACATCGGCAAGGGCGCGGCGGACGTGATCGTCACCGAGGGCTTTTCCGGCAATATCGCGCTGAAGACCGCGGAGGGCACCGCGCGGCAGATCGCGCAATATCTGCGCAGCGCGATGGGGCGCACCTGGCGCTCCAAGCTCGGCTATATCCTGGCGCGGGGGGCCTTCAACGCGCTCCGCGACAAGATGGACCCGCGCAAGGTCAATGGCGGGGTGTTTCTCGGCCTCAACGGTGTCGTGATCAAGAGCCATGGCGGAACCGACGCCGAAGGCTTTGCCTCGGCCGTCGATGTTGGCTATGACATGGTCCGCTACGATCTCCTGACAAAGATCAATCAAACACTCAACCGCGGCGGCGGCCTTCTGGCCATGGTGCCGACCGCGCAGGAGGCTGTCTCGTGACCACGACGCGTTCGGTCGTGCTCGGCTATGGTGCATACCTGCCCGAGCGGATCGTCACCAATGCCGAACTGACCAAGACGGTCGACACGTCCGACGAATGGATCGTCCAGCGCACCGGCATCCGCCAGCGCCACATCGCGGCCGACGGCGAATACACCTCGCATCTCGGCATCAAGGCGGCGCAGGCGGCGATCGCCAATGCCGGGATCGACGCGCAGTCCATCGACCTGATCGTGCTCGCGACCTCGACGCCCGACAACACCTTTCCCGCCACCGCCGTGCAGATCCAGGAAGCGCTCGGCATCCACCACGGCGCGGCGTTCGACGTGCAGGCGGTATGCTCCGGCTTCATCTTCGCGCTCGCCACCGCCGACAACTTCCTCAAGAGCGGCGCCTTCAAGCGGGCGCTGGTGATCGGCGCCGAAACCTTCTCCCGGATCCTCGACTGGAACGACCGCACCACCTGCGTGCTGTTCGGCGACGGCGCCGGCGCGGTGGTGCTGGACGCCCAGCAGCAGCCCGGCAGCAGCGCCGACCGCGGCGTGCTGACCACCCATCTGCGCTCGGATGGCCGCCACAAGGACAAGCTGTTCGTCGATGGCGGCCCCTCGACCACCCAGACCGCCGGCCATCTGCGGATGGAGGGGCGGGAGGTGTTCAAGCATGCCGTCGGCATGATCACCGACGTGATCGTCGACGCCTTCAACGCCACCGGCACCACGGCGGACGACATCGACTGGCTGGTGCCGCATCAGGCCAACAAGCGCATCATCGATGCCTCGGCCAAGAAACTGCATATCGCGCCGGAAAAGGTGGTGCTGACCGTGGACGAGCACGGCAATACCTCGGCGGCGTCGATCCCGCTGGCGCTGGCCGTTGCGGCGGCCGACGGGCGCATCAAGAAGGGCGACCTTGTCATGCTGGAGGCGATGGGGGGTGGCTTCACCTGGGGTTCGGCGCTGCTGCGCTGGTGAGGGATTAGATAAAAATCAAACGTTTTCCCGCGGAAAACAGATGGTTTTGAGTGGTGAGTGCGGGTTGACCCCTCCGGGTTAACCCCCTAATTTCAGACGCGAATTGTTCGCCGGAAATGATTGTGGGGCAGGCGATGAGCGAAGTTGGCAAGACCGTAACACGCGCCGATCTGTGCGAGGCCGTCTATCAGAAGGTGGGGCTGTCGCGGACTGAATCCTCCGCCTTTGTGGAACTGGTGCTGAAGGAAATCACCGACTGCCTCGAGAAGGGCGAGACGGTGAAGCTGTCCTCGTTCGGCTCGTTCATGGTCCGTCAGAAAGGCCAGCGGATCGGCCGCAATCCCAAGACCGGCACCGAGGTTCCCATCTCGCCGCGCCGGGTGATGGTGTTCAAGCCATCGGCCATCCTCAAGCAGCGCATCAACGGCCACGCCAATGGCAGCGCCGTTGTCGCCGAGTCGGACTAGGGTTCGATTTTGTTCGTCACGCCGCCGGCGTGAATCGCGGCCGTGCCGTGTCTGTGACGTACAGGCAGATAATTCCTCGGCTTTTTCCTTGAGAATTCCCCTGCGCCGGAAAACGCGGTAGATTCCGCGCGTCGTGATTCAGCCTGCACGCTGAGTCGCCGCCTGATGACGGCCCGGCCATAAAGGGAGTGTGCATTTGGACAAGGCGCCGGATGCATTTCGGACGATCAGCGAGGTCGCCGACGATCTCGATATCCCGGCGCATGTGCTGCGCTTCTGGGAAACACGCTTCGTCCAGATCAAACCGATGAAGCGCAGCGGCGGTCGCCGCTAT
>MKUJ01000019.1:0-3393 GCA_001897755.1 Afipia sp. 64-13
TCAAAATCGGGGGCGTTTCAGGGGTGCAGGTCACGCAGAAGTTCTTCTGAGTCCCGGACCGACCACGCTTCTAGTTGCCCGCATCTATGGAGAAGAACGCCTGCTTTGTGAGTTTGAGTTAGGCCAAGATTATCTGGTTTTCGGCAGTTGGTATGCTCCCTCCGAAGCAAAGCAGTCAGCCAATGGCACGTTCTTCCACAACATCAGCGTCAACATTTATCAAAGCGCTCAGTTCTGCAGCCTGGAGGAATACTAGCTAATATCGACCGATCAACATACCCTCACGTTCGATCACTAGCCGAACTACGCCTTTGAAGGCTCAATCAAATCTACCCAACGTATTTCTCGATTTTCGAGCATCTAGCCTCAAGAAATTGCCCGAGCGGCACGTCCACTCGGGCAAAAGTGCGGGAGGATCGACGTCTCAGCCCGTGTACTCGTCGGACTTAAAGCTCAGGTGCCTCACGCCCTCCGGAGCATCCGCGATCTTCCGGATGTCACCCCATGTTTGCTTGTAGTTCGGCACAATCAACTCGTTGACACCGGCCGATACCACGTTGCCTGCGACTCCCGTCGGATATCCGAACAGCATGAAAGTCTGCTTCGGCTTCGCACTGGCGGTCGGATAGACCATGGCCTGGGTAGAGCCATTGTCGTTGTAAACCTCGACCAGATCGCCTTGCTTGAGTTTGAGGTCCGCCATGTCCTGCGGATTCATCTGGATGAACGGGTACGGCATGCGGTCCATGACGAACTCGTTCTTCTGATCGAGATAGGCGCTTTGCCACACCACGTTGGCCCGGCCGTTATTGATGAGGAATGGCCATTTCTTGCGCTCCTCCTCCTTCCCCGCCGCTTGCAGACCGCGCCTCTGGGCTTCCATGAAGGCCGCCTTGCCGTCCTTGGAATTAAACGTTCCATCGGAGAACAAGCGTTTAGTGCCGATAATCTTGCCGTCGCGTCCTCCTCCGTCTTCCAGTCGAAGCTCTTGAACTGGTCGGCATACTTGGCCTTGCCCTGCTCGCGCAGGACGCGCTCCATGTGGTTTGCAATCCGCGCGGCGATCAAACTGTCCGGCAGCGCCTGTCCGGGCGGGTCCATGTACTTCTCCCCCAACCGGACGCGATCCGTCTAACGACCATTCGCCCCGACGGAAGCGAACAAACATTTGGCTTCGTCGCCGAGTCCGGCTTTCTCGAAAGCATCGAAGAAATCCCGGAGCCACATGCCTTTAAGGCCCGCCTGTCCTTGCAAGGCCAAGAAGCCGTCGAGACCATGTTCGAGGAGCATGACCACTCACATATGAACTTGGGTGACGAAGACGATGCTCACGCCCGAGCGCATGCGGCGGCTATCCGCAAGCGTTTCGAAGGGCGCACTGTCACGACCTCGCAGATCGTCTTGTTCGGCTTGACCGGCGGACTCATTCCCTGTCCAGCCGCCATCACCGTTCTGTTGTTGTGTATCCAACTGAAGCAATTCAGCCTCGGCTTCACGCTAGTGCTGTGTTTCGGAATAGGGCTTGCGATCACGATGGTCTCGGCAGGCGTTCTCGCGGCATTGAGCTTGCGGCACATCGAGCGTCGATGGAGCGGGTTCAGTAGCTTCGCCCGCAAAGCACCTTATGCTTCGGCAGTCTTGATCGGTTGCGTCGGGCTCTATACGGGCTGGCTGGGTTTGAGCGCGATCTGATCCCAGGTTCCTGCTCTCTTGTAAGATCGCTTGAACTTCCCTAATTAGGCTCTCATGCAGCGTTGGCCGACCCCTCGCCTCCAAACTATCGCCAGAACGATCATGTTCATGGCGATTTCGGCGTTGCTGCTACAAAACGTGATGATAACCGTCTCACAAGCCGCCGCCCTGTCCGGCGTGATGCCTGAACCTGCGGTCGCCCTCAACGGTTCCATGCACTACCACGGCAACCTCGCAGGTCATGTACATGAACATGACGGAGATATCGCGGGGCACGTCCACGTTCCATCGGCTCCCGATCATGACGACGACAGCGGCCTGGCATCATCATACATGCTGTTCGGGCTGTCCGTCGCCATTCCTGATTTCATCGTCCTGACCAGCCCAACCGGGATCATCGGGTCCGTCCAACTTCCCCGGTCGGAATGTGTCGATGGCATCGATCCTGGCGGTCTGATCCGCCCGCCGAGTACCCCCAGCATCGCGTAGTCATGGCGGCCATTCGGCCGCCGCCTTCTCGCGTGCCTGTAGGGGTTTTCCATGTCTTTTGTTCAGCGCTGCCTGCATAGGCAGTTCGCGAAGCTTGGCACCGTCGCATTCGGCTGCCTGCTGGTTTTGACAGTCAGTCTATCCGGATCGCTCGCCCATGAGGGGCACGATCATGGCGACGACGAGAAATCGGCCGTGGTGTCGTCCGCCTTTCCGCGGGTAACGGCCCGGTCCGATCTCTACGAAGTCGTCGGCATCCTGAAGAATGGCGAGCTTTCCATCTTCATCGACGATGCGGGATCGAACGAACCGCTCACGGATGTCAAATTGCAGGTCACGATCGGCGATGCCGAAGCTGTCGAGGCCAAGCATGGCCCCAACGGATACGTCGTATCCTTCCCCGATCCGGGGCGCTCCGGATCGACCGAGGTAATCTTCGCGATCAGTGGCGGAAAGGGCGACGATCTGCTGGTCGATTCCTTTACGCCGTCCCCATCGATCAAACTGCCCTCTCAACAAAGTCCGGCATGGTTTTCACGAGGGCGGACTGCGATGGGCCTTGCCATTGTTGGCATCGTCCTTGGCCTCTTGTTCGGATATCTCCGACGCCACGAGCGTCGCGGCGCATCCTACATCGCCGGGCTGGCGTCCGGAGCTTGCATGCTCCTGGCAGCAGTCGCCTCCGGAAACGGGCAAAACGCAGCCACCCCTCCGAGTGCACCACAGCCCCAGACTCAAAGCGATGCTCCGCGACGATTGCCGGACGGCACCGCTTTCGCGGCCAAACCTACGCAACGGCTTCTGAACGTTCGTACCGCGATCTCCGAACCGCAAACCGTGCGGCCGGCGTTCAACCTGATCGGCCGGATCATTGGCGACCCCAACCGCAGCAGCATTGTCCAAAGCATCTATGGCGGACGTATCGTTCCCGACGGAGAAACCCTGCCCCGGATCGGACAGAAGGTCGTCAAGGGCGAAGCGCTCGTGCGGATCGAACCCTACCTGCCTGTCGCGGATCGCACCACGATATCCGAAAAGATGGGAGAGATCGAACAACTCATCGCGGTCGCCGAAACCAAGATCAATCGTCTGCGCCCGCTGGCCGAACGCGGTGCGGCCCCGATGGGACAACTCAACGATCTTGAGAGCGAGTTGGCCGGATTACGGGCACGCCGAGAAACGGTGAGCAATTCGCGCGGCGGCTACGAGCTT
>MKUJ01000019.1:3436-51293 GCA_001897755.1 Afipia sp. 64-13
CTGTTCGAGATCGCTGATCCTCAAGGACTCTGGGTCGAAGCGTTGGCCTATGATGGACTTGATCCCAGCGCGGCCATCAAGGCAACGGCGGCAGATTCTGACGGAACCTCGTTTCCCCTGTCCTACCTTGGAACGAGCCGCACCCTGAGGCAACACGCCTCCGTGATGCAATTCGCTATTCCAAAACCTCCCTCTGATCTTCGCATCGGTCAGCCGATCACCGTGCTCGTGCAAGGCGGCACGGCAAAAGTAGGGCTGATCCTCCCCCGTGATGCCGTCGTGAAGAATGGCAATGGCGAGAACATCGTCTGGTTGCACGTTGCGCCCGAGCGTTTCGAGCCGAGACCTGTCCGGACCGAACCACTCGATGCCAAGAGAGTAATCGTGGCATCTGGCCTCAACGCTTCCGATCGGGTCATCGTGCGCGGCGCGGACCTCATCAACCAAATCCGCTAGGAGCCATCATGTTCAAGCTCATCGTTCAGACGAGTTTGCGCAATCGCCTGTTCGTTCTGGCTGCGGCGGCGGCCCTCGTCGCTTACGGCCTGTTCGTGCTCCCGCGCATCTCGATCGATGTCTTCCCGGATATCAATCGACCGACAGTCAACATTCTGACCGAAGCGGAAGGCCTCGCCCCGCAGGAGGTTGAACAGCTCGTCACGTTTCCCATCGAAACGTCGATGAACGGCATGCCGGGCGTCGTCCGCGTCCGTTCGGTTTCCGGCGTCGGGCTTTCGGTCGTTTATGTGGAGTTCGATTGGGGCGTCGACGTCTACCGGGCGCGTCAATTCGTTTCGGAACGCCTCGCCCTGATCCGGGAGCAGTTGCCCTCGACGGTGAACCCACAGATGGGACCGGTCACCTCCATCATGGGCGAGATCATGCTGATTGCCCTCACCACGGACGGCAAGGCGTCGGCGATGGACGTGCGCGAGATCGCCGATTTCGTGGTGAGGCCGCAGTTACTGTCCATCCCGGGTGTTGCCCAGGTGATCCCCATCGGCGGCGAGGTCCGCCAGTATCGGGTGACGCCGAACGTAGCCACCATGCAAGCGCTCGGGGTGACGCATGAACAGATCGAACAAGCGGTTGCACGCTTCGGCACGAATAGTGGCGGCGGATTCGTCGATCAACACGGCCGGGAATTCCTGATCCGCAATGTCGGACTGACGAGAAAGATCGAGGACCTTGGCAATACCGTCGTCGGGGGCCGCGATCATCAACCCATTCTGTTGAAGCAGGTGGCGCAGGTCGATTTCGCTCCGCGCGTCAAACGGGGAGATGCGGGCTACAACGGCAAACCGGCCGTGATCGTCAGCGTCCAGAAACAACCTGCGGCGGATACCGTGGCGCTGACCCGGAAGATCGAATCCACCCTGAAGGATATGCAACGGACATTACCCACCGGAATCACGGCGACCAACGTTCAGTTCCGTCAGGCGACGTTCATCGAGACATCGATCCACAACGTCGAACGCGTGCTCGTCGAAGCGTCGATCGTCGTCGCCCTGATCCTATTCGTTTTCCTCGTCAATGCGCGGGCGACGTTCGTGTCGTTGACCGCCATCCCGATATCGATCCTGGTGACGGTGCTGGTCTTCAGCGCCTTCGGGCTCACCATCAATACGATGACGCTGGGTGGCCTCGCTATCGCGATCGGTGAACTGGTCGATGACGCGGTCGTCGACGTCGAGAACATCCTGCGACGGCTTCGGGAGAATCGCTCGCTTCCCAGTCCTCAACCGGTTCTCGACGTGATCGCGAAGGCGAGCCAGGAGGTCCGCTCCGGTATCGTCTATGCGACGATGATCACCATCCTCGTGTTCGTCCCCCTGTTCGCGCTTCCCGGAATTGAGGGACGGCTGTTCACCCCGCTCGGTATCGCCTATGTCGTTTCCATTTTGGCGTCCTTGTTGACGTCGGTGACCGTCACTCCAGTCCTTTCCTACTATCTCCTTTCCGGAAAGACGCGTTCCAGCGAGCGTGACAGCGTCGTCGTAAGAACCCTGAAGGAAGGCAACCGGCGACTTCTCGCTTGGGCATTCGATCGGCGGCGCTTCGTCCTTGGGGCGATCGGCATTGCCGTTCTGATGGCCGGATATGCCGCGCTCATGCTACCGCGAAGTTTCCTGCCGCCTTTCAACGAGGGCACGCTGGTACTGTCGCTTCAATACAATCCCGGCATCTCACTGGCGGAGTCCAATCGTCTCGGCCTCTTGGCCGAACAGCTTCTGGCGTACGTCCCGGAAGTGAAGTCGGTTGGACGCCGAACGGGTCGCGCCGAACTCGATGAACATGCCGAAGGAGTCCACTTCAGCGAGATCGATGTCGATCTGAATCCCTCCAAGAGACATAAGGCCGAGGTCCATGCCGACATCCGGGACAAACTGTCGGCCTTGCCCGCTTCCGTCGCGATCGGACAACCGATCAGCCATCGGCTCGACCATTTGCAGTCGGGCGTCCGTGCGCAAATCGTTCTCAAGATTTATGGGCAGGATATCGATACGCTGCGCCAGTTGGCGGAGACGACCCGTCAACGACTGTCGACCATCCCCGGACTGGTCGATCTTCAGGTCGAAAAGCAGGTT
Source organism: Afipia sp. 64-13 (assembly GCA_001897755.1). Classification (GTDB taxonomy): domain Bacteria; phylum Pseudomonadota; class Alphaproteobacteria; order Rhizobiales; family Xanthobacteraceae; genus Afipia. The sequence continues at coordinate 6,025 of MKUJ01000019.1, forward strand.
CTGATTCCTCAAGTTCGGATTCAGGTCGATTACGATCGCGCGGCGCTCCATGGACTCACGCCCGCCGCGATCACTCAGGCACTCGACACTCTGTCGAACGGCCGCAAGGTGTCGCAGATCGTTGACGGCAATCGGCGCTTCGATGTCGTCATGCGTCTGTCCGATCAGGATCGATCGACCAGCGGTCTCCGGGATCTCCTGATTCCGACCTCGTCGGGGTTCGTCCCCTTGAAGGAGGTTGCGGAGGTGATCGAAACCGACGGGCCGAACCAGATTCAGCGCGAAGGCACGCAACGCAGGATCGTCGTTTACGGAAACGGCGACGGCCGCCGTGGCTTGGGCGATATCGCGTCGGACATCCAGCGGGCCATCGCCGCGGTCAGCTTGCCGCAAGGCTATACCACCAGCCTTGAGGGAACGTTCCAGGCGCAGCAGGAAGCGACGTGGCGTATCGGCATCCTGTCGCTGGTCTCGCTGGCGATGATCTTTCTGGTTCTTTACGGTCGGTATCGATCGGTCGCATTGGCATCGATCATTATGGGCGGCATCCCGTTGGCGTTGATCGGCAGTGTCATAGCCCTGACCATCGCCGGAGAGCCGTTGTCAGTGGCCTCGATGGTCGGCTTCATTACGCTGGCGGGCATCTCGGCCCGCAACGGGATTCTGAAGATATCCCACTACGTCAATCTGGCGCTCCACGAGGGTGAACGGTTCGGCCGCCAATTGATCGTGCGAGGCAGTCTGGAGCGGCTGTCGCCCGTTCTCATGACGGCACTCTGCGCTGGCCTGGCGCTGACGCCCTTGTTGTTCGGCGCGGATGAACCGGGACGGGAAATCCTTCATCCCGTTGCCGTCACGATCTTCGGCGGCCTGATGAGCGCCACGGCGCTCGACGTCGTCGTGACGCCAATCCTGTTCCTCATGTTCGGTGAGAAGTCCTTGAACCGTCTTCTCAATGAGCACGCCGCAACCGCCCAACCGGCGGAAGCGTTCTAACCCCAACCCAACGGAGAAATGCAATGCTCAAATATGCTTTCATGACCATGATCGTCGCCATCACGGCTTCAATCGGTCCGGCAACGGCGCAAACGAAGAAAGGTGCCAATGGTGGCCCGGTCGTTGCCTCGCAGGGACATCCGATCGAGTTCGTCCACAAGGGACAGGACATCATCTTCTATGTCGGCGATGACGATGGATCGCCGTTGCCGACCAAGGAAATGAAGGGGCGTGCAACCATCCAGCAAGGCGGCAAAACCGCGACCGTGCAACTCAAGCCCAGCCCTCCCAACATGATGGTCGGCAAGGCCGACGCTGAACTGGCACCGCAAGCCCGTGTCGTGTTTTCCGGCAGCCTTCACGGGCATTCCCTGACGGCTCGATATACGGTGGAATGAACGACTGTTCTTACATGAGGCAGCCGCAGACAAGGTCGGCGGCTGCCTCAATTCTCGCGTCCTCGAATGAGGTCGCGAGATCCGGAACCAAACAAGCAATGCCAAGACCGCTCATGCCTCGAATATGCCGATGGAGATGACACATGTTGTCGATCCTTGCCAACCGCACCTATCGACACCTGTTCGCGGCGCAAGTCATCGCCCTGATCGGCACTGGCCTGATGACCGTGGCTCTCGGGTTGTTGGCCTTCGAGATCGCGGGCGACCGGGCGGGCGCAGTACTCGGCACCGCCCTTGCGATCAAGATGATTGCCTATGTCAGCATCGCGCCTGTCGCCGGCAACCTTGCAGGTCATGTACCGCGCCGTTCGTTTCTCGTGACCATGGACCTGATCCGCGCATCCGTTGCGGTCGCGCTGCCGTTCGTGACTCAGGTCTGGCAGATTTACCTTTTGATTTTCCTGCTTCAGGCGGCCTCCGCAGGATTTACGCCGACCTTTCAAGCCACAATCCCCGACGTGCTTCCAGATGAAGCCGATTACACCCGCGCCCTGTCTCTGTCCCGTCTGGCCTACGATCTGGAGAACCTGCTCAGCCCGGCGCTGGCCGCCGCGCTGTTGATGGTGATCTCGTTCAATGTCCTGTTCGTGGGCACTGTCATCGGTTTCCTGTGTTCGGCTCTGCTTGTCGTGTCGGTACACTTGCCCTTCGCGACGGCGACGGCAGCCGCAGGTCAATCTTTCTATGAAAAGACCACGCGTGGCATCCGCATCTACCTCGCGACGCCGCGCTTGCGCGGGTTGCTCGCTTTGAACCTATCGGTCGCCGCAGCAGGAGCAATGGTCATCGTTAATACGGTTGTATTGGTGCGTGGACCGCTAGGGCGCCTGGACAGCGACGTTGCACTCTTGTTGGCATGCTTCGGTGGCGGATCGATGCTCGCAGCCTTGTTGTTGCCGTACATGCTGGACCGCCTGCCCGATCGCCCCGTGATGATTTCCGCGGCAGGCCTGCTGACCACTCTGCTTGTCATCCTTGGGATCATATTGCGGAGCACGGCTTTTGATCTGACTTGGCCGTTGTTGCTTGGACTGTGGGTGCTGGTTGGAATCGGCTATAGCGCAGTTCAGACACCGACCGGACGGCTCCTTCGACGCTCGGCACACACTTCCGACCGACCTGCGGTCTTCGCCGCTCAGTTCGCCCTGTCGCACGCCTGCTGGCTTCTGACCTATCCACTGGCGGGCTGGCTGGGCGAAGCGGCAGGCCTATCCTTCACGGCGCTTGTTCTCGCGGTTGTTACCCTCGTCGGTGTTGCAGGAGCGTTGCTGATGTGGCCCGCGGAAGACCCGGAGGTCATCGAACATGACCATCCCGACCTCGCCCCTGACGATCCTCATCTTGCCGATGCCTTTCGGAACCGGCATGCGCACGCTTTTGTCATTGATGACCTTCACGCGCGTTGGCCCAACGATGCCTAACATAAGGCGCATCTCAGAAAGATGCTTCTGAGTGCCTGTCTGCCTTTAATCCTGAATCCTGACCGCCCGTTTGAACTTTCCGTCGCCCGCGGCATTGACGACCATCCCTTCGCCACGACTGGAGAACGGCCATGCAAGCCCAGCAAATGATCAGTACCCACCCTGACGTGCGTGGGCAAATCAATGACGCACTGATCCGTTGCATCGAGGAATGTTATTCCTGCGCTCAAACCTGCACATCCTGTGCCGATGCCTGTCTCGCGGAACCCAAGGTGCGCGATCTGACACAGTGCATACGCATGAACCTGGACTGCGCCGACATTTGCAACATCACCGGACGCATTGCGACACGGCGTACCGGATCGGACGAGGAAATCATCAGGCGTATGCTCGACGCCTGCGGCGCCGCGTGCCGCCTTTGCGGCGAGGAATGCCAACGGCACGCCAGCATGCACGAACATTGCCGTGTTTGTGCCGAGGCGTGTCAGGGTTGCATGCAGGCCTGCGAAGCGGCCGGACGCAGCATGGCCCACTAAGTGCGATAGGAATCGGTGCCGAACTGCGCATGGGTTCCTAGCCAGCGGTACTTGTTCAGTTGACATCGCGGCGTTTACGGCAGTAGCCTACCGTTCTGGGGATCGCGATCTCCCCACGAGGCGACATGCTGAAGTATCGCGTCCCGTTTCCAACGAGGGCGCAGCTATGTCGTCATACACGTCCATCTCCATCGAAAAGCTTTCTCGGTTGATCGGCACGGCGAATGCGCCTGCGCTCATCGATGTGCGCACGGATGCCGATTTTGCAGAGGATCCCCGAACGACTCCGGGCGCACTTCGTCGCTCATCAGAAACGGTGTCTGATTGGGCAAACACCTTTGCGGATCGTTCGGTGATCGTCATCTGCCGCAACGGACAGAAGATCAGCGAGGGGGTCGCCGCGTGGTTGCGGCATTCCGGAGTATTCGCTGAGATCCTCGACGGAGGTTTCGAAGCCTGGAAGGCAGCGAAGCTGCCGCTGGTTCCTGCATCGAAACTACCTCCTCCGGATGCAGAGAGACGCACGGTCTGGGTCACCCGTTCCCGTCCCAAGATCGATCGGATCGCCTGCCCCTGGTTGATCCGACGTTTCGTCGATCCCCATGCGGTCTTCCTGTTCGTCTCCCCTGCCGAAGTGGAATCCGTCGGACAACTGTACGGCGCCGCCCCGTTCGACATCGAGAATACGTTCTGGAGCCATCGTGGCGAACTGTGCACGTTCGACGTCATGGTCGAAGAATTCGGACTGTCCATGCCAGCACTTGATCGTTTGGCGATCATGGTCCGTGCGGCGGATACCGGTCGGCTGGATCTTTCTCCGGAGGCCCCTGGTCTTCTTGCTGCCTCGCTCGGGCTCTCCCGAATGTACGACGACGACCTCGAACAGCTTGAGGCTGGAATGCTGGTCTATGACGCCTTCTACCGTTGGTGCCGTGACGCAACGGGCGAGACGCACAACTGGCCGACGGCAAAGCCAGCCCAGAAGGCAAGGTAGCCGGGAACGGGAAAGAGCGATGACCTACAAGATAAAGCCGCTGTCCTGCGATCCAAGCCGCGTCCGGGGAATGTCCGAACGGATGATCATCAGTCACTACGAGAACAACTACGGCGGCGCCGTGAAACGCCTCAACCTGATCGAAGAAGAACTCGCTGAACTCGATTATGCCAGAGCGGCTGGCTTCCTCATCAACGGGCTCAAGCGCGAACAACTGATTGCCATGAACTCGATGACCCTCCACGAAATATTCTTCGATGGTCTCGGAGAGCCGAGCGAACCGGACCCCACGCTTCAGGAGGCATTGACCCGCGATTTCGGTTCGTTCGAGCGATGGCGCGCGGAGTTTGTTGCCATGGGGAACGCGCTGGGTGGAGGCTCCGGGTGGGTGCTGCTGTCGTGGTCACCGACCGGCAGGCTCGTCAACCAGTGGGCGGCGGACCATTGCCACACGCTCGCCGGAGGCATGCCGATCCTGGCCCTCGATATGTATGAGCACTCCTATCACATGGACTACGGCGCGAAAGCCGCCGACTACGTTGGCGCCTTCATGGCGGCAATCAGCTGGTCTGCGGTTCGACGGATTTATACGGGGCTCCGGGGCTGAACTCGAACGATCGGCTCGATCAAGGAGGACGCCTTCATGCGCTTCAAACTTTGGACCCTGATTTCGATGCTCATCTCGCTTGCCACCGTCGCCAACGCCCAGGAGATCGACTGGCAAAAAGTGGACCATGCTCTCAACAGGAAACCAACCGTCGCGGGAGACGTGCACCGCTACGGCTTCCCCCGCACCGATCTCACGGTGACCCTCGATGGCGTGACGATCAAACCGGCGCTGGCGCTGGGCGGCTGGGTTGCATTCAAGCCGATGCATGGAGGGGCCATGGTCATGGGCGACCTCGTCTTGCTAGAGACCGAAATCAATCCCGTCATGGCCAAGCTGATCGAGGGTGGGTTGGAAATTACCGCCGTCCACAATCACCTGCTGCGGGCAACTCCGGCGACCTTCTACATGCATGTCGGCGGGCACGGCGATCCTGCAAAAATGGCCGCCGTGATCCACGATGCCTTGGCCGCGAGCAAGACACCGCCCGAAGCATCGTCCGCGCCCTCGGGGGCCGTCGATCTTGATACGACCCATCTCGACCAAATCATCGGAACAAAGGGGCGGTCGAATGGCGGCGTCTATCAATTCAACGTGCCGCGCCACGATCCGATCACGGAAGACGGCATGCCGTTGAGTCCCGTCGCGCCATTAGGGCTTGCCATCGGCATCAATTTCCAGCCAACCGGTGACGGTAAGGCAGCCATTACCGGAGACTTCGTCCTCACGGGTGATGAGGTGAATCCGGTCATCACGGCGCTGCGCACAAACGGCATCGACGTGACGGCGGTCCACAGTCATATGCTGACCGAGCAACCCCGGCTGTTCTTCCTGCATTTCTGGGCCGTGGACGATGCAATGAAACTGGCTCGCGGGCTCCGTGCCGCTCTCGACAAGACCAAACTGTAGTGGGTCGTACCGAGCGCCGTAATGGCGATCCACCTGATCCGGGAGAACGCGCTTGTCCATCTCAACGGCCACAGATGTACGTCCGGCAGAACGTCATGGCGTTTCATTCCGCGAAGCTTTTTGGGTCTGGTTGCGGGTCGCGGCTTTGAGCTTCGGCGGTCCCGCGGGCCAGATCGCAGTCATGCATCGCATCCTGGTCGAAGAAAAGCGATGGATCTCCGAAGAGCGTTTCCTGCATGCGTTGAACTACTGCATGCTGTTACCCGGACCGGAAGCTCAACAGCTTGCGACATATGTCGGCTGGCTGATGCATCGGACCGTGGGAGGACTCGTCGCCGGCGGCCTGTTCATCATACCCGGCATTATCGCCATTATGGCGCTGAGCTACGTGTATGCGGCATTCGGCAACGTTCCGATGGTCGTTGCGCTATTCTTCGGGTTGAAGGCCGCCGTTCTGGCGATCGTCGTCGAGGCCGTGATCCGGATCGGCAAGAAATCCCTCAAAAATACCGCGATGAGGGTCCTTGCTGCATTGGCGTTTGTGGGCATCTTTTTCTTCAACGTGCCGTTTCCGATCATCGTTTTCGGCGCGGCATTGATTGGACTTCTGGGTGCCGCATCGAGGGCAAAGGCATTCCAGGTTGCGGTGACTCACGGATCAAATAGCAATAAAGGCAATGACGCACTCGTCGATAGCCTGCTAGGGGAGAGCCAGCCCGAACATACCCGACCGACGCTCGGCCGCTTCCTGCAGGTGGCGTCGATTTGGCTGACGCTCTGGCTTCTCCCGGTCATTGCGCTACTTGCGACGCTCGGCCCCGAGAATGTTTTCAGCCAGATTGCGGTGTTTTTCAGCAAGATGGCGATGGTGACGTTCGGTGGCGCCTATGCCGTGCTTGCCTACGTCGCCCAACAGGCCGTCGACAATTACGGCTGGCTGAAGCCGGGCGAAATGCTGGATGGCCTTGGCATGGCGGAAACCACCCCGGGTCCACTCATCATGGTTCTGCAGTTTGTGGGATTCATGGCAGCCTATCGTGATCCCGGCGCACTTTCGCCGATGCTGGCAGGCACGCTGGGCGGTTTGTTGGCGACGTGGGTCACTTTTACTCCATGCTTCCTCTGGATATTCCTCGGTGCGCCGTTCATCGAGGTGATCCGCGGCAACAAAGGCCTCGCGTCGGCGCTGTCCGCCATCACGGCCGCAGTCGTCGGCGTGGTGCTCAATCTTGCGGTTTGGTTCGCCATTCATACGATCTTCCGGGAAACCATATCGGTTCACGGGTTGCTGATGGACTTCGACGCACCGAAACTGGCAAGCGTTGATCCATGGGCACTCGCGCTTTCAGTTGCGGCGGCGGTCGCGATTTTCCGATTCAAGGTCGGCATGATCCCGACGCTCGCCGCCTGTTGCACCGTCGGCCTCTTCCTCCACATCACCGGGATGATGGGGTGATGCGATGAAGCCATCAGCTTCTTGCGGTCTCTTTTGCAGCGGCGCCAACGATGACGCCATCAAGCTCGTTCAGGGACTTCGATCCGCACTCGACAAGGCTACGCCCCTGAACGAATAGCCCGCTCCGCCAGCCAAAGCGGGAGCGAGGAAGCGGAGGGAAGGCATGTCGCGCTCCTCAAAACTGAGTGACAGACGGCAGGATCGGCCAACCCATCATTGGCCCGGACTTTCTTGGACCGCATGTCTGGTCGTGCTGAATTCACTCGGTGCCCATGCGGTGGCCGAGGAGAAGGTCGCATTCCCACTGCAGCTTGAGGTCAAGATACCTCTCGGCGACGTGCGAGGCCGCATTGATCACATGGCGCTGGATTTGAAGCGTCAACGTCTATTCGTCGCAGAGCTGGAGAATGACAGCATTGGCGTTGTCGATCTTGCCAGCCATCACGTCGTGCGCACCCTCAGCGGTTTGCGAAAACCGCAAGGCGTCGCCTATCTGGCGGCATCGGATGTTGTGTACGTCGCGAACGCGGGCGACGGATCGGTCCGCTTGTTTCGCGGGAATGACTATGCGCCGATCGGACGAGTCGATTTGGGCGAAGATGCCGATAACATTCGCATCAATGCCGCTGGCACCCGCGTGATGGTCGGGCATGGCGGTGGGTCGCTTGCTGTCCTCGACCCATCCGGCCGACTGGTTGGCAATGTGCCACTCAAGGTCCATCCGGAAGGCTTTCAGATTGACGACAAGTCCGGTCATGTCCTCATCAATCTTCCGAACGACCATTCCATGGTCGCGGTCGATGATGCCTCTCTGAAGCAGGTCGCCCGCTGGTCGACTGGGGACCTGGCGGCGAATTTCCCGATGGCTTTGGATCAGGAGCGACGGAATGTCCTTGTTGCCTTTCGCCGTCCTCCAAGGCTCGGCATCTTTTCAATGGAGGATGGATCCATCGTTGCCACGACGCCGATTTGCGGAGATGCTGACGACGTTTTCATCGACCAAAAGAGGCAGCGCGCCTACGTGAGTTGCGGCGAAGGCTCCCTCGATGTCCTGGACCTTCGGAGCGCTTCGTATCGTCGCATAGCCCGCATTCCGACGATCGCGGGCGCCCGCACGTCGCTCTTCGTCCCCGCGCTTGATCTGCTGTGTCTCGCCGCCCCGACCCACGCGGGACAGCCCTCGGCCGTTTGGGTATTTCGCCCAGTTTCCGAATAGCGGGTTTTCCTGAGGCTCGACCATGCTCGCAACGCCTCAAATCGTTGCACCACGATGCTCCAAAAACCTTATTGGAGCGATGCTCGTTGCCCTCCCCCTTGCAGCATGGCCTCGTGCCGCATCGGCGTATCGTCCATTCGACGGGACCGACGCCGCGGTAGCGGACCTGGGCGAACTCGAGGTTGAGTGGCAGTCCGTCGGTGCCCGACGGGAAGGCTCGCAGACGACGCTGATAGCTCCAGCGACGGTCGTGAATATCGGCGTGGCGCCGGGTTGGGAAGCCGTATTCGAGGGCCAGTTGGAAACTCCACTGTCCTCTTCCACCCCACCCACGCTGACCGCAGCCGGAACTTTCCTCAAACATGTCCTTCGGCCGGGCAGTCTCCAGAACATGGACGGACCGAGCATAGCCACGGAATTCGGGATGTTGCTTCCCGACAGTCGAGGCGAGTCCGGAACGGGCGCAAGCTTCGCCGGGATCGTGTCTCAGCGATGGGACTGGGGGACGGTGCATCTGAATGGCGAGGCGGTCCTCACGCGCAACCACGACGCCGATCTGTTCCTTGGCGCGATTGTCGAGGGTCCAGCGGATTGGTCTATCCGGCCCGTTGCCGAGATCTTCTACGAGAAGGAGTTTGGCCAATCGGAAACGGTGTCGGGTTTAATCGGCGCGATCTGGAAGATTAACGACAAACTGTCGTTTGACCTCGCATTCCGCCACGCGCTGACGAACGGCCACGCAGTTAATGAACTGCGCGCTGGCCTGACATTCGGATTTTCCCTGCGGTCACTCAGCGGGGCAACCCGCAAATAGCTCTCTCAGCATGGTTAGACGCGTCCCAAACCAAATCGTCGCATTCGCCCAGTGGCAATCGCATTCGAATCTCCAGAGGCACAACAAGAATCCAACGTTCAGAAGGTGTCGTCCCGTCGTCCAGCGCCGCCGATACGTGGAAGCCAAGTATCCCTATATGGCATCGCCTTTTTGGGCTTGCATACTTGGTGACTACTGCACCGCGCTGATAAGAACGAATATCATCCCAAATGTTATGGCGATGAATCCGGGAAGCCGTCGAAATATTGATCGAGCCTCATGGTTTCACGGCGCAAGCATAGTATCGGGCGTCAATAATACGATCCGCCCCGTTTCCTTCGCACGCTCGTGGACACCTGTTTTGAAATTGGTGCGCGCGTACAGCACAAAATAACGATCTTCCACGCCACGCCCGTAGGTGGTTTTTTCTGCACGTTCGATTAGTGTTGCCAAAACATCCGACCCAATTGCTCCACGGCGCCACTTGCATTCGCTGTAGAGCATCGATCCGTTAAGCAACCGTCCGGCGACGTCAATATCGTAGTCGGCCCCCCAGATTTGACCGATTTCCTGGGCTGGAGAAGGAAGTGTTTCTTGAGCATGTCGCCGGGCGTGCCCTCGGCAAATTTCCTCGAATGCAACGCCCATATAGTCGTCCAACCTCGGTTCGACTTGGTGTCGCCAGATATCTGCCCCGAAGCCCTGCATTACACTCGACATGTTTGGCCGAACGAACCGGTGCCAGAAGGCAACAAGCGGGTCATCCACGAAGTAACGTGTGTCCCTGGACCGCGGATTGGCATCAAGGGAATGCACGGTCCGAACTAGGCGCATGCGCTCAAGCCGTTTTATATAAGGGCTGAGAGAAACGGAATCCTTTACGTCCCGGACACGTCCGCCAATTTCTCCGAGCTTTGTGCAGCCGTCTGCAATCGCCGCCAGGATACTGGCGTAACGTTGTGTCTCCCGAAGTTCCGATTGGAGCAAGACGTTCGGCTCGTCCACCAGTGGCCCGGCATCGGTGAGAAGTAGGTTGGTGACGTTTTCCTCGATACTTGCGCTCGACTCACAGAGTCTGAGATAGAAGGGAATTCCACCGAAGATGGCATAGGCAAGGATGCGATCCTCAGCAGAATAATCTGGGAAGAATCCTGCCGCGTCTCGCAGAGACAATGCCTTGACTTCTAGAGAAAGGGTTTGACGTCCGTAGAGAGGGTTCTTTTCGGCGAGCAGATCCTCCATCTGGGCAATCATCGACCCGCATAGCACCAAGTTCAGATCGATTTGTTCGGCAACAACTGCGTCCCAAAATTTTTGGATGATGGATGGCAACGCTTGGTCGCCTTCTACAAGGTAGGGGAATTCGTCCAAGACCACGATCAGTCCAGGCATTTCCTTGGCCTTACGCGCGAGATATGTCAGCACGCCGAGCCAATCGCTGAGACCATCCAACAAGGGGTCAGTACCGAGCGAACGGACGATCTCCGCCTTAAAGCCTTCCAGGTTCAGTGCTGAGGTTACGCGTGTCGCTTGATACAAGAGGTGCGGATGGTTCTTGGCTGCTTCGTTCAGCAACGCTGACTTCCCGATTCGACGGCGCCCATAGACCACGAGCAAGGATGGCCGAGCGAGTGAGAATTCTTTGCGGAGACGAGAAATTTCTTGGGTTCGGCCAATAAACATAGTGTAATCCTGATTACGGTAATTTAGATTACGCTAACTTGGATTACCTTGCAAATTGGCATAGCAGGGTCCGTGATTCATGCTTGACAATTAGCCAATGTTCTCTATTTGTTCGCGTATGAAGAACGAACCCACTCAATTTTTGGTTCCGGCTCGGTGCTCCCTACGCGCCGCCAGCCTGCGTTTCTCATACATACGCTGACGTTCCAGAACCCATTCGTCGATTGGTTGTCGCGGATAAATTCATCCGCTTCGGGACGAGCGTATCCATGTCCAATTCCCACCCTTCCCTTGAGCTTCCGGATTCCGGCTGTACGCGCCTGCTAACCCGCGTCCGGGCCGACACGTCGGCCCTCTCGTTTACACCCAGAGGTGCGGTCCGATGCGTTGGCCTTCCGATGTTTCGGACGCCTTTGGCTCGGGATGTCGGCTGCCTCCTCGATCTCGATCCGTCCGTCATTTCCTGGACCTGTCTGCCGCTGGTGTTGAGCAACCGGAATCGACGGCACGTACCCGATTTCGCCGTCACGCGCGCAACAGGCGCCCATCTCGTCGACACGATCCCCGCCTCTGGACGAGCCATTCCTCCGCAGTGGGCAAGTGATGCCGCTCAAAAGCTCGGCTACGGTTACGAAACACATCACGAAGCCAGCTTGCGCGGCAACGTCAGGCTCGAGAACGCCCGTGATCTTTTGCAGTATGCCGCCTACCGAGTATCCCTTGGTGATCGACTCCGGGTTCTGACCCTTCTCGAAGACCATGGCCCCATGTCGCTTTCGGCCTGCTTGCAGGCCATCCGTCATGGGCATGACGCGATAGGCGTGATCGCCGCGTTGGTGCTGCGTCGCTTCATTGAGATCGAACTCGACGAAGCTCCTATCGGCCCCGACACCCGAGTGTCCCGCTTCCGCGGCTGATTTCTCCCATCCATCCCAATCGATGCTCGCCGGTCCTCCGAGATGGGGATCGCATGCGACGGAGTACGCCATGACATTTTTTGTCTACGATCGCCGACCTGTTCCTGAAATCGGTCCCGAAATCGAGCGCTTGCGACGCCTCGTGGCCGACCTCGAACGCATCCACCACGGTAACCATCCCGGACGACGAACGCTCGCGACGGTGCCGATCCTTGAGAGCTGGAGGATGGCGCAACGTCCGGAATTTTGCCTGACCGGAGACGTGCGCGGTCATCCCGATATCGGCGACGGCCGAACGGCCGTTACTTCACCTTTGTGGGTGCTGGCGCATGATCTTCGATATGCCCGTACGCTTACCCGCTTTTACGTCCTTGGCGAACGCGCTGCCACGCGCGCCGCCCATTAAGCGGCATCCGCGCCGTTTCGATGGAGATGACAATGAACAACAGTTTCAGGTTGCGAAGAATGCGGATGATGGGGGATCGCCGGGCGCCCGAGTTTGCAAAGATCGTCGCCCGGTGCCTCATCGTCCGCGCGTTGCGACGTGCAAGCTTGCGCTATGCACTTTACGGACAACCATGCGTGATCGCGTTTGTTCTACCGTTCGCGAGCGACGCCGACATCTTCGTGGAAGCCGCACAAGATATTCTTCGAGGCCAGGCCGGAGATAGATACGCGTCAGATTACAGGGTCGTTTATTGGAACAAACCAAAGCCCGTTCGAAAACCGTCTTCGCCGGACACAAACCTCAGGGAAATGCTGGCCGAAAACAGGTTGTTTGTTTTCGTATCGGAGTTGGAATCACTCCCGCCATCCATCCGTTCGGCATCGGACGGCATCGTCGATCTGGCCACTCCTGACATCGATGTTCTCAAGATTGCCATTCGCGCAATTACCAAACATTTCGTGCCTGATGACGCGATCTCGTCGGTGGCTGGCGAACCATTGTCAATCCTGAATCAGATCTTCAAGCCGAACCGCGATCCTGCGCCCATCGTCCGGAGGCTGCGGCGCGCAAAGGATGCCGGAGCTGATCAACGAAGCATCCGATCCATTGCCGAACAGCCGACCCTCGACGACCTTCATGGACTCGGCGAGGCGGCGATTTGGGGACGTGAACTTGCGAAGGACCTCAATGAATTTCGAAACGGACTGTTGCCGTGGGCCGACGTGGACAGAGGCGTTCTCGTCAGCGGCCCCACGGGAACGGGTAAGACCACCTTTGCACAGGCGCTGGCTCGAACCTGCAATGTTCCGATTCACATCCATTCGCTCGCCCGTTGGCAGGCAAAGGGCTATCTCAATGATCTTCTGAAAGCGATGAGAACGGCATTTGATGACGCTCGAAAAGCTGCTCCCTGCATTTTGTTCATCGATGAACTCGATTCATTCGGAGATCGCGAGACGCTTGATGGAAAAAACGAGCAATATTGCCGCGAAGTGATCAACGCGTTTTTGGAAGCTCTCGACGGCGTCGAGGGGCGTGAGGGGGTCATTGTCGTCGGTGCCAGCAATTTGCCTGGCAAGATCGACAAGGCCATCCTTCGACCTGGTCGATTGGGGAAACATATCAGAATCCCCCTGCCCGATACGGAGGCCCGGATTGGCATTCTTCGCCATCATCTCAGAGGGGAGCTTGCCTCGGAGGATGTGAAAGATATCGCCATTCGGCTCGCTGGGGCTTCGGGGGCGGTGATCGAACAAGTCGTTCGAGATGCCCGGCGGAAGGCGAGATATGAACGCCGATCGATGAGGCTTGCCGACTTGAAACACGGACTTCCCCATCAGGTCGTCCAATCGGATCAGGCATTCCATCGCGCTTGTGTCCATGAAGCTGGTCATACCGTGGTCGGGAGTCTTCTTGCTACAGAGTCCGGAAGCAGGCTCGTCGAAACAAGGGTTTTCCGTGAGGTCTTGCAAGATGGATCAGGCGGTAAGACGGTCTTTGAGCAATTGCTTGGCCTGGATCGCGGAAGGTCTGCGCATCTCGCGAAAATCACAATTCTCCTTGCTGGTATTGCGGCTGAAGACGTTATTTTCGGTGATCATGCGGAAGGTGGCGGTGGTGAAGATGAATCCGATCTGCACCAGGCGACATTGATCGCGGCAACCATGGAAATCTCCCTCGGGCTCGGCGAAAGCCTTGTGTACCTTTCTTCTCGGCGCCCGGCGGACGTTCTAGCCCGCGTCAGGATCGACGCATCCTTGCGCACTCGCGTATCGAAAATTCTTGATGAATGCTTCAAGCGAGCGAAGAACCTTATCGCAGAGCACTCCGAATCCTTTGATGGGGTCGCCCGAGTCCTTATGGAGTGCGACGCCATCGGCGCAAGCGAAGTCGAAAGGCTCGTTTCCGAAAAATTTTCTCTACTTTCCGAGACATCGAGCAATGGCTCGGTAACCGTCGGGGAATCCTTTAACCCGTGAGATCTGGATCTGCGGATGGATCGTTGTTATGTCGATCTCGCCGGGCTTGGCAGGACTCGATCCTGTACAGGTTCGACCCTCGCCACGTCGGCGGGGACAACGTCAACCACGACCCACCCGATGCGGTCGCAACCGAAGGAGAAACGTGATGCCGAATTCCGTCGTTACCGTCTCCCTCTTCGCGACCGTTTTTCCTTTCCTCACAGCCTTTATGTCAGCGTCAACCCCCAACCACGCGGAGAACCTTTCGCACCGCTGACACGTGCCAGATCACTGGCAACGACAAAGCTGCTCAACGCGCTGCCTGCGTTGGGATGAGGAGTCGTGTGCAATGACTACGAAGAACGACAAGAACTTTCCCCCTAGCCGCAACGCCATTACGGACGACACCAGTCACGGTGATCGCACTCCCGCGTCCGGCTCTCATTTCCCGAATGATCCCAGGAGCCGCCTCATAACAGGCTGACGGTCGATCCGGCGCAATCCGGAAACGCCGAGGACGCATGTCCGCGTGCCTGCCAGGAGGCAGTCGACAACACCAATCTCCCTAATCAACCGGCCATCGAGGTCAGGCGTCGACGTCGCACGCCTGCAAATCCGGAGTCGGTTGCGGGACGAACGTCTTCGCGTCCGGCAAAGGTCGCCGAACCCGAGGTTCGGAAGAAATCGAAGGCGAAGCGCGGTCGGCGCGTCGGAACTCGGCCCGGTGACATCCGGACCGGGCAAGAGGATCGTTATGTCGGAGAGACACCAATGGTTTGCATTGAACGGAAACTGATCGGGGCGCGCTCGATGCTCGCCCTCAACTTCCTGACGGTGACCGACGCGTTCACGCGCGATATCACCCATATCACCGATAAACCTGCTTCGCTTAACGTACATGTGCGGGGCAAGGTTGTGAACTGGGAACCGCATTACATGATCGCTCATGACGATGGTCGTCGCGATCTCGTCATGGTTCACACCGTGTCTTGGCTGATGGGTAAGACCGAAGAACACGCCGTCTACAAGCGTGACCTTGTCGATGCCATGGCGGTAGCAGCACGCCGCGCAGGGTTCGGCTTTCGCCTCGTTACCGACGAGCAGGTCTACGTGCAGCCGCGCCTCGCGAATGCACGAATGCTTCGCCGCCACCTGCCTTCGTTCGGCACGTCGGATGGACACGTCGCCGCGCTCGAAGCGTTGAGCGGCCTGCCCAAGGAGTCCTGCGTAGCAGACTTGCAGACCTGCCTCGGCAAACCCTTCGATGCCTTTGTCCTCGCAATCCAACTCGATTGGCTCGGACATCTGCGCCTCGATCGCCGAACGCTTTTCAGCCGCGCGTCCAGCTTTGTGAAAATCTGAAAGGGCGGTCGGCATGAATTTCGCACATATCCCCGTTCAAATTCGTACAGGCGGCAAGGTCCGCGTGGATGGTCGTCTCCATATTGTCGGAGCGCCGGTCGATCAGATGCGCATCTTCGCCGATGCCGAAACGGGCACCGAACGATCGCTTCGATACGACGCGATCCTGCACATGATGAGAAGCGGCCGGATCACCACGGACGCCTCGTTCCGCTTACTCCCTCCCAGCACGGTGGCGAATCTCAGCGTGGACTGGGGCGCTTTCACCGACATTGAGAAGAACTCCGCGCTGGCGATGTATCCGTTCGTCAAAGCCATGGACGACCTTCCGATCAAGTATCGCGATAAGCGGAAGCACGTTGAACCAATGATTGAAAAGGTCATGGCGGATGAAAAGAACACGATCCGCCCGGAAAACCCTCCCAAGTTTCGCAAGCTCCGGGATTGGTACAAACGCTGGCTTGCGACAGGTCGGGATATTCGTTCGCTCGTGGTGAACCATCGCAAGAAGGGCAACCGGAAGCCCAGGCGCCAGGAATGGGAGATTGAGGCGTTCAGAAAAGGAATCAATGAAACCTATCGCAACGATCTGAAGGGGAGCAAGGGTGACGCCTGGTGGGCGGTTCATGATGCCATTTTGCTTCATGCGAAAGAACACAGTCTCAAGCGCTCCGATCTTGGCGCAGAAAGGGTCATCGGCAAGCATGCCGTCACCAAGATCATCAACAAAATGGAGTTGTACGACCTCACTTACGTGAGGCACGGCAAGCGCGAAGCAGACATGTTGATGAGGGCGATCCGAAAAGGCCCGCCTTGCAGCATGCCTTTGGAAGAGATCGAAGCCGATCACACGCCCCTCGATATCATGGTCGTCGATGATCAGGGCCGCCTGCTCGGACGGCCGTACTTAACGGCCATCATCGACCGCTATTCGCGCATGATTCTTGGCTTCGCCCTGCATTTCACGCCTCCATCGTGGGTAAGCGTCATGGAAGCGTTGCGGATGGCCGTTCAACCGAAGGATCGTTTCCTGGACGAGGTCTGCAGGGCGGCGGGGCGGCCAAATGACTTCGTGAACCCCTATCCTTGCTTTGGCGCGGGTTTGCGCCTGTTCGTTGATAACGGATCCGAGTTCCGTTCGAATTCCATGAAGGAAACCGAAAGTGCGCTCGACATGCAGATCGTCGATCTCCCTCGCGCCAGGGGAGACCTGAAAGGCCGCGTGGAGCGTTGGCTCGGCACTCTTAACCGCAAGGTCGTTCACAGGGCGCCCGGGACGACGAAAGGCAGCATCAAAGACCGTGGGAACTACAAATCCGCCAAGGAGGCCTGCCTCACACTTCCCGACATGAAGTGGGCGGTCACCAAGTATGTCGTCGATTACTACAACGTGGATAAACACTCCGAGACCGATGAGACTCCGCTTGCAAGGTGGCAGCGCGGCATCGCCGAGGTTGGTGAACGCCCTGCCCCGCCAGACGACATCATCGTTCCCCTTACTGGTCTCGTTGTCCCTCGCAAACTTGGGCCTTCCGGAATTGAGTTCGAGACGCTTCGCTGGAACTCGAATGCATTCTCCGCGCTCCGTAACAGGATCGGTGCCAACGCCATTGTTCAGATCAGGATCGATCCTTTCGACCTCAGTACGGCATACGTCCTCGATCCCACGCGCGCCGAAGACAAGAATGCGTGGGTGAAGGGTCTTCTCCAGAACGATCCGGACGTCGCCAAAATGACCCTCTACCAGTTCAGGCAGATCAAGAAAGTCATCGCATCGGGCAAGGCGGGTACCTACGACATCGAGGCTGCGACGCAAAGGGCCGAGGCCATGAGGCAAATTCTCGACCTTTATCAGTCGAAGTCGAAATCGAAGGCACCTCCCCGCGAAATCGTCCGGTTCAAGCATGACGGTCGCAATCCGGGTGAGCATATTCGCGGGGAGCGCTTCGCGCCCGACGAGAGCGAGGCGCCGATCGGAGCGCACGATCATCACGATCAAAACCTGAAGTCGCCGTCCCCTGACGAACGCGGACCTTGGCGTGACCGCGTTCCTGCCCTCGAGCCTCCGCCGCCGAACGTCGAGGTTCTCGATCCGTCGGAAGAAACCGCCGACCCGATCCCCGACGGGAACGGCACGCCGACGTCGCCCAAGCCGGAGCCGACCGTCAAGATCGAGGTCCGGCGTCGTCGATATCAGTAAGGAGTACATGGAATGAAATGGAAGAATCGCACTGCTGACGAGCGCAAAAATCACATCGATGGTTTCGTTGCAGTCACACCAACGATGACGCGCGCACTGGATGTTCTGAAGCGCTGTTATCGCTCCCATGGGGGTGGCCACCAGGCAAGTTGCTCCTTCCTCCTCGGGGAAACCGGCGTCGGAAAGACGACCGTCGCCAACGAATTCCTCGAAGAGGTTCGCGCTGAGCACATGGGCGTTCTGATGGACGGTAAAAATTTGCAGGTGCAAGACCAAGAGGCTTACCCGCATGATATGAGCGTTACGCTTGAAAGGCCCAACCACGGTCTCATCCGGCCCGTTCTCAAGATCGGCGTCGCCAAGAAAATCACTTACAAGCAGTTGTTCGCTCAGACCTTGATGGCGATCGGCGTGAATGTTGCCAAGGCAACCCGCTTCACCGAGATGATGTCGATCATGCGCCAACAAGTTAAGGAGCAGCAAATTCGCATGATCATCTTCGATGAATGTCAACACATTGCGGACAGCAGCATGACGCGAGATCCGTATGAAGCGGCGGATGTCTTCAAGGTGCTCATGAAGGAGGTGCGAGTACAGATCGCTTGTGTCGGCCTTCCGTACGCAACGGACCTTCTGCTTGGAAACCGGCAGCTCGAAACGCTCAAAAAAGAGCAAATGACGATGAGGCCGTTTCAACCCGACTTCAGCGATGAGAGCGAACTCATGACGTTTCTCAAGGTGTTGTCGTCTGACCTCCCATTTGACCGTGCGCAATCCATCCATACCGCCTCTGTTGCCGTTCGCCTTCACCTTGCTTCTGATGGATACGTTTCCGGTATCGTGATGATGGTCGCTGAAGCCGCTAGGATTGCCATCGAAGAGGACATCGCGATTATCGACCTGAATTTGCTCGGTGAGGCTTATCGGCGCAAGCATGATGTCCCGGACCACGAAAACCCGTTTCTGGTACCGAAGATTGATCCTGAGGGGTTCAAGGCCCTGAAGGCAGAGAGGCGGGAAGAACAAGTTCAGGAAGCACGGCGAAATCGCGCGACACGTCGGCGAAAGGTGCTCGTTCTCAAGCGGAAGGGCGGCAGCAAATGACAAAAACCCCCCTTCCCCTCTGGTTTCCCCCGGCGAAGGACGAGCCTGCACATGGCATTCTCTTCCGACTGGCCGAACGCAACGGCATCGAAAAATTTGCGCGAGTCCCCGCTCTCACCGGTCTGAAGGTAGCTCAACTACGCGTCGGGAACGGTGCCGATCGCCTTGCGTCCATCATTCGTTGCGATCCCGCGGCTTTCATGAACTCCACGTTGATCGCCGAGAGCCGCGGTAAGGTTCTCATTCGCGGCGAGCGTCTAGACACCATCTATGATCTCACCCGCATTTCGAGACGACTTTGTCCTGGCTGCGTGGCCGATTCTGCTCATCATCGTTTTTGGTGGGATCTGAAATTCGTGACGACGTGCCCAGAACATTACATGAAATTGGTTGATGTCTGTTCCTGCGGGGAAAAACTTTCGTGGAAGGACGTCCGGATCGCCAAGTGCCGCCATTGCGAGAATGGAAACGTTGCGTCATTACCGAAAACACGCGCGAACCATGACGTCCAAACAATGGATAAGTGGGTCCTTGCCAGGCTCGGTATCGGTCAATCCGGGCCAGTGCCCATTCTGGATAAGATGAGCCTCACGCATGCTCTCGATACCATGGGGCGTATCGGCGCGCTGGATTTCGGAGGCTATCGGAAGAACTGGGTCCAGCCCCGCGACTTCGAAATCCCTGAGGCTGAGGTTCGGGCTCGAGGATTTCGCATCCTTCACGAAAGTCGCTTGGATGCAGTCTTAGACAAAGTCTATGAGGAATTCATGCGATCCAAGCCATCGGCGACGGCGTCAGTCCACTCGGCATACGGATGGTTTGGCCGCTGGTTCACATCCAGAAAGTCCGAGAACTTTTCGAAGGGCATCGCTGAAATTATCATCGCCAATGCTTCCCGAAAGTTCCAAGTTCAACGAGGCACCTTCCCCACGCTAGTTAGGCAGGCTCCGACGTCACTCACCTTAACCGAAGCGTCGAGAAACATCGGCGTTCGCCGAGAAACTTTGCGTGATCTTCTCGAAATTGATGGCAAGGTTAGGAAGGAGAAACGCAGGGGTTCTCCCGTTGCGATCGCCAACGATGATGTCGCCCGAATCGCCAGAGACTATGTGAGCGCAGTCTCGCTCAGACAACTTGCGCCGCTTTTAGGAGTTGGAACGTGTAGCACAAGGATGCTTCACAACGCCAAGGAGGTACCTGAATGGATCCTCGGAGGTAAGTTTGGCGAAAAGCGGCGCTACCGTTTTCGCCAAGCTGACATCGCGAAGTGGGTAGATGACCTCATCGGTGAGGTGCCGATGATCGAGTCAGCACCCAACGACGGCATCTTGCTCGCGGAAACGCCATTTAGAAAGATCTTTCCCATCGTAGCTCTCGTCCAGGCCATCCGTGATCGGCGGATCACCGTTATCGGACGGCTCAACGGGAAGCCGAAGTTCGGCGGAGCCATTCTCAGAACGGCCGATGTGGAAGCATCCGTGCCGGCGGAAATTAAAAAGAAGCTCGGATCACAGCGGCGCGGACTAAGAGGCCCCTACGGCCCTCAGAAGAAAAACCCGCGGCGACGGGCTGTCGTATAGCAGGAGCTTGAGCGACACCCTCCTGCATCTCGCAAAGTTATTTCCGCGCAAACTTTGACGATCTGGCACGAAAAGGGCCCGCCAAATATCCGGCGGGCCCTTTTCGTTTACACTAACCGATGCCAACATCAATTTGATAGACGGGCGAAAAACGCTACCTGCTTATGGGGTATCGCAGCCTTGGTACGACGTGATTATGAGATAAGTCATGCGCGCTTATGAGGTAAAATCACGGCGTGATCGTTGAGGAATTTTCGCGTTCGCGTCGCGGTTATGGGGTAAATGACACACGATAAAAACGAAATGTGAATGCTCGCATAGGATGGCCGGATTCGGCGAAAGTGCGCCGCAAATCACCCCAAAGATTAGCCGCACCCCGATGCAGTGACGAAAACCCGCCGAAAACGGCGGGTTTTCTATTGCTAAGACTGCTCTTTCGACCTGCCCCGTATGCGCGGACTCGATGATTGTTGCCGAGACATCGGCGTCCCTTACCTACGACGTGGTCAGCTATCTCTGGGCCTGCGACATCTGCGGTTAAGCGCCTGAGCGATCCACCTCGAAATTGTGGAAACTGCGCGCTAAAATCGTGCAACATTTGGGACAATTGTTCTCGTTCCGTGTGACGATCCGTTTGTCATGACGTCGCGTAGGTGGAACGAGGCGGCGGTTCGGAGCGGCGCCCGGACGAGGCCTCCACGAGGACGGGATTTGAGGCTTGGATGGGGACCCTCGATTTCAGCGAACTGAGCAGCAAACCCGCGGGAGAGAACCTTGAGGGGCTGGTCCGTCTGATAGGAGAGCGGTTGGGGCTGACCGTGTCGTGGACAGGTCGCGGCGCGGATCAAGGGCGGGACCTCATTTTCACTGAGACCCAGTCCGGACGGATCGGATCGACACCGGTCCGGTGGCTCGTGAACTGCAAGGACAATTCAAAGACCAATCAATCAGTCAGCGAACAAGACGTCGGCAGTGTCGTGGATAAGGTGCGCCAGCACGATTGCGCAGGCTTTCTGCTCGCAACCACGACGACGGTCGGCGCGGCACTGAAGGCGAAGCTGGACGCATTACAGGGTAATCCTCCCGACCGCATCCAAACGAGAGTTTGGGATCGCTTTGAACTGACCGCGATGCTGTTGTCGGACCCGTTCGCCGATCTGCTGCGCCAATTCTTTCCCAAGGAGCGGGCTAAGAACGCTGCCATCGAGATCGATGCTGCTCGCAAACGGATCGAGACCTCGGTCCCCCGGGTTGTCGTAGGTGCGCTCCGAGGCCATCTGGTACCCTACTTTGAACGGGTCAAGTCGTTGAGCGGCGCCGACGTCTGGCCGCACGATGCCGACCAGCAGAAGATCATCGATCAGGTTGTGCCCTGGATCATCGGGCGAGCGCCCAAGGATTCCGCGATCGCGAAGTTCCGGGAGCTTCACTTCGATGCGTTTCTCGCGCTCATTGATCGCCTGATCCGTGCGTTTCCGCACGACGCCTATACTCACCTGCTCAGGTTTGCGCAGACTGACGATGACAGCAGCCGCATCTACAATCTCATCGAGATCCTACGCGAATTCGATCAATTCACCGATGAGATCGAGTTATCAGTAGCGGGGCGATGCGACGGGGAGACGCTGTGGGAGTTGTACGACGACTTCGTGGTCGAGAGCCTTCGCGAGGAGCGCTATTGGGACCACCACACTCTTTGGGAGATCGAGCGTTTTCACGAGTACACCGAGATCAACGATATCGATGTTGATGAGGTCGAATTCACGGGCGGCGACGGGGTGTCGTTTACGGCGTTGGTGCATTTCGACGTCAGCGGCTCGACGGATGATGGTGACGACGGATATTCCGGCCGGAACACGTTCACCTATCTAGCCTCGGGTTACCTAGACTTCCCGCGGCGCGCCGTCGTGGAAGATCTCAAATTCCGGCCGTAGTGCTGCCCCGGCGCGAGGAGGCGATGTTGGCTGCTTCGTAAGACGCAGCCGGTGACGGATTGCGCAATTCGTCGCGCTGGATGATGTCGGCGTTGATGAAGAGGCCCGCGAAACTCGGCGCGATGCGGGTTTCGTAGAGTGTGGACTTGCCGGCACCGTTCGGCCCGGCAAGCACGATCATCGTCGGCTTCATGCGTTACGGGTGGCCTTCTCACGCACGAGGTTGCCGGCTACATCGAGGCCGACACCCAGCCCAAGCTGCCGCCGCCGGGCAAAGAAGGCGTCCTCGTCAGATCCGGGCCGCCCCATCTTCTCAACAAAGCCGTCGAGCCAGACATCCTTCTCCTCGTCGGTGAGATTCGTTGTCTCAATGTCACCGACGAGCGCGGCGGTGATCCGGGCATGATCGAAATTGCCGGATTTTTCGATAGCGCGGCCGATGCGCACCCAATGGGCGATCTGGCCGGCGATCGAGCGGCTCTGCAACTCGGATTCGCGACGCACAATCTTCATGATGTCGTCACCAAGCTTGATGGACTGGGCCATGGGTCACCTTCTGAAAACAAGGTAGCATTTTGCTGCCTTGTTTTCAAACGTGTCCTTCGCCTGGTGTTGTTCCCCTCATAAGATTGCAGTTCATCGCAAATGACCGTCGCGTCGCACCCCATAAGACCGTCGCGGTTTTGGCGGCGAAACGACGGCCCATCTATCGCGGTCCGGGGCTCGGCAATTTGATGCCCAGAATGTCAGAAAGGAAATCGGCAGATTGTACCGCCCGTTCGGCCAAATCACCGAGGGCCTCTTCGTCGAGCGTGTCCAGCTTCTTCTTCACGACTTCGTCCGTGATGTTTTCGGCCTTCAATTTGGCGTCGATGACGCGCCTGCAGGCCGATGTAAAACCGCTATCGTGGCCCTTCCCGTAGCCCAGGTCGAAACCTTGATCGTACACGTCCTTAAATAGCGCGCTTTCCTCAATATTGACCTGCAACACTTTCTCGAACTCCTTCAATTCCGTGGGCGGCAGCCTTCTCAAAATTGCAGCGATCAGGAACATCGCCGACGCCTCCCGCCAAAACCAATCCTTCTGACGAGATATGTTCCGTATTCTAAGCGCGACCCGTCGCCATTCATTAATGTCGACCGATCTCTTGCATAGAACACCTATGATCCAGTCCTGAGGATTGTCGCTTCTCAGCAACTCATCAGCCGCCGCCTCGAACTCCTTGATGTCTCGCAGGGTGAAACGAAAGCGAAGACTGTCCTGGGAGATTCTCGAGACCATATTGGGCGAGCTTTCCCCGATATACAGGACGGTTTGAACGACGCGTCGCTCACCCTCATGGAGAGCGTTGCCAAAATAGTCCTCGATAATTCCCTGATAGTAGCCGAGCATTCTCCATGGCATCTCAGCCTGGTTTTTTGATTGAAACTCGACATGGTAAAAAACACCGTTGTATTCCGTCAGAGAATCGACGGTCAAACCGGCAAGGCCGCTTAGCTCCTCTGATCGCCGTTCACCCTCGGGAGGAATACTTAGCAACCATTTGAGACCACTGTTCGGAACAGAAAACGCCTTCTTCAGTAGAATGTCATATTTTGGAAAGTTCTTGCTCAATTGAGAGATTCGGGGAGGCATTGAATGCTGTTCGCTTTAGTTGGGTGAGCGACACCATGCCAATCTAATACCGAAGATCTCGTTACACCCGTCTCATCGCCTCTTTCGCCTACGCTTTGCTATTTTCTGCACGTCCGATGACGCGGATCCCACCAATAAATCTTTCTCGGTAATAAAATGACCTCGTAACCACTCGGCCAGGTATCTGGCCAGGCCGCGGTTGCGTTCGCTCCACGAGATAACTTCAATTAGGGTCGGAGCCCAATCGGAGGTTCGGTGCGCGAGGAGTGCCGTCAGACCGAGACCCGTTACCGTCTGCGCCCTATGCTTCGGAAAATTCTGTTTCGGTGGCCACAACAAATTCAGGAAATCATGGAACACCGACAGGTGCGACGGCATTTCCGCCTTCGGCCCAGCCAGAAAACGCAATGCCACTTGAAGACCAGGAAAGCCTTCCTGATCTTGTCGTGCGATCAAATAAAGTAACCCTCCGGTCAAGGCGATGTGGTCGTGCCCGCGCTCGGCTAGGCACACTACGCTCTTGGCATAATCCGAAGGAGTGAGATGTTTAGCTCCGCACGCGGCGGAGAGCGCAATTTGGAGCCAGATCCCGTCGCATTTGACGGCCAAAGACGAAAAATCGCGATAACGCAGGTCGTCAGACAATAGAATTGAGTTGGTTTCAACGGCAAGAAGCGCAGCATCCAAAAAATGGCTCCCGCCTACAGTGAGAAGCATCTCTGCAGGTTCTGAAAGATCGTCTGGAACGACGACGGGAACGACTTCGCAATTTACCTCGATGGCGTCGCGAATACGCTTTAAAGCCGCGATTTGCGCGTCGCGAAATTCATCGGTGATCTCGTTTTTGTAGAATTGCCCGTCGCGATAGCTAAGCGTCATCTGCTCTCTACCCCGACCCTCTTCCGCATGGTGTATCATGCGGTCGATCATTCCAAACGTCGAACCCGGCGTACGCAACGATCCAAAGAAGGATTTCAGGGAAGGAAGCACCTCAATCTCGGCGGCAACCCATGCGGTATAGGGGTCGAGGACAGCCCCCTTTCCACGATAGCAGTTTACCAATAAGTGTGCCCGATCACGCTCCGGTCCGTTCCCCACGCAAGTGATGATCAGCCCGCCGAGTTGCCGGACATATTGAGCGAAACCTACGACATCTCCACCCTGCCCTCGTGCCGCGATGCCCAGCGGTACGGGCTTTTCCATATAACGACGAACCATCTCCGCATTTCGCTCGGCACCGCGCCGGACGACATCGAGCACGGTGTCGATATCTTCACCAACCGTGTAACGAGCGATGCCAGGATTGTCAGGGAAGCGGGTTTCGAACTCCTCGAGAACACGAAGGTGCAGGTGCAGATACTTGTTGACGACCTCAGTCACCGTCCAGACTTCGGGATGATCCTGCCCAAACTTGGCGATTTCGATTGTATCCCCCTGGCTCCGCCCAAGAACCCGGATTGCAATTCCCGATGTAGGAGAGAGAACGCGAATGCCAAAGAAGTCGCCGCCGTCGTCGATGACGAAATTCTGTTGCTGACCGTCCGACGCCTGTATCGATACGTAGGCTCCCACGCCCACAGTCGACATTGCAAACATCGGATTGGCTTCCAGCATTAGGCCTAGACCGGCGTAGCCAAGAACAACGCTCGCGTCATCGGCATGCCGGCGAACGAGGTCGTAGGCGACGGGGTACGCGCGCTCCGGATAGCCTCCCCGTGATACCTCTTGTGCGATCGCCATAATGTATTCAGGCGGACCAACGGATCGCGAAAGATCGAGCGAACCCAGCAGAGCACTTATGCTCTCGGTCTCTTGCGCGTGATGGAACGCTTGAAGGAGACGCAATGTAATGAATGCGTCCGTCGGATTTTCAGCTTGAAGGTGGCGAAGCAGATGGATCGCCTCGGGCAGTCTCCCTACGTCAAGGAGGACGCTGGCATGCGCCCTCGCGATTCCGCGCAGGTTTCGTAACCTCGCGGGTAGATTCTCGAAAAACTTCAGATTTCTTTGACGATGCGGGCGCTCGTTGGCATGGGCGACGGCCAACCGCTGATGTTCCAACTCGAATCCATCGAGTGGCAGGTGGCCATCGAGAAGTTGGATCACGGTGGTTGGCGAATTCGCCTTTTCGGCGTAGTTGGCGATCATCAACCGCGTTGCGATGTGACAATCGTCCGGAACCGCCGCCACCGCGGCTTCCAATGTCGTTTGAGCCAGTTCGTCCAGGCCCTGATCGGTGGCCACCTGTGCAATTAGGATGAGGCCGCGCGGGCTATCGCGAAATGTTTCAGCGAGTGCCTCAAGCGGCGCTGGGTCGGTTGGGCTTCCGTCGGTAGGTCTTCCCTTCTCCACGATCGGAGCCAGCGCGATCACGGTCTCTGCGACTCGTTTCTCGGCATCTGGTACATTCGCTTTTTCTAACAGGGCGCCCGCGTTGCGCCAATCATTGTTGCCGAGTGCAATGATCCCTGCGTGAAATGCAAGGTCAGGATCATCCGGCACCAATGCGATCAATCGAGAAGCGAGCTTCATTTGATCGAAGCTCATCGCGATCATCACCGCATTGAGAATGATATCGGGATAAGTTAATGCCTCATCTGCGATGCGTTCGGCGCGGGCCAGAGCGTTATCCCGATCGTGAAGCAGCCGATAGGCGATCATTGCATTGGCCAATGTCGACAAGGCATCATCGAGTCGGCTCTTGAGAAGCCATGGTCGGGCTTGCCAGTCGGCGTCCAGAATCGCTACGGCTTCGGTGAGGCGCTCCCGCTGGTCCGTCCGATAAATCTGCGTCCGCTGAGCTTCTTCATCTCGCGCAATTTCATCTACGTATGAGGAAGCCACGAGCAATTTGAGATGATCCGACTCGGGAAAGCGATCGAGAGCGGATCGAACCCATTCCCACCATGCCGGAATAAGGTTGCGACCACGCAGGAAGATGCCCTGCGCCACGACCACTGGCTCTTTCTCGCGGAGGGCGTCCGGGATCCCTTCTAAGCCGTCCTTGATGCTGGGAACGTTCACCGCGATCTGAGGCAGGTAAGATGCAAGAAGTTCGTTCTCAGGATCGGCGGCTAGTCGTTCTCGGCCGAACTTGTAGGCTTCTTCGGCATCCCCGCGGAGCGATAGCGCCAAGGTACGATTTGCAACTGCGCGACGATCGTCAGGGGCTTCATCGTACGCCTCCAATAACCAGCGAACGGCCTCCTCTGCGTCACCTCCCGCCAGGTGTTGCAGGCCGATGTTTGCTTTCGCCCGGAAGCGAATGACGGAACTCGCATTCCTTGGCAGGCTATCGAGAAAGCTTTGAAACAGCCGAAGATTGGCACTTGGCTCGGTATTTTTCGCACTGTCTCTTAACGAGTCCAATTGATCGGAAAGATGCTGCTCGTGCGCTGGCACGGCGGCGCCGTTCAATTGTGACACGAGTTCCGGTCTTAAACCTACACTGTGGAGTGTCTGAAGGAGCACAGCCTGGAGTTGGACCGTGTCATGACCGATATTGTTGACGATGATATTTTGCCCGGCATGCGCTTCGATGCGGACGCCGGAGAAGGCCTGATCCGTATTCGTAACTGGCGCGCTGTTCGGACCGGCGAGCGCGCCGGCTATTTTCCCGGATCGCTCCCGGCGTCCATTCGGAAGCCTTCAATGGTGACGTCATTCGCCGCCTTTACCTTGGCGACGATCTCGCGGGCACCTTCAATGTTACGAATGAGGGCGTTGCCCCCGGCTTCGATGTCAAGTCCAACGCGCGCGTGTGCAACCTTGGTGGCTGCGGCGTCGTCTTTCAAGGCCTTCAATAGCGTCTCGACAAAAGGATGGATCTGGGTCGCTTCATCGGGGTCGAGCCTCTCCCCGACGTAGCGCTCGAGGTCAGCTTTGCCCTCCTCCTGCGTGGAAGCATCATCAAGCTTGATCAGAGCCTTGGCGGCACGCGGGCCGAACAGTTCGCTGACTTTCTCCTTGAGCTTCCGATACGCGTCCTTGGTACCCTCCTTAACGAGTTCGTTGCCTGCCGCTGCGGCACCAGCCAGAAGGAGCGTCGTGAGTGTAATGGGTTCAGGCATGATTCCTCCGAATAGCGGGCGCATCAAGTATTCGATTTTCCGTTTCTTCGACCGGATTCGATTATGCTCATAAATTTAGAATAGGTCGGAATGCTGGGGTCAATCACGAATAAGTAGGCGACTCTGCAAGTCAAGCAACTCATGCTCCCAAACTTCCGCAGCGGAGATGCTCAGCCCTTCTTGGATCTACACATAGAATTTGAACGGCTGTTTTTCGGCACCTTTGGCACTTCCCATCGATAGAACGTCGCCGACCTTGTCGGCGAACCGGACAGTTACAGGAAGACCGTCGTTGAAATTGCAAGCATTGTAGTTGATCTTGGTGAGGCCCATGATGTCCCCAAGAACATCCTTTAAATTCGGCGTCTTCTGGCTGCTTCGCAACACAGAGACAAAAATCGGATTGGGCGTCTCTGGCCCGATATATGTATCGAGCTGCGGCACATAACCCGTCGTCCAGAGATAGGCATTTTGCTCGTCGAGAAGGATGGCGGTGCCACGCAAGACCGGATAGTCGCCATTTCGAAACAGTTTGGTTTCACCATGCGTGGTTCTGATCCGAACGCCGACCAGGGTAGTTTCTTTTGTCACCGCGCTCTCAAACGCGGCCCATTCGTCGTCCCTGAAGGTTGTTCGTCCGTGGATAAATAGCTCTTTCGGCGGACCGCCGTGCTTGTCACGATAGGTTTCGAGAACCTGATTGATCAGGTTTTTGGCCGCGTCCGGTTTCAAATGAAATTCGTTTCGTCCCGTCTGCCAAGGTCCGTTTGCGCCTCTGAAAACGATACCGTCACCTTCGGCAAGGAACATCTGCGCGGCACAACAGGCGTGCTCGTTCGGATCGTTCGGCAGAATCTTGTAAACGAGTCCGATGTAGGCAACGCCCGGTCTTGCACTCGCCAGCTTCCAGGGCGGATCAGGCTGAGTCTTGTAGTAGAGGCCTGTCGCGAGATTCCAGCCGACGGTCGCGGGGTCTTGCAGACGCCGCTGTTGGAATCCAGCCTTGTTTAGAAACGCATCGGGCGCAAGCGTCGTTTCACGAATAAGCTGCGAAGTGAAGTTCAGCTTGAGAAACGCTACCTTGGCTTGCCGATGAAAATCCGGAACGTCATCAAATATTTCTTCGCCGGATTGGTCGATGACGTCCTCGAGCAATGGCAGGTCGGCCCGCTCCGCTTGCTTCTTCCCGAAATCACCTTTCACGAGCGGCAAACCAGTGCGCTTCGCCTGGGGCTTGCATCGCTCGAAAACGATTTCGGGCAAGATAAGGAGCCACACGTCAACCCGGCGTTCCTCGTTCTTGGTGTGAGCTTCTACCTTGGCAGTGTATATCTCGATCGCCTTGCGGACGGCCTCATGTAAATTCAAGGTGCGGGTGGCGCTATCCAGTTCCTTGGCATCGATCTCATAGGCAACAATTTCAGCCGGATCGAACGAGATTCCAAAAGCTTCTTCGATTCCCGGAAAGTTCGAGAGATGAAGCCGTTCTTGTTTCTCGCCCCGCTTGGGCGGCGGCACTTCAATACGACGTTTGATTTTTTCAGCCCACGTCCGGAAGTGTGCGATACCTTCGGGACGCCCGATCACCCCGATCGAAATATGTGGCGTTTTTGACCGTTTACGGTGCGGTCCAAACAAGAACAGCCCGTCTTTTGGATATGCGCTCGTCTGACCGTAGGAAAACTCGAGCGGCGGCTCCGGAATGTGGATTACCGGAAGAGATGTTTCGTTGAGTTTCATTCGGACTCGTCCTCTTCCGTGACGGGACCGGTCAGCGTCGAATCGTCGGCTTCCTCGGCGGCATCATCGATCTCGTCCGGCAGATCAGTGGTCACTGGGGAGGTAAAGAAAATCGGGATCGCGTCGAGCTTGATGACGGCCTCCGATCCAACCGCGAGATTAATATAAGGAGACTCCCCGACGAGCAGTTCGAGGAAAGCTCGTTGTCGGCCGTGCCATTGCTTGTTGCGCCATCCCTTGCAAACCGAACGACGCAACCGATGCTGAGCGGAGGCTTCCTTGAGGACCGGTCCGGATTCCTTGCCGTTGACTTCGGAGAACAGAACGCGGGACTTCAGCCGAAAGTGATAGTACGGCCAAAAGACGGGCGTTGCCGTGATGCCGAATGACCAGACATGTTTTTTTGCGATGTTACGAAGCATTGACGAGCGTTTTTCGCCTTGCGTGCCCCAGTTTACGCGCTGACCAATTGCGGTCTGGTCTTTCGTGATGTGAAAGGCGCAACTCTTCGAATATTCGAAGCGCAGGAGTCCCATCTTGGTTGCCCACGCCTCCCATGCCTCACGAAAAATGGTTTGAACCCAATTCGATGCTTCTCGAGGCAGTATCTTACGATCCGGTATCCCTTCCTTGACGAAGGACAGGGTGTCCGTTTCTGAAACCAATTCAAATGTTCCCACATGGGAGAGCTTCTCGTTCACATCCTCAACTGATGCGAATGTAAAAAAGCCGCGCTCATGAACATGTGCGTGATACTCAAATTTCTCGCACGCCTTGGCAAACTGGCCGTGATCAATGGCGCCTTTTGGCGAGACGTACCGGATCGTGTCCGGCACTTCGACGACGCGCAGCCAATTGGACGTCAGTGGCTCCGGTTCGTTCTTGATCTGAATGGAGTTGCGTCGACGATATTGTTCCCAGTTGGGGCTGATCCGGATGGATGAAGGATCGCGAGGTACACCTTGCCTTTCCAGGGCATCCAACAGTTCGTTCAGGCCCGCCGCCCAGCTCTTGGAGAAGTCGACGTATTGAAGTTCGCCAATACCGAAGACTTTCTTATAGGGTTCGATTCTCAGCGGGATGATGAATTTCGGATCCTTGAGTTCTTTCACCAGATCTTCGGCGATGCCGATTTCTTCCTGAACGCCATTGCGCGCGAGGCTTGCATCCCGCCCGCACAACAACATCTTGATTGCCCGGGATTGAAGCGTGGTCGTCAGTTCTTGCCTCCACCGGACGCCCGGATCGAGACGGATAATATCGGCATAGACGGTGTAGCCAGCGGCCTCCAGGCGTGGCGCCAGCCAAAGGGTAAACTCATCGTCGCCGGGGGTTGCTTTGCTTATGAAAACAACGTTCCGCGGAGGAACAGGACTATCAGTCATTCAAATACACTAACCGAATCACAGCCTGCGGTTGTAAACCGTACAATTGATTTGCCAATTGCCGAAATCGTAACTGGCGGCAATCCCTACCCGTTGTAGCAATTGAAGCGGCCGTGGCGTACGCCCCTGACGAATCCTTGCGAGACGCTCCTTTCCAGATCCCGCTCGATCAAGACCAACGTCCGGATGGCGCTGCGCATATCGCCGCCATGGGCCGCGATGACCTGATCCACGGCCGTATCGAGCCATTCCGATTCAGAGACGGAATCGGCTTCAGCTGCTTCAGGCATCGTGAGTTCCTAATTGACCTTGATCGAACCATGTTCTTATTTTGTTCTCATGGAGTCAAGCAACGGAAAACGTCGATTTACGCCACCCTGGCGGGTGGAAGAGGAAAATGCCGAAACCTTCGTCGTCACGGATGCCAATGGCACGAAGGTCGCGTGGGTCCATCATCGCGAGGCGTCGTCGCGTTACTATTTGGGCGCGCTTGGACTGAGCTGGGACGAGGCGCGCCGGATCGCCAACGCAAGAAGCTTATGGCGGCTGGTCTGCGACTGCTCCGGTTTCCGAGCCGGACGGCGTTCGAACGCGTAATCGATAAGCTGGATCCGTTCCATGTTTATGCCGGACGTCATTCGCCCGAGGCGGCGCGCAAGAAGTTCTTCGTGACGAACCGCGGACTCTCCGTCACTCGGCCGCTCGAGCGGGTAGAACTCGATGAAAACCTGGTGCCGCTGCAAACGTTGCTAACGAATGCCAGGCTTTGGCGCCATCTGACTCCCAAGCAGCAATCGGAAGTCGAACGACGCCGTCTCTGGCTCTCCACGGCCATTGATACGGCGACCCGCTGCGTCCTGGCCGCCCTTCTCGTTGAAAATCCGTCTGCGGTGAGCGCCGTCGCCACCCTCGAAATGGCGGTTAACGATAAGACCGCCTATGCGGAGGCGGCGGGATGCGTGACGCCCTGGGACATGTTCGGCATTAGCGAAACTTATGGTTCCGACGCTGGCGCTGGTTATAAGTCCAACCAATATCGGTCTGCTGTCAGTGACCTCGGCGCGGAGGCCTTGTTCCCGACGACGGGCGTGCCGCAGATGCGCGGACGCCAGGAACGTTTCTACCGCTCTTTGCATGATGGGCTTTTTGCCCAATTTCCTGGACGCACTTTCGAAAATCCGGTCGCCAAGGGCAACTATGAAGCCGAACTGAATGCGGTTATCGACCCGTCCGAGTTGGGTCGTATGATCGTGCGGTGGATTGTCGACGTCTATCACAACACGCCGCACTCGGGATTGGGAAACGAAACGCCTCGTAATGCGTGGTTGCGCCTGAGCAAGATCTTCCCGGTGATGCCGCCTCCGGATGCGGAAATCAACCGCCACATCTTCGGTCTGACCACGACGGTGCGTATCGGGAATCGCGGCGTCCGCTTTCCAGGGCACGACTACCAATCGTCCGAGCTACAGCGGATCCGGCGTGTCGTGCGCTCGAAGCCGGTGAACATTCGCGTAGATCGCAACAACATCGGCCACGTCTCGGTTCGCTCCGATACCGATACCAGCCCTGACACTGGCTGGATCACGGTTCCTTGCGTGACCCCCGGCTACGACAACGTTTCCGTTGAACACTGGATCAGGACTGCGTCCGTTCTTCGCCAGCAAAATGCCGACATGGCGAAGCTTGCTGAGCCCGTAGTCCAGCAAGCCTTACGCGAAATCCAGGAGTTTTCTCAGGCTGCGACCCGTCGCGCCAATATCGCGTGGCCGGTCCTCTCGACGACGGACTACGAGCGCGTGAACCGCGATCTTTTCCGCAACTTTGACTTCATTCGCGCCGACGGCGGCGCTCCTGCCGTCCTGGATACGCCTGCGGATGACATCGTCGCCAATGACGCCCCCTCGATCCGATCTCGGCCCGTCGACGCGACGCCCGAAGAGTCGGCCGACGACAACTGGTTTACGGAGGACTGAACATGACCGACATCAACACCCCTGATCCTAGCGATGAAACCCCTTCTCCCGCATGCGACGCATCCGTTCGCGGCAACGGGCCGAGGTCAGCGGCGCTATGACTCCGCTTCTATCGGCATACTTCGGAACGGAGCGCGACAAAACTCTGGATGAAGAACTCAGCCTCCTGATCGACGCCTTCCTTGAGGCCGATTCCGTCCAGGACAGTCGTCGCGTGGGTCGTCTTCATGAGGGCCGCGCGCTTACCGTGACCGGAGCTTCCGGCGCGGGAAAGTCCCGTGCGCTCGAGCGCCTTTTCATCAAGCGCGAGGAATTTCTCGGTTACGGCAGCAAGGAGTCCGATTGTCCGCTCATCTCCGTGACCGCCCCCTCGCCTTGCACGCTCCGGCTTCTCGGTGAGAGTATCCTCAAGGCCATCGGATATCCGGTTACGCGCAAGCTCGACGAGAACGTCGCCTGGGATTTGGTTCACCAGAATCTGCCTTTGCGCGGAATCCGATTCATCCACATCGACGAACTTCAACATGTCGCGCAATCTCGAAACAAGGTCGAGATCGGCAAGGTGCAAGACACGCTCAAAGCACTGATGCAGGACAAGGATTGGCCGGTCTGGCTCATTCTATCTGGGCTTCCGAGCGTAGCGACCTTTCTGGCCAAGGATCCCCAGGTCTGGCGACGCACCCGCCATGTTGTGTTCCGGGATCTTGAGATGCCCGGCGACGGACCGATGATCCGCAAGCTGGTTGAATTCTACGGGAAGGATAAGGGCGGCCGTACTGTAGAAATCACCGAGGACGCTGACTTTATCGGTCGTCTGCATCACGCTGCTTCTGGACGATTCGGCGTAATGGTCGAACTGATCCAGGATTCCGTCAGACAAGCTCTTCACCTCCGCGATACCTCGCTCCTGGTCGATCATTTCGTCGCGGTCTTCGCTGCTCGTACTGGATGCGTCCGCGAGGACAACGTGTTCGCTGTGCCGACCGATTGGGATCTTATCGACACGTCTTGCATCTGGGATACCGACGCTCCTCTCCTGGAAAAGGAAAGTCAGTCCGGGAAGGCGAAAGCTAAGGGCAAGCAGAAGGGAGAACGCAAGTGACGTCACTTCATCCCAATATGGTCGTCGATCTCGGTGACGGTGAGTCGCCCATGAGCTTCTGCTCTCGCAGCGCATTATTGCTCGGGCGGACGGCGCGTGATTTCAGTCGAGATATCCGGCTTCGATTCCAGGATATCGTTGACGGGGATGTTCCTACGCTCGAAGCGCTAGCCTTGTGTTGCAGGGCCGACGCCGACGAACTCAAGGCATTCTCTTTGGTGAAACTTGCCCAGCAACGACACTCTCTAAGAGGCCAATTGCTCACGAGGGACACGGTTGGCAGGAAGACCTTGAGAGTGTGCCCGCATTGCCTGCTTGAGGATATCGACACGCGTCAAGGCCTTGTTTCCGTACGTCCTTATGGCCGCACCACTTGGTTGATTACGCCAATTCGCACCTGTGCGAAGCATGAGATCGCCCTCGTTGACGTTGTTCCGGATAATGGTTCGCGGCAAATTCACGATTTCGCACATCTCGTTAATCTATCCATTCCCAGCCTTGAGCGGCTTGCGGCTTCGTCGTCGCCGCTCCGCCCTTCCGGATTCGAGAAGCACCTTGCGAGGCGAATTGCTGGACACGTTGATCATGCACATTGGTTGCAGAGCTTGCCCTTTTATGCTGCTGCAAAGGTCTGTGAGGTGCTTGGCGCGATCGCAACTCTCGGTATTCGATATAGCAGCAAGATGCTGTCTAACATTGATTGGCATTCTACAGGCGCGACGGGTTTTGAAATTGCCGCTTCCGGAGAGCCTGGCATCAGATCGCTACTCGTCAGACTCCAGGAGGCATTTCCATCGGGTCGTCACGACTGGGGCCCGCGATTTGTCTTTGGCCGTCTATACGAATGGCTCGCTCACGATTCTCCGGATGCCGCGTATCAGCCCTTAAGGGATATCATTCGCCGCCACGTCATCGAGACAATGCCCGTTGGCCCCGGAGACGATATCTTTGGACAAAATGTGGAAGTTCGCCGCCTGCATTCCGTCCGATCCGCCTCAGTCGAGACTGGCGCTCATGCGAAACGTCTTCGCAAACTGCTGACCAAGGCTGGCCACATCAAGGTCAATACCCCGGCTCTTACCGACGAACGGACGGTATTCGACGCTGAAAAGGCCCGTGGATTTTTGGAGAGAATTTCGGAAACGATGTCGCTCACTCAGGCCGGAAGATACATCAATGCTCCGCGAGTTCAGGCGAACCTTCTCTTTGAGGCGAGCTTCATTGAACCTTTCATCTTCGACGATACCCAACATGGCTTCGCCAAACGCGATCTTGACGCCTTTCTCCAACGGCTTTTGTCAGGTGCGAACCATGCAGGACCGGCCGACCATTCGCTCGTTACGATTCCGGAGGCGGCAAAAAGGGCAAAATGTCCCACCATGACGCTGGTGGCGTTGATTATGGACAAGAAGCTTTCGAGAGTGCGCCGCCAAACGGGCGTCGCTGGATACCTTTCTATTCTGGTTGATCCGGAAGAAGTGAAACCGCTGGTAAAAGGTCCGGAAGTCCGCGGGCTCCGACTCCGTGACGTCGAACAACAGCTTCATACTTCAGGTACGGTAGTAAAGGCGCTAATTTCGGATGGGCATCTCGCGACGGACGAGATCGTCAATCCCGTAAATCGCTGTCCTCAACGAGTGGTGCAAGAGAAGACGCTCGCCGAATTCGTGGAAAAGTTTGCATCTCTGCATACACTGGCGAGACAACATGGGACCCGCGAAAAGAACCTTCGAGTAAGGTTCGACAGCCTAAACCTCGACCCGGCATTCGTTCTGCAAGAACTCGACATGCCATTCTACGATCGCGAAGTTGTCGCAAAACGATTTGGCGTCCCGGATAGCCCTTGACCCAAACGATCGTCGATCTTTCGAAGAAAAGCCCTCGGCCCTCCGAGGGCTTTTTCATTGTTTGCCGCACCTGCGGCAAACAATGGGGTCCCAAACTGCGGCGTTTCAATGGGTGCAATCGATCAGGCGTGCGGCAAACCTTGATTTTTTCATACGGAAAATCAATCGTTTAACGGCGCCACTGCGGCATCCTTTGAGTGCGCCCACACGAAAGAGCCGCTCACACGAGCGGCTCTTTTTATGTCTGGGCTATTGTCACCCGGCGGCTACTTCCCCTTCTTCGCCCAGAAAGCCGGAACACCGAGTGTCTTGATCGGATCTTCGTCAGGCTTCAGCCCCATCAGCTTGATCAGCTCCGGCTTGATGACATTCCATTTCTCCAGAGCCATGGCACGGCCCTCGTCTGTCTTGGCTTCGTCATAAAGCCGGCTGAACACGTAATAGACGACCTGCCCCTCTTCCTTGGTATTGGTCGCGCCCCAGCGCTTGGTGGCGATGTTGCGCCACTTGCTTCCGTCTGGCGTCACCGATTCCGGCACGAACTGCGAGATCAGGTCGGCATCGTGCGCAAAATTGTCGATGTCGTTTTCCGGCACCGGAAACACCACCTTCCAGGCGCCTTCGCGGCCGGCTGCCGCGTCGATGGAATCGCGGAAGTACCAGTAGCCTGTCGAGTGCGCCACAATGGCGGTCTGCACGACGCGGATCTCGTCCTTTGAGAATCCGCCTGCCTTGGTCAGGATATCGCCGGCCATCACCGCGCCGGTTAGATGGTGGATCAGCGCCAGATTGGTGGCGACGGGCTTCAGCTTGAGAATCTCCGGGTCCGAAAAGAATTCCGGAGACTTCTTGAACCTGCCCGCCTGTTTCAGATCCGCGACAAGCTCGGTCACACGCCTGAAGGTGTCCGGATCGCTGAGCACCAGCTTCTTATTGTCCTTGGAAATGTTGTGCAGGATATCGGTGACCGGGCCGAGCTTGCGCAGCTCGGCTGAGCCTTTCCGATCGACCGCCATCTTGTAGGCGATCGCGGCGCAGACGCGGTTGTGCAGGATGTCCTGATCCTGATCGGACGGCTTCGACAGCATCTCCTTGCTGTTGGCGGTCATCGTGTCCATGAGACCCTGGATCGCGGGAAATTCCTTGCTGTAGGCTTTTTCCCACGCCACATAGCGCTCCGGCAGATCATAGGCATCCTGGCTTGCGGCAAAGGCGGCTCCCGAAAGAGCCACGCCGCACACCAGCCCCAGAACAAGATTCGATATTTTCCTCACACGCCTCTCCTTCCAGCGATCTCGACGGTTGAGAACAGGGACGCGAACGAAGCCTTGTGTCTCTCACCCCTGCTCACACGCTAGCCAGTTCATGTCGCGGTCCCAAAACAAAAGCCCCGCCTTGCGGCGAGGCTATGTGTCGCGGTCTCCAAAACCCCGCGTCTCAGTCGCCCATGCACTTCTTGACGAAGGAGTTCTTGGCTGCGCCCGAAAGCGCCTTGCCGTCGGCGCTCTTGGCGTTGTCTTCGCAGCATTTCTTCATGAAGCTGCTCTTGGCGGCGCCGGCGAGCGGCTTGCCGTCGGCGCTGACGGCCTTGCAGGAAACCTCCGCGAAGGCGGGCGCGGCAGCGAACAGGCTCAACACAACCACAAGGGAAAGACGTTTCATATGGGATGCTCCCGTTAAAGAAAGCGCTCAGCCTACCTGAACCAATCGCGCTGACAACGCCCCGCTTAGCGGATTGTTCGCCTCGTCCCGTCATTCGGAAAGGTCGCTCTGTTCATCACGCGCCCATCCCGACGTCTCGCGGGCCCATCCAGCCGGCCGGTGAGGCCGCCCTGCCCCGCTTTCCGCCCCGCACGACCTTGGCTAGTATCCATGCCTGATTACCCGCCGGGTTCCCACATGCCGCTGATCCTTCATCTTCATCCCCTCTCCTCCTACTGCCACAAGGTGCTGATGGCGCTGTATGAGAACGGCACGCCGTTCGAGCCGCGCATGGTCAATCTCGGCGATCCGGACGCGCGCGCGGCTTATCTGAAGCTGTCGCCGTTCGGCAAAATTCCGGTGCTGCAAGACGAGAGCCGCGACGCAACGGTCATTGAGACCTCGACAATCCTGGATTACCTCCAGCAATATTATCCGGGGCCGGTGACGCTGATCCCGCACGATCCGGATACCGCACGCGAGGTGCGGCTGTGGGACCGCATTTTCGATCTCTACATCCACCAGCCGATGCAGCGTGTCGTCGCCGATACACTACGGCCCGAGGGCAAGCGCGACGCGCAGACTGTGGAGGAAGCGCGCGCTACCCTGCGCACGGCATTCGATCTGGTCGAGAAGCGGCTTGGCGAGATGCCGCATCCCGGCGGCGCGACGTTCAGCATCGCCGATTGCGCGGCCGCGTCCCCGCTATTCTACGCGCAGGCGATCGAGCCCTTCGCCACCACGCATCCGCGACTGGCGCGCTATTTCGAGGCGCTGCTGCAGCGCCCGTCCTATGCGCGCGTGCTGGTCGAGGCGAAGCCCTTCATGAAATACTTTCCGCTGGCCGACAGGCTGCCCGCGCGTTTCACCGCGTAATCGCACGATCATCGCATCAGTGTCGTTTGAAATACTGCACGTCGCGCTCGTGTTTCTCTGCCGCGGCGCGCGACTTGAACGTGCCGAGATTGCGCCGCTTGCCGGTTTTCGGATTCACCTTGCGGGAATAGAGCCGGTACTCGCCGGAGCGTAATTTGCGGATCATGGGCAGCCTCCTGGCGTCCCCCGCAAAATCAATCGCTGCCATCGTTTTGCCGTTCCCGCGGGTCACAAGATTGCGACTTCGGGAGCGGGGCGGCGTTTGGGACGCCGCCACATCTTCATTTGGGGAACTCCATTTGAGGCAATATTGTGCCCAGCACAGCCGTGCGAGCTGTTTTGCGCCGTGCGCGCGCATGCTTAATCGGCATTTAACTAAAAGTCGCGTTAATGACGCTCCGCAAGCCTGCGCCGCGTCGCGATGGAACTCGCTGCCCTTCCGCTTCGCTCCGACAGATTTGCGCTCGACCGTGCCACTGACATGCGGGGCCTCCGCATGACGAAGGCATTCCGTGGAATTTGTCTGGGCGTGCGACGCATGACGGCCTGCAATTACGTCTTTTCCGATGCTCCGGCAGTCGTCGCCCGGCGGTCCCCGCGGGGGATGCGCCCACAGATTCTGATCGGCAATGTCGCGCTCGGCTTTATTGCCCTGGCTTGCGGCTGGACTCTCTACACCAATCTCGCCGGATCCGGCGTCGAGCCCGCTTTTGCAAGCGCGCCCGCGCAGGAGATGACGCGCAGCGAAGCGGTCGCGCTGCTCGATCCGACCGCGTTCCGCGGCTATCCGGCCGAGGTCTTCGCCCAGCCCGTGCTCGCCAAGGCCGACCGCCTGCCGGTCGCAACACCCGCGCCGCACGAGCAGGTCGCCGCGCTCGAGCCGCAGGCAGACGTACAGACACCCCAGCCGCAGGCGCAGCCGGAAGAATCTCCGGCGCCCGCACGTGTCGCCGTCAATGTGCCGTTGCCGACGCCGCGCCCCGCCGACATTCCCAAGATGGAGCAGGTCCAGGGCCCCTCGCGCAGCGTGGTGTCGCAGGCCAACAAGACGGCCGTGCTCGCCGCGATCTCGACCGAGAAACCCAATATCTTCGAGAAGCTGTTCGGCAAGCCCGAGCGCGGTCCGGTGCTGGCCTATGCCGCGCCTGATGGCGGCATCGGCAGTGACGGACAGAGCCTGACCTCCGGCGGTGTCTACGACAAGCAGACCGCCGTCTATGATATCTCGGCACGCACGGTCTATCTGCCGAACGGCACCAAGCTCGAGGCGCATTCGGGTCTCGGCGGCCGGATGGATGACCCGCGTTTCGTCCACGAGCGGATGCGCGGCGCAACCCCGCCGCATATCTACGATCTCAGCATGCGCGAAAGTCTTTTCCACGGCGTCGAGGCGATCCGCCTCACCCCGATCGGCGGCGAAGGCAAGATATTCGGCCGCACCGGCCTGCTCGCGCACACCTACATGCTCGGACCGCGCGGCGACTCCAACGGCTGCGTCTCGTTCAAAGATTACCAGGCCTTCCTGCGCGCCTATAAAAACAACGAGATTAAGCGTCTGGTCGTGGTCGCGCGTCTGACCTGACCGCGCGGCCCCTACTCCCTCTCACGCCTCTTTCGCGCTATAAGCACCCGTCGCTTCGCCGCCACGGGAATCTTCGCATGCACGGAAAGGTCATCGCCATCACCGGGGCTTCGGGCGCGCTCGGTAAAGTTGTCGTCGAAGCGGCGGCGGCGCAGGGCGCGAAGATCGCGACGATCGATCACGCACCTTCAAACGCAGCACCTTCGCCGGACCGCACCGATATCGGCGGCATCGATCTTACCGATGCAACGCAGGCGCAGCAGGCGATCGACGCGGCGGCGGCCTGTTTCGGCAGGCTCGATGCGCTGATCAACATCGCCGGAGCGTTCTCTTTCCAGACCATCGCGGACGGCGACGCCGCGACATGGGAGCGGCTGTATCGCATCAACACGCTGACGGCGCTGCACGCCTCGCGCGCGGCGATTCCGCATCTCGCCGCATCGAACGCAGGACGCATCGTCAATATCGGCGCGCTCGGCGCATTGCAGGCGGGCTCCGGCATGGGCCCCTACGCCGCGTCGAAATCCGGCGTGCACAAGCTCACGGAATCGCTCGCGGCCGAACTGAAGGGCAAGGTCACGGTCAACGCGGTGCTGCCTTCCACCATCGACACGCCCGCCAACCGCCGCGACATGCCGGATGCGGACTTCGCGGCATGGGTGACTCCGATGGAACTCGCCAACGTCATTTTGTTCCTGGCGAGCGATCAGGCCAGCGCCGTCACCGGCGCCCTGATCCCGGTGAAAGGCCGGGTCTGAACCATAATTAACTGTGTATTAACTCCACCTTTCCTGTCACGAAGCGCCGGATCCGGGCCGCGCGGCGGTAAACTGCCGCCAGTACGGATCGACTCGCGCGCGGTAACGGCGTGGGCATCCGCCGTCAGGAGAGTTCAGATGCTCGCAAACGTTCCGCTCCGGGACGCCCGGCCCGCGATCGTCGTGTGTCCGACCTGCACGCGCCACCTGATGGAGATCAGGGACGTGCGCTGGGCGACCACCAAGCTCGAATTCATCTACGAATGCACCGGCTGCGGCGCGGAACACAACCGCGAGATCGCCGGCAGCGAGGAAATCGTCACCACCTTCACCTCGCGCGCATCGGCATTGCTGCGCGATCTGGAAATCTTCAGCCTGCAATCCTGAGCAGGAACCGCGAGGATCGCATCGCGTTGGATCGGTGATCCTTGTCGAGGCGTTTCTTGCCATGCCAGCCGCAGCCAGGTCTGATCTACACGATCCGGTCGAGCCTCTCGCCTTCGTCTTTCACGACGACGGTCTGGTGCCGAACAATCCGCTGCCGCTTCTGATCTATCGCAGCGCAGTCGTGGTCGATAACCCTCATCCGGAGAAAACCATCGAGGGACTGTTCGGCGCCAATGGCTGGGGCCAGATGTGGCGCGACGGCGTCTATGACTATCTGCACTATCATTCCACTGTGCACGAAGCGCTCGGTGTGGCGCACGGCAAGGCACGCGTGCGCTTCGGCGGCGACAAGGGCCGCGAGTTCGAACTGTTCGCCGGCGATGTGGTGATCCTGCCGGCCGGCACCGGACATCAATGCATCTGGGCCGACGACGATTTCGTCGTGATCGGCGCCTACCCGCCGGGTCCGAAGATGGAGATCACGCTGCCGACGCCGGACAATCACGCCGCGGCACTGGAGAGCATTCCGAAGGTCGAGAATCCGACAACCGATCCAATCTATGGAGAGGACGGTCCGCTGATCAGGCACTGGAGCTAGAAAAGCTCCATCGCGTCATTGCGAGCGAAGCGAAGCAATCCAGCATCAATATAATCAAAACTGGATTGCGGCGTCGGCTGCGCCTCCTCGCAATGACGGATAGGTTGCCATCGCGATTAGCGACATAGAGGCAGCAAACGCCGTCATGCCCGACCTTGTGCGGGGCATCCACGTCTTTCTTTGTTCGCTGAAACTTTCAAGGCGTGGATGGCCGGGTCAAAAGGGCGTTCACGCCCGTCTTCGAGGGGCTATGCCCGGCCATGACGAATAATACGCTTTGATCACACCCCCGCCTACCGCTCCGCGTCGGAGGTCTTCTTTTCGGCACTGCCTTTGGACTCCCGGCCCGCGACGCGAACCTGATCACCATCCACGATGCCGTCGAGCGGCGTGACGACGATGGTGTCGTGCGGCGACAGGCCGGTCGCGATCTCGATCTCGCGGCCGAGGTCGCGCGCGATCGTCACCGTCTTGAAGCGGATGCGATCGTTGTCATCCACGGTCGCGACGCTGAGCCCGCTTTTGTTGAACACCAGCGCGCCGGCCGGAATCGACAGCGGCGCGGCATCGCCCGACAGCTTGAGCTGGACATTGGCGAACGCGCCGGGCCGCAACTCGCCGCCGGAATTGTCCAGCGCAAGCTGCATCCGCGTGGTGCCGGTCGAGATATCGACCGCCTGCGCCGAACTCTCCACCGTCGCCACAAACCGGCGGCCGGGATATTCCGGCACCGAGATATTGGCCTCGGAGCCGGTGCGGATCGCGGCGAGATAGCTCTGCGGCACGCTGACATAGACACGCAGCTTCTGCATGTCGGCGATCACGAACATCGCCGGACCCGAGCCGCCGCCGCCACTGATCAGCGCGCCGACATCGGTGTTGCGCTCGATCACGATGCCGTCGAACGGCGCTTCGACACGCTTGTAGCCGGTCAGCGCCTGAAGGCGATCAACATTGGCCTGCATCGCCTTGACCTGCGCTTCCTTGCTGGCGAGGTCCGCCGAGCGCTCGTCAATCTCCTGCTGCGAGACGAAGTTGGACGACAGCAATGTCTGGCGACGCTTCAACGTGGCGGCAGACAATTTCGCCGCCGCCTGCGCATTGGCGAGATCGGCGCGCGCCTGCAACAATTGCTGGTCGAGGTCCGGCGCCTCGATCTCGGCAAGCAGATCGCCGGACTTTACCTTCGCGCCGATATCGACGTTCCAGCTCTTCAGGTAACCGCTGACACGCGCATAGATCGGTGCGCGCGAATAGGCCTCGATGCGGCCCGGCAGCGTGATGGTGGCGCCGACCGGCTTGGTGTTGGGTTTGCCGACGGCCACGCTCGGCACCGCCTGCGCATCGGTCCACGCCCGCAGCTTGGCATCGCTGTTCTCGCGCGCGACAATGCCGAACACGACGACAAGCACGATCACCACGCCGGCGATCAGGCCGGCGAGCCGCAGCTTGCGGACGGAAACGTGCTTTGGCTGCTCAGACGGCATGCGAAGGCTCCAATGGCGGATGAGACGAGGACGAGGCCACACCCGGCGCGTGCTTACGATGCAGCATGCTGAACACGACCGGCACAAAGATCAATGTCGCGGCGGTAGCAAAAATCAGGCCGCCGACCACGGCGCGGCCGAGCGGCGCATTCTGCTCGCCGCCCTCGCCGAGGCCGAACGCCATCGGCGCCATGCCGATGATCATGGCGAGCGCGGTCATCAGCACCGGACGGCAGCGCACGAAACCGGCTTCCAGCGCCGCCTGCACCGGATCGCCACTGATATCGAGTTGCTCGCGCGCGAAAGCAATGACCAGCACGCTGTTGGCGGTGGCGACGCCCATGCACATGATCGCGCCGGTGAGCGCCGGCACGGACAGCGTCGTTCCGGTGATGAACAGCATCCAGACGATGCCGGCCAGCGCCGCCGGCAGCGCCGAGATGATCACCAGCGGGTCCGTCCACGACTGGAAGTTCACCACGATCA
Source organism: Afipia sp. 64-13 (assembly GCA_001897755.1). Taxonomy (GTDB): domain Bacteria; phylum Pseudomonadota; class Alphaproteobacteria; order Rhizobiales; family Xanthobacteraceae; genus Afipia. The sequence goes on from MKUJ01000019.1 coordinate 50,249, forward strand.
GCAGATAGATCAGCACGATCGCGCCCATCAGACCGAACAGCAGGCCGGAGAACGCGCTGTTCATGGTCTCCACCTGCCCCGACAGCACCACCGTGCTGCCGCGCGGCACATCCTTCACGGTCTCGTCCAGCACCTTGCGGATGTCGGCGGCCACCGCGCCGAGATCGCGGCCCTGCGGGGTTGCGAAAATCTGGATCAGCGACTGGATGTCATGCTGCGACACCACCGCGTTGGTAGTCATGCGCTTGATGTCGGCGATGCCGCCGAGCAGCGGCAGGCTCGGCGCGCCCGCGGCGTTGATCTGCACCGTCTGCAGCTTGCTCAGCGAATCCATCTGGTATTGCGGCGTCTGCATCACGACGGAATAGGACACGCCGTTGGCCGGATTGAGGAAGAAGGTCGGCGCGACCTGCGACGAGCCCGCGAGATTGACGACCAGGCTATTGACCACGTCGCGCTCGGTAACGCCGAGATACTGCGCGCGGGTGCGATCGACATCGACGTTGAAGCCCGGCGCGTTCGGCGACTGCTGGATGCGCGCGTCGGCCACGCCCGGAATCCGGCGCAGCCGCCGCAACAGGTCGTTGGCATAGGCGTAGTTGGCCTGAATGTTGGCGCCGCGAATCTGCAGGTCGATCGGCGCAGGCGAGCCGAAATTCAAAATCTGGCTGACGATGTCGGCCGGCAGGAACGCAAACGACACGCCGGGAAACGCGCGCGGCAGTTCCTCGCGCAGTGCCTGGACGTATTCCTCGGTCGGCCGATGGTTCTCACGCAGCTTGATCTGGATGTCGCCGTCCTGCGTGCCGATCACGCCGGTGTTGTTGTAGGTCATGTTGATGCCGCTATAAGGGATGCCGATGTTGTCGGTCATCGTCTCGAGATCGGCGGCGGGAATGATGCGGCGGATGACTTTCTGGATGTCGGCGAGCTGGTTGGCGGTCTCCTCGACGCGGGTGCCGACCTGGGTGCGGACATGCATCAGGATCTGGCCGCTGTCCACCGAGGGGAAGAAGTTGCGCCCGAGAAACGGCACCAGCAGGAA
>MKUJ01000019.1:51310-118322 GCA_001897755.1 Afipia sp. 64-13
TGGCGCGGTGATTCAGCGCCAACCGCAGCAAGTCGTGATAGCCATCGCGGAAACGCGCGAACCCCGCCTCGAAGGCGCGCTGGAAGCGCACCAGCGGATTGCGGGTGGGCGGCGGCGGCAGCGGATTGCCGTTCTCGTCGCGCGGATGCGGATGCAGCATGTACTTCGCCATGGTCGGCACCAGCGTGCGCGACAGGATGAAGGACCAGATCATCGCGAACATCACTGCTTCCGCCATCGGCACGAACAGGAAGCGCGACACGCCGGTGAGGAAGAACATCGGCACGAACACGATGCAGATGCACAGCAGCGAGACGAAAGCCGGCGTCACGATCTGCGCCGCGCCGTCGAGGATCGCCGGCTCGACCTCCTTGCCGTGCTCCAGATGCCAGTTGATGTTCTCGATCGTCACCGTGGCGTCGTCCACCAGAATGCCGACCGCGAGCGCAAGGCCGCCGAGCGTCATGATGTTCAGCGTCTCGCCGATCAGCGACAGCATCGCGATCGAGCCCATCACCGACAGCGGGATCGACACCGCGATGATGACGGTGGAACGCCAGCTTCCCAGGAACAGCAGGATCATCACGCTGGTGAGCAGCGCGGCGAGAATGCCTTCCTTGGCGACGCCTTCGATGGCGCCGCGCACGAAGATCGACTGATCGCCGATCAGGCCGATCTTCAATGTCTCCGGCAGCGTGTCCTTGACCTGGACGATCTTCTTCTTGATGCCGTCGATGATGTCCAGCGTCGAGGTCGAGCCCGCTTTCAGCACCATCATCAGCACCGAGCGGTTGCCGTCGACATGCACGATATTGGTCTGCGGCGGATTGCCGTCGCGCACCTGCGCCACGTCGCGGACGTAGACCATCGCGCCGTTGACGGTGCGGATCGGCAGATCGCCGAGCTCCTCGATCTTCAGCGGCGAGTTGTTGACCTGGATGATGTATTCGAACCCGCCGATCTTCTGGGTGCCGGCCGGCGTGATCAGGTTCTGCGCCGCCAGCGCGTTGGCGACGTCCTGCCCGGACAGGCCGAGCGCCTGCAACGCGGTGGCGTTGAGATCGATCTGGATCTGGCGCAGCTTGCCGCCATAGGGCCACGGGATCGCCGCCCCCGGTACGGTGACCAGCGGCGTGCGCAACTGGTTGGTGGCGAAGTCGGCGAGGTTCTGCTCGGTGAGCCCGTCGCCCGACAGCGCGAGCTGGAGGATCGGCACCGTCGAGGCGCTGTAGTTCAGGATCAGCGGCGGGGTCGCACCCGGCGGCAACTGCTTGAGCATGGTCTGCGCGATCGCGGTGACCTGCGCGTTGGCGGTGCGGATATCGACGTTGGGCTGGAAGAAGATCTTGATGATGCCGATGCCGCCATAGGAATTGGCGGAGATGTGCTCGATATCGTTGACCGTGGTGGTCAGCGCGCGCTGGAACGGCGTGACGATGCGGCCCGCCATCTGGTCGGGCGGCAGGCCGGTGTAATTCCAGACCACCCCGATCACCGGAATGCGGATGTCGGGAAAGATGTCGGTCGGCGTGCGCAGCGCCGCGAGCGGACCCACGATCAGGAGCAGAAGAGCAAGGACGACGAAGGTGTAAGGCCGGCTGAGCGCAATCCGTACAAGCTGGTTCATCTCAGCGCATCTGCCTTATCGCGGAAATCCGAAGGGAAACACGGCCTTTGCCGATTCGGGCGTTATACGAATCGAAGCCGGTCGAGGCAATCGCGAGGCGGTCACAGTGTGGTGTTCCTGTGGTTCCGCAGCTTGGAAATAGGTCGCATACGCTACGCCCGATGAGTGCATCGCAACACGCAGCCTTCAAGAATCGCGGCGGCATCGGTACGATACGTCATGGCTTATCTCTATCTCGTCCTCGCCGTCGGCTTCGAGGTGATCGGAACTGCCGCGCTGCAGGCCTCCGAGCAATTCACCAAGCCCAAGCCGCTGGTGCTCACGGCCATCGGCTACGCCGCGGCGTTCTATTTTCTGTCGCTGGTGCTGCGCACCATGCCGGTCGGAATCGCCTATGCGATCTGGTCCGGCTTCGGCGTTATCCTGATTACGCTGGTCGGCCTCGTCTGGTTCGGCCAGCGGCTCGATCTGCCCGCCGTGATCGGGCTGGCGCTGATCGTCGCCGGCGTTGCCGTCATCAATCTGTTTTCAAAGGCAGCGGTCCATTGAGTGGACCCGCGGCATGAAGGAGCGCGCATGACAAAATGCCGACATCGCATGATGCAGCGCAGCATACTGCTGGGCGCGGCGCTGTTCGCCGTGCTCGCAACGCCCGCAGCGGCGGAGACGGTCTCGCGCGAGAGCGAGATCACCAGCATCCGTCTTGGCCAGCACATCCTGGTCGATGACGGCTCCTGCCCGACCGGACAGATCAAGGAGATCACCGGCACCAAGCTGACGCCGCAAGGCGTCGCCAGCGTGCGCAAATGCATCGAGCGGCGCGGCGCGCGGCGCTAGTTCCGCTGCTTCGTATTGTCGCGTAGCGCCGCCATCACCTGCGGCGCATCGATCGTCAGCTTCGAGCCGGTGTAGTTGAAGGTGCCGACGCCCGGCAGCGTCGAGCGCGGCGCGCTGGTCGTCAGCGGTCCGGCGATGACAAAGGCAAAAGCAAGAACGAGACTGAGCGGCCGCATGGGATCATCTCCTCAAGGCATCCGCTCATCTGTCGCGGCCACTGGCCGCCGGGTTCACCGGCCCGGCACATCCGCTCGCCGAACGAGGGTCGCGTCGCTCACGACATGAAATCGGCGCACTTCTGCACGGTGTCGCCCGCGCCCCACGGCATGATCGGCACCGACGAGGTCGAGTTCTTCGGCGAGCCTTCGATCAGCCGGTCCGAGTAGACCATGTAGACCAGCACGTTGCGCTTGGCGTCGCAGCCGCGCACGATCTGCATCTTCTTGAAGAACAGCGAGCGGCGCTGGCGGAAGATGTCCTCGCCCTGCGAGAACTTGGCCTTGATGCGGATCGGACCGATCTGGCGACAGGACAGCGAGATGTCGGACACTTCCTCGGCAAGGCCGAGCCAGCCCTTGTAACCGCCCTTCTCCGGCACGGTGAAATGGCAGGCCACGCCCTCGATGCCGGGATCGTCCATGCCGTAGGTCGCCAGCTTGTCGTCAGGGCTGAGCAGCTTGAACACGGTCGAGCGGCGGAAGATCAGGTCGGGCTCGTCCGCAGCCTGTACCTTGGTACCACCTACACCAGCAACTACAAAGGCGACCGCGAGGCCGAACGCCAGGACGAGACCGCCGCGCGCCCGCCTCAACCTTCGGCAAGCCTTTCGGCCGGCTTCCAAAAACATCATCGCACGAAACTCCATCAAAGCCCCCGCCCTATGTGGGAACCCGCCCGGCGAATGAAAGACGACACATCGCCGTGATTGGCCGGACGCGCCCGGCCGATAGGATAGTTTCTCAATAAAGATACGGTATCCGGATCAAGGTCGATCGAACCTTCCGGACTGCCCGCGACACAACCCATGGCGAAGCGGCAAGCGATTGGGGATTGAGGACGTGAAAACCGAACTGACGTGTGCGGCGGCAAGGCAGTCCTCCTCGTTCTTCCGTATCGATCAAGCACTCCCCGTCCGCGCGACAAGGCAAGCCGGCCTGCTGGCGGTCGCCGCTTTGCTCGGCCTGTCGGCGCCGGCACAGGCACAGATGTACTGGCTGGGCGGCCCGGCCGACGCCCCCGACTATTATTCCGATTACGACGACGGGCCGGTGATCCAGCGACCGCGTCCGCCGCAGCGCCCCGCCCGCGCCTCGCGGCCGCATCACCGCAAGGCGGAGCCGGCGAAGGAAGCGATCGGCAAGCCGCGGGGCCCCGTCATCGTCACGATCTCGATCGAGAAGCAGCGGCTGAAGATGTATGACGCCAACGGCCTGTTCGCCGAAGCGCCGGTCTCCACCGGCATGCGCGGCCATGCGACGCCGATGGGCGTGTTCAGCGTGATCCAGAAGAACAAATGGCACCGCTCCAACATCTACAGCGGCGCGCCGATGCCCTACATGCAGCGCATCACCTGGTCAGGGATCGCGATGCACGCCGGCGTGCTGCCCGGTTATCCGGCCTCGCATGGCTGCATCCGCATGCCGATGCACTTCGCGATGCGGATGTGGAGCTGGACCCGGATGGGCGCGCGGGTGATCGTCGCGCCCGGCGATGTGTCGCCGATGGACATCACCCACCCGCTGCTGGTGGCGCACAAGCCCGAGCCTGCCGCCACGCCTGCGGCAGAAGCGCAGCCAGCGCCGGCCGCGCTGGAGAAACTCGGATTGCGGCCGAGCACGGCAACACCGTATGTCGACGTCGTGCGCACCGCCGATGCCAGCGGCGTCTCGCCGAAACGCGACGACACGCTCTCCGACGCCGGTCCCGATGCAAGACGCGAGGCCCGGGCCGAAGTCCCGGCGGCGGATGGCGGCAAGACCGCCGGCATCGCGCCGGCTGCTGCCGAGACCGCACCTGCCGCAACGCCCGCCCCGGACGTCAAGCCCGAGACCAACACCGATACGGCAAAGACCGCCGAGCCCGCGCCGGTCAAGCGCACCGGCCATATCGCCGCCTATGTCAGCCGCAAGGAAGGCAAGCTGTTCGTCCGGCAGAATTTCGAGCCGCTGTTCGAAGTGCCGGTGACGATCGCCGGCGAGGGTCCGCTCGGCACGCATGTCTTCACCATGCGCGCCGACAAGGACGATGCGAAAACCTATCGCTGGTCGGTGGTGTCGCTGCCGCAGCGTTCGCATGCCGAGCCCGCGCCGCGGCACAAGAGGGGCGCGGAGCCCGTTGCCCAGACTCCCGCGATTCCGCCCTCTTCGGCCAGCGAAGCGCTCGACCGGCTGACAATCCCCGAGGACGCGATGCAGAAGATCGCGGAGACAATCGCGCCCGGCGGCTCGCTGATCGTGTCCGATCAGGGCCTCGGCGGCGAGACCGGGCGCGGCACCGACTTCATCGTGCCGCTGCGATAAGCCTGTCACCTTCTCCGCTCCCGCGCATCCAACCCGGTACGGCGGTTATCCACCGCGTTCGTGTGCCTGCTCCACCGGCGCACGAAATCCATTGGCCGTCTCGATCCGCTCCAGCTAGGCTTGAGACGGGAGCGTTCGCGCCGCGATACGCGCGGCCGCCATGCGATCAAGGCAGGGGGTTATCTCATGCGCAAGACAACGGCATTCCTCGTCACCGCCGCGGTTTCGGTTATCGCCATCGGCGGCGCATGGTCCGGATACGCCTGGTCGCAAGCCGTCATGCCCCCGCGCCCCGCCGCGCCTCCGGCGGCTGCGACGCCGGCCGCATCGCCGCCGCCTGCCGCCGCACAAACCGGCGCGCCCGCCCCGGCCGCCGCGACAACAGCCAAGACGGCCTGCGCCAATCCGAACGCGCTCGGCGTCGCGCGCGTGGTCGCGATCGACACCACTGGCGGTCCGGGTTTCGGCTTCGAGCATTTCAAGCAGCTCGATTTCCTGCGCGACAAGGAGGTCGTGCTGACCTTCGACGACGGGCCGTGGCCGCACACCACGCCATCGGTGCTGAAGACGCTGGAAGAGGAATGCACCAAGGCGATCTTCTTCGCCATCGGCAAGCATGCGATGTGGCATCCGGAAATCCTCAAGCAGGTCGAAGCGCACGGCCACACCATCGGCGCGCACACCTGGTCGCATGCCAACCTCAACAACAAGAAGCTGACCGACGAGCAGCGCAAGGAAGAAATCGAGAAAGGCTTCAGCGCGGTTGCCATCGCGCTCGGCAAGCCGCCTTCGCCGTTCTTCCGTTTCCCGGCCCTGCAGCATCCGCCCGCGATGGTGACCTATCTCGGCGAGCGCAACATCTCAATGTGGTCCTGCGATCTCGACTCGTTCGATTTCAAGGCCCCGAACGCCAAGAAGATCGTCGACACCGTGATGAACAAGCTGGAGAAGAACGGCAAGGGCATCATCCTGATGCACGACTTCCAGAAGCACACCGCCGAGGCGCTGCCCGACCTGGTCTCGCGCCTGAAGGCCGGCGGCTACAAGGTGGTGCAGGTCAAGGCCAAGGCGCCGGTGCAGACCCTCGCCAAATATGACGAGGAAGTCGTCAAGGGCATGAAGCTTCCCACCGTCAACACCCGTCCGCTATCGAGCGTGGTGCAGACCATTTCCGAATAGCGAGGTATTGTGCCGACCATCGAAGGTTACGTCATCGTCTCCGCGAACGGCATGCTCGCCGATTCCACGGGGGTGATGCCGCAAAGTCTGAAATTTCCACCCGATCAGGCGTTCTTTCAATCCGCGCTCGACGCGGCCGACGTCATCGTTCACGGCCAGCATTCGCACGAGGACCAGCCGCGCTCGCCGCAGCGCAGGCGCATCGTGCTGACGCGCAAGATCGCGTCACTGGAGCCGACAACGCAATGGCCGCACGCGACGCTGTGGAATCCGGCCGGCGCCTCGTTCGAGGAGGCCTGCAAAGAGGCCGGCGCCGGCGCTTCGGCCAAGGTCGCGGTGATCGGTGGCCCGGTGGTCTATGCGCTGTTTCTCGACCGCTACGATGCGTTCTGGCTGTCGCAGGCGCATGACGTCAGCATTGCGGACGGCCTCGGCGTGTTTCCGGACGTGCCGCGCATGACGCCGCAGGCGATCCTTGCGCAACACGGCCTGAAAGCGACCGAGCGGCGGGTGCTCGACGCCGCGCGCCATGTCGATCTGGTGGCCTGGCGGCGGTAGGACGTCATGGGCTGAGAATCTATCAGCTTACCGTCATTGCGAGCGCAGCGAAGCAATCCAGAAGATCTATAAAAGAGCTGGATTGCTTCGTCGGCTTCGCCTCCTCGCAATGACGCGATTCAAGTTAATGATCTACACGCCATGATAGCCGTCGCCTTCGGCCATTGGCGACAACCGCGGAGAGGCCGCGAGCATCAACAGCGCGCCGATCAGCGACACATTCTTCAGCGCCTCGAAGATCGTGCTCCAGCGCTCGGCGCCGCTCTGATTCCAGAAATCGTGGAAATAGACGATCGTCAGCGCGACGAAGATCGCGAGCAGCACCGACACGATCCGGGTGCCGAAATTGAGCGCGATCAGCACGCCGGCCAGCACCTCGAACGCGCCGCTGATAATGACGATGAGCTGCGCGATCGGCATGCCGGTCGCGGTCTCGATCTGGCTGGTATAGGTCAGGATATCCGGCGGGATCGGGATGTGGGTGGTGACGGTCTGCACCATCCCGGAGATGTCGGAGAGCTTGTAGCCGCCGGAGACGATGAACAGGATCGAGAACAGAAAACGTCCGAATGCGGCAAATGCTTGCATGACGACCCCCACTGACCCACGACGACCGGCGCAACCATACAAACGCCGCCGCGCCTTCGCCAACAGGAATTGTGAGCTTTCGCAAGTGACCGGCTATCGCCCCACTTTCGCCTCACAATGGCGGGCCGCCTTTCATGATGGGATGACGGGCCGCCTTCATGGCAAGGAAGTGCGCGCAAGCGCTGTCTCGAACCATAAGGCTGTGCCTTCGTGGCCTCACCCTTGGAGACGCGATCTTTCGGATCGCTTCTCAGAGTCTGACCGAAAATGCAGACTGCATTTGAGGGTGTTTTCCATCATTGATGGAATTTTTTTGTCGCGGTCGTCCCAGCGCAGGCCGGGACCCATCACCACAGGCCTTTCAGGAAAGATACCGAGCCTGCCGCGCCCAAATCATCGGCCGGGACTAGGGGTCCCGGCCTGCGCCGGGACGACCCTTTCCGGTCAACCTCTCGGCATGAAGAGCCAGACCGATCCGAACCCGCCTCCTAGGCGAACAGGGTCGGCTGGTTCATGCGCTCCTGCGCCTCGACCACGGCGACCGCGGTCATGTTGAGAATGCCGCGCGCGGTGACCGAGGGGGTCAGGATGTGGGCGGGTTTCGCCGGGCCGATCAGGATCGGGCCGACCGGCAGCGCATTGGAAAGCACCTTGATCACCTGGAAGGTGATGTTCGCCGCATCCAGATTTGGCATGATCATGATGTTGGCCGAACCCTCGACGCGGGAATGCGGCAGCACCAGCTTGCGGGTGACTTCCGACAATGCGGTGTCGCCCTGCATTTCGCCGTCCGCTTCGATCTCCGGATGCGAGCGCGCCAGGAGTTCGGTGGCGCGGCGCATCTTGCGCGCCGAATCCGAGTCGTAACTGCCGAAATCCGAATGCGACAGGAAGGCGACGCGCGGCTTGATGCCGAAACGCTGCACATGCACCGCCGCCAGCGCCGCGATCTCCGCCAGCTCTTCAGCGGTCGGATTCGGACGAATCTGGGTGTCGGCGATGAAGTACGAGCCCTTGTTGGTGATCAGGAGCGCCAGCGCCGAGTAGTCGGTCAGCTCGGGCCGGATGCCGATGATCTCGCGGATGCGGCGCAGATGGCTGAGATAGCGGCCATCGACGCCGCACAGCATCGCGTCCGCCTCGCCGCGCTGCACCGCGAGCGCGGCGATCACGGTCGAATTGGTGCGCACCAGCGTGCGCGCCGCGTCCGGCGTGATGCCGTGACGGCCGGCGACATCGACATAGCTCTGCACATAAGAGCGGTAGCGCGGATCGTCTTCCGGGTTGATGAGATCGAAATCTTCGCCCGGCTTGATCGAGAATCCGGCGCGCTTGAGCCGCGTCGCCACCACGCTGGGACGGCCGACCAGGATCGGGCGCGCGATGCCCTCCTCCAGAACGGCCTGCGTCGCGCGCAGCACGCGCTCATCCTCGCCCTCGGCATAGATCACGCGCATCGGCTGCTTGCGCGCCTTGCCGAACAGCGGCTTCATGATGAAGCCGGAACGGAAGGCGAAGCGGTCGAGCTGCTCGGCATAGGCGTCGAAATCGGCGATCGGGCGTGTCGCGACGCCGCTCTCCATCGCCGCCTTCGCCACCGCCGGCGCGACGCGCAGGATGATGCGCGGATCGAACGCGCCGGGGATCAGCGAGCCCGGACCGAAGCCGGTCGATTCCGCGCCGTCAAAACCGCGCGTCACCACGTCCGACGGCGGATCGCGCGCGAGCTGCGCCAGCGCATCCACCGCCGCGCGCTTCATCGCCTCGTTGATCGCGGTAGCGCCGACATCGAGCGCGCCGCGGAAGATGAAGGGGAAGCACAGGACGTTGTTGACCTGGTTCGGGAAGTCCGAGCGGCCGGTGCAGATCATCGCATCGGGCCGCGCCGCGCGCGCCTCGTCCGGCATGATCTCCGGCGTCGGATTGGCGAGCGCCATGATCAGCGGCCCATCCGCCATGGTCTTGAGCATGTCCGTCGTCAGCACCTTGGGACCGGACAGGCCGAGAAACACGTCGGCGCCGACGATGACCTCGGCCAGCGTGCGCTTGTCGGTCTTCTGCGCGTAGATCGCCTTCCATTTGTCCATCAGGGTGTTGCGGCCCTCATAGACGAGACCGTCGATATCGCAGACCCAGATGTTCTCGCGCTTCGCCCCCATCGAGACCAGCAGGTTGAGACAGGCCAGCGCCGCCGCGCCCGCTCCCGCGGTGACGATCTTGATGTCCTCGAGCTTCTTGCCGTTCAGCACCAGCGCGTTGCGGATCGCAGCGCAGACGATGATCGCGGTGCCGTGCTGGTCGTCATGAAACACCGGGATTTTCATCCGGGCCTTGAGCTGCTCCTCGATCTCGAAGCACTCGGGCGACTTGATGTCTTCGAGATTGATGCCGCCGAAGGTCGGCTCCAGCGCGGCCACCGTCTCCACCACATGCGAGACGGTGTGGGCGTTGATCTCGATGTCGAACACGTCGATGCCGGCGAACTTCTTGAACAGAACCGCCTTGCCTTCCATCACCGGCTTGGAGGCGAGCGGGCCGATATTGCCGAGACCGAGAACGGCGGTGCCGTTGGTGACAACCGCGACGAGATTGGAGCGCACCGTGAGCGAAGCGGCCTGAGACGGATCGGCGGCGATGGCCTCGCAGGCCGCCGCGACGCCCGGCGTATAGGCAAGGGCCAGATCGCGCTGGTTACCGAGCGGCTTGGTGGCCTGGATCTCAAGTTTACCGGGACGCGGCAAACGATGGTAGGATAGAGCCGCGTTGCGCAGCTCGTCCGACGACTGTCCCATTTCTGAAGCCAATGCTGTTCGCCGACCTGGTCCCGGCGCTCCCTCGATCAGTTTTGCGGAAGATTGAGCCTGATGTGAAGTTCGCGCAACTGCTTGATCGTTGCTTCCGAAGGCGCCCCCATCAGGAGATCCTCGGCGCGCTGATTCATCGGGAAAAGCGAGATTTCGCGCAAGTTGTTCGTGCCACACAGCAGCATAACAATTCGATCTACGCCGGCCGCCATACCACCGTGCGGCGGCGCGCCATACTGGAACGCGCGGTACATGCCGCCGAATCGCTCGACCACCGTCTCTTCGCCATAACCGGCGATCTCGAAGGCCTTCACCATCGCCGCCGGCTTGTGGTTGCGGATGCCGCCGGAGGCGATCTCGTAGCCGTTGCAGGCGATGTCGTACTGGAACGCCTTGATGGTGAGCGGGTCCTGAGTCTGCAGCGCTTCGAGCCCGCCCTGGGGCATCGAGAACGGATTGTGCGAGAAATCGACCTTCTTCTCGTCCTCGTTGTATTCGTACATCGGGAAGTCGACGATCCACGCGAGCTCGAACCGATCCTTGTCGATCAGGTCGAGTTCTTCGCCGACCTTGGTGCGCGCGAGACCCGCGAACTTCCAGAATTTGGCAGGATCGCCGGCGACGAAGAACGCCGCATCGCCTTCCTTGAGGCCAAGCTGCTCGCGGATCGCGGCCGTGCGCTCCGGCCCGATGTTGTTGGCGAGCGGGCCGGCGCCCTCGCCGCCCTCGCGCCACATGATGTAGCCGAGACCGGGCTGGCCCTCGCCCTGCGCCCATGAATTCATGCGGTCGCAGAACGCGCGGCTGCCGCCTTTGGGCCCGGGGATCGCCCAGACCTCGTTGCCCGCCTGCTCCAGCATGCGCGCGAACACCTTGAAGCCAGAGCCGCGAAAATGCTCGGAGACGTCCTGCATCACCAGCGGATTGCGCAGGTCCGGCTTGTCGGTGCCGTATTTGCGCAAGGCTTCGGCAAACGGAATACGCGGCCAGTTCCTGGTCACCGGCTTGCCGTTCGCGAAATCCTCGAACACGCCGGTGATGACCGGCTCCATGGTCGCGAAGACGTCTTCCTGTGTGATGAAGCTCATTTCGAGGTCGAGCTGATAGAACTCGCCCGGCAGGCGGTCGGCGCGCGGATCCTCGTCGCGGAAGCACGGCGCGATCTGGAAGTAGCGGTCGAAGCCCGACATCATCAGGAGCTGCTTGTACTGCTGCGGGGCCTGCGGCAGCGCGTAGAACTTGCCGGGATGGATGCGGCTCGGCACCAGAAAGTCGCGTGCACCCTCCGGCGAGGACGCGGTCAGGATCGGGGTCTGGAATTCGAAGAACCCGGCGCTCTTCATGCGGCTGCGCATGGAATCAACGACCTGGCCACGGATCATGATGTTTTGATGGAGTTTCTCGCGGCGCAGGTCGAGGAAACGATACTTAAGCCTTGTTTCTTCTGGGTATTCCAGATCACCGAACACCGGCAGCGGCAGCTCGGCGGCTTCCCCGAGCACCTCGATATCGGCGATGAACACCTCGACCGCGCCGGTCGGCAGGTCCGGATTATCGGTGCCTTCGGGGCGGCGGCGCACCTTGCCGTCGATCTTCACCACCCATTCGGAGCGCAGCGTCTCGGCCAGCTTGAACGCCTTGGAATCCGGATCGACCACGCACTGGGTGAGGCCGTAATGGTCGCGCAGGTCAATGAACAGCAAGCCGCCATGGTCGCGGATGCGATGGCACCAGCCGGACAGGCGGACCTCGGAATCGATGTGGCTGTCGCGGAGAGCGCCGCAAGTGTGAGACCGATAGCGATGCATGGAAATCCCGAAAAAGGCGTCAGAGGACGGAATCAAAGGAGATAGACGCGGTAACGCGCGCCCGGTTTAGCCGAGCCCGGGCCCAGCGGCAACCGCGGCCCGGCGCCCGGCTGCCCTGCCCGGACCGTGTTGCCGGCCGCCCCGGCGGGCGGCAAAAACCGGGCGAAAACAACGCCGTTCCCGGCCAAGCGGGGCGACAACCGGCCCAAGAAGCGTTATGCAGCGGTATGGACCTGATTAAGACCTCGACCGAGCTTGCCGCCGCCTGCGACCGCCTCGCCCGACACCCCACCATCACGGTGGATACCGAATTCCTGCGCGAGACCACCTACTACCCCCTGCTCTGCGTGGTGCAGATGGCGAGCGCCGAGGAGGCCATCGTGGTCGACGCGCTGGCCGAGGGCATCGACCTCGCCCCGTTCTTCGACCTGATGCGCAACGAACAGGTGCTGAAGGTTTTCCACGCCGCGCGGCAGGACATCGAGATCATCTGGAACATGGCCGGCAGTCTGCCGCAACCGGTGTTCGACACCCAAGTCGCGGCCATGGTGCTCGGCTATGGCGACTCCATCGCCTACGACCAGCTCGTCGAGCGGATCACCGGCCATCGCCCCGACAAGACCCACCGCTTCACCGACTGGTCGCGCCGCCCGCTGACGCCGGATCAGGTGACCTATGCGGTTTCCGACGTCACCCACCTGCGCGACGTGTTCGCGGCGCTCGACGCCGACCTGAAGAAACGCGGCCGCAGCGACTGGGTCAGCGAGGAGATGAGGGTCCTGACCTCGCCCGCCACCTACGACGCCAGTCCGGAGCGGGCCTGGGAGCGGCTGAAGACCCGCGTGCGCAAGCCGAAGGAGCTGGCGGTGCTGATGGAGGTCGCGGCCTGGCGCGAGCGCGAGGCGCAGACCCGCGACGTGCCGCGCGGCCGCATCATGAAGGACGACGCGATCGGCGACATCGCCACCCACGCCCCGACCTCGCTGGAGCGCCTCGCGCATCTGCGCTCGCTGCCGAAGGGGTTCGACAAATCGAAATGGGGGCAGGACATCGTCGCCGCCGTGCAGCGCGGCGTCGCCCGCGATCCGGCGACGCTGCCCAAGATCGAGAAGCCGCGCAACAACGGCAACGGTGCCGCGACCGTCGAACTGCTCAAGGTGCTGCTGCGCATGACCTCCGAGCGCCACGCCGTCGCCAGCAAGATCATCGCCACCGTCGACGATCTCGAACAGATCGCGACCAACGATCAGGCCGATGTCGGCGCCCTGCACGGCTGGCGGCGCGAACTGTTCGGCGAATCCGCGCTGGCGCTCAAGCACGGCAAGCTCGCACTGGCGATCGAGAAAGGCCGCGTCGTGCCGGTGACCGGCAAGGACCAGAAGACGGGCTGACCGCTGCGCTGGCGCGTGGTCGAGCGAGATAACCCGCTATCGTCATTGCGAGCTCCGCGAAGCAATCCAGAGCCGCATAAACGAACTGGATTGCTTCGTCGCAAGCGCTCCTCGCAATGACGGAGTGAAAGGCTTTTTTATTTCAGGGCGTTTTCCCGTCATCGACGGGAGTTTTGATCGTGGTCGTCCCGGCGCAGGCCGGGACCCATCACCACGGGCCTTTCACGAAAGATGCCGGGCCCGCCATACCCAAACCACCGACTGGGATTATGGGTCACGGCCTGCGCCGGGACGACTCCTTGTTCCGATCAGGCTCTGAGGATGAGGCCAGCAAAACACGCTAGCTACAGTTGCCCTAAGCCCCGAGCCGCGTGCGCTCGACCATGCGGCCCTGCCAGCCCTCGGGCAGCGGCACGTCGAGCGAGGCGTCGCCGACGATGGCGAATTCATCGCCCGGCCCCAGCACCATCATCTTGCGCCAGCAACTGAGAACACCCTTCGCGGCGCCGATCATCGCGTCCAGCGACTGTTCGTAACGGATGCCGCGCGGCCGCTTCAGCCACAGCACACGCGAACCGGCGACCGGTTTCGCATCGCCACGCAGATGATAGTACAACCCGCCATGGCCGAATTCGGTGCGGCTCGCCACCGCGGCGTGGACATCCCAGCGCTCCGGCTTCACCGCCGCCTGATTGAGCGTGTCGAGCGCGGCGGACGAGGCGACGAAACACCAGTCCTCATAACCCGCGCGGCCGTCGAGCCATGGCAGTTCGGAGGTGCGATAAGTCGCCGAGCCTTCGAGCCCGGTCGGCGGCGATGCGCGAAGATCGGCATGGAAGCCGACCAGGGCCGATTCATAGTCACGCCGGTCCACGTCTGCGCGCGGAACGTGCCAGAAAAGATAGGCGAGCATGGTCGTCAGCCGGTCTCGATCGTCCCGCTCCGCCCGATCAGCTTGAGAAGCTGGCGGAAACGGTTGTTGACGCGATCGGCTGCAATATTGGCGATCCCGTGCTCCAGCACCAGGAAAAACTTCCGCGCCCGGGTCCTGAAACGGGTCTGCGGCAAGACTCCCGGATGCGCCGCCGAAATCAGGAAAGCGACGCGGAAGATCGCTCCGATCAGCCGCGCCCGCTCGACCATCGCCGGCGGCAACAGCGCGCGCATGTCCTCGGGCGGCTGGTTCTTCGCGCCAAGCCCGGCATAGCGGTAGTACAGCACGAGCGCGAGGAAGATGCGTTCCTGATGGCTGATCGCGCCGAAATTGCCGTTGGTGATGATGTGCAGCGTCTGCTCGCCGCGATAGTCGGGATGCGCGCGCCAGCCGATATCCGACAACAGGCACGCCGCCTGCCGTAACCGCCGCTCCTGCGGGCTCTCGCGCAACTTCGCCGCGCGCAGGAATCGCTCGGTCCAGTCGATCAGGTCGAGCGCATGATGCGGCGCGCGCGATCGCAACTGGTTCATGGCGCGCGCGGTGGTCAGGAGGCCGTCCTCGGCGCGCTCCTGCGACGGCAGCATCTCGAACAGAAGACCTTCGCGCACGCCGTAGGTGGAGAACGTCACCTGCGAGGGGTGCGCGGTGCGGATGATGTATTCGAGCACGAGCGCGGCGTAGGCCAGCAGCGGGCGGCGCGCTTCGGTTACGGTCTCGACATCGGCGAGCGTGTTGCTGAGCACGAGACGGCGCAGGCGGCGGACGAAATCGAGCGCATCGGCGGCCGGGATCGTATAGCCGTGCATGATGTGCAGCGGATAGCCGCTCTGGATGATGTGGATCCGCGCCAGCGCGCGCCAGGTGCCGCCCACCGCATAGAAGGTGCGGCCGCGCCCGTGCTGGAGCTGCGGGGCTTTGGCGAGCTCCGTCTTGACGATCCGCTCGGCCTTCTTGATCGATTTCTGCGCGGCGTCCTGCAACGCGAGACCGCCAAGCGGCAGCGTGACGCCGGAGAGCACGCGATGGCCACGCACATCCGACAGTTCGAGCGAGCCGCCGCCGAGATCGCCGACGATGCCGTCGGTCTGGTACACACCGGAGACCACGCCGAGCGCGGCGAGCCTGGCCTCGCGCGTGCCGGACAGCACCTCGATCGGCACGCCGCAGACACGTTCGGCCTGAGCGATGAAGTCGGCGCCGTTGCTGGCGTCGCGGCACGCCGCGGTGGCGATGGCGAGCACCCGCCCGACTTTCATCAGCTTGCACAGCGCACGGAACCGGCGCAGCGCCGCCAGCGCCTTGTCGATATCCTTGTCGCCGATCAACCCGGTGCTCTGCACCGCGCGGCCGAGACCGCACAGCACCTTCTCGTTGAAGATCGGTGCGAGGCTGCGCTCCAGCCCCTCATAGACGACAAGGCGGACGGAGTTCGAGCCGATATCGATGACGGCGATCGTATCCGACGATTTGCGCGCGCGATCGTGCGGGCGGCGTGTCGCGCGACTGCCCGTCTTAGCGCTCCGAGCGGCGCGTGAGCCGGCGCGGCGAAGATTCCTTGAGCGACTTTCCACGGCCAGACAGACTCGGATTCGTCATGAAATAATTATGCAGGTTGAAAGGCTCCTCGCCCTTCCCGGCCTTCATACGCGTTGACGATCCATCCGGCAACAACTGCCAGCTCTGTTCGTTGTCCTTCAGATTAGCCACCATGATCTGTTCCAGCACCTGCTGGTGCACGGTCGGATTCTGCAACGGACACAACACCTCGACGCGGCGGTCGAGATTGCGCGGCATCATGTCGGCCGAGGAGATGTACACGGCCGCCTTGGCGCTCGGCAGGCCGTGGCCCATTCCGAAACAATAGATGCGGCCATGCTCCAGAAAGCGGCCGATCACCGACTTGACGCGAATGTTTTCCGACAATCCCGGCACGCCGGGCCGCAGGCAGCAGATGCCGCGCACCACCAGATCGATCGACACGCCGGCCTGCGAGGCCGCATAGAGCGCATCGATGATGTCCGGATCGACCAGCGAATTCATCTTCATCCAGATCGCGGCGGGCTTGCCGTGACGCGCGTGATTGGCCTCACCCTCGATGTGATGAAGAATCCGCTTGCGCAATGTCAAAGGCGACACCGCCATCTTCTCGATGTCGATCGGCTCGGCGTAGCCGGTGATGTAGTTGAATACCCGCGCGGCGTCGCGCGCGATCACCGGATCGCAGGTGAAGTACGACAGGTCGGTGTAGATGCGCGCGGTGACCGGGTGATAATTGCCGGTGCCGGTGTGGACGTAGGTCTTCAGACCGCCGCCCTCGCGCCGCACCACGAACGACAGCTTGGCGTGGGTCTTCAGTTCGAGGAAGCCGTAGACCACCTGCACGCCGGCGCGCTCCAGATCGCGCGCCCAGCGGATGTTGGCTTCCTCGTCGAACCGCGCTTTCAATTCGACCAGCGCGGTGACCGACTTGCCGGCCTCGGCGGCCTCGGCGAGCGTGCGCACGATCGGCGAGTCGCGCGAGGTGCGGTACAGCGTCTGCTTGATCGCAACGACGTCCGGATCGCGCGCTGCCTGTTGCAGGAACTGCACCACGACGTCGAACGATTCATAGGGATGATGGACGATCAGGTCCTTCTGCCGGATCGCGCCGAAGATATCGCCGCCATGATCGCGCACACGCTCGGGATAGCGCGGCACGTAAGGGGTGAATTCGAGATCGGGCCGGTTGAGGCGCGTCAGTTGCGACAGCTCGTTCATCGCGAGCAGACCATCGACCAGCAGCACGTCATCGTCCGGCACCGACAGAGCGCGCTGCACGAAAGCGCGCAGATCGTCGGGCATGCTCGCTTCCATCTCGAGACGGATCACCGATCCGCGGCGGCGGCGCTTGAGCGCTGTCTCGAACAGGCGGACCAGATCCTCCGCCTCCTCCTCGATTTCGAGTTCGGAGTCGCGGATGATGCGGAACGCGCCGCGTCCCTTGACGAGGTAGCCCGGAAACAGGCGGCCGATGAACAGGCTGGTCGCCTGTTCCAGCGGGATCATCCGCACCACGCCGTCCTTCTCCTGCGGCAGGCGGATGAAGCGATCGATCTTGCCCGGCAGGCGGATCAGCGCGTTCATCGACTTGCCGTCCGACACGCGCGCCAGATGCAGCGCGATGGTGAAGCCGAGGCTCGGGATGAACGGGAACGGATGCGCCGGATCGATCGCGAGCGGCGTCAGCAGCGGAAAGATGTTGTGTAGGAAGTGGTCCTCGATCCACGCCGCTTCCGGCTTGGTGACATCGCGGCTGTCCACCAGCACGATGCCGACATCGGCGAGGATGGCATGCAGGTCGCGCCAGATCGCCTGCTGGTCGCCGGCGAGTTTCGATACCGTCTGGTTGATCGCGACAAGCTGCTCGGCGGGCGACAGGCCGTCGGGGCTGCGCTCCATGAAGCCTTCGCGGATCTGCGCCTTGAGGCCGGCAACGCGGACCATGAAGAATTCATCAAGGTTATTGGCCGAAATCGACAGAAAACGGACCCGCTCAAGCACCGGATGGTTGGTATTGACCGATTCCTCCAGAACCCGGCGGTTGAAGTGCAGCCAGGACAGCTCGCGGTTGATGAACCGTTCCGGACCCGCCACCACCGTCGCCGACGGCAATACCGCCTCATTTTCGCTTTTTCGAACAGTGACTTGGGCGGTATCCATGCAAACAGCCTGCTTCCCTTGCCGGAACGGTGAATCGTCCCGCATGACACCGCCCGATCATCGGCGCGTCTCGTGACAGTTCAATGACATGATGGGTCAACAGGTTGCATCGGCCAAGCGGCCAAAACGCGCATGGCGTACCGCTTTGAACGGCATCAGGGTACGGTGGAACCCCGGAACACCTCGGCGGCCAGCGCCCGCGTCACCGGCCGGCCTCGCCGCAGCGCCTCGGTGTCGAGCAATTCGACCGCCTGCCGGGCGGCGACGAAGGAACGCTCGATCCGGGCGGCGAGGAAGCTGACGATACCCTCGTCCACGCTCATCTGGCGGTCGGCGCAGAACTTCACGATCAATGCGCGGAGCAATTGGTCGTCCGGCGGCGCCACGGTGATCACCGGCAGGGCCCGCAGACGCGAGGCGGCATCGCGCAGCGCCACCTCGAAGGCCGTCGGCAGCGTGCGGCCGGTGATCAGGACGAAGGCCTCGTCCTCGCGCGCCAGATTGAGCAGATGGAACAACGCGCGCTCGTCGAACGCGCCGGGTTCGAGATGTTCGACCACCAGCGCGCCGGTGGCGAGCGCGCCGGGCACATTGGCGGCGGTCAGCGCCTGCGCCGCGACCATGCGCGCGCCGGATTGCGCGGCCCAGATCGCGGCGAGATGGCTCTTGCCGCAGCCCTCGGGGCCGACCAGCATCATCACGCGGTTCGGCCAGTCCGGCCAGTTCTCGATCAGCGCCAGCGCCTGCGCGTTGCTCGGCCCCTCAAGGAAATCGTCGCGCGACAGGCTTTCCGCATGCGGCAAGGTCAACGCAAGCTGGCGAGGTTGGACGCGGACGGTCACTGGTTACTCCTGGAGCACGCCCGAAACGCGGGCACCGGTTTTGGGCAAGATCATGCTCAATCAAAAAGACGGACCGGCACGATCCACCGTGCCCGATCCCATCCCGCCAATCAACGTCACATCGATTCCGTGGTGCCGAGATGGCGGATCCATTCCACCAGATAAAAGGAAATCGACAACAGGGTGAAAACCGTGACCAGGCCCATCAGGATCGCGTCATAGGGCCCGGCCTTGAAACCGAAACCCAGCGAGGCCAGCACCAGAGCGGCGAACGAGACCTGCGCCACCGTGTTGAGCTTGGAGACCATCAGTGGCTTGACCGGCATCGGGTTGTCGAGCAGCCCGGAAAGGATCATCGCCCCGACGATCATCAGATCGCGCGACACCACCAGGATCACCAGCCAGCGCGGGATGTCGCCGGTGATGCCGAGCGCGACATAGATCGAGACCAGCAGCGCCTTGTCGGCGATCGGGTCGAGCATCGCGCCGAGATCGGTCGCCATGTCGAAGTGCTTGGCGAGGAAGCCGTCCACCGCGTCGCTCACCCCGGCGACCACGAACAGCACGAAGGCGACCGTCATCTGGTTGGAGGCAATCGCCCAGACGATCATCGGAACGAGCAGAATCCGGCCCAGAGTGATGAGATTGGGTAAGTTCAAGCCGCTCCCCGTCCCCGAACCCGGGGAAACGTCCCCCGGCACGCCCGCGCGAGAGGGCCGCGCCACCGCCGGCCTGCCTCCCGCGCCAGTTATCTACATAGTCCATCGCCGGGCGACATGCGAGCCATTGCACCGCGCCGGAATTCGACGTAACCACCGCTTAAATCTCGGAAAATGGCATGACCGACAAGACCTCCGGCCTCACTTATTCCTCCTCGGGCGTCGATATCGACGCCGGCAACCGGCTGGTCGATCTGATCAAGCCGATGGTCCGGGCCACCGCCCGCGCCGGCGCGGACGCCGAAATCGGCGGTTTCGGCGGGCTGTTCGATCTCAAGGCCGCCGGTTTCAAGGATCCGGTGCTGGTCGCCGCGACCGACGGGGTCGGCACCAAGGTCAAGATCGCGATCGAGACCGGCGTGCATGGCGGCATCGGCATCGACCTCGTGGCGATGTCGGTCAACGACCTCGTGGTGCAGGGCGCCGAGCCGCTGTTCTTCCTCGACTACTTCGCCTGCGGAAAGCTCGATCCGGAGGCCACCGCCGCCATCGTCGCCGGCGTCGCCGAGGGGTGCCGCGAATCCGGCTGCGCCCTGATCGGCGGCGAGACCGCCGAGATGCCCGGCCTCTACAAGGACGGCGACTACGACCTCGCCGGTTTCGCAGTCGGCGCGGCCGAGCGCGGCACGCTGCTGCCGCACAAGGATATCGCGCCGGGCGATGCCGTGATCGGCCTCGCCTCCTCGGGCGTGCATTCCAACGGCTTCTCGCTGGTGCGCAAGGTGGTGGAGAAGTCCGGGCTGGCCTTTGGCGACGCCGCGCCGTTCGCTCCGGTGATGACGCTGGGCGGCGCCCTGCTCGCCCCGACCAAGCTCTATGTGAAGTCCTGCCTGCGCGCGATCCGCGAGACCGGCGCGATCAAGGGCCTCGCCCATATCACCGGCGGCGGCTTCACCGACAACATTCCGCGCGTGCTGCCGAAGCATCTCGGCGTGCGCATCGCGCTGCCGCAGGTGCCGGTGCTGCCGGTGTTCAAGTGGCTCGCGGCGGAAGGCGGCATCGCCGAGCTCGAACTGCTGCGCACCTTCAATTGCGGCATCGGCATGGTCGCCATCGTGCGCCCCGACGCGGTCGAGGCCGTGACCGGGATTCTGAAAGAGGCCGGCGAGAGCGTCGTCACGCTCGGCGAAGTGGTCGCCGCCACCTCCGACGAGCGCGTGGTCTATAATGGCCATCTCGATCTGGCGCTGTGAGCCATGGGCAAGCGCCGCGTCGCCATCCTGATCTCCGGCCGCGGCTCGAACATGGCGGCGCTGATCGCGGCCGCGAAAGCTCCTGATTTTCCCGCGCAGATCGTGCTGGTGATGTCCAACATCGCCGATGCCGGCGGCCTCGCCGTCGCCCGCGACAACGGCATCGAGACGCTGACCGTCGAAAGCAAACCGTACGGCAAGGACCGCGAGGCGTTCGAGCGCGCGATGCATCGCGAACTCGAAGCGCGCGATGTCGAACTGGTCTGCCTCGCCGGATTCCTGCGGCTGCTGACGCCGTGGTTCGTGCGGCAATGGGACGGCCGGATGCTCAACATCCATCCGGCGCTGCTGCCGTCCTATCGCGGACTGCATACGCACGAACGCGCGCTGGCCGACGGCGTGAAGATCCACGGCGCGACGGTGCACTTCGTGGTGCCGGAAGTCGATTCCGGGCCGATCGTGATGCAGGGCGCGGTGCCGGTGCGCGACGACGACACGCCGGACACGCTGGCGGCGCGGGTGCTGCGCGCCGAGCACCGGATCTATGCCGAGGCGTTGCGTCTGGTGGCCGGCGGCCAGACACGTCTGGACGGCGCCGCGTGCAAGGTCGCGGCGCCATCGCAGGATGATGACGTTCTGATTTCGCCGCGGATCGAATAACGATCCGCGCGTCCGTCAGGAGACCTTCAGGTTCTCTGCCGACGACTTGCCACGGTTGTCGACCAGTTCGTATTCCACGGTCTGGTTTTCATTCAGCGTCGTCAGGCCGGCGCGCTGGACCGCCGAAATATGCACGAACACATCCTGACCGCCGCCCGACGGCTGGATGAAGCCATAACCCTTGGTGGGGTTGAACCACTTGACGGTGCCTTTTGCCACGCCAGTCTCCCTCATTTTTTAAAACAAAAAAGACGCGCCACGCATCGTTGCGTGCCGCGCCACAAGCGGGCTTCAAGAGTCTGTGCCGATATTCCAAGTTTCAGAACGCAACGCCGAGCGACCCAAATCCGATTGCGGGCGCGATCCGATCATGAAAACCCGGCCTTCGCAACAGGAAGGGACGGCCGGCGGCTGTGACATTGTCGGCACAACAGGGCGCAATGCGTTTGGTTGCATCGCGGAAACGTTGACGGTCGCGGCGAACTCACGCCAAATCCGGACCAGTCATCCTTTTGTGAAATTCGGAAGATCATTTTGAAGCGATCCCTGCCACCGTTTCCGCCGCGATCGAGGGCACCCGATCGGAAGGCGTCCGAGCAGAGGCCGTTGTGGCGGCGCATGGCCCTGCCCTGCGCCGGGATCAGCCTCGGCGCCGCTCTTGCGCTGGCGTCCACCTCCGCGTCCGCCCAGATGCCGCCACCGGTGTTTCCGGGCTCCGCCGACAACAACGCGCAGTTTTCAGCGGCCGCAGGCCAGCTCGATCTCGGCAGCAACTTCCTGCAACGGCTCGGCCGCGAAGCGACATATGGCTATGCGCAGCGCGCCAACCCGGGCGGCGGCGGCGCGCCGATGGCAAGCCTCGGCCCGACCTACCGGGCCTGGTTCGAGGGCTACGGCACTTCCGCCCGCACCGATCCGCAAGGCTCGTTCGTCGGCGACAAGCGCACCACGGCCGCCGGGGTCGCTGGCGTCGGCATGACGGTCGTGCCGGGATTCAATCTCGGAATCTCGGTCGATCAGAGCCGCACCGACATCGACGTGCCGCTGGCGCTGCAATCGGCGCGGCTCGATCTCACGCAACTCGGCGTCAACGGCGCCTATACCACCGGGCCATGGACGGTCGCATTCGCGGCGGTGCACGGCTTCGCCCGGATCGACAGCCGGCGCGGCACGGCCGGCGGCGTTGCGCTGGCCAACTATCGCGGTCGCGTCGACGGCGCGCTCGGCGAACTCAGCTATTATTACGGGCTCGGCCAGAGCCGCATCGTGCCCAAGCTCGGGCTCGAATATGTGGTCTCGCGGACCGACGACTATCGCGAGACCGGCGGCATCGATCCGGTCAATGTCGGCGACGTGCACGGCGAGCGCGCCCGCGTGCTGATCGGCGCCGAAGTCGGCCATTACTGGATCGTCGGCCGGCAGATTATCGACGTCTCGGCCTATGGCAAGTTCGTCGACAATTTCTCGCAGAGTCTGGGGCCGGTGCAGGTCAGTCTCGGCGGCAACAGCATTTCGGTGCAGGGCATCGTCGAAAGCCGGACCGGCGCGGACGCCGGCGCCGGCCTGTCATGGATCCTGAGCAATCAGGCGCGGCTCTATGCCAATTACGATGGCAAGTACCGCAGCAACTTCACCTCGCATCAGGGCACGCTCGGCGTCGAGGTGAAGTGGTAGGCCGCGGCGCATGATCGTCCGGCGCGACGCCTCGCGCGAACAGCGCCACACTTCAAGGTAATCGCCAAATAAAAAGCCCGGATCGAAATCCGGGCTTTTTCATTTCCGTGACAGGCGGAGAGCTTAAGCCTCGGCCTGCGCCTCTGCGTGACCGCCGGCGGCCTGCTCGCGCAGGGCGCTCCGGCGCCACGACGAGCCGACCACCAGCACCACAGCCACACCAAGGAGGCCGAGCAGGACCTCGCCGATATTGCCGCCGATCTGGAAGTGCTTGGCGAAGCCGAACAGCGTCGAGCTCGGATCGATATTGAGCGCGATCTGGCCGTCGAGCACGCTCTGCAGGAACGGATGCACGCCCGGATCGGTGGCGATCACCTCGCCCGCGACCCAGCCCAGCAGCGCCGCGCCGAGCCAGACCAAAGCTGGCATGCGATCGAGCACCGCCATGATCAACGCCGCACCGGCAATGATCATCGGGATACTGATGCCGAGGCCGATGATCAGCAGCACGATGCTGCCGTTGGCCGCGGCGGCGACCGCGATCACGTTGTCGAGGCTCATGATGAGGTCGGCCACGGCGACGATGCGGACGGCGGCCCACAGATGCTGGCCAGCCTGCACGCTGCCCTCGTCGTGGTTCTCCGGAACCAGCAGCTTGGCGGCGATGACGATCAGCGCGAGGCCGCCAACCAGCTTGAGATAAGGCAGCTCCATCAGCGTCGCGACGATGCCGGTGAAGATGATACGCAGCAGCACGGCGACGCCGGCGCCGAGGACCATGCCCCAGATGCGCTGGCGGGCTTCAAGGTTGCGGCAGGCCAGCGCGATGACCAGCGCGTTGTCGCCGGACAGGAGGATGTTGATCCAGATGATTTTTGTAAGAGCGACCCAGAACTGGGGGCTTTGAATTTCGTGCTCGAGCTGCGTGAAAAGGCTGCCAATGGCAGCCGGGCTCAGGATTTGCAATAACCAGTCCACGATGGTCTCCCCCCAAACGGCCAAGCGGCATCACCCGTCCGCACAGGTGATACCCTCCGGCTCTTGTATACGGTATACATCGCCAAATTTAGGGGAAAGCAACTCCTTTCGGTAGCGGAGATTGCGACTTGGTGCCGCGCCGGGCGGCTCCAAGGCCCCTTATCCGACGATTTCGTTCCCGGAGAAGAACTGCGCGATCTCGATCTTGGCGGTGTCCGCCGCATCGGAACCGTGCACCGAGTTCTCGCCGATTGACTTTGCATGGGCCTTGCGGATGGTTCCCTCGGCCGCCTTCGACGGATCGGTCGCGCCCATCACGTCGCGATACTTCAGGATCGCGTTCTCGCCTTCAAGCACCTGCACCACCACCGGGCCGGAAATCATGAAGTCCACCAGCTCGCCGAAGAACGGGCGCGCCTTGTGCACGGCATAGAACGTCTCGGCCTGCTCGCGGGTCATCCGCACCCGCTTCTGCGCCACGATGCGTAGGCCCGCCTTTTCGATGATGGCGTTGACGGCGCCGGTCAGGTTGCGCTCGGTGGCGTCGGGTTTGATGATCGAAAAGGTGCGCTCGGTGGCCATGACGTGTCCTTGGAAATGCTGTGGGAATGAGGTGCGCGGCTTATAACGGCGCCTCCGGCTCCCGGCAAGCGGATCGGCGGGTCAAACGTGCCGAAAATGGCCCGAACCCGGCCGTTTCGCCGCCATATCGGCATTGCGCAAGATTACATCGATTTCATCAAAATGAACGTTGTCTGAAGGCACCATCGCGGTCGCATTCACGTTGTCGGTCATACGCTCGCGCACAGATTCATCGAACGAGGCGCTCCGGCCGACATGTGGTTTTGCTCGCATGGCCTGCCGGCGTCTCGATGAGGAGACAGCCATGTTACGCAAACTCGCTCACAGACTTGCTCTCGGACTTTTCGCGGCGACAGTGGTGATCGGTGGCGCGACCGCGATGTCGACCACCGCATCGGCGCGAAGCTGGCACGCTATCGGTGGTGGCGGCGGCGGCGGCCATTGGCACGGTGGCGGCGGTGGCCATTGGCACGGCGGCGGCGGCTGGCATGGCGGAGGCCACTGGCGTGGCGGCGGCTGGGGCTGGGGCGGTCCGCGCTTCTATGCCGGCGGTCCGGCCTATTACGGTTACTACGGCGGCTGCACCGTGCGCCGTCTGGTTCCGACCCCTTACGGCTGGCGCTATCGCTGGATCAACCGCTGCTATTAAACGCGCGGCGGGGTTCCCGTCCCGCAACTCGTTTTCACAGAAAATCCCGGCCGCATTCCGGCCGGGATTTTTCGTGCGCGCCGCGATCAACTCTCCCGCACGTGAGTCGCGGAGCAATTCTTTACTCTTTGCTCACCAACATCGGCGATCGCCGGAAACATTTCTTCTCAACCGAGCTTGTCTACGTATGATGGATTTGATTCAAATTGGAATGGTGACGACCATGTCAGACCCGCGCTTTGGCGATGGCCCGCAGATGGATCACTTCACCAGCATAGCCGTGTGCAATGGAATCGGCGAACGGCTTCGCGACATCATGAAGCCCGGCGCCGGACATCTGCCCCCTCGCCTTCAGGACCTGATGGACCAGTTGCAGCGGATCGAGGATGCCCCCTCGATCGTGCCGCAACTCGACTGAAGACGCGCAACGCGGCGGGCCGATTGGGCCCCCGCCTTGCGCGGGTTTGCCCCGATCCCGGCCTGTTCGGATAAGGGTTGCGTTCCGCGCCTGCTTCGGTGCAAACCCCCGCCATGCTGTCCATCAATGACATCTCCATCCGCATCGCCGGACGTCTGCTGATCGACCACGCCACGGTGCAGATCGTGCCGGGATCGCGCGTCGGTTTCGTCGGCCGCAACGGGGTGGGCAAATCGACGCTGTTCCACGCCATCCGCGGCGAGCTGCCGCTGGAGTCCGGCGCGATCGCGCTGCCGCCGCGCTGGCGCGTCGGCTCGCTGGCGCAGGAAGCGCCGGACGGTCCCGACAGCCTGATCGACGTGGTGCTGCGCGCCGACCGCGAACGCCACGCGCTGCTGGCCGAGGCGGAAACCGCGCATGACCCGCATCGCATCGCCGAGATCCAGACCCGGCTGGTCGATATCGACGCCCACTCCGCGCCGGCGCGCGCGGCGACGATCCTGTCCGGCCTCGGCTTTTCCACCGCCGATCAGGCCCGCGCCTGCGCCGAATTTTCCGGCGGCTGGCGCATGCGCGTCGCCCTCGCCGCGACATTGTTCGCCGCGCCCGATTTGTTGCTGCTCGACGAGCCGACCAACTATCTCGACCTCGAAGGCACGCTGTGGCTGGAGGATCATCTGGCGAGCTATCCGCGCACGGTGATCATCATCAGCCACGACCGCGACCTGCTCGACACCTCGGTCGACCAGATCATGCATCTCGATCGCGGCAGGCTCACGCTCTACAAGGGCAACTATTCCTCGTTCGAGGAGCAGCGCGCCACCCGCGAGATGCTGGACGCCAAGCACGCCAGGCGACAGGCCGAGGAGCGCAAGCGGCTGCAGGATTTCGTCGACCGCTTCAAGGCCAAGGCCTCGAAGGCGCGGCAGGCGCAGTCGCGCGTCAAGATGCTGGAGCGGATGAAGCCGGTCACCGCGCTGGTGACGCAGGACGTGCGCGAGATCACTTTCCCGGAACCGGAGAGAATGCTGTCGCCGCCGATCGTCGCGCTCGACAATGTGTGCGTCGGATACGATCCGGCGAAGGCCGTGCTCGACCGTGTGACGTTGCGCATCGATACCGACGACCGCATCGCGCTGCTCGGCGCCAACGGCAACGGCAAATCGACCCTTGTCAAGCTGCTCGCGGGCAAGCTGCCGGCGTTTTCCGGCAAGGTGGTGCGCGCCGACAAATTGTCGGTCGGCTATTTCGCCCAGCACCAGACCGACGAACTCGATCTCGACGGCTCGCCCGCCACGCATCTGCGCCGGCTGATGCCGGACGCCCCGGAAAGCAAGGTGCGCGCCCGCGTCGGTGCGATCGGCTTCTCGGGCGCGGCGGGCGACACCACGGTGCGCAATCTCTCCGGCGGCGAGAAGGCGCGGCTGCTGCTCGGCCTCGCGACTTTCCAGGCGCCGAACATGATCATCCTCGACGAGCCGACCAACCATCTCGATATCGACAGCCGCGCCGCGCTGGCCGAGGCGATCAACGCATTTCCCGGCGCCATCATCATGGTGTCGCACGACCGCTATCTGATCGAGGCCTGCGCCGATCAATTATGGGTGGTGGCGGACCGTACCGTGACGCCGTATGGCGGCGATCTCGACGACTATCGCCGCACCGTGCTCTCCACGCGCAGCGGCAATGATGAAAACCGCGAGCGCGCCGAGCGCAGCGCCGACAAGCCGCAGCGCGCGAAAGCCGAGAAGCGCGTGCCGCTGAAACAGCAGATCGCCGAGGCGGAAGCGGAGATCGAACGCATCACCGCCATCATCGCCAAGATCGACGCCGCATTGATGCTGCCGGACATCTTCCAGCGCGATCCGAAACAGGCGACGCAACTCACCAAGGCGCGTGCGGGAGCCGAAACCGCGTTGCAACGCGCCGAGGAACAGTGGCTCGCGGCCAGCGCCGCGTTCGACGAGGCGCAGTAGCCAGCGTTCCTCAGGTGAGGAGCGAGGCCGCAGCCTCGCGTCTCGAACCATGAGGCCCGTGTCGCGAAACATCACGGCCTCATCCTTCGAGACGCGCGCCATGGCAGGCGTAGCGCCTGCGCAAACTTGGCTACGATGCGCGCTGCTCAGGATGAGGATCGCATCAAGTGCACATGACAGCTTTGCCGAGCGCAGGCTCGGCCTTACCCGTGCCGCTTCTTTTTCGCGGGTCTTGCCGGCTTGGCCGGCGCGGGCGCATCGACGCGCTCGACCGAGCTCAGGCGGCCGGCGGTGAAGGTGTAAAGCCCGGGACGCGCGCCGTGCAGATAGGTGATGGTCGTGACGCGCTCGCCGCGCGGATTGGCCGACAGGTTGACGCTGTCGGGCGCGCCAACGGATCGCACCACATCGCATTCGGTGTGGCCGAGCGCGACGGCGCCGACCGGCTGCGGCCCGCCATCGGCGGCCGCGCCCTCGGCAACATTGCCCTCCGCCGACATGGCAGGCGCCATGCCGGGGCACGCGCCCTCGGCGGACACCAGATCGTCCGGCGTCACCGGTTTTTCCGGCGTCAGCGGCGGCGTCTCCAGCGACAGCGACTTGGTGCCGAACATGCGGCCGGGACGGGCCAGCCACTCCTGATCCCGGATCGAGAAATCGCTGAGACTCGAACCGCAACCGCTGATCATCGGCGCGATCAGCAGAACCACGAGAAGCCCTTTGCGGCCGGCAAGCTTTGTCTCAACGCTCAAAATCGGTCTCTCATCCATGTCGCTCGGCACTTGCATGTCGTTCGGCAATTGTCCGGCACGGGTGCCGCGGAACTGATCCTCGCGGGATCGGCGGTTGACTGCCCTCATCGAGCGGTGCCACGCAGCCCTTCCCACCATCTATTTGCGGCACGATGGTGGCTGACCGCAAGCGGCCACCGCGAAAATCGCGGATATCATTAACTCAGGCCCTGACGTTCAATGAACGACACCGCCAATGAACCAGTACATACGCCCCGTCAATCGCGGCGCTGCCAGCGGCCGCGCTCGTCCGTCTGCCAGTAGGTCAGGTCGAAGCCCTTGGCCTTGCCCTCGCTCCAGGCGGCGCGCGCGTGCGACAGCGCATCGTCGTCGTCGCCGTTGAAGATGAGAACCACGCGTTCATATCCGGCGCAATCGGCCGGCAGATTCGCATTGTCGACCAGAAAGCGGATGTTGGCGCGGTTCGGATTGCCCTCGTCCACCATCAGCACCATCGGCTGATCGGCGGCATCGGCATCGCGCCATGTGCCGTGCGGCAGGAAACTGTCCTCGCGATACGTCCACAGATGGCCGTCGAGCGCCTCGGCGCGCTCTTCGGAGCCGGCCTGGATCGCGACGCGCCAGCCGCGCTCGAGCGATTTCTCGAGCAGCGGCGGCAGCACGCTTTCCAGCGTCCGGTTCTGCAGATGATAGAACAGCACCTCGGTCATCGCGCGTACCGCTATCCTTGCATCTCGTCATTGCGAGGATCGCAAGCGACGAAGCAATCCAGTCTCGTTTCTTTAGCCTCTGGATTGCTTCGCTTCGTTCGCAATGACGTGGGGTGACGGTTCAACCGGCTTTCGCTCCCTCAGCGTTTTGCTTCGTAGTGATCGGCGACAAGCTGATCGAGCAGCCGCACGCCGTAACCCGAGCCCCAGCTCGTGTTGATGTCGCTCGACGGCGCGCCCATGCCGGTGCCGGCGATGTCGAGATGCGCCCATGGCGTGTTGTCGACGAAACGCTGCAGCAACTGCGCGGCGGTGATCGAGCCGCCCCAGCGTCCGGCCGCGTTCTTCATGTCGGCGAATTTGGAATCGATCTGCTTGTCGTATTCGGGGCCGAGCGGCATGCGCCAGACATGCTCGCCGGTGGCGCGGCCGGCCTTGGTCAGACGCTCCGACAACTCGTCATTGTTGGAGAACAGGCCGGCATATTCGGTGCCGAGCGCGACCATGATCGCGCCGGTCAGCGTCGCCAGATCGACGATGAATTTCGGCTTGTACTTCTGCGCGACGTACCACAGCACGTCGGCCAGCACGAGGCGGCCTTCGGCGTCGGTGTTGATGATCTCGATGGTCTGGCCCGACATCGAGGTCACGATGTCGCCGGGGCGCTGCGCGTTGCCGTCCGGCATGTTCTCGACCAGGCCGATGGCGCCGACCGCGTTCACCTTGGCCTTGCGCGCGGCGAGCGCATGCATCAGGCCGACCACGCAGGCCGCGCCCGCCATGTCGCCCTTCATGTCCTCCATGCTGCCGGCCGGCTTGATCGAGATGCCGCCAGTGTCGAAGCAGACGCCCTTGCCGACAAAGGCGATCGGCTTGTCGGTCTTGTTCGACGCGCCGTTCCAGCGCATCACCACCATGCGGCCGTCATGATAGGAGCCCTGCGACACGCCGAGCAGCGCGCCCATGCCGAGCTTCTCCATCGCCTTGACGTCGAGGATCTCGACCTTGACGCCGAGGCGACGAAGCTGCGCGGCGCGGCGGGCGAATTCCGCCGGATACAGCACGTTCGGCGGCTCGTTGACGAGTTCGCGCGCGAGCAGAACGCCATCGACCACGTTGTTGGACGGCGCAAACGCCTTGCGCGCGGCGGCGACATCGGCCACCGCGATCGAGATCTGCGCGGCGAGCTTCTTGTCCTCGTCCTTTTTCCTGGTCTTGTAGCGGTCGAATTTATAGGCGCGCAGCCGGATGCCGGCGGCGATGGCTGACACCTGATCCGGCTTCAGCGCGCCGGCCGGCAGTTCGGCGATCAAGGTCACCGCGTCGGTGCTGGCCTTCAGGCGACCGACCGCCGCGCCGCCGATCTTGATGTAGTCCTCTTCCTTGAGCGAGCCGGCCTTGCCGGTGCCGACCACGATCAGACGGCCGACCTTGAGGCCCGCCGGCGCGAGAATGTCGAGCGCGGTGGCGTTCTTGCCCTTGAAGGCGCTCGCGGTCGCAGCCCGCTTCACGGTGTCGGCGGCGGCGCCCAGAATCTTGCGGGTCGCAGTTCCGAATCGCATCGTCTCGTCGGTGAACACCACGAGCACGCCGCGCGGCGTCGTTGAAAAAGGCACGAAGCCGACCTTGACGGCGTCGGTCATAAGCAAATCCTCCAAAAATCACAGCTTGACGGGAATCCCGGCAGGAGCGGCACTATGAGCCCTTCGCCATGGCGCTGCAAAGCGAACGCACACTCACTCACCAGCATCGGGGCTTCGATGCGTGATGCGAAAGCAACGCCTTGGGCTTTTATTAACTATAGCAAGGGCGCTGCCTCTGGGCAGCCATTTTATCGGCCGATCAAAGAGATAGTATGAGATAATAACAATTGTCCGGATCGGCGTCTGGCCACGGGGTGCTTCGCTGCGAGGCATGGCAAGACGGGCGTTCGGACAGGGTCCTTGGGGATATTGCTGCCGGATGGGGTTGTTCGCCATCTCTGATCTGCCGACGGGGCGCGCCGACACCGCAAGCGCCCGTATCGCATCGCGCGCTGCCCGCGCGAACGCGGCGGCATGCGCGTGCGCAAACGGTCACGTGACGATGGATGACCGCGCATGCTGATCGGCACCCTCTCGCGCTATTTCGCGATTCGGTTCATCGCCGCCGCCGCCGCGGTGTTCATCGGCATTTTCGTGCTCGTCGTGCTGGTGGACTACATCGAACTGATGCGGCGCACCGCCAACAACGCCTCGGCCTCGGCGCTGTTCGTCGCGCAGACCTCGCTGTTCCGGGTGCCGCAACTGCTCGAGAAGCTGATGCCGTTCTGCATCCTGATCGGCGCGATGACTTCGTTCCTCGCGCTCTCTCGCAGCCTCGAACTCGTGATCGCGCGCGCCGCCGGCGTCTCGGCCTGGCAGTTCACCCGCCCCGCCCTCGTCAGCGCGCTGGCGATCGGCGCGCTGGCGACGCTGATCTACAATCCGATGTCGGCCTTCATGCAGGAGCGCGCCAAGGAGATGGAGGCGCAACTGTTCTCCGACGGCGCCGCCACGCCCCAGGAGAACGCCCGCTTCTGGGTCAACCAGGTCACCTCCGAGGGTCAGGCCATCATCAACGCCACCACCAGCCGCGCCCAGGGCGAGCGCCTGACCGGCCTGACCGTGTTCCGGTTCGACACCGATGGCGGCTTCAAAAACCGAATCGAGGCCCGCGAAGCGACCCTGGAGCCCGGCCGCTGGCATCTACGGGGCGCGCGAATCTTCACCATGGGCGAGCCGCCGCAGGACCATGACAGCCTGTTCATCGCCACCAGCCTGACCCGGGCGCAGGTCCGCAACAGCTTCGCCACCCCCGAAACCGTGTCATTTTGGCAACTTCCGGACTACATCAAATCCGCCGAAAACTCCGGTTTGGCGGCATCTGGATACCGTCTTCAATATCAGAAACTGCTCGCGCAGCCTTTTTTACTGTGTGCGATGGTGATGCTCGCGGCCGCTGTCAGCCTGCGCTTCTTCCGCTTCGGCGGCGTGCAGAAGATGGTTTTAAGTGGCGTCGCAGCAGGGTTTCTGCTCTATGTCCTGTCGAAAGTAACTGAGGATTTGAGCAGGGCCGGACTGATGCATCCGCTCGCGGCCGCGTGGCTGCCTGTTTTTGTCGGCGGCCTCACGGGCTTCATGGCTTTGCTTTACCAGGAGGACGGGTAGTGGCCGTAATCGCCGCCCTCCAAAGACTGACGCCTGGGTTCAGGCGGCGCGATCGCTTGCGCCGCCATCGGGTTCTTGCGTCCGCGATTCTGGCCCTGCTGACGGCGGTCTCCGGCGTGGCGCTGACGCCCTCCGCGGCCAACGCGCAGACCACTTTCACCTACAATCCGCGCCCGCCCCGGCCCAAGCCGCCGCCGCGCAATCCGAACGCCAAGGACGGGCAGATGCTCGTGCGGGCGCAGGAACTCAATTACGACTACAACAACTCGCGCGTCGCCGCGGTCACCAACGTCCAGATCTACTACAACGGCTCGACTCTCGAAGCCGACAAGGTGATCTACGACCAGAAGACCAAGCGCCTGCACGCCGAGGGCAACGTGCGGCTGACCGATGCCGACGGCAAGATCGTCTACGCCAACGAGCTCGATCTGTCGGACGATTATCGCGACGGCTTCGTCGACTCGCTGCGCGTCGACACCGGCGATTCGACGCGGATGGCCGCGGCCCGCGCCGACCGCAGCAACGGCGATATCACCGTGTTCCAGAGCGGCGTCTACACCGCCTGCGCCGCGTGCAAGGACAACCCGAAGAAGCCGCCGCTATGGCAGGTCAAGGGCGCGCGCATCATCCACAACAAGACCGAGCGGATGCTCTATTTCGAAGATGCGACGCTCGAGTTCTTCGGCATGCCGATCGCCTACATGCCGTATTTCTCGACGCCCGATCCGACCGTCAAGCGCAAGACCGGCTTCCTGATGCCGTATTCGGTGACCAACAGCCGCACCGGCACCGGCATCGAGACGCCGTATTATTGGGCCCTCGCCCCCGACTATGACTTCACGTTCACTCCCCGCTTCACCACCAAGCAGGGCGTGCTGCTGCAGGGCGATTTCCGCCAGCGGCTGATCAACGGCGCCTACGAGATCCGCGCCTACGGCATTCGCCAGCTCGATCGCGATGCGTTCGGCGCCGAGCCCGGCAACCGCAACTTCCGCGGCGGCGTCGATTCCTCGGGCCAGTTCGCGCTCAACCATCAATGGGTCTGGGGCTGGGATGCGGTGGCCGCGACCGACAACGCATTCTTCCGCGACTATAACCTCGCGGCCTACAAGAACCCGCTCAACTCGTTCCTGCTGACGCCGACCGAGGGCATTTCGCAGCTCTATCTGACCGGCGTCGGCAACCGCAGCTATTTCGATGCGCGGACCATCTATTATCTCGGCTATTCGGCGACCGACGTTCAGAGCCAGATCCCGGTCGTCCATCCGGTGATCGATTACGCCAACGTGCTCAACCGCAACCTTCTGGGCGGCGAGTTCAGCTACAAGGCCAACTTCACCAGCCTCAGCCGCGACAGCGCGTCGTTCGACCGGATCAATACGAACACCGGGCCCGATCCGACCATGGGCGCCGGCAACACTTTCAGCCTCTGCACGCCGACTTCGGCCGACCCGCTGGCGCGCACCCCGCAAAACTGCCTGCTGCGCGGCGTTCCGGGCACCTACACCCGTCTGTCCGCCGAGGCGCAGTGGCGGCGCTCCTTCATCGATCCGTTCGGCCAGATCTTCACGCCGTTCGCCTCGCTCCGTGCCGACCTGATCGACGCGCACATCCTGAACCAGCCGGGCGTTTCCAACTACATCCAGCCGGGCGACACCCAGATGGCGCGGATCATGCCGACCATCGGCTTGGAGTATCGCTACCCGTTCATCAACGTGCAGCCGTGGGGCACCACCACGCTTGAGCCGATCGCGCAGGTCATCGTTCGCCCGAACGAAGCCCGCGCCGGCCGCCTGCCGAACGAAGACGCCCAGAGCCTGACCTTCGACGACAGCAACCTGTTCAGCGTCAACAAATTCTCCGGCTGGGATCGCGTCGAGGGCGGCGGCCGCGCCAATGTCGGCGTCCAGGCGACAACGCAGTTCGATCGCGGCGGCTCGATCAACTTCCTGTTCGGCCAGTCGTACCAGTTGTTCGGCCTGAACTCCTACGCGGTGCGCGATCTCACCAATACCGGCCTCAACACCGGCCTTGAGACCACCCGCTCCGACTACGTCACCCGCCTCTCCTACCAGCCGAACAAGATCTACAGCCTCACCGCGCGCGCCCGCCTCGACGAATCGACCGGCGAGGTGAAGCGCTTCGAGACCGAAGCGCGCGCCTCGTTCGACCGCTGGTCAGTCAGCATGCTGTATGGCGATTACGCGCCGCAGCCCGAGCTCGGCTTCCTGACGCGGCGTCAGGGCGTTCTGGGCACCGGCTCGTTCAAGCTCGCCTCGAACTGGGTGGTGTCAGGCGGCCTGCGCTACGATATCAACAGCAACAAGGTGAACCAGTACATCGTCGGCGCCGGCTACGTGGACGATTGCTTCATCCTCGGCGTCAACTACGTCACCGATTACAACTACACGACGCTGGTCAACAATGTTCCCGTCACCGATCACCGCGTGATGTTCCAGCTTGGACTGCGCACGATCGGAGGCACTGCGGTCTCCACCAGCGTCGGAACGACGCAGTAAGGTCGCGACAGCGCCGTCTTGCCGCCGTTCCGCCACGGGAGGCTTCTAACAAAACCGGATCTATGGCGATTACATCATGATTGCAGACCACATCCTGTCCCGATCGGTGTCCGTTGCAGTGCTGGCTCTCGTTCTTGCCTGCGCGGCTCCCGCCGCCGCCCACGCGCAGTCCGTGGCCCTGATCGTCAATGGCGAGCCCATCACCAACCTCGACATCGCGCAGCGCTCCAAGCTGATGACCCTGATCACTCACAAGACGCTGTCGCGTCAGGAAGTGATCCAGGAGCTGATCGACGACAAGGTGAAGATCAAGGAAGCGAAGAAATTCAGCATCGATCTGTCGGCGTCCGACGTCGATTCCGCCTATGCCAGCATGGCCGGCCGGATGAGGCTGAGCGCCGACCAGCTTTCCAAGATGCTGGAGGGGCAAGGCATTCGCCCCGAGACGATGAAACAGCGCCTCAAGGCCGAGACCGCATGGTCGGCGCTGGTGCGCGGCCGCTTCCAGCAAAGCCTGCTGGTCGGCGAGAAGGACGTGCATTCGATCCTCGGCAACGAAAGCGAGGCCAAGGAAGGCGAAAGCTTCGAGTATCGGTTGCGACCGGTGGTGCTGTTCGTTCCGAACGGCTCCTCGGTCGAGCAGCGGCGCAAGGAGGCCGAGACGCTGCGCGCGCGAGTGCAGAGCTGCGAGGATGCGGTCAGCATTTTCCGTTCGCTGCGCAACGGCGCGATCCGCGACCAGATCACCAAGACCTCCGCCGACCTGCCCGGCAATCTGCGCGAGGTGATGGACAAGACGCCGGTCGGCCACATGACCGCGCCTGAGGTCACCAAGCAGGGCATCGAGATGGTCGTACTGTGCAGCCGCAAGCCGACCACGGCGGACACCCCGGCAAAGCGCGCGGCGCGCGACAAGCTCTACGCCCAGAAATACGAGGCCAAGTCGAAATCCTATCTGCAGGAAATTCGAAAAGGCGCCATGATCGAATACCGCTGAAGGCGGACATGAGCATCAAGCCCGTTGCACTGACCCTTGGCGAACCGGCCGGCATCGGGCCCGACATCACCATTGCGGCGTGGCTGCGCCGCAATGAGTTGCAGCTTCCGCCGTTCTACCTGATCGGCGACAAGGACTTTATCGAACGCCGCGCGCGCCTGCTCGGCGTCACGCTCAACACCAGCGCCGCAACCCCCGACACCGCCGCACACCTGTTCGCCGACGCGCTGCCGGTGGTCGCCGACGGTCATGCCGTCACCGCCGAGCCTGGCCGCCCGGACGAGAGCAGCGCCCCCGCCGCGATCTCCTCGATCCGCCACGCCGTCGCCGATGTCGTGGCCGGTCGCGCCAGCGCCGTTGTCACCAACCCGATCGCTAAGAGCGTACTCTACCGCGCCGGATTCAAACATCCCGGCCACACCGAATTCCTCGCCGAACTTGCGACGGTTGGCGGCAGGACGCCGCTGCCGGTGATGATGCTGTGGTCGGAGACGCTGGCCGTGGTGCCGGTGACCATCCATCTGCCGCTGCGCGAGGCGATCGCAACACTGACGACCGACCTGATCGTCGAGACCGCGCGCATCGTCGCAACCGGCATGAAAGCCCGCTTCGGCGTCGCCAGGCCGCGCCTTGCGCTGTCCGGCCTCAACCCGCATGCCGGCGAGGAGGGATCGCTTGGCAAGGAAGATCAGGCGATCATCGCGCCGGCGGTGCAACGGCTGCGCGCGGACGGCATCGACGCGCGCGGCCCGCTGCCGGCGGATACCATGTTCCACGCCGCCGCGCGCAAGACCTACGATTGCGCCATCTGCATGTATCACGATCAGGCGCTGATCCCGATCAAGACGCTCGCCTTCGATGACGGCGTCAACGTCACGCTCGGCCTGCCCTTCATCCGCACCTCGCCGGATCACGGCACCGCCTTCGACATCGCCGGCAGCAGCCGCGCCAACCCCTCCAGCCTGATCGCGGCGCTGCGCCTTGCCGCGCGGATGGCGCGGGCCAAGCCTGCGCCATGAGCCAGATCGACGATCTGCCGCCGCTGCGCGAGGTCATCAAGCGGCATGATCTGTCGGCACGCAAATCGCTCGGCCAGAATTTCCTGCTTGACCTCAACCTCACCGCGCGGATCGCGCGCGCCGCCGGTCCGCTGGACGGCAGGACGGTCATCGAGATCGGCCCCGGCCCCGGCGGGTTGACGCGGGCGCTGCTCGCGACCGGCGCGGCGCGGGTGATCGCGGTGGAGCGCGACGAGCGCGCGCTGCCGGCGCTGGCGGAGATCGCGGCGCATTATCCCGGACGGCTCGACATCGTACATGGCGACGCCACCACCTTCGATCCGCGCCCCTTGCTGAATGGCGAGCCGGCGAAGATCGTCGCCAACCTGCCCTACAACATCGCGACGATGCTGCTGATCGGCTGGCTCAGCGCCGAACCTTGGCCGCCCTGGTACGACATGATGGTCCTGATGTTCCAGCGCGAGGTCGCCGAGCGCATCGTCGCGCACGACAATGACGAAGCCTATGGCCGCCTCGGCGTGCTGGCGAACTGGCGCGCCGAAACCAAAATCCTGTTCGATATCTCGCCAAGCGCCTTCGTGCCGCCGCCGAAGGTGACATCGTCCGTGGTCCGTCTGATCCCGCGCCCCGCGCCCGAGCCGTGCGAGCGCCGCGCTCTCGAGCAGATCGCGGCGGCGGCCTTCGGCCAGCGCCGCAAGATGCTGCGGCAGAGCCTCAAATCGCTCGGCGTCGATCCGGCGCTGCTGGCGGAGGCCGCCGGCGTCGATCCGACGCGCCGCGCCGAAACCATTCCGATCTCCGGCTTTGTAGCCATGGCGCGCAAGCTGACCGAACTCAAATCATCATCGCTTCGCTGAGGAGAATTCCCATGGCGCAGATGCGTCGGCAGTCCCTGATCAATTTCGGCGCGCCGCTATGCGAAACCATCGTCGAGACGCCGACGCCCAAAGATCGCGAGGTGCTGGTGCGGGTCGAATGCTGCGGCCTGTGCCATTCCGATCTTCACATCCAGGACGGCTATGCCGACGCCGGCAATGGCGAGCGCATCGACACCACGCGCGGCATCAACCTGCCCTTCACGCTCGGCCACGAGATCGCGGGCGTGGTCGAAAGCGCCGGACCCGAGGCGCCGTCCGACATCGTCGGCAGGAAGGTCGCGGTGTTTCCGTGGATCGGCTGTGGCAGATGCCGCGACTGCCAGAACGGCGACGAGAACCTGTGCATGCGCAACCGCTATCTCGGCGTCGCGCGCGACGGCGGCTTCGCCACGCATGTGCTGGTGCCGGATGCGAAGTATCTGCTCGATTACGATCCGCTTTCCGTTGGCATGGCCGCGACGCTGATGTGCTCGGGCATCACCGCCTATGGCGCGCTGAAACGTCTTGCGAACCTGCCGCGCCGACGCAACCTGTTGCTGATCGGCCTCGGCGGCGTCGGCATGATGGGCCTGTCCTGTGCATGCGCGATGTTCAATCATGATATCTGTGTGGCCGATATCAACGCCGCCGCACGCGACCTCGCGCTCGCCAACGGCGCCACCGTCGCCTACGATCCCGCGGAGCCCGATATCGCACGTCGCATCCTGAAGGAGACCGGCGGATTCGACGCCATCGTCGATTTCGCGGGCAGCGAAAAGTCGATGGCGTTCGCCATGAGCGTGCTGGCGCGCGGCGGCAAGATCGTGGTGTCCGGCCTGATCGGCGGCAATTTCAGCATGCCGATGGTGCAGTGGATCTACAAGCGCATGAGCATCGAAGGCTTCATGACCGGCACGCTCGCCGAAGCGAAAGAACTGATGGCCCTCGCCCGCACCGGCAAGATCCAGCCGCCGCCGATGCAGGACCGCCCGATGACGGACGCGCAACATTGGTTCAACCATTTGCGCGCCGGAAAAATCGTCGGGCGCGTGATGCTGCGCAATTCTTTTTGAGAATATCGCCTGCGACAAAACATCCCGTTCAGTCGCATCTCGCAAGGATTTCGCGAAAGACCAAAAAATATTTTACCTGCTTGCGACGCGGCGCGCGCAACGGCAAGTTGCAGGAAATCATCATCGGACAGCCGAAGGAGCCGATCCCGTTGTGCGCCACACTCGCGCATCGACGCTTCTCCGATTCACGGCGTTCGCTCTGTTTCATCATTCGGGAAAGCGTATTTTGATTACGCTTTCGGTGCCTGCTGATTGCATCGTCTGAATATCGATCCGGGCGCAATGGCATGCGGGCCGTGCTGTGCGGCACCGTCTTTTCCGAGAGTGCTGTTCGTCGGCCCTCAGCAACGCCGCGACAAAACGCCCTCAACTTGCAAGTGCAGCCGGACCCGGCTGCGGCATCGCGAAACAGATATGATTAATACATTTTTAGACAGGTCGTGAAAAATCTCAGTTCATTAAAACTGCGTTCCGATACCCAGGTCTTTTTTCATTTGAGGGATACAGAATGTTTTCGCGACGGAATGAAGCTCGCTCCCAGCACGCCATTGTCGCCGCCATCAACCGTTCACAAGCCGTGATTGACTTTGCGCTCGACGGCACCGTCATCACCGCGAACGAGAACTTTCTGAACACGATGGGTTACACGCTGGCCGAAATCCAGGGCAAACATCACAGCATGTTCGTCGAGCCGGCGACGCGCGACAGCACCGCGTATCGCGAATTCTGGCAGGAGCTCGGCCGGGGCATGTTCCAGTCCGGCGAGTTCAAGCGGATCGCCAAGGGCGGACGCGAAATCTGGATCGTCGGCAGCTACAATCCAATTCTCGACGAGAACGGCAAGCCAACCAAGGTCATCAAGCTCGCAGCCGATATCACTGCTGCGAAGGTCCGCAGCATGGAGGATGCCGGAAAGATCCGAGCGATCTCCAACTCGCAGGCTGTGATCGAATTCAAGATGGACGGCACCATTCTCACCGCGAACGAGAATTTCCTGAACACGATGGGTTACACACTGGCCGAAATCCAGGGCAAGCATCACAGCATGTTCGTCGAGCCGGCGACGCGCGACAGCACCGCGTATCGCGAATTCTGGCAGGAGCTCGGCCGGGGCATGTTCCAGTCCGGCGAGTTCAAGCGGATCGCCAAGGGCGGACGCGAAATCTGGATCGTCGGCAGCTACAATCCAATTCTCGACGAGAACGGCAAGCCAACCAAGGTCATCAAGCTCGCAGCCGATATCACTGCTGCGAAGGTCCGCAGCATGGAGGATGCCGGAAAGATCCGAGCGATCTCCAACTCGCAGGCTGTGATCGAATTCAAGATGGACGGCACCATTCTCACCGCG
Source organism: Afipia sp. 64-13 (assembly GCA_001897755.1). Taxonomy (GTDB): domain Bacteria; phylum Pseudomonadota; class Alphaproteobacteria; order Rhizobiales; family Xanthobacteraceae; genus Afipia. The sequence continues at coordinate 91,412 of MKUJ01000019.1, forward strand.
AACGAGAATTTCCTGAACACGATGGGTTACACACTGGCCGAAATCCAGGGCAAGCATCACAGCATGTTCGTCGAGCCGGCGACGCGCGACAGCGAGATCTATCGGGAGTTCTGGGCCACGCTCAATCGCGGCCAGTATCAGAGCGCCGAATACAAACGCATCGGCAAAGGTGGCAAGGAAGTCTGGATCATGGCGACCTATACCCCGATCCTCGATGACACCGGCAAGCCGTTCAGGTTGGTGAAGTTCGCAGCGGACGTCACCGAACAAAAGCTGCATGCAGCCGATTCCCAGGGGCAGATCACAGCGATCGGGAAATCCCAGGCGGTGATCGAGTTCAACATGGATGGCACCATCCGCACCGCGAACGAAAATTTTCTCAAGACGCTCGGCTACAGTCTGGATGAGATCAAGGGCCGGCATCACAGCATGTTCGTCAGCCAGGGTGAGAAAGACGATGCCGCCTATCGCGAATTCTGGGCCGCGCTCAATCGCGGCGAGTATCAGGCCGGCGAATTCCAGCGGATCGGCAGGGGCGGCAAAAATATCTGGATCCAGGCATCCTACAATCCGATCCTCGATCTGAACGGCCGGCCGTTCAAGGTGGTGAAATACGCCAGCGACACCACCGCGCAGGTTATCGCCCGGATGAAAAGCGAGCGTGTCCGCGGCATGATGGAGACCGTCGCTTCCGGCGCCGAGGAATTGAACGCCTCGGTCCGCCAGATCGCGGAGGCGATGCGCAAATCCAGGGACACCGCGCTGGAAGCCGTCGCGCGGGTGGAGAGCGCCGACGAACGCGCCCGCCAGCTCCACCACGCCGCCTCCGCCATGGAAGGCATCGTCGAGATCATCGGCAACATCACCGGGCAGATCAATCTGCTCGCGCTCAACGCGACGATCGAGTCCGCCCGTGCCGGCGAAGCCGGCCGCGGCTTCGCGGTGGTTGCGTCGGAGGTGAAGAATCTGGCCAACCAGGCCAAGCAGGCCACCGACAAGATCGCCGGCGAAATCGAGGGGCTGAACGATATTTCCCGCAATGTCGGAAGCTCGCTCGAAGCGATCAAGAGCGAGATTCAGCGGGTCAGCGAATACGTCGGCTCCACCGCTGCCGCGGTCGAGCAGCAGAGCACGGTGACGAGCGACATGTCGGCGAGCATGCAGCGGGCGGCCGCCGAGGCTGCCAGCATCGGCTCGGCCGCCTGACCCTGATCGACCGACCATCTCGCGGCGGAGACGCGATGCGTCTCCGCCGCTTTGATTGAAGCCATTGCACGCTGCGCGCGAAACCCGGAGTCCCCAAGGGAACCGCCCCAATTAAGTCATCGGCCGTCCGAATTTGCGGCTCATTGCCACCCAACTTCACGCGGACAACTGCCCCCGCAAAGTATCGCGTGATTGGGGAAGCATATGTCAAACACATCTCTGAGACTGACGACGGCGGCTGTCTTGAGCTGCCTCGCGAGCGTTGCACTCGCCGCGCCGGACGGCGCGACGACAAGCGGGGACACGAACAAAGCGGACGAATGTCTCGCCGCGCCGAAAGCCGCCACGCCGCCGGGCGGCCATTGGTACTATCGCCTCGAACGCGGCACTCGACGCAAATGCTGGTATCTCGGCGACGAAGGCGGCAAGGTGAAGAGCGCCGCAAAGCCCGCGGCTCCATCGCGCCATGCGAAATCGACATCGAGCGAACCGCCGATGCAGCCGAAGGTGGCCAATGCGCGCGCGGAGATCGCCACGCCGGCCGCGCCGGTCGCCGAATGGCCCACGGAAGCGGATGCCCAGCTTCCCGCGCGGCGTGCGCCGCAAACTCTGGCCAGCGCCGCCCCCGAGGGCACGCGCGAGGTGATCGCCGAGAATTCGCAAGGACAGACGCCGGCACAAGCCACGACCTCGTCGATCCCCGAGACCGGCGCACAAACCAACAATGCATCGTCCGGCGCATCCGCCGATACGGCCCGCGCCGATGCTCAGCCGCAGGTCCAGCCCGTCACGGCACAACCTGCCGCCGCGCCGCCGGTGCATGTGCGCACCGCGGTGGTGCGGCCGGTCTCGGCCCAGCCGCCCGCCGCGCCTCAGGCCACCGCCAGCACGTTCAGTCCGTTCCGCATCGCGCTCGGTCTGCTGGTGGTCGTGATCGCCCTCGCCGCCTTCATGAACCGGCATCTGCTGCAACGTCTCGGCCGTCGTTATTTCGGATTGCAGGCCGAGCAGCCGCAGCCGCGCCAGCGCCGCGACATCTGGGCACCGCTCGATCAGGACGCCGAACGCGCAACATATGAGGACATGGTCGCCGAGCCGGTCGAACTGGCCGAGCCGCCGCGCTGGGTCCGCAATGTCCGCGAACTCGCCGAGGCGCGCGAGCATGTGGAGCGCCTGCACGCGCAGACGCACGCACATGAGCCTGCGTATCATGAACCTGTGCAGCACGAGCCCGCGTATCAGAATCCGTTGCAGGCCGAGACCGATGCCGAGCGGACGACGACTTATGATGAGGAGCCGATCGAACCGCGCCGTTCCGCCGACGAGCTGGAGGATCTGCTGCGGCGGGTGTCGCAACGTCCGGCATCTCCGCGTCGCGACATCGCCGCGCCGCGCGAGCTCGCTACGCCTCGAGCTGTTTCTGCAACGCGCGCACGAACGTCGACAGACCGGTCCGGCGCTCGCGCTTGAGACGCTCCGCGCGCAGGATGGTCCTGATCTCGGCGAATGCCACGTCGAGCTCGTGATTGACCACGACGTAGTCGTACTCCGCCCAGTGGCTGAGTTCGTGGCTGGCGCGGCTCATGCGGCCACGGATGACCTCGTCGGAATCCTGCGCGCGGGTATGCAGCCGCTTCTCCAGATCCGCCGCCGAGGGCGGCAGGATGAATACGCTGACCACATCGGCGCGGGCCTTTTCGCGAAGCTGCTGGGTGCCCTGCCAGTCGATGTCGAACAGCACGTCCTGTCCAGAAGTGAGCGCGGCCTCGACCGGCGCGCGCGGCGTGCCGTAATGATTGTCGAACACCGGCGCGTGCTCGAGCAGTTCGCCGTCTCTCACCATGACGTCGAACTTCGCCTTGTCGATAAAATGATAATGCTGGCCGTCGACCTCGCCGGGTCGCATCGGCCGCGTCGTCACCGACACCGACATGCGGATGCCCGAGGTGTGCTCCATCAGCATGCGCGACAGCGTCGATTTGCCCGCGCCCGATGGCGAGGACAGCACGAACATCAGTCCGCGGCGATCGCCGGTGCCGTCTCGATGATGGCTCATCGCCTCACTCCAGATTCTGGACCTGTTCGCGGAACTGCTCGACGACGTTCTTCATCTCCAGCCCGGTGTTGGTCAGTTCGAGGTCGTTTGATTTCGAGCAGCAGGTGTTGACCTCGCGATTGAACTCCTGCGACAGGAAATCCAGCCGGCGGCCGACCGCGCCGCCCTTGGCGAGCAGATCGCGGGCCTGCGCGATGTGCGAGGCGATACGATCGAGCTCCTCGCGGATATCGGCCTTGGTCGCCATCATCAGCGCTTCCTGGCTGAGCCGCTCCGGATCGAAACGGTCGGAGGCTTCGAGCAGCGTCGCGATCTGCTCGCCAAGACGCGCGCGGATCGCCTCCGGCTTGCGGCCGGGCGCGGCTTCCGCCTTGTTCGCCAGACGCTCGATATCGTCCATGCGCTGGCCGAGAATCTGGCCGAGCGTGGTGCCCTCACGCCGGCGCATCTCGACAAGACTTTGCAGCGCTTCATTGAAACCGGCGAGCATCGCGACTTTCGCCGCCTGCACCTCGTCGTCATCGTCCTGTGGCTCGACCACCTCGATCACGCCCTTGATGCCGAGCAGGCCATCGACGCTCGGCAGCGCGGCGCCGGTGCGCGCGGCCAGATCCTGCGCAACCTTGAGCACCGAGGCGAGCACCTCCTCGTTGATGCGGATCGCGGCGACATCGCCGGCACGCTTGACGGCGAGATTGGCATAGATGGTGCCGCGCGCCAGTTTCTCGGTGACCTGCTTGCGCGCCGCCGGCTCGACGTCGTCCCAGCCCGGCGGCAGCCGCATCCGGAAATCGAGCCCCTTGGCGTTGACCGATTTCAGCTCCCACTCGAAGCTGTAGGGACCGCTGGTGCCGTGGCTTCGCGCAAAGCCGGTCATGCTCGACAGCGCCATCGCGATGCCACTCCAGTTTGATTCAGATTGAAGATTCGCACCGCGAACCGCCGGGACAATAGGCCATCCGCCGGGCCGGAGGAAACCGGTTTTCGGCCATGCGAACAAGGCAGGACGCGGCGGTCAAACCGGCCGGTTTGCCTTGAGCGAGGCTTATTGCGCCGTGGGCGCGTCCGGCGTCGCCGGCGCGGCGGCTGTCGCACCCCGGACATGCGGCTTGGCGCCGTGGGCACGGGCCGCTTCATAGCGGTTGAGCGCGTCCTGCGATCCGGAGGATTTGGCGCCGTTCGCGGCCCGCGGCTTCTTCTTGCCGGCGGGCTGGTGCGCCGGCTGGCCCGCCGGGGGCTGCTGCGCGGTGGGCTGTTGCTGCGGCGTCGTCCCCGTAGTCCCCGCCGGCGGCGGCGCGTCGTCGGGCTCGGCGGTGTCGTTCTGCTGCTGGCGCTCCAGCGCGCGCAGCTTGGAGACCGCCGACTGGTGCTGGTTGTAGTTCTCGGTGAAGGTATGGCCGCCGCTGCCGTCGGCGACGAAGAACAGATCGCGCGTGCGCGCCGGATTGGCGGTGGCCTCAAGCGAGGCGCGGCCCGGATTGGCGATCGGCCCCGGCGGCAGACCGTCGATCACATAGGTGTTGTAAGGCGACGGCTGCTGAATCTCGCTGCGCTTGATCGGGCGGCCGAGCGTGCCCTTGCCGCCGACAAGGCCGTAGATGATGGTCGGATCGGACTGCAGCTTGATCTTCTGGCGCAGGCGATTGACGAACACCGCCGCGACGCGGCTGCGCTCGTCGGCGCGGCCGGTTTCCTTCTCGACGATGGAGGCGAGCGTCACGAGCTGATCGGGCGAGCGGAGCGGCAAATCGGGATTGCGGCGCTCCCAGATTTCACCCAGCGCGCGCTTCTGCGCTTGCTGCATGCGCTGGACCACCTGCTCGCGCGGCGTGCCGCGCGGGAATTTATAAGTGTCGGGCAGCAGCGTTCCCTCGCGCGGCACCTCGCGCAGCGAGCCGGAGAAGATGTCGTTGTCCTGCAGCCGCGCCACGATCTGCTCGGAGGTCAGCCCTTCCGGCACCGTGAAGGCATGCTGCACCACCTTGCCCTCGACGATGATACCGATCACATCCCCCAGGCTGGCGCTTTTCGGAAACAGGAATTCGCCGGACTTGAGACCCGAGCGCGCATTGAGCGCCAGCACGCTGCCGATAAAGGTCCAGCGGTCGGCCTTGATCACGCCCTCGCGCGAGAGGATGTCGCCAATATCGGTCATGCCGGCGCGCGGCGGAATGTTGACGACCTTCTCCTCGGTCAGCGGTCCCTTCGCGGAGAGCATCTGCTTGCCGTAGACATAGAGCCCGCCCGCGCCGAGCATCAGGATCACCAGACCGGTGATGATGGCGTTGCCGACCACCACGAACGGATTCTTCGCGCGGTCCGAGCGCTTCGGAGGCTGCGGCATCTGCTGCGGCTCCAGCGCGGCCCGCGGGCTCTTCGGAGAAATGGGTGGCCTCTGACTCATGATCGCTACCTGAAATCCCGCTGGCCGACGCCGGGCCGATCAAAGATGTCCTGTGCCGAAAGGTGCGGCGCCGACATCACAACATGGCTCTGTGGTTCGAGAACATGATCCTGTCTGCAAACTCGTGGTGACTTGGCGGTGCAGCGGTCCTTCGAGTCGGGATCACGCTCAATCTGGCATGGCCGATGGATAGCAATATGACCGAATACGGCAATTCGGTGAAGCCGTGACGTGAAGCTTAGTTGGTGACGCGCCGCAAGATTACGGACGCGTTGGTGCCGCCGAATCCGAACGAGTTCGACAGCGCCACATTGATCTCGCGCTGACGCGCCTTGTGCGGCACGAGATCGATCGCCGTCTCGACCGATGGATTGTCGAGATTGAGTGTGGGCGGCGCAACATTGTCGCGGATCGCGAGGATGCAGAAGATCGCCTCCACCGCGCCGGCGGCGCCGAGCAGGTGACCGATCGACGATTTGGTCGACGACATCGAGACCTTCGAAGCGGCGTTGCCGAGCAGGCGCTGCGCGGCGCCAAGCTCGATTTCGTCGCCGAGCGGCGTCGAGGTGCCGTGCGAGTTGATGTAATCGATGTCGGAAGCGGCAATGCCCGCGCGCTTCATCGCCGCCTGCATGCAGCGGAACGCGCCGTCGCCGTCCGAGGCCGGCGCGGTGATGTGATAGGCGTCGCCCGACAGGCCATAGCCGATGACTTCGGCGTAAATCTTCGCACCGCGCTTCTTGGCGTGCTCGTATTCCTCGAGCACCACGACGCCGGCACCCTCGCCCATCACGAAGCCGTCGCGATCCTTGTCGTAGGGCCGCGAGGCGATGGTCGGATTGTCGTTGTACTTGGTGGACATCGCGCGCATCGCGCAGAAGCCGCCCATCGCAAGGCGATTGACCGGCGATTCCGTGCCGCCCGCCACCATCACATCAGCATCGCCAAGCGCGATCAGCCGGCTGGCGTCGCCGATCGCATGCGCGCCGGTCGAACAGGCGGTGACCACGGAATGATTCGGGCCCTTGAGGCCGTGCTGGATCGAGACGTAGCCCGATGCGAGATTGATCAGGCGGCCGGGAATGAAGAACGGCGACAGCTTGCGCGGGCCGCGCTCGTGCAGCGTCACCGCCGCCTCGCCGATGCCCTCGATGCCGCCGATGCCAGAACCGATCAGCGTGCCGGTGGCGCAGCGCTCTTCCTCGGTGGCCGGATGCCAGTCGGCATCGTTGAGAGCCTCGGTCGCCGCTGCGACCGCGTAAAGAATGAAATCGTCGACCTTGCGGCTTTCCTTCGGCTCCATCCACTGAGCGGGATTGAAGGTGCCGTCAGAACCGTCGCCGCGAGGAATGACGCAGGCGATCTGCGAGGTTAGGTCGGAAACGTCGAAATGCTCGATCCGCCGCGCGCCGCTCTCGGCGTTGAGGATGCGCTTCCAGGTCGGGGCGATGCCGCATCCCAACGGCGACACCATGCCAAGGCCCGTGACGACCACCCTCCTCATTTGACCTCCCCAGACTCCAATCGAATGATGCGTGATGCAGTCGCCGCAAGTGCCGGGCGGCACAGGGCCGGCCTCGATCGCGAGGCGAGACGCCGACGCGGGCACGCGCAAAGGAAGCGGCATGACGCGCAGGCGATAGAAAGACGGCGGGCCGTTGCAGCAACAACCCGCCGACATTCATCGTGGCGCGCGAGCCTCAGCTCTTGGCGTTCTTTTCCAGAAACTTGGTGGCGTCGCCGACGGTGAGAATGGTCTCGGCGGCATCGTCCGGAATCTCGCAGCCGAACTCTTCCTCGAACGCCATCACGAGCTCGACGGTATCGAGACTGTCGGCGCCAAGATCGTCGATGAAGCTTGCGGTATCGACAACCTTCTCCGGCTCGACACCGAGGTGCTCCACCACGATTTTCTTCACTCGCTCGCCAATCTCACTCATCGTATCAACCTCGTGTTTGTTCCATTAACTCGACCGCAGAACGATGCGAGTTGGTGTGCGTTCGTCCGAAAACTCGTTCGGCAATATACGGGGTTTTGAACTCCTGCAATCACGATCTTGCCGATGCGACATTGCGCAAGCGCACAACCCGGTTTTGCAGTTGGAAGCCCCCGACCGATGCCGTTCGGTATCACACTTCCGAACCCTTGACTACACGCCCGCGTCCCCGGTGGAAAGGTCTTGCAATCCCCGGGGAAATCGCTAGGGGCTTCAAATCATTGCCATTCCGCCATTGACATGAATCGTCTGGCCGGTGACGTAGGCCGCCTCGTTGGAGGCCAGATAGACCGCCGCCGCGGCAATGTCGTCCGGCGTTCCGAGCCGTCCGGCAGGAACCTTTCCGAGCACGCCCTCGCGCTGCTTGTCGTTGAGCGCGTCGGTCATCGGGGTGGCGATAAAGCCCGGCGCGATGCAGTTCGCGGTCACGTTGCGGCGCGCATATTCCTGCGCGATCGATTTCATCATGCCGATCAGGCCGGCCTTGGACGAGGCGTAGTTCACCTGCCCGGCATTGCCGGTGACGCCGACCACGGAGGTAATTCCGATGATCCGGCCGAAGCGCTTGCGCATCATCAATTTGGTCGCGGCGCGAGCCAGACGGAAGGTCGCCGTCAGATTGACATTGATCACCTCGTTCCAGTCCTCGTCGCGCAGTTGCACGAACAGGTTGTCGCGGGTGATGCCGGCATTGGCGACCAGGATATCGAGCTGTCCCATCGCCTTTTCGGCGGAGGGCACCAGCGCCTCGACCTCATCGGCATTGCCGAGGTTGCAGGGCAGCACGTGGACGCGGTCCTTCAGCTCGCCCGCCAGCGTGTCGAGCACGTCGCGCCGGGTGCCGGAAATCGCCACGCTCGCGCCCTGGGCATGAAGCGCGCGGGCGATCGCTCCGCCGATACCGCCGGTCGCGCCGGTGACGAGCGCGGTCTTGCCAGTCAAATCGAACATCTCAGATCTCCAGGATCACGCGCGCGCCGCGGCCAGCGCGTCTTTGGCGGCTGCAATATCGTTGGGGGTGCCGACCGCAATTCCGACCGCGCCATCGGCGATGCGCTTGACCAGTCCGGACAGCACCTTGCCCGAACCGATCTCCAGAAAATGCGTCACGCCCTGCGCGGCCATATAGGCCACGCTCTCGCGCCAGCGCACCGTGCCGGTGACCTGCTCGACCAGAAGCTCGCGGATCCGGTCGGGATCGGTCACTGGGGAAGCGAGCATGTTCGCGACCACCGGCACGACCGGCTTGTTCACCATCACCTTGGCCAGCGCCTCGGCCATCGCGTCGGCGGCCGGCTGCATCAGGCGGCAATGGAACGGCGCGGAGACCGCGAGCAGCATGGCGCGCTTGGCGCCCTTGGCCTTGGCGATCTCGACCGCGCGCTCGACCGCCGCCTTGTCGCCGGACACCACCACCTGCCCGCCGCCATTGTCGTTGGCGGCCTGGCAGACCTCGCTTTGCGCGGCTTCGTTCGCCACCGCGACGGCGGTCTCGTAATCGAGGCCGAGCAGTGCGGCCATCGCGCCGGTGCCGACCGGGGTCGCCTTCTGCATCGCCAGGCCGCGAATCCGCAAGAGCCGCGCGGTGTCGGCAACCGACAGGCTGCGCGCGGCGGCCAGCGCCGAATATTCGCCGAGCGAATGGCCCGCGACGAACGCCACGTCGCGCGCCAGATCGACCCCGGCCTCGCTCTCCAGCACCCGCAGGGTGGCGAGCGACACCGCCATCAGGGCCGGCTGGGTGTTCTGGGTCATCTGCAGGGCATCGGCCGGGCCGTCCCAGATCACGGCGCTCAGCTTCTCGCCCAGCGCCTCGTCGACCTCGTCGAACACCGCACGCGCCGCCGGAAACGCCTCGGCGAGCGCCTTGCCCATGCCGACGCTTTGTGATCCCTGCCCGGGAAAGGTTAATGCCGCTGTCATGAATGCCCCTGAAGTTCGGGCCGTAAGACACCGGCAGGCCCCATTCTGTCAAGCGCGGGGTGCCCGCCATGGAACCGGGCCGAACGGCCCGATCCGGCGGCGCCTCCCCTTGCCATCCCGGCCAAAACCCCTATAAACGCGCCATCCGTGGATCCCGGCCGGGAGCTGAACGGACGGTCTCACCAATATCACCCTTTCCAGGCGATCTTGATGCGGCAGGGCCAGTCGGTCCGTCGTCCCGTGCTTCCGCCTTCTGAGCAGTCGAGTCCTTTCCGAAGGTCTCGAAGGGCTTGCCGCCGGGAGCCGCGCCAACATTGGAAAGGACACCCATGCCTCTTTACGAGCATGTTTTTCTCGCGCGTCAGGATGCGAGCGCCCAGCAGGTCGAAGAGTTCACCACCCAGATCACCGGCGTGATCGAGAGCCAGGGCGGCAAGGTCACCAAGACCGAGAACTGGGGCGTGCGCTCCCTCACCTACCGCATGAACAAGAACCGCAAGGCGCATTTCATGCTGCTCAACATCGACGCCCCCGCCGCGGTGGTCGCCGAGATCGAGCGCCAGGAGCGCATCAACGAAGACATCATCCGCTACCTCACCGTCCGCGTCGACGAGCTGGAGGAAGGCCCGTCCGCCATGATGCGCAAGGCCGACCGTGACCGCGAACGCGACGATCGTGGCGGCTTCCGCGGCGACCGCGATGGCGGTCCGCGCGAAGGTGGTTTCCGTGGCGATCGCGGCCCGCGCCGCCCGCGCGACGAAGACGCAACTGCATCGGTTGAGGAGTAAGACACATGGCTGACGCAGCCGCACGCCGCCCGTTCTTCCGCCGTCGCAAGACCTGCCCGTTCACGGGCGCCAACGCGCCGAAGATCGACTACAAGGATTCCAAGCTGTTGATGCGTTACGTTTCCGAGCGCGGCAAGATCGTGCCGAGCCGCATCACCGCCGTTTCGGCCAAGAAGCAGCGTGAACTCGCCCGCGCCATCAAGCGCGCGCGCTTTCTCGGCCTGCTACCGTACGTGATCCGCTAAAACCGGGCGCGGCGATCAACGCCGCGCTTGAATTCGTCATTGCGAGCGTAGCGAAGCAATCCAGGGCTTCACAGAAATCACTGGATTGCTTCGTCGCGGAGCCTGTGCCCGGACGGCGCAAAGCGCCAATCCGGGTGCTCCTCGCAATGACGGCAGACTAAACCGAGTATTTCATAAGGCTTCCGGGTCACCCGGTCGCCGATGGTTGGGGCCCTGAGCCTCTAACCGCTCGAAGGGGGCGGGACAGCTGATGACAGGTCTTCTGATAGCACTGGCGGCGGGTCTCGCCTCGGCAACGATGTTCGCATCGATTGTCTCGGGGGCGGCGATCTCGCTTTTGCTGTTCTATCTCGCCCCGCTGCCGCTGATGACCGTCGGCCTCGGCTGGGGCTCGAGCACCGCCGCGATCGGCGGCCTGATCGGCGCGCTCGGCGTCGGCGGCGTGTTCGGACTGCCCTATATCGCGGCCTTCGCGGTCACCGTGGCACTGCCGGCCTGGTGGCTCGGGCACCTGATTTTGCTGGCACGGCCGGTGTCCTCCGATCCGCAGCTTGCCGGTCTCGCGCCCGCGCTCGACTGGTATCCGATCGGCCGCCTGCTGGTGTGGATCGCCATATTCGCCTCGATCACCACCGTGAGCGCGATGCTGACGCTCGGCACCGATGCCGAAACCATTCACGCCGGCCTGCGCAACGTGCTGATCCGCATGGGCGGCATCAGCAACGAGCACCTCGCCAACGAATCGGTGAACCGCACCGTCAACGCGCTGGCGGCCCTCGCGCCGGGCGCGGCGACGCTGATCGCAGCCGCGACGCTGACCCTCAATCTGTGGCTCGCGGCCAAGATCACCGCGACCTCGCAACGCCTGAAGCGCCCCTGGCCCGACCTGCGCATGGTGCAACTGCCGGCCACGGCGCTCGCCGCCCTCGGCGTGGCGATCCTGCTCTGCCTCGCCGGCGGCCTGATCGCGATTCTCGCGCAGATCTTCAGCGCCGCGCTGCTGATGGTCTACGGCATGACCGGCTTTGCGGTGGTCCACACTTTGACCCAGACGGTCTCGGGCCGCGCGATGATGCTGGTCGGCATGTACGCGGCCACGATGCTGATCGGCTGGCCGCTGGTCGGCGCGATCATTCTCGGACTGGCCGACGCCGCGTTTGGAATCCGCCGCCGCTACTGGCAGCGGCACAATCAATTACCACCACCGACCTGACCTCAGGCACCACTTTAACGACAGAACACAACACATCACCAGACAACGAAGGAGATCGAACATGGAAGTCATTCTGCTGGAGCGCGTGGCCAAACTCGGCCAGATGGGCGACGTGGTCAAAGTGAAGGACGGCTTTGCCCGCAACTTCCTGCTCAAGCGCCACAAGGCGCTGCGCGCCACCAAGGAAAACCGCGAGAAGTACGACGGCATGAAGGCCGACCTCGAGGCCAGGAACCTCAAGGCCAAGAGCGAGGCCGCGGGCGTCGCCGAGAAGATCGAGGGCCGCAACGTCATCGTGATCCGCCAGGCCTCGGAAAGCGGCCAGCTCTACGGCTCGGTCTCGGTGCGCGACATCATGGCGGCGCTGGAGGCGGACGGCGTGTCGCTGAACCGTCAGCAGGTGCTGCTCGATGCCCCGGTCAAGGAGATCGGCCAGCATCGCGTCGCGATCGCCGTGCATCCGGAAGTCGAGGTCGGCGTGACCGTCACCGTGGCGCGTAGCCAGGCGGAAGCCGAGCGCATCAACCGCGGCGAGGACGTCAACAGCCGTCAGGAAGACCGTGACGCCGCCGCCGAGGCGATCGCCGCCGCCGGCGAGTTCTTCGATCCGGAAGCCGAGCACGAGGACGAGGAAGCTCCGGCCGAGACTGCCGAGAAATAAGCGGCGGACCTGCGCCAATCCAACGAAGCCCGGCCTGATCGTTCAGGCCGGGCTTTTTATTTGGGGTCGGCGGTGGGTCGCGGTGGCGATCGAGGCGAGACCGCCAGCGTCAGAACCACGCTCGCCCCGCTGCCGAAAGCGGGAGCGATTCGGTGGTCGCGGCGGCGGTCAGCCCCTCCTAAACGGCTCGAATTGACCGCGCCAACCTATTGGGAAATCGGCGCAACCGGGGGTCCCGCAGGCTCGCGCGCAGGGGCCGGAGGCGGTGGCGGCGGCTCATCGAGCTTGAACACCGGCATGTTCGACGCCGGAGCTTCGGCGGTCTTCGCGGCCGCATCCGAGGTGTCACCGGCTCCGCCCGCAGGCGTCTCCTTCGGCGCCGGGGTCACGGCCGGAACCGGATCGGGCCGTGTCGCGGTGCCGCCTGCCTCGCCGGAATCAGCCGGCTTGGAGTCGCCCGGTTTTGCAGCCTCGGACTTGGCTGACTCGGGTTTGGCCGACTCGGGTTTAACCGACTGAGGTTTGGCCGAATCGGCGGCAGGCGCTTCAGGCTTGCCCGACTCGGGCTTGCTTACGTCAGGCTTGCCGGCTTCAGGTTTGGCGGCCGGCGCCTTGCCGTCCTCGGCCTTGCCCGCATCCGGCGCACCGCTGTCGGTCTTGGCCGTCCTCGCATCGCCGTCCGGCGCCGTCGCAGGCGTCTCGGGCTTCGCATCGGCAGGTGCGGCTTTCGGCTCACCCTTTGCGTGAGCGGCCGGCGGCTTGCGCTTCTCGTGCTTGGATTTCCTGCCCTTCGGCGCAGCCTCCGCCGGCGCCTCGTCCGCGGCCGGCGGTGCACCGGGCACCTCCTCCAGTCGCTCGACATCGGGCCGCCGCGCTTCGCGCGAGCGCCGCTCGGGCTTGGCCTCCGGCTCGGCCGAGGGTTTCGGCCCGCTGCGCGATTCCTTGCCCTGACGGGTCAGATTGCCCTCGCCCACGCGCCTGTCGGCCGCGCCGTTCGACAGCACGTAAGCGCTGAGCGCCCCCGCCATGTCGGCACTGGTGGTGTAGTGCTGGCGCAGGAAGCCCGGCAGCGACCCGGGTGGCACCGTTTTCAACAGGCCGCGCGAGCTTTTGTGGCACAGCGCGCAAGTTGCCGAGAACAGTTGCGAAGGGCTCTTGCCGGCTTCGAGGTTCTGGGCAGCGACCGGACCCGTCGCCATATGAAAGATCAGAAGCGTCGCCGCCGCCGAAATGAGCGCCCGGCTCAACATCCGCGTTCTCCAGAAAGCCTCGACGAAGCGCGCTGAAGCACCTGGAGGCAGGTTTGTGTGTGTCGGGGCCACCATTAACGGATTATGCGACGAATGGAAGCATGGAGATGTCGCAAAACCGTGAGCCAAGAACAGGGAACAGTTCTGCGCCAGAAGCATTGCAAAATCGGCCGATCCGTTAAAAAATCAGCCCTCGACCGAAGACCTTACCGAAGACGTCAGAAAGCGACGGCACGGTGACGGACGCCGTCGCATCGAATGGATCAGTGGATGATGTCCATGGACCGTTTGCTGCAACTCTTCCTGTCACGCTTCATCCGCACGGGGTCGGTTACCTTCACCACCAGCAGCGGATATACCTTCACCTGTGGCGACGGCAGCGGCGAGAACGTCGCAGCGCGGTTCGTCACCGCGGCGGCCGAACGGCGCTTCCTGATCGACCCTGAACTCGCATTCGGCGAAATCTATACCGACGGGCTGTTCGTGATGGAGCGCGGCTCGATCGCCGACCTTCTGGCGATCGCGCTGGCCCAGCCCTTCGACATGCCGCGCTGGGTCAAGCTGCGAGACGGACTGCGATACCTCGCCCGCGGCTGGCAGCAGTTCAATTCGCTGCGGCGCTCGAAAACCAATATCGAACGGCACTACGATCTCGACGGGCGGATGTACGCGCTGTTCCTCGACGCCGACCGCCAATATAGCTGCGGCTATTTCGAGCATCCCGACGCCACGCTGGACGACGCCCAACTGGCCAAGAAACGGCACCTCGCCGCCAAGCTGCTGCTGCGGCCCGGCCAGCGCGTGCTCGATATCGGCTGCGGCTGGGGCGGCCTCGGCCTTTATGTAGCGGAGATGACCGGCGCGAGCGTCACCGGCGTCACGCTTTCGCAGGAGCAGCTCCATGTCGCCACCGCCCGCGCCGGGGAAAAGGGCCTGTCCGGCAAGGCGCAGTTCCTGCTGGAAGATTACCGCGCCATCCCCGGCCCGTTCGAGCGCATCGTCTCGGTCGGCATGCTCGAGCATGTCGGAGCCAAATACTACGATACCTATTTCAAACGCTGCGCCGAACTTCTCACCGACGATGGCGTCGCGCTGATCCACGCCATCGGGCGACCGGAGCCGCCTGGCATCACCAACCCCTGGGTCGCCAAATACATTTTCCCCGGCGGCTATATCCCGGCGCTGTCCGAGGTGCTGCCGGCGATCGAGCGCAACGGGCTTCTGGTCAACGACATCGAAATCCTGCGCATGCACTACGCCGAAACCCTCAAGGCCTGGCGCGAGCGGTTCCTGGCGCGGCGGGAGGAAGCGGCGCTGCTTTACGACGAACGCTTCGTGCGGATGTGGGAGTTCTATCTCGCCTCGTCCGAGATGAGTTTCCGCAAGCAGAACATGATGGTGTTCCAGATCCAGCTCAGCAAACGGCAGGGCGTCGTTCCCATCACTCGCGACTATATCGGCCACGAGGAACGGCGGCTGCGCCGCCTTGAAGCCTCCCGCGGACCGCGGCTGCAACTCGCCGGCGAATGACACAAATCTAAAAGCAAGCGGAATCGACTCCGGTCCATCGTGATCCTGATCAAACGGTGTGGGAATCGGGCATAAGACGACAAGCGGCTTTCTCCCGGCACACTGCCGGTGGCAGATAAGTGCCTCCCATTTGACTCAAAGAAAGCGCACCGTCGCGACATGGCCCTCTCCGACTCGAACATTGTCAAGCTCACGCCTGACCTCGGCGCCGCCGCCTACCGGACCGCGCCCCACAACATCGAAGCGGAACAGAGCCTTCTGGGCGCCATCCTGGTCAACAACGACGCCTTCTACCGGGTCTCCGACTTTCTCGAGCCGAAGCATTTCTTCGAGCCGATCCATCAGCTTATCTTCGAGACCGCCGGCAGCATCATCCGCGCCGGCAAGGTCGCGACGCCGGTGACGCTGAAGACCTTCGTTCCGGCCGACACCGACCTCGGTGGCATCA
Source organism: Afipia sp. 64-13 (assembly GCA_001897755.1). Classification (GTDB taxonomy): domain Bacteria; phylum Pseudomonadota; class Alphaproteobacteria; order Rhizobiales; family Xanthobacteraceae; genus Afipia. The sequence goes on from MKUJ01000019.1 coordinate 107,133, forward strand.
CGGTCAGCCAGTACCTCGCCCGCCTCGCCGCCGAAGCCACCACCATCATCAACGCCCACGACTACGGGCGCACGATTTACGACCTCGCGCTGCGCCGCGACCTGATCCGCATCGGCGAGGACATGGTCAACGTCGCCTATGACGCGCCGGTGGATTTCGCGCCGCGCGCCCAGATCGAGGACGCCGAGCGCCGTCTTTACGAGCTGGCCGAAGCCGGCCGCTATGACGGCGGATTCCAGAAATTCGGTCAGGCGCTCGCGGTCGCGATCGACATGGCGGCCGCCGCCTACAAGCGCGACGGCAACCTGTCCGGTCTCGCCTCCGGCCTGCGCGACATGGACACCAAGATGGGCGGCTTGCAGCCGTCCGACCTGATCATTCTCGCCGGCCGTCCCGCGATGGGTAAAACCGCGCTCGCCACCAACATCGCCTATAATGTCGCCCGCTCCTGGCGCGGCGAGACCCAGGCCGACGGCACGATGAAATCCGTCAATGGCGGCGTGGTCGGCTTCTTCTCGCTGGAAATGTCGGCCGAGCAGCTCGCCACCCGTATCCTGTCCGAGCGCACCGGCATCTCGTCGAGCTCGATCCGCCGCGGCGGCATCAGCGAAAACGATTTCGACAAGATCCGCGATCACGCCATCGAGATGCAACATCTGCCGTTCCATGTCGACGACACCGGCGGCCTGTCGATCGCGCAATTGATGGCGCGCGCCCGCCGCCTCAAGCGACAGAAGGGGCTCGACCTTCTGATCATCGACTACATCCAGCTTCTGTCCGGCTCCGGCAAACGCTCCGACAACCGCGTGCAGGAAATCACCGAGATCACCACCAGCCTGAAAGCGCTGGCGAAGGAATTGAACGTCCCGATCATCGCGCTGTCGCAGCTCTCGCGTCAGGTCGAGGCGCGCGACGACAAGCGTCCGCAACTGGCGGACCTGCGTGAATCCGGTTCGATCGAGCAGGACGCCGACGTCGTGCTGTTCGTGTTCCGCGAGGAATATTACCTGCAGAACAAGGAGCCCCGCCCCGGCACGCCGGAGCACGAGAAGTGGCAGACCGAGATGCAACTCGTGCACGGTAAGGCGGAAGTCATCATCGGCAAGCAGCGCCACGGCCCCACCGGCACCATCGAACTGCAATTCGACGCCAGCGTCACCCGTTTCGCCGATCTCGATCAGGGCCAGCATCTGCCCGACCGGATTTGATCGTCTCGCCGCGCGAATATGATATGAAGGCGACATGATCCAGCCGCTTTCCATCTCATGACGATATTGTCCGATCCCAAGACGGTTTCCGAATCGAGCGCCAGGGCGCCCGACGCGCGCACGCTCGAGGCCACGCCCGGCGTGCTCACCATCGATCTCGACGCCATCGCCGCCAACTGGAAGACGCTGGAGAGCCGCGCGATACCGGCCGAATGCGCCGCCGTGGTCAAAGCCGATGCCTATGGCTGCGGCCTGCCGCAGGTGACGCACCGCCTCGTTGCCGCCGGCTGCAAGACATTCTTCGTCGCCACGCTGGACGAGGCGAAGGCCGCGCGCGCCGCCGCGCCGAAAGCCGCGATCTACGTGCTCGACGGCTTCTTCTCCAATTGCGGCGACGCCTTCGCGAAGATCGACGCCCGTCCGGTGATCGGCGATCTCGGCGAGCTTGCCGAATGGGACGTCTTCCGCCGCACTAGCGGCTGGATCGGCTCGGCCGCGATCCAGATCGACACCGGCATGCACCGCCTCGGTCTGACGCCGGAAGACGCGCAGGCGCTGATCCCGCGCATCCGCAAGGGCGATCACGGCATCTCGCTGGTGATGAGCCATCTGGCGAGTGCCGAACAGCTCGGTCATCCCGCCAATGCGCGGCAGGTCGCCGCCTTCCGCGAGATCGCGTCCGAATTCTCCGGCGTGCCCGCCTCGCTCGCCAACTCCTCCGGCATCTTCCTTGGCTCGCATTTCCATTTCGACGTGGTGCGGCCGGGCGCGGCGCTCTACGGCGTCAACCCGACGCCGGAAGCCGACTCGCCGATGCAGGCCGTCATCAACCTGAAGGTCCGCGTCGAGCAGATCCGCAACGTGCCCAAAGGCGAGACCGCCGGCTATGGCGGTATCTGGACCGCGCGCCGCGACAGCCGGCTCGCCATCGTCACCGCCGGTTATGCCGACGGATATTTCCGCGCCGCCAGCGGCGTCGACGGCACACGCGGCGCCGAAGCAATGGTCGCCGGCCATCGCTGCCCACTTGCCGGCCGCATCTCGATGGACCTCATGACCATCGACATCACCGATGTGCCGCACGGCGCGGTGCGGCGCGGCCATTTCGTCACCCTGATCGGCGACGGCATCGGCGTCGACGAACTGGCGCACCATTTCGGCACCATCGGCTACGAGGTGCTGACCAGCCTCGGCCGCCGCTATGTGCGGATCTACAAGGGCGAGGCCTGAGGGCCCGACTTCACCAGCGTGGCCCCGACCGCACGGCCGCCGCAGTTGACTTCCCGAAAAAAATAAGGAACAAAAACAGAACAAGAAATCCCGTTCAGGATAACCCGTTCCATGGCCCGCGCCGCCGCTCTCTCCTTCGTCTGCCAGAACTGCGGCACCGCCTATAACAAGTGGCAGGGCAAGTGCGAGGGCTGCGGCGAGTGGAATACGCTGTCGGAGGAAGACGTCTCCGGCACGTCCTCGATGCCCGCCAATCTGCGGCCCAAGCGCAAAGGTCGGGTGTTTCCGCTGGAAAGCCTGGCCGGCGCGAGCCAGGACGCGCCCCGCCTGCCCTCCGGCATGGGCGAGCTTGACCGCGTCACCGGCGGCGGCTTCGTGCGCGGATCGGTGCTGCTGGTCGGCGGCGATCCCGGCATCGGCAAATCGACCCTGCTGACGCAGGCCACCAGCCTGCTGGCCCGCGCCGGCCACCGCGCCGTCTATATCTCCGGCGAGGAAGCCATCGCGCAGGTGCGGCTGCGCGCGGCGCGGCTCGGCCTCGCCGACGCCGCCGTGCAGCTTGCCGCCGAGACCTCGGTGGAGGACATCATCGCCACGCTCTCGGAAGGCAAGCCGCCCCGCCTCGTGGTGATCGATTCCATCCAGACCATGTGGACCGACACGGTGGATTCCGCGCCCGGCACCGTGACGCAGGTCCGCGCCTCGGCACAGGCGCTCATTCGCTTCGCCAAGAAATCCGGCGCGGCCCTGATCCTGGTCGGTCACGTCACCAAGGACGGCCAGATCGCCGGCCCCCGCGTGGTCGAGCACATGGTCGACGCCGTGCTGTCGTTCGAGGGCGAAGGCTCGCAGCAATTCCGCGTCCTGCGCGCGGTGAAGAACCGTTTCGGCCCGACCGACGAAATCGGCGTGTTCGAAATGACGGGCCTCGGCCTGCGCGAGGTCTCCAACCCGTCAGAACTGTTCCTGTCGGAGCGCGATCTCGGCAGTCCCGGCACCGCCGTGTTCGCCGGCATCGAGGGCACGCGGCCGGTGCTGGTGGAGTTGCAGGCGCTGGTGGCGCCGACCTCGCTCGGCACGCCGCGCCGCGCCGTGGTGGGATGGGATTCGAGCCGCCTGTCGATGGTGCTGGCGGTGCTGGAGGCGCATTGCGGGGTCAAGCTGTCCGGCTACGACGTCTATTTCAACGTCGCCGGCGGCCTGCGCATTCAGGAGCCGGCCGCCGACATGGCCGCCGCCGCCGCGCTGGTGTCGTCGCTGGCCAACGCGCCGCTGCCGGTCGATGCGGTCTATTTCGGCGAAATCTCGCTGTCCGGCGCGGTGCGTCCGGTGGCCCAGACCACCGCGCGGCTGAAGGAAGCCGCCAAGCTCGGCTTTGGCCGCGCTGTGTTGCCGGAGGCCGCGCGCGGCGAGAAAGGCGGCGGCGATGCCGGTCTCAGCCTCACCAGCGTCGGCTCGCTGACCTCGCTGGTCGCCGAGATCGCGGCGCGCGGCAAGGCGCGCAAATCGCGCGAAGACGCCTGACGTCGCGAAAATCGCGCGCGCCAAAGCCACAGACGGCAAAAAATCCACCGGATTGTTCCGATTCGGCCGCTGCAAGGGTCCCATGCGCGTGACGCTGCGAAAATCGAACGTTATACAACGCCGCGCGGGCCTTGCAGGCCCGGCGATATCGCCGTCACGTTAGTCAGGATGGTTCCGCCCGATTCGGGCGCGTCGTCACCAAGCGGGTCCGACCGGAAAAATGCCCATTACGCTTCTCGATATGATCGTGCTGACCGTGATGCTGCTGTCCGGTCTTCTGGCGATGATCCGCGGTTTCATGCGCGAGATCCTGTCGATCGCGGCCTGGGGCGCCGCCGCGCTGACCACGCTCTACGCCTACCAGAAGCTGCTGCCGACCGCGAAAAGCTATTTCAACAACGACACGGTCGCGACCATCGCGGTGATCGCCGGCGTGTTCATCGTCACGCTGATCGTGGTCTCGATCGTGACGGTGCGCATTTCCGACATGATCCTAGACTCCCGGATCGGCGCGCTCGACCGCACCCTCGGCTTCCTGTTCGGCCTCGCCCGCGGCCTGCTCATCATGGTGGTGGCCTTCGTGTTCTTCGCCTGGCTGGTCCCCGACAAGCAGCAGCCGGACTGGGTCCGCTCGGCCAAATCCCGCACGGTGCTGCAAGGAACCGGCGACTGGCTGATGGGCCTCTTGCCGGACGACCCCGAAAACACCATCTTGAAGAGGTTCAAGAAATCCAAGCCGGACGAGGAGCCGACCGATGCCGCTCCCGACAACCGCTCTGGGGATGCGCCGGCGAATGATGGCTATGCGAAATCGACCCGAGACAGCCTCAAATCGTTGATTGATGGCAAGGCGACGGGGCGTTAGTTAACTGTGGCGTTAACTCTAGCGGCATGAGACCGGAATCCCGGCGGGGTTTTCGGATACATGAAGCACTTGATCCGGCGGAGACGTGTGGTGGATGACATGAACAGCCAACCCGATGGCAGCGCCCGACAGCCCACCCCCTCCGCAACCAACCTCGATCTCGACGATCTCCTCGACGGCGACACGCTGCGCGAGGAATGCGGCGTGTTCGGCATTTTCGGTCATCCCGAGGCGGCGGCGATCACCGCCCTCGGCCTTCACGCCCTGCAGCATCGCGGCCAGGAAGCCGCCGGCATCGTCACCTTCGACGGCCAGCGCTTTCATTCCGAACGCCGTCTCGGCCTGGTCGGCGACACCTTCTCGCGCGGCGACGTGATCGCCCGCCTGCCCGGCGATTCCGCCGTCGGCCACGTCCGCTATTCCACCACCGGCGGCACCATCCTGCGCAACGTCCAGCCGCTGTTCGCCGAACTCAATGCCGGCGGTTTCGCCGTCGCCCATAACGGCAATCTCACCAACGGCCTCAGCCTGCGCCGCGACCTGATCCGCCAGGGCGCGATGATGCAGTCCACCACCGACACCGAGGTCATTCTCCACCTCGTCGCCCATTCCAGGCGCGGCCGCTTCATCGAGCGCTATATCGATGCGCTGCGCGCCATCGAGGGCGCCTACGCGCTGGTGGCGCTGACCAACAAGAAGCTGATCGGCGCGCGCGATCCGCTCGGCATCCGCCCGCTGGTGCTGGGCGAACTCGACGGCTGCCCGATCCTCGCCTCGGAGACCTGCGCGCTCGACATCATCGGCGCGAAATACGTCCGCGACATCGAGCCCGGCGAGATCATCGTGTTCGACAAGAAGGGCACCGAGATCCACAAACCCTTCCCGCCGCAACCGCCGCGCCCCTGCATCTTCGAGTACATCTATTTCGCCCGCCCGGATTCCATCGTCGGCGGGCGTTCCGTTTACGAAGTCCGCAAGGGCTTTGGCGCGCAGCTCGCCCGCGAGAGCCATGTCGATGTCGACGTGGTGGTGCCGGTGCCGGATTCCGGCGTGCCCGCCGCCATCGGCTACAGCCAGGTCTCCGGCGTGCCGTTCGAGCTCGGCATCATCCGCAACCACTATGTCGGCCGCACCTTCATCCAGCCGACCCAGAGCGTGCGCGAACTCGGCGTGCGCATGAAGCACGCGCCGAACCGCGCCGCGATCGAGGGCAAGCGCATCATCCTGATCGACGACTCGCTGGTGCGCGGCACCACCTCGCGCAAGATCGTGCGCATGATGCGCGATGCCGGCGCGCGCGAAGTGCACTTCCGCCTCGCCTCGCCGCCGATCCTCTATCCCGATTATTACGGCATCGACCTGCCGGACCGCGCCGGCCTCCTGGCGGCGACCCACTCCATCGAGGAAATGCGCGACATCATTGGCGCGGACTCGCTGGCGTTCCTGTCGATCGACGGCATGTACCGCGCGGTCGGCGAGCCGGGCCGCGATCCGGCCAATCCGAAGTTCTCCGACCACTGCTTCACCGGCGCCTATCCGACGCAGTTGACCGACCACAGCAAGACCGAGACCTCGCCGCGGCAGCTGTCGCTGCTCGCCGAGGCGAGCTGAGCGCGGCGCATTCGCGTCGAACGGTGCCGTCGCGAGGCGGTCAGATCGCGATATCGCGTATCATGAATTGCGCATCGTCGCTGTAGCTGCGCAGCTTCGCGTCAAGCTCAGGCACCGCCGCCGCGACGAAACCGTGCCGCCGCCAGAACCCGGCCGAGCCGTTCACCGCGACCAGCGACAGCGAAGATAGTTTTTCCGCTCGCGCCTGCTCCACCAGCGCCGTCACCACCTGCGCCGCCGCGCCGGAGCCCCGCGCACCCGGCAACAGCGCGATATCGTGGATGTAATAGGTCGAGGGCGCGGCGGGAAGTTCGCCGAGCAGTTGGTTCAGCGTCGGCGGCGCTCGCTCAAGCCACGGATGGCTGATCACATAGGCCGCGATCTTGTCGCCCCGTTCGAACACCCGGCAGCCTTGCGGATACAGCCGCAGCCGCTCGACGAACACCGCATCGTCTTCTGGAAAGTCGGGATGGATCATGGCGGCCAGCACGCCGACGTCCGGCAGATCGGCGGGCTGCATCAGTCGCCATGAAGCAGATTTCGCGGTCATGGCGCCGTGTAGCACGGAACCAGGAGCCTGCCACACCTTGACGAGACCATCCCCTCATGGTGAGGAGCGCATAGCGCGTCTTGAACCATGAGGCCTCATCCTTCGAGACGCGCCGCTTCGCAGCGCTCCTCAGGATGAGGCGACAGGCCGCCCGCATGACCCCTCTTGCCTCCCGCATCGCCCTCGTCACCGGCGCCTCGCGCGGCATCGGCTACGCCACCGCCCGCACGCTCGCCCGCCTCGGCGCGCATGTGATCGCCGTCGCCCGCACCCAGGGCGGACTCGAGGAACTGGACGACGCCATTCGCGGCGACGGCGGCAGCGCCACGCTAGTGCCGCTCAACCTCACCGATTTCGACGGCATCGCGCGGCTCGGCGCAGCCTTGCACGAGCGCCACGGCAAGCTCGACATTCTGGTCGGCAATGCCGGCGTCGCAGGTCCCTCCTCGCCGCTCGGCCATATCGAGCTGAAGCAATGGACCGACGTGATGGCGATCAACGCCACCGCCAATTTCCAGCTTATCCGCTGCATGGAGCCGCTGCTGCAGAAATCCGACGCCGGACGCGCGGTGTTCATCACCTCGGGCACGGCCAGCAAGGCCAGCGCCTATCGCGGCCCCTATGCAGCGTCGAAAGCGGCGCTGGAAGCGTTGGTGCGGGTCTGGGCGCATGAGACGGCCAGCACCGCGCTGCGCGTCAACCTGTTCAATCCCGGCCCGATCCGCACCCGGATGCGCGCGACGGTGATGCCGGGCGAAGACCCGGCGACACTCGACACGCCCGAGCAGGTCGCCGAATTCATCGTGCCGCTATGCGATCCGCTTTGGACCGAGACCGGCAAGCTCTATGACTATCGCAGCAGATGCGTCATGCAGTTTCATCCGCCATCCGCATGACGCGCGCGGCGCGCATCGGCGGACAAACCGATCAGCAGACAAATTAAAAGCCGCCAGTCTCGCAACTGGCGGCTGGCCCCAGCCCATAAACAGGAGCCACCGTTCAAAAACTGGAGTAAATGAACGGCGCGCAATTATTGCCAAGGGCACCGTCGCCATCACAAGGCATAAAAGGTCGCACCCCGCGCATCACGCGCAAATTGCAAGAAAGAAACGAAAAAGCCCGCCTTTTTAAGATTTTCGCTTCGCCTTATGCGCGAACGGATTGGCCTTCTCGCGCAGGGTGATACGCAGCGGCGTGCCGGGCAGATCGAACGTCTCGCGCAGGCTGTTGGTCAGATAGCGCAGATAGGATGTCGGCACCGCATCGGTCCGCGAGCAGAACAGCACGAAACTCGGCGGCCGCGCCTTGGTCTGGGTGATATAATTCATCTTCAATCGCCGTCCCGACACCGCCGGCGGCGGGTTGTTGGCGACGGCCCGCTCGAACCAGCGGTTGATCTGGCTGGTGGAGATGCGGCGATTCCAGGTGGCGTACGCCTGTTCGATCGCCGTCATCAGGCGGTCGATACCCTCGCCCATCATGCCCGACACCGCGACCACCGGCGCCCCTCTCACCTGCGGCAACAGATGATCGGCCTGCTCGCGCAGACGCGCGATCTGGTTCGGCGCGCGCTCCATCAGGTCCCATTTGTTGACCGCAAGGACCACGGCGCGGCCTTCGCGCTCGACCAGATCGGCGAGCCGCAGATCCTGCTCCTCGAACATGTGCTGCGCGTCCATCACCAGCACCACAACCTCGGCAAAGCGCACCGCCCGCAGCGCATCGGAAACCGACAGCTTCTCCAGCTTGTCCTCGATGCGCGAGCGCCGCCGCAGTCCGGCGGTGTCGAACACCCGGAACGGGCGGCCCTTCCATTCGACATCGACGGCGATGGAGTCACGCGTGGTGCCGGCCTCGGGGCTGGTCAGCAGCCGCTCCTCGCCGAGCAGACGGTTGATCAGCGTCGACTTGCCGGCGTTGGGACGCCCGAGCACGGCAACCCGGATGGCGCGCGCCGGTCGGCCCTCGGCCTCGCCCTCGGCGTCATCGAAATCCGGAGCCTCTTCGTCGTCGTCCACGACGGGCTCCGGCATCAGCGCGGCGAGCGCGTCATAGAGATCGCTCAAGCCCTCGCCATGCTCGGCCGAGATCGCCACCGGCTCGCCAAGGCCGAGCGCATAGGACTCCAGCGCGCCCGCCTCGCCGTGCTTGCCCTCGCTCTTGTTGGCGATCAGCACCACCGGCTTGTTGGCGCGCCGCGCGAAATCGGCAAAGGCGCGATCGCTCGGCGTCAGGCCGGCGCGCGCATCGAACACGAACATCAGCGCGTCGGCGTCCGCGATCGCGGTTTCGGTCTGCTCCTGCATCCGCGCGGTCAGCGAGCCGCGCGGCCCCTGATCGAGACCGGCGGTGTCGATGATGGTGAAATCGAGATCGCCCAGCCGGCCGCGTCCCTCGCGGCGGTCGCGGGTGACGCCGGGCTGGTCGTCGACCAGCGCCAGCTTCTGGCCGACGAGGCGATTGAACAGCGTCGATTTGCCGACGTTGGGACGGCCGATGATGGCGAGGGTGAAAGACATGGTCGATCCCGTTCGCCCGTTCCGGACGTTCTGTCAACGGCGGGCGGGCGAAAAGAACGCGGCAAGGGGTGCCGCGTGGCGATCAGCGCTGGAAGCTGCCGCTCGGCAGCGGCGCCGGGAAGGCCGGAGGCTGCTGTTGCTGCTGCATCGGCGGCGGCGCGGTCTGGGCGGCGGGCGCCGGGGCTGGAGCCGACTCCTCGCGCGGGATCGCGGTCGGGCTGACATGCTTCTTGCGCTTGGCGGGCTTGGGCGCGGGCGGCGCGGCGTCCTCGGCGGTGGCATCAGTCGCGGGCGCGACACGGGCCGGCCTGCTTCCGTGCCTGACCTTGGGCTCCGGCGCGGGCGGCGGCTCGGCGACCGGCGGCGCATCGGGCTGCGCCTGCGCGCCGCGATAAAGCTCCTTCGGCACGCCCTGCTCCACGCCGGGCACGCCCTCCGGGAACACTTCCTTGCGCTCGCCGGGCAGCTTCTTCTTGGTGTCGAGGAAATCCAGCATGTCCATCGGGTCGAAGCTCGACACGCCGCCCCCGCAGCTGGCCAGTGCGCAGCTCAGCGACACCAGCACCGTGGCGGCGATCAGACGTTGCGAAAAGCGCATCGTTTTTCCATTCGACATCGACTGAACTCTGAAATCAGCTCTTCGCCGCCGGCGGCAGCAGCGCCTGCAAGGCTTCGGCGCGGGCACGCAGGCCCGGCGGCGAGGACGCATCGCTCATGATCTGATCGATCCACTGCCGGGCGGCGGTCATGTCGTTGGAGCGAAACGCCGACAGCGACAGCAATTCGCGCGCGGCATGACGGAAGGTGCGGCCGTTCACGGCCAGCGGCTCCAGCCGGGGGCGCAATTCGGCGTAAGGCATGGTGTCGACCAACAGGCCGGCGGCGCGGATATGGGCGACATCGCGCTCGGCGACGTCGAGACTGGTATCGGCGGCGATGCCGTCATAGAGCTTCACGGCGGCCTGCGGATCTCGCTTGCCGGCCTCGGCGGCGGCGCGCAGCCGCGCCAGCGCGCGGTAGCCGCTGGTGCCATCAGCGGCGATCTTGTTGAAGGCGGCCTCGGCTTCCGCGGGCTTGTGCTCGTCCGCCAGCGCGACCGCTTCCTGGAAGGCGTTGCCGAACTTCGCCGCCTTCTCGGCTTCCAGGTACTGGTAGCCGCGCCAGCCGCCGACCGCGCCGACAACCAGCAGGGCACCGATGATGATCAGCCCGGAATAGCGATCCCAGATCTTCTTGAGCTGCTCGCGGCGCAGTTCTTCATCGACTTCGCTAAAGAGTTCAGACACTTAATACACCCAACCCAGAATCCGGATGAAAACCGTCAAGACACGCGGCGCGCGCAGAATCCCCAAGGTGACGGCGGCGTACACTACCGGTATGGCCGCGACAAGGCAAAGCCAGCCGGATCAAAGCGTTAACCGCGGAAATAGCGCCTAGCCGCCGGTTTTCGGCTTCACGCCATAGACATGTTCCGGCCCCGGGAACGCGCGGCTGCGCACTTCCTTGGCGTAGTCCTGAATCGCGGCCTCGATGCCCGGCCCGAGATTGCCGTAGCGCTTGACGAATTTCGGCGCCCAGGGCGAGAGCCCGAGCATGTCCTCCAGCACCAGCACCTGCCCGTCGCAGGCGACGCTGGCGCCGATGCCGATGGTCGGGATCGGAATGATCTCGGTGATGCGGCGG
>MKUJ01000019.1:118378-139173 GCA_001897755.1 Afipia sp. 64-13
GGATCGGGCCGCTGCCGTTCTCGCCGGCGCCGAGTCTGGCCGCCTCCTCCTTGCCCTGCGACTTGAAGCCGCCGAGCGTGTTCACCGACTGCGGCGTCAGGCCGATATGGGCCATCACCGGAATGCCGCGCGCCGCCAGAAACTCGATGGTCTCGGCCATCCGCACGCCGCCCTCGAGCTTCACCGCGCCGGCATGGGTCTCCTTCAGGATCCGCGCGGCGGAATGGAACGCCTGCTCCTTCGACGCCTCATAGGAGCCGAACGGCATGTCCACCACCACCAATGCCTGCTTGGAGCCGCGCATCACCGCGCGCCCCTGCAGGATCATCATCTCAAGCGTCACCGGCAGCGTGGTCTCGAAGCCGTGCATGACGTTGCCGAGCGAGTCGCCGACCAGGATGATGTCGCAATACTTGTCGACCAGCGCGGCGGTGTGCGCGTGGTACGAGGTCAGCATCACGATCGGCTCGCCTCCCTTGCGCGCGAGGATTTCCGGCGCGGTCTTGCGCTTGACGGCGGACTGTACGGACATGCTTCAAACTCCAACGACAGGAACGCCGATCACCAGCGGGTGGAAGGCGAAGGCGAGCGCGAGATAGGCGATGACGCCGATCACCACCGCGATCACATCATTGCCGACGCCGCCGACCGGAATGGGCGGGCTGCCCGGATCGGTGCGGCGCTTGAGAGAAATGCGGTCATAGACCGCCCAGGCCAGCACCGAGCCGAACAGGATGATCGAGCCGAGATCGCCATTGGCAAGCAGGTGCGCCAGCGCCCACAGCTTCACGCCGGCAAGCATCGGGTGCTTCAGCTTTTCGTAGATGCGGCCGCGCACGTAAGCGGCGACCACCAGAATGGTTGCCGGCAGCATCAGGGCCAGCGTCAGATGACGCATCGCCTTGGGCGGGTACCAGACATCGACCCACTCGGTGGCGCGATAGAGGCTAAAACCTTTGACGATCAAGGCAAGGCCGAGAAGCGCGACCACCGCATAGAGCGTCTTGTAAAGCCCCTCGCCCAGCCGCGCGATCAGGCGCGCGCGGCTCTCGCGCCGCGTCGTCAGGACGTGGACGCCGAGAAACAGCACCAGACCGAGAATGAGCAGGACAAATCCCATCGACCAGACCCGTTGCACACCGCGCGGCCAACCCGGCCGCTCATACTCTGTCGGGTACCATTTTTATGGTGCAGCGCGCAATGCACCTGAAAGCCGCGATCGCACGGCCCCGGTATGCCCTGCATATCTCAAACCAACAGGTCCGGCAGCAGGCGCACTATCGGCGCGCGAGGCAGGATCGTGAGAATGCCGTGCACGACCCATCAGAATTACGGCGCACTGTCACCGTAATTCCAGCTCAACCAGCATATTTGCCAGAACAACAAGCACGCCAAACAAAAATACCAAGCTCAGTAAAAACGTCATCCATGAATCAAACAAAGGAAACAGGCAGAGCACCGCAACAAAAATAATCTGCACCTTACGAGCTCCGCCAACTCTTAAGTGCGAATTGCAGCTAGGGCACATCACCTCTTCACTCGATGCCAAAAGAACCTTCGCGACTGACAAATTCGCGCGGCACTTGGGACATGGCATTGACACTCACCAGCACTCCTCAATCGCCCTTACGCCGCCTTCTTCACATCCTTGATGCTGGTGAAGGTGATGCCCGGTGAGCGCTCGCGGGTGTAGCCGAGATAGAATTCGTTCCGGGCGAGGAAGACGAGATCACCGTCGACGTCTTCTGCGATCGAGGAGCCGTTGGCATTGACGAAGGTGTCGAACGCCTTGGGGTCCTCCGCCGTGAACCAGCGCGCGAGCTGAAATTCGCTGATTTCGAAATCCACCGGCAGCGAATATTCCGCGTCCAGCCGCGCCTTCAGCACGTCGAGCTGGAGCTGGCCGACCACGCCGACCATCGCGGGCGAGCCGTCGCGCGGGCGAAACACCTGCACGACGCCCTCTTCCGACATCTGCTGCAGGGCTTCCTTCAGCTTCTTGGCTTTCATCGCATCGCCGAGCCGGACGCGGCGCAGGATTTCCGGCGCGAAGCTCGGCACGCCGACGAAGGCGATGTCCTCGCCCTCGGTCAGGGTATCGCCGATCCGCAGCGTGCCGTGATTGGGAATGCCGACCACGTCGCCGGCAAAGGCTTCGTCGGCAATGGCGCGATCCTGCGCGAAGAAGAACTGCGGCGACGACAGCGTCATGTTCTTGCCGGTACGCACCAGCTTCGATTTCATGCCGCGCGTCAGCTTGCCGGAGCACAGCCGCGCGAAGGCGATGCGGTCGCGATGGTTCGGATCCATGTTGGCCTGGATCTTGAACACGAAGGCGCTCATCTTCGGCTCGGACGCTTCGACCCGGCGAACGCTCGCCTCCTGCGCGCGCGGCGGCGGCGCGTAGCGGCCGAGCCCTTCGAGCAGATCGCCGACGCCGAAATTGCGCAGCGCCGAGCCGAAGAACACCGGCGTCAGATGACCCTCGCGGAACGAGCCCAGATCGAACGGCTTGCAGGCCTCCGAGACCAGCTCAAGCTCCTCGGTGACCGCGGCGGCATCGAGATTGGGGTTGCGGCCGGCGAGGTCGGCGATCGCGATCTGCTCGGCCTCCCCGGTCTTGGCGCCGCCGCCTTCCAAGAGGCGCACGCCGCCGGTCGTGATGTCGTAGGTGCCGAGGAAGTCGCGGCCGCGCCCCACCGGCCAGGTCATCGGCGTGGTGTCGAGCGCCAGCGTCTTCTCAATCTCGTCGAGCAGGTCGAACGGGTCGCGGCTCTCGCGGTCCATCTTGTTGATGAAGGTGATGATCGGAATATCGCGCAGCCGGCAGACCTCGAACAGCTTGCGGGTGCGGTCCTCGATGCCCTTGGCGGCGTCGATCACCATCACCGCGGAGTCGACCGCTGTCAGGGTGCGGTAGGTGTCCTCGGAGAAGTCCTCGTGGCCCGGCGTGTCGAGCAGATTGAACACCAGCCCCTCGAACTCGAAGGTCATCACCGAGGTGACCACCGAGATGCCGCGGTCGCGCTCGATCTTCATCCAGTCCGACCGTGTCGAACGGCGCTCGCCCTTGGCCTTGACCTGCCCGGCCAGATTGATGGCGCCGCCGAACAGCAGCAGCTTTTCGGTCAGCGTGGTCTTGCCCGCGTCGGGGTGGGAAATGATCGCGAAGGTGCGGCGGCGCGCGACTTCTTCAGCCAGCGGCGAGCGCGAGGAGGATTCGGTGGATACGGCGATGTCGGACATGGCCGAGCGTGTGACAAAGAAAGGCGGCGGGATCAAGGGTTTCAATAAAGATGCAGTTGCATCTTTCTAAAAAAGACGCCATTTTGGGCCGGCGGGGACGACCCCGCCGTCACGGCCGCGGGAACCCGCCCGCCCGACCGTATCTCACCATTTTATGCGGGGACGACCCTGCCTGTCGAAGGAGCGCTTTTATGGCGTGGGTCATTCTGTTCGTCGCCGGTCTGATGGAGGTCGGCTGGGCCATCGGGCTGAAATATACCGAGGGCTTCACCCGACTGGTGCCGTCGGTCCTGACGCTGACCGCCATGACCATCAGCGTCGTCCTGCTCGCGATCGCGCTGAAGACGCTGCCGGTCGGCACCGGCTACGCGGTCTGGACCGGCATCGGCGCGGTCGGCACCGCCATTCTCGGCATCGTGCTGTTCGGCGATCCGGCCACGCTGGCGCGGCTTGCCTGCATCGGGCTGATCGTGGCCGGCATCGTCGGGCTCAAGCTGGCGACGTGACCGCCGTCATTGCGAGGATCGCAAGCAACGAAGCAATTCAGCCTCTTTTAATTCCGGATTGCTTCGCGAAGTTTATCATCGGGCGGCGCTTGCGCCGACCCGTTGGCTCGCAATGACGATGATTAAAGCGACCGCTTAAAGTAATGCGCGATCTCGCCGACGATGCCGCGGCGGAAGGTCAGCACGCAGATCACGAAGATCGCGCCCTGGATCACCATCACCCACTGGCCGAAGCTGGCGAGATATTGCTGGGTGGCGATGATGATGATGGCGCCGATCACCGGACCGAAAGTGGTGCCGAGTCCACCGACCAGCGTCATCAGCACGACCTCGCCCGACATGGTCCAGTGCGTATCGGTCAGCGAGGCATTCTGCACCACGAAAATCTTGATCGCCCCGGCAAGGCCGGCCAGCGTGCCGGACAGGATATAGGCCATCAGCTTGTACTGGTCGGCCTTGTAGCCGAGCGAGACCGCGCGCGGCTCGTTCTCGCGGATCGCTTTGAGCACCTCGCCGAACGGCGAGTTGACGATGCGGTAGATCAGCAGGAACGCGAGCAGGAAGAACGCCAGCACCATATAGTAAAGCGTGTTGGTGTTCGACAGGTCGAACAGGCCGAACAGCTTGCCCAGCGGCACGCCCTGGATGCCGTCCTCGCCGCCGGTGAACGGCACCTGCACGTAGATGAAGTAGACAAGCTGCGACAGCGCCAGCGTGATCATCGCAAAATAGATGCCCTGACGGCGGATCGCAATCAGGCCGGTGACGATGCTCATCAGGAACGCGGCCACCATGCCGAGCAGGATGCCGATCTCCGGCGCCACGCCCCACGACTTCAGCGAATAAGCGGTGGCGTAACCGGCGGTTCCGAGGAACATCGAATGGCCGAACGACAGCAGGCCGGAGTAGCCGATCAGGAGATTGAAGGCGCAGGCGAACAGCGCGAAGCACAGCGCCTGCATCACGAAATAAGGATAGAGGCCGGTCAGCGGCACGATGGCGAGCAGACCCGCCATGATGGCGAAGCCGATCATCTCGTCGCTGGCGCCGCGGCCTCCGGCGGGAATGGCGTTGTCGGTGATCGAGGTCATGCGAGTGTCCTGAATCCGAAGTTCGCCTCGTTTCGCAGCGCGTCCTCAAGCGAACTTCGGATTCGAGAGGACATTCGCAAAATATAAATTCCAGTGTGGCTTTGGTTCGCACGTCCGCAAATGAACGTGCGGAGACCTGGTTGCGGACGTGCGAACCGCCACACTAACTCGCCCTCCCCGTCAGTCCGGTCGGTTTGACCAGCAGCACCAGCACCATCAACACGAACACCACGGTGTTGGATGCCTCGGGATAGAAATATTTGGTCAGCCCCTCGATCACGCCCAGCGCGAAGCCGGTGATGATCGATCCCATGATCGAGCCCATGCCGCCGATCACCACCACCGCGAACACCACGATGATCAGATCGGCGCCCATCAGCGGCCGGACCTGATTGATCGGCGCCGACAGCACGCCCGCCAGCGCGGCGAGCCCGACGCCGAGACCATAGGTCAGCGTGATCATGCGCGGCACGTTGATGCCGAAAGCACGCACCAACGTCGGGTTCTCGGTTGCGGCACGCAGATAAGCGCCAAGCCGTGTCCGCTCGATCAGATACCAGGTCGCCAGACACACGACGAGCGAGAACACCACCACCCAGCCGCGATAGATCGGCAGATACATGAAGCCGAGATTGATGCCGCCCTTGAGCAAATCGGGAATTTCATAGGGAATGCCGGACGAGCCGAAATAATTCTGGAAGATGCCCTGGATCACCAGCGCCAGACCGAAGGTCAGCAGCAAGCCGTAAAGATGATCGAGGCCGGCCAGCCATGTCAGCATCGTCCGCTCGATCACGATACCGAACAGGCCGACGATGATCGGCGACAGCACCAGCGCCCACCAGTAGTTGAGGCCGGTATACTGCAACAGGAAATAAGCGACGAACGCACCCATCATATAGAGCGCGCCATGCGCGAAATTGATGATGTTGAGCATTCCGAAGATCACGGCAAGACCGAGACTGAGCAGCGCGTAGAACGAGCCGTTGATCAGTCCGACAAGAAGCTGTCCGTACAGGGCCTGCATCGTGGAACGCCTTTTCGAGGATCAAACGCCGAGATAGGCGTGCAGTTTTTCCATATTGGCCTGAAGTTCCGCATTGGCGAACGCATCGATGACCTTGCCGTGCTCGATGATGTAGAAGCGGTCAGCCACTGTCGAGGCAAAACGGAAATTCTGTTCGACCAGAAGAATGGTGAAACCTTCTTCCTTGAGCCGCGCGATCATCCGGCCGATCTGCTGGATGATGACCGGCGCAAGTCCCTCGGTCGGTTCGTCCAGCATCAGGAAGCGCGAGCCGGTGCGCAGGATGCGCGCGATCGCCAGCATCTGCTGCTCGCCGCCCGACAGCTTGGTGCCCTGGCTGCCGAGCCGCTCGTGCAGATTGGGGAACAGGTCGAAAATCTGTTCGACCGACATGCCGCCGCTGCGGATCACCGGCGGCAGCAGCAAATTCTCCTTCACATCGAGGCTGGCGAAAATGCCGCGCTCCTCCGGGCAGAACGCGATGCCGAGTTTGGCGATCCGGTCGGACGACAGGCGAATGGTTTCATGGCCCTCGAAAACGACCGAGCCCTTGCGCTTGCCGATGATACCCATGATCGACTTCAGCGTGGTCGATTTGCCGGCGCCGTTGCGCCCGAGCAGCGTCACCACCTCTCCCGGCCGCACCTCGAAATCGATGCCGTGAAGAATGTGCGACTCGCCGTACCAGGCTTCGAGATTCCTGACGGTGAGAACCGGCGCGGTCACGGTGTCACGCATGGCCGGCTCCCAGATAGGCTTCCTTGACGCGCGGGTCCTTCGACAGCGTGGCGTAATCGCCTTCCGCCAGCACGCGCCCGCGGGTCAGCACCGTGATGATGTCCGACAGGTTGGAGACCACGCTGAGGTTGTGCTCGACCATCAGAATGGTGTGCTTGGCGGAGATGCGCTTGATCAGCGCGGCGATCTTGTCGATGTCCTCATGCCCCATACCGGCCATCGGCTCGTCCAGCAGCATCATTTCCGGTTCCAGCGCCATGGTGGTCGCAATCTCCAGCGCACGCTTGCGGCCGTAGGGCATCTCCACCGCCGGCGTCCGGGTAAACTCGCTCAGACCGACATCGGCCAGCAGTTCGTGGGCGCGCGCGTTGAACCGGTCCAGCACGGATTTCGAGCGCCAGAAGTCGAAGGAACTGCCATGCTGACGTTGCAACGCAACACGCACATTCTCCAGTGCGGTCAGATGCGGAAAGACGGCGGAGATCTGAAATGAGCGCACCAGACCCAGACGCGCCACATCGGCCGGCTGCTCGGCCGTAATGTCGCGGCCATTGTAGATGATCTTGCCGCGCGAGGGGCTGAGGAACTTGGTGAGAAGATTGAAGCAGGTGGTTTTGCCGGCGCCGTTCGGCCCGATCAGAGCGTGGATGCTGCCGCGCCGCACCCGGAGATTGACATCGTTGACCGCGACAAAGCCCGCGAACTCCTTGGCCAGCCCCTGCGTTTCGAGAATGAAATCATCAGTCGGCAAACGATTTCCCCGTCCATCTTTGCGACGCAACATAACGCGACGGCTTCGCTTCTGCTTTCGCGCCTGCGAAGAATATGCAGCGGATGTCTCGGTTTATGCAAGACATCTGCGACTTTGGCTCTGCTACGTTTGGCTGAGTATCAACAGGGCCACACTGCACGATCGGCATTAACGGCATCCATACCAACTTGCGCCATAGCGCCCCGGCTCCCGAAGTTTCGGCTTGCAGTCAAGCTTCGAGGGTTCATGATGGGGTCGGACGGATTCTATTTCGGGGTTTAACATGCCCGTCGAGATCAAGATCCAGCAGCCTTCAGCTCCGTCTTCCGAGTTTGCAAGCGCCAACGCCGAAGTCGTTCGGTCCATCACGCAGCGCAGCCTGCTGAACAACTGGCTCCGGCTTTACAGCGAAAAGAAAACGCCGCCCCGCTTCGAAGATTATCGTCCGGGCCTGCCTCCGGAGGAAGCCAGCGACATCATCTGCTACACGGTCACCTATCCTGCCGAGCCGCCGCACATCCGGATCGATCACCTCGGCAAACGAATGTCCGTTGCTTACGGCACCGCAGCCACAGGCCGCGATCTCGCCGAATATGTCGGGCCGAAACTGGCGCCGCTCATCATGCCCAATTACTACGCATGCATCGCACGGCGGCTGCCGATCTACACCATCTCGACGGCGGAAGACGTCCACGGCCGCTCGGTCGATTTCGAGCGGCTGCTGATGCCATTCCAGGACGGCGGCATCATCAACCGGATCAAGGCCTGGGTCGAAACCATCAGCGAGGACGGCGAATTCGAGATCCGGAATCTGATGCAGTCGGAGGGTACGCTGCGAACCTACAAGGTGCGCGCCGTGATCGATCGCGACCTGTTCTATCGTCCGCCCGGCCGGATCCCGACCCGCGACATCATCGAATTCGATTGAAGGTTATCGTGATCGAAATCGATACCAATGAAGGTGCCGCGTCGGCACTCGCCTATTTGCGCGTTTTTGCCGCGCCAAACTGCTTTTCGTAAATCTCGGGCTTGAAGCCGACGATCACCTTGGTCCCGGTTTCAAGCACCGGACGCTTGATCATCGACGGCTGCGCCAGCATCAGGGCAATCGCCCTGCGCTCGTTCAGACCTTCCTTGTCGGCGTCCGCCAGTTTCCTGAACGTGGTGCCGGCCCGGTTGAGAACTGTCTCCCAGCCGGCGGCCTTGCACCATTTCTCCAGAGCGCCCTTGCTGACGCCATCTTTCTTGTAATCATGAAAATCATAGGCGACGCCGGCCTTGTCGAGCCAGCCGAACGCCTTCTTCATGGTGTCGCAATTCTTGATGCCGTAGATGGTCGTGGTCATTGCGCGGTCCGCGTTGAGAGGTCCTTCGACATACGGTCCTGAAGACGCCTCTTCGCGCTATTTGCCGTCGTCGATATAGACGATGACCGCCGCATTCGCGATCAGGATGGAATCGCCGCCTTCATACGGAACTTCGAGGCCGCCCTTCACCGCCTTCACCGTGATCTTGCCATAGGGCAGTTCCTTGGCGACGGCCGCCGTATCGACGCCGTTCGGCTCCGGCACCGCGACGGTCACATCGACAAACATGTCGTCGCGCGTCTTGCCGACCAGCGGGAAGAAACTGAGGCTCGAATGGCGCAGCGCGTCGGACACGGCGCGGCGGGCCGCTTTGGTGCCGTCCTTGCCGTGAACGTCCACTCCCATTCCCATCTCGGTAATACAACGCACGCGTGCCATCGTCTCGCTCCTGAACATCAACCTACGTCAGATCGCCATAACCGGTCTTGCCGGGTGCGACAAGACCGGTGCGGCCTCCAAACGCGGCCCGCCCGAGAGCGTCTCTAAAGACCCAGCCGTTGCGCCACCCGCTGCGCGGTCGCGCGCCGCTGCTCGGTGATGGCCTGTGCGTTCTGCCGCGCGGCGTTCAGGACGGCGGCCGGCGCGGTCTCCGGCGTGCCGGCGTTGAAGGGGGGCTCCGGCGCATATTGCATGTAAAGCTGGATCGCCTGCGCCGCCGCCTCGCCGCGCAGATCGGCGGCGACCCGCAATCCGCCGTCGATACCGGCGGTGACACCCGCGGCGAACACCATATTGCCGTCGCTCACCACGCGCTGGTTGACCGGGATCGCGCCGAAGATCGGCAGCAGTTCGAACGCCGACCAGTGCGTGGTGGCGCGCCGGCCCTTGAGCAATCCGGCCGCGCCGCAGATCAGCGCGCCGGTGCACACCGACAGCACGCATTTTGCACCGGCCGCCTGCCTGCGCACCCAGGACAGCACCTCCTCGTCCTCCATTAGCGCCTCCTGCCCGTAGCCGCCGGGAATGTGCAGCACGTCGAGTTGCGGTGCGTCCGCGAGCAGCGCATCGGCGGCAAGGCGCAGTCCGCGAATGTCACGCACGGTGTCGAGGCTCTTGCCGTAGAGGCGATAGGTCGAATTCGGGATGCGCGAGAGGATTTCGAACGGACCGGTGAGATCGATCTGGTCGAGGCCCTCGAACAGCAGCGAGCCGATTTGGAGATGGGTGTCGGACGGGATCATGCGGGACTCCGGAGAATGGGTCTGGACAAGTCCACCATAGGCTGACAGGCTCTGGCGGATATGCCAAAGAACCCTCGTTTTCCGCCAAGGCCGCGCCGGATCGAAATTCTCGCTTTTCCCGGCGTGCAGCTGCTCGACGTCGCGGGGCCCTTGCAGGTGTTCGCGACCGCCAATGTGATTGCGACGCGATCGGGCGGCACTGCTCCCTACGATCTGCAGGTGGTCGCGCCGAAAGGCGCGCCGGTCACAACCTCGGCCGGTCTTGGCCTGATCACCGCGCCGCTGCCGCGAAAGCCGCTTGCGCTCGACACTTTGCTGGTCGCGGGCGGCGCCGGCGTGCGCGAAGCCGCAACCGACAAGGCTTTGGTGAAATGGGTCCAGGGTCGCGCGGCGCAGGCGCGGCGCGTCGCCTCCGTCTGCACCGGCGCATTTCTGTTGGGGGCCGCCGGACTGCTCGACGGCAAGCGCGCGGTGACGCACTGGACCGAGTGCAAGGAGCTGGCGCGGCGCTTTCCCGCCGCGCGGGTCGAACCCGATCCGATCTTCGTGCAGGACGGCGCGGTGTGGAGTTCGGCCGGGATCACCGCAGGCATCGATCTCGCGCTGGCGTTGGTGGAAGACGATATCGGACGCGAGACGGCGCTCGCGGTCGCGCGGCATCTCGTGGTGTTCCTCAAACGGCCCGGCGGACAGGCGCAGTTCAGCGCCGCGCTGTCACTGCAAAGCGCTGAAGACCGCTTCGGCGCGCTGCATAACTGGATGTCAAATCATGTCGGCGGCGACCTGTCGCTGCCGACGCTGGCGCGGCAGGCGGGCATGAGCGAGCGCAGCTTCAGCCGCCGCTATGTCGAGGCCACCGGACAAACACCCGCCCGCGCGGTGGAGCGGCTGCGGGTGGAAGCCGCGCGACGTCTCCTCTCCGACACGCGCCTGCCGGTGAAGCGCATCACCGCGCGCTGCGGCTTCGGATCGGAGGAAACCATGCGCCGCAGCTTCCTGCGCACCCTCGCCGCCACACCGCAGGACTATCGCGCGCGGTTCAGTGCGTAGGCATGAATGAAAGCAGCGCGTCCTCACAGCCCAAGGAACTTGAAAGGCGCGGCTTCCTTGAACTGGTCGTTGGCCATGCCGGAATAAATGTGAACCTGATTTGGACCAAGATCCAGCTTCATCACCTTCCCGGTCTTCTCGGAGAAATCCAGTTTGGTCAGATCGACCCAGAAGATATTCGGAGTCAGCACCGATTCGAAGAAATAAAGCTTGCGTTTATGATCGGAGACCGTGCGCCACCGTGTCGAGGAGATGTTGGGCTGGTCCAGCGTGGTGATGCCGAAGGGGACGGAGACATTGCGGATCACGCTGAACACGCTGGCAATGGCTTCGATCGGGCTCTCGGTCTTCGGAATTGCGTTCACATAGAATGAGGCGCGCGCAAAGCGATCGGAGGCGCGGTTGGTGCCGGGCAGCATGACGGTACCGCCGATCTGCTTCCAGTATTCATTCAGCGCAAGTTGCTGCTCGAAAGTGGGCGAGTTGGTCATCACCTGATAGGCGCGGCTGTGATGGATGACCTGCTTGCCATCGATATATTCGATGATCGCACTGTCACCGGACGCATCCGAGAGCGAGAGGTGCAAAGTGGCGAGCCTGCTTTCACCCGGCACGTTGGCGGTGATAATCGTGAAAGGCGTCTTCGCCAGCGCATCGACCGCCTCCTGCACGGTGGCAAAATTGTCGAGCACATATTGCGCCCAGGCCGCGATCGACAGGCCCGGCCCCTTGCCGTCGTATTTCGGGTAAGAGGATTCGACCAGCCACAGCACGTTGGCGACGAGCCCCGCCTCGTTCATGCCATCCGTGGTCGAGATGTCGTACCCCGATGCGATGACGCTGCCGTGTTTCGACGTCCACTGGATCGAGTTCACTCCGACTTCGCCGGACCGCTTCATCCCGCGCGGGAACACCCAGAGATTGGTGCCGACATCTGTCTTCCAATCCATCGACCGCCCCGTGATCACCTGATCATTGGCGCCAAGATAGACAAAGCGCGTGCACGCTTCGGTCACCGAGGACACGAACAGGCTCGTTAATGTGAAGAGAGCGGTGCAGAGGGCAGCGAATGAACGCATGCGTGACATCAGAGCCTCCCTTGCGGTCAATCTTTCGATGATGCCAGCAATAGGCGATGATGCAAATGCCTCTCACGGCATTGCTATGTGTTCCTTGCACGACCTGCGGCGGAACTCCTTTAACCCGTCCCAGCTTATAGTGGGCTTGAGACGGTGCCTGCGTTACAGAGGCAGTAAGTCAGGGACCTGCGCAAAACGATGATTTCGCCGCCGGCACCCCTACTCCCACTCGATGGTACCCGGCGGCTTCGAGGTCACATCATAAACCACGCGGTTGACGCCTTTCACTTCGTTGATGATGCGCGTGGCGGCAAGGGCGAGGAACTGCATATCGAACGGATAGAAATCCGCCGTCATGCCATCGGTCGAGGTCACGGCGCGCAGGCCGACAACGAATTCATAGGTGCGGCCATCGCCCATCACGCCGACAGTCTTGACCGGCAGCAGCACCGCGAAGGCCTGCCAGATCACATCGTAAAGGCCGGCGCGGCGGATCTCCTCGATGTAAACCGCATCGGCCTGACGCAGGATATCGAGCTTCTCAGGCGTGATCTCGCCGGGGCAGCGGATCGCGAGGCCCGGTCCCGGAAACGGATGGCGGCCGACAAACACATCCGGCAATCCAAGCTCCCGACCGAGCGCGCGCACCTCGTCCTTGAACAATTCGCGCAGCGGCTCGACCAGCTTCATGTTCATGCGTTCGGGCAGACCGCCGACATTGTGGTGCGACTTGATGGTCACCGACGGGCCGCCGGTGAACGATACGCTCTCGATCACATCGGGATAGAGCGTGCCCTGCGCGAGGAAATCCGCGCCGCCGATCTTTTTGGCTTCGGCATCGAACACATCGATGAACAGCCTGCCGATGATCTTGCGCTTCTGCTCGGGGTCGGTGACGCCGGCCAACTCGCCGAGAAACTGCTTCGATGCATCCACATGCACCAGCGGAATGTTGTAGTGGTGACGGAACAGATCGACCACCGTCTCAGCTTCGGCAAGACGCAACAGGCCGTGATCGACGAACACGCAGGTGAGCTGATCGCCAATCGCTTCATGGATCAGCACCGCGGCCACGGCGGAATCGACACCACCCGACAGACCGCAGATCACCCGCCCCTTGCCGACCTGCGCGCGGATCTTCTCGATCGCTTCCTCGCGGAAGGCGCGCATGGTCCAGTCGCCTTTCAGGCCCGCGACCTTGCGCACAAAATTGCGGATCAGCTTGGCGCCGTCAGGCGTATGCACCACCTCGGGGTGAAACTGCATCGCGTAGAATTTGCGCGCGTCGTCCGCGATCACGGAAATCGGCGAACCCGGAGCCTTCGCCACGCCACGGAAGCCGTCCGGCAATTTGGTGACACGGTCGCCATGGCTCATCCACACATCGTAGTGACCGCCCTTCTGCCACACGCCGTCGAACAGCATGCAGTCGTCGGTCACTTCGATCGTCGCACGGCCGAATTCGCGATGGTGCCCGCCCTCGACGGTGCCGCCAAGCTGCCGCGCCATGGTCTGCTCGCCGTAGCAGATGCCGAGCACCGGCACGCCGGCGGTGAAGATCGACATCGGCGCGGACGGCGCGCCCGCCTCCAGCACCGACGCCGGACCGCCGGACAGGATCACCGCCTTGGGCTGCATCTGCGCGAAGGCGCTTTCGGCCTTCTGGAACGGCACGATCTCGGAATAAACACCCTCCTCGCGGACGCGGCGGGCGATGAGCTGGGTCACCTGAGAGCCGAAATCGACGATCAGAATCTTGTCATGCGCGGCCGCCGGGTCGGTGGCCGCTTTCGAGGTCTGGCTGTGCGCTGTCATGGCATGGAGATACGCGACCCGGCAGGGGGTCGCAATGCCGCCGGGCAGTTATCTGCGGGATTTTCAGGCCGTCTGCCGCCGCAGGATCGAGACAAAAAACCCGTCGGTCCCGGTCCGCCGCGGGGTCATCAACAGGCCCTCGGGCGACAGCAACGCGCTAGCGGCAAACTCCGCTCCGCGCTCGCCCAGCGCGCCTACCACCTCTTTCGGCGGCACCACCGCGAATTCGGGGTGACGCTTGAGGAAATCCGCCACCTGCGCGGAATTCTCCTGGCCCAGCACCGAGCAGGTGATGTAACCGATCCGCCCGCCGGGCTTCACCAGCGGCGCGGCGCGCTCCAGCACCTCGACCTGGTCCCTGACACGGATCTCCAGCGCGCCCGGCCGCATCCGCCATTTGGCGTCCGGATTGCGCCGCCAGGTGCCGGTGCCGGTGCACGGCGCATCGATCACCACCAGATCGGCGCTGGCGCGGATATCGCCCAACGTGTCGTCCGGCCCCTTCGGGGCGCGGACATCGGCGTTGTGAACGCCGGCCCGCGACAGCCGCTCATGGATCGGCGCAAGCTGACGCTTGTCGCGGTCGGTCGCGATCAGCCGGCCCCTGCCCTGCATCATCGCCGCCAGCGCCAGCGTCTTGCCGCCGGCGCCTGCGCACATATCGATGACCTGCTCGCCGGGACGCGCGGCGGTGAGCAGCGCCGCGATCTGCGAACCCTCGTCCTGCACCTCGATGCCGCCCTTGATGAAATTCTCCTCGGCATGGATGCCGGGATTGCGCGCGTCAGCGCCGAGCGCAATACGCAGGCCGAGCGGCGACCACGGCGTCGGCTGCGCGCCAAGATGCGCCAGCGAGGCCAGAGCCTTCTCGCGCTTGGCCTTGAGCGTATTGACGCGCAGATCGAGCGGCGCGCGGCTCGCCATCGCGGCGGCTTCCATCGCGCGGTCATCGCCGAACACGCTGGCCAGATGCGGATCGAGCCATTCCGGATAATCGCCCGCGACATGAGCCGGCGCATCCAGCAGCGAGCGCGAGGTGAGCGCCTGCCGCTCCGCGTCGGTCAAGGGCTCCGGCGCAAAGCGCCCGCCGTCGCACAATGCCGCAATCGCATCGACGTCCAACCCACGTTCGAGCTTCAGCATGCCGAGCAGGCGTGCGCGCGGCGTATCGCTATCCAGAAGATAGGCGCTCGACGCCTTGCGGCGCAGAACGTCGAACACCAGACCCGCGATGGCCGCACGGTCGCCCGAGCCGGCAAAGCGATGCGCGGTGCCCCATTCCTTGAGCGCGTTCTGGGCGGGAATCCGCTGGGCGTCGATGGCTGCAAGGACTTCGATGGCTGCGGACAGCCGTGCGGCGGGCGTCATGAATGTCTTTCTAAAAGAGGTCTGTCACCAGACCGGAAACAGGATGCGCAGAGCGAAATAGACCCACATCGCCAGCAGCACCAGCGCGCCGGCGACGAAGAGAGACGATCCGCGCGTCTCGGCGGACCGCAGCAGCAGACCGGCCTGGAACAGCTCGATCACCACGAACACCCACGCCAGCAGCACCATCACCAGATCGGCCTGGCGCAGCGAAATGGCGAACGCGATCAGACTATAGAACAGGACGTGCAGACGCGGGTCGAACCCCCGCGCCAGCGATGCGTCACCGCCAGCCACCGCCACGCGGCGTCCGGCTCCAAGCAGAGCTGCGAAGGTCAGGCCGACCAGCACGAACACCGGCAGCAGGATCATCTGAACGAGCATGGCAATCTCCCAAAAGTCCGACCAAAATGCGATCTTGTTTTCAGGCCCTTGCTCGTCATGGCCGGGCTTGACCCGGCCATCCGCGCCCTTTCTCGATCGAACACGATGAAGACGTGGATGCCCGGCATAAAGCCGGGCATGACGGTTAAAAGGCGAACTTCAATAAGTATCGCTTAGGCGAACCAATGAAATTCGACGCTCATCGTTCCGATGCCGTCAGACCCCGCCGGGATAGTTCGGGCTTTCGCGCGTGATGGTCACGTTGTGGACGTGGCTCTCGCGCAGGCCTGCGCCGGTGATGCGGACGAACTCCGCTCTCTCGTGGAATTCCTCCAGCGTTCTGGCGCCGACATAGCCCATCGCGGCGCGCAGGCCGCCGGCAAGCTGATGCAGCACGTTGGCCACCGGCCCCTTGTAAGGCACCTGACCCTCGATGCCCTCCGGCACCAGCTTGAGCGTATCCTTGATGTCCTGCTGGAAATAGCGGTCGGCCGAGCCGCGCGCCATCGCGCCGACCGAGCCCATGCCGCGATAGGCCTTGTAGGAACGGCCCTGCCACAGGAACACTTCGCCCGGCGTCTCGTCGGTGCCCGCCAGCAGCGAGCCGACCATCGCGATGTCCGCGCCAGCCGCGAGCGCCTTGGCAAGGTCGCCGGAATATTTGATGCCGCCATCGGCGATCACCGGCACGTTCGCCTTCTTCGCCGCCTCGACCGTATCCATGATCGCGGTGAGCTGCGGCACGCCGACGCCGGCGACGATGCGGGTGGTGCAGATCGAGCCCGGACCGATGCCGACCTTGAGCGCATCCGCGCCGGAATCGATCAGCGCCTGCGCGGCTTCGGCGGTCGCGATATTGCCGGCGACCACCTGCACGGCGTTCGACAGCTTCTTGATGCGGTTGACGGCCTCCAGCACGCGCGTCGAGTGGCCGTGCGCAGTATCAACCACGATCACGTCGACGCCGGCATCGATCAGCCGTTCGGTGCGCTCGAAGCCGTTGTCGCCCACCGTGGTCGCGGCAGCGACGCGCAGACGGCCCTGCGCATCCTTCGAGGCCAGCGGATAGGCGACCGCCTTCTCCATGTCCTTCACGGTGATCAGGCCGACGCAGCGATACTGATCGTCCACCACCAGAAGCTTCTCGATGCGGTTCTGGTGCAGCAGCTTCTTGGCCTCGGTCTGATCGACGCCTTCGCGCACCGTGATCAGCTTGTCGCGCGTCATCAATTCCGACACCTTCTGGTCCGGATCGGTGGCGAAACGAACGTCGCGGTTGGTGAGGATGCCGACCAGCTTGCCCGGCCTGCCATCGCCGCCGCCGGTGACCACCGGAATGCCGGAGAAGCCGTGATCGTTCATCAACGCCAGCGCATCGGCGAGCCGGGCGTCAGGACCGATGGTGAGCGGGTTCACCACCATGCCGGATTCGAACTTCTTGACCTGACGGACCTGCGCCGCCTGCCCTTCGACATCGAAGTTACGATGGATCACGCCGAGGCCGCCGGCCTGCGCCATGGCGATCGCCATCCGCGCTTCGGTAACCGTATCCATGGCGGAGGCGATGATCGGAATATTGAGCGGGACCGCGCGGGTCAGGTGACTGCGGACATCGACTTCGGAGGGCATCACCTCGGACGGGCCGGGCTTCAGCAACACGTCGTCGAACGTGAAAGCCTCACGTATGGCCAGATCGCGGGGTTTGATTGCCATTGCCAACTCCATCCAGCAGCCGCTCGGCTGCGCTAAAACTGAGATAAGCGACGCCCGGCGATGCTGTCCGCATCGCCTCGATTCGAGGCTCATCGAGAGGATTGGCGCTGGTCGATAGCATGCCGGACCACCGTTTCAAAGCATTTCCCCGGATTTTCCGGGGTTTTTTACGCACACCACGCATGCAATCGCGGCGCCGGCGCCGGAACGCAGGCGCTCACGACGAGTTTATTGCCCCGACCCGCCCGCCATGCCTTAAAGGGCGGCTTCCGGCCTTTGCCGCCTCCCGCGTGCCTGCCCAAATTCCCCGACGAGGTCATGCAAAAAGAACGCCTTATCCCGCTGATCGTCGCCTGCGCCCTGTTCATGGAAAACATGGACTCCACGGTGATCGCGACCTCGCTTCCAGCGATCGCGGCGGACATCGGCACCAGCCCCCTGACGCTCAAGCTCGCCATCACCTCTTATCTCTTGTCGCTCGCGGTCTTCATCCCGGCGAGTGGCTGGACGGCGGACCGGTTCGGCGCACGCACCGTGTTCTCCACCGCGATCGGCGTGTTCATGGTCGGCTCGATCGGCTGCGCGATCGCAACCTCGCTGACCGATTTCGTATTCGCGCGCATCCTGCAGGGGCTCGGCGGGGCGATGATGGTGCCGGTCGGCCGGCTGGTCCTGCTGCGCACCATCGACAAGAGCATGCTGGTCAATGCGATGGCGTGGGTGACCGTCCCTGCCCTGATCGGTCCGGTGGTCGGCCCGCCGCTCGGCGGCTTCATCACCACCTATTTCTCCTGGCACTGGATCTTCCTGATCAACATCCCGATCGGCGTGCTCGGCATCTTCCTGGCGCTGAAATACATCGACCCGATCAAGAGCGAGAATCCGGAGCGGTTCGATCTGGTCGGCCTCGCGCTGGCCGGCGCGGGCGTCGCCGGGCTCGCCTTCGGCCTTTCCGTCGCCGGGCTCGACATGCTGCCTTGGCAGATCGTCGTCGCCCTGATCCTCGGCGGCGCGGCGGCGATGGGCCTTTATATCTGGCACGCGCGGCGCACCGCCTCTCCGGTGCTTGACTTCACGCTGCTGCGGCACACCACGCTGCGCGCCAGCCTCGGCGGCGGCTTCGTCTTCCGCATGGGCGTCGGCGCGCTGCCGTTCCTGCTGCCGCTGCTGATGCAAATCGGTTTCGGGCTGTCGCCGTTCAAATCCGGCATGGTGACGTTTGCGTCGGCCGTCGGCGCCATGGGCATGAAAACGCTCGCCGCGCGCATCATCCGCACTTTCGGATTCCGCCCGGTGCTGATCCTCAACGGCCTGATCGCCTGCGTCTCGATAGCGGCATGCGCGCTGTTCACGCCGTCGACGCCGGTGCTGCTGATCATGTTCGTGCTGATCGTCGGCGGCTTCTTCCGCTCGCTGCAATTCACCGCCGTCAACACCATGGCCTATGCCGATGTCGACGTCTCGGAGATGAGCCGGGCGACCACGCTGGCCAGCGTCAACCAGCAACTGGCCATCTCGGCCGGCGTCGCGCTCGGCGCGTTCGCGGTGGAAGCGACCATGGCGCTGCGCCAATCCGCCGAGCTCACCGCCGCCGACTTCGCGCCGGCCTTCGTGGTGATCTCACTGGTGGCGGCGACCTCGACCTGGGCGTTCTACCGTCTGCCGCAGGATGCCGGACACCAGGTCTCCGGCCAGAAGGTCACGGCGTTGCAGGGACCGCACGCGGCTCAGACCGCGCCCAGCGAAGGCACCGCCGAGGCGCGCGACCAGCGGCTCAACTAGGCTCGTCGCCGGATGGCGCGGCGGCGGGCGTTCCGCGATATCCGGTCGCCAGCAAATAGCGTTCCGAGGAATCCTGCCGGCTGGCCGCCGGCTTGACGTGGCGCACCGTGGTGAAATCGCGCTTGAGCTGCGCCAGCAGCACGGCATCGGCGCCGCTCTGGAACACCTTGGCGACGAATGTGCCGCCGGGATTGAGCACCTCGGCGGCAAACGCCGCGGCGCTTTCGACCAGCCCGACGATCCGGAGCTGATCGGTCTTGCGATGGCCCGTGGTGTTCGCAGCCATGTCCGACATCACGACATCGGCGCCGCCACCCAGCATGGCGCGCAATTTTTCCGGCGCGTTCTCGGCGAGAAAGTCGAGCTGCGCGAAGGTCACGCCCGGAATGTCGGGCATCTCGAGCAGATCGATCGCCACCACCTTGCCCTTGCCGCGATCGGACCCGACGCGCTTCGCGGCGATCTGGCTCCAGCCGCCCGGCGCGGCGCCGAGATCGACCACCGCCTGCCCGGTTTTCAGAAAACGGAACTTGTCGTCCATCTCCTGCAACTTGTAGGCCGCGCGCGAGCGGAAGCCGTCGCGCTTGGCCTGCGCGACATAGGGATCGTTGAGCTGGCGCTCGAGCCAGAGCTTCGATGACAATTTGCGCTTGCCGCCGCTCTTGACGGTGACATGCAGCCGCCCGGTGTCGTCTTTCGCCATGACAGACCTATGACGCCTGCACGAAGCCGTCGCTTCGCATCATTTCAACCAGCATGCCCTCGCGCAGACCGCGATCCGCCACGCGCAAACGCGGCATCGGGAAGGCATTGCGGATCGCATCGAGAATGGCGCAGCCGGCCAGCACGAGGTCGGCCCGCTCGGTGCCGATGCAGGCATTGTCGGCGCGTTCGCGATAGCTCATCGACAGCAGAGTCTCGATCGCCTCGGTGATGTCGCTCTCGCTCATCCAGATGCCGTCGACACGGCGGCGGTCATAACGCTCGAGGCCCAGATGCACACCGGCCACCGTGGTCACCGTGCCTGAGGTGCCGAGCAGATGCATGCCCGCGACATCCTTGCCATGTTCGGTGGCAAACGGCGCAAGATACCCCGCGACATGAGCGACCATGGCGTCATAAAGCTGCGATGTCACCTCGACGCCGCCGAAACGCTCGGCGAGGGTGACGACGCCGAGCGGCAGCGAGATCCACGGCCCCTTGATCGCCGTCGCATGAGGCGCGCCATCCGGGCGGCTGACCAGCATCACCTCGCTCGAACCGCCGCCGATATCGAACAGAATCGCACCGCGGGCGTTGCGATCCAGCAAGGGCGAGCATCCGACCGCCGCCAGTGTCGACTCGGTTTCCCGGTCGATGATTTCCAGATCGATGCCCGCTTCCGTCCGGATGCGGTCGAGGAAAATATCCGAATTCTCGGCGGCGCGGCACGCTTCGGTCGCGATGGTGCGCAGGCGGCGCGCGCCCTTGGCGTCGATCTTGTCGCGGCAGATCGACAGCGCGCCCACGGCGCGTTCGATGGCCGCCTCGCTGATACGGCCGGTGGAAGACAACCCCTCGCCCAGCCGGATGATGCGGGAAAAGGAATCGACCACACGGAAGCCGTTCTGGGAGGGGCGCGCGATCAGCAGCCGGCAATTGTTGGTGCCAAGATCGATCGCCGCATAGGCCGGCGAACCCTTCGGCACCTTGGCGCA
>MKUJ01000019.1:139318-157382 GCA_001897755.1 Afipia sp. 64-13
AGCGCGCCAACACCACGCGCAATGACGGGGCGGCATCGCGCCGCGCCCCCGAGCGCCTGATCGCGACCAAGAATTTGCTCCCCGGTACCGGCAGATCGTGATATCGCACTGCAAAATCCAAATGGAACGGCGGGAACCGGCCCCTGATGCGAATCTATGTCGACGCCGATGCCTGTCCGGTGAAGGACGAGATCTACCGCGTCGCGCAGCGCCACCGCTGGCCGGTCAGCGTGGTTGCGGGCGGCTATATCCGTATCCCGGACGATCCCGGCATCGAGCGGATCGCCGCCGGGTCCGGCATGGACGCGGCGGACGACTGGATTGCGGAACGGGCCGGCAAAGGCGATATCGTGGTCACCTTCGACATCCCGCTCGCCAGCCGCTGCGTCAAGGCGGGCGCGGATGTCATCGCCCCCAACGGCAAGGCCTATACCGAGGACTCCATCGGCATGGCGCTGGCCGTGCGCAATCTCATGACTGACCTGCGCTCCGGCGGCGAGGTCACGGGCGGGCCGCGCGGCTTCACCCCGCGCGACCGCTCCACCTTTCTTTCGACGCTCGATCAGGCCATCCGCCGCATGGCGCGGACCCAACCGACACCTTGAGGATCATGGCGCCACCGCTCATCCAGTTGAAAGACATCGCCCTGACCTTCGGCGGCACGCCGCTGCTCGCCGGGGTCGAGCTCAGCGTCTCGCAAGGCGAGCGGGTCTGCCTGATCGGGCGCAACGGTTCGGGCAAGTCCACGCTGCTCAAGATCGTCGCAGGCCTGATCGAGGCGGATCACGGCAGCCGTTTCGTGCAGCCCGGCGCCACCATCCGCTATCTGCCGCAGGAGCCGGACTTCGCCGGTGCTGCGACAACGCTGGCCTATGTCGAAGCGGGATTGAGCCCGGGCGACGACCATTATCAGGCGCAATATCTGCTGGAGCAGCTTGGCCTCACCGGCCAGGAAGATCCGGCGCATCTGTCCGGCGGCGAAGCACGGCGCGCAGCGCTGGCGCGGGTGCTGGCGCCCTCGCCCGATATCCTGCTGCTCGACGAGCCGACCAACCATCTCGATCTCACCACCATCGAGTGGCTGGAGAGCGAACTTGCCGCGCGGCGCAGCGCGCTGGTGATGATCAGCCACGACCGGCGCTTTCTCTCCAACCTCTCGCGCGCCACCGTATGGCTCGACCGCGGCCAGACCCGCCGGATCGAGAAAGGTTTTGCCGCATTCGAAGCCTGGCGCGACGAGGTGCTGGCCGAGGAAGAGCGCGAGCAGCACAAGCTCGACCGCAAGATCGTCGCTGAGGAACACTGGCTGCGCTACGGCGTCTCCGGCCGGCGCAAGCGCAACGTCAAGCGGCTGGGCAACCTGTTCGCGCTGCGTGAGCAGCGCCGCGACTATCGCGGCGCTGCCGGCAAGGCCAACCTCGCAGCAACCGAGGCCGAGGCATCCGGCAAACTGGTGATCGAGGCGAAGCGGATCGGCAAGTCCTATGGCGAGCGGCCTATCGTCGATGATTTCTCGATTCGCATCACGCGCGGCGACCGCGTCGGCATCGTCGGCCCGAACGGCGTCGGCAAGACCACACTGATCAACATCCTGACCGGCGCCGATGCGCCCGACAGCGGCACGATCCGGCTCGGCGCCAATATCGAGATGGCGACGCTAGACCAGCACCGCGAAAGCCTCGATCCGAAATCGACGCTCGCCGAAACCCTGACCGGCGGGCGCGGCGATACGATCACGGTCGGCGGCAAGTCGAAGCATGTCGTCAGCTACATGAAGGACTTCCTGTTCACGCAGGAGCAGGTCCGCACGCCGCTGGAGGCGCTGTCGGGCGGCGAGCGCGGCCGCCTGATGTTGGCGCGGGCGCTGGCGAAGCCGTCGAACCTTCTGGTGCTGGACGAGCCGACCAACGATCTCGACCTCGAAACGCTCGACGTGCTGGAAGAGATGCTCGGCGACTATGACGGCACCGTCATCCTGATCAGCCACGACCGCGACTTCCTCGATCGCGTGGTGACCTCGGTGATCGCACCGGAAGGTCGCGGCAAATGGGTGGAATATGCCGGCGGCTATTCCGACATGCTGGCGCAGCGCGGCGAGGATCTGGAGGAGAAGGCCGTCAAATCGGCCGCGAGCGAACCGGGCAAGGACGTCAAGGCGCCATCCGCTCCGTCAACATCCTCGGCCAAGCGTCGGTTAAGCTTCAACGAAAAGCACGCGCTCGAAACCCTGCCGAAGACGATGGCCAAGCTGCAGCAGGATATCGCGGGCTATCAAAAGCAGCTCGACGATCCGCAACTCTACGCGAAAGACCGCAAGGCGTTCGACGCCGCCTCGGCCGCGATCGCCAAAGCGCAGACGGAACTCGACGCCGCCGAGGAGAAATGGCTGGCGCTCGAAATCCTGCGCGAGGAAATCGAAGGCGCGGCCTAGAGCTTTTCATCTCGCAGAGCAGCGCGGATGGTGTTCCCTCTCCCCGCCGGGGAGAGGGTTAGGGTAAGGGGATCTAAATCCATCGATAGATCATACGTCCTCACCCGCCGCGCTTCGCGCGTCGACCTCTTCCCCGGGAGAGGTGAAACGAGCAACAGCATGCCGGTTGTTTCCATCCAATACTAACGCTCTCCCCTCGAACTGACTTCGCCGCTCAAAAACAATCCGCGCCATGGCGACCATGGCGCGGATGATTTTAGAAAGTGTGACGGCTCAACCGATCACTTGGTGAGCGGGCATCCGCTCTCCGCGGCGGTCGGGAAAGCCTTGTCGCCCGGCACTACAGCAATCTGCTTGTAGTAATCCCACGGCTTCTTGCTTTCTTCCGGCTTCTTGACCTCGAACAGATAGAGGTCGTGCACCATGCGGCCGTTCGCCAGAACCTTGCCCTGGGCGAAGGCGTCGTCCACCGGCAGTTCCTTCAGCTTCTTGGATACCGCATCGGCGTCCTTGGTGCCGGCGGCCTTCACCGCCTTCAGGTAGGACAGCGTCGCCGAATAGGTGCCGGCCTGGATCATGCTCGGCATGCGGCCGGTGCGCTTGAAGAAACGCTCGGAGAACGCGCGGGTCTTGTCGTCATGATCCCAGTAGAAGCCTTCGGTCAGCACCAGACCCTGCGCCGCCTTGAGGCCAAGGCCGTGAACCTCGGAGATCGTCATCAGCAGGCCGGCCATCTTCTGGCCGCCGGCGACGATGCCGAATTCAGACGCCTGCTTGATGGCGTTGATGGTGTCGAGGCCCGCATTGGCCAGACCGACCACCTTGGCTTTCGAGCTCTGCGCCTGCAGCAGGAACGACGAGAAGTCCGAGGTGTTGAGCGGGTGACGCACGGCGCCGAGCACCTTGCCGCCCTTCGCCTTGACGATATCGCTGGTATCCTTCTCCAGCGAATAGCCGAACGCGTAGTCGGCGGTCAGGAAGAACCAGGTGTTGCCGCCCGCCTCGGTCAACGCGCCGCCGGTGCCGACGCCGAGCGCGTGCGTGTCGAACGCCCAGTGGAAGCCATAGGGCGTGCAGGCGTCGCCGGTGATGCGCGAGGACGCCGCGCCGACCACGATGTCGATCTTCTTCGCCTGCTTGGTCAGATCCTGCACGGCGAGCGCGACCGACGAGGTCGTCAGCTCGGTGATCATGTCGACGCCTTCGACATCATACCAGCGCCGCGCGATGCTGACCGCGAGGTCGGGCTTGTTCTGATGATCGGCATCGACGATTTCGATCTTGTGGCCGAGCACGGAACCGCCAAAATCCTCGATCGCCATCTTGGCCGCCTCGACCGAGGTCTTGCCGCCGTAATCGGCATAGACGCCGGACTGATCGTTGAGAATACCGATCTTCACGCCTTGCGCATAAGACGGCGCCGCGAACGCGACACCACAGAGCAGCGCGGCCGCGACGGTAGACATAGAGCGATACGTCATTATTCAACTCCCGGAGTTATTATTTTGCAGCGCGAAAGGCTGGTCGGCCCCCGCTGTTCGAGAACACCGTATCAATTCTAAGCAGCGTTGCCAGCGTGGATATTGTCCGAATGGCTAACGCTGCAGGAATTCCAGCACGCCCTTGCCCGCCGCGACACCGGTCGCAAAACAGGCCTGCAGCAGATAGCCGCCGGTCGGCGCTTCCCAGTCCATCATCTCGCCCGCGACGAACACACCGGGCCATCGGCGCAGCATGAACCGGTCATCGATTTCATCGAACGATAGTCCCCCGGCGGTCGAGATCGCCCGATCGATCGACGCCGGCCCTGTCAACACGACAGGAATTTCGTCGATCAGAGCCGCCAAGGCCTCGACCGGCATCGCAGCCAGCGGCGTGCCCGCCCGTGCCGCCGTTTCCTGCACCAATCCGATACCGACCGGCGAAAGGCCCGCCGCCTTGCGCAGGAAGGTCGAGACCGACTGTTTGCCCCGCGGCGATGACAGCCGCGTGACAAGCGCGGCCGCGGGCAGATCCGGCCGCAGACCAATGTTCAGAATGGTCTCGCCGTTTTCCGCGATGGCATCGCGCAACGACGCGGACAAAGCGTAGATGCCGCCGCCTTCGAGTCCATGACGGGTTACCACCGCCTCGCCACGCACGCTGCACTCGCCATGCCGAAGCACAACGCCTTTCAGCGGCTGGCCTTCGAACCGCTCGCGGAAGACGTCCGACCAGGCAACGAGGAACCCGCAATTGGCGGGCTTCAGCGGCGCAATGGCGATGCCCTTGTCCGCCAGCAGCGACGTCCATGCCCCATCCGCGCCGAGCCGCGGCCAGCTCGCGCCGCCCAGCGCCAGCAGCGTGGCGTCCGGCCGGACCGACCGCTCGCCCTCGGGTGTTGCAAAACGCAAGGCGCCGTTCGCGTCCCATCCGGTCCAATCGTGACGCAAGGCGAAGCGCACGCCCCGCGCATCCAGCCGACGCAGCCAAGCCCGCAGCAACGGCGAGGCCTTGAACGCCTGCGGAAACACCCGCCCGCTCGAGCCGACAAAAGTCGGCTGCCCAAGAGCTTCGCTCCACGCCCGCAAAGCCTCCGGCGGAAACGCCTCGATCGCCGCGCGCAGGCGCGGCTCCGCGGCACCATAGCGCGCCAGAAATACATTCAGCGGCTCGCTATGGGTGAGATTGAGGCCGCCACGCCCGGCCATCAGGAATTTGCGCGCGACGGATGGCATGCGATCATACACCGTCACCCGCACGCCGGCACTCGCGATGGTTTCCGCCGCCATCAGCCCGGCAGGACCGGCGCCGACAATCGCAACCTCAGGCTCGCTCACGGTTTCAGCGGCGGCAGCTTGATGCCCGCCCTCTTCGCCGCCTGCGCGATCAATCCCGCCAACTGGTCGAACGCATCGCGCGGTTGACGCGCCTGCGCCAGATCGCCGATCTCGGCAAAGCGAGCGGCGACGGCTTCCGGCGTCCATTCGTCTTCCGGCAGATTGATCCCCGCGCTCTCAACGATCCTGACAATCGAAAACGATCCCGCGCCCGCGCCCATGATGGTGCGGGTCGGCGCGGTCTCGCTCAAGAGATAAAGCACGGCGGGCGTGATCGCCTCCGGCTTCAGCAGCTCAAGGATATCCGGCGGGATGAGACCTTCGGTCATCCGCGTCGCCGCATTCGGCGCGATCGCGTTGACGCGAATATCGGACTTGCGGCCTTCCTGCGCCAGCACATTCATCAGGCCGACGATCCCGGCTTTCGCCGCGCCGTAATTGGCCTGCCCGAAATTGCCGTAGAGGCCCGAGCCGGAGGTGGTCAGGACGATGCGGCCGTAGCCGCACTCCTGCATGCCGCTCCACACCCCGCGGCAGCAGTTGAAAGTGCCGACCAGATGGACCGCCAGCACCTTGGCGAAATCGTCCGGCTCCATCTTGGCGAAGGACCTGTCGCGCAGGATGCCGGCATTGGCGACCAGAAGATCGACGCTGCCCCAGCGCGCGGCCGCCTGAGCCACCATGTCCTCGACCTGCGCGAGATCGGAAACATCCGCGCCGCTGACCATCGCCTCGCCGCCAGCGGCGCAGATTTCTTCGGCCACCGCTTCGGCCGGATGCACCGAGCCGCCGCCGCCATCCGTTGCCGCGCCGAAATCGTTGACGACGACGCGCGCGCCGCGCTGCGCCAGACCGAGCGCATGCGCACGGCCAAGACCGGCGCCCGCGCCGGTGACGATGGCGACGCGGCCGTCAAACCGAATGGTCATGGCGTGTCCTGCGTCCGTCACCGAATCTCAGCGTTCGCTTCGCAACTCCGGTAAATCTTCTTCACGAAATTCGACGCCGCGTAAAGCATCCTCGCGGTTGTTGTCCTGTTCGAGGCGGCGAAGCTGGACACGGCGGATCTTGCCGGAGATCGTCTTCGGCAGTTCCTTGACGAATTCGATGCGGCGGACGCGTTTGAACGGCGCCAGATGCTCCTGCACATAGCGGAACACCGACAGCGCGGTCTCCCGCGACATCGCGGTGCCCGGCGTCAGGGATACATAGGCTTTCGGAATGGCGAGACGGATCGCATCGGGCGACGGCACCACCGCCGCCTCGGCCACGGCGTCATGCTCGAGCAGCACGCTTTCCAGCTCGAACGGGCTGATACGGTAATCCGACGATTTGAACACGTCGTCCGCACGTCCGACAAAGGTGAGATAGCCGTCATCATCAAGGAAGGCGACGTCGCCGGTGCGATAGACATCGCTATCCGCGCCGGTCGGCCGGCCGCTGTCGTTAATATAGCCGAGCATCAGACCGGCCGGGCGATCCGCGCCGAGCGCAAGGCCGATCTCGCCCTCTTTCGCCGGGTTGCCGTCCGCATCGCTGACCTTCACTTTATAGCCCGGCATCGGCCGGCCCATCGATCCCGGCTTCACCGGCTGGCCCGGCGAATTGCCGGCAAGCGCGGTGGTCTCGGTCTGGCCGTAGCCGTCGCGGATGGTGACACCCCAGGCGTCCTTGACCTGTTCGATGACTTCGGGATTGAGCGGCTCGCCGGCGCCGCAGACCTCGCGCAGCGTCACTTTATAGTCCGACAGCTGCTCCTGAATGAGAATCCGCCACACCGTCGGCGGCGCGCACATGGTGGTAACGCCACAGCGGACCATGGTCTCCATCAGCTTCTTCGCGTCGAAGCGCGCCTGATTGGCGATGAAGATGGTCGAGCCGGCATTCCACGGCGCGAAGAAACAACTCCACGCATGCTTGGCCCATCCGGG
Organism: Afipia sp. 64-13; assembly: GCA_001897755.1. Taxonomy (GTDB): domain Bacteria; phylum Pseudomonadota; class Alphaproteobacteria; order Rhizobiales; family Xanthobacteraceae; genus Afipia. The sequence goes on from MKUJ01000019.1 coordinate 146,500, forward strand.
CGAGGAAATATTCAGATGCACATCGCCCGGCTGCAGCCCAAGCCAGTACATCGTCGACAAGGCACCGACCGGATAGCTGCGATGACTGTGCAGCACCAGCTTCGGCTTCGCCGTGGTGCCGGAGGTGAAATACAGCAGCATCGGATCGTGCGCGCCGGTCGGCGCATCCGGCGTAAAGCTTTCCGGAAATCCGGCGGCGTCGCCATACGAACGCCAGCCGGAAGCCGCCGTCTCTCCGACCACGATCTTCGCGAGATCGCCGCCAAGTTTCTCGAACTTCGCAACCTGATCGGGCGCGGCGACCACCACCTTGGGCTTGCCGCGCTCCAGCCGGTCACGCAATTCGTCGGGCGTGAGCAGCGTGGTCGCCGGAATGATGATGACACCGAGCTTGATTGCCGCCAGCATGGTCTCCCACAACGGCACCACATTGCCGAGCAGCAGCAAAAGACGGTCGCCGCGCGCAAGACCGAGACTGCGCAGGAAGTTTGCGGTCCGGTTGGAGCGGCGCGACATCTCGCCGAATGTGAGTTTGGTATCGGTGCCGGTCGCGACATCGACGATCCATAACGCGGCACGGTCCCTGCTCTGCGGATCGTTCGCAAGCCCGGCATCGAACCAGTCGAGCGCCCAGTTGAATTGCGGAGCATCCGGCCAGCGGAATTGCGCGACGGCGGTGTCGTAATCCATCCGGTGCTTGAGCAGAAACGCCCGTGCGTCTTGGAATGTGGTCATCGGTCCATCCCGTCACGTTCTCGTCGATGCGCGCAGATGACGGATGATACCGGAAAAATCAACATCGCCATGCCCTTCTTTGGTGAAAGCCTCGTAGAGGCTCTCCGCATGGGCACCGAGCGGCGTCGCCGCCCCGGCTGCTTTCGCCGCTTCCTGCGACAGCCGCAAATCCTTGAGCATCAGCGCCGCGGCAAAGCCGGGCTTGTAATCGTTGTTGGCGGGCGACGCCGGCACCGGCCCCGGCACCGGACAATAGCTCGTCAGCGACCAGCATTGGCCGGACGAGGTCGAGGCCACATCGAACAGCGCCTGATGCGAAAGTCCGAGCTTCTCGGCCAGCGCGAACGCTTCACCGACCGCAATCATCGAAATGCCGAGGATCATGTTGTTGCAGATCTTCGCGGCCTGCCCGGCGCCGCCCTCGCCGCAATGGACGATCTTCTTGCCCATCGCTTCCAGAACGGGTTTGGCCGCAGCGAATGCTGCGGCATCGCCACCTGCCATGAAAGTCAGCGTCGCGTTCCTGGCGCCGCCGGTGCCGCCGGAGACCGGCGCATCGACCGACGGCAGGCCCGCCGCTTTCGCCAGCGCATGCGCCTTGCGCGCGCTCTCCACATCGATGGTCGAGCAATCAATAAAGAGCGTGCCCTTGGCGGCGGCCGGCACGATATCGCCCCACACCGACAGCACATGTTTGCCGGCCGGCAGCATGGTGATGACGATGCTCGCGGCCTTGACCGCATCCTTTGCGGTCGAGGCCAGCATCACGCCCGCAGCCTTGGCCGCCTCGCAGGACGCCGGAACAAGATCGAAGCCATGGACCTTGTGGCCGGCCCTGACCAGATTGGTGGCCATCGGACCGCCCATGTTGCCCAGACCGATGAATGCGATATCTGCCATTGCCGTTCCCTCAGCTTCGCTTGCTCGATGTGTGACGGTCAGCGCGTCATAGTTTCAGGTCACCATGCCCACGCGGCTCAAGATAGCTCTCGATCATCTGCGGCGTCACGTCCTCGATCCGTGGCGGCGACCATGTCGGATTGCGATCCTTGTCGATGATGGCGGCGCGGATGCCTTCGACGAAATCCGCGCTGGCATAGACGCCAAGCGCGGCGCGATACTCGCGCATGAGGCACTCTTCAAGAGAGTTGGACGAGCGCCCCAACCGCAGCATCTTCAATGTCAGCTTGAGGCCGCGCGGCGACTTGTCGTTAATAGCGGCAAGCGTCTTGCGCGCAAACTCCGAGCCATCACTTCGCAGCGCCGAGACGATCTCCTCGACACTGTCATGACCGAACGCACGGTCGATCAGCTCGCGTTGAGCGGCAATGGGCACGGCCTCGCCTTGGGCCGAGACCTGTTCGATCATGCGCGTCACATCCGCGGCATTCGCTTTGGGCGGCAATTGCGTCAGCGCCGCACGCAACGCAGCCCAATCATCCGTTCGGATCAGATGGTCGGCAAAGCCGGTATAGACCGCTTCGGCGCCGTTCATCATATTGCCGGTGAGGCCATAATAGCTACCGACCTCGCCCGGCGCGCGGGACAAGATCCATGTGCCGCCGACATCCGGAAAGAAGCCGAGACCGACCTCCGGCATCGCGAGGCGCGTGCGGTCGGTGACGATACGATGAGCGGCGTGACCGGCCAGACCGATGCCGCCGCCCATTACGAGGCCGTCCATATAGGCCATGAACGGCTTGGCGAACGAGGCGATCCGCGCGTCGAGCACGTATTCCTCGCGCCAGAACACCGCGCCGAAATCGCTGCCGATCCGCGCGTTGTCATAGAGGCTACGAATATCGCCGCCCGCGCAGAGGCCGCGCTCACCTGCGCCCTCCAGCAGGACCGTGGTGATCGCCGGATCATGCTCGAAAACATCCAGCGCGCGCGAAATGCCGCGCACCATGCCCAGCGTCACCGCGTTGAGCGCGCTCGGCCGGTTGAGACGGATGACGCCAGCCGTCCCCTCTCGCTCAATAATGAGATCGTCACCCGCCTCGTCGATCGCGATGCGCTGCGCCGTCATCGCGCGCCCTCGATCAGCTTGCGGGCGATGATCAGACGCATGATCTCGTTGGTGCCTTCAAGGATCTGGTGCACGCGCAGATCACGCACGATCTTCTCGATGCCGTATTCGGCAAGATAACCGTAACCACCATGCAGTTGCAGCGCCCGGTTGGCGACATCGAATCCGACATCGGTTCCGAAACGCTTGGCCATCGCACACAGCATGCCGGCATCGGCGTCCTTGCGGTCGAGCGCCGACGCCGCGCGCCACAGGAAGGTCCGCGCCGCCTCGAGCTCGGTCGCCATGTCGGCGAGACGAAACTGCAAGGCCTGAAACTGATCGAGCGATTTGCCGAACGCCTTGCGCTCTTTCATATAGGCAAGCGATTTGTCGAGCGCCGCCTGCGCGCCGCCGAGCGAACAGGCCGCAATATTGAGCCGGCCGCCATCGAGACCAGCCATCGCGATCTTGAATCCGATGCCTTCCTCGCCAAGCAGGTTGGACACCGGCACGCGCGCATTCTCGAAGATCACGGCGCGCGTCGGCTGCGCGTTCCAGCCCATCTTGCGCTCCTCGGCACCGAACGACAGGCCGGGCGTACCGGCCTCGACCACCAGCGTGGAGATTCCCGCTGCGCCCTCGCCGCCGGTGCGTGCCATCACGACATAGACGTCGCTCTGCCCTGCGCCGGAGATGAACTGCTTCTGGCCGTTGAGAATGTAATGATCGCCATCGCGCACGGCGCGGGTGGACAGCGCGGCGGCGTCCGACCCCGAACCCGGTTCGGTCAGGCAATAGCTCGCGATCAGCTCCATGGTGCAGAGCCGCGGCAACCATTTGCGGCGCTGCTCGTCGCTGCCATAGGCATCGATCATCCACGCCGACATATTATGGATCGACAGAAAGGCGGAAACTGTCGGGCAGCCCTGCGCCAGCGCCTCGAAGATCAGCGCCGCGTCGAACCGCGTCAGCCCCGAACCGCCGACATCGTCGCGGATATAAATCCCGCCGATGCCGAGCGCGGCGGCTTCGCGCATGACCTCAACGGGGAAGTATTTCTCCTGATCCCACTTCAGGGCGTCGGGCGCGATGCGCTCGGTCGCGAACGCCCGCGCCATGTCGCGAATGGCAAGCTGGTCCTCATTGAGAGCGAACTGCATGCGCGCGCCCGCGGTTGTCGACCTCAGCTCGTCGGCATCGTGAAGCTGGCCCCTTCCTTGACGCCGGAGGGCCAGCGCGACGTCACCGTCTTGGTCTTGGTATAGAAGCGCACCGAGTCGGTGCCATATTGATTGAGATCACCGAAACCGGATCGCTTCCAACCGCCGAACGAGAAGTAAGCCACCGGCACCGGGATCGGCACGTTGATGCCGACCATGCCGACATTGACCTTGGCGGCGAACTCGCGGGCCGAATCGCCGTCGCGGGTGAAGATCGCAACGCCGTTGCCGTATTCGTGGTCGGACGGCAGGCTCAGCGCCTCGTCGAAATCATGCGCGCGCACCACCGACAGCACCGGACCGAAAATCTCTTCCTTGTAGATCCGCATATCCTTGGTGACGTTGTCGAACAGACAACCGCCCATGTAGAAACCGTTCTCGTAGCCCTGCATCTTGAAGTCGCGACCATCGACCGCCAGCGTCGCGCCTTCCTTGATGCCGACATCGACATAGTTGCGGACCCGCTGCAACGCTTCTTTCGTCACCAGCGGACCGTAATCGGCATTCGGATCGGTGGACGGGCCGATCTTCAGGCTTTCGACGCGCGGGATCAGCTTTTCCATCAGGCGATCCGCCGTGGTCTTGCCGACCGGCACCGCGACGGAGACCGCCATGCAGCGTTCGCCGGCAGCGCCATAGGCCGCGCCCATCAGCGCATCGACAGCCTGGTTCATGTCGGCATCGGGCATCACGATCAGATGGTTCTTCGCGCCGCCAAAGCACTGGCAGCGCTTGCCGGTCGCGGCCGAGCGCTCATAGATGTACTGCGCGATCGACGACGAGCCGACGAAACCGACCGCCGCGATATCGCGATCGTCGAGAATGGCGTCCACCGCCTCCTTGTCGCCGTTGACGACGTTGAGGATGCCCGGCGGCAGGCCGGCTTCCAGCATCAGGGCGGCCAGCTTCATCGGCACGCCCGGATCGCGCTCCGACGGCTTGAGGATGAAGGCATTGCCGCAGGCGATGGCCGGCGCGAACTTCCACATCGGAATCATCGCCGGAAAATTGAACGGCGTGATGCCGGCCACGATGCCGAGGGGCTGACGCATCGAGTAGAGATCGATGCCGGGGCCCGCGCCTTCGGTGTACTCGCCCTTCATCAGATGCGGAATGCCGAGCGCGAACTCCACCACCTCGACGCCGCGCATGATATCGCCGCGGGCATCGGGAATGGTCTTGCCATGCTCGCGGGCGAGCAATTCGGCCATCTCCTCATTATCGCGCGCGACCAGTTCGAGAAACTTCATCAACACGCGAACACGGCGCTGCGGATTGGTCGCGGCCCAGGCCGGTTGCGCCGCCTTGGCGTTCTCGACGGCGGCCCGCACTTCATCCTTCGATGCGAGCGCGACCTTGGCTTGCACGTCGCCGGTCATCGGCTGATAGACATCGGCGGTGCGGCCCGACGTTCCCTTGACCTCCTTGCCGCCGATAAAATGTCCAATCGCGCGCATGCGGAAATCCTCCCGAAGTTTGTTTCGGGCATCATGCGGCTGCCGCCATGGAATGAAAACGTGCAATCGCGCGCAAACGATGTGCAGATACGCACAATTGTTCGTGCGACACCTGCACCGCGCACCCATCTTCTACGAAAGTTGTAGGCGCCGGCGAAGGCTGTTTTCAATTGCCCTTGGCCGGCTTCCGCTTGCGCGTCGTCCGGGAACTGGCACCGTTCGCAATCGCCGCATCGCGTCCGGCCTCGAGAATAAGGGACGACAGATCGCCCTTCCCGGCGGCACGCGCCAGAAGCAGGCTTCCGACCATCGTCGCGATGGTGCCGGCCGCCTGTGCCCGTGCGGCGCGATCCATGGAGTGCGACTGCGCATCCGCAACCACCGCGATCGCCTCCTCAAGCTTCGCGAGGAAGGCCTTGCGCGTTTTTGCACTGCCGCGCGCCACCTCATGACTGAGCGCCGGCAGCATGCACCCGCCGCCAACATCGTCGCGGTGACGTACGCTTAGATAGCCGTTGACGATCGCAGCCAGTTCCTCGCCGGCCGGCGCCGCGTCGGCGCGCTGCTTCCAGCGTTCGCCGACGCTGCCCATCGCGTGCAGGAAGGCCTCGTCGATCAGCGCCTCGCGCGATTTGAAATGGGCGTAGAACCCGCCATGGGTCAGCCCCGAATCCCTCATCAGGTCGGCAACGCCGATGCAGGCCGCGCCCAGTTCGCGCAAACGGACGGCGGCATTCCCTACGATTCGCGCGCGCGTTTCAGATTTGTGATCTTTTGAATATCGCATGACCGTCGATAAGATATTGTTTGTCATACGATAACACCGTTAGCGGCCAGAACAAGACGGCCTGACAAATATCTGCCGGAGGGGGTTTGCATTCCATCGGATCAATTATATGATCCGTATAATTTAATAGCGGACCGGATTGTACCGGTCCGCTTTTTGACTGGAATGCGCATGATCTCCAATTGGCTTTCGACCACCCTCGGCCGCAGAAACATCCACTACAGCTGGGTGATGGTGGCCGTCACATTCCTGACGGTGCTGGTCAGCGCGGCATCGATCAGCGCGCCCGGCGTATTCATCGTGCCTTTGGAGAAGGAGTTCGGCTGGAGCAACGCCCAGATTTCGACAGCCCTCTCGATCCGCCTGCTGCTGTTCGGACTGGTGGCGCCGTTCGCCGCCGCTTTGATGAATCGCTACGGGCTGCGCAACGTCGTCGTCAGTGCGTTATCGCTGATTCTGGCCGGCATGCTGGCCTCGCTGTTCATGACGCAAGTCTGGCAACTGGTTCTGCTGTGGGGATTCATTGTCGGGTTCGGCACCGGCATGACCGCGCTCGTGCTCGGCGCAACCGTCGCAGCACGCTGGTTCAGCGCCCGGCGCGGTCTTGTCGTCGGCATCCTGGGGGCGAGTTCCGCCACCGGGCAATTGGTGTTCCTGCCCCTGATGGCATCGCTGACGGAGAACCACGGCTGGCGCGCGGCCATGCTGTTTCTCTGCCTGCTGATGCTGATGGTGGCGATTGCCGTGCTGCTGCTGGTGCGGGATCGGCCCTCCGATCTTGCGCTCCGGCCCTTCGGCGATGACGGCTCGCAGCCGCTCGCTCCGGTGCCCCCCGCACATGGGCCGATCATGGCTTCCGCCCTTGGCGCCCTTAAGGAGGCGTCCGCGTCCCGTACCTTCTGGGTCCTGTTTGCAACTTTTTATATCTGCGGCGCCAGCACCAACGGCCTGATTCAGACCCACTTCATCTCGTTCTGCGGCGATTTCAACCTGCCCGCCACCGGAGCCGCCACCCTGCTCGCCGCGATGGGGATTTTCGACTTCGTCGGTACCATCCTCTCCGGCTGGCTGTCCGACCGCTATGACAATCGCTGGCTGCTGTTCTGGTACTACGGGCTGCGTGGCCTGTCGTTGCTGTTCCTGCCGTTTTCGGATTTCAGCTTCTATGGCCTGTCGCTGTTCGCGATGTTCTACGGGCTGGACTGGTTCGCGACGGTGCCGCCCACAGTGCGGCTCAGCGCCTCGACGTTCGGGCCGGAGCGCGCCAACCTGATGTTCGGCTGGATCTTCACCGGGCATCAATTGGGAGCGGCCTCCATCGCCCTCGCCGCCGGCATGTCGCGGACCTATCTGCTCAGCTATCTGCCCGCCTTCTTCGTGGCCGGCGCGCTCTGCCTGATCGCCGCCCTCATTGCCCTGTCGATCAACCGTGACAAAAAGCTCGCAGTAGCTTAGGTCTGCCTGCAGAATTCGGATTTTCTGACAGGCAGGATTGAGATGCGGCGGGTTGTGGTTACGGGGATGGGCGCGGTGTCACCGCTGGGTTGCGGCGTCGAGGCCAACTGGGCGCGCCTGATCGCCGGCAAATCCGGCCTGCGTCAGCTTTCCGACAATGTGGTGGGCGAATTGTCGTCCAAGGTCGCCGGCGTCGTTCCCGATCTGACGGAGGATGCCGAGGCAGGCTTCGACCCCGACCGGGCCGCGCCGCGCAAAGACCAGAAGAAGATGGACCGCTTCATCCTGTTCGCGCTGCTGGCCGCCGAGGAAGCGGTCAAGCAGGCTGGCTGGGAGCCGGAGGATACGCGCGCGCGGGAGCGCACCGCCACCGTGATCGGCTCGGGCATCGGCGGCTTTCCGGCCATCGCGGAATCGGTGCGCCTGGCGGATTCGCGCGGCGTGCGGCGGCTGTCGCCATTCACCGTTCCCTCCTTCCTGGTCAACCTTGCCGCGGGGCAAGTCTCCATCAAGCACGGCTTCAAGGGCCCGCTGGGCGCGCCGGTCACCGCCTGCGCCGCGGGCGTTCAGGCGATCGGCGACGCCGCGCGCCTGATCCGCGCCAATGAAGCCGACGTCGCCATCGCCGGCGGCGCCGAAGCCTGTATCGAGCGGACCTCGCTTGGCGGCTTTGCCGCCGCCCGCGCGCTGTCGAGCGGCTTCAACGACACGCCGCAGCGCGCCTCGCGGCCGTTCGATCGCGACCGTGACGGTTTCGTGATGGGTGAAGGCTCCGGCCTTCTGGTGCTCGAGGAACGCGAGCATGCGCTGGCGCGCGGCGCGACCATCATCGCCGAACTGGTCGGCTACGGCACCAGCGCCGACGCCTATCACATGACATCCGGCCCCGAGGATGGCGACGGAGCCCGGCGCGCCATCGTACAGGCGCTACATCAGGCCGGCCTCACCCCGGCCGATATCCAGCATCTCAACGCTCATGCCACCTCGACGCCGGTCGGCGATCACGGCGAACTTGCCGCCATCAAGAGCGTGTTCGGCACCAGCGGCGGCGTCGCGGTCACCTCGACCAAATCCGCGACCGGACATCTGCTCGGCGCCGCCGGCGGCATCGAGGCGATCTACTCGGTGCTGGCGCTACGCGACCAGATCGCGCCCGCGACCCTCAATCTCGACAATCCGGACGAAGCCGCAAATGGCGTCGATCTCGTACGCGGCGCGGCGCGTGCGATGAAGATCGAGCATGTGCTGTCGAACGGCTTCGGCTTTGGCGGCGTCAACGCCAGCGGGATCTTCCGCGCGGCGTAAACCGCCACGCCTGTAGCGCTCTGCTCTATTCCGCCGCCTGCGACACCGCGCCGGAGTCACCCGGCGGCTCGCGATCGGTCGGCTCGCTGCGACCGAGCCGCAACAATGCGTTCGAAAGCCGGTCGAGATAGAGATAGACCACCGGCGTGGTGAACAGCGTCAACGCCTGGCTGACCAGCAGGCCGCCGACCATCGCGTAACCGAGCGGCTGACGAATCTCCGAGCCGGTGCCGGTGCCCAGCATCAGCGGCACGCCGCCGAGCAGCGCCGCCATCGTCGTCATCATGATGGGACGGAAGCGCAGCAGCGCCGCCTTGCGGATGGATTCCTCCGGCGACAGATGCTCGTCGCGCTCCGCCACGATGGCGAAGTCCACCATCATGATGCCGTTCTTCTTCACGATGCCGATCAGAAGGATGATGCCGATCAGCGCGATCAGGCTGAAATCGAAGCCGAACAGCATCAACGTCGCCAGCGCGCCGACACCGGCCGACGGCAGGGTCGACAGAATCGTGATCGGGTGAATGTAGCTCTCATACAAGATGCCCAATACGAGATAGACCACCACCAGCGCGGCCACGATCAGAAGCGGCACGGTGCCAAGCGATTGCTGGAAGGCTTGCGCGGTGCCCTGGAAACTGCCGCTCAATGTCGGCGGCGCGCCGAGCTCCGCCATCGCCGCCTGCACCGCATTCGTCGCCTGCCCCAGCGCCACGCCCTGCGCGAGGTTGAAACTGATGGTGATCGACGGGAATTGTCCCTGATGGCTGATCGACAGCGGGCGCACCGGATCGGTGGTCCACTTCACGAATGTCGACAGCGGCACCTGATCGCCGGTGGTCGGCGACTTGATGTAGATCTTGTTCAGGCTGTCGAGATCGCCCTGCATCTGCGGCAGAATCTCGATGATCACCTTGTAGCTGTTGAGCTGGGTGAAATACTGCGTCACCTGCCGCTGCCCGAACGCATCATAAAGCGTGTCGTCGATCAGTTGCGGCTGGATGCCGAAACGCGACGCGGTATCGCGATCGATCGTCAGGGTCAGCGTGGTGCCTTGAGTCTGCTGGTCGGTCGCAACGTCGCGCAGCTGCGGCAATGTCTCCATCTTGGCCAGGATTTTCGGCGCCCAGGCATTCAATTCGTCAAGGTTGGCGTCCTGCAGCGTGTATTCGAACTGGGTTCGCGTGGCGCGGCCGCCCATGCGGACATCCTGCGCCGCCTGCAGGAACAGCTTTCCGCCCTCCACCTTGTCGAGCTTGGGCCGCAGCCGCGCGATGATCTGCTGTGCCGTCGCGGTGCGTTCATCGCGTGGCTTAAGAGTGATGTACATGCGCCCGGTGTTCAGCGCGCTGCCGCCACCACCGATCGCCATCGCAATGCTGGCGACATCCGGATCGGCTTGCACCACCTTGCCGAGCTCTTCCTGAATCCGCTTCATGTCGGCAAAGGAAATGTCCTGCGCCGCCTGCGAGGCACCGGTGATCAGGCCGGTGTCCTGCTGCGGAAAGAATCCTTTCGGAATGGCGACGAACAGGACGCCCGACAGAATGACGGTCGCGAAGAACACGCACAGCGTGGTGAACTGCCATCTCAGGACAACATCCAGCCCGCGCTCGTAGAGGCGGAGCATTCCGTCGAAGAACCGTTCGCTCCACTGGTAGAAACGGCCGTGCTTCTGCTCGTGCTCATGCGCCTTGAGAAAGCGCGAAGCCATCATTGGCGTCAGCGTCAACGACACGATCAGCGACACGAAGATCGCCATCGCCAGTACCACGGCGAATTCGCGGAACAGACGCCCGATGATACCGCCCATCAGCAGCAACGGGATCAGCACCGCAACCAGGGAGATACTGATCGAGACGATGGTGAAGCCGATTTCGGCCGCGCCCTTCAGCGCCGCCTTGAACGGATCC
>MKUJ01000020.1:0-53243 GCA_001897755.1 Afipia sp. 64-13
CGAACTCGGCCGTTAAACTCCTCAGCGCCGATGGTACTATGGCTCAAGCCCTGGGAGAGTAGGTCGCTGCCAGGCCTGCAAAGGACAGAAGATTTCCTCTTGACGATTTTCGAACAAGAACGCCGCTTCCCAAGTGCTCAGGCACGACCGGAGGCGGCGTTTTTGTTTTTGAAGTTTGTTTTTCGAGCGCGTGTCATCGGCGCGTGACTCATTCACGGCGCGTTCAGTTCCGGCCCGGCATCTTGGACAGGATCTCGTTCGAGATATTCAAGCGGTGGCGCAGTCTTTCCGACATGATTCGAAGCAACCATCCGCCGGACCATGTGTTGTCCGGCCGACGGAATGAAGGGTGCCGAACCTTTGTCATCGCCGTCCCGACCAACGTAAACCTGTCCTGCTTGCGAGGATGATTCCATGCGATCTGTCTTCCGCTCCGCGATCGCGGCCACGTCCCTGATCCTCGCCATGCCTGTCGGTGTGGCGCTCGCGCAGGGCGCGCCGGCGGCGTCCAAGGCGGCGCCCGCCGCGCCTGCTGCCACCGCGCCGGCGCAGCAGCAGGAGCTGCCGCCGATGAAGCAGATCGAGCTCACCGAAAAGCAGATCCAGTCGCTGCTCGCCGCGCAGAAGGATATGGATGCGGTCACCGACAAGCTGCCCGAGGGCAGCGCCGACAAGCCGGATCCCAAGCTGCAGGGACAGCTCGATAGCGTTGCCAAGAAGCACGGCTTTGCCGGTTACGCCGAATACGCCGATGTGGTCGCCAATGTCAGCCTGGTGCTGTCGGGCATCGATCCCAAGACCAAGACCTTCACCGAACCGCCGATCGTGCTGAAGAAGCAGATCGACGAGGTGAATGCCGACCAGAAGATGGCGGCCAAGGACAAGCAGGACGCGCTTGCCGATATGAACGAGGCGCTGAAATACACCCCGAACGTGCAGTATCCGGGCAATGTGACGCTGGTCACCAAATATTACGACAAGCTCAGCGCCATCATGATGGATGACGAATAGAGCGTGTTCGGTCATCCTCGATAAAGTGAAACCTCGTCGTTGCGAGGAGCGCATGCGACGGAGCAATCCAGTTCTTATGCGTCATAGTCGGACTGGATTGTTTCGCGGAGCGTGTCATCGGGCCGCGTCATAGCGCGTTAAAGACGCGCGTGAACGCGCTTTTGGCGCGGGACCCTTTGGCTCGCTATCGTTTCACCCCGCTATCGTACGGCGGCGAACTGCTTTTCCATCGCGCGCCGTGTCGCCACCGCATCGTTGCCGGTGTCGATCTCGACGTCATTCCAGGTCACCATCGCGCCATGGGCGACATCGCGGATCAGGCGGACGCGGTGCGCAAGGCCGATCGGCAGACCGCCGACCCGCAGGCTGGTCGCCGCCGGCATCAGCTTGCCCCACACCGTGTAGCCGCCTTCGCCGTCGAGCATTTCGCCGGCGCGCAATTGGCGCTTGGCGACCGCGACCACATCGCCGCGGAAATCGCGCGGCTGCCCGGTCGGCTCCTTGCGCAGCGCCGCCGACAGCACCGAGATGTTCAGCTCAAGACCGATCAGATGATAAGGCTTGTACATCGCGGCGAAGCGGCCCGATGAATCGGTCTTGAGGCCGTATTGACGGAAGCAGTCGGCCGCGTAGTCGTTCGGCGCCTCCAGCACCGCATAGACGCCCCAGCGCAGATCGCGGAACACCGGCCGGCCGTCGCGCTCCAGCGACGACACCACTTCGGCAAGGCCAGATTTCTCCAGCACGCCGCCCTGTTCGCGCGGCCGCATGATGTGCGGCAGATCGTCGACGCCGCAGGGCGGAAACAGCAGTCCGTTCGAGGGCACGTCGAGACCCGTCGCGTTGGCGATCGCTGCCATCTCGATGGCGGATTTTGTGCCGTCGAGGAAGGAGTTGAACATTTGCGGATTCATGCCGGCGGATTGCGCCTCGGCCGCGGTCAGCCCGTAATGTCCCCACACGCCGTCCGGCGTGACATCGTGATAGATCGGCAGATATTTGGTGCCTTTGCCGGCGGCGACCACCTTGAAGCCGGTGGCGCGCGCCCAATCGACGATCTCGGCGGTAAGCGCCGGCTGGTCGCCATAGGCCAGCGAATAGACCACGCCGGCCTTGCGCGCTTCGTCGGCGAGCAGAGGACCCGCCAGCACGTCGGCTTCGACATTGACCATGACGATATGCTTGCCCGCCGCGATCGCCGCGCGGGCATGCCGGATGCCGACGGCAGGATTGCCGGTGGCTTCGACCACGACCTCGACCTGATCGAACGCTTTCGAGGCGTCGTCGGTGAAGGTGGTGGCGGCGATCCGCGCGTCGTCCCAGCCGACGGTACGGCATGCGTCCTGCGCGCGCTGCGGATCGAGATCGACGATCACCGGCACTTCGAGGCCGGGCGTATGCGGCACCTGCGAGAGGAACATGGAGCCGAACTTGCCGGCGCCGATCAGCGCGACGCGAACGGGTTTTCCAGCGGTGTGACGTTCGTAGAGAAGACGATGCAGATTCATGAGACGCGGATATCCGGTTGAAGACACGCAGTATCGCGCCTGCTTGCCACAAAGCAAAGCGCGGCGCGAGAGCTGTTGACAAAGGTCGTCGGATCGGGAGGGCGTCCGCCGCTCCATCGGGAACGGCGGGACTGGACGGAGATTATTCGGCTGTCTGCCGCGGCTGGCGGTCGAGTTGTGTCAGCGCGTCGTCCGGCACGGTTTCGATTGGCGTGAAGTCGCGATGGGCGATGAAGTCCGGCCGCGTCGGCGCGCGGATGTAGTTCGAGACCGCGTTGAGCGTGAGATATACGATCTTGCGCGGATAGGGCGTGATGTTGCCGGCGGAGCCATGCACCGGATTGCCGTGGAACATGCCGTCATCGCGTTTCCATGTGCGTAATCCTGATGCCATTGCCAGACGTCGCCGGTGAAAGCGGATTTGGCGTTGATCTTGTATTGATGCATGTAGACCTTCTCGCCGAAGATCTGTTCGATCGGCTCGATCATGCGCGGATGCGCACCGATCAGGCAGAAGGCCTCGTTGTGGAGATGTCCGGCGTGAACAGTTCCGGCAGAAACAGCCAGCTTTCCCGGTGGAAATCTTCGATCTGCTCGGGCGTCAATCGCATCTCGTATCCTCCTTGTTGTTGGTTTTGGCAGTTTCTTGTTGAAGCGCGTTCGTCAGGCGGCGTGGCGCTGTGCTTTCAGATGTTCCTCCGTGGTTCGTCCTGCGGCGAGCGCGTGGGCCTGCGCGGCCGCTTCGGCCGCGGCTGCATCGCCGGCAAGAATATGCGTGGCGATGATTTCGTGTTCGCGCCAGGCGCTGATGCGATAGTCGAGCTCGGCGAGAACCGCCGCCATCGAGCGTCGCATATGCGGCCATTGCGGTCCGACCGTTTCCTCGATCGCCGGATTGCCGGACAGGCGATAGATCGCGCTGTGAAATTCGACGTCGAGCGCGATCAGCGCGGCGAGGGATGTGGTCGCGTCGATGCCGCGTCCAGCGGCGAGAGCAGCCTCCAGCCGCGCCCGGCCCGAAGCATCGCTCTTGATGCGTTCCGCGGCGAGACGGGCCGCGAGCGCGTCGATCGCGCTGCGCACTTCATAGAGCTGGCGGATGCGGACCGGATCGAGCGGCGTGACCTGAAAACCCTTGCGGCCGCTTTCGGCAACCAGTCCTTGCCGGTGCAGCAGGTGCAAGGCGTGGCTGACGGGTTGGCGCGAGACGCCCAGCCGTTCGGCGAGTTCGTTCTGCCGGATCCGCTGGCCCGGCGGCAGCGAGTGATCGGCGATCCCTTCCAGGATGCGGGCGTAGACTTGGTCGATCAGATTGGGCGCGGGGTCGAGTGGGATCATCGGGTTTCCCATTTTGGAATTCGGAATTCCAAAATGGAAGCTTTCAGATCGATTGGTCTGCGTCAAGGCGAGCAGATGACACAGGGTGGGTGCTGGGTTCTCCGGGTTGGTGGGTGGGAGGCCGGGGCTGGGACCTCGTGAAGCAGCGGCCAAAGAAAAAGCCCCGGCCAAAGCCGGGGCCGATCCTGATGTCTTGCAAGCCTGACGGCGCGGCGGTGACTACTTCGGCACCGAGATCTTCACCGACTCGCGCTGCAGCATCTTCTCATTGAAGACGTTGAGCTTGGGATAGGCCTCGCGCCACTGGGAGTCCGGAAAGCGCAGGTCGGCATAACCGAGCAGGCAGGCCAGACCGATCTGGGTGATGTCGAACGGACGCGACAGGATCTCGGGGCGGTCCTCGAAATATTTGAGGCCATGCCAGGCGCGATCCCACTGATCGTCGATCCATTTCGGCCAGCGCAGCGCTTCCGGCCGTACGCCCTTCTCGTAGCGGGCCAGCAGCATCGCATCGAGCATGCCCTGAATGAGAGCGTTCTCGGTCTTCACCTGCCAGCGTTCCGGCCCCTTCGCCGGGAACAGCTTGCCGCCGCCGGCGAGATCGTCGAGATATTCGATGATCACGGTGGAATCGAACAGCACCTGGCCGTTGTCGAGAATGAGTGCCGGGAGTTTGCGCAGCGGATTCACATGGTCCGCGTATTTCTCGTTGGGCGTTGTCGGCGCAACCGTGGTCGGGACCAATTCGATCCTGTCGATCAAGGCGAGTTCAATGGCGCTGATCCGCACCTTGCGAGCAAAGGGGGAGGATGGCGAAAAGGTCAGCTTCATGTGATGCGTCCGGGATTTCGTTTGCTGCTGGGTTCGTCGATGTCAGGCGTCAAACCTTTTGAAGTAAAAACTTACTGCGGTTTGTCGGGGCCGGTCAGCCTTTTGTCGCTTGAAGCACCCTATCCTGAAATTCAATCAAAGACCGGGCGGCGGCGGCGCATTTGCCGAATGGCTGGGTTGCGTATGACCCGGTCCTGTTCGCCATCGCGGTGAGGCTGCGCTCCCGCCGCATATCTTGCTGCGTCAATTTTCATTCGGCGCACATGGATCGCGCGGGCCCGCGCGGCGTTGAGGGATCAGCCATCATCGCCGGAGCGTGACGAATGCGGAGCACGACGAATGCCTGAACTGTCGATCTCGACCGAACAGATCGGATATCTCATTCTGAAGGCGCGTGAATTCGACGCCAAGGAAAGCGTGACCGATCCCGATCCGGCGTCCAACGCTTCGGACGACAATATGATCGACGTGCTTGAAGACAATGCCGACGACCCGGTGGTGCGTGAAATCACCGGGTTTGTGAATGCGCTGAGCGTCGATGAAAAGATCGATCTTGTCGCTTTGGTGTGGCTCGGCCGCGGCGACGGCGCGGCCGGCGACTGGGACGAACTCCGCGCCGAAGTCGCGCGCAGCCACACGTCTCACACCGCGCGTTATCTGCTCGGCCAGCCGCTGCTCGGCGATCTGCTGGCCGAAGGGCTGGAGGCGTTGGGGCTGTCTGCTGGTGGCGAGCGGACGACGCCGGTCGTTTAAGAGCCTTTTTCAGTGAGATAGCCGGTAAAAAAGCGAAAAAGGTCGATTTCGGCCCTTTCCAAAGCCGGGGTCCATTGATACATACACCCCACGCTGAGGGCGCTGCCCTGGCGTTCTTCTCTGGAGCTTTCGGGCCGGCCGATCGACGCCTTGGGCGTTGAAAGTGGCGAGTTTGCTCTCAGTGAAGCCAGTTTGACGCGGGGTGGAGCAGCCCGGTAGCTCGTCAGGCTCATAACCTGAAGGTCATAGGTTCAAATCCTATCCCCGCAACCAAATTAAACCCGCTAACTCAATGAGTTGGCGGGTTTTGTTTGATCAGTTCTTCTTGCTTGGTTCGCACTTCAGCGTTTGCGGATTGAAAAAGCGTCCGAAGGTGGTCTCGGCCAGGGTCTCAACTTCACTCCCAAGCCCCGTGTTCGACGCCACGCGCGCATGAATCGCATGAGTCGCCGTACCGATGTCATGGTGACGTGACGATAGCCTTCTTCATCTCTTCACTCCGCATCTGAGGGATGGCCGGAACGTTCTTTGGTGGCTCCGTAGTCAAGATCAAGTGTCGGGTCTGATACGAACGCGCGGAGCCGGCTGCATCAATGGCCGTGATCCGGGCGCCTCGATATCCGTATGTATAAAACGGGCCAAGCAGTAGAAGTCGCCTGTGCTTCTGCTAAAATGTCTAGAATTCTGCCATTGAATTGTGTGCAATTTTCCCATGATTCGAGTAACTATGGCGTATTGTTCGAGCCTAAAAGTTGGACACGAGACGTATGTCGGAACGTAAAAATCGCACGATTGTCGTTTATCAGGCGCTCCGTCGCGCGATCTTGGAGCAGGCGCTCCGGCCTGGAACCAAGCTGCCTGAAGACGCCATTGCGGGACAGTTTGGTGTAAGCCGGACCGTTGCCCGGCGGGCTCTCGAAATGCTGGCAGCCGATGAAATCGTGGATCTGAGACCGAACCGGGGTGCGGCGGTAGCGAAGCCAACGCTGGAAGAGGCTCGCGACACTTTTCAGGTTCGGATGGATATAGAGCACCTGATCGTTGCGCGGGTAGTCGGGAAGTTGACGCGGAAGGATCTGAAACGACTCGAAGCAAGCGTGGATGCGGAGGAGCGCAGCCACCATGAGGGCAAAGAGGATTACATCAGGCATGCTGCTGAATTCCATATCCTGATTGCCGAAATGGCAGGCAGCCCGCTGTTTTTGCGCTATCTCAGATCACTCGTTTCGCGGAGCGCTCTCATTCTGGGCCTCTATGGGCGTCCGCACTGGGGTGATTGCAATGTCCACGAGCACCGCGAATTGATTGAGGCCCTCGGCGGCAAAAATGTCGCGCGCGCTCAGAAGTTGATGCGCGCGCATCTTGACGCCGTGCTCACGCGCGCGCTCGAAGGTGTCCACACCGATGCAGGCAAGGGGATATCCGATATCCTCGCGGTCTACGCGGACGCGGCTGACTAGAACATCACCAGTCTTAAAACGCCGGATCGGAACGCTCCATTTGCCCCGCAAATGGAGCGTTGGCTCATGGCCAATGCAACTATTTCAGGCATCCTTTGCCGAAATTGTGTACAAAAAAGCATACAAAATAGGCATTGATATGTCGACTATTCTGGTATCGAATGTACACAGAAGATGCTTCGGCCCGTTTTGATTTCCGTGGGACAGCATTTCCCCGGTGGTCATCAACGGGCGCGAGCCATCGCTCACCGAGGAGGCTGTTCATGGGAAGCGTTCTTCACTTTCTGACACGACGTGCCGTTCTGGGATTTGCGACCGTTTTGCTGGCTGCCGGGCCGCTATCAGCCCAAGAGCCGATCAAGGTGGGCTTGGTGGCCGCTCTTTCGGGTCAATCGGCCAAATCGGGCGAGGCAATCACGCGCGGGCTCGAGATTGCTATCGATGAAATCAACACAAGCGGCGGTGTTCTCGGCCGAAAAATTCAACTCGTGCGGCGCGACGACGAAAGCAATCCTGCCAAAGGCAGTATCGCGGCGCGCGAGCTGGTTCAGAAGGAAAAGGTGGTGGCCTTCTTTGGCGGCATCGATACCCCGGTTTCCATGGTCATCGTGCCGTTTGCGAATGCCTCGAAAGTGCCATTCATTGGCGTTTGGGCGGCGGGAACTCCGATCACTCACAACGGGGCGCCGGAAAATTACGTCTTCCGCGTCTCGGCGGTCGATGAATTTGTCGACCAGGCGATGGTGGCTCGTGCGATTGCCAAATACGGCGCGAAGAAACTCGGCCTGATGCTGATCAACAATTCATGGGGCGAGTCGAACGAAGAAGGCCTGAGAAAAGCGATCTCGGATAACAGGGTCGCTCTGGCGGGCGTGGAGAAATTCGAGGGTAATGACCTCGACATGGTGCCGCAACTCGAGCGTCTCAAGCAGAACGGCGCCGATACCATCATCCTTGTTGCCAACGTTGCTCCGGCCGCGCAGATGGTGAAGTCGCTCGACCGTATGTCTTGGGACGTCCCGATCATCTCTCACTGGGGGCCTGCCGGCGGCCGTTTTACCGAGTTGGGCGGACCGCGTACGGAAAAGGTCGATATGATCCAGACCTACAGCTTCTCGGGCAATCTCAGCCCGAGAGGCCAGAAGGTGCTGGCTGCTCTCAAGGCCAAGTATCCGGATATCAAAACGATCGCTGACGTTACACCAGCAGTCGGCATCGCCAACGCCTACGATGCGATGCATCTGCTCGCGCTCGCGATCAAGAAGGCTGGCACTACGAATGGGCCGGCTCTGCGGAAGGGTTTTTACGAACTCGGCACCTATGACGGCTTGATCAAGACATATACCAAGCCGTTTTCGCCGGACAATCAGGATGCGCTGACGAAAAACGATTACGTCTTTACTCACTTTGTGCGCGGCGAAATTGTTCCATTGAACTAGCGAACAAGACGAGTGAGACAACGCGATTTTCAACGAGGCGGGAAGCTGCCTCGTTGATGGGAGCCTCGTTGCGTCTTCAAGGAGGTCGACGGTGCGCGGTGTATCGCAAGAAGAATTGTTGGTGCCGTTTCGTTTGCATCCGGTGAAAATTGCGAACGGTGCTCCGTCGACAAGGATTAGCTACCAATGCTTCTCGCGTCCGCCATAATCTCCGGTCTTGGGCTCGGCATTATGTATGGGCTCATCGCGCTTGGTTTCCACATCACCTGTGCAGTATCGAACACCGTAAATTTTGCGCAGAGTAGCGCGCTTATGCTCGGTGCGGTCCTGGGCTACACCTTTGGTGTCGCCTTTGGCTGTTCGATGCCGGTTGCCATCCTCGCTGCGCTGACGGTTTGCGGTCTCTCGCCCGCAGTCACAAACGAACTGTTCGATGTTCTCGCCGACTTGCGCGATGAAGGCATTGCAATTCTTCTGGTCGATCAAATGGCGGCGTCAAGGTTAGCGGTCACGGATCGCGGCTATGTGCTTGCATCAGGCTACATTGTCCAGGCCGATGAGGTATCGGTCCTTGTAGGCAATTCTGAATTGGAGGCGGCCTATCTCGGTCACGCCAAAACCATGGAAAGGGCTGTTTCATGACGGCATTTGATCAACTGCTTCGCAACGCTCGGATTGCCGGTGCCGAAGATCGAAAGGTCGATATTGGCATTCGGGATGGCCGCTTCGCTGCAATCGAGGTCGGGCTGCCGGAAGGAAGTGGGCCTGTGCTGGATTTGAACGGGCAGCTTGTGGTGCCCGGATTTGTTGAAACTCACATCCATCTCGATAAATCCTGCCTGCTCGGACGCTGCAATTGCGAGCGGGGTACCCTGGACGAGGCAATCGCCGAGGTTGTCGCCGCCAAAAAAGCCTTCACCGAGGAAGACGTTTACGCGCGCGCGAGCGACACGCTGGAGAAGTCGCTCAAGAACGGTATCACGCGGATGCGGACCCATGTCGAGGTGGACCCTCGCGTCGGGCTAACCAGCTTCCGCGCGCTGAAAAAGCTAAAGAAGGATTACGCCTGGGCGATCGATCTCGAATTGTGCGTGTTTCCACAAGAGGGCTTGCTGGACGATCCCGGATGCGAGGACGTCATGCTTCAGGCTCTGAAGGAAGGTGCCGATGTCGTCGGCGGTGCGCCGTATATGGACAAGGATTCGCACGGCCAAATAGCCCGGATCTTCGATATGGCGCGGAAATTTGATGTTGATATCGATTTTCATCTCGATTTCGGTCTGGACCCGTCCCATCTCGATCTGATCGAAGTCTGCCGGCTTGCTGAAGCTTTTGGTTTGGGTGGCCGGGTGACGATCGGCCATGTCACGAAGCTCTCAGCGGTGCCGCCTGCCGAGCTGGAGGTTGCGGCAAAGAGATTGGCCGCAGCCGGTGTCGCGCTGACGGTGTTGCCCGCGACCGACCTGTTCCTGACCGCGCGCGACTATGACCACAACGTGCCGCGTGGTGTCACCCCGGTGCATCGTTTGCTGGCTCACGGTGTCAACTGTTCGATCTCCACCAACAACGTCCTGAATCCCTTCACGCCGTTTGGGGATTGCTCGCTGATACGCATGGCCAATCTCTATGCCAATATCACGCAGGTGGGGGCATCGCGCGATCTGGCGGCATGTTTCGACATGATCAGTTCTGCCTCTGCCAAACTTCTCAATCATCAAGATTACGGCATTGCTGTCGGCCACCCGGCCGATCTTGTTGTGCTGAATTGCGAAAGCCGGCGGCAGGCAATTTGTGAACTGGCGCAACCCGTCTTTGGCTTGAAAAGAGGACTGCGCACCTTCGATAAGCCGCTGCCGGTTCTGCATCGCCCGTCCAGTGCCGCATGACGGGGCGAGTTCGCTCGTCCTCAAGATTGTCATGCCAGTTGGCTGAGCGCTGCCATGGATTGCACAGAAAGGTCCTTGTTCGAGATGCCCACAACTCTCCAGCCGCCTCCTTCCAGTTTCCCGAATGACCCGCTCGGGGCGTTCTGCAAGGAGAACCATATTGCACTGCCGGGGGCGAGGAGCGGGCCGCTCACCGGACTGACTTTCGGTGCAAAGGATCTCTTTCATGTCGCCGGTGCGCGCACCGGTTTCGGTCAGCCCGATTGGCTGCGGACTCACGAGCCCGCGACCGAGACGGCCGAGGCCGTGCGGCGACTTCTCGATGCCGGAGCGACACTTGTCGGGAAAACCATAACCGATGAACTGGCCTACAGCCTCACCGGTGAGAATTTTCACTATGGTATGCCGGTCAATATCCATGATGCACGGCGCACGTCCGGCGGGTCTTCCAGTGGTTCCGCATCGGCAGTTGCCGGTGGACTGGTGGATTTCTCCCTCGGGTCAGATTGTGGCGGCTCAATCCGTCTGCCGGCCAGCTATTGCGGGATACTGGGCATCCGGCCGAGTCACGGCCGCGTCTCGCTTCAGGGTGCGATAAGCTTTGCTCACAGTTTTGATGTCGCGGGATGGTTTGCCAGGGACGCAGCTCTCTTCGAACGCCTGGGGGCGGTACTCCTCGATGAAAAGGATGCCGTTCGTGCCAAGCCGCGCCGTCTCTTGCTGGCCAGGGATGCCTTCCTCAGCATCGATGAAGGTATCAGGAAGTTGCTTCTGCGGGGTGCCGGTTCGCTCGGCCGCTTTTTCGAGAATGTTTCCGAAACGACACTCAGCTCCGACGGGCTTCCGCAATGGTGTGAGGTGTTCCGGATCCTTCAGGCTTTTGAAATCTGGCAAAACCACGGGGACTGGATCACCAGAACGCAGCCGCGTTTCGGTCCCGGCATCAAGGAGCGCCTTGAATGGGCTTCGCATGTAACCCCTGCCGACGCCGCGCAAGCAGAAGAACGTTGCGCGCAGATACGCCGGCGCATGGATCAAGTCCTCGATGACGGAGTGGTTCTGTGCCTTCCGACTTCTCCGCGCGTTGCACCCTTGAAGGATACGCCGGTGACGACGATGGAAATCGAGTATCGGCATCAAGCCATGTGTCTGCTTTGTATTGCCGGACTCAATGGTTTGCCCCAGATAAACCTGCCGATCGCGAGCAGCGAGGGATTGCCGATCGGCATTTCTCTGGTCGGCGCAAGAGGGACAGATGAGGAATTGCTGGCTCTGGCGCACTCGATCATGAACGAGGTGGGATACGCTCCCTCGTGAGAGGGGGCCGGATACATGCGATCAAGAACCGGGCGATTGGTGGCGCCGGAAAATTGGATCGTGGCGCAGAGTTGGCGTCACGATCGACGGCATTGTACCTGTTTGGATAGGCCGGGATTCATTCCCGGCTCAGGTTTCATCGTTAGCGCGCGTATCAGGTCCAGGCCGTATTAGGCCAACTGACTGATATCGTGCTCCAGCCGAAGCGTATCCTGCGTCAAGAGGGTTGGCGCGACTGGTTGAATTCACTGGAAGCGTCCTGAAGACATTCCAGCATGTATTTGGAAGCGCTGTTGTCGGCCAGAATATGGTAAGTCACTTCGCCGTCGATATCCGCACGCAGAACCAGTGCGCTGAGGCGCGCGACGGAGGTTTGTGCGATGCTCAGGTTCGCGAAAACCTGCGGTCTCAAGTCGACTCCGCACACCTTTGCGAGCATGTTGGACGCATCCGCGCCCTGCAGCCTGTACCAGGCATGTGAGTGCTGTCGCGGCAAAGGATAGCTGAAGGTGCGATCCTCGAACCGCCAGGATTGCTCAAGACGGCTTAACCGGTCACCGGCTGGATTGGTGTCGAGAAGAAACACCTCCGAGTGACTCAGCACCATGCAGATCTGGCCTTCGCTTTGTACGAACGCGCGGTTAGGAGTGTCGTCCAGGACAAAGCCAAGCTTCTTGGCGGCTTCGATTGTCCCCCGTCCCTTGAAGCCGAGGCGAGGATAAGCGGATAGATCGGAGATTGTTACGCCGGTCGTCATTCACATCTCCTGGCGCTTATTTTCGGGATCGTAGAAGGGTGCCGCAGCCACCTGCGCCGCAATGAGCTTGCCGTCGACCTTGATGGTGAACTTGCTGCCGACCGCAGACTGCTCGGTTGGCAGGTAAGCGAGGCCGATCACTTTATTCAGCGTTGGTGAGCGCACCACGGAGGTCACACGGCCAACGATCTTATCGCCATCCAATATGATGTGGTTTTCTTTCGGACATACCGCGTCATCAAGAAGCGTAAACCCGACCAGTTTACGGGCAATGCCCTTGGCGGCCTGCATGTCGATCGAGCGTTTCCCGAGATAGGATGGTTTGGTTTTCGAAAGAGCCCACGCCATATTGGCTTCGAGAGGATTTGTCAGACCGTCGGTATCCTGACCGACGATGATGTGGCCTTTCTCGAGACGAAGAATGCGCTGAGCCTCTACGCCGAACGGCTTGATGCCAAAGTCTTGGCCTGCGGTCATCAAAATGTCCCAGAGCGCGGCGCCTTGCCGCGACAGACAGTGGATTTCATATCCAAGCTCGCCGACGAAACCCACGCGGAGCACGCGGACCGGGATTCCTGCGATATGTCCTGTCCGCACCGCAAGGTAAGGGAAGGCGTCGGTCGAAAAGTCGATGTCCGTTTCCAGTTTGGCCAGGACAGCGCGTGACTTTGGCCCTGCGAGGTTCATGCCCGCATAAGCAGACGTGACGTTGGCGATGTCGAGGTTGAACTTCCATTGCGTGTTCCAGAAGCCCATCAGGCGATAGACCTGATCGACTGCGCTTGTGGTCGCGGTCACGTAGAAATGCTCGTCGTGCAGGCGGCACGCAACGCCATCGTCGATGACAACGCCGGCTTCGTCGGTCAACAGGGCATAACGCGTGCGGCCCACCGGCTGCTTCAGGAAATTGAAGGTGTAGAATCGATCGAGAAAGGCTGCCGCATCGGGGCCCCGCAACTCGAGGCCGCCGAGCGTCGACACGTCGATGATGCCGACGCCGTCGCGTACATAATGTACCTCGCGTGCGATCGCTTCCGCGATCTCTTGAGGCCTCCCGTAATAAGCAGGGCGCATCCACTGGCCGGCCGGCATCATTTGCGCGCCGAGCGCCAGATGCCGTTCGTGCATTGCGGTCAGACGCGTCGGCTCAAAACCGCGGCCGGCCAACTGCCCAAATTTTTCCGGGAACAACGGCGGCCGATAGGTGGTCAGGCCGACAGACTCGATATCCCGCCCCGTCGCCTGCGAAACGAGGCGAACCATGTTGACGTTTGTATGCCGTCCCTGGCTCGGGCCGAGCCCGGCTGTCGAATATCGCTTCACCAGCTGAATGTCGTCATAGCCCGCTTCAACGGTTTTCCGAATATCCGTAACGCAAATATCCTCGTCGAAATCGACAAAATCCTTCGTCGAGGGCGTGATCGGCCAGGCGTGGGTAATGTGTTGCGCCGAGGTGTCGTCGGCTTTGGGTAAATTCCCAGCCTCTCGACCCAGACTCGAAAACCCTGCGAACCGGCCGGTCTGCGCCGCATGTTCGGTCACCAGAGCATCGGCCCAGACGCCGGCCGCAGATCCGACAACGTGCAGACCGGACGGCAGGTCCTCGAGATAATGCATGTTGATGGCGGTGCTGTACTTGACCTTGACCCCGGTGTGACAAGCCAGATTTACGGCCGGGCTATAGCCGACGCTCATGAGGACGCAGTCGCACTCAATCGTTTCCGTGGCACCCGGATGGGCCTGATCGATATTCCGCGCGACTTTGACGGCGCTGACCCGTCGCTTGCCGGTGGCCTCGACAATGGTTGATTTGCTGAGAATCCGAACGCCGCGGGCGTTAAGCTCAACGGCCTCAGTGCTATGACCGTTGTCACCGAGGTCCACGACGGCCTTGACGTCGATACCGGCTTCCAAAAGATCGAGGGCGGCGTCGAAGCCGAAGCGATTGGAGGTGGCGACAACAACCTCTTTTCCCGGACGCACGCCATAGAGGCGCATCAGACGCTGCGCGGCGTCCGCGAACATGATTCCCGGCAGATCGTTGTTCTTGAACACCATCGGCTGGTTGTAGGCGCCGGTGGCGAGAACCACGTTCTTTGCTCGCACTTTATAAAGACGATTGCCCTTGAGGACGGCCAGCCAGTTGTCAGCGAACAGGCCGCTGACACTTGCGGCGGTCATGATGCGAAGGTTGGGATGTTTCTGGGCCTGGGCGAGCAGGTCCATCCGCTTGCCGGTCGCCGCCGTGCGGCTGCCGGCAAAGCGGCCAAACAGCAGGGATCCGCCGAGCTCAGGCCATTCATCGATCAGAAGCGTTTCAGCGCCGGTGGAGGCTGCGGCAATCGCCGCACTCAATCCCGCAGGACCTCCGCCGACGACCACGAGGTCGCTGAACAGATATTGCTTGTCGAAATATCCGTGGTGAGCCTTTGGATCGAGGGTGCCGAGACCTGCCATCTGGCGAATAGGGCGCTCGAACAGTTTCCACGCCCCGCGAGGGCGGAAGAAGGTCTTGTAGTAGAAGCCGACAGGCAGAAAGCGCGAAAACAGGCCGGCCACGCTCAGCCAGTCGTGATCCAGCGAGCCAAGGTGATTGATCGAATTGACCTTCATGCCAGGATCGATCGCATGACGGTCGGCACGCACGTTGGGCTCGGATCCGACCTGCACGAGCGCATTGGCGTCATGACCCGCCATCGTCAAAACACCGCGCGGACGATGGTATTTGAATGACCGTGAGAGAACATGCCGCCCACTCGCCACAAGCGCGCTGGCGATCACGTCTCCCTTATAGCCCTCGTAGGAGGCGCCGTTGAACGTGAAATGAACCGGAGACTGGCGGTCGATCAGCAAGCCCCAGGCAGCACCTTCCAGGCGATCGGGAGATGAAATCATTTGGAGTCGTCCGCAAAATACTCGATCGTGGTTTTTGTCCAAAGAATCTCATCGGACAGCGTGTTGCGGCGTGCAACGAACAAATAGTTGCTGGGCGCGTGCAGCCACCATTCGTCCACTTCACCGGCGATATTGCTTTCTATGAAAAGATAGTCCGTCCACTCCCGATCCGTGCATGCGCTGCCGGGAGTTCTCTTGACGTCACCCATCCAGACGAATTCCTGGATATTGCGCGGCCCGTTCAGAGGACAATTCATGATCTTCATGGCAATGCCTTTAGTGGCCAACCGAGGCCGCGCCTTTTTCACCAACCAGATCGAAAGCGTGGAAACGATCGAGCGCAAAAGGCTTGAGTAGATCGGGCTGCTGGTTGGATGCCACGCATTGCGCCATCCTGAATCCGCACACCGGCGTAGCCTTGAAACCCCATGTACCCCAGCCAGAGTCGATATAGTAGTTCTTGACGGGCGTCAGGCCCATCACAGGGGAGAAGTCGGGCGTCATGTCGGCAATCCCGGCCCACTGTCTCAGCACCCGAAGATCAGCCATGAACGGGAATAGCTCGAGCATGTGCGCCATCAATCCCTCTTTGAAGTCGAGCGTTGATCGGGATGAATAAAGCCCATAGGGGTCGGTCGCCCCGCCCATGACCATCTCGCCGCGTGCGCTTTGCGAGATGTAGATGTGGAGCGAGCCAGAGACGACGATCTGATCAAGGATTGGTTTGACCGGCTCGGAGACACAGGCCTGCAGCGGAATGGTTTTGATCGGAAGATGGAAACCGGCGAGTGCCGAGACCCGGCTCGAGGAGCCCGCCACCGCCTGAACAATCTTCCCGGCATAGATCCGTCCGCGATTGGTCTCGACGGCAATGGCGCGATCGCCTTCTTTGACGATGCCGGTTACCTCGGTCGCGGGATGAACCTCGACGCCTCGCGCCATTGCGCCTTTCGCGTATCCCCAGGCGACGGCGTCATGCCGGGCGAGCGCGCCGGGCGGGTGATAGAGAGCCCCGAGGATCGGATAGCGGACGTCGTCAGAGACATTCATCACGGGGCAAATGCGTGCAACCTCTTTGGCGTCGATGACCTCTGAATCGACACCAAGATGCTTGTTCACTTCGGCGCGCCAGCGTGCTGTTCGCATTGCGGCATCGGTATGCGCGAGCGTGAAGTGCCCCCGTTCGGAATACATGATGTTGATGTCGAGTTCTTGCGACAGGCCACGAAACAGATCGACGGACTCTTTGTAGAACGCGACTCCTTCGGGAGTCAGGTAGTTCGAGCGCACGATCGTCGTATTGCGCGCGGTGTTGCCGCCGCCCATCCAGGACTTGTCCAATACTGCGATGTCCCGCACGCCGTGTTGCGTCGCAAGATAATACGCGATCGCAAGGCCATGACCCCCGGCCCCAATAACGACCACGTCGTAATTCTTCTTCAGTTCCTTTTGCCAGCGAAACTGAGGCTGCTCACGGAAGCCGGGATGCAGTCCGTATTTCAGAAGCGCGAGAGGCATTTTTCTGTTCGCCTGTTGACACCAAGCCTGTTTACACCAATCGGGATTATTCTCAAGAGGAAACATTTATTCTTCTATTGAAACTCGCCTCCGACGCTGATAAGACACCTCTTACCTAGCGAGCCCAGACCAAGGGAGTGCGTTCGATGTGTGGAATCGTCGGATTGTTTCTGAAGGACAAGAAACTGGAGCCGGAGCTAGGCAAGCTTCTGGCGGACATGCTTGCGACGATGGGGGAGCGCGGCCCCGATAGTGCCGGCTTCGCTATCTACGGATCCGAGAAACCTGGCGTCGCCAAGATCACCCTGCAGTGTCCTGATCGCTCACAATTCGACGGCGTGGCTGAAGCGCTCGGCAAGGCCGTGAAGGCGAAAGTCGATGTGACGTTCAACGGCACCCATGCCGTATTCCGGATGGAAGGCGTCAATGAGAAAGAGGCGAGGAAATTCCTGCGGGAGCGATACCCGCAACTGCGCATCATGGGCATGGGCGAGCGCATCGAAATTTACAAAGAGGTCGGTTATCCGACAGAGGTCGCCAAACAGTTTGCTCTGCGCAATATGTCAGGCACGCATGCCATCGGGCACACCCGGATGGCCACCGAATCGGCTGTCACCACTATGGGTGCTCACCCGTTTTCCACCGGGTCGGACCAGTGCCTGGTGCACAATGGGTCATTGTCCAACCATAACAATCTGCGTCGCGAATTGCGTCGCGAGGGCATGGTGTTCGAAACCGAGAACGATACCGAGGTAGCGGCGGCCTATCTGACTTCGCAAATGGATAAGGGGCTCGGATTGGGAGAGGCCCTGGAGCAGAGCCTCAACGATCTGGACGGGTTCTACACTTTCGTGGTGGGGACCCGTGATGGCTTCGGGGTGGTGCGTGATCCGGTCGCCTGTAAGCCTGCGGTGTTGGCGGAGACCGATAGCTACGTCGCATTCGGTACGGAATACCGTGCGTTGGCGGGCCTTCCCGGGATCGAGAAGGCAAAAGTATGGGAGCCCGAGCCGGCCACAGTTTACTTTTGGGAGCGCTGAGAATGTCGGTCTTCGATCTGGCGGTCACTGATCTTCGCAGCGTAAACTCAGCGCTGCATGACTTGATCAACTCACCGGGCAAGGAAGCTCAGTGGGAAATAAAGAATCCTCGCGGATCCCATGCGGTCGCCGTCGGCATCAACGCGCCGATCCAGCTCAATATCCGCGGTAACGTCGGCTATTATTGTGCGGGCATGAACCGGCAAGCGCGGATCACCGTGCACGGTTCTGCCGGGCCAGGTGTCGCTGAGAACATGATGTCCGGTGAGGTCATCGTGAGAGGCGATGCGAGCCAATATGCAGGTGCGACCGGCAAGGGCGGTCTTCTGGTCATCGAGGGCAATGCTTCCTCTCGTTGCGGCATCTCGATGAAAGGGATCGACATCATCGTGCGCGGCAATATTGGCCATATGTCCGCGTTCATGGCTCAGGCGGGTCATCTCGTCGTGTGCGGAGATGCCGGCGACGCTCTCGGCGATTCAATTTATGAAGCAAAAATTTTCGTGCGAGGAACGGTAAAGAGCCTTGGTGCCGACTGTATCGAAAAGCCTATGCGGCAAGAGCATATCGATCTTCTGGCCAGGCTTCTTGAGCGGGCCGGTATCGCAGACGTCAAGCCGACGGAATTCAAGCGATATGGATCGGCGCGCAAGCTGTACAATTTCAACGTCGATCATGCCGACGCTTACGGCTAGCTCCTTACTCCCACGCATCACCCTATTCGGCAGATAGGCAGGCATCACTATGTCATACGTTAATCCACCGACAGTTCCACGGAAATCAGCGACTTTTGACGACTATACGCTCTCGGAAATCCGTCGCGCCGCCACTACGGGTATCTATGATATCCGCGGCGCCGGTGCGAAGCGCAAAGTGCCTCATTTCGATGACTTGCTGTTTCTGGGCGCCTCGATGTCGCGCTATCCGCTCGAGGGTTATCGCGAGCGTTGCGACACGGACGTCGTGCTTGGGTCACGCTTCGCAAAGAAGCCGCTTCATCTGAAGATTCCCATCACCATTGCGGGAATGAGCTTTGGCTCGCTGTCGGCCAATGCCAAGGAGGCGCTCGGCCGGGGAGCAAGTGCCGCGGGTACGTCGACGACGACCGGCGACGGCGGCATGTCGAGCGAGGAACGAGAACAGTCGAAGATACTAGTTTATCAGTATCTGCCGTCGCGGTACGGCATGAACCCGGAGGACCTTCTGAAGGCCGACGCGATTGAGGTCGTGATTGGCCAGGGCGCCAAGCCGGGCGGCGGCGGCATGCTGCTGGGTCAGAAGATTACCGACCGGGTCGCGGCGATGCGCACTCTGCCGAAAGGGATTGACCAGCGCTCGGCCTCGCGTCATCCCGATTGGACCGGTCCTGACGATCTTGAAATCCAGATTCTGGAGCTGCGTGAAATCACCGACTGGCAAAAGCCGATTTTTGTGAAGATTGGCGGGGCCCGTCCTTATTACGACGTCGCATTGGCTGTGAAGGCGGGTGCCGACGTTGTCGTTGTCGATGGCATGCAGGGCGGTACGGCTGCAACGCAGGAAGTGTTCATCGAACATGTCGGCATGCCGACACTGGCCTGCATCAATCCAGCCGTACGAGCGCTGCAGGATCTGGGCATGCATCGCAAGGTTCAGCTCATCGTGTCCGGCGGCATCCGCAATGGCGCCGATGTTGCGAAAGCGCTCGCGCTCGGCGCGGACGCCGTATCCATTGGAACGGCAGCGCTCGTTGCGCTCGGCGAAAACGATCCGATTCATGAGGCGGAATATGCCGCGCTCAATACGACCTCGGAGGCATATGACGACTGGCACGAGGGCAAGGATCCCGCAGGCATTACGACGCAGGATCCTGAGCTCATGGCGCGGTTGGACCCCGTGCTCGCCGGCCGCAGGCTTTCCAATTTTCTCAAGGTCCTGACGCTGGAGGCGCAAACCATCGCGCGCGCTTGCGGCCATAATCATGTTCACAACCTTGAGCCAGAGGATTTGTGTGCTCTGACTGTTGAAGCCGCCGCAATGGCACGTGTGCCACTTGCGGGGACCAGCTGGATTCCGGGAGCAAAATAGACTGCCAAAATAAGGAAGATTCACCATAGGGAGGTGATGCGTGGCGCGTAATTTGACAGATCTTGCGAAAGAACGAGGCATTCGCTATTTCCTGATTTCCTACACAGACCTGTTCGGTGCCCAGAGAGCAAAGCTTGTTCCTAGCGCCGCAATTGCTGATATGCAGCAAGGCGGCGCGGGTTTTGCGGGCTTTGCAACTTGGCTCGACCTGACACCCGCGCATCCTGATCTGTTCGGCCTGCCTGACCCGGATGCGGTCATTCAACTTCCGTGGCAGAAGGACGTTGCCTGGGTCCCGGCGGACTGTGTGATGGAAAGCAAGCTGGTCGATCAGGCGCCTCGAACCGTCCTGAAGAAAATCGTTGAGGAAGCGACCTCAAAATATGGCCTCTACGTCAAGACCGGCGTGGAGGCCGAATTTTTTCTGGTGGGGCAGGATGGTGTCTCCGTCGCCGATCCGAAGGATAATGCGACAAAGCCTTGCTACGATCAGCAGGCTTTGATGCGTCGATACGATGTGATTTCCGAAATCTGCGACTACATGCTGGAGTTGGGCTGGCAGCCCTACCAGAATGATCATGAGGATGCGATCGGCCAATTCGAAATGAATTGGTCCTATGCCGATGCTCTTGTCACGGCAGACCGACACTCCTTCTTTAAATTTATGGTGCGATCAATTGCTGAAAAACATGGTTTTCGCGCCACCTTCATGCCGAAGCCATTTCCGACGTTGACAGGGTCCGGATGCCACGTCCACGTATCGGTGTGGGACAAGGACGGGAAAATCAATAAATTTCACGACGAGTCGAACGAGATTGGCTTGTCGGAGCAAGGCTACCATTTCCTTGGTGGCATCATGAAGCATGCTGAGGCGCTGGCTGCCATCACCAATCCGACAGTCAATAGTTACAAGCGCATCAATGCGCCCCGCACGGTGTCTGGCGCAACGTGGTCTCCAAACACTGTGACCTGGACCGGCAATAACCGGACCCACATGGTGCGCGTGCCAGGAAAGGGCCGCTTTGAGTTGCGGCTTCCGGATGGCGCGGCGAACCCGTACCTGCTGCAAGCTGTGATCATCGCGGTTGGCATCGATGGCATCAAGACAAAAGCAGACCCGGGCAAGCGTTACGATATCGACATGTATCAGCTTGGCCATACGGTGACCGACGCGCCGAAGCTTCCGCTCAATCTCCTGGACGCGCTGCGTGCGTTCGACAAGAACGAGCCGTTAAAGGAAGCCCTGGGAAGCCAGTTTTCCGCCGCCTATCTGAAAATGAAGCATCAGGAGTGGAATAGCTACACCGCTCATTTTTCGCAGTGGGAGCGGGACAATACGCTGGATATTTGAGCATGACGGATACATCGATCATCGATGGGCTTGCTCATGCGGCGGCTCTGCGAGAAAAGACGCGTGAACGCGCCAAGGCTTTTCTTGAAAAGTACGATCGTAAGCCCCGGTTGGATGTCATTATCGTTGGTAATCATCCGGCAAGCCGTTCCTACGTCACAACCAAGGCCAAACAGGCCCATGAGGTTGGTATTGAGGGAAACCTCATCGAACTGGCCGAGACAATAAGTGCGCGTAAGCTTGAAGGTGTGATAGATCGGCTGAATGCGTTCCCACAGGTCGATGGAATTCTCGTCCAGTTGCCCTTGCCGGATCATCTGAATTCGGCCTCGGTCCTGAATCGGATTTCGCCTGCCAAAGACGTTGACGGATTTCATCCGCTCAATGCCGGCGGGCTCTTCACGGCGACGAAGCTCGACATGAAAGCCATGTTGGTGCCGTGCACGCCTCTTGGCTGCCTCATGATGCTGCGCAGTACGTTGGGCGACATGACCGGAAAGACCGCAGTTGTCGTCGGACGGTCCAATATTGTCGGAAAGCCGATGGCGCAGCTTCTCGCATATGAGAACACCACGGTAACCGTTGCGCATTCACGAACGGCGGACCTTCCCGCCGTGTGCCGCGCCGCTGATATCCTCGTGGTTGCGATTGGGAAGCCACAAACGGTGCGCGGTGACTGGATCAAGCCGGGCGCCGTGGTGATCGACGTCGGCATCAATCGCGTTCCCTCAGGTCAGGGCAAAAGCCGACTGGTGGGCGATGTCGCGACCGAAGAAGCTCTTGGCATTGCCGGCGCGATTACCCCGGTTCCCGGTGGTGTCGGGCCCATGACGGTCGCCTGTCTTTTGCACAACACGCTGGTGGCTGCCGAACTTCGTGTTTCCCCTCGATGAGCCTTACCAGGATGGGAAGAGTATAAGCTATGACAAACAAAAACTGGGTGTTGACCCTGCATTGCCAAGACCAGCCGCGCATTGTAGCCACGGTTACGACAGCGATCGCAGACGTCAGAGGCAATATTCAGGAAAGCAATCAGTTCTGGGATAAGAGCACGAACCGGTTCTTTATGCGGATTGCTTTCGAAGCGCCGTTCGAAGTAACGCGCAAGACGCTCGAGGCGGCTCTGGACCCGGCATTCAAACGATTCGACATGAACGCGATGCTCACCGATGCAAACACTTTGCCTCGGATCATCATCATGGTTTCAAAATTCGACCACTGTCTTAATCAACTTCTCTACCAGATCCAGCTCGGCTGGTTGAAGGCCGAGGTGGTTGCAGTCGTGTCCAACCATGCCGATGCCAAGGCGATCTCCGAACGGATCAATGCGCCATTTTATCACTGGCCGGTCAGCAAGGAAAACAAAGCGGAGCAGGAAAAGAAGCTTTACGATCTGTATCTGGAAAAGCGTGCCGATCTCGTCATCCTTGCGCGCTATATGCAGATTCTCTCAAACGATCTTGCCGGCAAGCTTTTCGGGCACGTCATCAATATCCACCATTCGTTTCTGCCGAGTTTTAAAGGTGCAAAGCCGTACCATCAGGCACATGAGCGGGGCGTCAAGATTATCGGGGCGACTGCTCATTACGCAACGCCGGATCTGGATGAAGGGCCTATTATCGAACAGGAAACCGAACGTGTGTCGCACGCCTTGTCTGCGGATGATTTCGTGGCCGTTGGTCGAGACACCGAATCGCGTGTTCTCG
Organism: Afipia sp. 64-13; assembly: GCA_001897755.1. GTDB lineage: Bacteria > Pseudomonadota > Alphaproteobacteria > Rhizobiales > Xanthobacteraceae > Afipia. Next base: position 22,878 of record MKUJ01000020.1, read on the forward strand.
CGCGGGCTGTGAAGAACCATCTGGAACGGAGGGTTCTGATCAATGGCAGGAAGACAGTTGTTTTTAGCAGCTGATGCGCAAGACTGTTCTGCTGAAGCAAATGTCGGATATCTCGTCACTTCTCGATGCGGCAACGAAATCTCGAGACTTTGTCATCGCAGTCGGGATTACAATTAAACAGCCTTTGTTCAATTGGCGGTTGCGAACATCCCCCAGATTGAGATTAATGCTCATCTTGTGCCCGTAGTGATCTCGCTCGCCTGATATGGGTTGGCGGCGGTCGAGCTCGGAGAGGGAGCATGGCAAAGACAAAACATCGCAGGCCAAGCCGATCGCCAGGCGCGGCTGATCTTGCCAAAATGCGGGGAGCTGGCGTTAAGGCGCCGTTGAACGCGCCGAAGGTCATGAGTTCGCAAGACCCTCACGCAGTCCGGGAAACAAAAGACAGCATTTTGGAAGTGGCCATTGGCCACGAAGTCAGGGCATGCCGCACGAAGCTGGGCATCAGCATTGCCGATCTCTCGGTGGCCACGGGGATTTCGCCTGGCATGCTGTCAAAGATCGAGAACGGAAATATCTCGCCGTCATTGACCACGCTGCAATCCTTGTCGCGGGCACTTGCCGTTCCCCTGACCACTTTCTTTCGCAGATTCGAGGATACGAAGGCGGCGAGCTTCGTGCCCGCGGGTGAAGGGCTGGCCATTGAAAGACGGGGGACCAGAAGCGGCCACCAATATCATCTTCTGGGTTATTCATCAGAGCAGTCGTCTCGGATCGTCGTCGAACCCTACATGATTACGCTGACCAAAGAGTCAGACGTATTCCCGCTGTTTCAGCATGCCGGTATGGAATTCCTCTATATGCTGCAAGGCGCGGTGGTTTATCGCCATGCAGACAAGCGCTACAAGATGCTTCCGGGAGATAGCTTGTTCTTCGATGCAGATGCGCCGCATGGGCCAGAAGAGATGCTCAAGCTGCCGATCCGTTTCCTCTCGATTATCTGCTATATGCGCGGGGATGGCCCGGATTAGTCCGGGGTGCCAGCCGTAGGACGGCTCGGGCGGTCCGTTTCGAACGTTACGGTCTCTGTTTGCCACGGCCGGCCAAGCCGGTCGAGCTTTTTGGCCCGCGCGCTTATCTCGCGGGGAACGTCATCACGACGCGCAGACCTCCGAGATCGGCGCTTTCAAAAGCCAGCATGCCGCCATAGGCCGCCACCAGATCCCGCACGATCGCAAGACCGAAACCGGTCCCGTCGACCTCATTGTCCCAGCGCTTGCCGCGTTCGATGGAGTCGATCGCGTGATGCGGCATGCCCGGCCCGTCATCCTCGATGACGAAGCGCAGTTGACCGTTCTTGGTCGCGGCCGTGATGCTGACGATCCCGCTCGCCCATTTTCCGGCGTTGTCGAGCAGGTTGCCGAGAATTTCGGTCAGGTCGCCGGCCTCGCCGTCAAACATCGGCTCGCCGTCGATCCGAAGCCGCCATTGCAGATCGCGGGACCGATTGAGCTTACCCAGGGCCTCGATGGCTTTCGTCACGATCGGCCGCACCGGCGTCGATTGACCGCCGAGCCGGCCCACCAGCCCGACACGCGCGCGCGCCAGCGCCCGCCGGACGTGGCTGTCCATGGCGTGGACCTGCTCGCCGATATCTTTTGCCAGATCGCTTTGTCCGCGATCGGTCATGTCGCGGGCGACGGCGCCGAGAATGGCGAGCGGTGTCTTCAGGCCATGGGCGAGATCGCCGGCATGCGCGCGCGCCTCGGCAACGGCGACGTCCTGAAACGCGATCAGCCGGTTCAGATCGTCGACCACCGGCTGCACCTCGTCGGGAAAGCGGCCGGACAAGGTCCGCGTCGCGCCGCTGTGGATGGCTTTCAGGCCGGTGCTCAGCGTCCGGAAGGGGCGCAGCGCCATATGCAGGAAGGTCGCCATCGCCGCCGTCAGCAATGCTGCGAGCACAAGAAGCGAGGGAATCAGGAACTGCAGAAACGCGCTGCGCGCCGTGACGATGTCGCGCCGGTCCAGCGCCACCGTGATCAGCGCATTGCCGGCGCCGGCAGGGGATTCCAGCACCACGCGGCGGCTGATCGAGATCAGTTCGAGGCCGTTCGGCATCGTGGCCATGCCGATATGCGGCTTGGTTGCCGACGCGGTCCGGTCGGCGGGAAGGTTGAAGTCCCACAACGAGCGCGAGCGCAGCCGGCCGCCGGAGGGTGTCTCGATTTGCCAGTAAAGGCCGCTATAGGGCTCGTTGAAACGGGGGTCGGCGGGCTCGGCATCGAGCGCCGGTCTGTCATTGTCGATCCGGACCTGAGCCGCGAGGGTCTGCAAATGCTGGGTGAGATCGTAGATCGCGCGGCGCTCCACCTCGCGTTCGAACAACCATGTCAGCGCCACGCCGCCCAGGGCTAGCGCAAGCAGGATCAGGGCACCGGACAGGATCGTGAGGCGGACGAAAAGCGAGCGGCCGATCATTTGGGATCAGCGGCGATGCAGTAGCCGTGGCCGCGGCGGGTTTCGATGACGTTGCTGCCGATCTTGCGCCGGACCCGCGTGATCAAGGCTTCGAGTGCGTTGGTTTCGCATTCGTCGCTGCTGGAATAGACGTGTTCGATCAGTTCGCTTTGCGAGAGCACGCGCCCGCGATGCATCATCAACTGCGCGAGCAGGCGATATTCCAGCGCCGAGAGCGAAACGGCGTCGGCGTCGACCGTCACGGTGCGCGATCTGGTATCGAGTTCGACGGGCCCCGCCTTGAGGATGGAATCCGCGACGCCGGCAGCGCGCCGCGTGATCGCCCGCAGCCGCGCCAGCAATTCCTCCATCTGGAAGGGCTTTGCGAGATAATCGTCGGCGCCGGCATCGATGCCTTCGACCTTTTCGCGCCAGCTATCGCGCGCGGTCAGGATCAGAACCGGCGTCGCGACGCCCGCCGCGCGCAGCCGTTTGAGAACGGTCAGGCCGTCCAGCCTGGGCAGGCCGAGATCGAGAATGACCGCATCATAGTCCTGGGTTTCGGCCTGAAACCAGGCATCCTCGCCGTCCGCGGCAAGATCGACCACCCATCCGGCGCGTTCGAGGGCGACGCGGATGTCGGCAGCGATACGGCGCTCATCTTCCACGACAAGCACGCGCATGATCAGTCGTCTTTCAGCTTCAGGATCGACAAGGATTTGGCGTTCACTTCGATTTTCTTCCGCCGTCCATCATCGGCCAAAAGCTTGATCTTGTATACCCAGAGCCCGTCGTCGCGCTCGAGCTCGACCTTGAGGACCTGTCCTTTCACCTGCTGGCGCACGGATTCGAGCACTTCGGCAAAGGAACGGATTTCGCCGCGCTCCACCGCGTCGAGCGCGCAATCCTGATCGCGCTTGCAGTGCTTGTCGTCATCGCCCGCGATCGCGCCTGCTCCCTGCGCCGCAAGCAGCAGCAGGGCAGTCACCGTCATGATCAGTAGGGATCTCCACTTCTTCACCGCAGGAACACCTTGTCAGCCGGAATGATCGCTTTCGTCCGCGAGCTCTACCTGCGGATCGGATTCTGATCGAAAGCGAGGACCAAGCATACCGCGATCATCAAAGCGATGAATACGGGAAACTCGCCGGTTACGGCTGCGAAGGGCAAGCTGAGCAGCATCAGGATGGCCATGGTTGCACCGCCTTTGTCAGGATTGGTTCGAAAGATAGCGGATCGGACCTGACGGCACGCTGACGCGGGGTGTCAGCTTGCGGTGGGGGAGGTGGACTAGTGTGATGCCAGTCACATCAAGAAAGGAAAACAGATGCGAATTCCAGCTGTTGCTCTGCTTCTCACGGTTTCCGCCGCCAGCATCGCGCCGGCCTCGGCGGATCGGCTGAAGTGCAACTATCTGCCGCGCGACAAATGGATCGGCGTCGAGACGGTGATCGGCAAGATGGAGGCCATGGGCTACCGGGTTCGCAGCACCGAGGCCGATGACGGGTGCTGGGAGGTCAAGGCCATCGATCGCAACGGCGCGAAGGTGAAGATGCTGTTCGATCCGGCCACGGGCGAGCCGGTCCGCCGGCGCTAGGCTGAAGCCGGTCGAAGACCACCGTTCAAAACGCCAAGGGGCGCCGTGAGGGCGCCCCTTGTTTTTGACGATTGCCGCAAACCCTAGTGGCGCAAGCCGGGCTCGTCGTCAGGCAGCGCCTCACTGCCCTGCGGCGGCGCAATCTCATCGTCGATGAACGACACCGGATGCAGCCGCCGGCGATTGACGGTGAGGGAAAATACGTCGAAGCGATTGTAATAGCCGGTGACGTCGTGGAATTGCTTCGGTTCGACGCAGCGCGCCAGATCGAATTCGGCGTAGGCGATGCCCTCGTCGTCCTGCAGAAAATCGCCCGTCGTCTCGCCGGTCGGATCGACAAAGAAACTCGCCGCGCGCGGCACGCGGTCGATGATATCCGCGACCTTCGAGTCGCGATCGATCAGGAACTGGCGCATCGCCGCGTCCATATAGCCGGCGGTGTTCATGCCGAAGGCCTTCGCCTCGAAGGAATGGGCGCTGGAGCGGATGCGGTTGGCGGCGACATTGTTGAAATTGTCGCCATTGCCGGGGCGGCGCGTTGGCCACAGCGCCGGCCAGCTTGAGATGTGAATCTGCTCGGCCTGCGCCATCAGCGAATAGCGCGCCAGCGGATTGGTGTTTTCGCCGCAGATGAGCTGTCCGACCCGGCCGACCTGCGTCTCGACCACCTTCAGGCCCGCGCCGTCGCCCGCCGCCCAGGTGAGCTTCTCATAGAAGGTCGGCACCAGCTTGCGGTGATGATTGAGAATGGCGCCGTCGTGACTGATGATGATATTGGAATTCCATAGTGCGCCGACGCTGGCTGGCGAGCTTTCACTGATGCCGATCGAGATGCAGATGCCGAGCGTCTTGGCCTCGCGCCGCAGGGAGGCGATTTCCGGTCCTTTCGGCGAGACCGACTGGTCGGCCATCAACGCGAACAGATCGTGGTTTTCGATCGGCGCCCACAGGCCCGACCATACCGGGAAAGCTGGAATATAGGTCTCCGGGAACGCGACCAGTTGCGCGCCGGCGCGGGCCGCCTCGCGGACCAGCGAAATGGCCTTGGCCGTGGTCGCGGCGCGGTCGAGAAACACGGGGGCGGCATGGACGGCGGCGACTTTGACAGGCGACGACATCTGACAGGACTCCTTGACGGACCGGTTCTTCATTGATGTAAGCCCATGGGTAGCATGGTCATTGTCGCCAGGTGCATGCACAATCTTGCAAGCTGCCTTGCACGCACAACCTGCCGCCGCCTTACGGGAGCTCGCCGGGAATGCCGATTAGTTTCGAATCCATCGATTGGGACGATCTTCGGGTGTTTCTCTATGCCGCGAGGACCGGCAGCCTGTCGCAGGCTGCGCGGCGCCTGCAGGTCGACCATTCGACGGTCAGCCGTCGCATCGCACAACTCGAGGCGTCGATTGGTTCGGCGTTGCTGCTGCGCCAGCGTTCGGGTCTCAAGCTCAACGATATCGGTGAACTGCTGCTGCGGCATGCCGAGAAGATGGAAAGCGCCGTCGTTTCCTTTCATGAGGAATTCAATGCCGACAAGGCGCTGGTCTCCGGCCATGTCCGGCTCGCGACCATGGAAGGGATCGCCTCGCTCTATATTGCGGAGCGCTGCATCGAATTGAAGAAAACAGCGCCGGGCGTGACGTTGGAACTCGTGACTTCGCCGCAGACCATTCATGTCAACCGGCGGGAGGCGGATCTCTTTCTGAGCTTCTTCAGACCGGTGGGGCAGGGCCTCATTTCCGAGAAGATCGGCAGCTTCCGTTTGTCGCTTTACGCCTCCCAAGCCTATCTCGACAAAAATGGCACGCCGGCGAACCCGTCCGATCTGCAGAACCATGCGTTCGTGTCCTACATCGAGGACCTGATCCTGGTGGATTCGGTGCGCTGGCTCACCGAAGTGGTGGAGGCGCCGACGGTGGTCTTCCATTCCAACAGCATGATCGCGCAGATGGGGGCGGCGGCGGGCGGGCTTGGCATTGTTTTCCTGCCGACATTCTCCGTGTCCCGGCACCCCGATCTCGTTCCGATCCTGCCCGACAGGGTGACGGCGACCCGCGAGGTCTGGCTCAATGTGCATAATGATCTGCAATTCTCGCCGCGCATTCTTGCGGTGCGTCAGTTCCTGAAAAACCTGTTCAGGAGCGATCCCGGCATGCAGGCGGTCTGAGCGCCGCCCGGGAGAGCTTTCCGTCGCGGCGCCTGTGCTTCTCCCTTCCGCTGTTGCATTGCACACAGATCGCGCATCCTGCCTTGCGGATAGCGGGGGCACGCGGCGGCGGCTGAACATATTCTGCTCAAAACGACTGATTTTCACGCTGTACGAACAGCGTGACGCCGATTGTCGCAGGCTGCGTGCAAGCAGATGACTTCGTGCGTGTCGGATGCTGGATTCGTCGGCCGATATGCGAGCGGAGCGACGCCTCGCACGGTGTGCAGACACCCCGACAATCACGCACGGGCCAGTGCAAAAAAGCTGATTGCGAGAGCGGCGAACCCGTGATGGCCTAACACCCATGTCGAACTGCATATCAGATCACCGCACGTGAGCGGTGCAGATGCGATGGGGGTGAAATTTGAGGGTGTTCTGTCGTCGCGGCGCCGGTGCAATAGCACAGGCAAGCGTCGCCGTTCTTCAGTCGGCTGATTGTGTCCGCTCATGATCGATACCTTGCTGTTGCTGGCATTGAACGGATTGATCTGGGGCCTGATTATCGCGCTGATCGCGCTCGGCCTGTCGATCATTTTTGGTCTTCTTGACATCATCAATATCGCCCATGGCGACTTCTTCATGGTCGGCACCGTGCTGGCATGGTTCGTCCTGGAGGCGACAGGCAATTTCTGGATCGGCTTTCTGATCGTCCCGCTGATCTGCTTCATTCTCGGCGCACTGATCCAGCGTATCGTGATCCAGCCGATCCGCGGCGCCGCGGCCCTGTCGATCGTGGCGACCTTCGGCGTCTCGCTGATCCTGCAGGAAGTCGTGCGCATGACATTCGGCGCGACCCCGCATCGCATGCTGCCGCCGGTGCAGGGCACCATGCCGCTGTTCGGCATCCAGTATGACATCTACCGCATCTATGCCGCTGCGTTCTCGCTTGCTGCGCTGATCGCGTTCTTCCTGTTCCTGAACTACACCAAGCTCGGCACCTGGATGCGCGCGGTGCGGCATGACCGCGAGACCGCGACCGCGATGGGGATTCCGGCGAAGTTCATCTACATTCTGACCTTCGCGGTGGGCTTCGCGCTGGCCGGCTTTGGCGGTGTGGTGGCCGCGCCGATCACGACCGTCGATTTCAGGGGCGGCGTCGATCTGCTGCCGGTGTGCTTCATCGCGGTGATCATCGGCGGCCTTGGCAATCTGCCCGGTACCGCGGCGGCCGCCATCCTGCTCGCGCTGATGGAAGGCATGATCCAGAGTGTCGCCAACCCGACCATTGCACGCATTTCCTCGCTGGTGCTGATGAGCGCGGTTCTGTTGCTGCGGCCGCAGGGCCTGTTCAAGGGATTTGCCAAGTGAGTATCCCGGTCAAACAGGAGATGCTGTCGCCGGAAGTCCGCCGCGCCCGGATCGAGCGCGTGCTGATGATTGTGTTCGCTTTGTTTCTGCTCACCGTGCCATGGACCGTTCCGGCGCTGATCAATACCTTCTGGGTCAGCGTGATCGCGGAGATCCTGATCTGGTCGCTGTTCGCCGCCAGCACCAATCTGCTGTTCGGCTATGTCGGGCTGCTGTCGTTCGGGCAGGCGCTGTTCTTCGGATTCGGCATGTACGGCGTCGGCATCGGCATCGATCAGCTCGGTCTGTCGTTCTGGCCGGCGTTCGGCCTTGGCATCGTCGCGTCGATGGCGATGGCGCTGGTCGCCGGTATCTTCGCGGTACGTCTGACCTGGCACTATTTCGCCATCATCACCGTGGTGTTCTCGCTGATCTTCTATTTCCTCGCGGTGAGCATGAAGTGGCTGACCGGCGGCGACGACGGCATCAACTTCTCGCTGCCGCCGACATTCACGTTCGGCGGCACGCAGTGGAGCTTCGCCGATCCGAACTTCCAGTACTTCTTCATTCTCGCGACCGTCGCGGTGTGCTTCTACCTGATGCACCGCGTGATCGGCAGTCCGCTCGGCAAGGCGTTCATGGCGGTGCGCGACAATGACGTGCGGGCCTCGCTGATCGGCCTCAACGTTTATCTGATCCGCCTCACGGCTTTTGTGATGGCCGGCTTTCTCGCCGGCGTCGCCGGCGCGCTGTTCGCCTATTTCGGCCGCTACGCCTCGGCGACCTACATGTTCTATCACGTCTCGGGCGAAGGCCTGGTGTGGAGCATCGTCGGCGGCGCGGGCACGCTGTTCGGCCCGATCGTCGGCACCACGTTGTTCATCATCATCCGCGAGGTGGTCTCGACCCATTGGGAGCATCATTCGCTGATCGTCGGCGTGATGGCGATTCTCGTGGTGATTCTCGCACCGAAAGGACTAGTCGGGTTGTGGCGCGATGCCATCGACCGTCTGCTGACGCGCCCGGCTGATCAGGCCGCGCCGGCCAAGCTGCGGGTGGAATCATGAGCGAGCCGATCCTGCGCACCGAGAAGCTGACCAAGACCTTCGGCGGTCTGATCGCGACCGACAATCTCACTCTCAGCCTGCCGAGCGGTCGCCTGCAGGCGATCATCGGCCCGAATGGCGCCGGCAAGACCACGCTGTTCAACCTGATTTCCGGCCTGCTCAAGGCCGACAGCGGCCGGGTGTATTTCCGCGAGCGCGATATCACCGGTCTTCGCCCGCACGAGATCAGCCGGCTCGGCATCAAGCGAACCATGCAGATCAAGAGCGTGTTCAACCAGCTCAGCGTGACGGAAAATCTCTGGATCACGCGGCAATCGGCGCAGCGCTTCCTGCATCCGTTCCGCTCTGCGATGAACGATCGGGAAACCCGCGAGCGGGTGGATCAGATTCTCGAAGAGATCGGCATGACCGCGCTCGCCAAGCGCATTGCCGGAACGCTGTCCTACGGCGACGTGGCGATGCTTGAAATCGGCATGGCGCTAATCTCCGATCCTCGCCTGTTGCTGCTCGACGAGCCGATTTGCGGCATGAGCCCGGCCGAGACCGAGCGCGCGGTGGCGAAGATTCGCGAGCTGGCGCGCAAGGTCGATATCATCATCATCGAACACGACATGGAGGTGGTGTTCGGCCTCGCCGAGGACATCACCGTGCTGGCGCAGGGTGCGATTCTGGCCACTGGCAGCCCGCAGGACATTTCCAACAACGAGCAGGTGCGCGAAGCCTATCTGGGCCGTCCCGAGGACGAAGACTACCTCGAGGAGGCCGCCCATGCTTAACCTCAGCAATGTCCACGTTCACATCGGCAAGCTTCACATCCTTCAGGGTGTGAATCTCGAAATTCAGCCGGGGGAATCCGCGGCGCTGCTCGGCCGCAACGGCGTCGGCAAGACCACGACGCTGCGCGCGATCATGGGGCTGGCGCCGAAGAGCAACGGCACGATCGCTTTCGATGGCGTCGATCTCTCCAGCATCCCCGCGCACAAGGTGCCGCGTACCGGCATCGGTTACGTCCCGCAGGGGCGCGGCATTTTCCCGAACCTGTCGGTGATGGAAAATCTGTGCATCGGCCTTCCCGGCAAGCGCGATCCCGCGCAGGAGGAGTACGTGTTTCACTGCTTCCCGCGCCTCAAGGAACGGGTCAAGCAGGCTGGAAATACTCTCTCCGGCGGCGAGCAGCAGATGCTGGCGATTGCCCGCTGCCTGATGATGCGCCCGAAGCTGATCATTCTCGATGAGCCGACCGAAGGCATCATGCCGCTGCTGGTCTCGCAGATCCGGCGGGAAATCTATCGCATCAACCAGAGCGGCGTGTCGATCCTGCTGGTCGAGCAGAATGTCGAGACGGCGCTCAAGCTCTGTCCGCGCGTGTTCCTGATGGAAAAGGGCACCGTGGTCTATTCCGGAACTTCACAGGAACTGAAATCGCAGACCGCGATCGTGCATCGCTATCTCGGTCTGTCCCGTTAATCCGACTTTCAAGGAGAGAAGATCATGGCCAAGAAAATTTCGCGCCGCAGCTTCCTCGAATGTGCTCTCGCAGGCGGCGCAGCGGCTGGCACGGCAAACCTCACGATCATGAAGGATGCATTCGCGCAGGCGTCCGGGCCGATCGTGATCGGGCATCATTGCGATCTCACCGGCGTGATCTCGTCATGGGGCGTCTGGCACGACAAATGCGCCCGCGCGGCGGTTGACATCATCAATCAAGGCGGCGGCATCGCCGGGCGAAAAGTTGAACTTGCGACCGAAGACACCGAATCGAATCCGGCCAGCGGCGCGCGCAAACTGCGCAACCTGATCCAGCGCGCCAACGCCGAATTCGTCATCGGGTCGGTGCATTCCGGCGTGATGCTGGCGGCGATCCCGATCGCCTCCGAACTCAAGACGATCTACTTCTCCACCGGAGAGGCAACGGAAGCGACCGGCGCCAAGGGCACGCGCTACTCGTTCCGCACCGGCACCGACACCTATTCGATCGCGGCGGCGAGCATGCCTTGGTGCGTCGAGAATTTCGGCAAGGTGTGGACGATCATTTACGCCGATTACGCCTGGGGCCAGAGCACCAATCAGGAATCGCGCCACTTCATCGAGAAGGCGGGCGGCAAGATTCTCAACAGCATCGCGGTGCCGCTCGATACCAAGGATTTCGTGCCGTATCTGGCGCAGATTTCCGCCGACACCGAAGTGCTGCTACCGGCTTTCATCGGCTCGCTGTCGCTCGGTTTCTACACCCAGGCCAAGAGCATGGGGCTCGACAAGAAGATGAAGATGTTCTCCTCGTCGGCGAGCATCGAGTCGATCGCGCCGGACGACATCCAGGGCGCGGCCGAAGGCGTCTATTTCTTCGAGAACTTCCCGCGCATGCTGAGCTCGAAGAACGACGAGTACCACAAGGAGTTCAACAAGCGTCTGCAGATCGATGACGCCGATGCCCGCCAGATCGGCGGCACCGCGGTGATGGACAAGAGCCATTGCTGGCAGGCATGGGAAGATATCTTCGCGATCAAGCAGGCGATCGAGAAATCGGGCTACAAGACCCGCAAGGATATCCAGGGCGTGATCGAGGCTCTGGAAGGCATGGAGATGAAGAATTCCGTCGGCCATCCGCAGGGCGACAAGATCATCCGCAAGGAAGATCACGCCGGCGTCATCGACTGCTACATCAGCCGGGTCGTCAACGGCAAGTTGACGTTGCAGAAGCGGATTCCGAAGGAGGATCTGCTGAAAAACATGCCGGTCCGCCACAATCTGTCGGCGATGCCGGTTTAACGCATGGCGCGGCGTGGATCATCGATCCGACAAGTGATGGTCCGCGCCGCCCTCTACGCCTTGACGGGTGAGGTTGGCGCCGGCCGCTCGATCCATGGCGAGTCGCCGAGCAGGAAAGCGCGGTCGGCGACAAAGATCCGGGAAATCGCCTTGGCCGAGCGGCTGATGGTTTTCAGCACATGCTGGTCGCGCGCGACCGACATCCAGACCGGACGCAGGCTGCGGATCTGATCCGGCAACACCCGGAACAGCGCGCCGGTTTCGTCGCCGACAAAGGTCGGAAGCACGGCAAGGCCGGCGCCAGCGATGGCGGCGTTGCGCTGGGCGATCACGCTGTTGCTGCAAAATGCAAGGAGGGCGTTGGGCACGAGCTGATCCAGCCAGCGGACGGATTCGATCGACACCATTTCGGGGATGTAACCGACATAGCGGTGCGCGCCGAGCTCCTCGCGCGAGCCGGGTAGGCCGTGCAGCGCCTGATAACGCGCCGAACCATAGAGATAGATCGCGGTCTCGCCGATCTGCTCGCTGATCAGGCCAGGGATCATCGGGTCGAAGAAGCTCAGGAAGATGTCGGTCTCTTTTTTCAGCAGATCGACGATATGCGGGTTGCTGAACAGTTCGATCCGGATGCCCGGCTCGTCCAGCGTGATCTCCTGAATCCGGCGCGCCAGATAGCCGCTCGCCAGACCTTCCATGGTGGCGACACGGATGGCGCGAACCCGGGTTGCGACATTTCGCTCCAGCTCTTCATGCATGGCGGCCGCATGCATTTCCATCGAGCGGATATGTTCGAGCAGATGCTCGGTTTCGGGCCGGGGCGTGATGCCGCGATTGGAGCGGTCGAACAGCCGTCGTTCCATGATCAGTTCGACATGGGCGATGCGCCTTGTCACCGTCGAATGGTCGACCTTAAGAATTTTCGCCGCAGCATAGATGCTGCCTTGCCGGGCCACCTCGAGGACGACGCGAAGGTCGTCCCATGCGAGTCTGGCCAGTTGCGGCATGCGGACCTCCGAGCGGCACGGAGCGTCCGTGCAGTTTCAATTTAGAATGAATATTGCCGCGATCGAATTGGCGGCGTCAATCGCCGCCTTCCGGCCTGCCGGTCGATGCCGTGATCAGGGCAATCGAGCCGCAGGCAAGCACCGGCGGGTGCAAAAACGCCTAAATGCGGAGAGTGGCATGCCAAGTTACGTTTCAGCCCGTGCTTGTCTCGCACGCGGCAAAGACGTGAACCATGCAGATACTGACAACCGATGTGGTCGTGGTGGGGGGCGGAGCGGCGGGTTGTTATGCCGCTCTCGAACTGACCAGAAAGCACATCGACACGATCATCGTCTGCAAGGGGCTTGTCGGCAAAAGCGGCGCCTCGCTGTTCGCGGGAAATCTGGTGCTTGGCGGCGGGCTGCTCGGCAACACGCCGGAGCAGGCGCGCAACACCGCCGAGTTTCTCATCAAATATCACAATCAGTATCTGATCGATCAGAACTGGGCGAAGCGCTGCGGCCAGTGGATCGAGAGCGTGTATTATCCCGAGCTTGAAGCCGCCGGACTTTATTTCCGTCGCGACGATGACGGCAATGTGGTGGTGAGCCCCGGCAAGATCAGAAGCGTCGCCGCCAATGTGCAGGGGAATTCCGGCGTGCCGTTCATGGACCTGCGGCGCAAGCAGGTGATCAAGGCCGGCATCCGCCGGCTGGAGGAGACCATCGTCACCTCGCTGCTGCGCCGCGAGGACGGCAGCGTGTGCGGTGTCTTCACGGTGAACTGTCTCACCGGCGAATATGCCGTTGTGCTGGCGCGCGCGGTGGTGCTCGCTACCGGCTATTCCGACCGCCTGCACAAACGCTCCACCGGCACGCGCGAGATGTCGGGCGATGGCCTCGCGATGGCGTGGCGGGCGGGCGCCAGCCTCGTCAATCTCGAGATGCAGTGGTGGCACACCAACGACGTCGCGCATCCGCCGACCTGGCAGCGCGTGCAGATCTATCCCAATCCGGTGCTCGGATCGGAGCACTCGGCACGAATGGTGAACTCCGCCGGCGAGGAATTTTTCAACCAGCAGGTGGACGATCCGATGGCGTTCGGGCCCTACACCGTGCAACTCAAGCGGCTGGTGAAACAGGTGCACGCCGGCAAGGCACGTTTCGATGGCGGTTATTTCGCTGGCTTCGATCATATCGATCCCAGGGAGATCGACGCCTACACCACCTACGGCAAGCCGTTCTATCAGCTCGGTCTCGATCCGCGGCAAGGACCGATCGAGACCGCGGTGACCGCGCATTACCGGCAGGGCGGCATTCTGGTCGATACGGCGAACATGCGCTCCTCGGTGCCCGGTCTTTATGTTGCCGGTGGTGTCGGCGGCCACAGCAACGGTCTGATTGCGCTCGTGACATTCGACGGCAAATGCGTCGCCGACGGCATCGCCGCCGAGATCGGCGGGTTGCACCCGGGGACGCTGCCGGATGAGCAGGTCGAGCTGGAGCGTCGCCGCATCGATTCACTGCTCGCGAGCAATGGCGAGGGGCTCGCGCCGGTTCAGGTCAAGGAAGAGATCCGCCGCGTGATGTGGGAGAAGGCCGGCGTCGAGAAGAACCATGCCAGCCTTACCGGAGCGTTGGAGGATCTCGACCGCATCCGGACCTGCGTGCTGCCGAACATGCGGGTGAAGAACCACACCCGCGTCGCCAATTACGAATGGGTCGACGCCATCGATGTCCACAACATGGTCGATGTCGCCGAACTGATCGTGCATTCCTCGATCGAGCGCCGCGAGAGCCGCGGTCCCTTCATGCGGACTGATTTTCCAGAAACCGACAACGAGAACTGGCTGGCGGCCAATATCATGATCAAGACCGACAACGGTTTCCGCTTCGAGCAGGTGCCGTACGATCTGCCGTTCTTCCAGCCCGACTTTGCGCGGCGCGACAACATGGCGGTGCCGTGGTGAGCGCAGGCAAGACCGTGGGAATGCCGAGGGGCGGACAATGAATGTGCAGGTCGATGCACGCAGTATCGGCAAGGTCGAGAACGCGGACGGGCTTCTGGCGCGGAACGCGCGGTTGCAACCCGGCGATCCGGTTCAGGTCCGCGTGCGGCGGTTCGATGCCGGGGAGGCAGGCGCGCCTCGTTTCGAGAGCTTCATCGTTCCCTACGACACCGCGATGCGCGTGCTCGACGCCCTGAACTATATCGCCGAGAACTTCGCCACCGATCTGGCCTATCGCTGGCTGTGCGGCACCAAGATGTGCGGCACCTGCGCAGTGCGGATGAACGGCCGCGAGGTGCTGGCCTGCTGGGAAGCGGTCGAGCCCGACATGACGATCGAGCCGCTGCGCAACCTTCCGGTGATCCGCGATCTGGTGGTGGATCGCCGTCCGTATGAAGACCGCGTTGCCGGCTTCGAGCCCTGGCTGGAGCGGCCCTCCGCCTATCCCGGATTTCCCGAGCCATTGTCGCACAAGGACATGAAGAACGCCTCGAAGGCGCTCGATTGTATCAGTTGCATGTCGTGCTTCTCGGCCTGTCCGGTGATCGGCCTCGGCGGGCTTACAGATTTTGCCGGCCCTGCGCCGCTGGTGCAATTGGCGCAGACCGCGCTCGATGCGCGCAACGATCCGGCCAAGGTGGCGCGGGCGCTGGAGCATGCCGGCATCTTCAATTGCCTGTCCTGCTACAAATGCGAGGAAGTCTGCCCCGCGAAGATTCCCATCGTGACGCGGGTGATCGAGCCCTTGAAGGCGAAGACCGCCGAGTTGGTGCCGCATGTCGCAAAGCACGCGATGGCATTTCGCGCCATCGTCGCGGCGCGGGGGCGGATCGACCCCAGCGAGCTCGTGCTGCGCGTGCAGGGGCCGAAGGTGCTGCTGCAGATCGGCCGCGCGCTGCGGCTTCTGCTGCGCGGCAAGATCGACCCGTTCAAAACCCTGTTTCGCAAACCGACGGCGGCGGCAAAAGCGGCGGCGCGTCTGCTCGGCAAATCAAGGTCCGTCTCATGAAGTTTGCCTATTACCCCGGCTGTTCGGCCAAGAGCACCTGCAAGGAGCTCAATATCGCGATGCGCAAGGTTGCGGTCGCGCTCGATCTCGAACTGACCGAGCTCGAATCGGCGACCTGTACCGGCGCGCGGGAGATTCGCGCCATCGATCCGATCGGCTTCCTTGCGCTCAACGTCCGTATTCTGGCGCTGGCGGAGCGCGACGGCCTGCCGCTGATGACGGTCTGCAACACCTGTACGCTCAATCTGATCGACGCTCAGGCGACCTTCACGGAAGATCCCTATCTCGCCCGTCAGGTCAATGAGCGCCTGGCCGAAGAGGGGCTCGAATACAAGGGCACCACGCGCGTCACCCATTTCCTGTGGGTGCTGTTCGAGGACATTGGCGCCGATCGCTTGCGCGATCTGGTGGTCAATCCGCTGACCGGCATGTCGGTCGCGGCGTTCTACGGCTGCCACATCACCCGCCCGCCGGGCAAATATGGCTTCATCGATTCCCGCAACAACCGCTCGCTGGAACAACTGTCGGAGCTGCTGGGCTGCAAGCCGGTGGACTATACCGGCCGCACCGAATGTTGCGGCTTCCATACCGCCGCGCATGACGAGCGCATCGCGATCAAGCTGACCGGACAACATATTCAATCGGCCAAGACCAACGGCGCCCATGCGATGGTCACGCCATGTCCGCTCTGTCACACCGTGCTGGACAGCTTCCAGAAGGAAATCGAGAAGGACGCGGGCAAGAAGCTCGACATGCCGGTGCTCCATCTGCCGCAGCTTGTCGGCCTCGCGCTGGGCATGTCGCACGACGAACTGCGCCTCGACAAGCATGTCGTTTCGACCGAGACGCTTCGGCCGCACGAAGCGCACTGAGGGCGTGAAGGTCATATTGTCGCTTCGCTAAAGATGCGACGGAGTCATCGGACTGCGGTTCGCGCGTCGAACCGCTGAAGGTTTTATTCGTGCGTGCAAGACCGCGATTCGCGGTGTCCGAAGATCGATTTATCCCATGATTTACAGGCATCTGCGCGCTTTGCGTGCCGATCGATCGCGCGAGGTCATGCCGCCGTGGACGTAACAAGGATGAGTGAGTTCGCGCACCTTCGTCGCGCCACAAACACACCAGCGGGTGCGAAAATGCCGAATACGAGACTGCCGGATTGCCTGTTTAACTCCTGCATCTTCTCGGAGGGGGAAACAGGCCATGACGGTCATTGCGGAAGCAAACGGGATCGCGAAACCCAAATCGCGACTGAACAAGCAACATTACATCGGGTTCTTCGGCTGCTGGCTCGGCTGGGTGATGGATGGCGTCGATTCGTTCATCTTCGCGCTGGTATTTGTGCCGTCGATGCGTGAACTGCTGCCGGCGTCCGGCATCGAAGCGACGGCGCCGAACATCGCGTTCGCCGGATCGATGATGTTCGCCCTGTTCCTGGTCGGATGGGGCATGGCGTTCATCTGGGGGCCGCTCGGCGACAAATGGGGTCGCGCCAAAACACTGGCGCTGACCATTGTTGTCTATTCGGTGTTCACCGGCGCCGCCGCGTTCGCGCAGGACGTCTACCAGCTCGCGGTGTTCCGCTTTCTCGCCGGCATCGGCGTCGGCGGCGAATGGGCGCTGGCCGGTACCTTCATCGCCGAAATCTGGCCGGAGGATCGCCGCGCCAAGGCGGGAGGCTATCTGCAGACCGGCTACTATGTCGGCTTCTTCATCGCATCCGCGCTGAACTTCACGGTTGGTGCGCATTACGGCTGGCGCGCGATGTTCCTGTGTGGCCTCGCGCCGGTCGCGATCGCGCTCGCGGTGCGCCTGATGATCCGCGAGCCGAACAAATGGGAGAAGAAGGAGGTCGAGGCGAAGAAGGGAAAACCGCTGCGCGAGATTTTCAGCGGCGAATTCCGCCAGCGCACGATCGTTCTCACCACGCTGCTCACCTGCTCGATCATCGGTCTGTGGGCCGGTGCGGTCTACGCGCCGGCGGCGTTGACGCAGCTTGCGACCAAGGCCGGCTATACCGGTAAGGAGATTCCGCAACTGGTGTCGTACTCCAGCATGCTGTTCTCGTTCATGACGATCCTGGGATGTCTGACGCTGCCGCTGTTCGCCGAAGGGCTCGGCCGCCGCAAGGCGACGGGACTGTTCTTTCTCGGCATGATGGTCTCGATCCTGGCGGCGTTCGGTTATCTGTTCTACCAGCAGAATTCGCTGATCCCGTTCATCGTCGCGATGGCGGCCGTCGGTTATTTCGGCGGCAACTTCGCCATCTACAGCATCTGGATCCCCGAACAATACCCGACCACGATCCGCGCCACGGCGTTCGCCTGGGCGATTTCGTTCGGCCGCTTCATCGGCGCCGGCGTCAACTTCCTGCTCGGCTGGGCGGTGAGCCAGACCGGTACGCTCGGTTATCCGGTGGCTGCGACGGCCTTCGCCTTCGGCATCGGCATTCTGGTGTTGCCATGGGCGGTCGAGACCAGGGGCAAGGGCCTGCCGGACTGAGGGGCATCCGACACGACAAGAGCAATGGCGAGCGCGCAGGCGCTCGCCGCACAATTTCAAGGAGAAACGCAGTTGAGCACGCAAACCCAGACACGATTGCAAACCAAGGACGCGACGATTCAGGTCGCCAATTTTGTCGCCGGCAAGTGGGAATCCCATGAGGACAAGGAGGTCCGCCGTCTCAATCCGGCCGACCAGAGCGACCTTGTCGCGCTCTCGCCGGATTCGTCGGCCGAGACGGCGCGGCGGGCGATCGAGGGCGTGACTCTTGGCGCCGAGAAATGGCGACGCCTGACGCCGCCCGAGCGCGGCAAGATCGTGCTGCGCGCCGCCCAGATCGTCGAATCCGACCGCGACAACATCGCCCGCCTGATCACCCGCGAGCAGGGCAAGCCGATCGCCGAATCCTACGCCGAGATCAAGCGCGCGATCGACATCATGGAATACGCCTCCGGCATGGGACGCCGGCTTGGCGGCCAGACGTTGCCGAGCGAAATGCCGGACGTGTTCTGCTACACCACGCGCCAGCCGATCGGCAGCGTCGCGCTGATCAGTCCGTGGAATATCCCGTTCGCGATTCCGTGCTGGAAGATCGCGCCGGCTTTCGTTTGCGGCTGCCCGATCGTGTTCAAGCCGTCGCCTTTCACGCCGGCGACCGCCGCGCGCGTGGTCGATGTGTTTCTCGAGGCCGGCATGCCGCGCGAGGCAATCGCACTTGTGCATGGCGGCCCGGCGGTCGGCGAGCAACTGGTCAACAACCCGATGGTGGTCGGCATCTCGTTCACGGGATCGACCAAGGTCGGCATGGCGATCAATGCGCAGGCGGCCAAGCGCATGGCCAAGACCCAGCTCGAGATGGGCGGCAAGAATCCGCAGGTGATTCTCGGCGATGCCGATCTCGATCTCGCGGTCGATAGCTGCGTTACCTCCTCGCTCGATGTATCGGGCCAGCGCTGCACCTGCGTCAGCCGCGTTGTGGTGGAAGAAAAGGTGGCCGATGCGTTCACCGAGCGCCTGGTCGACCGCTTCAAGAGCATCAAGGTCGGTGCGGGCATCGATCCCACCGTCAACATGGGGCCGCTGATCGATTCGACGCGGCTGCGCGATGTCGATGCGTTCGTCACCCGCGCACGGGCGGAAGGCGGCAAGGTGCTGACCGGCGGCGCGCGGCCGGCGGGCATGGAGCATGGCCATTTCTACGCGCCAACCGTGATCGACGGCATCACGCCCAAGCATGAGATCGGCCGTGAGGAGGTATTCGGCCCGGTTCTGGCCCTGATGCGTGTGAGGGATTTCTCCGAGGCGGTGGGCACCGCCAACAATGTGGACTACGGCCTGACCAGTTCGATCTTCACCCGCGATCTCAGCCGCGCGTTCAACTACATCGACAAGGTTGAGGCCGGCATGGTGCACATCAACCGTCCGACGCTGGGCGGCTTCTCGCATTTTCCGTTCGGTGGCCACAAGCACTCGAGTCACGGGCCGCGCGAGGTCGGCGACGACACCATCGGTTTCTATACCAGCCTCAAGAGCGCCTACATCAAGTACAACTGATCTCCCCGGGCGAGACTTCGGGGCGCACGGTGTCGTGCGTCCCGTTTTTTATGACATCCGTTGAGGCGGCGTAAGGCGGCATACGGGGCAGCGGCTCGAAGGATGAAGGCGAGCGGAGGAGGCCGCTAGGCATGATTTTTCCGCCCGCTGCGGAGAATTCTCCTGCTGCGGGCCGAAGAATTGGAAAATTCCTGCGCCTGCCGCGCGGTTTGGCAAATCTGCCGCCATGGCCTTATAACGGCGCGGCGCGAATGCGGAGGAAATCGGCTCGGCCATCCGTGATGCGGATGCGGACCGTCCATGCTGCATGGCATCAAGACGGCCATTGCAGCCTGTTTCCTTGCGACGAAACCTTATATAGTTCTGCGCGTTAAGTCGTTCTCTCCCCCATTATTGCGGATGTACCCCCATGACCTTCACTCTCCCGGACTTGCCTTACGCCTATGACGCTCTGCAGCCTCATATGTCGAAGGAAACGCTTGAGTATCATCACGACAAGCACCATCAGGCCTATGTCACCAACGGCAACAATCTGCTGAAAGGCACTGAGTTCGAGGGCAAGTCCCTCGAGGAGATCGTGAAGGGCTCGTTCGGCAAGAACGCCGGGCTGTTCAACAACGCCGCCCAGCACTACAACCACATCCATTTCTGGAAGTGGATGAAGCCGAATGGTGGCGGCAGCAAGCTGCCGGGTAAGATCGCCAAGAAGATCGATGAGGATCTCGGCGGCTTCGAGAAGTTCAAGACCGATTTCGCCGCGGCGGGCGCCGGCCAGTTCGGCTCCGGCTGGGCCTGGCTTGCGGTCAAGAACGGCAAGCTGGAAATCTCCAAGACGCCGAACGGCGAGAATCCGCTGGTTCATGGCGGCACGCCGATCCTCGGCGTCGATGTGTGGGAGCACTCCTATTACATCGACTACCGCAACCGCCGTCCCGACTATCTCAAGGCCTTCGTCGAGAATCTGGTGAACTGGGACTACGTCGAGGAAATGTACTCCAAGGCGGGCGTCTGATCGCACGGTCAGGCATCGCCGGTGATTTCGGCAGGGCGGCGCGTGAGCGCCGCCTTTTCCTTGTGTGCCGCGCTGTATCGGCTTGTCGCATCGCCGCGGTTGCGGCAAAACAACGCGGGTGGAACGGCAGCGAGGAACGCAGATGAACTATCTGCTGGTTTTTATTGGCGGCGGCCTCGGGGCGACGCTGCGCCATGCCGTCAATGTCGGCTGCGCGCGGGCCTGCGGCACCCATTTTCCCTACGGCACCTTTGTCATCAACATCACCGGGTCGCTGGTGATGGGGCTGATCGCGGGTTATCTCGCCTTCAAGGGCGATGCGGCGCAGCCATGGCGGCTGTTCGTCATGACCGGCATTCTCGGCGGCTACACCACGTTCTCCGCTTTCTCGCTGGACGCCGTACTCCTCTATGAACGCAGCGAATTCGCTCTCGCCGCTTTTTACGTGCTGGGCTCGGTCGGCCTTGCGATCGTTGGACTGTTCGCCGGTCTCGCGCTGGTGCGCTATTTCAGTTAGACTATCATGTTGATTTAAAATGGATTTTTCTGATCTGGACGAGAATTATGTTATAATATAGCGTGAATTTGGCGGTTGGGGCGGACACCCGGCCGGTTTTCAGGACCTCGTGATGGCCTCCCTGCATTCTCATGCGCATTCCCATGACCATGGTCATCACCACCATGGGCCGGCATCACCGCATCCCGCCCAGAGCGTGGGCTGGTCGATCTTGCGGATGGCTCTGCCCGCGCGCCTTGCGGCGGCGCTGGCGACCAGCGCGGTGATGTGGGCGTTCGTTCTGCTGGCGATGAGATAGAGATGGCCGCGCAACTGCAATTCCGTGACGTCACTCTCGGTTATGATCGCCACCCGGCGGTGCATCATCTGTCGGGCATCGTGAACGAAGGCGCGCTGATCGCCGTGATCGGCCCCAACGGCGCCGGCAAGTCGACGCTGCTGCGTGGCCTCGTCGGCATTCTCAAGCCGCTGGCGGGCACCATCGATCGCGGCGGCATCGATATTCGCGATATCGCCTATCTGCCGCAGATCGCCGAGATCGATCGCAGTTTTCCGATTTCGGTGTTCGATTTCGTCGCCACCGGCTTGTGGCGCCGCGCCGGGCTGTTCGGCGGCCTCAAGCGCCGCGAACGCGGCATGATTCTCGAAGCGCTCGCCGCGGTGGGGCTCAACGGTTTCGAGAGCCGGACCATCGGCACGCTGTCGGGCGGGCAGATGCAGCGCATGCTGTTCGCGCGGGTGCTGTTGCAGGATGCGCGGGTGATCGTGCTCGACGAGCCGTTCAACGCCATCGACGCCAGCACGTCCGCCGATCTGGTGACGCTGGTCGAGCGCTGGCACGCCGAAGGCCGCACCGTGCTGGCCGCATTGCACGACATGGAGATGGTGCGGGCGCATTTCCCGCAGACACTGCTGCTGGCGCGTTCGCTGGTGGCATGGGGGCCGACGGCAGAGGTCCTCACCGCCGACAACATGCGGGCGGCGCGGCGGATGTGCGAGGCGTTCGACGACGCGGCCGAGCCCTGCAGCGAGCAGGCTCCCTCGCAGGCGGCGTGACGCAGATGCTGTACGACGCGCTGATTGCCCCGTTTGCCGATTTCGGCTTCATGCGCCGCGCGCTGGCCGGCGTGTTCGCGCTGGCGCTGGGAGGCGGGCCGATCGGCGTGTTCCTGATGCTGCGGCGGATGAGTCTGGTCGGCGACGCGATGGCCCATGCCATCCTGCCCGGCGCTGCGATCGGCTTTCTGCTGTCGGGGCTCAATTTGTTCGCCATGACGTTCGGCGGGCTGATCGCGGGTTTCGCGGTGGCGATCCTGGCCGGCGTGGTCTCGCGCACCACCGAAATCAAGGAGGATGCGTCGCTGGCGACCTTCTATCTGGCTTCGCTGGCGCTCGGCGTCACCATCGTTTCGGTCCGCGGCACCAATATCGATCTGCTGCATGTGCTGTTCGGCAACATCCTTGCGATGGATGACGCGACGCTGATGGTGATCGCCTTCAACGCCACGCTGACGCTGGTGCTGCTGGCGCTGATCTATCGCCCGCTGGTGGTCGAATGCGTCGATCCGCTTTATCTGCGCACGGTCAGTCGCGCCGGCGCGCCGGCGCATCTCATTTTTCTGGCGCTGGTGGTGATCAATCTGGTCAACGGCTTTCAGGCGCTCGGCACCCTTTTGGCGGTGGGCCTGATGATCCTGCCCGCGGGCATTGCCCGGTTCTGGTCGCGCGACATCACCGGCATGATCGTGATCGCGGTGGCGATTGCGACGCTGTCGGGCTACCTCGGGCTGATCCTGTCGTTCCAGACCAGGGTGCCGTCCGGCCCCGCGATCATTCTGGTGGCGGCCGGCTTTTATCTTGTCTCGATCATCTTCGGTCCGGTTGGCGGCGTGCTGCGGCAGGCGTTTCCGGGCCGTCATCTGGAAGCGTGAGGAGGGCGGCGATGCGGCATCCGGTGCGTCTGTTCGCCTTGCTTGCGCTGGCCCTGTTGGTCTCGCCGGTTGCGGCGCAGGATAAGATCGGCGTGGTTGCGACGTTCTCCATCCTGGGCGATTTCGCCAGGAACGTCGGCGGCGATCGCGTCGATGTCACGGTGCTGGTCGGCCCCGACAGCGACACCCATGTCTATACGCCGACGCCCGCCGATGCCCGGAAGATCGCCGCTGCGAAGCTGGTGATCGTCAACGGCCTCGGCCTCGAAGGCTGGCTGCCGCGTCTGGTCGCCTCGTCGAAAAGCAAGGCGACGGTCGTGGTCGCCACCCGTGGCATCACCGCGCGCAAGGCCGCCGAGGACGGGCACGGCCATGACCATGGCGACGAGGCCGATCCCCATGCCTGGCAGGCGGTGGCCAACGCCAAAATCTATGTCGCCAATATCCGCGATGCCCTGATCGCGGCCGACCCAGACGGGGCGGCGAGCTATCGCGCCAATACCGAGGCCTATCTTGCCCGGCTCGATGCTCTGGACCGGGATGTCCGCGAGGCGGTCGGCAAAATCCCGCCCGAGCGGCGCCATGTGATCTCGACCCATGACGCCTTCGGTTACTTCGCCGCGGCCTACGGCATCGATTTCATCGCCCCGCAGGGCGTCTCCACCGACGCCGAGCCCAGCGCCCGCGATATCGCGGCGATCATCCGGCAGATCAAAAAGCAGAAAATTCCGGCGGTATTTCTCGAAAATATCACCGATCCCCGGATGATGCGGCGGATCGCGGCCGAGACCGGGGTCAAGATCGGCGGGACGCTGTATTCCGACGGCCTGACGGCGGAAAACGGCGATGCACCCACTTACATTGCCATGGTCCGGCACAATATAAAGGCCCTGACCAGCGCGCTATCCGACTGAGGGCGGGGCCACCTGCCGCGGGGCGCGCTTCTTTTCGTGTCTGGAGTGATCATGTCCGAACCCGCTGCCCAGAAAATCCCCGTGACCGTGCTGACCGGCTATCTCGGCGCCGGCAAGACCACGCTGCTGAACCGCATCCTGTCGGAGAACCACGGCAAGAAATACGCGGTGATCGTCAACGAATTCGGCGAGATCGGCATCGACAACGACCTGATCATCGGCGCGGACGAGGAAGTGTTCGAAATGAACAACGGTTGCATCTGCTGCACCGTGCGCGGCGATCTCGTCCGCATTCTCGAAGGGTTGATGAAGCGCAAGGGCAAGTTCGACGCCATCATTCTGGAGACCACCGGCCTTGCCGATCCCGCGCCGGTCGCCCAGACCTTCTTCGTCGACGAGGATGTCCGCGAGAAGACCGCGCTCGACGCCGTCGTTACCGTGGCCGACGCCAAATGGCTGAGCGAGCGGCTCAAGGATGCGCCGGAGGCCAAGAACCAGATCGCGTTCGCCGATGTCATCGTGCTGAACAAGACCGATCTGGTCTCCAAGGACGAACTGGCCGAAGTGGAAGGCCGCATCCGCGCCATCAATCCCTACGCCAAGCTGCACCGGACACAGCGCTGCAATGTGGCGCTGACGGATGTGCTGGAGCGCGGCGCGTTCGATCTCGAGCGCATTCTGGAGATCGAGCCGGCGTTCCTCGAGAGCGAGGACGAGCATCATCACCACGACCATGAGCATGGCCCGGATTGCGGCTGCGGCCATGACCATCATCATCACGATCATGATCATCACCACCATGACCACGGTCACGGGCATGGACATGGTCTGAAGCATTATCACGACGAGGATATGCAATCTTTGTCGCTGCGCACCGACAAGCCGATCGATCCGATGAAGTTCATGCCGTGGCTGCAGGATCTGGTCGCCAAGGAAGGGCAGAAGATCCTGCGTTCCAAGGGCATTCTGGCGTTCAAGGATGACGACGACCGCTACGTTTTCCAGGGCGTTCACATGATGCTGGAGGGCGATCATCAGCGGAAGTGGAAGAACGACGAGCCGCGCGAGAGCCGGCTGGTGTTCATCGGCCGCGATCTGCCCGAGCAGAAAATCCGCGACGGCTTCAATACGACGCTCGCCGCCTGAACAGCCTTCTCCCTTAGGGGAGAGGAATCGCCCGCACCGTATCCTGCCAAGACCCTATATGTCGATGAACGAATCCGCCTCCATCATCTCGATCACCAACAGCGTGCGCAAGGTCACGCTGGCCGCGCCGGCCACGGCGGTGCATTTCCTCGGCGACGTCGCGGTGTTCGTCGGCGGCGAGGAGACGGTGCAGCTTGCCCGCAGCGCCGACGATGTTGCGTCGGTGACCGTGCATGACGGAGGCATTCTGTGTTCGGTTACGGACGGCGCGCGGGTCGTGACCGGCGGCGACGACGGCAAGGTGGTCGCGGTCAACGCCGCGGGCGACATGGAAACGCTGGCGCGAGATCCCAAGCATCGCTGGATCGACAATGTCGCGTTGCACGCCGATGGCACCGTGGCATGGTCGGCGGGCAAGACGGCGTTTGTCCGTTCGCCGAAGGGCGAGATCAAATCGTTCGACGCGCCGTCCACGGTCGGCGGGCTGGCGTTCGCGCCGAAAGGCCTGCGGCTCGCGATCGCGCATTACAACGGCGTGACGCTGTGGTTTCCGAATATGGCGGCGAAGCCTGAAGTGCTGGAGTGGAAAGGCTCGCATCTCGGCGTCACCTTCAGCGCTGACAATCGCTTCCTCGTCACGACAATGCATGAGGCTGCGCTGCATGGCTGGCGTCTGTCCGACGGCAAGCACATGCGCATGACCGGTTATCCGTTCCGCGTGCGGTCGACGTCATGGAGCGCGAGCAGCAAGCTGCTTGCGACCTCGGGCGCGGATACCGTGATCCTCTGGCCGTTCAACACCAAGGATGGCCCGATGGGCAAGGAGCCGGCGATGCTGGCGCCGCTGCAGGCCAAGGTGACGGCAGTGGCGTGTCATCCGAAGGACGATATTCTGGTCGCGGGCTACAGCGACGGCACGATCCTGTTGGTGAGAATCCAGGATGGCGCGGAAATTCTCGTGCGTCGCAATGAGGGTTCGCCGGTCGCTGCTCTGGCCTGGAACGCCACGGGCAGCACGATGGCGTTCGCCTGCGAGGATGGTGCGGCCGGACTGATGCCGCTCTGAGGCATTTATTTCGATTGCAATTCGATTGCGTGACAAGCCTCCGCCGACGCGGTGTGCGACACACGTCTTTCCTTTTCGGAACCTTTCCCGTCTGCTCTTTGTTGATCCTGTCAGCAGGGAACAATAGCCATGATCTCGGACCAGAAGCGACGGGCGTTGAGGCTGGATTATCTGCTGGCCGGCATCATGGTGGCGATGGGGCTCGTGGTTGCGGGCATGTCGCTGTACCGGCTGTCCGAGCGGCCCCAGTTCGCGCAGGTGACGCCGCCGCCGGATGCGCCGCCGCGCACCACAGCGCCTGCTGGTAAGGAGAATGGCCCGGCCAAGAGCGAGCCGGGCGGCACGCGGCCCACCACGCCCGCGCCCGAACCGGCACGGCCTGATCCGGATGCGCAGAAGGCCGGTGCAACTCCGGCTTTGCCGGCCGCACCGCCGGAGAAGATCGGCGAGCCCGTACAGAAATAGAAAAGATCGATACCCCATCAAAAAGGCCAGCCTCGCGGCTGGCCTTCGCAGTTTGCGGTGGGTCTGGCTTTAGCGCACCAGAATATTCCTGAACTGCCACGGATCGCTGGTGTCGATGTCTTCGGGGAAGAAGCCCGGACGATCCGTCAGCGGCGTCCAGTCGGTGTAGTAGCCCTTCACCGGCCCGAGATAAGGCATCTGGATTTCCAGCAGGCGATCGAAATCCATTTCGTCGGTTTCGACGATGCCTGCGGTCGGATTTTCGAGAGCCCACACCATGCCTGCGACCATCGCCGAGGTCACCTGCAAGCCGGTGGCGTTCTGATAGGGCGCGAGTTTCCGCGTTTCCTCGATGGAGAGTTGCGAGCCGTACCAGTAGGCATTGTTGTCGTGGCCGTAGAGCAGCACACCGAGTTCGTCGATGCCGTCGACGATTTCGTTTTCGTCGAGGATGTGATGCTTCTCCTGCATCCTGCCGGCGCGGCCGAACATTTCGTGCAGCGAAAGCACCGCATCGTCCGCGGGGTGATAGGCATAGTGGCAGGTCGGCCGATAGACGGCCTTGCCCGAGGCGTCGCGCACCGTGAAATAGTCGGAGATCGAGATCGCCTCGTTGTGGGTGATGAGGAATCCGTATTGCGCGCCGCGGGTCGGGCACCAGGTGTGCACGCGCGTGTTGGCGCCGGGCTGCATCAGATAGATCGCCGCGCCGCATCCGGCTTCGTGGGTGTGTGCGTTTTCGGGCATCCACTTTTCGTGGGTGCCCCAGCCGAGTTCGGCCGGCTGCACGGCTTCCGACATGAAGCCTTCCACCGACCAGGTGTTGACGAAGACGTCCGGCTCTCTCGGCTTCATCGAACGCTGGGTGTCGCGTTCGGCGATGTGAATGCCCTTGATGCCGGCCTGGCGCATCAGGTCCGCCCATTCGGCACGGCTCGACGGCTTCGGAGCATTGAGCTTGAGGTCGGAGGCGATGTTCATCAGCGCCTGCTTGACGAAGAACGAGACCATGCCGGGATTGGCGCCGCAGCAGGAAACGGCGGTCGTCGAGCCCGCGGGGCGAGCTTTCTTGGCCGCCAGCGTGGCCTCGCGCAGGGCGTAATTGGAGCGCGCCGCCGCGTCCTTCGACGCATCGAAATAAAAGCCGAGCCAGGGCTCGTTGACCGCATCGATATAAAGCGCGCCGATTTCGTTGCAGAACTCCATGATGTCGGTGGAGCCGGTATCGACCGAGACGTTGACGCAGAAACCCTGTCCACCGCCTTCGGTGAGCAGCGGGCCCAGCAATTGGCGATAATTGTCCCTGGTCACGCCCTGCTGGATGAAGCGCACGTTGTTCTGTTCGCAATGGGCTTTGCGGCCCTCGTCCTTGGGATCGATCACCGTGACGCGCGACCTGTCGTAGTCGAAATGCCGTTCGATCAGCGGCAGCGTGCCTTTGCCGATCGAACCGAAACCGATCATGACAATCGGCCCCGTGATCCGGGCATGCACCTGCGAAGCATTTTGCGACATCTAAACTCTCCAGACTGTAGGGAAGGAAATCGGTGGGACGCGCGCGTCCGGAAGGCGGATTTCAACGTGTTCAAAAGAACAAATTGCCGCTGAAATCAAGGCCTGAAAGGCATTTTGGGGTGGTTTCCCGTCGTCATGAGGCGGTCACACGCCATGACCGGGTTCGAGCGCGCAACGCCTCAGCGCCGAGGTTTCGATCTGCAAGGTCGCATGCCCGATGCCGAAGCGGCGGTCGAGCTCGCTGCACGCCGATATCAGGAAGGCGTCGCCGGGATGGCCGTCCGGCGTGACGAGATGCGCGGTCAGCGCGGTCTCGGTGGTGCTCATCGGCCAGATGTGCAGATCGTGGATCGAGGCGACGCCGGGCAGGGCGGCGAGGAAGCCGCGCACCGCGGCGGGTTCGATGCTTTTCGGCACCGCCGCCAGCGACATCGCCGTGCTTTCGCGGAGCAGGCCCCAGGTGCCCCAGACGATGACGCCGACGATGCCGAGGCTGATCAGCGGGTCGACCCACAGCCAGCCCGTGAACATGATGACAAGACCCGCCAGCACCACCCCGAGCGAAATCGCGGCATCGGCGATCATGTGCAGATAGGCGCCGCGGATGTTGAGATCGTCCTTGCGGCCCGACGCGAACAGCAATGCTGTTGCGCCGTTGATGACGATGCCGATCGCGGCGACGACGATGATCGTTTTGCTGGCGACGGGTTCGGGATGGATCAGGCGCTGGATCGCTTCGAGCAGGATCGCGCCGGCCGCGATCAGCAGCAGCACGGCGTTGGTCAGCGCCGCGAGGATCGAGGTGTTGCGCAGGCCGTAGGTCAGCCGCGGCGTCGGTGGACGTTTCGACAGCACCGCAGCGATCCACGCCACCACGAGGCCGAGCACGTCCGACAGGTTGTGTCCCGCATCGGCCAGCAGTGCCGTCGAATTCGACACAAAGCCGTAGCCGGCCTCGATCGCGACAAACGCCGTATTCAGCGCAATGCCGATGACGAAGGCGCGGCCGAAATCGGTCGGCGTATGGCTGTGGCCGGCGTGACCGTGCGCACCATGAGCATGACCGTCCGTCCCATGGCTGTGTGGCTCGTGGCTGTGCGTCCCATGGCCATGCGCACCGTGGGCGTGACCGGCATGGTCGTGATCGTGCGCCGAATGCGAGGGATGATGGTCGCTACTCATCCTGCCACTCTAGCACTTGCGAGCAGGCGGGGCGACCGGGGCGGAAGATGGTCAATTCGCCGTATTTTATAACGTAGCGGGAGCGCAGGCTTGCAGGCGCGCCACCATGAGTGACGCGCCTTGCGCGATGACCGATCAGGCCGGCGTGTCGAGCACCTTGACCACGGTCAGCGAGCGCCAGCCGCCGGCGGGCGTCTGGAATTCGATGGTGTGGCCGGGCGACAGGCCGATCAGCGCGGCGCCGATCGGCGTCAGCACCGAGATCTTGCCGGCGCCGACATCGGCATCCTCCGGATAGACCAGCGTGACGGTGCGAGCCTGTCCGCTGATGTCGTCGCGGAATGTCACCTCGGACTGCATCGAGACGACATTGCGCATCGGCTGGTCGGCCGGCAGGATTTCCGCGCGTTCGATCTCGCGCGCGAGGAATTCGGCGGTCGTGGGATATTTCTCCATTGCGGCTTCGGCCAGATGGCGCAGGCGATCGATATCGCGCGCGCTGATGGCGATGACCGGAAGCTGGGTCTGCAAATCGTCGAGCATGTCTTTCACCATGGGTTGGTCGCGAGACGAGGGTGGCGGCAAAGCCGGAATGCACCTCGTGGCGACGATGTGCGCCTAGGTGCGGGTTGTTTTGGCGGTTTGTGCTGAAGCTTCGGTTGGAAGCTAAGAGGTCGAACGAAAACAGATCCCGGTACGGACATGCGAGTCCGTCCGGGTCACCTTCCTGCGATAAGGTGGCCGGCGCGCAATAACAGGCGGTTTTGGCTCAGGTTCGACATGATGGGATTAAGGTAGGTCACTCCGCGCGGAAGTCAACGCGCGGAGTGCGACAAACTGGCACGTCGGTGGGATCAGGCGGTGCGGTGCTTGGCGGTAATTTCGATCTCGACCTTCATCTCCGGCTTGTAGAGGCCGGCAACCGCGATGATCGTGGCCGCCGGGCGGATGTCGCCGAGCGTTTCGCCGCAGACCGCGAACACCGCATCGAAGTCCTTGGCGTCCGTGACGTAATAGGTCGCGCGCACGATATCGGCCATCTCGAAGCCGCCATCCTTGAGCGCGATGGCGATGGTCTTGAAGCAGTTGCGGGTCTGCTCGGCGACGTCCTCGGGCAGGTTCCTGGTGACGGGATCGTAGCCGGTGGTTCCGGCGACGAAGCAGAAATC
>MKUJ01000020.1:53259-53768 GCA_001897755.1 Afipia sp. 64-13
GCGCGGCTATAACCGGCGACCTTCTCGAACGGGGATCCGGATGAAATCAGACGGCGGGGCATGTCGAACCTTTCTGTG
Organism: Afipia sp. 64-13; assembly: GCA_001897755.1. Classification (GTDB taxonomy): domain Bacteria; phylum Pseudomonadota; class Alphaproteobacteria; order Rhizobiales; family Xanthobacteraceae; genus Afipia. Next base: position 53,338 of record MKUJ01000020.1, read on the forward strand.
GCGCACGATGGGACGTGTCATGCGCCGGTCTGCCCATGCCCGTCTATCGGTTTGGTTGTCGCGAGGATGCCCGGCGGGAACGCCGGGCATCGCAGGCCTTTGCAATGCCGCGTCCCGGCCCTTGAATCAAGCGGCCGCGGTGGCGGGGCGAGCAGTCCTTGCCGCCTTCGCGCGTGAGCGGCGGGCCTTGTGGCCGGTCGCCGCGATCATGCCGCGTGCGCCGTCAAGCGCGCCCTCGCGCAATTCCAGCGCCAGCAGGCGCTCGGGCTCGAACGGGCCGGGCAGAGCGAGGTCGCCGGTCTTCTCAGTGGAGAAGCCGAAGCGGCTGTAATAGGCGGCGTCGCCGCGCAGGATCACCGCGCCGTGGCCGCGCGTGGCGGCCGCGGCCAGCGCATGCCGCATCAACGCCGCGCCGAGGCCGAACGAACGGC
>MKUJ01000020.1:53787-64355 GCA_001897755.1 Afipia sp. 64-13
CTGACGTGCCAGAGCCGCACGGTGCCGACCACCTTGCCGCGACGCACCGCCGAGAAGGCGAGGCCTTCGGCAGGCACGCGGCCGTCGCGCAGGCGCTGGCAGGTGCGCGCATGGCGGGTTTCGCCAAAGCACGCATCGAGCAGCACTTCGCGCGCGGCGACGTCCGGGGCGCGCTCGGCGCGGATCGCGAACGGAGCGGCGTCTCGGGTCGGGGCAGCGATCGACTTCCAAACGACGGTCATGGCACGTCAGCCCTCACGCGGGCAGACCGTGAGGCCGCCGCGTGGTGTCAGCAGATGGATGATGACGGGAGGATCGCCGGCGGGCCGGCGATCCGTTATTCAGGCGTTCGGAGACCGAACGCGCAGACGTGACGCGATCGCGGAGCGATCAGATGTGGTAGGTCTTCAGCGGCGGAATGCCGTTGAAGGCCACCGACGAGTAGGTCGAGGTATAGGCCCCGGTCCCCTCGATCAGCACCTTGTCGCCGATCTCGAGCGTCACCGGCAGCGGATACGGCGTCTTTTCGTACAGCACGTCGGCCGAGTCGCAGGTCGGGCCGGCGAGAATGCACGGAGCCATCTCCGCGCCGTCATGCGGCGTGCGGATCGCGTAACGGATCGACTCGTCCATCGTCTCGGCGAGGCCGCCGAACTTGCCGATGTCGAGATAGACCCAGCGATTGTCGTCGTCGTCGCTCTTCTTCGAGATCAGCACCACTTCGGTCTCGATCACGCCCGCATTGCCGACCATGCCGCGGCCCGGCTCGATGATCGTTTCCGGGATCTGGTTGCCGAAATGCTTGCGCAGCGCACGGAAGATCGAGCGGCCGTACTGCAGCACCGGCGGCACGTCCTTGAGGTACTTGGTCGGAAAGCCGCCGCCCATGTTGACCATCGACAGCGCGATGCCGCGCTCGGCGCAGTCGCGGAACACCTGCGCGGCCATCGCCAGCGCGCGGTCCCACGCCTTCACCTTGCGCTGCTGCGAGCCGACATGGAACGAGATGCCGACCGGCTCCAGACCACGGCGCTTGGCGAGGTCGAGCACCTCGACCGCCATTTCCGGGTCGCAGCCGAACTTGCGCGACAGCGGCCACTCGGCACCCGCGCAATCATAGAGAATGCGGCAGAACACCTTGGCCCCCGGCGCGGCGCGGGCGATCTTGTCCACCTCGGCCGAGCAGTCCACCGCAAACAGGCGGATGCCGAGCGCGAAGGCGCGCGCGATATCGCGCTCCTTCTTGATGGTGTTGCCATAGGAGATGCGGTCCGGCGTCGCACCGGCGGCCAGCGCCATCTCGATCTCGGCGACCGTCGCGGTGTCGAAGCACGAGCCCATCGAGGCCAGCAGCGACAGCACCTCCGGCGCCGGGTTCGCCTTCACGGCGTAGAACACGCGGCTGTCCGGCAGCGCCTTGGCGAAGGTCTGGTAGTTGTCGCGCACGACCTCGAGGTCGACGACGAGGCACGGCTCGGTGTCGCGGCCCTCGTGGCGTCGCTGACGCAGAAATTCCTGGATGCGTTCGGTCATAGCACTCTCCCAAACGGCCCTGCGACGGACCATTCAAAATACGATGTCGGGTGTGAGCGCTTCGGTCATGCCGCACGATGGAGACGCGGTCATAACCTGGACTCAAACCAGACTGTGCTGCCGTGGATTGGTTGGGAAAGCTCCCGCCCGCACACCTGGCAATGAAGGACAAGCCTCTTCGGTATTCGCGCCGGCTGGTGGAAAGCCGGCAGAGACCAAAAAAGCCCGCTCCGTCGTTGCTTTAAGTCGCGTCCCCCGTTGAGAGCGGGGTGCGCCGGTTCGCCTCCGGCTGTCAGTCACGGTTGCAAGGAGCGAAGTCGCCTTCAACGGCATCCCTGGAGAGAGATGCTGGCCTCCAAGTCTCGATCGGTTTTAAGTCTCGATCGACTTCGGTGACCCTCGGCTTCTTCATCCCTTGGCGGCTGTCCGGCCTCTTGTCCGGATACCCACCGACTGACACACGACCACAGGCACGTGCGAAATTGGGCAAGGCTGGAAATATGGACTTTGAGTCTGGGGTGCAAGGGTTTTTTTGATCGCTGCACGGGTTTCCCCGGGAAGTGATCGAAATGTCGCGCCTGCGCCCGCGAAGATGAACGTGCGTTAAGTTTTTCGAGCGCTACGAGCGCTCAGAGGCTGCGGGTGAAGGGCTCGACGCGCTGCGCGCCGCGCACGAACTTCACCATCACCGCGACGCCGATCAGGAACAGCACGACCTGGAGGATGTGCGCCCCGGTTTCGCCAAGATCGAACAGGATCGCGAGCGCCCAGCCGCCAGCGAAGGCTGCGCCGAACACCTCGGCGCCGATCAGGATCGCGGCGCTCATCACGGTGATGACGCTCGGCCAGGCGATCGTGCGGGCACCGACTTCGAGCTTCTTGGCGTTCATGGCGTTGATCCTGACGGGTCCGTGTTGCGGCCCGCAATGTCTGCGAAATCGTCCCCGGGATCAAGCGCCGGGCGCGCTTTCCGGGCGCAAAAAAGCCCCAACGGATGCTATATCTGTCTGCGTCGAAATCGCTGAAAACAGGGCTCTTCATGTCAAATGTGTCTGAATCGCGGTCGCCGAAGTCCTCACCCGCGGCGGCCAACCCGCTGCTCGCGGCCTGGCGGACCCCGTTCGAGACACCGCCATTCGGCGACATCCGGAACGAGCATTTCGTACCCGCATTTGCGGAGGCCTTCGCCGCGCACGACGCGGAGATCGCCGCCATCAAGGCCGATCGTTCCGAGCCGACCTTCGACAACACCATCGCGGCGCTGGAGCGGGCCGGCAAGCTGCTGACCCGCGTCTCGGCGGTGTTCTACGATCTGGTCTCGGCCGATTCGACACCGGAGTTGCTCGAGATCGAGACCGAGATCGCCCTGCAGCAGGCGCGGCACTTCAATCCGATCATGATGGACGCCACGTTGTTCGGGCGAATCAGCCATTTGCGCGACACGGCGGCGACGCTCGGGCTGTCGCCGGAACAGGCGCGGCTGCTCGAGCGGACCTGGACCAACTTCCGCCGCGCCGGCGCGGGCCTCGACGAAGCCGGCAAGGCGCGGATGGCGACCATCAACGAGCGGCTCGCCCATCTCGCCACCGGCTTCAGCCATCATCTGCTGGGCGACGAGCAGGAGTGGACGCTGGAACTAAGCGAGGGCGATCTGGAGGGACTGTCCGACAGTTTCGTCGCCGCCGCCCGCGCCGCTGCGGAGGAGCGTGGCCTGCCGGGCAAGATGGTGGTGACGCTGTCGCGCTCCTCGGTCGAGCCGTTCCTGCAAACCTCCGCCCGCCGCGATCTGCGCGAGAAGGTGTTCAAGGCCTTCACCGCGCGCGGCGATAACGGCAACGCCAACGACAACAGCGAAACCATTCTGGAAATCCTCAAGCTGCGCGAGGAACGCGCGCAGCTGCTCGGCTACCCGACCTTCGCCGCCTACAGCCTCGCGGACTCGATGGCCAAGACGCCGCAGGCGGTGCGTGGCCTTCTGGAGCGGGTCTGGAAGCCGGCGCGGGCCCGGGCGATGGCCGATCGCGACGCGCTGCAAGGTTTGATCGCGGAGGAGGGCGGCAACTTCAAGCTCGCCGCCTGGGACTGGCGCTATTACGCCGAAAAGCTGCGCCAGCGCCGCGCCAATTTCGACGACAGCGCGATCAAGCCTTATCTCGCGCTCGACAACATGATCGACGCGGCGTTCGACTGCGCCACGCGCCTGTTCGGCCTGACCTTCGATGAGCGCAAGGATATTCCGGTCTGGCACCCCGACGTGCGGGTGTGGGAGGTCAAGGACGCGGTGGGCAATCACAAGGCGCTGTTCTACGGCGACTACTTCGCGCGCGCCTCCAAGCGCTCCGGGGCCTGGATGACCTCGCTGCGCGACCAGCAGAAGCTCGACGGCAACGTGGAGCCGCTGATTCTCAACATCATGAACTTCGCCAAGGGCGCCGAGGGCAAACCCTGCCTGTTGTCGCCGGACGACGCGCGGACCCTGTTCCACGAATTCGGCCACGGCCTGCACGGCATGCTGTCCAACGTGGTCTATCCGTCCCTGTCGGGCACCAGCGTGTTCACCGATTTCGTCGAGCTGCCCTCGCAGCTTTACGAGCACTGGCAGGAGCGGCCCGAGGTGCTGCAGAAATTCGCCCGGCACTACCAGACCGGCGAGCCGCTGCCGGAGGATCTGCTGAAGCGCTTTCTCGCCGCGCGCAAGTTCAATCAGGGCTTCGCCACCGTCGAGTTCGTGTCCTCGGCGCTGCTCGATCTCGAATTCCACAGCCAGCCGGCGGACAGCATCACCGACGTGCGTGCGTTCGAGCGGCGGGAGCTTGAGAAGATCGGCATGCCGGCCGAGATCGCGATGCGGCACCGGCCGCAGCAGTTCGGCCATATCTTTTCGGGCGATCACTATGCCGCCGGCTATTACAGCTACATGTGGTCCGAGGTGATGGACGCCGATGCGTTCGGCGCGTTCGAGGAGGCCGGCAATATCTTCGATCCGGCGGTCGCCAAGCGCCTGCATGACGATATCTATTCTTCGGGCGGCTCGCGCGATCCGGAAGATGCCTATATCGCCTTCCGTGGCCGCAAGCCGGAGCCGGACGCGCTGCTGCGCCGTCGCGGCCTGCTCGATACGCCTGAGGCCGCATGACACGCTCATCAAAGATGGCGGTGATGCGCTCCATGCTTCGTTGTCTTTATCTCGTCGCCGCTCTCGTGATGACGGGGCAGGCGGCGCATGCGCATCCGCATGTCTGGATCACTGCGCGCAGCGAACTGCTCTACGCCCCGGACGGCACCATCACCGGCGTGCGCCACGCCTGGACCTTCGACGACATGTTCTCGACCTATGCTCTGCAGGGCCTGGAGAGCAAGACCAAGGGCGTCTACACCCGCGAGGAACTGGCGCCGCTGGCGCAGACCAATGTCGAATCGCTGAAGGAATACGCCTTCTTCACCTTCGCCAAGGCAGGCACGCCCGGCAGCCAGAAGAAGGAGAAGTTCAACGAGCCGATCGACTACTATCTCGAATACAAGGACTCGGCCCTGACGCTGCATTTCACCTTGCCGTTCAAGACGCCGTTCAAGGCGCAGCAGCTGGCGCTGGAGGTGTTCGATCCCGCCTTCTTCATCGACTTCAAAATGGACGACAAGGATCCGGTGAAGCTGGTCGGCGCGCCGGCAGGCTGCAAGATGAATTTCGTGCGCCCGTCCGACGGCGCCTCGTCGCAGACGCTGGATGAAAGCACGTTCCTGAACGGCGACAATTCCAACTACGGCGCGATGTTCGCCAACAAGGTCACGGTGGAGTGCCCCTGATGCATCTGTCGCGCGCGTCTGTTCTTCGCTTTGCGCTGATGGCGGCAGCCGGCTGTGCTGCGCTTGCACTGATCCTGCACGGCTCCGACGCGCTGGCGGCGAATCCGTTCGGCGCGCCGAAGGGCGCGGCGGCCGAGCCGCAGGCCGGCGGCATCATCGGCTGGCTGCTGGCCAAGCAGTCCGAATTCTATCGCCAGATGTCCTCGACCATCCGCGCCGCCAAGACCGACGGCACGGCGGTGTGGACGCTGCTCGGCATCTCCTTCGCCTACGGGATTTTCCATGCCGCCGGTCCCGGCCACGGCAAGGCGGTGATCTCGTCCTATCTCGTCGCCAACGAGGAAACCGCGCGGCGCGGCATCGCGCTGTCGTTCGCTTCGGCGCTGATGCAGGCGCTGGTGGCGATCGCGGTGGTCGGGATCGGCGCGGTGCTGCTCAACGCCACCGCCGGGGCGATGTGCAACGCCGAGCGGGTGATCGAGATCGTCAGCTACGGCCTGATCGCGGCACTGGGCGCCCGGCTGGCCTGGACCAAGGGCGCGAGCCTGTTTCGTGCGCTCGGCATATGGCGCGGCGAAGCCGCGACGCCGCTGGTGCCGGCGATGGCGGCCGCCGGGGCCGCGCCGGCGCACGGACATCAGCATGACCACCACCATGGCCACGATCATCATGAGCATGTGCATCATCACCATGTTCACGACGAACACGATCACCACGATCATACGCATCATGACCATGGACATGCCACTCACGGGCATCACGCGCACGACCATGTCCATGACGAGCATTGCGGCTGCTCGCACGGCCCGGACCCGAGCGCTCTCGCCGGCCCCGGCGGCTGGGCGCGCGGTTTGAGTGCGGTGCTGACGGTCGGCGTGCGGCCGTGCTCGGGCGCGATTCTGGTTCTGGTGTTCGCGCTGGCGCAAGGGCTGTTTTGGGCCGGCGTGGCGGCGACGCTGGTCATGGGCATCGGCACAGCGATCACGGTGGCGGCCATCGCCATTCTCGCGGTCTCGGCCAAGGGGCTCGCGCGGCGGATGGCGTCCGGCTCGAGCGGCGGTGGCGCGGTCGTTTTGCGCGGCATCGAATTCGGCGCCGCCGTCTTGGTGCTGCTATTCGGCGCCGGATTGCTGCTGGGCTATATTGCCGCAGAGCGCGTGACATGCTTCTGATAGGATACGCGGGCGCGGCAGTGTCGCCCGAACCAAGGTGAATTGAGCCTGATGGCCGTTGTTGTTCCGATCGAAACCCCTGACGCGACTTCAGAGACCTCTGCGCAGCGCGTGGGCGTGCTGCTTGTCAATCTCGGCACGCCCGACACCGCCGATGCCGGTGGCCTGCGGGTCTATCTGAAGGAATTCCTGTCCGATCCGCGCGTGATCGAGGATCAGGGCCTCATCTGGAAACTGGTGCTCAACGGCATCATTTTGCGCGTGCGTCCCGCCAAGAAGGCGAAGGACTATCTGAAGATCTGGAACAACGAGCGCAACGAGTCGCCGCTCAAGACCATCACCCGCGCGCAATCCGACAAGCTCGCCGCGGCGATTGCCGATCACGAGCATGTCGTGGTGGACTGGGCGATGCGCTACGGCAACCCTTCGATCCAGTCCGGGTTCGAGGCGCTGATGGCTAAGGGCTGCGACCGCATTCTGGTGGTGCCGCTCTATCCGCAATATTCCGCCGCGACCACGGCGACGGTGTTCGACAAGGTTGCCGAGGTGCTGCTCGCCATGCGCGCGCAGCCGACGGTGCGCTTCACGCCGCCCTATCATGTCGAGCCGACCTATATCGACGCGCTGGCGACTTCGATCGAGGCGCAGCTTGCGACATTGTCGTTCAAGCCCGACGTGATCGTCGCCTCGTTTCACGGCATGCCGCAGAAATATGTCGACAAGGGCGATCCCTATCAGGGACAATGCGTCGCCACGGTCGAGGCGCTGCGCAAGCGCATGAATCTCGACGATAAGCAATTGATCCTGACCTTCCAGTCGCGGTTCGGTTACGATCCGTGGTTGCAGCCCTACACCGACGAGACCATGAAGCGGCTGGGCTCGGAGGGCGTCAAACGGATCGCCGTCATCACCCCGGGTTTTTCGGCCGACTGTCTGGAGACGCTGGAGGAAATCGCGCAGGAGAATGCGGAGATTTTCCGTCATGCCGGTGGCGAGCAGTTTTCCTTCATTCCGTGCCTGAACGACAGCGAGGCCGGCATGGATGTGATCCGGCAGCTTGTGCTGCGCGAGTTGCAGGGCTGGATCTAGCTTCTCGCGCAATTCTTTTTAAGGAGCGCGAACCGGAAGCGCCGTCAGGGAGACAATAGGGGACGGCAGCGTCCTGCCGCGTTTCGAGAGGATCGTGATGTTTGGCTTTGGAGCGCCCATGTCCGGATTTGATATTTTCGTCGTCGTCTTTTTATTGCTGGTCATTCTCACGCTGTTTGCCGGCGTCAAGACGGTCGCGCAGGGCTACGACTGGACCGTCGAGCGGTTCGGCAAATACACCCGCACGCTGGAGCCGGGCCTCAATCTCATCATTCCCTATTTCGACCGCATCGGCCGCAAGGTGAACATGATGGAGCAGGTGATCGACATTCCGCAGCAGGAGGTCATCACCAAGGACAATGCCACCGTCACGGTCGATGGCGTCACCTTCTTCCAGGTGTTCGACGCCGCCAAGGCGAGCTACGAGGTGGCCAATCTCACCCACGCCATCGTGACGCTGACCATGACCAACATCCGCTCGGTGATGGGTGCGATGGATCTCGATCAGGTGCTGTCGCATCGCGACGAGATCAACGAGCGGCTGCTGCGCGTGGTCGATGCCGCGGTGTCGCCATGGGGCGTCAAGGTCAACCGCATCGAGATCAAGGATATCGTGCCGCCGCACGATCTGGTCGAGGCGATGGGACGGCAGATGAAGGCCGAGCGGGTCAAGCGCGCCGAGATCCTGCAGGCTGAAGGCCAGCGCCAGTCGGAAATCCTGCGCGCCGAGGGCGCCAAGCAGGCGCAGATCCTGCAGGCCGAAGGCCGCCGCGAGGCCGCGTTCCGCGACGCCGAGGCGCGCGAGCGTGCCGCCGAGGCCGAAGCGCTTGCAACGCAGATGGTCAGCGAGGCGATCGCCAAGGGCGACGTCGCATCGCTGAACTACTTCATCGCCGACAAATACATCAAGGCGTTCGGTCAGCTTGCCGATTCGCCGAACCAGAAGGTGATCATGCTGCCGCTCGAGGCCACCAGCATGCTGGCCTCGCTCGGCGGCATCGGCGAGATCGCCAAGGCGACGTTCGGCGACGGCGCCGCATCGACTGCGAGCGCGGCGGCGCGCCGCTCCGCCGCCGTGCCGAACGCCGGCACGCCCAAGCCCGGAAGCTGAGCGCCATCATGACCGATCTGATCGCGGCCCTCGGAAGCTGGAACTGGCTGATCCTCGGCGTCATCCTGATCGCGCTGGAGACCTTCGCGCCCGGCGTGTTCATGCTGTGGCTTGGCATCGCCGCACTGGTCGTCGGCGTGCTGTCGTTTTTCATCACCTCGACGTGGCAAAGCCAGCTTCTGGTCTTCGCCGTACTGGCGGTGGCGATGGTGCCGCTGTGGCGCCATTTCGGCCGCCGCGGCCCGTCGGCAAGCGACCGGCCGTTCCTCAATCGCCGGACCGAGGCGCTGATCGGTCGCGTGCTGACGCTGGAGAAACCGATTGTCGACGGCTTCGGCACGGTGCGGATCGACGACACGGTGTGGCGCGTCGAAGGGCCGGAATTGCCGGCCGGCAGTCATGTCAGGGTCGAGCAGGTCGACGGCGCGCGGCTGAAAGTCGGACCGGCCTGAACAGGCTCAGGCGACGCCGATGGTGAGCATGTCGTGCAGGCGCACGATGCCGATCGGCTTCTTCGCTTCGGTGACGATCAGCGCGGTGATCTTCGAGGCGTTGAGGATGTCGAGCGCCTCGCTGGCGAGCAGATCCGGCCCGATGGTCTTCGGATTCCGCGTCATCACCTCGTCCACGGTCGCAGTCATCAGATCCGGCCGCATGTGACGGCGCAGGTCGCCGTCGGTGACGATGCCGACGATCTCGCCATGGCCGTCCACGATGCCGACGCAGCCGAAATTGTTCGAGGTCATTTCCATCAGCGCTTCCGACATCCGGGTGCCGAGCGGCTTCAGCGGAACGGCATCGCCGGTGTGCATCAGGTCGCGCACGAATTTCAGCATCGCGCCGAGCTTTCCGGACGGGTGCAGCGTGCCGAAATCGACCGCGGTGAAGCCGCGGCCCTCGAGCAACGCCACTGCCAGCGCGTCACCGAGCGCGAGCTGCATCAGCGCGGAGGTGGTCGGCGCCAGATTGTGCGGGCAGGCCTCGCGCGTCTTCGGCAAAGTCAGCGAGATATCGGCGGCGCTGCCGAGCGTCGATTCGGCCTCGGAGGTGACGGCGATCAGCCCGATGCGGAAACGCCGCGAATAATTGATCAGATTCTTCAACTCGGCCGTTTCGCCCGACCACGACAGCGCGACGATGACGTCGTCGGCGGTGATCATGCCGAGATCGCCGTGGCTTGCCTCGGCGGCATGGACGAAGAAAGCCGGCGTGCCGGTGGAGGCGAGGGTGGCGGCGATCTTGCGTCCGATATGGCCCGATTTGCCGAGGCCGGTGACGATGACGCGGCCTTTGGCGTCGCGGATCAACTCGCAGGCGGCAATGAAGGCCGGGCCGAGATCGCCCTGCAGCGCGGCGGCGATGGCGCTCACGCCTCCGGCCTCCGCTTCCAGCGTATGCAGCGCCGAGCGGATGAGGGAAGCCGATGTATCCGCCGAAGCCGGGGTCGTTCGCGGTTTGGGATGCGCCATCTGATGTCCGGGTTGGCGGGATCGCCCGCCGGCATGGGGATTTCCTTTAGCACGCTCAAGCACATCGCGCGATGCGCGCGGGCGCTCTCAACGGCTCATTAACCATAATTGTTTTAACTCTGTTAACGGCATCGGGCCATCCGCCGGATGCCGAGTTTTGTCGCAACTCATTAAATTTGTTGCGGTTTTCGGCCTGTTCGGCCGGGTTGCGAGAAAGGTTGCCGCGCGTGCCTGCAAGGCCGCTCCTTGTTTGTTGGCGACAAGGCCGTCGCGCGCTCGAAAGGCGCGCGGTCGCGGCGGGTTTTGTCGTGGCTGCGGGCCTGTGGATGGCGGCGGCCGCGACTGATGCAGAAGCCCAGACCCTGACCGCCGACATGCTCGTACCCAGCC
>MKUJ01000020.1:64470-105151 GCA_001897755.1 Afipia sp. 64-13
CATTCCCGCCGCGGCGGGTGCGTCGGACACCGGCTTTGATTCCCTCAATCGCAAGCGCCGCAGACCGAAGCCCTATCCCGGCACGCCGAAGCCGAAATTTGTCGGGCCGGGCAATCCGGCCGTTCCCCCGCCGCCGCCGGCGAGAACTACCGCGCCGGTCGCGCCTGCGGTCGCGGGCACCGCCGCAGGACAGCCGCCGCGCCGCCGCCTCAAGGTTGACGACGATCCGTTCGGCAATGTCGGTTTCCACACCGGCAGCTTCCTCACCAGAGCGGCGGTCGAGGTCGGCGGCGGCTATGACAGCAATCCGGGGCGGTTGAATACGCCGAAAGGCTCGGCGTTCTACAAGGTGTCGCCCGAACTGCAGGCGGTGTCGGACTGGAGCCGACATGCGGTGGCATTGGATCTGCGCGGCTCGTTCACCGGTTATGACCGCACCTTTCCGTCCGATACGAATTTCGTCTCGCCGGTCCCGACCCGGATCGATCGTCCGGATTTCACCGGCAAGGTCGATGGCCGGCTCGATGTGACGCGCGACACGCGGATCAACTCGCAATTGCGGCTACGCGTCGGCACCGACAATCCCGGCAGTCCGAACATTCAGGTGGGTCTGGCGAAGTATCCGCTGTTCGCGACCAGCGGCGCGACGCTCGGCGTCGAGCAGGACATCAACCGCCTGCAGGTGTCGCTGAGCGGCACGGTCGATCACACCGCCTATCAGAACTCGGAGCTGACCGACGGCACCATTGCCACCAATGACGATCGCAATTTCAATCAGTATGGCGGCATCGCGCGCGTCAGCTACGATCTGATGCCGGGCCTCAAACCGTTCACCGAAGTCGAAGCCGATACCCGCGTGCATCAGACCCCGTTCGACCGTTCGGGCTATGCACGCAATTCCACCGGCGGCTACGCCAAGGCCGGCACCACTTTCGAATTCTCCCGTCTGCTGACCGGCGAGATCGCGGCGGGCTATGCGCTACGCAACTATGACGACGCGCGGCTGCCGCAGATGAAAGGGCTGCTCACCAGCGCCTCGCTGGTCTGGACCGCGAGCGGGCTGACCACGGTGCGGTTCGATGCGACGTCCTCGATCGACGAGACCACGCTGCCCGGCGTGTCCGGCGCGCTGTCGCGCGACTATACGCTGACGGTCGATCATGCGTTCCGGCGCTGGCTGATCGGCACCGCGAAGGTCGGCTATGGCACGTCGGATTACGAGGGCGCGCGTTTCGACAAGCGCTATTTCGCCGAGGCCGATCTGGTCTACAAGCTGAGCCGCACCTTCCACATCAAGGCCAGCCTGCGTCGCGACTGGCTCGACAGCAGCATTACGGGCGCGTCATCGGCCGGCACCATCGTGATGCTCGGCGTTCGCGTGCAGCGCTGATGCGCGCGGCATCGAACCTTTGGCGTCGTGAGACATTGTCCCCTGCATCCGCCGGGTGACAACCGGCCGCAACGGGGATGACGGACGCAGCTTCTTTTGCCGGTTTCTGGCTGCGGCACCAACGCATCGGTACGCGTTTTGTCTAACCTGTTCCCGGCGTGTGCGCCTGACGGATACCATGCCCAATGTTTGTCATGGCCGGGCATAACGCTCAAAGAACGGCGTCGCTTCCGCTCGCCTCTGCCCGACCATCCACGTCTTAAGGGCGTGAAGTGAAATCGTGGATCACCGGGTCAAGCCCGGTGATGACGATCGAAGCGTGGTCTTGTTGACCTGCGCTTACAGATATTTTTTCATCTCGCTGAGCAAATCGCCGCGCAGATCGTCGCGGTCCATCGCATAGGCGATGTTGGCGGCAAGGAAGCCTGACTTCGAGCCGCAATCGTAGCTCTTGCCCTTGAACTTGAAGCCGTAGAACGGCTGCTGTCCGGCGAGCGCCAGCATCGCGTCGGTGAGCTGGATCTCGCCGCCTGCGCCGCGCTCCTGCGTTTCCAGAATGTTGAAGATTTCCGGCTGCAGGATGTAGCGCCCGGTGATCGACAGATTGGACGGCGCGACTTCCTTCTTCGGCTTCTCGACCATGCCGTTCAGCTCGAACAGATCGCCCTTCGATTTGCCGACGCCGACCACGCCATACATGTGGACCTGATCCATCGGCACTTCTTCGACCGCGATGATGTTGGCCTTGTCCGCGTTTGCCGCCGCTGCGGCATCGATCATCTGCTTGAGGCCGCTCGGCTTGTGCTTCACCAGCACGTCCGGCAGCAGCACCGCGAACGGCTCGTTGCCGATGATGTCGCGCGCGCACCACACCGCATGGCCGAGGCCGAGCGGCGCCTGCTGGCGCGTGAACGAGGTCGCGCCCGCTTCCGGCTGGTCGCGTTCGAGAATGTCCATCTCTTTAAGCTTGTTGCGCTCGCGCAGCGTGTCCTCGAGTTCGTAGGGCCGGTCGAAATGATCCTCGATCACGCCCTTGTTGCGGCCGGTGACGAACACGAGATGTTCGATTCCCGCTTCCAGCGCCTCGTCCACCACGTGCTGGATCAGCGGCCGGTCGACCACGGTGAGCATCTCTTTCGGCATCGCCTTGGTGGCGGGCAGGAAACGGGTGCCAAGACCGGCGACGGGGAAAACGGCTTTGCGAATTTTCATGATGCTCTTTGCGTGAGGTGGAAAAAGCGGAGGGTTTGTTGGCAGGTCTGCGGCATGGAGGCGCCGCGGGGAAGGGAGGCGGGATCGGGATATTGTAAAGGCCAGTGGATGAACAGCATCTGAGCGGGTCAAGGATTTTTCGTGGCAGAGGCCGGATTTTCGGTCTTCTTTCGTGCCGGACAGCCCGCAAAAGGTGGCTGCGGCGATACGATCGCCAAAAATACCCGGCTTGTTAAGCTCATTGAAACCCTGTCGGGGCCTCCTAGGCTTTGAGTGTGTGGTCTGGTGAAAGCGTAGCGGATGCGGGTTGTGCGAATGATGCGGAGCGGAATGTACGGAATGGCGACGATGGCGGCCTTGGGTGCGCTCGCGCTCACGGTGTCGGCCTGTGCGCAGGGGTCCTCGGGCGGCGGCCCGGTGATGGGTGCGCGCGCCGAGGCCGTCACCGGCTCGATTCCACAAAGCGCGCCCGCGCCGCGTGCCGCGCCCCCCCAGCGGCGGGTGGCGCAGGCAAGCTCCGTGAAGGAATGGAGCGGTGAGGATGGCGGCTCCGGTCATCCCCTGATGAGCGCGGAAGCGATCCGCGAGGCCGCCGCCAATTTCGACCGCTGCGTTGCCGGCATGTGGCCGGAAGCCGCGCGGCGCGGCGTCACCCAGGCGAATTTCCAGCGCTTCACCCAGGGGCTGACGCCCGATCTGCGCATCATGGACCTGATGGACTCGCAGCCGGAATTCACCAAGGCGGTGTGGGACTATCTCGATGTGCTGGTGAACGACACCCGCATCGCCAAGGGCCGCGAAATTCTCGCCAGGTACAAGGCGCAGTTTGATGCGGTCGAGCGCGCCTACGGCGTCGATCGCTATGTCGTCGCCTCGATCTGGGGCATCGAGTCCAATTATTCGACGCTCGGCGGCGACCGCAGCGTGCTGCGCTCGACCGCGACGCTGGCTTGTGTCGGCCGCCGTCAGGCCTATTTCCGCAACGAATTCCTTGCCGCGCTGGACATCCTCAATCGCGGCGATCTCACGCCGGACGAGATGGTCGGCTCCTGGGCCGGCGCATTCGGTCCGACCCAGTTCATGCCGACCGCCTTCAACCGCTACGCGGTCGATTTCGATGGCGACGGCCGGCGTGACGCGGTCGGCAGCGTCGCCGACCTGATCGCCTCCACCGCCAACAAGCTTAAGAAGGACGGCTGGCAGGCCGGCCAGACCTGGGGCTACGAGGTCGCGGTGCCGGCGGGCTTCAATTACATGCTGGCGGACCGCGCCAAGTCCTACACGCTGGCGCAGTGGCAGCATCTGGGCGTGCGCCGTCCCGATGGACGGCCGTTCCCGCGGCCGGGCGACAAGGCGTTCCTGCTGGCTCCGGCCGGCGCGGAGGGGCCGGGATTCCTGATGCTGGGGAATTTCCGCGCCATTCTGCGCTACAATCCGGCGGAGTCCTATGCGCTCGCCATCGGCCATTTCGCCGATCGCTTGCGCGGCGGCACGTCCTTCATGCAGGCCTGGCCGCGGCAGGAACGGGTACTGACCCGGGCCGAGCGGCTCGAACTGCAACAGCTTCTGGCGCGGCGCGGTTTCTATCGCGGCGAGCCGGACGGCCAACTCGGCGGCAAGACCCGCGAGGCGCTGCGCTCGTTCCAGGCCAGCGTCGGAACCCCCGCGGATGGCTTCGCCTCCTCGGATGTGCTCGATCGGCTGCGCGGACGCTAGGAGCGGGCAGGGACACCGGCAAAACAGCCGATTGTGCAATAAGCGGTTGGCCGCTTGACGGATGCGGCGGAGCCCGGTCTATGACGCCGGTCCGCCCCTTTCGGGCCGGAATCTGCTAGTAATTTGCCTGTTCCCTTGGTCCGGACGCCGCCCGCATGTCGCTGCGCAATTTCCTGCGAAAACTGCTGACCGAGACCGGGCCGCTGATCGCGCTCGCGGTCGCGGCAGTGATGATGTTCGGCATCGTCGCGCCGGCCTCCGCGCAGTTCTTCGATTTCGGTTTCGGACGCCGCCCGCCACCGCCGCAGCAACGTGGCGGAGGAGGCGGCTTCTTCGTGCCGTTCGGCGGCGGCTTTGCGCCCGAGCAGCCGGCGCCGCCGCCCCGGGTCGATTATTCCCGCGCCCCTGCGCCGGCCAAGCGCGAGGCCCCGGCCGAGCGCAATGTGCTGGTGCTGGGCGACGCGATGGCCGATTGGCTCGCTTACGGCCTTGAGGACGCGCTGTCGGAGACGCCCGAACTCGGCGTGATCCGCAAGCACAAGACGGTGTCGGGTCTCATCAGGTATCAGCCCAAGGGCGAGCCGTCGGACTGGATCGCGGCGGCGAAGCAGATTCTCGCCAATGAGAAGCCCGACGTCATCGTGGTGATGCTCGGCCTGCATGATCGCATGGCGATCCGCGAGGCCGAGAAGAAGCCGGAGCCGAAGCCCGACAAGGACAAGAAGGGCGCGAAGAAGGATTCCAAAAAGGACGCCGCCAAGCCGGATGATGCGGCGAAGAAGGACGGCGGGGCCGCCAAGCCCGACGACGAAAAGACGGCGGCCGATCATGCCGCCGACAAGCCGGCCGATGCCGATGTCGCGCCGGACGACGAGGAGGACGACAAACCCGCCACGCCGAAGACCACGCGCGCCGCCAATGGCATTGCGGAATTTCGCGACGAACGCTGGGTCGAGCTTTACTCGAAGAAGATCGAGGAGATGATCGGCGTGCTGAAGGCGAAGGGCGTGCCGGTGCTGTGGGTCGGACTCCCGGCGGTGCGCGGCCCGAAAGCGACCTCCGACATGCTGTTTCTCGATGCGCTGTATCGCGATGTCGCGGGCAAGACCGGCATCACCTATGTCGATGTCTGGGATGGCTTCGTCGACGATGCCGGCCGCTTCCTGACCCAGGGCCCGGACTTCGAAGGCCAGATCCGCCGTTTGCGCACGGCCGATGGCGTGTTCTTCACCAAGGCCGGCGCGCGCAAGCTGGCCCATTACACCGAACGTGAGATTCGCCGCGTGCTCGCCACGCGGCTGTCGCCGATGGCGCTGCCGAGCGAGCCGCTCGACAACACCGCGCCGGTGCGTCCCGGTGTCGCCGGCCCGCGTCCGCTGGTCGGCCCCGTGGTACCGCTGGTGGCCTCGTCGGTGGGGACCGATGAACTGCTCGGCGGTGTCGGCACACGTCCGGCCGCGGTCGATGCGCTGGCTGCGCGTACGCTGGTGAAGGGCGAGCCGCTGGCGCCGCCCGCCGGGCGGGCCGATGACTTCTCCTGGCCGCGCCGCGAGATCGGCAAGCTCGAGGCGCCGGCAGGCGATGGTGTCGCCGCGGTGACGCCGGGCGATGCGCCGGCTGTCGCGCCGAAGCCGAAGAAGCCGGTGCCTGCAGCCACGGCCTCGTCGGGCTTCTTCGGTTTCGAGACACGACCTGCGCCCCAGCGTTCCCACCCGCGCGAGACCGCGCCGCGACCGCCTGGCAATGTCCGCTCGTCGTCGCCGCTGCCGCGCTTCTTTCCGTGGTGAGAACGGCAGTCTCGTTCGCCTGATCGCTCCGGTACCGCAATCCTGCCGCAATTTCTTGACGTTGCCGTTCGGAATGGGGCGGCATGTTCCCGCGTTACGGAAAAATCCTGCGCGGGTTTCAGAGGAACGCTGCCCGTCTGCTGTCGTTGTTCATCGCATTCACAGTGATGATTGGAGGACGATATGAAATTTCGCACAGCGATGACGGTTGCGGCTCTAGCGCTGGCGCCGACCCTGGCGATGGCGCAGTCGACGATCCGTGAAGGCGCGGAAAGCGGCGCTGCCGCTGGCGGCCAGGTGCTCGGCCCGGCTGGCGCTGTCGTCGGCGGCACTGTCGGTGCGGCGGTTGGCACCGCGGTTGCCATTCCCGATGCCGTGATCACGGCAGTGCGCGGCGAGCGCGTGCCGTCCGTGGTGGTGCGCGAGCGCGTGGTGGTCGGCGAGCCGCTGCCCACTACGGTGGTATTGCATCCGGTGCCCCGTCACACCGAATATCGTTACGCGGTGGTCAACGATCAGCGTGTGATCGTGGATCCGGGCACCCGCCGGGTGATCCGCATCGTCGAGTAAGACGTGACACCTGAAACGACAAAGCCCCGTCGCAAGACGGGGCTTTTTAGTTTTGTACGGGAGAAAATCACCGCGGCAGCGTGCTCGATCCCATCAGGAAGCGGTCGATCGAATTGGCGCATTGGCGGCCCTCGCGGATCGCCCAGACCACCAGCGACTGGCCGCGGCGCATGTCGCCCGAGGAGAACACCTTGGCGACGGAGGTCTGGTAGTCGTCGGTCGAGGCGCGGACATTGCCGCGCGGATCGAGTTCGACGCCGAGACTCTTCAGCAGGCCTTCGTGCACCGGATGCACGAAACCCATCGCCAGCAGCACCAGTTCGGCCTTCAGCTCGAATTCGCTGCCCGCGATCGGCTTGAATTTGTCGTCGACATGGACGCAATGCAGCTTCGCCACCCTGCCGTCTTGGCCGGTGAACTTCTGCGTCATCACCGCGAATTCGCGCACCGCGCCTTCGGCCTGGCTGGAGGAGGTGCGCATGCGCAGCGGCCAGTACGGCCAGGTCAGCGCCTTGTCTTCCTGCTCCGGCGGCTGCGGCATGATTTCGAGCTGGGTCACCGAGGTCGCGCCCTGACGGATCGAGGTGCCGATGCAGTCCGAGCCGGTGTCGCCGCCGCCGATCACCACCACATCCTTGCCGCCGGCAAGAATCTCGCGGATGTCGCCGAGCGGCTCGTGGCCGACGCGGCGGTTCTGCTGCGGCAGGAAATCCATCGCATAGTGGATGCCGTCGAGGTCGCGGCCGGGAATCGGCAGGTCGCGCGGCGCTTCGGCGCCGCCGGTCAGCGCCACCGCGTCATAGGTTTTCACCAGCTCCTGCGGATCGATCGCGCCGGGCGAATTGCCGCCGACCGCCTTGCCGTAATGGAAGGTGACGCCCTCAGCCTCCATCTGCGCGACGCGGCGGTCGATGATGTGCTTTTCCATCTTGAAGTCCGGAATGCCATAGCGCATCAGTCCGCCGGCCTTGGCGAACTTCTCATAGACATGGACGTCATGGCCGGCGCGGGCGAGCTGCTGCGCGCAGGCGAGGCCCGCCGGGCCGGAGCCGACGACGGCAACCGTCTTGCCGGTCTTGTGCGCGGCGATCTCCGGACGCAGCCAGCCATTCTCCCAAGCGCGGTCGGTGATCGCGCATTCGATGGTCTTGATGGTCACCGGGTTGTTGTTGATGTTCAGCGTGCAGGAGGCTTCGCACGGCGCCGGACAGATGCGGCCGGTGATCTCCGGGAAATTGTTGGTCGAGTGCAGGTTGCGCGAGGCTTCTTCCCAGCGGCCCTGATAGACCAGATCGTTCCAGTCCGGGATCTGGTTGTTGACCGGACAGCCGGGCGTGCCGGGCGCGACCGAGCCGGTGCCGTGGCAATAGGGCACGCCGCAATTCATGCAGCGCGCGGCCTGATCGCGCGTTTCTTTCTCGCTGAGCGGGATCACAAATTCCTTGAACGACTTCACGCGCTCGGCCACCGGCTCGTAAGCACGGTCGTGGCGATCGAATTCCAGAAAACCGGTAATCTTGCCCATAGTAATTCCGACGTCCCTTAGCTCATTTCATTTCGCCGGCCTCATCCCGAGGAGTGGCGTCTTCGCCGCGTCTCGAAGGATGAGGAGCGATTGGGACCTCATGGTTCGAGACGGCGCAAGCGCCTCCTCGCCATGAGGACGTCTGTTTATGCACCGATCGCGATGGGGCGCTCGGCTTCCTTTTTTGCTTTCATCTCGCGCAAGGCGCGGCGGTACTCGACCGGCATCACCTTGCGGAATTTCGGCAGATAGGTCTTCCAGTTCGTCAGGATCTCGGTGGCGCGGCGCGAGCCGGCCAGCTTGGCATGGCGCGAGATCAGGACGTGCAGGCGCTCGACATCCTCGTTGAGGAGATCGGCGAACACATCGACCCGGCCGTGCGCCTCGAGATCGCCGGCATGGTGGAAGGCGTCGGCGTTGATCATCTCCTCGGAGAGCACCGGCTCGAGCTCGACCATCGCCATGTTGCAGCGTTTGGCGAAACTGCCGTCCTCGTCCAGCACATAGGCGATGCCGCCCGACATGCCGGCCGCGAAGTTGCGCCCGGTCTTGCCGAGCACGATGACGATACCGCCGGTCATGTATTCGCAGCAGTGATCGCCCGCGCCTTCGACAACCGCGATGGCACCGGAGTTGCGGACCGCGAAACGCTCGCCCGCGACGCCGCGCAGATAGGCTTCGCCCTCGATCGCGCCGTACAGCACGGTGTTGCCGACGATGATCGACTCTTCCGGCACGATGCCGGAATGGGCCGGCGGATGCACGATGATGCGGCCGCCCGACAGGCCCTTGCCGACATAGTCGTTGCCTTCGCCTTCGAGCTCGAAGGTGACGCCGCGCGTCAGCCACGCGCCGAACGCCTGGCCGGCGGTGCCCTTGAGGTGGACGTGGATGGTGTCGAGCGGCAGGCCGGCATGGCCGTAGCGCCGCGCCACTTCGCCGGACAGCATCGCGCCGGCGCTGCGGTCGGTGTTGTGGATGGCGGTTTCGATTCTCACCGGAGCGCCACGGTCGAGCGCGGCCTGCGCTTCCTTGATCAGCTTGCGGTCGAGCACGGCTTCCAGATGATGATCCTGCGCCTCGGCGTGATGGATCTTCTGGCCCGGCAGCGCCTGCTGTTTGAAAAACAGCTTGGAGAAATCGAGGCCCTTGGCTTTCCAGTGCGCGACAAGGCGCGTCTGGTCCAGCATCTGGCTCTGGCCGACCATCTCGTCGAAGGTGCGGTAGCCGAGGCTCGCCATGATCTCGCGGACTTCTTCCGCAACGAAGAAGAAGTAGTTGATGACGTGCTCGGGCTGGCCGGTGAAGCGCTTGCGCAGCACCGGATCCTGCGTCGCGACGCCGACCGGGCAGGTGTTGAGATGGCACTTGCGCATCATGATGCAGCCGGCGGCGATCAGCGGCGCGGTGGCGAAACCCATTTCATCCGCGCCGAGCAGCGCACCGATCACGACGTCGCGTCCGGTGCGGAAGCCGCCATCGACCTGGACCACGATGCGGCTGCGCAGCCGCTCGCGCACCAGCGTCTGATGGGTTTCGGCGATGCCGATCTCCCACGGCGAGCCGGCATGCTTGATCGAGGTCAGCGGCGAAGCGCCGGTGCCGCCCTCGAAGCCGGAGATCGTGACATGGTCGGCGCGCGCCTTGGCGACGCCCGCGGCGACCGTGCCGACACCGATTTCGGAGACCAGCTTGACCGAGACCTGCCCCTGCGGGTTGACGTTCTTCAGGTCGTAGATGAGCTGGGCCAGATCCTCGATCGAATAGATGTCGTGATGCGGCGGCGGCGAGATCAGGCCGACGCCCGGAGTCGAGTGGCGCACGCGCGCGATGGTGGCGTGGACCTTGTGGCCGGGCAGCTGGCCGCCTTCGCCGGGCTTGGCGCCCTGCGCCATCTTGATCTGCATCATGTCGGAGTTGACGAGGTATTCCGTCGTCACGCCGAACCGGCCCGAGGCCACCTGCTTGATCGCCGAGCGCATCGAGTCGCCGTTCGGCAGCGGCTTGAAGCGGTCCGCTTCCTCGCCGCCTTCGCCGGTGTTCGACTTGCCGCCGATCCGGTTCATCGCGATCGCGAGTGTGGTGTGCGCCTCGCGCGAGATCGAGCCGAACGACATCGCGCCGGTGGCGAAGCGCTTGACGATGTTCGCGGCCGGCTCGACGTCATCGAGCGACACCGGCTTGCGGCCATCGTCCTCGGCGCTCTTGAGACGGAACAGCCCGCGCAGCGTCAGCAGCCGCTCGGCCTGTTCGTTCAAGGTCCTGGCGAAGGCGCGGTAGCGCTCCTGCGAATTGCCGCGCACGGCATGCTGCAGGTTGGCGACCGAATCCGCGGTCCATGCGTGATCCTCGCCGCGGGTGCGGATGGCGTATTCGCCGCCGACATCGAGGAAGCTGCGGTAGACCGGCGAGTCGCCGAACGCATCGGCATGGCGCCGTACGGTCTCTTCGGCGATCTCGGCAAGGCCGACGCCCTCGACGCGGGTGTGGGTGCCGGCGAAGTACTTGGCGACGAAATCCGCCTTCAGTCCGATGGCGTCGAAGATCTGCGCGCCGCAATAGGATTGATAGGTCGAGATGCCCATCTTCGACATGACCTTGAGCAGGCCCTTGCCGATCGACTTGATGTAACGCTTGACGATGTCCTTGTCGTCGAGCGCGCCGGGCAGGCGGTCCTTCAGCGCGATCACGCTCTCGAACGCGAGATAGGGGTTGATGGCTTCCGCGCCGTAACCGGCAAGACAGGCGAAGTGGTGCACTTCGCGCGGCTCGCCGGATTCGACCACGAGGCCGACCGAGGTGCGCAGGCCGGTGCGGATCAGGTGGTGATGCACGGCGGCGCAGGCGAGCAGCGAAGGGATCGGAATCCGGTCGGGGCCGGTCATGCGGTCTGACAGGATGATGATGTTGTCGCCCTCGCGCACCGCGGCTTCGGCGCGGGCGCAAAGCTCGTCCAGCACCTGCTCCATGCCCGCGGCGCCGAGCCCGGCGTGGAAGGTGGTGTCGATGGTGCGCGACTTGAATTGCGAGTTGGCGACCTCGGAGATCGAGCGGATCTTCTCGAGATCGGCGTCGGTCAGGATCGGCTGCCGCACTTCGAGGCGCTTGTGCTTCGACAGGCCTTCGAGATCGAACAGGTTCGGACGCGGGCCGATGATCGAGACCAGGCTCATCACCAGTTCCTCGCGGATCGGATCGATCGGCGGGTTGGTGACCTGCGCGAAGTTCTGCTTGAAGTAGGTGAACAGCGGCTTCGACTTGTCCGACAGTGCCGACAGCGGCGTGTCGGTGCCCATCGAGCCGGTCGGCTCCTCGCCGGTGGAGGCCATCGGCGTCAGCAGGATGGTGAGATCTTCCTGGGTGTAGCCGAACACCTGCTGGCGATCGAGCAGCGACATGTTGGTCCGCGCGCCCTTGGTGGCGGCGTCGTTCAGATCTTCGAGCACGATCTGGGTGCGGCTCAGCCACTCGCGATAGGGATGGCTGTTGGCGAGCTCGGCCTTGATCTCGTCGTCGGGGATCAGGCGGCCCTGCTCGAGATCGACCAGCAGCATCTTGCCGGGCTGCAGCCGCCACTTGGTGACGATCTGGTCTTCCGGAATCGGCAGCACGCCCATTTCGGACGCCATCAGGATGCGGTCGTCCTTGGTGACGAGATAGCGCGCCGGACGCAGACCGTTGCGGTCGAGCGTCGCGCCGATCTGGCGGCCGTCGGTGAAGGCGATGGCGGCGGGGCCGTCCCACGGCTCCATCAGCGCGGCGTGATACTCGTAGAACGCGCGGCGCTCCTCATCCATCAACGGATTGCCGGCCCACGCCTCCGGGATCATCATCATCACCGCGTGCGGCAGCGAGTAGCCGCCCTGCACCAGGAATTCGAGCGCGTTGTCGAAGCAGGCGGTGTCGGACTGGCCTTCATAGGAGATCGGCCACAGCCGGCTGATGTCCTTGCCGAACAATTCGGACTGCACCGAGGCCTGACGCGCCGCCATCCAGTTGACGTTGCCGCGCAGGGTGTTGATCTCGCCGTTATGCGCGATCATGCGATAGGGATGGGCGAGCGACCAGGTCGGGAAGGTGTTGGTCGAGAAGCGCTGATGCACCAGCGCGAGCGCGCTGGAGAAATCCTCTTCGTGCAGATCGGGATAGTACTTGCCGAGCTGGTCGGCGAGGAACATGCCCTTGTAGACCACGGTGCGGCACGACAGCGATACCGGGTAATAGCCCGCGAGGCCGCGCTCGCGGCGCTGGTAGATCGCGTTGGAGATCGACTTGCGCAGAAGATAGAGCGTGCGCTCGAAGTCTTCCTCGGTCTTGATCTTGTCGCCACGGCCGATGAACACCTGCATGGCATGCGGCTCGGTCGGCTTGACCGTCTCGCCGAGCGAGGAATTGTCGGTCGGCACGTCGCGCCAGCCCAGCAAGGTGAGGCCTTCGGCCTTGATCTGATCGGCGATGAGGCTCTGGATCACCGTGCGCCAGGATGTGTCGCGCGGCATGAACAGCGCGCCAACGGCGTATTCGCCGGGCTTGGGCAGCTTGAAGCCGAGAGCGGCGGCTTTGCGTGCAAAGAAATCGTGGGGGATCTGAACGAGGATGCCGGCGCCATCGCCGGCGCGGGGATCGGCGCCAACAGCGCCGCGGTGTTCGAGATTGCAGAGGATGCTGATCGCGTCGGTGACGATCTGGTGGGACTTGCGACCCTTGATGTTGGCAATGAAGCCGACGCCGCAGGAGTCCTTTTCCATGGAGAGGTCGTAGAGACCTTCGGCCGGCGGACGCCACGTATGTTCGGGGGCGTGGGCGCTGGCACTGTGTTGTGTTCGTTCAGGCCGGCCACCGCCAACCTGAACCATCTCTGGTGCTTGGGCACCGCCTGAGTATCTCACGAACTTTGACTCGCTCATCTGTCCCTCAAACCCGAATGGGCCTCGCCATAACCGTCCAGCCGCATCCATGGCGTTTGCGGTTGACCGGGCCACCCATGGACCGGAACCGCTCGCCAGTGGACGAGCTCATTTCGAAAATGCAGGCTCGCTGGCGCCTTGTCGGCTCAAACGAGCGGTCTTCCATGGCGGATGTTGGGAAAGCGCCCATGACGTCCAGCCCGGAACCCCGGCAAATTGGGACAGTAATACTGTCCTAACTCCGAGATTGCCAAACTTTTTTCTAACACACAAGCAAATGAGAGTCCGCGCAGCGATGCGCCGCTGCATGGCCTGTCCGCCGCATTTCGCGCAGGGATTGCGCCGCAATCGCCGCCATCCGGCCCAAGCTCCGCCGAAATCGGATTCGACGCTCCCTGCCGCCCGGAAAGGGCATCCACAAGGTTTTGCGTGTGGCGAAGGGAGCAGAATGCGATGCGGCAGGGTTCAGACAAGGCGGCAATCGGCAAGGCGGCAGGCGCGCTGGCGGTTTTCCTGCTGGCTTTCGCCCAGCCGGCACGGGCGGCCGACGAACTGCCTTATGCGCCGATGCCGGAGGCCGAGATTGCCGTACCTGAAGTCGAGGTCGATGTCGGCAGGATCGACATCGCGCCGCCGCCGCGGCTCTATCCCGCTCCACGCGGCGCCTATGGGGCGATCCCGCCGATGCGCCACGGCGGCATGATCGAGCGGCCGACCGTGCCGCCGCACCGGATCGCGACAATGCTGCGTGCCACCGGCTTTTCGCTGCTGGGCCGGATCGAGCAACGGGGCTGGATCTATACCGTGGCGGTGCTCGATCCCAACGGCGATGACGGCCGTGCCATCATCGACGCGCGTACCGGTGCCATGATCAAGTTCATCCCGGCGCAGGCGGTGACTGCTCGCCTCAAGGACGAACTGGCGATGGTTTACGGCCCGCCCGGTCCGCCGCCGATGCGCGATCTGCGACACGCGCCGCGCCCGCCGCTCAACGTGCCGAGGGTCGCGAGCCGCACCCCGGCCGCGACTCCGTTGCCGCGCGCACGGCAAGGGGCCGTGCCCGCGCAGCAGGCGGCCAAACCAGGTACTCAACATGCGGCGATCAAGCCGAAGCCCGCCGTTGTGCCTGAGACGGCTGCGCCTGCGGCAACTGCCGCAGCTCCTGCCACGCAATCTGCGCCGCAGCCGCCGGAGATCGAGTTGAAGCCGACGCAGGAAATGCCGCCGGTGCAGACGCTGGAATAGGCAAGGCAGCGACCATCGTGAGAGACGGTGGTCGCCGCGTGTCCCGTCACGGCCTCCATGCACCGGCCACTTGCCGGGTCGCGATGTTCAGCCGATTCCAGACATTGATGTTGGCGATGCTGAGTATCAGCGAGGCGAGCGCCGGCTCGTCATAGTGACGGGCCGCCTCGTCCCAGATCTCGTCAGGAACCGGATCGGGGCAATCGCTGATCCGGGTCAGGGCCTCGGCGAGCGCGAAGGCGGCGCGTTCCGCATCGGTGAAATAGGGCGCGTCCCGCCAGGCGCTGACCGCGAACAGCCGTTCGTCGGTTTCGCCGGCCTTGCGCGCGATGCGCCAGTGACCGTCGACGCAGACGCTGCAGCCGTTGATCTGGCTGACACGCAGGTTGATCAGTTCAAACAGGCGCTCGGAGATATCGTTGTTCCGGCTCGCCATAGCCGCCTCGTGGAGTGCTTTCATCGCGTTGGGGATCAGGATCGCCGGGTTTTTCATTCGCGCTTGCATCATTGCTCTCCATTGAATTGTCTGAATGACGCGGTCCCGGCCGACGCCTTTGTCACGTCGGCCCGAGTTCGTCCGTCAAGATGATGACGAAGCAGGGCGTGAGGATGTGACCGATGCAGGACAATAAATTTCTGACCGAGCATTTCGAGGCGAGCCGCGCGCGTCTGCGCGCCGTGGCCTACCGGATGCTCGGCTCGCGCAGCGAGGCGGACGATGCCGTGCAGGAGGCCTGGCTGCGGCTGAGCCGCGCCGACACCGGCGAGGTTCAGAATCTCGGCGGCTGGCTGACCACCGTGGTGGCGCGCATCTGCCTCGACATGTTGCGCTCACGCAAATCGCGGCGCGAGGATCCGCTCGGCCCGCATGTGCCGGAACCCGCGGTGGATCCCGAGGCGATGGAGAGCGAGGCGCAGCTCGCCGATCAGGTCGGCGCTGCGTTGCTCGTGGTGCTGGAGACGCTGGCGCCGGCCGAGCGGCTGGCTTTCGTGCTGCACGACATGTTCGCGGTGCCGTTCGAGGAGATCGCGCCGATTGTCGATCGCACGCCGGTGGCCGCACGACAGTTGGCAAGCCGGGCGCGTCGCCGCGTGCAGGGTGCGTCGCCGGTGCCGGCGGACGGCGATCTGACCCGCCGGCGCAAGGTGGTGGAGGCGTTTCTCGCCGCCTCGCGCGATGGCGATTTCGAGGGGCTGCTGACGGTGCTCGATCCGCAGGTGGTGTTCCGCGCCGATGCGGTGGCGGCCAAAATGGGCGGCCCGGCGGAGGTTCGCAGTGCGGCGGCCGTCGCGGA
This sequence comes from Afipia sp. 64-13, assembly GCA_001897755.1. Lineage (GTDB taxonomy): Bacteria > Pseudomonadota > Alphaproteobacteria > Rhizobiales > Xanthobacteraceae > Afipia. The sequence continues at coordinate 80,118 of MKUJ01000020.1, forward strand.
GCTTTTCAAGGGACGGGCGCAGGCCGCACGTCCCGCGCTGGTCGATGGCGTGCCTGGGATCGCCGTTGTTTTCGGCGGGCACTTGCGTATCGTGCTCAATCTGACGATGACCGGCGGACATATCACGGAGATCGAGGCGGTGGCCGATCCGGCGACGCTTGGCGAACTCGACGTGGCGCTGCTCGACAGCCCATAAAAAACGCCCCGGGGCACCGGGGCGTTGTCGCATTCAAACGCAGGCCTTGCAGGCGGTGCCCGCTCAGGCGGCGGCCTTGCCGGTCTCCCCGGTCACTTGGGCGGGAGCGCCGCCGGTGATCGGAATCTGGCGGGGTTTCTTCGCCTCGGGGATCTCGCGGACGAGATCGACATGGAGCAGGCCGTTCTCGAGCGAGGCGTTCTTCACCTGTACGAAGTCGGCGAGCTGGAAGGTGCGCTCGAAAGCGCGCGAGGCGATGCCGCGATAGAGCACTTCGCTCGGCTTGCTGTTCTCGTTGGCGACCTTCTCGCCCTTGATCGTCAGGGTGTTTTCCTTGGCGACAATGGAGATGTCATCCTGCGAGAAGCCGGAGACCGCGACGGTAATGCGGAAATCGTTTTCGCCCGTCCGCTCGATGTTATAGGGCGGATAGCCGGGAGCGCCGTCGCCGTTCACCTGGTCCAGCAGGGAGAACAGCCGGTCGAAGCCGACGGTGGAGCGATAGAGGGGGGTAAGATCGAAGCTGCGCATGTTAGTCCTCCTGTTGAGCGACCAGCGCGTCTGTCCGGCAGACGGATTCCTCCCGGAAACCGTCGTCGAGGCACAACGCGCCACTCTTTCATTCAAAAGAGCAGACAGCCCGCCGACTCTGGCCGGGCTTTCGTTCTGCGTGCAGCCTTAACCGGCCTGCACGAAGCTGATATGGGAGGGTTGAAATGGTCTTCAAGAGGGCGCGTAAACCAGTCTGAACTGAAATTTCTCGTCATGCCCTGCTATGTGCGGGGCATCCACGCCTTGCTGCTTCGAACGGGAAGACGTGGATGGCCGGGACGTGTCCGGCCATGACGGCTGGGGACTGCTCTCAAGAAACAATATTTGGCTCCTTTCGCATGACCCTCATTTCCATTCCCGCCAATCCGGTGCCCGACAACGTCGTCAGCGGCACGATCCGGACGCCCGACGGGGCCGATCTGCGCTTCGCGCGCTGGGCGCCGCCGGCCGGCCGCAAGGGCACGGTGTGCGTGTTCACCGGGCGCGGTGAATCCATCGAGAAATATTTCGAGACGGTGCGCGACCTGCGCGACCGCGGTTTTGCGGTCGCGATGATCGACTGGCGCGGGCAGGGGCACTCGTCGCGGCGGCTGCGCGATCCGCGCAAGGGGTATGTGCGCTCCTTTGCCGATTTCGAGACCGACCTCGACACCTTCATGCGCGAAATCGTGCTGCCGGACTGCCCGCCGCCTTATTTTGCATTGGCGCATTCGATGGGCGGCGCGGTGCTGCTGCGCATGGCCCATGCCGGCAAACGATGGTTCGATCGCATCGTGCTGTGCGCGCCGATGATCGATCTGCCGGGCACCCGCACCAGCGCGCCGGTGCGGATGCTGATCCGCGCCATGCGCTATCTCGGTCTTGGCGGCCGCTATATTCCCGGCGGCGGGCCGGACATCGTCGGCACCGGTCCGTTTGCCGACAATCCCCTGACCAGCGATCCGGTGCGCTATGCGCGCAATGCCGCCATTTTCGAGGAGGACCCGACGCTCGGCATCGGTGCGCCGACCGTGGCCTGGGCCGACGCCGCCTTTCGCACTATCGTCGATTTTCGCGCGATGGATTATCCGGCGCGCATCCGTCAGCCGATCCTGATGATCGCGGCGAGCCACGATCTCGTGGTGTCGACCGCGGCGATCGAGGAATTCGCCTATCATCTGCGCGCCGGCTCGCACCTCGTCATCTCCGGCGCGCGCCACGAGATCCTGCAGGAGCAGGATCGCTATCGCAGCCAGTTCTGGGCCGCGTTCGACGCGTTCGTGCCCGGCACGCCGCTGTTCAAATGAGCTGCAGCTTGATCAGTTTGTCGATCGCAAGATAGGCGCCGAGCCCGATCATCGAGATCAGGAACCAGCGCCGGAACGTCGCGGGATCCATGCGCTGGCGCAGCACCTGGCCAAGATACATCCCGATCAGCGCGGCCACGAGGCCGAGCGTCGCCGGGATCGCCACGTCTTGCGTGAGAAAGCCGCCATTGCCGAGATTGAACAGCATCGCCACCGTGGACGTGGTGAAGAAGACGCCGAGTGCCTGAATGAATTCGTCGCGCTCCATGCCGAGCGCCTGGATGAACGGCATCGAGGGGATCACCTGTACGCCGGTCGCCGCGGCGATCAGGCCCGACAGGTACCCGCAAACACCGCCGATCCATTTCTCGTTCGTTCCGGCGATGTGGAAGTGCGGGCGCGACAGCGCAACGATGGCGTACACCACGAGCAGCAGGCCCAGCAGAATGGTGCCGTAGGGCGCATAGGGACCGGAAAGGAAATCCTTGCCCGACCAGACGCCGAGGCAGCAGCACAACAGGAGCGGCCACAGCCGTTTGATGCTGCTGAGCAGATAGGGACCGGCGAACGTTTGCCAGAGATTGGTCAGGATGGCCGGTCCGATCACCACGGCGATGGCGTGAGCCGGAGGCATGCGCGTTGCGAGCAGACCGATCGCGACGGTCGGCAGGCCCATGCCGATTACGCCCTTCACGAAGCCGGCGAGCATGAAAACAAAAACGACGGCAATGAGAATCGGGTCGATCATGGCACGCACATTGACCGGCCCGACCGTCGGGCACAATGTGGAGGTTACGGAGAAAGCCTTCGGATTTTACGAAGGCTGGAGGCGGGGCCGATGCGGCAGTTCGATCTGGTCGACCTTAATTTGTTCGTTATCGTTGCCGAGACCGGCAATATCACCCGCGCCGCCGCTCGCGCGGGTTTGGCGCTTGCCTCCGCCAGCGCGCGCATCCGGCATCTGGAAGAGGCGCTCGGTGTTGCGTTGCTGGACCGCCAGCGGCTCGGTGTAAAGCTTACGCCCGCCGGCGAGAAGCTGCTCGACCACGCCCGGCTGGTTCTGCATCAGGTCGCGGCGATGCGAAGCGAGGCCGGGTCCTATGCCGGAGGCGTGAAGGGGCATATTCATCTTTTCTCGAATTCCTCGGCGGCAACCGAACATCTGCCGCGTATCCTTGCGTCTTTCCTGGCCCGGCATCCGGCGATCAGCATCGATGTGGAGGAACGGAAAAGCGCCGACATCGCCCTTGCGCTCGCGGCGGGCCGGGGTGATGTCGGCATTGCGATCGAAAGCACCTTGGGCGAGGGGCTCGATCATTTTCCGTTTTGTGACGATCGGCTGGTCCTGATCTGCACCAGCTCCGATGAACTGGCGCCGCGGCGGCAGATCGGCTTTGCCGAGATTGTGGAGCGGCCTTTCGTCGGGTTGTCGGAGGGTTCGGCCTTGCAGGATCATCTTGCAACCCAGGCCGCCCGACTCGGGCAACGGCTGCATCTGCGCGCGCGGATCAAGACCTTCGATGCGATCTGTCGTCTTGTCGAGGCCGGTGTCGGGGTCGCCGTGATTCCGGAAGTTGCCGCGCGGCGCTGCGCGCAGACCATGAAGATCAAGGCGGTGCGGATGAGCGATCCCTGGGCCAATCGGCGGCTGTCGATCGTGACGCGGGCCCGGCACGCCCTGCCGAAGGCGGCACAGCAGCTTGTCGATCATCTGAGGGCAGTCGCCCGTGTGTAAGGTTCAGGCGCGAAGGAGCGCCATTGCGGCTTCGTGCACGCGCTTGTCGCCGGCGGCGATGATGCGTCCGCCGGACTGGGCGGGGGCGCCTTCCCAGGTGGTGACGATGCCGCCCGCGCCGGTGACGATCGGGATCAGTGCGGCGACGTCGTAAGGTTTGAGCTCGGTCTCGATCACCAGATCGAGATGGCCGGCGGCGAGCATGCAATAGGCGTAGCAATCGCCGCCATAGCGCGACAGCCGCACCTGCTTCTCCACCTTCTCGAATTGCGCCAGATCGGCGGCATTCATCAATCGCGGGCTGGTGGTGAACAACGTCGCCTCGGCGAGCGACGCGCAGCGGCGTGTCGTCAGATGGCGTTTGCCCGACGTGCCCTGATAGGTCGCCGCGCCGTTGTCACCGTAGAATCGTTCGCCGATGAACGGCTGATGCACCATGCCGAAGGCCGGCACACCGTGCCGCATCAGCGCGATCAGCGTGCCCCAGATCGGCATGCCGGCGATGAAGGATTTGGTACCGTCGATCGGATCGAGCACCCAGACATATTCAGCGTCCGCATTCTCGACGCCGAATTCTTCACCGACGATGCCGTGCTGCGGGAAGGCCTGTTTGATCATCCGCCGCATCGTCGCCTCGGCGGCGCGATCGGCCTCGGTGACCGGATCGAGGTCGCGACCTGCGTTCTTGTTCTCGATGCAGAGCGAGGTGCGGAAAAACGGCAGAATGGTTTCGCCCGCCGCGGTCGCCAGGCGTTCGATAAAGGCTGCGAAATCGATGACCGTCACGATATGTCCTCGCCGGCCCGCCCGTGCGCGCCCTCTGCTTGCTTGTACGACGCGCCGGTGGCGCTGGGCTACGGCCTCGGGCCGTTCTTGCCCGTAGCGAAAACCGCCGGAGCGGGCAATCCGTCGTCGCCATCCATCCCCGCTCTTGCGATCCGGGCGAGTTCATTCTTTAGGGGTGGCAAAGTAGTGATGAAGCCAAAAAACAGTGTCGTGAACGTAGAATAATATATTAGATTCATTTTTTAATGTTGAGCTCTGAAAAATCGATGGAGCTGAAGGGTTGGATCGATTTCCCAAATTATTGATTTTGAAAGATTTTCACATCAATGACACATTGGCGCGACCGAGTTTGTTATGCATCTGACGCATAAGTAAAAATTCGATAAGACTTGCATTTGGTGCGTTGCGGCCGCATATTGTTGCGGTGCGGTAACGCCTTGCGTTATCGCTGCCCTCCTTGGGCGTTTCCTCCCTAGACTTGGGCCACTTGCAACGCGAGTGGCCCTTTTTTCTTGCCTGACCGGGCCGGTCGTTTGGGTTGAAACGAGTTTTCCGATTTAACAATCGACAAAAACAGATTGATCGCGCTCGCCGATCGAGGCCGATCCCGGGGCGGTGCCGCCGTCCGGGCCGCCGCCGCGCCATCTGCGCCTTCGGTTTGCCGACCTCAAGCCGCCGATCTCAGCCTGTCACTCGCGGTTCGCCGCGACCCGGTTTGCGGTGACGCCTCGCACCCGCCGTGCCGTCGATACCGACATCGGCTGAAGATCCATCGCGGTTTATTCGGCGGCGGTCTGGAATGGTCCGAGGCTATCCAGCGGCACCTTCGCCAGTGCGTCGGCCAGCACCGCGAAAGCCGTCACCACATCGGGGAAACGCGGCCCGCGCTCGCGTTTGCGCTCGTCCATGTAGATCGCGCGGTTGAGCTCGAGCTGGATGGCGTGCATGCCGGTGGCCGGATTGCCGTAATGTTCGGTGATGAAGCCGCCGGCATAGGGCTTGTTGCGGCCGACCGAATAGCCGAGCCGCACGAAGGTGTCTTCGACCACGTCGGCGATCAGGGAGGCGCAGCTTGTGCCATAGCGATCACCGATCACCAGATCGGGCCGGGCCTTTTCCTCGCGCGAAACGCCGACCGATGGCATCGAATGGCAATCCACCAGGATCACCGAGCCGAAGGTCTGATGGCCGCGCCCGATCAGGCGGCGCAGCGCGCGGTGGTAGGGCTTGTAGAGCAGGTCGATGCGCCGCAGCCCGTCCTCGACCTCGAGACGATGACGATAGATTTCCTGACCGTCGCCGACCACGCGCGGAATGGTACCGAGGCCGCCGGCGACGCGCATCGAGCGGGTGTTGGCGAAGCTTGGCAGGCGACCGTCGAACATTCGTGGGTCGAGCTCATAGGGCTCGCGATTGACGTCGACATAGCAGCGCGGGAAGTGGACCCGGACCACCGGGAAGCCCAGATCGCTGAGGCCGGCGATCATTTCGTCCATGAACGAATCTTCCGAGCGCCGCAGCGCGGGCAGGTCAATGCATGAGGCTGCGACGAAGTCGGCCGGATAGTTCGATCCCGAATGCGGGGAATTGAAGATGATCGGCGCGCGCCAGCTTGCGGGTTCGACGATCTCGAAAGGGGGCGACAATGCGTCGTCAAAATCATCCATTGTCGCGGCAATCCTCGAACCCGCGCGTTTCGGCGGGAGATTTCAGCCGGAAACGAGACGTGCGCTGTAGCCCCTGCATTGTCTACAAACCCTTCCGGGGCGGCAAGAGCTGCCGGCCCTTCACCCGAAATTTACCCTCTATGAGTCAGATAGGGGGCAATCTGTTCCACTCAACCGGATGCCGGCCCTCGCTATGCAGCACAAGATTCTCCTTGCCGAAGACGACAACGATATGCGCCGCTTTCTGGTGAAGGCGCTGGAAAACGCCGGCTTCCAGGTGTCGTCCTACGACAACGGACTGTCAGCCTATCAGAGGCTGCGCGAAGAGCCCTTTGAAATGCTTCTAACCGATATCGTGATGCCGGAAATGGACGGCATCGAGCTGGCGCGCCGCGCCTCGGAGCTCGATCCCGATATCAAGATCATGTTCATCACCGGCTTTGCCGCGGTGGCGCTGAATTCCGATTCGGAGGCGCCGAAGAACGCCAAGGTGCTGGCGAAGCCGGTTCACCTGCGCGAATTGGTCAGCGAAGTGAACAAGATGCTGGCGGCCTGAGCCACTCAGTTCAGATCCGGATCAGGACCACTCCCAGCACGAGCAGCGCGCAACCCGCCATGCGGGTCAGGTCGACGCTGTGTTGCGGCACCCCGAGAATGCCGTAGTGGTCGAGCGCCACCGACATCACCATTTGGCCGGTGACGAACAGCGCCAGCAGGGTCGCCGCGCCAAGACGCGGCAACAGCAGGATGGCGGCCACCACATAGACCGCGCCGAACAACCCGCCGAACCAGGACAGCCAGGATGTTTTGGCAAGATCGGCGCCGGACAGCCACGACGAGCCGCTGACGGCGACGAATACCACCATGGCGATGGCGCCGCCCACATAGCTGATCAGCGCCGCCCATGATGCCGAATTGAGCGCAAAGCGCAGGTCGGCGTTGACCGCGGCCTGAAAGACGATCGATGCGCCGGCGACGATGGCGAAGGCCGCCAGCCCCAGAAACTCCAGCAATCCCATGCTTGTCGCTCCCCGCAGAGATCGTTTTGCCCGGAATATTGAGATCAGGTCCGGCTCCGCGAGACCAGACGACTTTCGGACATCCCGGCTTGCGCGCCTAAGGGCAAGCCGATATAGGGATGGCCTCGCATCCGGCTGCGCGTGAAGCGGCGACGCTTCGCACGGTCGGATTGCCGGACCCCCGGTCTCTTCACGGAGGCCATGGCGCTCAAGCCTTGGAGCTTGGGAGTCGCGAGGGTGAACGGGCGCGTAGCTCAGCGGGAGAGCACTTCCTTGACATGGAAGGGGTCACAGGTTCGATCCCTGTCGCGCCCACCATTCCCTTCAGCAATATCAAGCGCCTTTCTGCCCCTTTAATCCCGCTTTGTGACCCTGAGCGGTCAACAGGCGGCGAGCGGGCCGAAGGGCGGAGCTCGTAGGACGAAGCGTGCTCCTATTCGTTGCTGTAAGACATATACCGGATGATGCGCCAACGTCCGTCGGCCTCTTTTCGAAAGACATCGAGGCCGGTTTCGGTGCTGGTCACGTCTCCCGGAGAAATCCTCAAGGTCCAGTCCAGCCGGACAACGGCAATGGTTTGATCGACGATGACGTCCTTGATGGTCAGGTCATAGTGAAATGAGCGCTTCGGATCGTCGATCGCTTTGCTGATGATCGCGCACCGCGTGCTGTAGTTCGCTTCGCCCTGGCCCCGAACGTCGGAAATCAGCGACTTTGAGAACAGATCACAGGCCGCGACCTTGTCCCGGCTGTTGAAGCTGGCTGTCCATTGCTGCAGGCGGGCTTTGATATCCGTCGCATCGTCTGCGGCCGCGCTCCCGCAACCCAATGGCAACGCGAGGATTGCGAGCAGAACACAGAGGCGCGCGTTGGTTCGCGGGCGGTTGATCAGGAGTTGAAATGCCGTCGTCGCCACGTCAGCGGTGACGATCCGGGGATCGGGACAGAGCTCGGGCATAGCCGTCTCCTAAATGGCGATCGATCGAACATAGATAAAGCAGATGGCGCGCGAGGGAAACGACCGGCGGTTCATGCTCAAGCTTGTCGACACGCAGTGCGCAGATTGCGCCGCGATCGTCCGGGTTTTGATAGGGCGTCAGATCAAATTGCCGGCGAAGCCAGGCTGGTCGGCCACGGCCGCAGATCGAAGGGCGCAACGGGATTGTCTCTTCGTGCCGTGTCGCTATCGACGGCGGCAAACTTTGACCGTCTGTTGCCGGGTCGGAGAGACCGTTACATCGCGGCCGGCCCGACCACATGGCGACCGGATGGCGTGGTCTCCACTTCGAGCGGCAGACCGTAGAGCGATGAGAGTTGTGCCGGCGTCAACACATCGGTCACCGGTCCGGTGACGAAACGGTCGCGGCCGAGAATCGCGACCCGATCGGCGACCAGAAATGCGTGCTCGGGTTCGTGCGTCGACAGCACCACGGCAAGTCCGCTCGCAGCAAGGCTGCGCACGGTGTCGAGCACCAGAATGCGGTTGGCGAGATCGAGGCTCGCGGTTGGTTCGTCCATCACCACGATGCGCGATTGCTGCGCCAGCGCCCGTGCGATCAGCGCAAGCTGGCGCTGGCCGCCGGAAATCCGCGTGGAATCGCGCTCGGCCAGCGCGCCGATGCCAAGACGGTCGAGCGCGGCGGTGGCGGCGTCGTAGTCTGCCTCTTTCGGCGCGCCGAAGGTGCCGAGATAGGCAGTACGTCCCATCACCACCAGATCGAGCACGGTGTAGGTGAATCCGGCCGGATGCGCCTGCGGCACATAGGCGATGTGATGGGCGATGCGCTGGCGGCTGAGTTGCTCCAGCTCCGCGCCGTCGAGGCGAACAGTTCCGCCCAATCGCGGGATCAGGCCCATCAGCGTCTTGAACAGCGTGGTCTTGCCGATGCCGTTCGGCCCCAGCAGGCAGGTGACGGTGCCGGGCTCCAGTGCGAGGTTGATGCCGCCAGCGATTGCGGTGTGCCCGTAGCCGATGGTGAGATCGTGCGCTTCGAGCAAACTCATGGCAACAACTTCCGCCGGTTGTGCGCGAGCAGCCAGACGAAGACCGGCCCGCCGATCATCGCGGTGAGCACGCCGAGCGGAATCTCGATGCGCGCGGCGGAGCGCGCCAGCGTATCGACGCCGATCATAAAAGCGGCGCCGAGCAGGATCGCGGCCGGCAGCAGCCGGTCGAAACGCGGTCCGATCATCAGCCGCGCCATATGCGGCACCATCAGCCCGACCCAGCCGATCACGCCGGAGATCGCGACCACGCTCGCGGTGACCAGCGTGGCGGCGGCAATCACGATGGCGCGCAGTCGTCCGACCTCGACGCCGAGCGCGCGCGCCTCGTCGTCGCCGAGCGAGAGCACGCCGATCCGCCAGCGCAGCAGGATCAACGGCACCAGCCCGACCAGCACCACCGGCACGGTGGCGGCAACGTCATGCGCCTTGATGCCGGCGAGACTGCCGAGCAGCCAGAAGGTGATCGCGGGCAACTGGTCGTAGGGATCGGCCAGCACTTTCACCAGCGAGATCGCGGCGCCGGCCAGCGCGCCGACCACGATGCCGGCGAGCACCAGCACCAGCACGTCGCCGCTCGATCGCAGCGCGCGTGCCAGCGTCACCACGATGACGACGGTGGCAAGTCCGCCGCCAAAGCCGAGAAGCTGAATCATCGCGACGGGGAAGCCGAGCAGGATACCGACCACCGCGCCAAGTCCCGCGCCGGTCGAGACGCCGAGAATGTCGGGCGAGACCAGCGGATTGCGGAACAGGCTCTGATAGGCCGCACCGGCCGCCGCGAGCGCCGCGCCGACAAATCCGGCGGCGACGATGCGCGGCAGGCGAATGTTGAACAGCACGGTATCGATGGTGCCTGTCGTGCTGTCGCCGATCAGCCGCTGCCACAGCGCCTCAACCACGGTTTGCGGCGGAATGCGGTACGGGCCGATGCCTGCCGCCACCAGTGCGACGGCGATCAGGAGCGCGGCGAGGGCAAAGAGGATGGTTGCTGTGCGCAAGGGACCGGGTCAGCCTCCGGAGCCGTCGAGCAGCGCGGTGAGTTCGCTGTCGCTGGGATCGACCTGATAGAAGGTCTTGTAGAAAGCGCGGATCTCGTCGCGCAAATTGCCGTCGATCCGGTCCGGATAGAGCGTGTGCAACAGCCAGATCAGGCCGGCGAAGCGGTTCAGTGATGGTGGTGCGTCGATGAAGCCGTAAGGCAGGCCGGGCGCGAGAAAGACGCGGCCCTTCGCCACGGCAGGGACCGCTTTCCATTCCGGCTTCTGCGCGATGGTGTCCTTGAAGGTGCGATCGAGGGTGATGATGGTGTCGGGCGCCCATGCGATCACCTGTTCCGGCGAGACGCGGACGATGCCGCCTTTCTCACGCAGTCCTTCCACCACGTTGATGCCGCCGACACGCTCGATGATTTCGGTGTTGATCGAACCTTTCGAGCCGGATTCGAGGCCCTCCGTGCCGCGCGCGAGATAAATGTGCGGACGCTTGTCCAGCGGAACACCGGCGATGGTCTTGTCGACGCGCGCGAGAATGCTCTCGGCGGTGCGCGCCAGCATCTCGCCGCGCTCCTTGACGCCGAGAATGTCGGCGAGCAGCCGCAATGCGGTGGGCGTGTTCTCGAAGCGCCCGTCGATCAGCAGATACGGAATCCCGGTCTGCGCCTGCACGCGGTCGGCGAGCGAACGATAGGTGTCGTTGATGGTGCCGTAGTCGATGATGATGTCGGGCTTGGCCGCCAGCAGGCGTTCGAGATTGAGCGTATCGCCGCGGCCGGTGAGGCGGCCGAGTTCGGGCAGCGTGCGGGTGGCGGGCAGCAGATACGGCTTTTCAGCTTCGCGCGGCGTGCGGACCCAGCCGATCATGTCCTGCGGAGCGAGCATGTAAAGCACGGTGGAGGCCGGCGGGCCGGCGGCGAACACCCGCGTGATGGTGTCGGGGACGTCGACCTTGCGTCCGGCCGAGTCGGTGACGGTCCGCGCGGCGGCGGGGGTGGCCTGCCACGCCGACAACGCGACAAGCAAGCCAATGAAAGCACCAAGAGCGCGGCGGCGGCCGGCGTGTGTCATCGATACTCCCGGATGAGTCCGCGAATGGTTTCGAGCCGACGTTATATGCTAAAAACCATGACGAGTCAGCGCGCCAGATGCGGCGCCTTGGCGCGTCGGCGGCGGCATCCCCGTGCGTCGCGGTGTCATTGACCGAGTTTGTACATCTTCGCCTTGTCGAGCTTGTAGGACCAGGCAAGACCGGCGTTCTTCCAGCCATTCACCGCGCGGCGTCCGGCGTTCGGACCGTCCTTGGCAAGATCGCCCTCAAAGCCGTCCACCACGGAATAGACGTGCTTGTAGCCAGCCTCACTGAGCAGGTTGGCGGCCAAGGCGCTGCGGTCGCCGGAGCGGCAGATCAGCACGACGTTGCTGTCGGGTGTCAGTCCCTTGGCGGTCAGACGCCGCCGCACCTCCGGCACGAAATCCGGATTGAGCTCGAGTTTGAGCGTGTTTCTCTCGGCATCCCAGCTCGGGAATTCCGGCTGCACCACATACGGTACGTTGGCATCTACGGGGGTCGGCATGCCGACGAACGCGACTTCGGCGGGCGTGCGCACGTCGAGAAAGAGCGTGGCCGCCGGATCTTTCGCGACAAATTTCGCGGCTTCCTCGGCCGAAAGATATTGGCCGAGCCTGGTCTGCTTGATGGTCGGAACCGTTGCGGCATCGACGGCGTAAGCCGCGGGCGCGGTCATCCCGAGCGCGAGGCAGAAAGCGGGATAAAGAATGAGATGCTTCATGGCGTCCTCCGGTGTGTTGCGCGGCTGAACCACGAAGGACGACGCGCTCAACCCGTGCACCCTCGGGACGCGCGACCTCGGTGGACACATTCCAGAGGAGGTTCATTCACATATTCGTTTATGTTAATCCGTATAGCATCGAAGGGAATATCCTGCAATCGGTTTGGAGAAATTGCGCGAGCCGTGACGTTGTCCGTTTCTGACGGACCGCCGATGATGTCCGATATGGCAGCTTCATGGCCCGCACCGCTGCCGGGTTCGTTCGGTATCGACAATCTGCATATCGCCATTGAGGCGACAAGCCTGACCTTTCCGATCGGGATCGACTATCTCAAGGGTCCGATTGCGCCGGACAGGCGGACAATGCATAGGGTCGGTCCCGGTGGTCGAGCGAGGACGGTGGGTTTGATCTTTGACGTGACCGACAGGCCATATCAGACACGGACGCGCGGATGATCGCGGATGCGCGTTGAATGTCTGACCGGCATGCAGGGCTAACCAGGAAGGCGACGTGAATGACGAAATACTCCGACACGCAACTCTATATTGACGGGCAGTGGCGCGACGGCAGCGAGACGCGGATTCCGGTGCTCAATCCGGCGACTGGCGAGACCATTGGCACGCTGGCGCATGCCGGCCGCAAGGATCTCGACGATGCGCTGGCCGCGGCCGACCGCGCCTTCCACAAATGGAAGAGGACGAGCGCGATGGAGCGCTCGCAGATCATGCGGCGCGCCGCTGCGCTGATCCGCGAACGCGCCGACGCCATCGCCACCGCGATGACGATGGAGCAGGGCAAGGTGTTTGCCGAGGCGCGGGTCGAGACGCTGGGCGGCGCCGACACCATTGAATGGTTCGCGGAGGAAGCGCGCCGCACCTACGGACGGATCGTGCCGGCGCGCGCGGCGAACATCACGCAGCTTGTGTTCAAGGAGCCGGTCGGGCCGGTCGCGGCTTTCACGCCGTGGAATTTCCCGATCAATCAGGCGGTGCGCAAGGTGTCGGCGGCGCTGGCGGCCGGCTGCACCGTGATCCTGAAGGGGCCGGAGGAAACCCCGGCGAGTTGCGCCGCTTTGGTGCAGGCTTATGCCGACGCCGGGGTGCCGGCGGGCGTGGTCAATCTGGTGTTCGGCGTGCCGTCGGAGGTGTCGTCCTATCTGATCCCGCATCCGGTGATTAAAAAGATCTCGTTCACCGGCTCGACGGCGATCGGCAAGCAGCTCGCGGCGCTGGCCGGCAGTCACATGAAGCGTGTCACCATGGAGCTTGGCGGCCATGCGCCGGCGATCGTGTTCGGCGATGCCGATGTCGGCCTCGCGGTGAAACTGCTGGCGGGCGCCAAATTCCGCAACGCCGGTCAGGTGTGCATCGCGCCGACGCGGTTCATCGTCCACGACAGCATCTACGACCGCTTCGTCGACGATTTCGTCGCCACCACCGAAAAGATCAAGGTCGGCGACGGCCTGTCCGACGGCGTGCGGATGGGGCCGCTCGCCAACAGCCGCCGCGTCGAGGCGATGGAGGCGCTGACCGCCGACGCCACTGCGAAAGGCGCGAAGCTGCGTACCGGCGGCGAGCGCATCGGCAATCGCGGCAACTTCTTCAAGCCGACGGTGCTGACCGACGTGCCGCTCAGTGCGCGGATGATGAACGAGGAGCCGTTCGGCCCGGTCGCGGCGATCAATCGCTTCAGCGATTACGACAGCGCGGTGAAGGAAGCCAATCGCCTGCCGTACGGCCTTGCGTCCTACGCCTACACCAAGGCGGCCAAGACGATCTCCGATCTCGGCCGCGATATCGAAAGCGGCATGCTGTCGGTGAACCATCACGGGCTCGGCCTGGCGGAAGTGCCGTTCGGCGGAATCAAGGATTCCGGCTACGGCTCGGAAGGCGGCAGCGAGGCGGTCGAAGCCTATCTCAACACCAAGGTGGTGTCGCAGGCGGTGTAGCTGCGAAACGAAGGCATGGTGAAATAAGGTTCAGCTTGTCGTCATTGCGAGCGAAGCGAAGCAATCCAGAAAACGCAGAGAGCGCTAGATTGCTTCGTCGACTTCGCCTCCTCGCAATGACACGAATTTTACTTCATCTCCACTTTGGAAAGTTTGCGCCGCGCCGGCGATGTCGGCGCGGCGTTGCATTCAGGCCGGGAGCCAGCGGATCGAGCGCGGCGCGATGGTCAGCGTGACCGGCTGGTCGAGGTCGTAGAGCTTGTCGCCGGCGCGGAACGGCGCATCGACCGCGATTTCCGTTGCGCCGACACTCACCCCATAGCGTACGCTGGCGCCGAGGAATTCGCGGAAACTGACCCGGCCCGGCACGCCGGTGCCGCCTTCCGTGATCGCGACATCCTGCGGTCGGAACACCATGCGTGCGCCGTTCGCGACCTGCGCATCGACGGCGATCGGAATTTTCACGCCGTCTTCGGTCTCGAACATGCGGGTCTCGCCGCTGCCACTGGCGCGGCCGGCGACGATGTTGGCGGTGCCGAGGAAGTTCGCCACGAACAGATTGGCCGGCGCTTCATACAATGCCGCCGGCGTTCCGACCTGCTGCACGTCGCCCGCGTTCATCACCGCGACGCGGTCGCAGATGGTGTTGGCCTCTTCCTGATCGTGGGTAACGAGAATGGTGGTGAGGCCGAGCCGTTGCTGCAATTCGCGCAGTTCGCGCCGCACCTGCACGCGCAGCTTGGCATCGAGGTTGGACAGCGGCTCGTCGAGCAGCAGGATCTTCGGTTCGATGGCGATGGTGCGGGCCAGCGCGACGCGCTGTTGCTGGCCGCCGGACAATTGCGAGGGCCGCCGGTCGGCAAGATGCTTCAAGCCGACCAGATCGAGCGCGGCCTCGACGCGGCGGGCGACATCGGCCTTCGGCACGCGGCGCTCCTCAAGCCCGAAGGCGACATTGCGCGCCACGCTCATATGTGGCCACAGCGCATAGGACTGGAACACCATGCCAACGTCGCGCTTCCATGGCGGCAGGCGTGAAATCTCCTCGCCGCCGACCATCACGCGGCCCTTGTCCGCCTGCACGAAGCCGGCGATCAGGCGCAGCAGCGTGGTCTTGCCGCAGCCGGAGGGACCGAGCAAAGCAAAAAACTCGCCCGGCTTGATATCGAGATTGATGTTGTTGAGTACTTTGAGGTCGCCATAGGAGACGTCGACGCCCTCGATGCGCAGGCCGATCGCCTCGATCGCAAGATCGGTGGAGGAGGGGTCGGCGGTTGCTGCCTCGGCCATCATGGTTGTCCTGTTTTGATCCGGCGGTCGCGCTCGATCAGGAATTGCGAAAGCACGGTGCAGGCGGCGACGATCAGCACGGCGATAATGCCGAGCGCCGCGCCCGGTCCGCGCCCGGCCGGTGATTGCATGAAGACGTAAAGGCCGTAGGCCAGCGGCGCGTCGGCGTTGGCCTGCACCAGCATCAACGTGGCGGAAAGTTCGACCGCGGCGGTAGCGAAGGAAGTCACGAAGCCCGCGACGATGCCGCCGGTCATCAGCGGAATGACGATGCGGCGTACGGTGCGCAGCTTGGTAGCGCCGAGATTTTCCGCGGCTTCCTCCAGCGAGACCGAGATCTGCTGGAGCGCGGCGTAGCAGGCGCGTAGCGCGTAGGGCAGACGGCGGATCGCGAGCGCCAGTACGATCATGATCCACAGCGAGGCGACCGAAGTGCCGTCCCAGAGCTGCACGCCGTAATAGGCGCGCAGATAGCCGATGCCGAGCACCACGCCGGGAATGGCGAGCGCCGCCGAGGCCATCCAGTCGAGCCAGGTGCGGCCGGGAAGCTTGGTGCGCAGCACGAGATAGGCGATCGCGGTGCCGACCACGATATCGATCAGGCCCGCCATCGAGGCGTAGATCAGCGTGTTCTTGATGTAGACCGAGCTTTCGCCGAACACGCGGGCGTAATGCGCGGTGGTGAAGGCGTCGGGCAGCGGCGAGAACGACCAGATCGTCGCGAACGACAGCAGCGTCAGGCCGATATGCGGCGCCAGCACCAGCAGCAGCACCAGCGCGACCACGATGTAGGACACCACCGCTTCCCACGGCCGCAGGTTGCGCTTGGCGAGGCCTCCGCCGCCGCGCTGCACGGTGGCATAGTCGGTGCCGCGCGTGGCCAGCGACGACAGCCACATCGCCGCCACCGAGGTGACGATCAGCACCACTGAGATGACGTAGCCCATCGGATCGGAAATGCCGATCGAGGTGACGCGCAGATAGGCCTGCGGCGCCAGCATGTCCTTGACGTTGAGCAGCAGCGGCGTCGCCAGATCGTCGAACACCTTGACGAACACCAGCGAGGCTCCGGCGACATAGCCCGGCATCGCCAGCGGAAACACGATGCGGCGGAACAGCCGGAAGCCGGACGAGCCGAGATTCTGCGCCGCTTCCTCCATCGCGCGATCGACATTGCGCAGCGCCGCCGACAGGTTGATCAGGATGAAGGGAAAGTAGTGGATCGACTGCACGAAGATGACGCCGTTCAGTCCTTCCATGAACGGGATCTTGAAGCCGAACCAGTCGTCGAGCAGCAGGTTGACGGTGCCGTTGCGGCCGAACAGCAGTTGCATCGCTACCGCGCCGACGAAAGGCGGCATGATCAGCGGCAGGAAGCCGAGGATCTGGATCACGCCGGAGCCGGCGAAGACAAAGCGCGTAGTGATGTAGGCGAGCGGCAGCGCCAGCAACGAGGCGCAGACCACCGCCATCGCCGAGGCGTAAAGTGAATTCCAGAACGAGCGGACGAACAGGTCGGTCTGCGCGAAGTCGAGGAAGTTCACCAGCGTGAACGCACCCGAGCCCTTTTCGGTGAAGGCGACGAAGATCACCGTCGCCACCGGCCAGATCAGGAACAGCATCAGGAACACGACGATGCATGCGGCGAGGCTGACCTCGCCCCATTTCATCGTGCGTGCCGCCCGCGCGGGGAGGGTCATGCTCATCGGTCGATGCGTGTCTTCGGCACGACGACGATCGGCATGCGGCGTTTACTTGGCAAGCTTCAAGGCTTCGTCGGCCTTGGTCTTGGCCTGGGCGTAGTGATCCTTGGCGAAGGCCGCCCATTGCTGTTCGAGCTCGGCCTGCCGCGCGCCCTTTTCCTTCTTCTTGCCGCCGCTGAACGCGCCGGTGATCTCGGAGGACGAGGCCTGCTGCTCGGAGACCGGCATCGCCGCGACCAGCGCGCGGGCCTCATCGAGCAGCTTGCGGGCCTGGGCGTTGTCCTTCTTGGCCAGCGCGATCTCGACCGCCTCGATCGACTTGGTCGCGGCCTTGAGGTCGCCGAGCTGGAAGGTGACGATCTGGTCATACAGCGCATCGACCACGTTGGTGCGCGCCTCGGAGGTCTTGACGTCGAACTTAATCATCGAGTTGAGGCGCGGATCCTTGAACGGATTGGGATAGTCCTTCGGCGCCTTGTCGTAGGCGGCCGGATTGACCGGCAGGCGGCGCACGCCCGGCTCGAACAGGATGGTCTGGCCCGCCGGCGACAACAGGAATTCGATGAAGGCTTCGGCGCCCGCCTTGTTCGGCGCATTGGCGACGATGCCGACATTCGCCGGCACGATGGTGGTGACCGAGGGATAGACGAACTTTACCGGAAAGCCCGAGGCCTGCGAGGTGAAGGCGAAGAAGTCGATGACGATGCCATAACCGACCTGTCCGGAATTGACCGCTTCCGGCACGCCGAACGAGCGCTCGGTGACTTCGCGGAAATTGCCGGACACCGCCTTCAGCGTACCCCAGCCTTTATCCCAGCCCTCGCCCTGCAGGATGGTTTCGATGGTGAGGTGCGTGGTGCCGGAGCGCGACGGCGCCGCCATCGAGACATGGTCGAAATATGCCGGGCCCGCGAGATCCTGCCATTCCTTCGGCTCGGGCAGCTTGTTGGCCTTCACGTAGCGCTCGTTCCACATGATGCCGTAGCCCGAGGCGGCGAAGCCGAAATAGAAGCCTTCGGGATCGTTGATTGGGAATTGCCCGATCTTGTCGGGAATGCCGGTCGCCTTCGGCTTGTAGGTCTGCAGCAGCGACTTGCCCTTCAGCGCCTCGAAGGCGTCGGGCGCGGAGGCCCAGAAGATATCGACCTGGTTGTTGGATTTGGTTTCTTCCAGATATTTGACGCCGGCATTGGTGTTCCGGTTCTGCACGTCCAGCGTCACGCCGGGATGCGCGGCCTCGAAAGCCTTCTTGATCGGGTCGGTGAGGTCCTTGGAATAGGACGTCACCACGCTGACCTTTCCTGTCGGCGCTTGCGCCGAGGCAGGCGACAAGGCGGCGAACAGAACAAGCGCGGCGAGGGCCTGGGACACTTGGCGCAACATCGACGATCCTCCCGAAAAATCTTGCCACGGGGTTTTAATCACCCCGCTTGATAGACGCATGACGGTCCATCGTGGCAAAATCTGCCGAAAGTGCAAGGGCATCCGACGGCTATGGCGACGCCGTGCACGGATCAGACCCATCCATTCGTTGAATTGGCGTCGTCAGGGGGCATGCGCCGACTTCGGCATCGGCCGATCGCCGAAATCGATGGCCGAGCGTTGCAGGATGCGCCCGGTCTCGTCGATGCTGAGCCGGATGCGGCGGCTCTTGTAGAAGAAGCTGAGCCGAAACTGGCCGGCGTGCTCGTCCACGCCGCGCTCGCAGATGCTGGTGATGGCCGCCGAGCGCATCAGCTCGGGCACCTCGGCGGGCGCGACCTTGAGCAGGTCGCCGATCACCGCGGCATCGACATGGAACGTATCGCCCTCGATCTCGATGGGCGCGGTCGGGCTGGGCTGTGCCGGCGATCTTGCCGATGAGCATGCGTGCGACATGGGCTGGCCTCCATCGTCCGCGACGCCTGACGGGTTGCCGGGTCGCGTAATAAGATATATTAGTTATACATCTTATTTCCGGTTCGGAAAGTCGGAAGATGGAATTTCCGTCGTTCGGATACAGGGTGGCGGCGTGCGCGCAAAGCGGCCGGTTCCGTCGGTCAGGACTGGGGATGTTTGCGGTGGTGTGTTTGTCTCGATTGGACAATAGTGATATGGCAGATGCGACCATTGCTTGCAAAGATATCTATTGAGAGTATCTTTAGAACTGGCGGGCATGATGGCGATCTGTCGGGACTCATTCTGCCTGAACGGTTCGCTGCTCGATAAACCTCATCGACTTGAATTCATCGGATTCAGCAATGCGTTTGACAAATTTTTCCGACTTTGCGCTCCGCATTCTGATGTACGCAGCGGCCCAGGACGAGCGTCTGATCACGATCGAGGAGACGGCGGAACTCTACGGGATTTCCCGCGCTCATTTGATGAAGGTCGCCAACCAGCTCACCCGAGCGGGATACCTCACTGCGGTGCGCGGCCGCTCCGGCGGCCTGAAGCTGGCCAAGCGCCCCAACAAGATTCGCCTGGGCGATGTGGTCCGCGCCACCGAGCCGGATTTCGCGCTGGTGGAATGTTTCGGAGCGGACAACAACTGCCTGATCACGTCGCGTTGCCGTTTGCGCGGCGCGCTGAAGGAGGCGCTCGGCGCCTTCGTGGCGACGCTCGACCGTTATACGCTGGCCGATCTGCTGCTCAGTCCGAAGGACTTCGGAATCCGGCCTGCGGCCTGACTCGTCACGCCTCTGAACGCGGCCGAATCACCCGAGGCGCGGCCTGTGGACGTAGGCTGTGCGTGTAGGGCGGCGTGAATGCCAGCCTGCCCCAATTCCCTTTTGCCATACGTGCCTTGAATGCCTTCGAGAATGCGTCACGCCTGCGTGTTTCGCGAGGCTGTGTTGCGCGACGCTGGCGGCCTGCTTTCGGGGTGTCCTTTAATATGACTTCATAGTATTTCTTATTGCAATATCCGCGCCGGAATTGACGGGGATCAATCCGGGGCAGGCGTAAACGGAAAGAATTCCATGCTGGATATCGTCAGCGATCCGAATCGCGGGAGCGACGTACGCAACATCGGGCAGACCTGCCGCCAAGCGGTGATTGTCCGGCTGTACGACCGCCTTGGACCACCGAACAGCCTGCAACCGATCGTCGGTCGCGATCCCAAACTGCCGGGCGATCGATTCGCGGTGCAACATGGCGGCAGTCTGCGCCGGACGATCCAGCGAAGAGTATCGGATGCGTGCGGTCTCAGTGCGTTCGGCAATGAGGGCGACACGAGCGCGGAGATTGCATCATGAATAACAATAACGTCTCGCAGGGGACGGCGCCGCGTTACCCAGCCTTTCTGTCCTGCGGCTTCCGGCCGTTTTTCCTGCTCGGCGCGATCTATGCCGGTCTCGTCATCATGGTGTGGCTGCCGGTGTTCTACGGCGAACTCAGCATGCACACCGTGTTCGCGCCGCGCGACTGGCACATTCATGAAATGCTCTACGGCTACCTGCCGGCGATCATCGCCGGGTTTCTGTTCACCGCGATTCCGAACTGGACCGGCCGCGCGCCGATCAAGGACAGTCCGCTGCTGGCGATGGTGCTGCTCTGGATCGCCGGCCGCCTTGCCGTCACGCTGTCGATCGATACCGGCTGGCTCGCCGCGATGATCGTGGATTGCAGTTTCCTGGCCATGCTGATCGCTGTGACCGCGCGCGAGGTCTGCGCCAGCGGCAACTGGCGAAATCTCAAGGTGATCGTGGTGGTGGGCTTTCTGCTGGCGGGCAATGTCGCCTTCCACCTTGAAACGCATTTTGAAGGCGCGGCCGATTACAGCATCCGGCTCGGCATAGGCGTCATCGTCTTCCTTCTTGCGCTGATCGCCGGTCGCATCATTCCGGCGTTCACCCGCAACTGGCTGACGCGCGAGAATCCGGGACGCCTGCCGGCGCAGTTCGCGTTGTTCGACCTGACCACGCTCCTGTTCACCATCGTCGCGCTTGTCCTGTGGATCGCGATTCCGGCAAGTCACATCACAGGCGCGGCGCTGCTCCTGGCCGGCGCATTGCATGCGATCCGCATGGGGCGCTGGGCCGGCGACCGCGTCCTGCGCGACCGCCTGCTGCTGATCCTGCATGTCGGCTACGCCTTCCTGCCGCTCGGCTTCCTGCTGGCCGGGGCCGGCGCCTTTAGTCTGGTTCCGGCCAGCGGTGGCGCCCATGCCTGGATGGTCGGCGGCGCCGGTGTCATGACGCTCGCGGTGATGACGCGCGCGAGCCTCGGTCATACCGGGCGTCCGCTGAAGGCCTCGCGCGCCATCGAGGCGATCTATGCGGCGGTGGTGGTGGCGGCACTGGCCCGCATCTGCGCCGCGGTTCATCCGGCCTGGAGCGAGCATCTGCTGCATATCGCGGCGCTCGCCTGGGTGGTCGCGTTCTTCGGATTTGGAGCGGTGTTCGGTCCGATCCTGCTCGGCGAGCCGAAACGGAAGGAATCGGCGGTGCAGGCGCGCGCCAACTAAAACGCGGCATCGCCGCGGCTGTTATCCGGTGAAGATTTTCGAGACGCAGAGCAATACGACCAGCGTCATGAACAACAGGTCCATATAGGCCTTCAGTTCACCCTGGTGACGCAGGGTCGCGACCTCTCGGACCGACTTCCTGCGGATCTGGTTTTCGGTCGGGCTTGCGATGGTGATGCTGCGGACTTCGGCCTCCAGCCGCTCGATCTTCTGGAAGAAGAAAAACATCCGCAGCGTGGAGATGATCCGCATGGTGCAATAGAGCAGCACCAGAAAGGCGATCACCGTGCGCTCGTTGTATTTGGTCAGATAGTTCAGCGACAGATAGACCAGCGCAAGGAACGCGAAGTTCGAGGCGAAGCGGTAGAGATAGCCGAGGATAACCAAGCCGGATCCTTTCAGGTCTCGCAGAAAGACCTCACCGCAAGATCGGCGCGGAGAACCCCGCGCGGCATCGATTGCATTCCGACTCGAAACATAAAGATACGGGTCCGCCGGATCGCGGTGATGTTCCGGATCGTCGGAACCGTCTGTCGCATGAGTTTCGCGGCAAACCTTTGTGGTGGCGCAAGTCGGCGAGGAAGCCACCCGAATACCGTCATCAACTTGCCGTGATTCCCGATCCGCGACAAGAACAGACTGATCCCGCGCTGCAATGAGGTCGCGTTTGTCGCAGACCGTAGGCGGTTTCGCGCTCGCAGTTTTGACTTGGATTTGCCCCGCATTGAGACCAACGTCCCGGCCTACGGGCGATATGCGCCCGCAACAGGCGATATGCGCCTGGCACTATGACGGGGAAATGCGATGGCAAACCTCACGATCAACGGCAAGACCTATGAGATCGACGCCGAGACCGATACGCCTTTGTTATGGGCGATCCGGGAGAACGCCGGCCTGACCGGCACCAAATATGGCTGCGGCATTGCACAATGCGGCGCCTGCACCGTTCTGATCGACGGCGTCGCGACACGCTCCTGCAGCGTTCAGCTCGGTGACGCGGTCGGCAAGCAGATCACCACCATCGAGGGTCTCGCGACCGGCGACAGGCTGACCAAGGTTCAGCAGGCCTGGGTGGATCATGACGTTCCCCAGTGCGGCTATTGCCAGAGCGGCATGATCATGGCGGTAACGGCATTGCTCGCCGACAAGCCGAAGCCGACCGATCAGGACATCGACGAGGCGATCACCAATATCTGTCGCTGCGGCACCTTCCAGCAGGTGCGCGAAGCGATCCATGCCGCCGCGAACGCGTGAGGAGGGCGTCATGACACATGCCACTCATAACCCGAGCCGCACGGCCTCTCTCACTCGCCGCGACTTCGTCGTCGGCTCTGCTGCGCTCGGCGGCGGCCTCGCGCTCGGTCTCGATCTGCCGTTCGGGCCGCGTGCCGCAACGGCCGCTGACGGCGTGCCCGAGGTCAATGCCTGGGTGGTAATCCGCCCCGACGATACCGTGGTGATCCGCATTGCCCGCTCAGAGATGGGGCAGGGCACACTGACCGGCCTGGCTCAGCTCGTCGCCGAGGAGCTGCAATGCGACTGGTCGAAGGTGACCACCGAATATCCGACGCCGGGCCAGAACGTGGCGCGCAAGCGGGTCTGGGGCGATTTCTCCACCGGCGGCAGCCGCGGCATCCGCACCTCGCACGAGTATGTGCGCAAGGGCGGCGCGGCGGCGCGCATGATGCTGGTTCAGGCCGCGGCCAATGAATGGAAGGTGCCGGCGGCCGAGTGCCGTGCGGCGAACAGCGTCATCACCCATACGCCGAGCGGCCGCACCGTGACCTTCGGCAAGGTCGCGGACGCCGCGAGCCGGCTGACGCCGCCGACCGAGATCACGCTGAAGGACCCGAAGGACTGGACCATCGCCGGCAAGGGCGTGAAGCGTCTCGACACGGTCGACAAGACCAACGGTAAGATGATCTACGGCGCCGACATCAAGTTGCCGGGCATGCTGAACGCCGCGATCAGGGATTGCCCGGTGTTCGGCGGCAAGCTCAAGAGCTTCGATGAAGCGAAGATCGCCAACATGAAGGGCGTCAAGAAGGTCGTGCGCGTCGGCGACAGCGCCGTCGCCGTGGTGGCCGACACCTGGTGGCACGCCAAGACCGCGCTCGATGCGCTGCCGGTCGTCTGGGACGAGGGCGAGAACGCCAAGGTGTCGAGCGAGTCGATCGGCAAGTGGCTGGCCGAAGGGCTCGATCAGGCGCAGCCGGCGTTCGTCGGCAACAAGAAGGGCGACGTAAAGGCCGCCATCGCCAATGCCGCGAAGGTGGTCGAGGCGACTTACGCATACCCTTACCAGAACCATGCCGCGATGGAGCCGCTCAACGCCACCGTGCTCTACACGCCGGAGAAATGCGAAGTGTGGACCGGCACGCAGAACGGCGAGGCGGCCTTCGCGGCTGCTGTCGAAGTCTCGGGCCTGCCTGCGGACAAATGCGAGGTACACAAGGTGATGCTCGGCGGCGGTTTCGGCCGGCGCGGCATGACCGACTATGTGCGGCAGGCGGTGATGGTGGCGAAGGAAATGCCGGGCACGCCGGTCAAGCTGCTCTGGTCGCGCGAGGAGGATATGCTGCATGGCAGGTATCATCCGATCACCCAGTGCAGGATGGTCGGCGCGCTCGATGCCGGTAACAACCTCGCCGGGCTGCAGATGCGACTCTCCGGCCAGTCGATTCTTGCGAGCGTGCGCCAGCAGGCGATGGTCAACGGTATGGACCCGGTGGTCTTCCAGGGCCTCAACCCTTCAGGCGAGGCCGCCTTCGGCTACGGTATTCCGAATCTGCATATCGACCATGCGATGCGCAATCCGCATGTGCCGCCGGGCTTCTGGCGCGGCGTCAACGTCAATCAAAACGCGATCTATGTCGAATGCTTCATGGACGAGCTTGCGCACGCGGCGGGGCAGGATCCGCTCGCCTTCCGACGCAAGCTGATGGCGGACTATCCGAAACACCTTGCTGTGCTCGATGCCGTCGCGGAAAAAATCGGCTGGGAAAAGCCCGCGCCGCAGAACGTTCATCGCGGCATCGCACACTTCATGGGTTTCGGCAGCTATGTGGCGGCAGCCACCGAGATCACCGTGACGGACGGCAACAAGATCAAGATCCATCGTATCGTCGCCGCGACCGACCCTGGCATCGCAGTCAATCCGGCGCAAATCGAGCGGCAGGTGGCCGGATCGTTTGTTTACGGGTTGTCCGCCTTATTCTATGGCGAGTGCACTGTGAAGAATGGCCGCATTGAACAGGAGAACTTCGATTCCTACAATTCGATGCGGATCAGCGAGATGCCGAAGGTGGAAACCATCGTGATGCCGAGCGGAGGATTCTGGGGCGGTGTCGGAGAGCCGACGATCTGTGTCGCCGCGCCCGCCGTGCTCAACGCCTATTTCGCCGCGACCGGAAAACGCATTCGTTCGGTGCCGCTGAAGAACCACGATATTGTTTTTGCTTAAGCGATGACGGCGGCTGCGAGGCCGCCGTCTTTTCATTAGGGGGTCATGATGCGACTTGCACTTTCTCTTGCGATGGTGACGGCGATGTGGGCGATGCCCGCGCTGGCCGCGTCCGAACCGCCGCCCGGCGCCACGGCGTGCTCGGGCTG
>MKUJ01000020.1:105187-113063 GCA_001897755.1 Afipia sp. 64-13
CCCCCGCCGTGCCACGGCTGTTCGGCCGGGACGCTGCCGACATCATGAGTGCGATGGCCGGTTTCCGCGACGGCTCGCGATCGTCGACGGTGATGAACCGTATCGCCAAGGGATTCACCGACGATGAACTGCGCCCGATTGCGGCGTGGCTCGCGGCGCAGAAGTGAGGGGGCAAGAATGAGCAAGCATCGCATTTCGCGGCGCGGTTTCGTGGCGGGCGGCGCCATCGCGGCGACCTCCTTCGCCTTTCCGCTGCCGGCATTCGCGCAGGCCGCACCGCGCGTTGTCGTGATCGGCGGCGGCTTTGGCGGCGCCAGCGCCGCGCGGGCGCTGCGCCGGACCAATCCGAAGTTCGACGTGACGCTGGTCGAGCAGAATCCGACCTTCACCGCGTGCCCGTTCTCCAACGTGGTGATCGCGGGCGACCGCAAGATCGAGGCGCAGCAGTTCGACTACAAGAAGATCGCGGCCGAAGGCATCGCCATCGCGGCGCAAAGCGCGGTGAAAGTCGATCCGCAGGCTCGCATTGTCGGGCTCGCCGATGGCAAGACGCTGCCTTATGACCGCCTGATCCTGTCGCCCGGCATCGATTTCCGTTTCGACGCGCTGCCCGGCTATGACGAGGCCGCGACGCAGAAGATGCCGCACGCCTACAAGGCGGGCGAGCAGACGTTGCTGCTCAGCCGCCAGCTTCAGGCGATGGAGGATGGCGGCGTGTTCGTGATGTCGGTGCCGGCCAACCCGTTCCGCTGTCCGCCCGGACCTTACGAGCGCGCCAGCCTGATCGCCCATTACTTCAAGACCAAAAAGCCGCGCTCCAAGGTGGTGATCCTCGACGCCAAGGATGCCTTCTCCAAGCAGAAGCTGTTCCAGCAGGCGTGGGAGACGCTTTATCCCGGCGTGATCGAATGGGTCTCGCAGTCCAAGGGCGGGCAGGTGGTGTCGGTCGATCCGTCCACCAACACGTTCGTGACTGACTTCAACAAGCACAAGGCGACGGTCGCCAACGTGATCCCGCCGCAGCGCGCCGGCCGTATCGCGCAGATCGCCGGCGTCACCGACAATTCCGGCTGGTGCCCGATCGATCCGATGACCTTCGAATCCAAGCTGGTGCCGAACATCCATATCGTCGGCGATGCCAGCATCGCCGGCGCGATGCCGAAATCGGCATTTTCGGCCAACTCTCAGGCCAAGGCCTGCGCGCAGGCGGTGGCGACGCTGATCGGCGGCGGCAAGCCGGAAACGCCGAAGCTGATCAACACCTGCTACAGCCTTGCCTCGCCGGATTACGGCTTCTCGGTGGCTGGCGTGTATACGCCCAAGAACGGACTGTTCGCGGATGTCGAGGGCGCGGGCGGCGTCAGCCCGATGGAGGTGCCGCGCAGCTTCCGGGCCGATGAGGCGCGCTATGCCAATGCCTGGTTCGGCACCATCACGGCCGAGGCCTTTGGCTAGCGGCTGGTGTTTCGCTCTGTTGCTGGCGGGGACGATCCTGGTCGCCCCCGCCGCGGCGGCGCAGGAACTGCGTTCTTACAAAATCGTCGGTGATGAGATCCCGCAGTCGCTGACCGGGGAGCCGGGCGATCCGGCGCGCGGCCGCGCCATCGTGGTCGCGCGGGCGAACACATGTTTGTTATGTCACTCCGGACCATTTGCGGAGCAGCGGTTTCAGGGCGATCTTGCCCCCAGCCTCGCAGGCACCGGCAGCCGCTGGACCGCAGGCGAGCTGCGGCTGCGCATGGTCGATGCCTCGCGCCTCAATCCGGAAACGGTGATGCCGTCATTTTATCGGGTTGATGGACTTGAACGGGTGGCGCAGGCTTGGCGCGGCAAGCCGATCCTGTCGGCGGAACAGATCGAGGATGTCGTGGCCTATCTGAAGACGCTGCGCGAATGAGCCCGTAAGGGCACAGGATGGATGGTTCAAATGGCTGATGGCGCAGGCCCCACGCGCCGCACGTTCCTGACGCTGACCGGCGGTGCGGCGCTGCTCGGCGCGGTGCCGGTTGTCAGTATGCGAAAGGTCCATGCGACGGCGGCGCAGCAGGATACGGCGATCCACGCCGTGGTCGGCGATCATCCGATCCAGCCCGGCAGAGTGAGGCTCGAGGTGCCACCGCTGGTCGAGAACGGCAACACCGTGCCGATGAAGGTGTTTGTTGAAAGCCCGATGACGGCGGCGGATCATGTCGTCGCGGTCTACGTCTTCAACGAAAAGAATCCGCAGCCCAATATCGGCAATTTTTATCTGGGGCCGCGCGCGGGGCGCGCACAGATTTCGACCCGGATCCGCCTGGCCGACAGCCAGCGTCTGACCGCGATTGCGAAGATGTCGGACGGCTCGTTCTGGTCCGCGACTGCCGATGTGGTGGTGACGCTCGCAGCCTGCACCGAGGAGGCGAGCTGATGGCGTCGGTGCTGCTCAATGTTCCGGCCAAGGCGAAGCGGGGAGAAGTCATCGAGATCAAGGCGTTGGTCTCGCATATCATGGAGACCGGCTACCGCCACACCACGACCGGTGCGGTGATCCCGCGCGACATCATCACCAGTATGACCTGCCACTATAATGGCGTGGAGGTGTTCCGCATGGAGATGTTTCCGGCGATCGCCGCCAATCCGTTCGTCACCTTCTGCACCACCGCGCTCGAGAGCGGCACGTTCGATTTCCAATGGACCGGCGATCAGGGTTTTTCACAAACGGCATCCGCTGCCATCATCGTCGAATGAGGCGGCGGCTGCTTATCGCGCTGGCGTTGCTCGCGGGCGAATGGATGGCGTTCGCATCGGCGGCCGAAATCCCGCAGGCCGAGCGCCGCTCCGGCGCAACCTTCATGTCGGCTGACACGCTGGCGATGCAGAACGACGACACCGCCAATCCCGGCATGCTGGCGGTGCTCGACGGCGAGGCCATCTGGAATGCCAGAGCGGGCATCGCCGACCGCTCCTGCGCCGACTGTCATGGCGAAGCGAAAGCGAGCATGCGCGGCGTTGCGGCGCGCTATCCGGCGTTCGACGAGACGCTCGGCCGCGCGGTCGATGTCGAGCAGCGCGTCAATCTGTGCCGGGTGCGGCACCAGCAGGCCAAGCCGCTGGCCTATGAGAGCCGCGACCTGCTGGCGCTGACCGCGCTGATCGGGCGGCAGTCGCGTGGCATGCCGATCGCAAGCGGTGCCGATCCGCGTCTGGAGGAGACGATCCGGACGGGGCAGGCGCTCTATATGCGGCGGCAAGGTCAGCTTAATCTGTCCTGTTCCAACTGCCATGACGACAATTGGGACCGGCATCTCGCCGGCGCGGCTATGACGCAGGGTCATCCGACCGGCTATCCGCTGTATCGGCTGGAATGGCAGAGCGTCGGCTCGTTGCAGCGCCGGCTGCGCAACTGCATGACCGGTACGCGCGCGCAGCCTTACGACAACGCCGCGCCGGAAATGGTCGCGCTCGAACTCTATCTGATGGTGCGGGCGCGCGGCATGACCATGGAAACCCCCGCGGTGCGTCCCTAGCAGTCCTGGCGAAGCGGCGAACGATGCTGCTCTGCATCGTGCATGATGCAGTGCCAGACAAAAACTTTCGCTGAAATTTCATTTCGCGGAACCGGTGCGCCGATAGGTCTGGAACAAGACGTCTGTCCATGTGTCTAATAGTCCTGCGGGAATATGTCCCAGGGAGAAAACCCATGATGAACAGACGCACTGTGCTCCAGGGCGGCGCTGCACTTTTGACAAGCGGTGGCTTGCTCGGCGGATCATCGCTTGCGGCATTCGCGGAAAAAATGGTCACGCTGCCGATCGGCAATGGCGAAAGGCCACTGGTCAAATATCCTCAGAAGCGTCCGTTGATCGTATTGACCGAGCGGCCCCCGCAGTTGGAAACGCCGTTCTCCGTCTTCAACGAGAGCGTCATCACGCCGAACGATGCGTTCTTCGTTCGCTATCACCTCGCCGGCATTCCGCTCGATATCGATCCGGACAAGTTCACCGTCGAGGTGAATGGCAAGGTCGACAAGCCGTTGAAGCTGTCGCTCGCCGAGATTAAGAAAATGCCCTCGATCGAGATCGTCGCGGTCAATCAGTGCTCGGGCAATAGTCGCGGTTTCTTTGAGCCGCGCGTGGCCGGTGGCCAGCTCGCCAACGGCGCGATGGGCAACGCGCGCTGGAAGGGCGTGCCGCTGAAAACCGTGCTCGACAAGGCCGGTGTGCAACAGGGGGCGAAGCAGGTCGTGTTCGGCGGCATGGATGGCCCGGTGATGGACAAGACGCCGGATTTCGCCAAGGCGCTCGATCTCGATCACGCCCGCGATGGCGAGGTGATGCTGGCCTATTCGATGAACGAGCAGGATCTTCCGGTGCTCAACGGCTTCCCGTTGCGTCTCGTGGTGCCCGGCTATTACGGCACCTACTGGGTCAAGCATCTCAACCAGATCACCGTCATCGACTCGGTCTATGACAATTTCTGGATGAAGACGGCGTACCGGATTCCGGACAATGACTGCAATTGCGTCGAGCCGGGCACGGCGCCGAAAGCCACCGTGCCGATCAACCGCTTCACCGTGCGATCCTTCATCACCAGCGTGCAGAATGGCGCCAAGGTGAAGGTCGGCCGGCTGAAGCTGCGCGGTTTCGCCTTCGATGGCGGCACCGGCATCAAGGAAGTCTCGGTCTCGACCGACGGCGGCAAGACCTGGCAACAGGCCAAGCTCGGCAAGGATCTCGGCAAATACTCGTTCCGCGAATGGACGCTGGCGGTGCGGCTGCCGGCGGGCAAGCACGATCTCGAGGTTCGCGCCACCAGCAATGGCGGCAAGGTGCAGCCGGACAAGCCGTTGTGGAATCCGGCCGGCTATCTGCGCAATGTCATCGAAACCACCACCGTGACCGCGGCATAAGAGGAGGACGGATCATGCAATATCATTCGATGCGTTCCGTTCTCATCGCTTTCGGCGTGGCCGCCATGACAATCGGCGGCCTGCAGGCGAAGCCAATCACCTACAAGCTGCCGCCGGAGACGGCCAAGCTCAAGCCGGGTCCCAATCTCGACGTGGCGCAGGCCAATTGCAGCGGCTGCCATTCGGCGGATTATATCCAGACCCAACCGGAGGGGCCGAAGTTCAAGAAGGACTTCTGGACCGCCGAGGTCAACAAGATGATCAAGGTGTATGGCGCCCCGATCGACGAGGCCGATGTCGGCAAGATCGTCGATTATCTGACCGCGACTTACTGAAGCGGCCCGCAAGCTGCGAGCAATAAAAAACCGGCGGGAATATTTCCCGCCGGTTCTTGTTAGGAACTGTCTTCGATCGTGGGAACCCCTGCGGCCGCTCACTTCTTTTCCAGCATCAAGCGGCCCTTGTCGCGAATCATCGTCTGGATGCCACTGGCCAATCGCGCCAGAAGCCATGGCAACGTCACTTCAAGGCGAACATGGTCCTCGGCGACATCGATGACGCCGCTGGCCTGCTGCTTCATCGCGGTGACGCGAAAGGCGAGCCGGTCGCCGCTCCATGTCTCTTCGTTGACCTGCAGCAGATGGGTGTACTGCTTGTTGACGGTGTCGAGCCCCGCTTTCATGCGACGAATCGCTTCGTCTTTGCCAAGGCGATGGGGAATCGAAACAACCAGCGGCTGGGTCACGGCGTCCTCATCTCAACGAGTGATCACGAATCAATCTGCGAATCTTGCCGCAACCGTATGCTGCTCTGCGACAATGAAATTCCCCTGGTGATAGTTCCAAGGTATGGTCCTCAGTATCTTGTCATTAACCATCCCATGCAAATAATGGCCATCCGCGGGGGAAGGGAACCGATCGGGTGAATCGGCACAACGTCCGCTAGGCCGTCCGGCTTCAGCTCCCGGACGGCCTTTTCATATTCGGCAGGTTGCGCCTTTATTTCCGCCGTGCGCGAACCGCCAGCACCGGCAACCCCTTGAATATTTCTGCGAACGACCATCGGCCGCCATCGAGCGCTGCCGCCTCGATGGCAAAACCGCTGACGTCGAGCTCGCCGTTGAAGGCTCCTGCGGGCCAAATGCGGCCCTGATCGGTCAGCGGCGCCAGCCAGCGGCTGACGGCGACAATCACCGCATCGCGTTTATGGACGCGCGCGAATGCGAGGACATGGTCCCGATGCGGGCCATGGGTTTGCAACGGCAGATAATCGCCATGGGTGAAGACCTGCGGCAGAGCATGACGCAGATCGAGCAGCGCCTTGGTCCAGGCGAGCTTTACGTGCCCGTCCGGCCATGTCTCGATCAAATGTGTCCAGTCCGGATCGCGTGTCGCCGCCAGCGCCGCCTCGCGCGCCGCGAAATCGACCGGCCGCCTGTTATCGGGATCGACCAGCGACAGATCCCAGAATTCAGTGCCCTGATAGAAGTCGGGCACGCCGGGCATCATCGCCTTGAGCGTGAGCTGGCTCAGCGAATTGAGCGCGCCGAGCAGTGCGGTGCGCCGGGCAAACGGTGTGAACGAGGCGAGGAAATCGGCCGATTGTTTCGGATCGAGGATCCGCTCGATGAATCTTGTCACGCCTTCTTCGTAGTGCTCATAGGGATTGAGCCAGCTCGTCTCCAGCTTGGCCTCGCGTGCCGCCTTCAGCGCATAGGCTTTCATGCGCGCGATGAAAGTTTCGTCGACGGTCTCCGGCCAGGCGCCGATCAATGCCTGATACAGCATGTATTCGAAGCCGGGTGAGGGCGCGCGAATGCCGCGCCGTGTGGTGATGTGCGGCGCATTCAGCGCCTTCCATCGCCCGACCAGGCTGGTCCACTCGCCGGCGAGCTCGGAGAGCGCCAGAATCCGCGCGCGTGCGTCCTCGGCGCGCTTGGTGTCGTGCGTCGTGGTGGATGTCATGCCGCCCGGGGATTGCCGGACCCGCGCCTTCATCATGTCGTGAAAGGCCGCATCGGACAGCGCGCCAGCCGAGGGATCGCCGCCGACTTCGTTCAATGCGAGCAGCCGGTGATAGCGATAGAAGGCGGTGTCCTCCAGCGACTTCGCCATCATCGGTCCGGTGAATTGCTGGACCTTGAAAGCGAAGCGGCGGATACGCGGCCGGCCCGGCGCGCCGCGCGCCGCGTTGGCAAGATCGAGCGTCAGCACGTCGCGCAGGAAGTCGAACAGGCCTTCGTCAGCCTCGAACCATTCGGACCGCGCGCGTTCGATGGTCTGCTCGATCAGTTCGCGGTCGCGGGCCGATGGCCCGCCGGTGGTGATGTAGGTCCGGTAGACCGGGAAATGCAGCACATAGAGTTCGAGCGCGCGCCGCAGGCTGTCGGCGGAAAAGTCGCGCGTCGCGTAGTGTCCGCTGGCGATCCGCGCCAGCAGGCGAGCCAGCACCGTGAACTCGCTCGCCAGCAGGGTTTCGAGCACGCGCCGTTTGGCGGCGAGCAGCACCGGCGTGAAATGTGGCGCGACATTGCTGGCCTGCCGCCAGGTCTCGTCCAGCGCGTCAAGCCCTTTGCCGTCGAGCAGAACGCGCGTGATGACGTTGAGCCATTCATATCCGGTGGTGCCGTGCACTCCGGCGAGCTTCGGCAGGTCTTCGCCCTCGCCGAGAATCTTCTCGATCACGAGATAGAACGGCTGGCGGGTGAGGCCGCGCGCGTCGCGGATCAGGCGTTGCAGCCGCTGGCAGTATTGCGCCGGATCGCGCAGGCCGTCGATGTGATCGAGCCGCAGTCCCTGCAATTTCTGTTCGGCGATCAGGCGTTTCACCAGCCGGTGGATGTCGGCGAAGGTCGTGGCGTCCTCGACCCGCAGGCCGGCGAGGCTGTTGACGTCGAAGAAGCGGCGATAGTTGATCTCGCTGGTCGCCAGCCGCCAGTGACCGAGACGGTAATGCTGGCGCTCGAGCAGACGATGCAGCGCCTGGGTC
>MKUJ01000020.1:113127-114727 GCA_001897755.1 Afipia sp. 64-13
CTTCCTTGCGATTGGGGTGGCGCGGGCCGGTGAAGAGGGCGGCAATCTCCAGAATTTTCCGGCCTGCGGGATCGTCGGCCGCGTCCGCTTCATTGACGACGACGCGCAGGATTTCGCTGTAGCGCTGCGGCGCGATCGGCAGGCGATGCTCGAAGTACCACGCGGAGAAGCTGCCCTCGCTCGCGTCATAGCGCAGCACGATGTCGCCATGGTCGAGCGCCGCGCCGTAGGATGTGCCGAGGATCGGCAGCAGCACGCCGCCTTTCGCGCGATAGGGCAGCATGTCCCAGTCGATATCGAACGAGGCGGCATGCGGCGAAGCTTCGCCCCATTCCAGCACGTCGAGCCACCACGCATTGTCGGCGAAATGCACGCCCATATGGTTCGGCACGAAATCGAGGATCAGTCCGAGGCGATTGTCCTTCAGCGCCTGACTGAAGCGTTCGAAGCCGTCCTCGCCGCCAAGTTCGGGATTGATCACGTTATGATCGACGATGTCGTAACCGTGCAGGCTGCCCTTGCGCGCCTTCATGAAGGGCGAGGCATAGACATGGGTGATGCCGAGCGCTTTCAGATAGGGCAGGATCGCCGTGGCGTCGTCGAACGTGAATCCGGCGTGGAGTTGCAGACGATAGGTGGCGAGCGGGATGGCGGACGGCATCAGCGCGCTCCGATCATCCAGACGACGCCCCAGGAGTTCAGGTCGTCGCCGGGCTTGCCCCAGATCAGATGTCCGAACGGATTGGCGGCTTCATCGCTGATAGTCTCCGCCGACAGGTTGGCCCGCAATGTCAGCGTCTCGCCGCCGATCTGCCAGTGCGCGACAAGATGGTTGTGTGCATCGACGCGCGCTTTCCCGAATGCGGCATCGGCGAGCCGTGGCATGATCTCCTTGCGCCGGACCGCCAGCAGGTCGCGGACCAGAGCGAGCCGCGCGCGGCCGGTCGAGGTGTCGCGCTCTGTCCAGTCGAGCGCGGCAAGCCTGAAGGTTGCCTCGTCCAGCGGATCGGGCACGTCGTCGCCATAAGCCTGATAGGCCGCGGCATATTCGCGGCGGCGGCCTTGTCGGACCGCATGGGCGAGATCGCCTTTGAAGTGGCAGAAAAACGGGAAGGGCGATGTCGCGCCCCATTCCTCGCCCATGAACATCATCGGCGGCATCGGCGCGAGCAGGGTGATGGCGAGGGCCGCTTCAATCGCGGCGATATCGGCCAGCGCCTCCAGCCGATCCCCCAGCGCGCGATTGCCGATCTGGTCGTGGTTCTGCAGAAAATTGACGAAAGCGGTCGGCGGCAGATGTGCGCTGGTCTCGCCGCGTGGTTGGCCCTCGCGATGGGCCGAGGTCTCGCCCTGATAGATGAAGCCTGAATCGAGCGCGCGTGCGATGGCCTCGCGTGGCCTCGGGTAGTCGCGGTAGTAGCCCGAGGTCTCACCGCTCAGCAGCACGTGCCAGGCATGGTGATAGTCGTCGTTCCATTGCGCGCGATAGCGGCCGAAGGGCGGATCGGTCTTTGGATCGAGCAGGCGCGCGGCGTTATCATCGTTTTCAAGCACGAGGTGGATATGGCGTCCGGTGCTCGCGGCGAATGCGCCGACCGCC
>MKUJ01000020.1:114828-129674 GCA_001897755.1 Afipia sp. 64-13
CGCGTTATCGATCGCGAACGCGCGGGCGTGGGGTTCGCGATAGTTGATCGCATTGCCCCATGGGGTTTGCGCCGATGAGAAGAAGCCGGGCGCATAGCGGCCGAGATAATTGCCTTCCGGGCCGAAGTGATTGTAGACGACGTCGAGGAACACCATCAGGCCGCGCAGATGCGCCTCGTCGATCAGCGCTTTCAGATCGTCGGGCCGGCCATAGGCGTTGTCCGGCGCGTACCACAACACGCCGTCATAGCCCCAGTTACGGCGGCCGGGAAAATCCGCCAGCGGCATCAATTCGAGCGCGGTAAAGCCGGTTGCGACCAGATGATCGAGATGGTCGATCATCGCGCGATAGCTGCCCTGCGGCGTGAACGTGCCGACATGCGCTTCGATCAGCACGGTGTCATGCCATGGCCGGCCGCGCCAGCCGGCCGCGCGCCAGCGATACGCGGCATGGTCGATGACTTCGCTCGGACCCGGCACATCCTCGGGCTGAAAGCGCGAGGCGGGATCTGGCACATCGATTTCGTCGTCGATCCGAAAGGTGTAACGCGCGCCGGGGTGCGCTCCCGGCACTTCGACGAAGAAAACACCGTTCTTATCCCGTCGCATTGGGTAACAGCGATCGAGCATGATCTCGACATGGCTCGCGGCCGGCGCCCAGAGCCGGAACAGAACGCCATGACGGGTCAGTTGCGGGCCGAACGCGCTGTCATTCATGCAAGCCCCGCGAATGCGAGAACAGAGCGCGGCGGCGCGGAGGATTGTGTACCAGATGGAATTTTCAAGGAAGGTGTCTGCGTTTTGGTGGTGTCGAGCAGCCAGTCCCATTCCCGATATTCGGGCAGCTTCGGCAGCGTGAACGAGATTTCCTCGGGTGCCGCGTTGAGCACGATGAACAGAGGCTGCTGACTTCGACCGCGCGAGCCGAGCACGTAGGACAGGAAGCGGCCTTCCGGAAAATTCCAGTCGGCTTCCTGCATTTCTTCCGCCTGCGGCGTCAGCCACAGCACGTCGAACGAGCCGTCGGTCTGCCGACCGTTGACCCAGCGTCGCGATCGGATTTGCGGAAAGCGGTTGCGCAGCGCGGTCATCGTTCCGATGAACTCGGTGAGGTCTTCGCCCTCGCGGTTGATGCCGTCCCAGTTGACCCAGCCGATCTCGTTGTCCTGGCAATAGGCGTTGTTGTTGCCGCTCTGCGAGTTGCCGACCTCGTCGCCCGCCAGAATCAGCGGTACGCCCTGCGCCAGCAGCAGGCAGGCGAGCTGGTTCTTGCGGAGCTGGCGGCGCAGGGCGAGGATTCCGGGGTCGTCGGTCGGCCCTTCGTGGCCGCAATTGGTGCTGTTGTTGTCGCTGGAGCCGTCGCGGTTGTCCTCGCCATTCGCCTCGTTGTGCTTTTCGTTGTAGCTGAACAGGTCCGCCAGCGTGAAGCCGTCATGCACCGTGACATGATTGATGCTGGCTTGCGGCGTGCGGCCGCTGTGATTGAACAGATCGGCCGAGCCGGTCATGCGCCGGCTGACATCGCCGATCAGATTGCCTTCGCCGGACCAGTAGCGCCGCAGCGTACCGCGATAACGGTCGTTCCATTCCGACCATTGCGAGGAGAAGCCGCCGACCTGATAGCCGCCAAGACCGACGTCCCACGGCTCGGCGACCAGCTTGACCGTCGCCAGCACCGGATCCTGCCGGACGGCGGCCAGGAAATTTCCGCTGCGTTCGAAGCCGTTCGGACCGCGGCCGAGCGTGCTGGCAAGATCGAAGCGGAAGCCGTCGACATGGCAGGTCTCGACCCAGTAGCGCAGCGAATCCATCACCATCTGCAGCACGCGCGGATGGGTGAGGTTGAGGGAATTGCCGCAGCCGGTGAAGTCGTCGTAGTAGCGCGGATTGTCCGGCATCAGCCAGTAATAGGACAGATTGTCGATGCCGCGGAACGACAGCGTCGGGCCGAGATGGTTGCCCTCTGCGGTGTGGTTGTAGACCACGTCGAGCAGCACCTCGATGCCGGCATCGTGCAATCGCGCAACCGTGGTGCGAAAGGCGTCCAGCGTCTTATCGGGTGCATATCTCGCCTCCGGCGCGAAAAATGCGATGGAGTTGTAGCCCCAGTAGTTCACCAGACCCTTCTCGACCAGATAGCGGTCATCGACGAAGCTGTGCACTGGCAGCAATTCGACGGTGGTGACGCCGAGCCGTTTGAGATGCTCGATCATCGCCGGCGACGACAGCGCGCGATAGGTGCCGCGCAGGTTCGGCGGGATGTCCTTGCGCATCTGCGTCAGCCCCTTGACGTGGGCTTCGTAGATGATGGTGTCGGCCCATGGGACGAACGGGCGCGTTTCGTGCCGTCCCCAGTTGAAGGTCTCATCCACCACCACGGCTTTCGGCACGCCCCGGGCATTGTCGCGGCGGTCGAATGACAGATCTTCGCGGGCGCTGCCGGTGCGATAGCCGAAATGCGCGTCGCTCCATACCAGACGGTTGGCGAGACGTCGGGCATAAGGATCGAGCAGCAGCTTGTGGCAGTTGAAGCGGTAGCCGCGCTCCGGCTCGTACGGGCCGTGGACCCGGTAACCGTAGCGTTGTCCGGGAACGATATCGTGGAGATAGCCGTGCCAGACATCCTCGGTGCGTT
This sequence comes from Afipia sp. 64-13, assembly GCA_001897755.1. Taxonomy (GTDB): domain Bacteria; phylum Pseudomonadota; class Alphaproteobacteria; order Rhizobiales; family Xanthobacteraceae; genus Afipia. The sequence continues at coordinate 117,464 of MKUJ01000020.1, forward strand.
CGGGCAGCGCGATGCGTTCGATCTCGCGGCGGCCCTGAGCGTCGAACAGGCACAGCTCGACCTTCTCCGCATGGGCGGAGAACAGCGCGAAGTTGGTGCCCCGGCCATCCCAGGTCGCGCCGAGACGATAGTGGCTGCCGGCGGTGACACGCATCATGATTCGTCCGGCACCAGGAAGATCGCGGCGAGCGGCGGAATCGTCAGGCTGAGCTGTGGCACCGGACCTTCCTTTGTTTCGAGGTGGCCTGAATTGCCGACATTGCTGCCGCCGTAATAGGACGAATCGGAATTCAGCACCTCTTTCCACCGGCCGGGGAACGGCACGTTGACGTGATAGTCGTGATAGACGTTGGGCGAGAAATTCGCGACCACGAGGCAGCGCTGGCGCGGCGCATTGCCCTTGCGCATCCAGGCGTACACGTTGTTGCTGGCATCGCTGGTGACGATCCACTCGAATCCCGCCGGATCACAATCGAGTTCGTGCAGCGCGGGCAGCGAGCGATACAACGCGTTGAGATCGCGGATCAGCGACTGCACGCCGCGATGCCAGGGCTGATCGAGCAGGTGCCAGTCCAGCGAACGATCGTGATTCCATTCCCGCTGCTGACCGAATTCGCAACCCATGAACAACAGCTTCTTGCCGGGATGGCCGAACATGAAGGCGTAGTAGACGCGCAGATTGGCGAAGCGCTGCCAGTCGTCGCCCGGCATGCGACCGAGAATCGAGCGTTTGCCGTGCACCACCTCGTCATGCGACAGCGGCAGGATGAAGTTCTCCGAGAACGCATAATGCAGACCGAACAGGATCTGATCGTGATGATGCCTGCGGTGGATCGGATCCTTGCCGATGTAGTTCAGCGTGTCGTGCATCCACCCCATGTTCCACTTGTAACCGAAGCCGAGGCCGCCGAACTCCACCGGCCGCGACACCTGCGGCCATGCGGTGGATTCTTCCGCCGCCGTGGTGGCGTGCGGGAATTTGGCGAACACCTCGGTGTTAAAGCGGCGCAGGAATTCGATCGCCTCGATATTCTCGCGCCCGCCATATTTGTTGGGAATCCAGCCGCCGGCCGGACGGCTGTAGTCGAGATACAGCATCGAGGCGACCGCATCGACGCGCAGCCCGTCGATGCCGTAGCGTTCGAGCCAGAACAGCGCGTTGGCGACCAGGAAGTTCACCACCTCGGTGCGCCCGTAATTGTAGATCAGCGTGCCCCAGTCGAGATGGCGGCCTTGCAGCGGATTGGCATGCTCATAAAGTGCCGTGCCGTCGAAATGGCCGAGGCCGTGCGGATCGTCGGGAAAATGACCCGGCACCCAGTCGATCAGCACCGCGAGTCCTTCGCGGTGGCAGGCCTCGATCAGCGTGACGAAATCGTCCGGCGTGCCGAACCGGCTGGTCGGAGCGAACAGCCCGGTCGGCTGATAGCCCCACGAGCCGTCGAACGGATGCTCGCTGACCGGCATGAATTCGACATGGGTGAAGCCCATCTCGCGGGCATAGCGCGGCAACGTGTCCGCCAGTTCGCGGTAGCTCAGCCACTCGTTGTCGTTCTTGCGGCGCCAGGAGCCGAGATGCACCTCATAGATTGAAATTGGCGCCGATAGCGCATTGGCGTCGGCCGGCGCGCGTGTTTTCGGAACAAGCCTTTCCTCGTCGAACACGATCGAGGCGGTGTTCGGCCGTATCTCAGCGCGGAAGGCAAGCGGGTCGGCCTTCAGCGGCAATTCCTGACCATAGGGGCCGACGATATCGAATTTGTAGTGATCGCCGACGGTCACACCAGGAATGAAAATTTCCCAGAAGCCGCTGCCGCGCACGCGCATGGCATGGCGGCGGTTGTCCCAGAAATTGAAATCGCCGACCACGCTGACACGCCGCGCATTGGGCGCGAATACCGCGAACGCGACGCCCTTGATGCCGTCGAGCGTCATCGGATGCGCGCCGAGCTTGTCGTAGAGCCGCTGATGCGTGCCTTCGCCAAGCAGATAGAGATCGAATTCGCTCAGCACCGGCGGAAAGCCGTAAGGATCGTGCAGCTCGACGACATTGTCGCCGAAACTGGCGCGCAGGGTGTAGCGTTTCACATCGCGCGGCAGCGGCCCGACAAAAAGGCCGGCGTCATGAACCAGCGCCAGCTTCGCCGCGCGGCCTTCGTCGTCCACCGCTTCGACGCTCGAAGCGTGCGGCAGGAAGGCGCGCACCACGTTCTGATCGTTCTCGACATGCAGTCCGAGATAACGGAACGGATCGGAATGACGGCCTTCGACGATGGCGTAGGCATCATTGGGCAATGTCATAAGGCGACCTCTTCCTGATGACTTTGAAGAATGCGCAGCGCGCCGTTGAGAGGAATGCGCAGCCAGTCGGGCCGGTGCGCGAGCTCGTATTCGATCTCGTAGAACACCTTTTCGAGCAGGAAGAACTTGAGCAGCCGCTCCGCCGCGCCAGGCGTGGCCGGCCACAATCGGGCCGGGCCGAGCCGTTCGCGATAGGCTGTAAAGAACGTTTCAGTCGCGGTCCTGCGCCACTCGTCCAGTTTGCGCGCGATCTCGCCGCTCTCATCCGGGCCTGCCTGCAAGGCGCGTTGCAGCGCCGCGCCCACCGAATAGTCGATCGAGCGCTGCAGTCCTGCGATGTCGCGCGCCGCAGGTGCCTTGCGCCGCCGCTCGGGAAGGCTGCGCCGCGGCTCGCCCTCGAAATCGATGATGAAGATGTCGTCCTTGGAAATCAGCAACTGGCCAAGATGCAAATCGCCGTGATGGCGGAAGATCGGCGTGTCCTCGTTCGTCGGGAAGAGGGATGCGATCTCGGCGGCGAAGCTGTCGCGGCGGGCGAGCAGGGCGTCGATGGTGGCGCGATCGCCATCGCGGGCGGACCTGGAATGGCGCTGCAATCCTTCGAACGCGCGTTCGGCGCGCAGCAGAACTTCATCGGTCCAGGTCCTGATCAGTTCGGGGGGGGCGATGTCCGGCCTGAAATCGGGAATGTCGGGGCGGCTCGCCAGCGCAAGCTGCATTTCGGCGACGCGCTTGGCGCCCTGCGCCACGTAGTGCAGATGCGCGATCTGCTCCTGCGTTTCCTGCGGGTCGTTGTCGGTCGAGAGCAGGCGTTGCTCCTCGACGAAGCGGTCGAGATAGCCCGCCGCCACCGACCAGGCGTCGCCCTGGTTCTGGACGAAGCGATGCACGATCGCGACGGCGGTGCGGGTGTCGCCTTCCACCAGCTCAACGCTGCCGAGCAAAGGCGGGGTGTTGGTGAAGCCGGCGATATCGGTCAGGAAACGGCCCATCTCGATCTCCGGATTGATACCGGATTCGAGCTTGCGGTAGAGCTTCACCACATAGGTTTCGTCCACCAGCGTCGTGGTGTTCGATTGCTCGGTCTGGACCGCGCGTGCGGTCTCGATTGGCGCCGGCGGAATCTCCTTCAGCTTCTCGGTCGGCTCGAACGCAAGCGAACCGGTGAGATCGTCGGTCGTGGTGCGAGCGTGGCGAATATTGTCGAGCAGCAGCGCGATGAAGTCCTTATCGCTCGCGACCTCGACCAGCGTTCCCTCGCGGGAGGCCTGGCGCACCGCTGAGAGTGCCTTCGGGTCGAAACGTTCGCGATCGAAACGCACCCAGTCGACCCGCATCGGCAAAGCATAGCGGCCGATCTGGCCATGCAGACGGGACTCGAAAATCGCCAGCCATGGCCGGGCATGGCCTTCGCTGCTGAACGGCAGAGCGGCCGTCAGTTTGGTGGAAATGGCATGCGCCGACCGCTCGGGAAACCAGCGCGTGCGCGCAAGGTGTGCCGGCAGCACGTCGCGCTCGAAGACCATCCGGGTGCGTTGCAGGCTCATCCAGGTCGAACCGTAAGGCACCACCAGGGTCTCGAATTCCGGCACCGGCTCGTCGGTCACCGTCGGCTCCGGCGGCTTCTCGTTGAGCCGGAACCAGTAGAAACCGTAAGGCGCCAGCGTGATCAGATAGGGCAGTTCGCCGATCGGCGGAAAAGTGGTGCGGCCGAGCATCTCCAGCGGCACGCGGTCCTTCCACGCCGCGAGGTTGAGTTCGGTGGCCTGCGCCGAACGCGACAGGTTGGCCACGCACAGAATGATCTCGTCGTCGTAGTGGCGGACATAGGCCAGCGTCGCCCGGTTGGTCGGCCGGATGAAGGTAATGGTGCCGCGCCCGAATGCCTTGCTGGTCTTGCGCACCGCGATCAGCCGCTTGGTCCAGCTCAGCAGCGAGGACAGGCTGCGCGACTGCGCCTCGACATTGACGGACTCATAGCCGTAGATCGCATCCATGATGGTGGGGGCATAGAGCCGCGCCGGATCGGCGCGGGAGAAGCCGCCATTGCGATCCGGCGCCCACTGCATCGGCGTGCGCACGCCGTTGCGGTCGCCGAGATAGATGTTGTCTCCCATCCCGATCTCGTCGCCGTAATAGATGATCGGCGTTCCGGGGAACGACAGCAGCAGCGAATTCATCAATTCGATCTTGCGGCGGTCATTGTCCATCAGCGGCGCGAGGCGGCGGCGGATGCCGACATTGATGCGGGCGCGCGGATCGTTGGCGTAGGTCGACCACAGATAATCGCGCTCGACGTCGGTCACCATTTCCAACGTCAGTTCGTCGTGATTGCGCAGGAACAGCGCCCACTGGCAGGTCGACGGGATGTCAGGCGTCTGCCGCAGGATGTCGGTGACCGGAAAACGGTCTTCCTGCGCGATCGCCATGTAGAAGCGCGGCATCAGCGGGAAGTGGTAGGCCATATGGCATTCGTCGCTGTCGCCGAAATATTCCTGCACGTCCTCGGGCCATTGGTTGGCCTCGGCGAGCAACACCTTGCCCTTGGCGTAAGCGTCGAGTTCGGCGCGCAGCCGTTTGATCACGGCATGGGTTTCCGGCAGGTTCTCGTTGTTGGTGCCGTCGCGTTCGCACAGATAGGGAATGGCGTCGAGCCGGAAGCCGTCGACGCCGGCATCGAGCCAGCGCTTCATCACCTGCACCACGGCGCTGACCACGCGTGGATTGTCGAAATTCAGATCCGGTTGGTGCGAAAAGAATCGATGCCAGTAGTAGGCGTCGGCCTCGGTATCCCAGGTCCAGTTCGACTTCTCGGTGTCGGTGAAGATGATCCGCGTGCCCTGATACTTCTCGTCGGTGTCGCTCCACACATACCAGTTGCGCGCGCTCGAACCCTTGGGCGAGCGCCGTGCGCGCTTGAACCAGTCGTGCTGGTCCGAGGTGTGATTGATGACGAGCTCGGTGATCACCCGCAGGCCGCGCCGCTTGGCTTCGGCGATGAAGCGGCGGAAGTCCTTCATGGTGCCGAAATCGGGATTGATCGCGCCGTAGTCGGCGATGTCGTAGCCGTCGTCGCGCTGCGGCGAGGGATAGAACGGCAGTAGCCACAGGCAGGTGACGCCGAGCTCCTGCAGATAATCGAGCTTCTCGGTCAGGCCGGCGAAATCGCCGATACCGTCATTGTTGCTGTCGGCGAACGCCTTGACGTGAAGCTGATAGATGATCGCGTCCTTGTACCAGAGCTCGTCGCTCTCGGTCGCGGTCTCGACAAGAGGGGACATGATGTTCATCGCGTCACCTATGCCAGGCAGCGGAACAGCAGCATGGGATCGCGCGCCGGATCGAGACGCAGGCGGATGCCGCCCCATTCGATTCCGTGGCGCTCGCCGGTGATGGCGTTCTCCAGCGCGATGACACGCTTGGGTCCGCCATCGGCCGCGATTTCGAGGTCGCCGAGCGGCAGCCAGAATTCGCGTGGCTCGCGCGCCAGCGCGATCGCCGCCACGATGGTGTTGCTGCCATCGGTCGAGGTTTTCGAGAACGCGATGACATGATCGTCGTCGACATGCAGGAAGCGCAGCTTTGCCGTCTGCAGCAGCGCCGGATTGGCGCGGCGCGCCATGTTGAGGCCGCGGATATAGGGCTTGATGTTGCCCGGCGCGTCCCAGTCGCGCACCTTGATCTCGTATTTCTCCGAGTTGAGATATTCTTCCTTGCCGGGAATCGGTTCGTGCTCGAGCAGTTCGAAGCCGTTATAGATGCCGTAGCTACCCGACAGCGTGGCGGCGAGCGCGACGCGCGACTTGAACATCCACGCTTCGCCGCTTTGCAGATGAAACGGCAGGATGTCCGGCGTATTGACGAAGAAATTCGGTCGGTAGTAGTCGCGCTCCGGATAGGAGGTGAGTTCGCTGAGATATTCCTGAAACTCGTGCTTGGTCGTGCGCCAGGTGAAATAGGTGTAGGACTGGGTGAAGCCGAGCTTGGCCAGCGCCTTCATCAGTTTCGGCCGGGTGAAGGCTTCGGCGAGGAAAATCACGTTGGCATCGCGCGACTGGATGTCCCGGATCAGCCACTCCCAGAACGGAAACGGCTTGGTGTGCGGATTGTCGACACGGAAAATCCGCACGCCCTGTTCGACCCAGAACCAGACGATATCGCGCAACGCATCCCACAGCTTGCCGGCATCGTCGGAATTGAAGTCGGGGTTGTGGATGTCCTCGTATTTCTTCGGCGGATTTTCCGCATAGCGCATGCTGCCGTCGGGGCGGCGCTTGAACCAGTTCGGATGCTGCTTCAGCCAGGGATGATCCGGCGCGCATTGCACGGCGAAATCCAGCGCGATCTCCATATCGAGGCGCTTGGCCGCCTGCACCAGCTCGCGGAAATCCTCCAGCGTGCCGAGCTCGGGATGCACGGCGTCGTGGCCGCCTTCCGCCGCACCGATGGCATAGGGGCTGCCGGGGTCGCCCGGCTCCGCCTTCAGCGCGTTGTTGCGACCCTTGCGGTTGACGCGGCCAATCGGGTGGATCGGCGTGAAATAAATCACGTCGAAACCCATCGCGGCGATTTCCGGAAAACGCGCGATGCAATCCCCGAACGTGCCATGCTTGCCGGGCTCGCGGCCCTGGCTGCGCGGGACCATCTCATACCATGCGCCGGCGACGGCGCGCGGACGGTCGATGGTCAGCGGATAGAATTTGGAGCGGGCAAGATCGTCGCGCGCCTGACTGCCGGCCATTGCGCGCTCGACATCTTCTCCGAGCAGCGGGACGATATTGCCGTCCTGCAGGAAAGTTTCGCAGACTTTCACCAAAAGCGCGGCGGCGGGTTTCTCCTGCGGTTGTGCTCGCGTGATCAGCGCCGCGCCTTCCAGCGCATCGAGCGCGATATCCTGCCCCGCCGCCTGCTTGGCGCGCGTGCCGCGGCGCCAGGTCGCGAAGTCGTCGGTCCACGCTTCGATGGCATAGAGATAGCGCCCGACCTTGTCCGGCGTGAAGGTTGCGGTCCAGCGGTCATTGCCATGGTGGCGCATCGGCATGCGCGACCAGTCCGATGTCGTTTCCTCACGCCAGATCAGATCGGCGGCGATGACATCGTGGCCGTCACGAAAAATATCGGCCCATATCTCGATGGGATCGCCCACCATGCGCTTGACCGCGAAGCGGCCGTCGTCGATCCGTGGATAGACATCCTCGATGTGGAAGACGCTGGCGCCGGCATTTGCGATGGAATTTTGAAACGTTTCTTTGAGTGGCGGCAATGCGGTCATCAGGCGCCCTGATTGGTCTCATGGAGGGTGTCCTTGATAAGCGGAGCGAGGCGGAAAGGTTCCATCGGAACGGATTTCAGCGTCCCTCGTTGAATGTTGAAGCGGTGCTATGCGCGATCTGCGCAAATTTCGGTGAGTGGAATGGATTTGCTTGAAAAAGCAGCGAGATTTGGCATCGACCCCAGCTTTACCGACGGCTATGGCCAGACACGCAGCAGCGATCCCGGCGCCTTGCAGCAGGTGATCGACGCGCTTGGCCCGTCGCATCGCGGCGGATTTCTTGACGGTCCTCTTGTCGCGCGCTCGCGCGCGACGGGCGGGCGGCAAAACATCGATCTGTCGCAGCTCGCGTTGCCGCTGCATGCATGGCGACTGGTCGATGGCGCAGGGCGCATCGTCTGCGAGGGCGACGCGCTTTCGGCGCGTGACCAGCCGGATGTGTCGAATCTGACGAACGGTGTTTATCGTCTGTATGCCGTGGAAGAGGACGGCGAGAAAGACCAGACATGCCTGATCGCCGCGCCGGACAAAGCGTTCGGCGGTCGCTTCGAGCGCAGATGGATTCTCGCGCTGCAGCTTTATGGCCTCCGATCGGCGCGGAATTGGGGCATTGGCGATTTCCGCGATCTGCAGGCGACGATCGCATGGGCGGCGGACGCTGGCGCGGCGGGCGTCGGCCTCAACCCGCTGCATGCCCTGTTCGACAATCATCCGGCCGATTGCAGCCCGTATTCGCCGAGCAGCCGGCTGTTCCTGAATTCGATCTATATCGACGTGGCGAGACTGCCGGAATTGCCGCCGACCTTCGCGGCCGAGCATGCCTCCGAGATCGAGCGGCTGCGGCAGGCCGGCTTTGTCGATTACGTCACCGTCGCCGGACTGAAGACGCAGGCGCTGCATCTGGCATTCGAGCAATTCAAGACCAGGACCACGCTGAGGCGGCGCACCGCCTTCGAGATATTTTGCGCCGAGCGCGGCGAGGCGCTCGAGCGTTTTGCCTGTTTTGAAATCCTGCGGCGGAAATTCGCCGGGCCGTGGTGGGAGTGGCCGGCTCCATGGTCGCGGCCCGATAACACCGCACTCGCCGAATTGCGGCGCGGGCCCGATGCCGCCGAGATCGAATATGTCGCCTTCGTGCAATGGTGCGCCGACCAGCAACTGAAGGAATGCGCGCAGTTGTGCCGGCAGCGCGGGATGCCGGTCGGGCTCTATCTCGACGTCGCGGTCGGCGTCAAAGCCGATGGCTTCGATGCGTGGAACGAGCAGAGCGCGATTTCGCGTCAGCTTTCGATCGGCGCGCCGCCGGACCAGCTCAACACCGCGGGACAGGATTGGGGGCTCGCCGGCTACAATGCCGCCGGGCTGGAGGCGGCGGATTTCGCACCGTTTCGCCAGATGCTGCGGGCCTCGATGCGTCACGCCGGTGCGATCCGTCTCGATCATGTCCTCGGGCTCAACCGGCTTTATGTCGTGCCGCATGGCTACAAGGCGGATCAGGGCGTCTATATCCAGATGCCGTTCGAAGCCATGCTGGCGGTCGTCGCGCTCGAAAGCGCCGCGCATCGCTGCATCGTCATCGGCGAGGACCTCGGCACGGTGCCCGAAGGTTTCCGCGACCGTCTCTCCGATTGGGGACTGTGGTCGTATCGGGTGATGATGTTCGAGCGTGACGACGCCGGTGATTTTCAGCCGGCCGGCGGCTATCCGCCAGATGCCCTCGTCACTTTCAACACCCACGATCTGCCGACCTATGCCGGCTGGCAGGCTGTCCACGACATCGGTGTGAAAAGCGCGCTCGGTCTGGATCCGGGCGAGACGCGCGAGGCGCGCGAGCATGCCGTGGCGCGGCTGCATGCCGCGATCGGCCATGGCGGAACGGACCTCGCCGAATTCGAGGCCGTCCTTGGATTTCTGTCTGAAACGCCATCGCGGTTGCTGGGCATCGCGGTCGAGGATCTGCTCGGCGTCATCGATCAGGTCAATGTCCCCGGCACTATCGACGAGCATCCGAACTGGCGCCGCCGCCTGCCGCTTCCCATCGAGCACTGGAATCAGCGGATCGATCCGGAACGCCTGGCTCATGCCCTGCGCTCGCGCCGGGCATAGGCTGCGCCTGGCGGCCAATCGAGCCGGAACAAACGGCAGCATCGCCGGTTGGACAGCCACATCGCAAGGCTGGAGGAGTTTGGCATGTCCATTGGCACCATTATTCTGATCATTCTCATTATCGCATTGCTTGGCGGATTCAGCGGCATCGGCGGCGGTCCGTTCTACGGCACCGGCTATTATGGCGGCGGCGGTCTCGGACTGCTGATTGTCATTCTGCTGATTCTTGTCCTGATGGGCCGGATCTGAGCGGGCCCGGGACGCGCCGGCAAGCGTCATCGTGATGGTGTTGCGAGCCCGCCGCGACAGCGCGGCGGGCTTTGCCGTGCCGCGCGAGCCTCATTCAAGCGCCCGTGTCTGGACAGCGGCGCGGCGCGCCCTAGATTGGGGCCGTTCTTTTTGTGACTTTGGAGCTTGTTCATGACGTCTCAACCGATCCTGACTTCCGATCTGATCGGCCTCACCAAGGCAGCGCCGCTGTCCCGTCGCGGGTTCATGACGGCGTCCGCGGCAACGGCGGCGGGGTATACCCTTGCGGCCGGTCCGGTGCGGGCCGATGCGATCACGACGGATACCGAGGGCCTCGATACGGGCGAGGCGAAAATCAAGGTGACCGGCGGCGAGATGCCGGGTTATTTCGCGCGGCCGAAGGGCAAGGCAAATCCTCCGATCGTTCTGGTGGCGATGGAGGTGTTCGGCCTGCACGCCTACATCAAGGATGTGGTGCGCCGGCTCGGCAAGCTCGGCGCCTTCGCGGTTGCGCCGGACTATTATTTCCGTAACGGCATCGATCTGACCGCCATCACCGAGATTCCGAAGCTGATGCCGCTGGTCAATGCCAAGCCGGATGCGGAGCTGTTGAGCGACCTCGATGCCACCGCCGCCTGGGCTGTCTCGCAGGGCGGCGACGCCGGTCGGCTCGGCATCATCGGCTTCTGCCGTGGGGGGCGCAGCGTCTGGGAATATGCCGCGCACAGCAGCGAACTCAAGGCCGGCGTTGCGTTCTACGGCTCGCTGATCGATCCGCCCAATCCGGTGTGGCCGAAGAGCCCGATGCAGCTTGCCGCGCAGATGAAGGCGCCGGTGCTCGGGCTGTATGGCGAGGCCGATCAGGGCATCCCGCCGACGCAGGTCGAACAGATGAAGGCGGCGCTTGCGGCGGCGGGCAAGACGGCGGAGTTCAAGATCTATCCCGGCGCGCCGCACGGCTTTCATGCCGACTATCGCCCGAGCTATCGCAAGGATGCGGCGGACGATGCCTGGGCGCAGATGCAGGCCTGGTTCAGGAAATACAAAGTTCTGGACTGACTAAAACGTCACGGTCGATGGCGGAGGGATGACAGCCGGAAGGCTGTCATCCTTTTTCTTTGGGTTTCCGCCTTCGCATCCGGGCCGACGCTGGACGCGGCGGTAAAATCGTTGCTTGATGCGCCCATTGCTCCAACCATTGCCGTGATCTGAAGGTGATTCATGAGCGCGACGGAAGAGGCCGCGACCCATACGGGGCGATCGCGTGGGTTGTGGACCGGGCTCGCGGTCGCCGCACTGCTGGCTGCGCTGCCTCTCGCGGTCTGGCTGGATCTGCGGAATCTCGCCGACCTGTCCCTGCGCCGTCAGGCCAACGATCTGAATTCGGTGATCACCGGCGTGCGAGGCTATTACGGATCGAACGTGGTCGCCCGCGTGCTGTCCGCTCCGGGCGCGACGCAGGTGATCCATAACTACGAGACGGTCCCGGGTGCGATCCCGATTCCGGCGACGCTTTCGCTCGAGCTTGGCGCGGTGATCAGCGAGCAGCAGAAGAACATCACCTATCGGTTCGTGTCGGATTACCCGTTCAAGAACCGCGCGCCGCACATGCTCGATGCGTTCGAGAAGAACTCGCTGGAGAGCTTGCGCGCCAATCCGAATCAAAAGCTGATCGAATCCACCTTTTCGCTGTTCAGCGACAAGGTGCGCTTCATCACGCCGGTCACGATGGGACCGGCCTGCGTGAGCTGCCACAACAGCCATCCTGAAAGCCCCAAGCGGGACTGGAAGGTCGGAGATGTCCGCGCCATTCAGGAGGTGGAGATCAGCCAGCCGATCGCCGCCAACATCTTTTCGTTCAAATATCTGCTGATCTATTTCGCGCTCGCCGCCATCAGCGGCGTGACGTTCCTCGCTATGCAGTATCGCCAGAGCAAGGTGATCCAGGGCATGAACCGCGAGCTTGAATCGGCCAACGACTTTCTCGCCTCGCTGTCGATGAAGATTTCGCGCTATATCTCGCCGCAGATCTACACCAGCATCTTCAGCGGCAAGAAGGATGTCACCATCCATACCGAGCGCAAGAAGCTGACGATCTTCTTTTCCGACATCCAGAATTTCACCGCCACCACCGAACGGCTGCAGCCTGAGCTGATCACCCAGCTTCTCAACGAGTACTTCACCGAAATGTCGGCGATCGCGCTCGCCCATGGCGGCACCATCGACAAGTTCATCGGCGATGCGATGCTGATCTTCTTCGGTGATCCGGAAACCAAAGGCGAT
>MKUJ01000020.1:129683-135246 GCA_001897755.1 Afipia sp. 64-13
GCCTGAAAATGGCGTGGGCGATGCAGCGCCGCCTCACCGAACTCAACGCGATCTGGCGCCACTCCGGGATCGAGGAGCCGTTCCGCGCCCGGATGGGCATCAATTCGGGTTTCTGCAATGTCGGCAATTTCGGCAGCAGCGACCGCATGGACTACACCATCATCGGCGCCGAGGCGAACCTCGCCGCGCGGCTGCAGTCGATTGCCGAGCCCGGCCAGATCGTGATCAGCTACGAGACCTACGCGCTGGTGCGCGGCGATGTCGTCGCGCGTGAATTGCCGCCGATCACGATGAAAGGCATTTCGCGCGAGGTCATTCCTTATGCGGTCGATCATCTGGTCGGCGCCGAGGCCGGCCGACGCGAGGTGCTGGTCGAGCGTGTCAGCGGCATGGACCTCTATCTCAATCCCGGCGTGATCAGTTCCGGCGATGCTGCGCGGGTTCGCGCGATTCTGACCGAGGCGCTGGCGGCGCTGGACAATCAGCAGCCCAAGCCCGCATGAGGATTGATCCGCAATGACGGGTGTGACGGATTTTTCTGCGACGACGCTGGCGGGCGAGCAGATCGCGCTGTCGGAATTTGCCGGTCAGGTCCTGCTGATCGTCAACACCGCCAGCGCCTGCGGCTTCACTCCACAATATGCCGGCCTCGAAGCACTGTACCGCGCCTATGCGCCGCGTGGCTTTGCGGTGCTCGGCTTTCCCTGCAACCAGTTCGGCGCGCAGGAGCCGGGCGGCGCGGGCGAGATCGCCTCGTTTTGCTCGCGGCAGTATGACGTGACCTTTCCGATGTTCGCCAAGATCGAAGTCAATGGCGAAGGTGCGCATCCGCTCTATCGTTATCTCAAGGATGCCAGGCCCGGGGTGCTGGGTTCGGAAGCGATCAAGTGGAATTTCACGAAATTCCTGATCGGCCGCGCCGGGCAGGTCGCGGGACGTTACGCGCCGATGACCAAGCCGGAGGCGTTGAAAGCCGAGATCGAGCGCCTGCTCTAGCGCGTAACCAGCCAGTAGCCGCCGACCACCAGGATGACCGACAGCAAGGTGATGACGCCGAGCACGCCGGCGATGATCGCGGATAGCTCGTGGGTTTCGAGCCAGTTGCGCAGAGCCTTTACCATGAAGGCTGCTTAGCACATGATCGGCGTGAAAACAGCCGCCGGCGCGAGGGCGCCGGCGGTTTTCCGAAAGCCAGCGTGGTCTCGGGTGGAAGCGTGCCGCGTTATTTCTTTCATACCCGCATCGGCGGCGATCTGATTTCCGATCCGCAGGGTGCCGATCTGCGCGATCCCGATCAGGCCTGGGAGGTGGCGCGGGTGATGATCCGGCAGTTGCTGCGCGAGGGCGGGCGGCCGGAGGCTGCGCCGCGCGATCTGATCACCGCGATCCTCGAAGTCACCGACGAGGCCGGCGAAATCGTGCTGGAATTTCCGTTCAGCGAGGTGCTGATCGATCCGGCAGACAGGCCACCGACCACGCATTGAAGGCCGGATATCAGTCGTCCGCCACCTCGGTCGATGGCCGGTCGCTGCCGCGCGCGGTCTCTTCGCGCCATTTGCCTTGCTCGTCTTCGTACTGGATCACCTCGGTCGAACCGGGCACGCGCTGTTCGGCCGCTGCCGCTTGGGCCGCGGCGCGCGCCGCCTCGCGGGTGGGAAAGGTTTCGGAGAACACCTTGTTGAACTTGTAGGCCCAGCCGCCGTCATGCTCGATAACTTCATAGACCACCTTGATCATGATGGGTTCTCCGGCTGCTGCGATGGGCTGGGTTGGCGCTAGTATTTTTCCTCGGCGGGGGTGAGCGGTTTCCAGTGCGTCGGCGGCTCGGGGCCGACCACCCGGTTCTCCAGATCGGGAATGCGGGTGTTGGCCGACCAGGACTTGGTGCCCCGGTGCCAGAAGCCTTCGACATCGTTCGGCCAGTCGGCGTGGTGCAGCAATACGAAGGTGCCGTCTTTCGGCGCGGTTGCGATGTCCTGCCAGCCGCTCATGTGCCTGCTCCGGAAATGCTCGCTCTGATCTCAGGTGGGAGGCCAAACGCATTCGTCAACGGGCCACGCCGCCGATCTTAACAATTGACTCAGCATGTCGGCGCGGAGCGGGAAGGCGGGTGGCATGATCTGGTGACCGGCCCCTGCTGCGGCGCAAGATATAGCCGTGAACAAAATCGATCGTGCTATGAATCGCTGATTCGGACGCGGTTCGTTCCACTCGCGTTCCGAAGGTTAAGATCGGTTTGGAAAGGCGTCGCAAAATGGCACGACTTGCATCGGTTCTCAAAGGTCTGCCGCTCGCGCTCGCGATGATGGCGCATCCGGCGGTGGCACAGGACGTGCCCGGCATCGAAATCTGCACCGCCGAGAAATCGATGGAGCGGCGAACGGGCTGCCTGCAAAGCAACATCAATTTTCTCAAGGCCAATCTGACCAAGCTCGCGCTCGACAGTCAGCAGCGGCTCGACGCCGCCAATCGCCAGATCGAAGCGCTGAAGGCGACGGTGGCGGGTCTGCAAAAGACCGTCGAGCAGTTGCAGGCCGCGAAAGCTCCGGCGGGCGATGCCAAGGACGCGTCGAAGGCCGCGCCCGCGGCGAAGTGAGGATGTCGGCGGATGGCGCCGAGTGAGACCGATCGTCTTGGAAATTTCGTCTATGTGCTGGGAAGCTGGCACAAGGGCCGCTTCACCACTTATGTCGGCTGGACCAACGATGTCGCGCGCCGCCTTGCCCAGCACAATGCCGGCACCGGCGCGCGCTCGACCCGTGGCCGAAGCTGGGTGCTGCTGCATTCGGAAGGCTTCGCCACGCGCCAGGAGGCGATGAGCCGCGAATGGCACCTCAAGCGCGACCGTGCCTTCCGCAAGCGCCTCGCGCTCGCGGTGCGGGCGCCGACTTAAAGATGAGATCGAAACCGTTTGGATTCAAAGATGCTCCACTGTCGTCATGGCCGCGACAAGCGCGGGCATGATGGCGATGTGAAGTCCTGGATAAGCTTCGCTGTGGCTGATGCGGTCAGCCCTCGCGGCGATTGAGGAAGGCGATGCGCTCCAGAAGATGGACGTCCTGCTCGTTCTTGAGCAGTGCGCCGTGCAGCGGCGGGATCAGCTTGCGCGGATCGCGCTCGCGCAGCATCTGCGGCGTCATCTCCTCGTTGAGCAGTAGCTTGAGCCAGTCGAGCAGTTCGGAGGTCGATGGCTTTTTCTTCAGCCCTGGCACGTCGCGCACCTCGAAGAAGATTCGCAGCGTTTCCTCGACGAGGCGTTGCTTGATGCCCGGAAAATGCACCTCGACGATGGCGTGCATGGTCTCGGCATCCGGGAATTTGATGTAGTGGAAGAAGCAGCGGCGCAGGAAGGCGTCCGGCAGCTCTTTCTCGTTGTTCGAGGTGATGATCACCACCGGTCGTTTGGCCGCCTTGATGGTCTCGCCGGTCTCGTAGACATGGAATTCCATGCGGTCGAGTTCGAGCAAGAGGTCGTTGGGGAATTCGATGTCGGCCTTGTCGATCTCGTCGATCAGCAGCACCGGACGGGCGTCATGGGTGAAGGCCTCCCACAATTTGCCGCGCTTGATGTAGTTGCGGATGTCGGACACCCGCGCGTCGCCAAGCTGGCTGTCGCGCAGCCGCGAGACCGCGTCGTATTCGTAAAGGCCCTGTTGCGCCTTGGTGGTGGACTTGATGTGCCATGTCAGAAGCGGCGCGCCGATCGCCTTGGCGATCTCCTCGGCCAGCACGGTCTTGCCGGTGCCGGGCTCGCCCTTCACCAGCAGTGGACGCTCCAGCACGATGGCGGCATTCACGGCAACCTTGAGGTCCTCGGTCGCGACGTAGTCTTTGGTCCCGGTAAATTTCATCAGTCTGCCTTGCGGTTTCTTGTTGGTCGCAACGAGGGGGCGGCCGCAGTCCGGCCGCCCCGAAGGAATTCGGGTCAGGCGCGTCTGATCAGCGAAAGAATGACAAGAATGATGACGCCGCCGATGGTGGCGTTGACGATATCGCGCATGACGCTGCTGCCGAGGCTGACGCCGAGGCGGGGAAGCAACCAGCTTGCGACCAGCGCGCCGATAATACCGATGACGATGTTGCCGATCAGGCCGAAGCCTGCGCCGCGCACGATCAGGCCGGCGAGCCAGCCCGCGATTGCGCCGATCAGAAGAACGACAAGTATGGATTGCGCGGTCATCAAAAGTCTCCCTTTCAAGTCTCGCCGATGTCAAACAAACACGCCAATGGTCCCAATCTAGAGTAAAACCCCCGCCGGTCCAGATGCATCTTAAGACCCTGGTCTGCGTTTTCGCCTTCCGGCACGGAACACCATAACCGGCTGAGACTTTCCCTTGACGATCCGTCACCCGTGCGCAAACTGACGCCATGTTTCTGCAATTTTTTACCGCGCTGCGCGACGCCCAGGTCCCCGTGACCCTGCGGGAATATCTCACGTTGATGGAAGCGCTGGACGCCGATCTCGCGGGCCGGTCGGTCGAGGATTTCTATTATCTGTCACGCGCCGCACTGGTGAAGGACGAACGTAATCTCGACAAGTTCGACCGGGTGTTCGGCGTCACCTTCAAGGGGCTGGAGAGCCTTATCGATGCGGTCGAGAAAGTCGATATTCCAGAGGAATGGCTGAAGAAGCTCGCCGAGAAGTACCTCACCGAGGAGGAAAAGAAGGAGCTCTCCGCGCTTGGCTGGGACAAGTTGATGGAAACCCTGCGTGAGCGCCTCGCCGAGCAGAAGAAGCGACACCAGGGCGGCAGCAAATGGATCGGCACCGGCGGTACCTCGCCGTTCGGCGCTTATGGCTATAACCCCGAAGGCATCCGCATCGGGCAGGACGGCAACCGCAATTTCCGCGCGGTGAAGGTGTGGGACCGCCGCGAGTTCAAGGATCTCGACGGCAATGTCGAGCTTGGTGTGCGCAACATCAAGGTCGCGCTGCGGCGTCTGCGCAAATTCGCACGCACCGGTTCGGCCGACGAACTCGATCTCGACAGCACCATCCGCGAGAGCGCCAATCACGGCTATCTGGAGATGCGGATGCGGCCGGAGCGGCGCAATGCGGTGAAGGTGCTGCTGTTCTTCGATGTCGGCGGCTCGATGGATGCGCATATCGAGCAGGTCGAGGAGCTGTTTTCAGCGGCGCGGACCGAATTCAAGCACATGGAATATTTCTACTTCCACAACTGCCTTTATGAAGGCGTGTGGAAGAACAATCGCCGCCGCCACACCGAACGAATTCCGACCTGGGACATTCTGCATAAGTACCCGCACGACTATAAAGTGATCTTCGTCGGCGACGCTTCGATGTCTCCCTACGAGATCATGGTGCCGGGCGGCTCGGTCGAGCACATGAATCCGGAGCCGGGCTCGGTATGGCTGGAGCGGGTGACGCAGACCTATCCGCACACGGTCTGGCTCAATCCGGAGCCGCGCAAATACTGGGACTACACCCAGTCCAACACGATGATCCGCGAGCTGTTCGAGCACCGCATGTTTCCGCTGACGCTGGAAGGACTCGACGCCGCGATGCGGGAATTGACACGCTGATTTCTCTTGAATCGACAGG
>MKUJ01000020.1:135257-147468 GCA_001897755.1 Afipia sp. 64-13
CATCAAATCGCTGCTCGAAGAAGCTAATGCCGAAATCGAGACCATGAAGGTCGCGGATGCCATCGCGGCCGCCGGACAGGAGGGCGTGGTGATCGTCGATCTGCGCGATCCGCGCGAACTCGAGCGCGAGGGCAAGATCCCCGGCGCGTTCTCCTGCACGCGCGGCATGCTGGAATTCTGGATCGATCCGGAAAGCCCCTATGCCAAGGAGGTGTTCCAGCAGGATAAGCAGTTTATTTTCTATTGCGCCAGCGGCTGGCGCTCGGCGCTGGCGACCAAGACCGCGCAGGACATGGGATTGTTGCGCGTCGCCCATATCGAGGGCGGCTTCTCGGCGTGGCGCAATGCCGGCGGGCCGGTGGAGAAGGTCGAGCCGCGCAAGCCGAAGGCTTGAGCGAAGCCGCCCGAGTAAAAAATTTGAACGGGAAGCGTGAAGGAGCAAGCCGATGAGCGATCCTCTGGTCAGTACCGCCTGGCTGCGCGAGCATCTCGGCGATGACGACGTGCATGTGGTCGATGCGTCCTATCGCATGCCGGGGATGCGACCGCCGCTGACCGTCGACGACTACAAGGAGCGTCATATTCCGGGCGCGGTGTTCCTCGATATCGATGTGGTCGCCGACCGCGACAACGCGCTGCCGCATATGCTGCCGCAGCCCGCGATATTCGCGCGCGAGATCGGCATGCTCGGCATCGGCCATGACGATCTCGTGGTGATCTACGATCGCGGCGATTACATGGGCGCGCCACGGGCGTGGTGGATGTTCGGCGTGTTCGGCCATCAGCGCGTCAAGGTGCTGGACGGTGGCCTGAAGAAATGGCTGGCGGACGGCCATCCGGTGAACGCCGAGGCCGTCTCGCCTGCGGCGAAAACCTATCGGACTGATTTTGACGAGACGCGCGTCCGGCGCATCGACCAGATGACGCGCAATGTCGAGACGCGCGAGGAGCAGGTGATCGACGCGCGCTCGCGCGAGCGGTTCGAGGGCAGCGCGCCGGAGCCGTGGCAGGGCCGCCGCTCGGGCCGCATTCCGGGCAGTCTCAACGTGCCGTTCAACGAACTGGTCGATCCTTCGACCGGACTGATGAAGCACGTCGCCGAATTGCGCCGCATCTTCGAGGGCGCGCAGGCCGATTTGGGCCGGCCGATCGTCACCTCATGCGGCTCGGGGGTTACCGCCGGCGTGCTGTCGCTTGCGCTGGCGCGGCTCGGTACGCAAAGCGCGCTTTATGACGGCTCATGGGCGGAATGGGGCCTGCCGGACGGGCCGCCGGTCGCGACCGGCAAGCCGTAAGCCTTCGCGGGAAGACTCGTCAGCCGCCGAAGAACGGGAACGGGTTGGTCGCCGGCGGCACCTGCTGCGGCTCGGGCTTGCGCTGCACGAAGCGGCGGATGATGCGCCGCTTCTTCTTCACCGCCTTGCGGACATGGGCATGTCTTGCCGGCTGCGCCGCGATCGTGATCGCGGGGGCCGGCGGCGGGGCCTCGACCAGAGCCGGCTGGACGTCGACGATGGCCGGCAGCACCTCGATGCTGGCGATGGCGGGCTCCGGGACGGCCGGCTCGTCTACCGCAGCGGGCGCCACCGGCTCAGGCATGGCGAGATCGGTGATGATCTCTTCCCTGGTTTCTTCCGCCGGCGCGGGAGCGGGTTGCTCCACCGCCATTGGTTCGTCCTCGGGTGGCGGCGCGACATGCAGCAGCGCCAGCGACGGCGTTGCCGGCGCAGGCTCGGCGGGTCGCTCGGCGATCACGATCGGCGGTTGCGGCGACCATGCCCGTCGCGACGGCAGGCTGGCGAATTCCTCGTGAGTGGCGCGCAGCAGGGCCGCCGCGCCGAGCCCGAAAATCAGCAGCGCGGCCGCCAGCACGATGCTCATCAGGACAAGGCGGAAGCCGGGAAGCATGGATATCGTCCTGTTCGCGCTCGGCAGCGCGGCGCTCTGAGACTTGCGAGGAAATGGAAGGGAGACGCGGTACGCGGACGCTGGCAGATGCTGATCCGCTGCGTGTCGAATCAGGTTCCTTGAGGATAGCGCAGCGTGCTTTGATCGTTTGGGAAAAACGATTGTTCCCTGCGGCAACGTTGTGGAAGACGCCCCCGGTTCCTCGCGCGGCCGCCCGGACTTTGCCGGATTTTGCCGGCAGAAGGCGTTTTTGCGGCAATGGAAGGCCTGCCGCCGCAATCTCGCGAAAAAGTCAGCGGTTCGGGTCGGGTTTTTCCCGGATTTGTCTTGAATGCGCCGCGATCATAAGCGAATTGGCGTTAACGTTACGGTGGTTTGCTTCGGGGTATAAAGGGGCATGATGTCCAATCGTGTTTTGACGACTTTTGCTGTTCTGATGGCAAGCGCGGCCGGCGTGTCGCTGGCGGCGGCCCAGAACTACCCTCCGGCCCCCGGTTACACCCAGCCGATGCAGCCCGCGCCCTATCGGGAGCAGGGCCGCTACACCTCGCAAGGCGCTCCGGATTTCGACCGCCTCGATGATGACGACGCGCCGGATGGGCGCGGCGCCACCGCGCTGTCCTCGCCCGGTTTTCAGCAACCCGGTCCGCCGCAGGCCGGCTATGACCCCGACGCGCCGCTGCCGGGCTATCACCCCTCGGTGCCGCCCGGTGGCGTTCAGCCTGGCCAGCCGCAGGGAAATTATCCGCAGGGAAATTATCCGCAGGCCAATGCCCAGCCCGGTTATCCGCAGGGCCCGGTGGTGTCGCCGGACGATCCGCGCTACGGCCGCTCCGGTCCCGCGGTGATCTATTCCAATCAGAACCCCGCCCAGCAGCAGCCCGGCGCCGCGCCCGGCTATGGTCAGGACATGCGTCCTCCGGGGGCGATCGACGGGCAACAGGCCGGCGTTCCGGCGCAGGGCGCCGATGGCCGGCCGATGGTGCTGTCCTCGCTTCCGCCGGAGGATCAGCCGGAAACCGGCCCGCGCAAGGAATTGCCTGAGCGCCTGCGCCGTCAGGAAGTGAACTTCGTGACCAAGGAGCCGCCTGGCACCATCGTCGTCGATACCGCGAACACCCAGCTCTATTACGTGCTCGGTGGCGGTCGCGCGGTCCGCTACGGCATCCGCGTCGGCCGCGAGGGCTTCACCTGGACCGGCGTGCAGAAGATCACCCGCAAGGCCGAGTGGCCCGATTGGCATCCGCCAGCGGAAATGATCGAACGCCAGCCTTATCTGCCGCGCTTCATGGCGGGCGGTGACGGCAATCCGCTCGGCGCGCGCGCGATGTATCTGGGCAACACGGTCTACCGCATCCACGGCACCAACCAGCCGTCCACCATCGGCCAGTTCGTCTCGTCCGGCTGCTTTGGCATGCTGAACGAGGACGTCACCGATCTGTTCGATCGCGTGAAGGTCGGCACCCGCGTGGTGGTGCTGCCGGGCAGCAAGCCGCCGAGCGCGATGACGGCTGCGGCGCAGTCGCCGGCCTCGACCGGAAGTGCGGGGTATGGCGCCTCGGCGAATGCCGCGCCCGGCGCGATGAACAACGCGCAGTCGAACGCGGCGATGGGCGTGCCCAATCAGGGCCCGGCCGTGGTGCCGCCGCTGCCTGCGCCGGTCACGATCCGCTAAACGATCGTTTCAGACGGACTATGAAATGCCCGCGCTCGCCGCGGGCATTTTCGTTTTGGGCTATTCACATGCACCGCATGGAACGCACCGGAATTTCCAAGGGAGCTTGATGGTTACTTCGTCACCCGCGAGGCATTCGGAGTCTTGCCGTACCGCATCCGGAACGCGCGGTAGAACGTCGAGAGGTCGGAAAACCCGCATTTGAACGCGATGTCGGCGATCGGGTGGGGCGCGCCGCTTCGGAGCATTCCAAACGCAGCTTCCAGTCTCATTCCCATCAGTTCCTTGCTGAAGGTCGAACCGTGCTGACTCAAGGCGTGCTGGATCGATCGCGCGGACATGCCCAGCCGTTCGCCGATCGCTTCGGGGTTGAGATCGGGAATGCGATAGTTGCGCGCGATCTGCTTGCGGATATCCGCGATGCGCGCACCGCGCCCGGTCTGCGGCTTTGCGGATTGCGAACCTTGCGTCTGCAGAATGGTGCTGACGAGGTGGACGATATATTCGCCTGACGCGATTTCCAGAGACGGATCGAGACCCTCTTCGGTGCAGAGCAGTTGCTGCACATTCTGACTGAGCAGGAGCTGAACGGTGCGGTGGGTCTTCAGGCGCGTCGCAGAAAACAGCTCGAGCATGCGTCCGGGTTGCTGCAGGATTTCGCGCGGCAAGAGGATGACATGCGAGTGGCCGCTTTGGGGCGTCGAGCATTCGCTCGGCATATCCATCGCAAGCACCGTCATCTCGTCGCGTTGCAGTTCGGTTTCGCGGTCGAACTGGCGGACAATCATCGGTGTCTCGCCGCGGTTGATGACGATCATGATGCGGTCGTCGGCATCCTGACGGAGTCTTGCTTCGGAACGCAGCACATTGACCGCGCCATCCGCGAGGGTTTTTGCCGAGCCAAGCTGAATTCTGCCGAGCTGCAGGACGGACACTTCGCCGTGAAACTTCCGGCTGGTGACGATCCCCATTTCGAAAGAGGAGCCGATCGCATCCATCGAGTTCGTCCACAGCTTCGCGCGCATGCGCGCCGGAAGGGCGGACGGCAACTGATCCGACGTAAAATGAAATTTTGGCATCGGGCCGATGATCTCAAATTCCGGTCAGGCAGCTATTGCATCCGGCGCAAAGCGCTTGCGCGATATGCAAGGACGGCGTGCGCGCATTCCACAATGATCGGATGCGACATGGCAAGTGTTTGTGTGCAGGCGGGTAGTCGGGCGCAGCGCCGGTCATGCGGGATGAGCGGGGTCATCCCTTCGGATTTTTGACCACAAGGTTGGGGACATTGATGAAGACGTTTTTGATTGCCGCCGCAGCGATGCTTTGGGCCGCCGTGGCGCAGGCGCAGGCCCCTGCGCGTGCTCAGGCGAACGCGGGTTCTCCCGCCTACAACTGGACCGGCTTCTATGCGGGCGTAAATGTTGGCCATGGCTTCGGGGATCAGACCGCCGGCTTTGCCGGAGGCGATCCGTACATTCAGGAAAGTACCTCGGGGTCGGGATTTCCGCCCGGCACGCAGATTCCTTCGGGAACGGCCAACGCGAAAGGCGCGATCGGCGGGATTCAGTTCGGATATAATTTTCAGACCGCTCCGCAATGGGTGGTGGGCGTAGAAGCTGATTTCAACGGACTCGATCTCAAAGGCACCGCCGACTCGACTTTTCGTCTCGGGATGGGACTCGGTGCAAGTCAGATCGTGGGCCTTGTCGCGAATGAGAAGGCCGACTGGTTCGGCACGATCCGCGCACGGATCGGCTGGGTGCCCGAGGAGAAACTTCTGGTTTACGGGACCGGAGGCCTGGCCTATGGGCAGATTCGGCAGAGCGTTGTTTTCAACGCTCCCCCGAACTTCAGCGGAGGCAGCGGCACCTACGGAGTCGGTTTTCAATGCAGCGCGACGGGTCTCGACTGCTTTGTCGGATCGTCCTCCCGGACCGCGGTCGGCTATGCCGCTGGCGCCGGACTGGAATATGCCATCTCGCGAAACGTCACTCTGCGCGCCGAATATCTTTATGTGAATCTGGGAAAGACAAGCACGCGGGCGTCTGCCGTTACGCCGCAGATTCCCTATGCCCCTGCGTCATTTGTCGCCAACTTTGGCGACTTCGATTTCAATGTCGTGCGCGCGGGCCTGAACTACAGGTTCTGATGGGTGACGCTCTGGCGTTCTATCGCCGCCAGATGCTGAAAAGCCCCGCCTAGCGCCGGGCTTTTTCCTGCTTTGCGGCAGCCGCCCGCTTTCGCGCGCAGGCCGGGCCCGGTCCGCGCATATAATGCCGTTCCGGATGATAGGGGCAGAAGGCGGTGGTGATGAATTCGCGCCACAGGGAGCGGAATTCCGTCACGAAGCTGCGGAGGGTGACATGCGCGTCGGCGCGCAGGTCGGGGAGAAGCTCGCTTTGGGTCGTCATGGCGGTTGCTCGACGATCGGTTGGGCCTGACTTTTTGTCGCGGCCGCGCGTGGCACGGTTCGCGAGAAGGTCAGCTTCCGGCCAAATTGCCTAAAAACCGGTGTTTGCCCGGAAAAGCGCGAAAAATCCTTTCCGTTAAGCTTTCCAAAGTGTGACCGGAGGGGTTGGAAGGTTGCCCTTTGCGGCGGTCGTCGCTACATCAGTCGGCAGCATCCCCGCACAGTTTGGCTTCCCAAAAGGGCTTCAAGGATCACGATGGCGCGCCAGTTCGTCTACTTCATGCAGGGCCTGACCAAGGCTTATCCCACCCGCAAGGTGCTCGATAACATCCACCTGTCGTTCTACCCCGACGCCAAGATCGGCGTGCTCGGCGTCAACGGCGCGGGCAAGTCGACGCTGCTCAAGATCATGGCCGGCATCGACAAGGACTACACCGGCGAGGCGTGGGTCGCCGAAGGCGCGCGCGTCGGCTACCTCGAGCAGGAGCCGCAGCTCGATGCCAGCAAGACGGTGCGCGAGAACGTCATGGAAGGCGTCGCCAAGCAGAAGGCGATTCTCGATCGCTACAACGAATTGGCGATGAACTATTCGGACGAGACCGCCGACGAGATGACCAAATTGCAGGACGAGATCGAGGCCCAGGGCCTGTGGGATCTCGACAGCAAGGTCGATCAGGCGATGGACGCGCTGCGCTGTCCGCCAGACGATGCCGACGTCACCAAGCTGTCGGGCGGCGAGCGCCGCCGTGTTGCGCTGTGCAAATTGTTGCTCGATCAGCCCGAACTGCTGCTGCTCGACGAGCCGACCAACCATCTCGACGCCGAAAGCGTGTCGTGGCTGGAAGGCCATCTGCGCAACTATCCCGGCGCGATCCTGATCGTCACCCACGACCGCTACTTCCTCGACAACGTCACGAGCTGGATTCTCGAGCTCGATCGCGGCCGCGGCATTCCCTACGAGGGCAACTACTCGTCCTGGCTGGTGCAGAAGCAGAAGCGCCTCGAGCAGGAAGGCCGCGAGGACGCCGCGCATCAGAAGACGCTGGCGCGCGAGCAGGAGTGGATCGCATCTTCGCCGAAAGCACGTCAGGCCAAGTCCAAGGCCCGCTATCAGCGCTATGAGGACCTGCTCAAGCAGGCCAGCGAGAAGCAGACCCAGACCGCGCAGATCATCATTCCGGTGGCCGAGCGTCTCGGCACCAACGTGGTCGACTTCGAGGGTCTGTCGAAGGGCTTCGGCGATCGCCTGCTGATCGACAACCTGACCTTCAAGCTGCCGCCGGGCGGCATCGTCGGCGTGATCGGCCCCAACGGCGCCGGCAAGACCACGTTGTTCAAGATGATCACCGGGCAGGAGAAGCCCGACGCCGGCACCATCACCGTCGGCGAGACGGTGCATCTGGGCTATGTCGACCAGTCGCGCGACGCGCTCGATGGCAAGAAGACGGTGTGGGAGGAAATCTCCGGCGGCAACGACCAGATCCTGCTCGGCAAGAAGGAAGTGAACTCGCGCGGCTATTGCTCGGCGTTCAACTTCAAGGGCGCCGATCAGCAGAAGAAGGTCGGCGCGCTGTCGGGCGGCGAGCGCAACCGCGTGCATCTGGCCAAGATGCTCAAATCCGGCGCCAACGTGCTGCTGCTCGACGAGCCGACCAACGATCTCGACGTCGACACGCTGCGCGCGCTGGAAGAGGCGCTGGAGGATTTTGCCGGCTGCGCCGTCATCATCAGCCATGATCGCTGGTTCCTCGACCGCATCGCCACCCACATGCTGGCGTTCGAGGGCGACAGCCATGTCGAATGGTTCGAGGGCAACTTCCAGGATTACGAGAAGGACAAGATGCGTCGTCTCGGCCAGGATTCGGTGATCCCGCACCGGGTGAAGTACAAGAAGCTGACGAGGTGAGGTGCGAAGCTGAGCGAAACGTTCTCCGGACGTCAGTTTGGACAAGCGTCCGCCCACCGGATCGGCATCTTTCTGGCGGTAACGTTCGGCGTTGCGCTCAGCCTTTTCGCTTTGGATCGGCTTGGCGGGTCTGATGTCAGTGTCGCCGAGGCGATTGGCCTGGTGACGAAAACCCCGCTCGGGCCAGCCTGCTATCTGCTTCTCATCTTTTCGATGATCCGTCCGAGTTGGAGACGGATGCGCGCGCTGGGTTTGCCTGGCTGGTGGGGGCTTATCGCTCCGTTTCTGCTGTTTGCGGATATCCCTTATTTGATGGCCGTGCGCGGTTCGTCCGTATTGGGCGCGTCGATTGGTGCGCCCGATGAAAGTATCCCGCTTTATATGACGATGGCGCTCGGTTTGATTGCGGCGATGGTCTTCGTTCGCGCGCCGACGGAGGATGAACGGCCCTTCGTCCGGTTCGGCCTTGCAGGGAAGGGCGCCGTGCTGACGTTCATTTTCGTATTCTTCTTTGTGATCCAGTTCGTCGCCATGGCGAAATGGATGAACTATCTTGAGCCGCGATTTGAAGCTGGCGATCCGTCGCTTGGCCCATTTCTGGCCATCGTCGAGAATTCCTATTGGTTGTTGGTTCTCAAC
Source organism: Afipia sp. 64-13 (assembly GCA_001897755.1). Taxonomy (GTDB): domain Bacteria; phylum Pseudomonadota; class Alphaproteobacteria; order Rhizobiales; family Xanthobacteraceae; genus Afipia. Next base: position 143,799 of record MKUJ01000020.1, read on the forward strand.
CGCTATGTCTGTTTCGCCTTTGTCGCGCTGTTGGCATGGTGTGTTGCAAAGTCCCGGAAGCGGACCGACAACACAAGCAGCGGCGCGTGATATCTAACCGCCATGGCAGCGGAGTGCTGGAACTATCAGTCGATCCGCGGCAGCACCTCGAATTGATGGAAGGGCGGCGGCGAGGACAATGTCCATTCCAGGTTGGTCGCGCCGGGACCCCAGGGATTGTTCGCCGCCTTCTCCTTGCGGAGGAAGGCATAAGCCATTCCCGCCAGGAAAACGATGAAGCCGGCGCCGGAAATATACGACCCGATCGAGGAGAGGTGGTTGAAAGCCGCGAACGCTGCCGGATAGTCGGCGATGCGCCGCGGCATGCCCGACAGTCCCAGGAAGTGCATCGGAAAGAACGCCAGGTTCACGCCGATGAAGGTCAGCCAGAAGTGCAGCTTGCCGATGGCTTCCGAGTACATGTAGCCGGTGATTTTCGGAAACCAGTAATACCAGCCGGCGAAAATCGAGAACACCGCGCCGAGCGACAGCACGTAATGGAAATGCGCGACCACATAATAGGTGTCCTGTAGACTGCGGTCGATGCCGGGATTGGCGAGCACGACGCCGGTCACGCCGCCGATTGTGAAAACGAAGATGAAACCGACGGCCCACAGCATCGGCGTGGGGAATTTGATCGAGCCTCCCCACATCGTGGCGATCCAGGAAAATATCTTGATGCCGGTCGGCACCGCGATCACCATGCTGGCGGCAGCAAAATAGGCCTGGGCGCTGGCCGACATTCCCACCGTGTACATATGGTGCGCCCAGACCACGAAGCCGATGAAGCCGATCGCGATCAGGGCATAGACCATCCCCAGATAGCCGAACACCGGCTTGCGGCTGAAGGTGGAAACCACGTGGCTGATCATGCCGAACCCCGGCAGGATCATGATGTAAACTTCGGGGTGGCCGAAAAACCAGAACAGATGTTGATAGAGCACCGGATCGCCGCCGCCTTGCGCCGCGAAGAACGTGGTGCCGAAATTCCGGTCGGTGAGCAGCATGGTGAGGCCGCCGGCAAGCACCGGCAGCGACAGCAGCAGCAGGAACGCCGTGACCAGCACCGACCACACGAACAGCGGCATTCTGTGCATGGTCATGCCCGGCGCCCGCATGTTGAAAATCGTGGTGATGAAGTTGATCGCGCCGAGAATGGACGACGCGCCGGCCAGATGCAGCGACAGGATCACGAAGTCCACCGCCGGACCGGGATGGCCCGAGGTCGAGAGCGGCGCGTAGAGCGTCCAGCCGGTGCCAGCTCCGGCTGAACCGGGCTCGCCTTCCATGAACATCGATATGATCAGAAGAGTGAACGATGCCGGCAGCAGCCAGAACGAGACGTTGTTCATGCGCGGGAACGCCATGTCGGGCGCGCCGATCATCAGCGGCACCATCCAGTTGCCGAATCCCCCCATCATCGCCGGCATCAGCGTGAAAAAGATCATGATCAGGCCGTGGCCGGTCACGAACACGTTGTAGACATGCGGATCGGTGAAGATCTGAAGGCCGGGTTGCTGCAGCTCCATGCGGATGACGACGGAGAAAATCGCGCCGATCAGGCCCGCGCAGATCGCAAAGATGAAATACATCGTGCCGATATCTTTGTGATTGGTCGAATAAAGATATCGGCGCCATCCGGTGGGATGTCCGCTCGCATGTGCGTCACCCGACACGCTCGCTGTCGCGGAAAGTTTCTCGGCCATGGCGATCACCTCGTCGCTTGACGTCGCAGAACATGCAGGCCCGTGCCTGACATCGATCCCATTGGCTGCGAATGGCGATCAGAGCACCGAAATCATTCGCCCCTCTATGATCGCGATGGCCGTTGCAGTCTTGCCCGCATGGCGTGCAAGGAGTTGCTGGACTCGATGAGCCATGTGATGGGAGAGAGGAATTTTGGTCCTCCGGAGCATTCCCTGCCTTCTCGCTCTGCTTTGCAAGTGAGAAATATTGGCGGTTCGTATCGGGAAGAGGGCGGCTCGGACGGTCAAGCAAGTGTGATCGGAATGCTGTTCGCCCGCGATATGGCAGGTTCGCCGCACTTCTTGCGGGTTGCGATGCAAGGCAAGCCCGCGTCCGGTGAGGTGCATGGCTTTGAGCGCCGCTGCTCACGCATTGTTTATCGGCTTGGATTTTTTGTCGTCCGAACGATCGCGCACTGACCGGACCATGATCCGGCTGTTCCCGCGGCACCCAGAACGTCTGGCCAGGTCGGGCGAGTCGCCCGAGGTTTTGGCGAATTCGGCACCGAAACGAGAGGGATTGCCGAGGAAACGGCCGGTTTTCGGCCGTCAGCCGGGTTTCCACCCGCATTGAAAATGCTTTAGGGTCGGTGACGATGGCCGACTGGAGCGCCGAGCAGTATCTGAAATTCGAGGACGAGCGCACCCGGCCGGCGCGGGATTTGCTCGCGCAGATTCCGCTGAAAGAGTCGCGCCAGGTGGTCGACATCGGCTGCGGCCCCGGCAACTCCACCGAGCTTCTGGCGGCGCGCTGGCCGCAGGCCAGGATCATCGGCATCGACACCTCGGCCGACATGTTGCGCCAGGCGCGGGAGCGTCTGCCGGATTTTACCTTTATTGAGGCCAACGTCGCGCACTGGGTGCCGCCCGCCGGTACCGACGTGCTGTTCGCCAATGCGATCTTTCAATGGGTGCCGGATCATCTGGCGCAGCTCAAGCGCCTTGTCGCATCGCTGCCGGATGGCGGCGCGCTCGCCGTGCAGATGCCGGACAATCTCGATCAGCCCTCGCATGTGCTGATGCGTGAGGTTGCGCAGCTTGCGCCGTTCCGCGAACAGCTCGTTCACGCCGCCGAGGCGCGCGACGTGCTGCCGCCGCCGGGCGTCTATTACGACGAGCTGCGCCCGCTGTGCCGGACCATCGACATGTGGCGCACCGATTATCTGCATGTGCTCGACGATGCCGCCACCATCGTCGAATGGGTCAAGGGCACCGGCCTGCGTCCATTCCTCGATCCGCTGGATTTTCCGGAGCGGAAGGACTTTCTCGAAGCCTATACCGCGCGCATTGCCGCCAATTATCCGCCGCAGGCCGATGGCAAGGTGCTGCTGCGCTTCCCGCGCTTCTTCCTGGTCGCGACCCGCTAGACGTTTGCGGTCAGGTGGTTCCACCGCGCGACGCGACATTCCGATGACAGTTCACAACGGGCGCTGCGGCTAAACGTCATTGCGGCGCGGTATGGCAGAATCGGACATCCTCGCCATCTGAAAACACCATTTGCCTGAATTCTGGAGATCGCAATGTCGATGACCCCCGAAACGCCGCTGCCCCCGCCCGGGACGGCGCTGCGCCCGATCCCGATGCTGATCTTCGGATCGCGCTGGCTGCAATTGCCGCTCTATGTCGGTTTGATCGTCGCGCAATGCGTCTACGCCATCCTGTTCCTCAAGGAGCTCTGGCATCTGATCCAGCACTCGTTCGATTTCTCGGAGCAGCAGATCATGCTGGTGGTGCTGAGCCTGATCGACGTGGTGATGATCTCCAACCTTCTGGTGATGGTGATCGTCGGCGGTTACGAGACCTTCGTGTCGCGGCTCAATTTGCAGGGGCATCCGGACGAGCCGGAATGGCTCAGCCACGTCAACGCCTCCGTACTCAAGATCAAG
>MKUJ01000020.1:147532-160039 GCA_001897755.1 Afipia sp. 64-13
CAACTATACGTCCGAAGGCGTGATGTGGCAGACCATCATTCATGTGGTCTTTATCCTTTCGGCCGTCGGCATCGCCTATGTCGACCGCATCTCCTCCGGTCTCGAGCATGAGGACGCGAACGGCCATTGAGATGGCAATCCACGCGACAGGGATGGCGTCATTGCGAGCGAAGCGAAGCAATCCAGAAAGGCCCCCACACCAACCCTCTCCCGCAAGCGGGAGAGGGGGAGGGAGGAGGCTGGATTGCGTCGTTGCCTTGCTCCTCGCAATGACGGTCTTGTTGGTGTTCGCATCGCTCCCCGCCGCCGCCGCCGATGCCGGTTTCACGCAGTTCATCGCCTCGCTGTGGCCGGAGGCGCAACAAGCCGGGGTCTCGCGCGCGGTGTTCGAACGCGAGACGCGGGGGCTGGAGCCGGACTACAAGCTGCCGGATCTGCTGTTGCCGGGGCGGCCGAAAACCGGTGCGCCGTCGCAGGCCGAATTCGTTCAGGTGCCAACGGATTATCTGAAGGAAGCCTCGATCGCCCGGCTTGCCGCGTATGGCCGCACGCTGATGCAGCAGCATGCCGCGACCTTGCGGGCGATCGAGCAGCGCTTCGGCGTGCCGGGCCCGATCATTCTGGCGATCTGGGGCCGCGAGACCGATTTCGGCCGGCATCGTCTGCCCTATGACGCGGTGCGCGTGCTGGCGACGCAGGCCTATGTCGGCCGCCGCAAGGAGCAGTATCGCGGCGAGTTCATCGCCGCATTGAAGCTGCTGCAAAGCGGCGTGGTGACGCGCAGGGATCTGCGCGCGTCATGGGGCGGCGCGGTCGGCCTCACGCAATTCCTGCCCTCCGAGGTGATGAAGCATGGCGTCGATTTCGACGGCGATGGCCGCGTCGATCTGTGGCATTCGGTGCCGGACGCGCTCGCCTCCGCCGCGCAACAACTCGTCAACAAGGGTTGGCAGCGCGGCGTGCGCTGGGCCTATGAGGTGCGCGCGCCGCGCAATGCCGATTGCACGCAGGGCGTGCCGGAGGTGACGAGGCCGATCGGGCAGTGGCTGCGCGAGGGGTTCGTGCCGGCGCGCGGTTTGCGTTTGAGCGCGGCGGAGCAGGCGCAGAGCGCCTCGCTGCTGCAGCCGGAAGGAATCTACGGCCCGTCCTTCCTGACCACGCAGAACTATTTCGTTATCAAGGAATACAATTTCTCCGATCTCTATGTGCTGTTCGTCGGTCATCTCGCCGACCGCATGGCGGGTGGCACGTCGTTCGAGGTGCCATGGTCGGCCTCGCATCAGCTTCGCACCACCTCGGTCGAGGCGATGCAGCGGCGGCTGACGCAGATCGGGCTCTATGGCGACAAGATCGATGGCAAGGCCGGCATGAAGACCCGCGCCGCGCTCGGTGCGTATCAGAAGAAAGCCGGCCTCAAGGTCGACTGCTGGCCGAGCGAAGAGGTGTTGCGCGCGATGCAGGCGGGACGCTGACGGCGGCAGAGCTGGATTAGTTTGGTTTCGTCTTTGATGAAGGCCGGATCCGTTATTGCCGGGCTCGACCCGGCAATCCATCTTCTTGGGAAGACTCGTCCTTTTAGATGGGTGCGCAGTTCAAGCCCGCGCATGAGGATTCTCGGTAAACCTGAACCGCGCTAGCGGCAGACCTGAATGTCGCGCGTGCGCCAGCCGTAGCCGTCGAAATAGCGTTCGGTCGCGACGCGGCAATAGGTCGGCACGTTAATCCGCGGAGCATAGACCGGAGGCGGAGCGGGAGCGCGGCGATGGTCCGGCAGGTCGGCTGCCGCGGCGAACGTCGCCATCATCGGCAGGATCGTTACGGCGATCAATGCCTGGACCAGCGTTCTCATCTCTTGTCCTCGACCTGTGCGCTTACCGGGGATACCAGCGCAGCGCATGAGCGCGCGGCGCGCGACATCTTCCGTTCGAGCTGTAGCGGGCATTGTTTAAGGAGTTGCCAAATCAAAACGCCCCGGCGGAAACCCGCCGGGGCGTTTCATGATCAGCGATCGGACGAATGTCAGTCGCAAACCTGGACGCGGCGAACGCGCCAACCATAACCGTCCCAGAAGCGCTCACGAACGAGGTGGCAGGCCGGCTCTTCGACATAGACCGGGCCGGGCGCATAGCCGTAGCCATAAGCGGGGCGGCTGTTGGCGATCGCGCCGCCGAGCAGCGCGCCGCCGATCAGGCCGCCGGCCACGCCGGCCGCGATGCGGCCGCCATCGGCCTTGGCCGCAGGCATTTCCACGGCGAGCGAACCCGCGATCGTCGCGACCGCGAGGAACGCAGCAAAAACCTTCTTCATCTTTCTCTCCTCAGATCACGCCGCAAGCCCGGCGCGGGCAAATGGGTTCTGTGAACGCATCCGTACTGGCGCATAATTTATCGCGATTGTTGCGGCCGTCAAAGTGCTCCGCACTCCGGCGCCAACACTTTGTCATTCATCTTTCATTAGGAATTGTGACGCCGATCACTCGCACATACGCACGCGGCGGATGCGCCAGCCATAGCCATCCCAGAAGCGCTCGCGGTGCCAGTAGCAGGGCGGGCCCGACACATAGCCCGGACCGGGCGCGTAATACGCCGGAGGTGGCGCGGAGGCGGCAGCACCACCGATGATTGCGCCGGCGGCAAGGCCGCCCAGTACGCCGGCGGCGACCGCGCCGCCATCGCGCGCCTCGGCGGGCGCAGGGGCTGCAAGCGCCGCGGCTGCCAGCGTGGCGGCGCTGGCGAGGACGAGGATCGTCTTTCTCATGGCTTTCACCCTTCGAATTGCGTCGGCGCGATAACACGAGCCGCCGGGAATGGTTGCAGCATGGCGTTGAACGCGGACTGAACAACGTTGCCGGATTTCGGCCATGATCGTCGCTAGCGCGGAGAATTCATGGCGCGGACAGCAAAAATCCGGCGCAAGGCCGGATTTGCGACATCGGTGGAGGGTCTTGCGCGAGCGGCGATCAGAACAGCGCCGCGTACTGCATCAGGCCGGCCCGTTGCGCGATGCTCATCGCGACCTGGCGCTGCTGATCGTCCAGCGAGTTCAGCAAAGGCTGCACCTGCGGAGCGACGCGGCGCACGGCGGCTTCCGTCACTGGCCCCTGCGACAGCGAGCGCAGCGCGTTGGCGACGGCCGGCCAGTACTTTTCCTGATGGGCTTTCAGCTTGAGTGCCGCACGGTAGCGCAGAATGGCGACCTCGCTGATGGCGCTGCGAAGCACCGAAACGCGGGCGGGCTTTGCGGCGGGCTCCGCAAAATCGGCTTCCTGAGCGAAGGCCGGGGCGCTCATCGACAAAGCAACTAACGCGATTGCGATCGGCAGTTTTCGCATGGGTCTCACTTCGGTTGGGACTGGGATGCGCGCGAGGTACGGGGCGCATGTGACGAAATTGCGATCATGACGGTTAAGTTTCAGGCAAAATCCCGGTCTTTTTTGCGAGGACACGCCGCGAGCCCGAGAAAACAAGCGTTTTCAACGCCGATGGTTCCCCGGCGTAACAATCGGCCATCAATGGTGATCGGCTCAGAACGAACTTGCGGCGCTCCAGATGTGAGCGGTGGTCCGTGCGTGGCGCCTTGGTTGGCGCGTCCGACATGTTTCCTGCCCCGGATGCCCGCCGGAGGGTTTCTGTCGAAGCTCGCCAATTAAAGGGGGAACGGAAATACGGGAGAATTGCGCCGGCCGCGGCTGCGTGGCCCAGTTTGGAATACCTTCAAAATGACTGTTTTGCTTTTGAATTCCGCGGTGCGGTGACCTATCCATTAAGGGTCATGAGCAGTCCGAAGTTTCTCCCATGATTGTCTGTTCCTGTAACGTCATCAGCGATCACGACGTGCGCAGCGTCGTGTCCGGCGACAAGGTCGTGGCCCGTACCGCGGGAGAGGTCTATGGCTGCCTTGGCTGTAGCGCCCAGTGCGGCCGTTGCGCCCGCACCATCCGCCAGATCATGAGCGAAGCTCTCGGCCCCTGCGCCAAGTCCTGCTGCGCCGGCTGCCCCCATAGCGCCGAGGCGGCTCATTCCGAGCAGGGCCATGACCATCACGGCCATGATCGCCATGTTCATGCCGAGCCGGCAGAGTTCCTGCGCGCCGAAGCCGCGGCCTGATTTCCGCCATCGCCCGAAATCCCCAGTTTTGTCCCCACGAAGCCGGTTTCGATGGCGGAAGGGTTGTCCCCGCCCCTGATCTGATTTAGAAACGTTCTAAATTAGATGACGTGGTTCCCGTTGGAACCCGAAAGGAGTGCGAAATGAAGGGTGATCCGAAGGTCGTCGACTATCTCAACAAGGGGCTGCGCAGCGAGCTGACGGCGATCAGCCAGTATTGGCTGCATTTCCGCCTGCTGGATAATTGGGGCCTGAAGGAAATGGCGAAGCAGTGGCGCAAGGAGTCCATCGAAGAGATGAACCACGCCGACCGCTTCACCGACCGGATCCTGTTCCTCGAGGGTTTCCCCAACATGCAGGTGCTCGATCCGTTGCGGATCGGCCAGAACGTCAAGGAAATCCTGGAGTGCGACCTGGCCGCCGAGCATGGCGCGCGCGACCTCTATCAGGAAGCGGCGACCTACTGCCACAGCGTCAAGGATTACGTCACCCGCGATCTGTTCGTGAGCCTGATGCAGGACGAGGAGGGCCATATCGACTTCCTCGAGACCCAGCTCGATCTGATCGGCCGCATCGGTCTCGAACTCTACACGCAGAAGCATATCGGCCACATCGGCGACCAGAATCCGCCGGCGGACGACTAATAGTTAGATTGCCGTCATTGCGAGAAGCGTAGGCGACGAAGCAATCCCCCGCTCCAACCCTCCCCGCTTGCGGGGGAGGGAAAGGGAGGGGGGCTGGATTGCTTCGCGGAGCCTGTCATCGGGCCGGCGAAGCCGGACCCGTTGGCTCGCAATGACGAAGCATGGATCGAACCTTGACCCATCACGCTTCAATGGTTCGGTAACCGGGCATGCGCCCGTCAGGAATTTGCGCGTGAACGTGACGGCGGCTGCGCCGTCACCGGGCATCCGGCGAGGGCCGCCTCGATCGCGGCGGCCGCGCCGTCGAGCCTGAACTCCGCGGTGGTGCGCCCCGCATTCAGCGAGCGGATTCGTATCACCAGTATTGCCGACTGCGACAGCTCGCCGACGAAGCGGGCGACTTCCGCTCTATCTTCGATCACCACGATGCGATGCTCGCCGATGATGCGCATGGGGACGTTGTCGTGCCCCGGACGCTCGTCGAAGCGGTAGCCCACGATCATATTGGGCCCGGTGCCGACCTTGAAGCCGAACGACAGCCGCACCACCGGATGGGTATCGAAGCAGGTCAATTGCAGCATCGCTGGCCGCACCTTCGGATCGGCCGAGTTCGATGAGGTGTCGGTGACGAGCTGCGCGCTCGCGAGCGGGGTGCCGGTGATGCGATCGGTCTGTCGCTCGATCTTCCAGTTGCCGGACGGGGTGGTGTTGGCGGACGTGACGTAAGGATCACGCGCGGCGCAGGCGCCCACGCTCAATGCGAACATGACGAACGCGGCATGACGCATGGCACTTCCCCCAGCGCCATCAGTCTGATCCCCGCCGGGCGTTCTTTCAAGTGCCGCCTTCCTCGACCCGTGTCACGGCGGCGATCATTCCGATCACCACCGACACGCCGAGGCACCAGAACCCGATATAGGCGTAGAGCAGGGCGGAGCTTGCGCAGCCGAGCGTGAAGGCCACGATGGTCGTGATCAGGCGGCGAAAGCGCTTGCGGATGGTCGGTTGCTGCTCGGGATGGGCCCCGGTGAGAATGTCGACGACATCGAGCGTCGCCTGCACCGTGCTGCCGGTCATCATGGTGGAGGGCGGCATCTTCGCCAGATGCACGCGCTGCACGGAAGCCTGCATCGCCATGGCGGCGATGCCGGCAAGGCCGGTCAATAGCGCCAGCGGGGAATCGGCGTTGGGGAACGGTCCGAACCTCACCGCCATCACGAAGAACGCCAGCAGCAACAGCACATTGATGGAGAAGAGAATCCGCCGCGCCGGCAGATCCGCGCCGCGCAGCACCGTGCCTGACAGCCGCGCCAGCGCGATCACCATCATGAATGCGGGCAATGCGAGAATCTTGCCAATCACGCCATGGCCGCCGGTGACCAGCGCCGCGCCGAGCGTGACGAAGTTGCCGGTGACATGGGCGACGAACAGTCCGTTCAGTCCCAGAAAGCCGGCGGTGTCGACAAAGCCGCCATTGAACGCGAGCAGCGCAGCGACGGTCAGCGGACGGGTGACGAGCGGCGAGGTGATGGACTTCATCGGCGGAATTTCTGGCCTTTGCAGGGACCCGGTCGAAGATCAGCGGGTGGCAAGGAAGGTCATGCGGGCGGGGTTGTAGCCGATATTGGCCGGGGCGCGGCGCGGATCGAACCCGGCGACGCGCAGCTTGTCGATGATGGCCGTCTCGCTGTAGCGCTGCAAGCCGACGCTCTGACGCAGTCGGCGATAGTCCGACAGCGCCGTGCGCACCAGACCGATCACGGTGTCGATCAGAAAGCCGTGACGGGCGCCGAAGCGCAGCAAAGCCCATGCGTCGCGCAGCGCGCCGACATCGGGCCGCAGGATATCGCCGAGCAGCAGGCGTCCGCCCGGCTTCAGCACGCGGTGCATCGCGATGAGCGCGGTGTCGAGCTCGCTGGGGGTCATGTATTGCGCGACCGAATTGATCACCGCCAGATCGACCGAGCCGTTCGCCAGATCGTCGATCTGTTGCAGCGACAGCACGCGGATTTTGGGATTGGCCTTGAAGCGCGCGGCGACGCGGGCCCGCAGGTTGGGAGCCGGCTCGGTCAGGATCAGTTCGCCGCATCCGGCCGCGACCTCGTTGGCCGACAGCGCCTCGCCGCAGGAATAGTCGAGCACGACGGCATCTGGCGCGGGGATGTAGCCGGCAATGTCGCGGGCGATGGTCCGGAAATGGGCGTCGCGGTGGGTGCGGCTGACATAAATCGTATGGGTGGAATCGTAGTAGTCGATCCAGTCTTCCATTGGGCGTCCGATGCAGGTGGTTCCAGCGCCCGGAACCGGGTGTGGGCTGAAGCGTTAAGGCGATTGGAAGCCGATGTCCACCGGCTTCGAGATCAAGATTTTCCCAACAGGAAGGTTTGTCGTGAGCAAAACCAGAAATTCCACGGCGTCCGAACTCGACACCCCCACGGACCTGCCCCAGGCGGCGGTCGACAAGATTTCCGCATCGCTGAACACACTGCTCGCCGATGCGTTCGCGCTCTACCTGAAGACCAAGAACTTCCACTGGCACATCAGCGGTCGGCACTTCCGCGACTACCATCTGCTGCTGGACGAGCAGTCCGAGCAGATCTTCGCCACCACCGACCAGATCGCCGAGCGGGTGCGCAAGATCGGCGGCACCACGCTGCGCTCGATCGGCCAGGTCGCCAAGCTGAAGACCATCAAGGACAATGACGAGGACTATGTGCCGCCGCGCGAAATGCTGCGCGAACTGATGGCCGACAACAAGAAGATGGCCGCGGCGATGCGCAAGGCGCACGACGTTGCCGACAAGCATGAAGATGTCGCGACCGCGAGCATCCTCGAGAACTTCATCGACGACACCGAGCGGCGCACCTGGTTCCTGTTCGAGGCGAGCCGTCAGGAAGGCGGCAACGAAGCGTGAGTGACCGTCCTCAGCACCGTTTGGGCGCGTCTCGAACCATGAGGCGTGTGCCCCGGACGCGGTGCGACATGAAATGTCGCTCCGCTGAGCCGGGGCCGTTTCACATTCAGAGTTTGTAACGGTCCCGGTTCTGCGAAGCAGCGTTATACGCTGCGTCGCGCCCGGGACATCTCTTTCGAGACACGCACAGGATGCGCGCCCCTCAGGATGAGATGCTGATTACAAAAAAAAGCCCACAGTGATGCGGGCTTTTTGAGTCAGGTGCGAGAAAGAGGTTACGCCCGCTTCCTCTGGCGCATCAGGTCGGTGAAGCGCCGGAACAGATAGTGCGAGTCGCGCGGACCGGGCGATGCTTCCGGATGGTACTGCACCGAGAACACCGGTCTGTCCTTCAGCGCGAGGCCGCAATTGGAGCCGTCGAACAGCGAGACATGGGTCTGCTCGACATTGCCCGGCAGCGTGTCCTTGTCCACCGCGAAGCCGTGATTCATCGAGGTGATCTCGACCTTGCCGGTGGTCATGTCCTTGACCGGATGGTTGGCGCCGTGATGGCCCTGATGCATCTTCACGGTTTTGCCGCCGAGCGCGAGGCCCAGCATCTGATGGCCGAGGCAGATGCCGAAGGTCGGCGTGCCGGAGGCGATCAGCTTCTCGATCACCGGCACCGCGTATTTGCCGGTCTCCGCCGGATCGCCCGGACCGTTGGAGAGAAACACGCCGTCCGGCTTCATCGCCAGAATATCCTCGGCGGGCGTGGTGGCGGTCACCACCGTGACCTTGCAGCCCTCGCCGGCGAGCAGGCGCAGGATGTTGCGCTTGATGCCGTAGTCGATGGCGACGACATTGAATTCAGGCTTGTCCTGCTTGCCGAAACCCTTGTCCCACTGCCATGGCGTTTCGTCCCAGACGTAGCGCTGGGTGCCGGTCACCATCGGCACGAGGTCCATGCCCTCGAGGCCGGGCCATTCGCGCGCCTGCTTTTTCAGCGCGGGAAGATCGAAGGTGCCGTCCTTGCTGTGGGCGATCACCGCATTGGGCATGCCCTTGTCGCGGATCAGCGCGGTGAGGGCGCGGGTATCGATGCCGGACAGGCCGATGATGCCGCGTGCCTTCAACCATTGGTCGAGATGGCGAGAGGCGCGGTAGTTCGAGGGATCGGTGATGGCGGTGCGCAGGATCACGCCGCGCGCGCCCGGCGTCGCCGCCATGTTCACCGTCTCGATGTCGTCGTCGTTGGCGCCGACATTGCCGATATGCGGGAAGGTGAAAGTGATGAGCTGACCGGCGTAGGACGGATCGGTGAGGATCTCCTCATAGCCGGTCATGGCGGTGTTGAAGCAGACTTCGCCGACTGCGGAGCCTTCGGCGCCGAGGCCGAAGCCCTCCAGCACGGTCCCATCGGCGAGCACGAGCAGCGCGGTCGGTTTGAAATCCGGCCAGGCTGAAGAAGTATCATTTGTTGTCATGAGCGCATGACATAGCCCTTGCCCATGGGGCCGTCAAAGCACAAACGTTGCATTCCAAGGCGATTTTTGGCGCTTTGATGCCTTTTCTCGTGCATGGCGGACGGGCCATTCTCCCGCCGGTGCCTGCCGCATGGTTAGGTAATCCTTAAGGCACCGGAATTATTCAAGAATCAGCGAGTTTTCATTGTTCCCCGGCTGCGAAGCAGGTAACAGGGTGCGGACTCGTATACTTTGCGCTGTTTTCTTTCTTTCCCGGATCATCATGGCCGCTCCATCGGTTGAGGCGTCGCATCCATCGTCCTGGCGCCGGCCTTTCGAAGCCTGGTTCGACGGGATCGAAGCCGGCTGGGCCATTCCCGTGCTGCTCACCGGATTTGTCGCGATCTGGACGGCGTTTTTTGGCATCGCCTATGTTAACGCCAGCCTGCACCCCGACGTGCTGGAAGCCTGGTCGCTTGGCCGCGACTTTGCCTGGGGCAATTCCAAGCATCCGCCGCTGATGGGCTGGATCGCCGGTCTGTGGTCCAGCGTGTTTCCGGTGGCGGACTGGTCGATGCATCTGCTGGCGATGACCAATGCCGCGCTGGCGCTGTTCGCGGTGGATCTGATCGCGCGGCGTTTCGTGCGCGGCGATCGCCGCGTCGTCGTGCTGCTGCTGCTGATGCTGCTGCCGGCCTATCAGTTTCACGCGCAGCGCTTCAACGCCAACAGCGTGCTGCTGGCGATCTGGCCGCTTGCGACCTATTGCTTCCTGCGCTCGTTCGAGAGCCGTGCGGCGTTGTGGTCGCTCGCCGCCGGCGCGATGTGCGCGCTGGCGATGCTCGGCAAGTATTATTCGCTGTTCCTGATCGCGGGCTTTGGTATCGCCGCGCTCGCGCATCCCGCGCGCATGAGCTATCTGCGCTCGTCCGCGCCGTGGCTCTCGATGGCGGCCGGCCTCGCGGTACTGGCGCCGCATCTTGTCTGGCTCTGGACATCGGGGGGCGAATCCCTCGGCTATGGCATGCACGTTCATGGCGGCGCGCCGTTCGTCGCGGTGGTGCAGTTCGTCAGCAAATTCCTGCTCGGTATCGCAGGCTATCTGCTCATTCCTGCCGCGGTGTGGTGCGTGGTGATGCGCGCCACGCCGCGTGCGCTGTGGCGGGCGTCGGGTGCGATGGAGCCCGGCTTGCTGCTGCTGGCGCTGGTGTTCGTCGGCTCGGTGATCGTGCCGGCGGCGACCGCGCTCGCGCTTGGCACCAGCCTGCCGGCGATGTGGCATCTGCAGGGGCTGTTCCCGGCTGTTGTCGTGGCCGTCTGCGCCGCGCGCGTGTCGTTGCAGCGTCGCGACGCCGTCAACTTCGCCGCGGTGATGGCGGTGCTCTCGCTCGGCGCGCTGCTCGCCGCGCCGCTGCATGCGCTCTATCGCAATACGAACGCCTTCAAGGAAAACCGCAACTTCGCCCGGCCGGCTGCGCTTGCTCTTACCGCCGCATGGCGCGAGGCATATGGCGTGCCGCTGGAACGGGTCAGCGGCGACGACGTGCTGGCGTTCGCGACCGCGTTCTACAGCCCCGATCATCCGTTCTACAGCCGCCCGTTCCGCTTCCAGTACAGTTGGGGTCTGCCGCGCGAGCAGACCCTGCGGCAGGGCTGGAGCGCGCTGTGCTTCGCCGACGATCCGACCTGCATGAACTGGATGGCAAAGGTCGAGGCGCGTGCTCACGACTTCCGCCGCCTGACGTTGCCGATCGCCACCAGCCTGTGGGGCCGGCCCGGCGTCTCCACCACGGTCGTTGCCTTGATGGTGCCGCCGCAGGGGGCTGTTCCGCCTTCGCAGGAATCGCCGACGCCGGAGTCGCTCGACGATGTCGGCGCGCGGCGGCGTTTGCCGGATCGGGATTGGGACTCGCCATAGCTCCGGCGGGTTGTTGTGCTGCCCGGCGAAAGCCCATAGATAGGCAGTGAATTGTTGAGCAATGGATGGTTCGGATCAGGAGTTCGTCATGCTGCGCGATGAGATCAACACCGCCGTCAAGGACGCGATGAAGGCGAAGGACGAGCGCAAGCTGTCGACGCTGCGCATGGTCAACTCCGCGATCAAGAATGCCGACATCGAGGCGCGCGGGCAAAGCAAGCCGCAACTCTCCGACGACGATATCCTCGGGCTGTTGCAGAAGATGATCAAGCAGCGCCAGGAATCGGTCGAGCTTTACGACAAAGGCGGCCGCGCCGAGCTCGCCGCGCAGGAACGCGACGAGATCGCGGTGATCAGCGCCTATCTGCCGAAGCAGATGTCGGAGGACGAGGTCAAGGCCGCGATCGCCGCCGTGATCGTCGAGACCGGCGCCGCCGGCATGAAGGACATGGGCAAGGTGATCGGCGCGCTGAAGGGCAAGTATGCCGGCCAGATGGATTTCGGCAAAGCGAGCGGCCTCGTCAAGGCGGCGCTCACCGGCTAGCTGCGGCGGCCGCTCGCTCCGTCGACATCGGTTTATGCGGGCTCGAACGAGATCGGCTGTCCGGTCTCCAGAATGCTTTTCAGCGAGGAGAGCACCAGCGGCCAGCCGGTGGAAATGCTCGGCAGTGTCTTGCTGTCGTCCGCGAAACCTTCGTGAATCACCGTAAGTTTCACGCCATCATAAGCGGGCTCGATCAGATAGGTGACGCGCGAGGGTTTTTCTTTCTTCATCTCCTCGTCGTGAACCGACAGCCAGCTATAGGACATCCGGCGCGGCGGGTCGGATTCGAGAATGACGCATTCGTTCTTCACTTCGCCGTCGCGGTCCATGTGCATCCGCGAGCCGACCTTCCAGTCGGACGTCAGCGAGCAGCAGAACCAGTATTTCTCGGTGAAGGCCTTGTCGGTCAGCGCATGCCAGAGCTTGTCCGGCGTGGTCTTGATGTAGGTGGTGTAGACGAATTCGGGTTTACTCATCACGCTTCTCCAGTTGCCGCTTGAGGGTGCCGAGCGCGACCAGCCTGTCGCGCTCGAACTTCCTGATCCACCGTTCGCCGATCTCGTGGATCGGCACCGGGTTGAGGTAGTGCAGCTTCTCGCGGCCATGCCTCAGCGTGGTGACGAGGTTCGCCGCTTCCAGAATCCCGAGATGCTTGGTCACGGCCTGTCGTGTCATCGCGAGGCCGTCGCACAATTCGAGCAACGTCTGACCGTTGCGGGCATGAAGCCTGTCGAGCAGTGAACGCCGTGAAGGGTCGGCCAGCGCCTTGAAGACCTCATCCATGGTTGGGATAATAGGCAACCAAACGGTTGCCTGTCAAGTCATGTCATTGTGCCGGCGTCGAAGACGCGGCATGCGGCGATCATGGGGGAGGGAGCTCCCTAGAGGCGGGAAAAATCCTTCGCGAACAAACGAATCTCGATCTCGCGCAGAATG
>MKUJ01000020.1:160046-163646 GCA_001897755.1 Afipia sp. 64-13
CTGCTGGCCGCGCTCGTCGGCGATCAGGTCCTGGCGAATCTCGAGGCCGGTGTTGATCAGCGAGCGGCGGTCGCCATGCACCGGAATGGTGTAGTCGGTGGCGTGGCTGACCGAATAGGGCTCGTTGTTGCCGACCACGAGATCGCCTTCGGCATGCAGCAGTTCGCGCAGCAGGGGTGGCAGGCCGTGGCCGTGCTGATACAGCGTGCCGACATGCCAGGGCCGTTCGATGCCGGCATAGATCGGCGTGAACGAATGCAGCGAGATCAGCACGGTCCGCCGCTTCTGCGCCGCGCGGGCATCGAGCGCGTCGGCGATCCGCGTGTGATAGGGCGTGAAGATTTCCCGCCGCCGTGCCGCGATCTGGTCGGCGCTCAGGCCGCTGTTGCCGGGGATGGCGGTCGCCTCGCTGAGCAGCGGGATCGAGCCGGCGCTGTCGAACGGCCGGTTGCAGTCGATGACGAGGCGCGAATAGTGCTGGGCGATCAGATGCGCGTCCATCATCCGCGCCAGCCGCATCGCAACTCCTGCGATGCCGATGTCCCAGGCGATATGGCGATCGAGTTCGCTCGCCGGCAATCCGAGATGGCCGAGGCCACGGGGGATGTGCCGCCCGTAATGGTCGCAGGTGAAGAAGAACGGCGAGGCGCCGGCGGTGTTCGCCTCGATCACGGGATAGGGTTCTTCGGGTGCAAGCAGTTCTGGCGCGCGTGAGCGCGCGGATGGGGCGATCTGGTCCATGGAGGCAGCCTCCGGTTTCTAAGCCCTCGGCATTGACATTACGCGCGGCCGCGGAATTTTTCGAGCCCGAATAATAGGAATGCAATCGCGGCGAATCCGAGCCCGAACAGGCTGACGGTGGCATAGCCGCCATGTGACAGGGCGATGCCGCTGAGCGCCGAGCCAATCGCGCCGCCGAGGAAGAACAGCGCCATATAGATGGCGTTGACGCGGCTGCGGATCTCGGGCGCGAGGGTATAGATCGCGCGCTGGCCGATCACGACATTGGCCTGCGCGCCGATGTCGAGGACGATGCCGGCCGCCACCAGCAAAGCGAGCGATCCCTGTCCGCCGATGAAGGTCAGGACGGAGCTGACCGCCACCAGCGTGAAACAGCCGAGCGTGACGGCGTCGCTGTGCCCCTTGTCGGCGAGGTGTCCCGCCAGCGGCGCGACGAAGGCGCCGGCGACCCCGCTCAGCAGGAACGCCGACAGCCCGAGATGGCCGAGCGAGAAGGGCGGCTGTTGCAGCAGAAAAGGCATCGCGGTCCAGAACACGCTGAAGGCGCCGAACAGCAGGCCCTGATAGGCGGCGCGCCACTGCACCACGGGCGTTGCGATCATCAGGCCCCAGAGCGAGGTGATCAGCGTCAGGTAGTTGAGGCCCGGCTGCGGCCGGCGCCGCGGCAGCACCAGCGCCGCCATGATCAGCACGGCGAGCATCACCGCAGCCGAAATCCAGTACATTGCGCGCCAGCCGAGGGGACCTGCGATCATGGTCGAGATCGGCCGCGCCAGCAAAATGCCGAACAATAGCCCGCTCATCACCGTGCCGACGATCCGGCCGCGCGAGCGGGCCGGCGCGAGATGCGCTGCGACCGGCACGATCATCTGCGTCGCGGTCGCGCTCATGCCGATCAGCAGCGAGGCGACGATGAAGACGGAGGCGCGTGGCGCGAGCGCGGCGACGATCAGGCAGGCGATCACCGCACTGAGCGCGATCAGGATCAGCCGCTTGTTCTCGACGAGGTCGCCGAGCGGCACCAGGAAGATCAGGCCCAGCATGTAGCCGAGCTGCAGCATGGTGACGATCAGGCCCGCCGCGGTGAGGTCGAGATCGAACGAGATGCTGATCGGCCCGATCAGCGGCTGGGCGTAATAGAGATTGGCGACGGTGGCGCCGCAGGCGATGGCGAGCGCGAGAATGATCCAGGAGCCGGGATGGTCGGCGGCGTCCTCGTGAGGCAAAGCGGACATCGGAACTTTCAGACGGGAATCGGGGCGGCATGGATACGCGGGCCGCGCGTCGTTTCAAAGCCCGGCCGGCCGGGATGAGGGCTGTCCCCCGGTCAACAGCCTGTGAATAGCGGGCACCGCGATAGGATGCCCCGGGATCGGTTGGGCCAGCGTCCGGGGCGTCCTATATTCATGGCCGGTTGCAAAGGCCCCCGAATCGATGCGCTTCACGCCCCAATTTCTTGAAGAACTGCGCGCCCGCCTTCCGGTTTCGGAAGTCGTCGGCCGCCGCGTGAAGCTGAAACGCGCCGGCAAGGAGTTCAAGGGGCTCTCGCCCTTCAAGCAGGAAAAGACGCCGTCCTTCACGGTCAACGACCAGAAGGGGTTCTATCACTGTTTCGCCAGCGGCAAGCACGGCAACATTTTCGACTTCATCATGGAGACCGAGGGCCTCGGATTCATCGAGGCGGTGGAGGCTGCCGCCTCGCAGGCCGGCATGTCGATCCCCGCGGTATCCCCCGATGCCGCGCGCCACGAACAACGCCGCAAGACGCTCTATGACGTGATGGATCTGGCCGCCAAGTTCTTCGCCGACACGCTGGCTTCGCGCGCCGGCGCCAAGGCGCGCGGCTATCTCGCCGACCGCGCGATCCAGCCGGCGACGCAAATGCGGTTTCGCATGGGTTATGCGCCGCCGGATCGCTTCGCGCTGAAGGAGCATCTCGGCAAGCTCGGCATTCCGGTCGAGGACATGATCGAGACCGGATTGCTGATTCATGGCGACGACATTCCGGTGCCGTACGATCGTTTCCGCGATCGCGTGATGTTTCCGATCGCCGATCAGCGCGGCCGCATCATCGCCTTCGGCGGCCGCGCGCTGGAGAAGGACGTCCCGGCGAAGTATCTCAACTCGCCGGAAACCTCGCTGTTTCACAAGGGGCACAATCTCTACAACATCGCCGCCGCCCGTCAGGCGGTGCATGACGGCGCGCCGCTGATCGTTGCAGAAGGCTATGTCGACGTGATCGCGCTGGTCACGGTGGGTTTTGCGGGCGCGGTCGCGCCGCTTGGCACCGCGCTGACCGAGGACCAACTCGCGCTGCTGTGGCGAATGGCGGATGAGCCGATCCTGTGCTTCGACGGCGACAGCGCCGGCCAGCGCGCCGCCTTCCGTGCCGCCGACCTCGCGCTGCCGCATCTTCTGCCGGGCAAGAGTCTTCGTTTTGCGCTGATGCCGGAAGGGCAGGACCCCGACGATCTGGCGCGCTCCGGCGGCCGCGCCGCGATCGACGAGGTGATGAATGCGGCGCGACCGCTCGCCGACATGCTGTGGTCGCGCGAGATCGCCGGCGGCAGCTTCGCGACGCCGGAGCGGCGCGCGGCGCTCGAGGCGCGGATCAACGAACTGAGCAATGGCATCCGCGACGAGGTGGTGCGGCGCTATTATCGGCAGGATTTCACCCAGCGCCTCGCGCAGATGTTCGCGCCGGCCGAGAGCGGCGCGCCGTTCCGGGGCGGGCGGTCCGGCGGTGGCTATGGCGGCGAATCGGGCCGGCGTTTCGCGCCGCGCGGCGCATTTCAGCCCGGCGGGGCGGGGCGGGGCGGGCGCGGACCCGCGCTATCCACAGCCGGCCGCTTCACCGGC
>MKUJ01000020.1:163666-183370 GCA_001897755.1 Afipia sp. 64-13
CGATCATGCGCGGCCAGCGCAGCGCGATGTCCCGCCGCGAGGCTCTGATCCTGCACGCGCTGATCAATCACCCCTGGCTGCTCGGCGATCATCTTGAGGAAATCGCCGCGCTGGAGCTCGCCCATCCCGAGGCCCACCGGCTGCGGGCGGGGATCATCGCCGCTTTCGCGCAGGATCATCATCGCGCCAGCGGCCCGGAGGAACAGGCCGAAAAGATGCGCGCCGACCTCGCCACGTCCGGATTCTCCGATATTTTACAACGGGTTGAGAGAGCGATCACGACCCGCGACGTGTGGGGCGCCGAGCCCGGCGCGGCCCAGGAGGACGTTCTTTCGACCTGGCGTCAACTCATTGCCTTGCATCGACAATTTCACTCCTTACTTAGGGAGCTTAAAGACGCCGAGCTGGCGCTTGGACAGGAGGCCAGCGAGGCGAACCACGAATGGCTGCGTGACGTCAAAGCCCGGCTTGCGGAGGTCGACGGCATCGAGGCACTGATCGAGGGGTTCGGAGAATCCTCCGGGCGCCGCCGGGGCTGATCCGGGTTCCGCGAGGATGGCGGAATCCCCGGTCGACTGGCGCGAAAAAGACTCGCCAAAACGAGGATTTACCCCCAGAAACAGGGTTAATTGGAGCTTAACGGCCTTGGGGCCACAACACGAGCCAGCGGTTGCAAACCGATTCGGGGTGGTGCTGTTTTGCGCCGCCCTTTCCGCATGAGACGGCATGGTCCGGCACCGGTTCTCGGGCCGACCGTGTTTTGAATAATCGCAGGCCGGGCGGCGTCAAGCCGTCCGTGTCGTGATGCAGGAATTCAGTACGCGGGGCGGCGACGTCCCCGGCATGAAGCGCGTTCAGGAGCAGTGAATGGCCACCAAGGCGAAGACGGTAGTTCTCAAGGACAAAGAGAAGGATCAGAAGGCCGCCGATGCTCCCGAGAAGGACAGCGCCGACGCGCCTTCGCCGTTGCTCGACCTGTCGGACGCCGCCGTCAAGAAGATGATCAAGCAGGCCAAGAAGCGCGGCTTCGTGACCTTCGATCAGCTCAATGAAGTGCTGCCCTCCGACACCACCTCGCCCGAGCAGATCGAGGACATCATGGCGATGCTCTCCGACATGGGCATCAACGTGTCCGAGGCCGACGACGCCGACAGCGAGGACGAGGAGAAGCAGGAGGAGGCCGACGACGAGACCGACAACGAGCTTGTCGAAGTCACCTCCAAGGCCGTCACCGAAACCAAGAAGTCCGAGCCGGGCGAGCGCACCGACGATCCGGTGCGCATGTATCTGCGCGAGATGGGCACCGTCGAGCTGTTGTCGCGCGAGGGCGAAATCGCCATCGCCAAGCGCATCGAGGCCGGCCGCGAGGCGATGATCGCCGGGCTGTGCGAAAGCCCGCTGACCTTCCAGGCCATCATCATCTGGCGCGACGAGCTCAACGAAGGAAAGATCTTCCTGCGCGACATCATCGACCTGGAAGCGACCTATGCCGGGCCCGATGCCAAGAACAACATGAACCCGGCGATGATCGCCGGCCCCGCCGGTCCGGACGGCCAGCCGACCAGCGCGGTCGTCAACGGTGACGGCACCGTGCAGGTGATCGCCGCCGTCGCGCCCGCGCCGCCGGCCGCGCCGCCCTCGCCGACACCGTTCCGCCCCGCGCCCGCCGCGGGCGAAGGCGCCGCCGCGCCCGAGGAGGACGAGGACGACGAGTTCGAGAACCAGATGTCGCTCGCCGCGATCGAGGCCGAGCTGAAGCCGAAGGTCGTGGAGATCTTCGACCGCATCGCCGACAGCTACAAGAAGCTGCGCCGCCTGCAGGAGCAGGACATCCAGAACCAGCTCGAGAGCGCCTCGCAGGGGCCCTCGCTCTCGCCCTCGCAGGAGCGCAAGTACAAGAAGCTGAAGGACGAGATCATCGTCGAGGTGAAGTCGCTGCGGCTCAACCAGGCGCGCATCGACAGCCTCGTCGAGCAGCTCTACGACATCAACAAGCGGCTGGTGTCCTATGAGGGCCGCCTGTTCCGCCTCGGCGACAGCCACGGCGTCGGCCGCGAGGACTTCCTCAAGAACTACACCGGCTCGGAGCTCGATCCGCGCTGGCTCAACCGCGTCTCGAAACTCGCCGCCAAGGGCTGGAAGAATTTCGTCGCGGTGGAGAAGGACCGCATCAAGGAGCTGCGCCACGAGATCCAGCAACTCGCGGCGCTGACCGGGCTCGAAATCGGCGAATTCCGCAAGATCGTGCACTCGGTGCAGAAGGGCGAGCGCGAGGCGCGGCAGGCGAAGAAGGAAATGGTGGAGGCCAACCTGCGCCTCGTCATCTCCATCGCCAAGAAATACACCAACCGCGGCCTGCAGTTCCTCGACCTCATTCAGGAAGGCAACATCGGCCTGATGAAGGCGGTCGACAAGTTCGAGTATCGTCGCGGCTACAAGTTCTCGACCTATGCCACATGGTGGATCCGGCAGGCGATCACCCGTTCGATCGCCGACCAGGCGCGCACCATCCGCATTCCGGTGCACATGATCGAGACCATCAACAAGATCGTGCGCACTTCGCGCCAGATGCTCAACGAGATCGGCCGCGAGCCGACCCCGGAGGAGCTGGCCGAAAAGCTCGGCATGCCGCTCGAGAAGGTGCGCAAGGTTCTCAAGATCGCCAAGGAGCCGCTGTCGCTGGAGACTCCGGTGGGCGACGAGGAGGATTCGCACCTCGGCGATTTCATCGAGGACAAGAACGCGATCCTGCCGATCGACGCGGCGATCCAGTCGAACCTGCGCGAGACCACGACGCGTGTGCTCGCCTCGCTCACGCCGCGCGAGGAGCGCGTGCTGCGCATGCGCTTCGGCATCGGCATGAACACCGACCACACGCTGGAGGAAGTCGGCCAGCAGTTCTCGGTGACCCGCGAACGCATCCGCCAGATCGAGGCGAAGGCGCTGCGCAAGCTGAAGCATCCCAGCCGGTCAAGGAAGCTGCGGAGCTTCCTCGACAACTAATCGCATCTCATGGTGTCGTCCCCGCGAAAGCGGTGACCTGAAATGAAAACGGCGGGCCGAAAGGGCCGCCGTTTTTGCTTTGGGTCGTGAATCCAGAAACCGAGTGATCGAGCGACCTCGGAAGGTGCAGGAGCGGCTCTATGCGAGATCGAGATGAACCGTGATTGCGGCGACCGCGATAATCGAGATGTCATCCGGCCCGGTGTTGGCGGCGTTGAGGCCGCCATTGACGACCTCGACGGTGACCTGCCCGTGAGGCAGCACCGCCTTCACGGCGGCGGGATCCACCTTTTCCGGCTGCTGCACGCCGATCTTGACATCGACCAGCATCTTGTCGGGATCGAGATCGAGCGTTTTCAGCAGGACCAGCGAACTGTGATGGATGGCGTCCTCCACCGCGCGGACGGCAGCTTTGGTGTAGCTGCCACCATGCCAGTCGTTGCCCGTTCCTACTTCCAGAAGAATGCGCTTTGCAGCCACGAACCTGTGTCCTGTCGCTGAATGATGTTTTCTTACAGGCGTCGCCGGTTACGGAGGTTGAGCCAGAACAATTTCTGTTCAGCCGTGCACGGCGCCACGCAGCATAATGGTTCTGCTGTTGCTGGCGAAAGGTCCAAGCCATGCGAGGAGGGCGTGCCGCGCATGCGCTTCGGCATCGGCATGCCGGGGATGAAGCATTCGAGCAGGTCAGGGAAGCTGCGGTCGTTTCGCGACAACCAGGATCGGTCAGAACGGACTTGCCCGTGCCGGGCCGGTCGCCGCGGATAGCAGATACAACGCCGCCGCAGAAGGGCGCGCCGCTCGGGACGGCGGCGGAAAGCGCCTATCGTGAGAGGCTAGAGCGCGCCGCGCGGGCCACGGAGCCGCGCCGGGCGCGGCGCGTGCGTTGTGGAATGCCCGGTGCCGTGCCATCATCGCGCGCAGGGGCTCTCATAAAGGTTCACACATGATCGCGCGCCCGCTCGCAGCCGTCCTCCTCTCCCTCACGCTCGTTTCTCCCGCCCTCGCCGCGCAATGCGGCGGCGATTTCAACAGTTTCGTCGCCAGCTTCTCGCGCGAGGCGCAGGCCGCGGGCATTTCCTCCGGAGTGATCGCGCAGGCGCTCGGCGGCGTCACGCAGGACCCGGCAGTGCTGGCGTTCGACCGCCGGCAGCGCGGCACCTTCAACAAGACCTTCGAGCAGTATGTCGCCACCCGCGTCGGCGCGGTGCGCATCAAGGGCGGGCAGGCGATGCTGCAGCGTCACGCCTCGCTGCTCGCGCGCATCGAGCGGCAGTTCGGCGTGCCGCCGCAGATCATCGTGGCGATCTGGGGCCTCGAGACCGATTTCGGCAAGGGCGACATGGGCAAGCTGCCGGTGTTTCGCGTGCTCGCCACCATGGCGCATGACTGCCGCCGCACCGAACTGTTTCAGGGCGAGTTGCTCGCGGCGCTCAAGATCGTGCAGCGCGGCGACCTCGGTCTGCGCGACATGATCGGCGCCTATGCCGGCGAGATCGGCCAGACCCAGTTTCTGCCCTCGAGCTACATCAAGTACGGCGTGGACTATGACGGCAACGGCCATGTCGACCTGCGCCACAGCGTGCCGGACGTGCTGGCGTCGACCGCGAACCTGCTCAAGACCGCGGGCTGGCGCGCCGGCGGCGACTATCACGAGGGCTCGGCGAATTTCGATGCGATGCGGGAATGGAATAGGGCGGTCATCTATCGCAAGACCATCGCCTATTTCGCCGACCGGCTGGTCGGGCGCTAGGACGCTTTGCGGCGGCTGAACGATGACGAGGTGCGCTCTTGGCGCGCGGGAGCGCTTGCAGCCAAGACTTGGAGAGACCGGAGCGTGAAGCTGGGGATTGAAGCGAGGCTTTGAATGAAGCCGGAGCGAGGCTGACGTGGCGCGATGTGCGGCCTGAAAGTTTGACGGCCCGGGTGAGGTTCACCCGGGCCGTTTTCGTTTAGCGCTTGGCCTTCTTGGCTTTCTTGGCCTTCTTCGCCTTTTTGGCCTTCGGAGCCTTCTTGGCCTTGGTCACCTTCTTGGCCTTGGTGGCCTTCTTCACTGTCTTCTTCGCCTTCTTGGCTTTCTTCGCCATAAGAACCTCTCAGGTTTAAAATTGACGATAACGTCATGCGAGGCTTGCTCGGCAGATGGCCGGTCTCGCAGCCTCAGAATCATCCGAACCGATTCGCGACGCCTTGTCGTGGATAAATCGATGTTTCGCAGTTTAACTGTGGGCAACTGCTTGGCTCTCTTGTGCACCCTTACGGTTAACAATCAGCGAAAATCACCGCTGAGCCATTGATTCCGTTGCGATTGCGAGCGGCGAAGCGGTGGTGTCCGCGCGATCGCGGCCGTCTTCATCAATCCACAACCACGCTGAGAGATGTCCAACCCCACTCAGGGTTCGTTAAGCGGGCCGCTGGCAAGGTGAACATCCCCGCTCAAGACCCGCGATGAGCGAAAGCGCGGATACGAGCTTCTGGAATTCATCGTCGCCATTCGACGGAAAGAGCGCATGCTGAACGTATTCACCTTGTGGATCGTCTTCATCGTCAACTGCGTCGCGCTCGGCGTGGTGTGGATCTATGTCGGGCGCAGCTATCCGAACTTCGAGGCCGCGCGTTATTGGGCCGCCGGCGCGCTCATTCTCGCCGTCGCCTGCCTGATCTCCCTGCTGCGCGAGGTGATCGATCCGGTCCTGCCGCTGTGGATCGCGGCCACGCTGGTGATCCTCGCCTGTTGCGTGGTCGCGATGGGCATCGAGCGCTTTTACGATCAGCCGGTCTCGTGGCGGGCAAGCCTTGCCATTGTCGTCGGCGCCTTCGCCGCGCTCGGTCTGTTCGCCTTTGCCGATCACGGCATCATGATGCGGCTGTGCATCTATTCCATCTGTCAGTCGATTCCGATCTTGATGTCGCTGCGCCTGCTGGTGGCGCGGGGCGAGGGGCGGCCGGGCGCGCGGCTTGCCGCCGTGGTGGGCGTCCTGATCGTGACGGTGAATCTGCTCCGCGCCGCCATCGGCCTGCAGGGCGGCGTCGTGTCGATGCTCCACTTCAGCTCGTTCCAGACCGTGCTGGTGCTGGTGCTGGTCTTTCTGGTCATGGCCTGGAATTTCGCCTTTGTCCTGCTGTCGATCGATCGTCTGCGGGCCGAGGTCGCCGATCTTGCGCTGTTCGACGACCTGACCGGCGTCGCCAATCGCCGCCAGCTGCTCGCGCGTCTGCATCTGGAATGCGCCCACGCGCAGCACACCCAGGAGCCGTTCGCACTGCTGCTGCTCGATCTCGACGGCTTCAAGGAGATCAATGACAGCTATGGCCATGCCGCGGGCGACGAGTGTCTGCGGCAGTTTTCTCTCGCGGCCCAGTCGCGGCTGCGGGCCGGGGATCTGCTGGCGCGCATGGGCGGCGACGAGTTCTGCGTGGTTCTGCCGCAAACCACGCTGCGCGAGGGCGCGATGATCGCGCGCCATGTGCTCGAAGCGTGCCGGGCCGTGACCATGCAGTGGCAGGGCCGTCAGATCACGCTGGCGACGTCGATCGGTGTCGCGCAGTGGCGGCCCGAGATCGCCAAATTCCCGGACCGGCTGATTGCCGCGGCGGATCGGGCGCTCTACAGCGCCAAGCGGGACGGCAAGAACGGCTATGCGGTCTACGATTCGACCCCTCTGAGCGCGGCGGCGTCGTCCTCGCTCCGCGCCAGCGCCTGATTTTCGCCGGCTTTTCGCCGCGGCGAAGAGCCCGCCGCGCGACAAATCCGCCGGATCGCGCCAGGGAAAAGCCTTCGGCGCTTGCACCGGGGTGCCGCGTGATTATTTGCAGGCGGTCCATGTCCGACTGTCAGGAACCCTGAATGACCGAGACGTTTTTCACCCGCGCCAATGCCGCCAATGCGCATGCGGCTGCGGGAGGCAAATCACGCGGCCCCAAGATCATCGATCAGGACGGCAACGAGGTGCATCCGGGCGGTCCGTTTGGCGATTTCGGCGGTCCGGGCGGGTTTCAGGATGGTTTCGGCGCTCACGTCTTCGGCACCCATGTCTTCGGCAATGTTTCCTTCGGTCCGCTCAGTCGCGAGCAGCGGTTTGCGCGGCTCGAAGCCTTGGCGCGCCTGCTCGACGTCGCATTCATCCTGCCCGGCACCAAGATACGCTACGGCATCGACGGGCTGATCGGGCTCATTCCGGTGGTTGGCGATCTGCTCACCACCGCGATCTCGCTGTGGATGGTGCGCGAGGCCCGCGCGCTCGGTGCACCGGCTCATGTGGTGGCGCGGATGCTCGGCAATGTCGCGCTGGATGGTGTGGTCGGGCTGGTGCCGTTCGCGGGCGATGCGTTCGACGTCATGTTCCGCGCCAATATGCGCAACATGCGCATCCTGCGACGCTGGATGGACAAGCAGCCGCGGATGGATTGATGCGAAGCACCCGCGTGTTGAGCGGGCGCGAGGCGCTTTAAGCGGTCTTGGTGTCGGCGTCCGCGGATTCCTCTTCGGAGCGCGGGCGGCGCTGTAGCGGAAAATCGCTGCTCTCATACAGCGAGCGGATGCCGCTCTGGTCGAAGCGCGCCTCGTCGACTTGCAGATACGCGCCGTTCAGTGAATCGGCAGGCAATTGTTCAATGGCGAACAGCACGGCTTCGGCGGCGGTGCCGAACCGGCGATAGGTGAAGCCGGCGCGCTTCTTCTTGCGGATCGCGGCCGGAAAAAGCTCGGCTTCAGTATTGTAATTAAATCCCGCCATCGTCTTGGCCTTCTTGTTGGGGCGCAAATCCCGCGTCGCAAGGATTTGCGTTCTTCAAGGATGATTGCGAAAGGCGAAGCAATCTTGCGCACGAGCCAAACCCGCGCATGAGCGATGCGGCTCGATGCTGCGTCACTTCAGCACAGTTAATATAGGCCTTTTTTCGCGAAATGCGACCCGTGAATCGCGACATGATGAACGGGCGATGTCGCATGGCGAGCGCGCTGGCGCGTAAAAATTCCCGGTTTTCAATACGCTAGAGATCCGTTCCACTGCCCGGAATCGGTTTGGTTCGCGGTGCGGCTGAGCCGGATGTCGTTCGGCGCGGGAGCGGGGCATGGAACCAGCGCGCGAACGCCGGCCTTCCGATCATTTCGGCTGGTGCTTGAGGGCCGCCGAATTGATGCAATAGCGCAGATGGGTCGGGCCGGGGCCATCGTCGAACACATGGCCGAGATGGCCGCTGCAGCGCGAGCACAGCACTTCGGTGCGGATCATGCCGTGGCTGGCGTCGCGTTCTTCCGCGACGCTGTCCGGCGCGGCGGGCGTGCTGAAGGCGGGCCAGCCGCAGCCGGAATCGAATTTGGCATCGGAGGTGAACAGCGGCTGTCCGCAGCCGGCGCAGACATAGGTGCCCGGCTCGAAGCTGTGGTCGTATTCGCCGCTGAACGGCCGTTCGGTCGCCTTCTCGCGCAGCACGCGGTACTGCATCGGCGACAGTTCGCTGCGCCACTCGGCGTCGGATTTCTCGATTCTGGGTGTTGGCTTGGTGGTCATCGTGCCTCGTGGTCCCGATCAGTTGGTGGTCGTTTTGGCATCGCGCACCAGAACCGGCTTGTCGCGATAGCTCTCGGCAAAAACCTTCTTGAGATTTTCGACCTTGGGAATGTCGTTGAAGGCAATATAGGGCTGATTGGGGTGCAGCGTCAGGTAGTCCTGATGATAATCCTCCGCCGGATAGAAGCCCTTCATCGGTTCGATCGTGGTGACGATCGGTTTCTTGTAGACCTTCGCGGCGTTGAGCTGGGCGATGTAGTCCTCGGCGATCTTCTTGTCTTCCGGCGAAGAGGTGAAAATCGCCGAGCGATACTGCGTACCGGTGTCCGGTCCCTGACGGTTCAACTGGGTCGGATCGTGCACCACGGAGAAATAGATCTGCAGGATCTTGCCGTAGCTGATCTTCTGCGGATCGTAGGTGATCTTCACCGCCTCCGCATGGCCGGTGGTGCCGCTGCCGACCAGTTCGTATTTCGCCGTCGATGAGCTGCCGCCGGCATAGCCGGAGACCGCCTGCACCACGCCGCGCGTGTGCTGATACACGCCCTGCACGCCCCAGAAGCAGCCGCCGGCGATCACCGCGGTCTTGAGGCCGGTGGACGCGGCCGCGTTATCGGTCTGCGGCGCCGGGATGATGAAAGGCTCTCCGGAGGCGAGCGAGGGCGCGACGGTGAACCATGCGAGCGCTGCCGCGCCGAGCGTGGCGGCCGCGAGGGTGGCGCGTTTGATGCTGGTGGCGAGCATGGGCATCCTCTCGGGCGATGCGCGGGCGTTCGTGACGAAGCGCCGCTGCGGAAACGCATGCCGAAGATACGCCGCGCGCGTGTGAGCCGTTACCGGCCCCGGCGACACAAAATTGTGAAAGGAGAAGCGAGGCCGCCGCGGACAAAGCGCATCGTCATCGTCCCGCTATGGATGATGTGGCGGGCCGTTCGATCGCGCGACCGTGGCGGCCAGCCGATTGACAGGTTATGGCCAATAAGAACAAATAAGGAACATGAGAATCGACGTCGCGGGTGCCGACGTCATCCCTCGCACGCCTGATCGGCCTATTTCAAAGCGGAGACCGTCATGTTCGAGCCTGCCTGCCGGAATGATCTCGATCGCTACGAGCGCGCGGTGGACAGCGCGATCGCGGTCTGTGGCGGCGACCTGCGCGGCACCTTGCGGGCGCTCATCATCGCCAATGAATTTCTGGAAGATGAATTGCGACGGCAGAGCGGTCGCGGTGAGGTTGCTCGGGACCGGCGCAACGTCGCCTGACATCCGCCGTCATTGGCGCGGCCGCATTCGCTCATGAGCTCACGCCATAACAAAACGGGCCGGAGGGAATCCGGCCCGTTCGTCACGTCGCCTGTCGTGAGATGAAATCTTACGGGCAGGGATAACGGTTGCCGTCCCGGTTGAGATAGGTGCCCGACGCCGGATCGTAGGAGCGGTAGCGCTGGGAGCAATAAGCGGCGTTCTGCTGGGCCTGGGCCTGCGAGGCAGCGATGGCGCCGCCGATCAGCGCGCCGGCCGCAAGACCGATGCCGACTCCCGCGGCGGTGCCGCCGTAGCCGCGACGGTGGCCGTAATAGCCATGATGATGACCGTGATAACGGCGGTACTGCACGTTCGTCACATCATTGCTGGCCGAGGTTGCGCCGGCCAGATACGCCGCGCCGGTCAGCGGAGCCGAGGTCGCGGGTCCGGAAAGGGTGAGGGCGGTCGTGCCGGCCAGCAGGGCGATGGCGAAAAGTCGTGCGGTTCGCATGGTGATCCTTCCGTTGCGATTCATAAGAGAGGAAAACCTAGCACATCGCGAAAAGTTCCGTCTTGCGCTCCGCTCAAACCACCACTGTGAGGCGTTTTGCCGCGCGGGTGATGCCGGTATAAAGCCACCGCTCGCGGCTGTCTTGAAACGCAAAGCTCTCGTCGAACAGCACCACGTCATCCCATTGCGAGCCCTGGGATTTGTGCACAGTCAACACGTAGCCGAAATCGAATTCGTCATAGGGCCGGCGCTGCTCCCAGGGGATGTCCTCGATGCCGCCGGCAAAGCAGTCCGCGCGTACCGAGACCTTGGTCAGCCGCGCGCCGAAATCCTCGTCCGGCGTGATGCGCATGGTGATGATGCGCGACTTCGACTGCGCGCGCGCCTTTACCCGCCAAAGCCCGCCATTGAACAGCGCCTTCTTGCGGTTGTTGCGCAGGCACACCAGCTTGTCGCCGGCCACCGGCAGCGTCTCCTCGATGCCGTTTTTCTGACGCACCCGCATATTGTAGGCGCGGCGGGTGTTGTTGCGGCCGACCAGGATCTGGTCCGCCGCCATCACGCGAGCCGGGTCGAGCGTATCGCGCCGCACCACCTCGCTGTCGCCGAACCGGCCGATTTCCAGCGCGCGTCCCTCGCGCACCGCCATCGACATCCGCACGATCGGATCGTCCTGCGCCTGGCGATGCACTTCGGTCAGCATCGCGTCGGGCTCTGCGCTGGTGAAGAAGCCGCCGCCCTGGATTGGCGGCAATTGCGCGGGGTCGCCCAGCACCAATAGCGGGCAGTCGAACGACATCAAATCGCGGCCAAGTTCGGCATCCACCATCGAGCATTCGTCGATGATGATCAGCCGTGCCTTGGAGGCGGGCGCGTTGTCCCACAATTCAAAGCTCGGCTGCTCCTCGCCGGATTCGCGGGTGCGGTAGATCAGCGAATGAATGGTCGAGGCGCCCTCGCAGCCCTTGTTGCGCATCACCAGCGCGGCCTTGCCGGTGAACGCGGCGTATTTCACCTCGCCATCGACGCCTTCGGCGATATGGCGCGCCAGCGTGGTCTTGCCGGTGCCGGCATAGCCGAACAGGCGGAACACCGGCGGGGTGTTGCCGCGGCCCGGCTTTGCCTTCAGCCACGCGGCGACGGCGGCAAGCGCTTGATCCTGATGGGGCGTGAAGACGGTCATGATATCTTTGCGGGTAAAATGCGGGGCGAATCGCCGGAGCCGCGTCCAGCACGGCATATCAAGCTGCGCGAAAATGTGAGAGCCCTTTGGCGAACTTCCATTCGCCATCGGGACCGCCTCATCCTATACCATGCCATTCGAGTTCCTCAGGCGAAGGGAGCGGCCCATGGAACGGATATGCCTGCAGGCGGCCATCGTCTTCTGCGCGCTCGTGCTGCTCGCCGTCGGGCTGTCGGGCGTGCTGCTCGGCTCGAAGTTCCTGCACGGCGGCGAATCCGCCTCGGCCGACAATTTCTTCCGTTTTCTGTCCGCCATCGCCGCCGGCATGGGCGTGATGTACATCACCACGCTGCCGCGGATCGAAATCCATGGCGAGCGGATGAGCACGCTGTCGTTCCTGATCGTGGCCGGCGGACTGGCGCATCTTTACGGATTCATCCTGCGGCCGACGCCGAGCTTCGGCACGCTGATCGCGCTGGTGATGGAGCTGATCGTGGTGCCGCTCGTCTGGCTCGGCCAGCGCCATGTCGCGCACAAGGCCGCGCGCGCGGCGCAGCTTGCGCCGGCCTGACGGTTCGAGCGATGCCGCACATCCCCGCCCGATCATGACCACGACCAAGCGCATTCTCGTGCTGACGGTCTCGGCGTTCATCCTCGTGGTGTTCGCCACCTTCGCGATCAATCTCTATCGTAGTTACAAGGCCGCCAACGAGCCTGTGCCCGGCATCATTTTCGAGCGATCGGATCGCCCGGCGCGGGTTTGAGATATCTCTGAAAACGGCAACGCCGGCGTGGGTTCAATCCACGCCGGCGTTGTTTTGTGAGTTGGTCGCTGCGATCAGGCCGCGGCGATGCCGCGCAATTCGCCGGAGCCGGGCGGCGGGATCGGCGCGCCGTCGCTGGCGTATTCGTTGAGCTTGTTGCGCAGCGTGCGGATCGAAATGCCGAGAATGTTTGCTGCATGGGTGCGGTTGCCGAGGCAGTGCTTCAGCGTCTCCAGAATCAGGTCGCGCTCGACATCGGCCACGGTGCGGCCGACCAGCGCCCGCGTCACCTGCTCGGCGGCGAGGGTGGCGTGGGCGACGGCCGGAGGCGTTTTGGTGAGATCGAGCCGGTCGCCGTCCGGCGAGAGGATGGCGTCGGCGCCGATCTCGTCGCCCTGCGCCATCAGCACCGCGCGATGAATGGTGTTCTCGAGCTCGCGGACGTTGCCCTGCCAGCGGTTCGCGGTCAGCACCTGCCGTGCTTCAGTCGACAGCGGCCGCGCCGGCACGCCGTTAGCCTGCGCGTATTTCTGCACGAAGTGCTGCGCCAGTTCGAGAATGTCCGCCGGGCGCTCGCGCAGCGGCGGCAGCTTCAAATTGACCACGTTGAGGCGGAACAGCAGGTCCTCGCGGAAGCTGCCCTCGCGTACCGCGTCATTGAGATTGCGGTTGGAGGTCGCGATGATACGGATATCCACCGGCACCGGCTTGGTGCCGCCGACGCGGTCGATCACGCGCTCCTGAATCGCGCGCAGCAGCTTCGATTGCAGCCGCACGTCCATTTCCGAGACTTCGTCGAGCAGCAGCGTGCCGCCGCTCGCTTCCTCGAACTTGCCGATGCGCCGGGCGATCGCGCCGGTGAACGCGCCTTTCTCGTGGCCGAACAGTTCGGACTCCAGAAGATGCTCCGGAATCGCCGCGCAGTTGATCGAGATGAAGGGCTTGCGGGCGCGGGCGGAGCGGGTGTGGACGTAGCGCGCCAGCACTTCCTTGCCGGTGCCGGATTCGCCGGTGATCATCACCGAGGCGTCGGAGCCGGCGATCTGCTGGGCGAGCTTGATCACCCGCGCCATCGCTTCGTCGCGGTAGATCAGGTCGCGCGAGTCGTTGGCGACGGCGGCGAGGATCGCGGCGATCAGCTCGGGATCGGGCGGCAGCGGGATGTATTCCTTGGCGCCGGCATGGATGGCGGCGACCGCGGCGCGGGCGTCGGTGGTGATGCCGCAGGCGACGATCGGCACGTGGATATGTTCGGCCTCGAGCCGCATCACCAGATCGCGGATATCGACGGCGACGTCGACCAGCAGCAGATCGGCACCCTTGCCGCCGCGCGCGACGCGCATCGCCTGCTCGGAGTTTTCGGCGTGGGTCACGGTCGCGCCGTTCTCCATGGCGATCTTGGTCGCGGTGGTAAGCTGGCCTTTCAGTGTGCCAACAATGAGAAGCCGCATGATTTGCTCCTGTTATGGTCGCGCCATTTCCGGCGTCGGTTTGGGGGCGGTGCGCGTCAGGCGCGCTCCGCCTGAATGATTTCCGTCATGGTGACGCCGAGCTTGTCCTCGACCAGGACGACTTCGCCGCGCGCCACCAGGCGATTGTTGACGTAGATGTCGATGGCTTCGCCGACGCGGCGGTCGAGTTCGAGCACGGTGCCGGGACCGAGCTTCAGAAGATCGCTGACGTCCATCTTGGAGCGGCCGAGCACGGCCGACACCTGCACCGGCACGTCGAACACCGCCTCGAGATCGGAGGCGATCCGCGTGCTGTGATCCTCTTCCGGCTGCAGGCCGGCCGGATCGACCGGCGGCGCGTCCGCGCTGTTGAGATCCGGGAGCGGTACCTCGGAATCGTTATCGCTCATGGCTCAGTTCCCCATGGCCGACGCATCGGCCTGATGGCGGGACGCGATGTAGCGGCCCACGAGTTCGTTGATCTTGGCGTCGATGGCCTCATGCTCGAAGGTGCAGCCGCCATCCGCCCATTCGATCTTGCAGTCGCCGGTGGCGATGTCCGGTTCGGCGAGAATGACGAGACGGCCCTCGAAGCCGCTGCGCCGGGCCAGCGCCTCGATCCGCTCCTTGGCGGCTTCGTAGAGGTTCTCGTTGATGCGGATCGCCAGATGCGGCGTCGAGGTCAGGTTCCGGAAGCAGTCGCTCACCAGCGCCATCACCTCGCTCAAGGGTTCGGTGGCCATCAGTTCGTGACACAGCTTGCGCGCGACCGCGACCGCGACATCGACGGCCTCGATCTCCATCCGGTTTTCGATCTGGCCAAGACCGGTCGCGATCCGGCCGATGGCAAGGCCGATCTCCTCCAGCGCCAGTGCCGCGCGGCGGTCGCTTTCGACCTTGGCCTCGCGCTGCGCGGCATCGAAACCGGCACGGAAAGCGCGCGCTTCGGCTTCGGCGACGCGCTGGGCGATCTCCGAATCGGTGGCGGCGCGCTCCTTGACGGCGTCCGGGACCGCGAAATCGACGTCGAACAGGAATTTGGCGGGCGCGGCCATCAGTACACCAGCTCGTCGTCGGCGCGATTCTTCTGCAGCATGATCTCGCCCTTGGCGGCGAGGTCCTTGGCGAGGTTGACGAGCAGCGCCTGGGCCTCGTCGACGTCGCGCAGGCGGACCGGTCCGGCCGCCGCCATGTCGTCCTGCAGCATCTTCGCGGCGCGGCTCGACATGTTGCTCATGAAGAACTCGCGCACGGCGTCGTTGGCGCCCTTGAGCGCGATGCCGAGCTTGTCCTTGTCGACATGCCGCATCAGGGTTTGCGCCGAGCCGGCATCCAGCTTGACCAGATCGTCGAAGGTGAACATCAGCGCCTTGATCCGTTCGGCGGACTCGCGGTTCTCTTCCTCGAGCGAGGTGATGAAGCGGGTTTCGGTCTGGCGGTCGAAATTGTTGAAGATTTCCGCCATCACCTCATGGGCGTCGCGGCGATGGGTCTGCGACAGGTTGGACATGAACTCGACGCGCAGCGTCTGTTCGACGCGCTCGATTACTTCCTTTTGCACCGCTTCCATCTTCAGCATGCGGCCCACGACATCGAGCGCCATGTCCTCGGGCAGGATCGCCAGCACGCGCGCGGCGTGCTCGGGCTTGAGCTTGGAGAGCACCACGGCGACGGTCTGCGGGTATTCGTTCTTCAGGTAGTTGGCGAGAACCTCTTCCTGCACGTTGGAGAGCTTCTCCCACATGTTGCGGCCGGCGGGGCCGCGGATCTCGTCCATGATGCCGGTGACGCGCTCGGCGGGCAGGTAGGTCTGCAGCAGACGCTCGGTGGCGTCGAAAGTGCCCATCAGCGCGCCGGAGGCCGACATCCGCGAGACGAATTCGAGCAGCAGGTCTTCGACCACATCCGCTTCCACGGTGCCGAGCGAGGACATCACCACCGACAGCTCGCGCACCTCGTCGTCATCGAGCAGCGCCCACACCTTGCTGCCATATTGCTCGCCCAGCGCCAGCATCACGATGGCGGCGCGCTTGGGGCCGCTCAGCGGCTTGGTCGGGCTGCGGCCGTTCTGGCGGCTCGCGAGCGTCGCGACGGCGCCGGCGATGTCCTGAGACTGGTTGGTGAGGGCGGGTGCGGATGCCATGGGACGTTATGCCGGTTCTGTGAGCCACTGCCGGATGATGGCGGCGGTCTCATTGGGATTGCGGTCGGCAAGCTCGCCGACGCGATGCACCGATTGGGCGTGGACCTGACCCTGCACCTGCGCGACGTCGATCATCTGCGCGGTGGCGTTGTTGCCGATCTGCGGTTGGCCGCCGGCACCCTGCGCGCCCGGTTCGGGCAGTTCCGGCATCGGCTCGGTCAGGCTCTTGACCGGCTCGGAGGCGAGCACGCGCCTGACCAGCGGGCGGATCACCATGAACACCACCACGATGCCGAGCACCAGCATCACGGCGAGCTCGATGAAGTACATGATGTCGTCCTTGGTGAACTGGAACATGCCGAGCAGACCGGCCGGCTCGGCGAGCGGCATGGTGGAGGGCGCCTCGGCGAACTTCAGGTTGACGACCTCGACCTGGTCGCCGCGCTTCTGGTCGAAGCCGATCGCCGAGCGCACCAGCGTGGCGATGCGCTCGAGTTCTTCCTTGGGGCGCGGCACGTAGACCATCTCGCCCTTGTCGTTCTTGTTGTAGCTGCCATCGACCAGCACCGCGACCGACACCCGGTTGACCCGGCCGGCCTCGGTGACTTCGGTCTTGGTGACGCGCGAGATCTCGTAATTGTTGATCTCTTCGCTCTTCTTGCTCTGGTCCTTGGCGGCGTTGGCGCCGCCCTGGCCCTGACTGCCCGGCAGCTCATTGTTGACCGTGACCTGGCCGTCCTTGGCTTCGGCGGTCGAGGAGGATTCCTCGCGCGACTGGCTGGAGCGCAGCACGCGGCCCTCGGGATCGAACTTGTCCGAGGTCTGAGTGATCTTGTTGTAGTCGAAATCGGCGGAAAGCTGGACGCGGGCGCGGCCTGCGCCGACCACCGAGGAGACGATCGCCTCGACCTGGCTGCGCATCCGGCTCTCATAAGCGGCACGGCGCTCGTCGCCGGTGACGCCGTCGATGCCGGCTTCATCCGAGGAGCCGTTGGCCAGCAACTGGCCGGTCTCGTCCACGATCGAGACGCGCTGTGCCTTCAGCCCGTTGACGGAGGAGGCGACGATATGGCGGATGGCGCG
Source organism: Afipia sp. 64-13 (assembly GCA_001897755.1). Lineage (GTDB taxonomy): Bacteria > Pseudomonadota > Alphaproteobacteria > Rhizobiales > Xanthobacteraceae > Afipia. The sequence continues at coordinate 180,563 of MKUJ01000020.1, forward strand.
GACCTGCTGCGGCTCCAGCGATCCGCGCACCCGGACCACGATGGCCGCCGACGGCTCCGGCTTCTCGCGCGAGAACAGTTGCCGCTCCGGCAGCACGAGGTGGACGCGGACCGCCTGAATCCGGTCGATCGACTTGATGGTGCGGGCAAGCTCGCCCTCCAGCGCGCGCAGGTGGTTGACGTTCTGCACGAAGCTGGTCGAGCCCAGCGTGTCGGATTTGTCGAAGATTTCGTAGCCGACGCTGCCGCCCTTGGGCAGGCCGCTCTCGGCGAGTTTCATCCGCAGCTTGGTGACGCGATCCTTCGGCACCAGGATCACGGCGCCGTCGTTCTTCATCTCATAGGGGATGGCCTGACGGTCGAGTTCCTTGATGACGGCGGAGGAATCTTCATAGCTGAGGTCGGTATAAAGGGTGATCATCTGCGGCGCGGTGACGCGCATGATGACGAATGCGAAAAACCCCAGCAGCGCCACGGTGACGGCCACCATGGACGCCATGCGCGCCGCACCCAGACTTCGAAGGAATGCCACCAGTCCTTGCAACGAACCCGCCCCAGATTCGGCCCCAAATGCCGACTGGGCAGAATTTGCCTAGGTATGGTTTCTATATGGTTAACGCCGGTTAACGGACGTGTTCATTCGGTGAATTTGGTGAGCGTTTGGGGGAGCGGATGCGAGGCCTTTGATTCAATCTGGAGCGGTCTGCCGATGCATCAAGCAGCCGCCAAACGCCGAAAGCCGGCCTCGCAGGACGAGACCGGCTTCAGGGCAAATAGCTTAAGATAATGATCTTATTGGCGATATTGCTGGATTCGGGTGGTGCGCAGTCCGGCCAGGCCATGCTGGTCGATCGAAAACTGCCAGGACAGGAATTCATCCACGGTCAGCGTGTAGCGGCTGCAGGCTTCCTCCAGGGAGAGAAGGCCACCCCGCACGGCGGCAACGACTTCGGCTTTACGGCGGATGACCCACCGTTTGGTGCCGGGCGCGGGAAGATCCGCGATGGTCAGCGGACTGCCGTCTGGCCCGATGACGTACTTCACCCTCGGGCGGTGGGGTTCTGTCATGGCGTACTCACAAACTCGAACTACTGAACTCGTAGGAACACGCTACCCCCGCGGGCTTAAAATTTGCCTAAGCCCAAGGCTCCAATACGATTCTCCTTCGAGACGCCTCATGACGGATCGCCCGGCCCCCTTGCGGGCGCCGGGCAAAACGAACGGATGCGAAAGGGGGCGGATATCAGTTCGAGCGCACCACGCGCTTGATCTGGTCGACGGTGTAGTTCTTGCCGCCCATCGACAGCAGCGCCGGGCTCGCGGTGAGATCGACGGAATCCACCACGCCCTGAATCTCGGTGGAGACGGCGACGTCGTTGCCCGAAGCGTCTTTCGCCGTCACCGTCATCTTATAGTCGCCGGCCGGCCATTGCGTGCCGTCATTGCCCTTGCCGTCCCACACGAAGCTCGCATTGCCGGCGGTCACCGCGTAGCTGCCGGTGTAGGCCGTCTGGCCGGCGGAGTTGGTGATGGAGATGGTGGCGGTCGAGTTCGCGGGTGCGTTGAAGTTCCAGGTGGCCGAGCCGTTGAACGCCGCCGTGCTGCCGTCGACGCCGATGGTCTGGCCGACGAAGCTCAGCGCCTGCGTGGACTGTGCGGTCTTTTGCAGCGTGACCAGCGAGGACATCTGGTCGTTCATCTTGAGCTGCTGTTCGACCTGCGCGAACTGCACGAGTTGGGCGGTGAACTGGTTGGTGTCGAGCGGGTCGAGCGGGTTCTGGTTCTGCAGCTGCGTTGTCAGCAGCGTCAGGAAGGTCTGGAAATTGTTGGCGAGACCGGCGGCGGTGGTGCCCGTACTGCTGCTCGACGAGTTCGAGCTCGAGCTCGAGCTCCCCGAGCTCGATGCCGGCGCGGAAGTCGGAATGATGGGCGATGTAGCATCGACGGCCATGCGTCTCTCCTCAAATCCTGATATCGACGCCGGTGCTCGATCCGAGCGTGCGGCCGTAGCTCATGCCGGCGATCTGTGCGGGCACGGTGGAATCTTCCGAAATGATCAGACGCTGCGCGTTGCGGCCGGACTGGCCGTTGTCGTCGCGTCCGGCGAAGGACTGGTCGCGCAGGCTGAATTGCAGGCCGCTATCGCCGGTTTTGAGACCGGCATTCTCCAGCGCCTGCTGAAGCTGCGTCGCGTCGCGGCGAAGCATGTCCAGCGTCGCCGGGCGTTCGACCGTGAGATGCGAGGTCACCTGTCCGTGCTTGTCGACATCGAGACGCACGTCGATCCGTCCGAGTTCGGCGGGATCGAGGCGGATCTCGAACCGGCTGTTGCCGGCCGCCGCCTTGAGCGCGATATCGACCGCAAGGCCGCTCACCGGCACCATGTTGTTCGCGGCGACCATGACATTGAGCTGCGGCGCCGGCGCGGCGAAGGACTGGGTGCTCGCGGCCTGCGCAGGCTGTTGCAGCGGCAGGGCGGCGTTGCCGAGTTGAACCGGATCGACCGAGGTGGATTGCGCGGCGGAAATGGCGGCGTGAGCATGGGTCGCGGCCGGCGCGGTCGTCGCCGTGGCGATGGATTTCGCTTCCGGAGCGTCGGCTTTGGCCTCGTTCGCCTCGGTTTTGGCGACGGGGGTGCTGGACGCCTCCTGCTGGCCTCGGGGGTCGGCCTTTGCATCGGGGGCTGCGGCGGTCTCGGCGGATTTCGCTGCCGCAGAAGCCGGCGCGTCGGCCGTCGCCGCGCCATCGGTCGTGGCGGATTTGTCGGCGGGTGTCGTCTTGACCTTCACCGCATCTGCGTTCGGCGCCG
>MKUJ01000020.1:183439-187693 GCA_001897755.1 Afipia sp. 64-13
TTCGGATGTGGCCTTGGCGGCTGGCGCGGCAGGCAGGCCGGTTGCCGGATCGATCGTCTGCCCGTTGGCCGTCTTCGCCGTGGAAACTTCTGCGGTCGCGATTGCCGCGGTCTGCCCATTGCCGGTGATGGCCGGAGCGGCGGTCTCTTCGCCGGTCGCGGTTGCTGCCGCCGGGGCGGTGGACGCGGTCGCAACCGGAATGACGACGGCCGCTGGCACGGGAGTCCCTGCGCTGGGGTTCGAGGTCTGGGCGATCGCGGACTGATCGGCGTCGCCCTGCGCGGAATCGCTATCGCTGTCGCCGTCCTCGGCCGTCGTCTGGTCTGAACTGTCGGCCTTGTCCGTGCGGTGGACGTGCTCGTAAACGCCGGTCACCGGCGGCCGGTCATCCGGAGTGGCCGGCCGGGTCTCGTCGGCACCGGCTGCGGGTGCGTCACGGGGCGGCGTCGGTTGGCTGCTGTCGGCATCGGCGTTCAGATCCACCAGATGAGCGAAATCCGCCGACGCGGAGGGGCCGGCCTGCGGCGATTTCGGCCGGGCGGTATAAAACGACGGCGCGATGGCGGCTTCCGGATTGACGCTGGACACTGGCAACCTCTTACAATCATCCGGGAACCGAAGGAGCAAAGATCGGGCCAGCCCGGATGCTCATGAAATGATATATATTTCAATGACTTGATTGGAAGAAAAAGAGCGCCGGACCCCTGCGCATTTTGCCCGGCGGCAAGTTTTGCCGCGGCTCGTGCGTTCCAATTGCCTCACGGGGGTGCGCTCTATAATAAAGAGCCACATATATGGAGGGTGACGGCGCCGCCGCTCCATCATCGCATTCGGATTCGCAGGCCATGCTCAACAGCCTTGATCTCGAAGGACGCCCGCAGGACACGCGGGTCGTTGTCGCCATGTCCGGCGGCGTCGATTCCTCGGCGACGGCGGCGTTGCTCAAGGCCGAGGGCTACGATGTCGTCGGCATCACGCTGCAGCTTTACGATCAAGGCGAGGCCACCCATCGCAAGGGCGCCTGCTGCGCCGGTCAGGACATTCACGACGCGCGCGATGTCGCCGCGCGGATCGGCATCCCGCACTACGTGCTGGACTATGAAAGCCGCTTCCGTGAATCGGTGATCGATCGTTTCGCCGAAAGCTATGTGCATGGCGAGACGCCGGTGCCGTGCATCGAATGCAACCGCTCGATCAAGTTTCGTGATCTGCTTTCGACCGCGCGCGAACTTGGCGCGCAGGTGCTGGCCACCGGCCATTACGTCGCCTCGCGCCGCCAGCCGGACGGCTCGCGCGCGCTGGTCTGCGCCGCCGATCCCGAGCGCGACCAGAGCTATTTCCTGTTCGCCACCACCTCCGAGCAGCTCGCCCATCTGCGCTTTCCGCTCGGCGACATGACCAAGGCGCAGACCCGCGAACTGGCGCGCCGCTTTGGTCTTTCGGTCGCCGACAAGCACGACAGCCAGGACATCTGCTTCGTGCCGACCGGTCGCTATACCGATGTGATCGAGCGGCTGAAGCCGAATGCGATGGAGCCGGGCGACATCGTCGATCAAGGCGGCCGCGTGCTCGGCCACCATCAGGGCATCGTGAATTTCACGGTCGGCCAGCGCCGCGGTCTCGGCATCGCCAGCCACGCACCGCTTTACGTGCTCGAGCTCGACGCCGCGCGCCGCCGCGTCGTGGTCGGTCCGCGCGAGGCGTTGCAGCGCAGCCGGATCGTGCTGCGCGAGGTGAACTGGATCGGCGGCGGCTCGCTGGAGCAGGCGGTCGGCACCGGCCGCGAAGTCTTCGTCAAGGTGCGGTCCACCCGCGCGCCGCAGCCGGCTTGGCTGCACATCGTCGATGGCGAATGCGAGGTCGAACTGGTCGCGGGCGAGGAGGGCGTATCGCCCGGCCAGGCCTGCGTGTTCTATGACGCGCCGGGCGGGCAGGCGCGGGTGCTCGGCGGCGGCTTCATCAAAAGCGCGTCGCATCGCGACGACGTTGCGGCGAAATTCGCGACGCGTGCCCCGCAGTCGCTTGCGGCAGACTAGGCTCGAAAAGCGGCATAGCAGACATGGGCAACGATATCGATCGCGCGGGGGTGGCGAAGGCTTATGCCGCCTGGGCGCCGGTTTACGATCTGGTGTTCGGCGCGGTGTTCGATCATGGCCGCAAATCCACCATCGCGGTGGCGGATGCGATCGGCGGCCGGGTGCTCGATGTCGGCGTCGGCACCGGGCTGTCGCTGTCGGATTATTCGCGCAGCACGCGCCTGTGCGGCGTCGATATTTCCGAGCCGATGCTGCGCAAGGCGCAGGAGCGCGTGCGCAATCTCAATCTCTCCAATGTCGAATCGCTGTCGGTGATGGATGCGAAGAACCTCGCATTCCCCGACGCTTCGTTCGATGCGGTGGTGGCGCAATATGTCATCACGGCGGTGCCCGATCCGGAAGCGACGCTGGACGATTTCGTCCGGGTGCTGAAGCCCGGCGGCGAGCTCATTCTGGTCAATCACATCGGCGCGGAGAGTGGCCCGCGCCGGATTTTCGAACTCGCCTTCGCGCCGCTGGCGCGCCGGCTGGGCTGGCGGCCGGAATTTCCGTGGGCTCGTTTGCAGGATTGGGAACACCGGCATGGCGGCGTCGCCTTGATCGAGCGCCGGCCGATGCCGCCGATGGGGCATTTCTCGCTGATCCGCTACCGCAAGGCCTGATCCGTCCCGTCCTCGCGCGGAACTTGCGTGCGATAAGGCCGTTGCACCGGCATGCAAGCGAAACTCTGGCTCATGTCTGCCGTGGTCGCGACCGTCCCGGCGATGGCGCTGGCTCAGGCGCCGCCGACACCGGCAACGCCGCCGGCACGCACCGCGCCGCCCAATCCGGATCGCGCCACGCAGCAGCGAAATTGCGCCCCGACCCAGGCGATGCCTTCGGAAGGCAGTATTGCTCCTTCGGACAGGCCGAATGGGCAGAGCAGTGAGGCTTTGGGCGATAAACTGGCGAAATCCGATGGTGTTTTGTGCCCGCCCGCCGGCGTCGATCCTGAAATGCACGCCCCCGCGCCGAACACCGGCACCATGCCGGTGATCCCGCCGCCCGGCAGCCCCGGAGGCGATCCCAACGTTCGGCCGAAATGATCCTGTAAAGATGCCAACGTTGCTTGACAGGCATTTGGGTGCCTTCTTATATGCCGCCGTCTGCAACCCGCCGCATGGCCCGGTTGGGACGTTCGGCGAGGTAGCTCAGCTGGTTAGAGCACGGGAATCATAATCCTGGGGTCGGGGGTTCGAGTCCCTCCCTCGCTACCAAGACACCTTGAACCACTGAAATTCGCATATTATCGGTTTTGCCCTGCGACTGGTCCGCGAAACACCGGCGCATCGGCATGGCTTTTTTGCCCGACGTTTGCGTCACGGGACAAAACGCGGAGGAGCGTGTGAAAAACGTGGCTTCGGCGCGGGCTTCGTCGAGTCTTGATGTTGTCGAGTCTTGGTAACGTCGGGCCTTGGCGCTGTCGATCTGGCGAAAGACAGGTGAATGGATCGGCGACCGTTCCGCTCATGCGATGACGTAAGGCGGGCAGACCGGATTGCGAACGAAGCTCTGTGCCGGATGCTCGGCATTCATCTCAATGCGATGCTGAAATGCATGTGCCCCAATGCCGACGCTGCTTCACGCATCGTCATTGCGGCGGATGTGATGGGCAGGACCGACTGGACGTGCTTCAGTCGGCAATCGCGGGGACGCCGCGTAAGAACAGTTGAGCGAGTCGCTTCTCATCATCTCGTCTTGATGCAGTCTTCAAAGGCTCAAGACGCCTTTGCGGCGGATTTTGCCTTCTGTCTTGCTGAGTTTTTGTTCCAATTGGATATCCCGATCCTGCGCAGTCCGTGAGACGACAGGGGGGCGATGCGCTCCGGATTCGAATTGGATTTGCGAGCTTTGGCTGCATGGCCTGAGCCGGGGCGTGATGAACGGTGTTGTTCAAAGCAGGATTTTCAGGATAGCGCTGACGTGGAGTGATGCTCGATTCAGCGGGGCATGACATTCGCTGGACGTCGATATAGGTTTTGTGGAGTCGATGAGCGTCCATGATCATGGCGTTGTACGAGAATGGTTTTGGTTCTTGATGCCGTGTTGCATGGGGTTCTGATGAGGTCGTGAATGTACGGCCGGTGAGTCGTGCGGCTGTCCCTCGGCGTGAGAGATCGACGATGCTGGAGCGAGACGAGGACATTCTGCGAGCGGCGCAGGAGTGGCTCGAGGCCGG
>MKUJ01000021.1:0-10257 GCA_001897755.1 Afipia sp. 64-13
TCGACGCTGATATGGTTTCGACTGCCGGATTGCCGGTCGAGTAGCGACGAACGCTATCGAGCGAGCGCCTGATAAATGGCTTACCCTTCTCAGCCGGCCAACCCAAGGTCACCACCCCTTGTGGCTGCCAGTCGTTCGGGAGCTGCATCACACACGTTACAACATCAGGACAAAAGAGCGGACCACAGAGCCAGCAAAATCCCGGCCCCGCAGCATGAATAGCCAATAGGAGATTTTGCACTGCCATTGCCACGCTCTGCACTGCCATCAACCTCTCCGCCTCATTTCCTTTTTTGATCAGGATAGCGGTCCACGCCCTGCAAAGACATGCAGACCACGATCAGCGCCGGCGCGCTGCTCATGCGGTGGCGCGATCTGGCAACATCCGCCTCAACGATTCCAGCATCATCTCCATCGGCGAGACGATCGCAGAGCAGACGCTGTCCTATGCCGCTGGCCAACGCAGTTTTTCCTTATCAGAAACCACAATGCGGAAGCGCAAAGGTTGCAGATTATGAGCCGACGGCACGCTGGTTGCGATATTCAGAAGCGCATCAATCGTGGCAGGTGTCACGGCATCGGAACGATAGCGCCGGACCGAGCGTCTACCGGCAAGCATTTCGAGAAATGCATCATCCGCAATCGCTCCACGGCCGGCGACAAGCTCGACGTCTTCTCCGTCGATCCCATACAATTTCAACGTCTCCCGCCCCTCAATCGCCTGATACCGACCGTTTCTGGCCGGTGAGATACCAATCGCAAATATCTTCAGCCGTCGTGAACCAGACATCACTCCTGGCAAGGATATGATCCAGTGTAGCCTCAAAGTATTTCATTCGATGTGGAGCACCCATAATATAGGGATGGATACTCATGGACATCACGCGGGGCTGTGTTTCGCCCTCCATATAAAGACGATCAAATTGATCCCTGACCCGATTGAGCCAGACCAACGAGTCGTGGCGATGCGCGACCATGAGGGGGAGATCCCCCATTTCGAGCGAATACGGGATTGAGACCATATTTCCCGTGCGCGTGGTCATTAGCACGGGATGATCATCGATCGGCCAATCGACAACGAACTTGAATCCAGCCTCGGAAAGATAGTCCAGCGTTTCGGGTGTTTCATGCAGACCCGGGCCGAGCCAACCGCGCGGAGCTACACCACAATAATTGGAGATGACATCGAAGGTGCGCTTGATGTCGCCAAACTGATCTTCCAACAGATGTACCGGACGCTGATGGTAGCCATGGCCCATGAAGTTCCAACCGGATTCGCGAATGGCGCGCGCGACTGGCTCGTATTCGGATTCGATGACCTTGCCGTTAATGGCGGCGGAAGCCCTGATGTTCCGCGCTCGAAGGCTCTCCAGCAATCGCCAGAAACCCACACGCATTCCATATTCGTGCCATGACCAATTGGGGACATCCGGCATCACCGTAACCCCGGCCGGCGCAGCAAAATACTGGCGAGGCGCAGGCTGGTTGAAGTCCCATACCTCGACATTGACGATCAAATAGACCGCGATCCGCGCGCGATCTGGCAATTCCAGCCGAGGACGTTCCGGCAATGGCCTGAAAGAAAATCTTTCCGTTCGAGGCGGCATATGCGCTTCTTTTCCGTTCGGATTACGAATGCCTTGAGACACAGGCCACCTCCCGCCGATCCGCGCGTGCTTCGCGCTCACAAGTGACCAAGGTGAATCCCGATGCACTATTCCGCTCCGGAGGGATGTCCAAAGTCACTGCGACCAGCATTCCCCCTTCGGATACGACTTCTTCCCGCTTTAGAATTCTGCTTCACCACCATGGTAGATTTTGATTGGAACGCCGGACAATGCTTCACCGCCGCTTTCGCCAACGCGATAGGTTTCCTGGAAATATAGCGAATGTTTGCGATCCTCGGTCATAATGTGTGGATGCATTGAGCAAACCATGTTTTCGGGAAGAACAAAGTCATAACCCTCTCCGATGCGTGGCATTTCAATCATTGTCATGCCAATGGAGTGGCCCGATACATGGCCAAGGTGATAATGGCGCTCCTCAAACGGTTTAACGCAAATTCGATGAACTTCAGCGGCCGTCGTGCCGGCTTTCATGTGCTCCTTCACCAGTTCGTGGAATTCCTGGTAGGCGGTGAACATTTCCTGAGTGATGGCATCGACCCCTTGCGGCGCGAGCACACGCGAAAACTCCACCCAATGTCCTCCCTCACCGGCGATCTCCAAGCCATAGACAATGGCGTCGCTCGCCTGTATTCGACGGCGAGTTGGGAACACCATCTGCGGTCTGATCGAACCATTTGGGCCTGAGCAGATCATGTCCATTGTCTTGCGTGCGGTGCCCGCGGCCGCGAACAGATTTTCTGCAACCCCCATCAATTCCGCCTCGGTCGCCCAGTCCCGGTATGCGCCAAAGACGGATAGAACGCCGGCCTTGTTGACCTCCATTGAGTGGCGCACGGAGACCATCTCTTCGTCGCTCTTCTGAGCTCGCGCATAGTCAAATCGAACATCGAAATCGATCAGCTCGATGCCGGTTTTCGCCAATGCGGAATAATCGCGAACATTGATGACATACTCTAAACCGTAAACACCGACTTTCCTGGCACACTTGGCCGATAAATAGTTGGCGATCCATTCGCCGCAGTGCGCCGGGAATTCTTGCTGATCGATGAAGGTCGCGCCGTGATCGCCAACCCAGATCGCCTCCCGCGGAAACACGGCGACCGGGTCTCCATCGAGGGGAATCACAACATAGGCATAGCGATGCAGGATGTGGAATCCGCACATGTAGCGGACCGCGCCTTCGAACCCGGTGTATTCGCTACCACTGACGATCAGGTAATCGAGCCCGCTATCTTGCATGACGCGGCGTATATTTGTGTAGCGGCGCTCGATCTCGGCTTTGCTGGGAGTATACTTGTTAACATGCACGCTCATAATATGGCTCACTCCGGCAGCGTCCAGGAATACTCAAGACCCTTGATCATCAGGGCCATGGCGTCGTTAAGTGGGGTCGGCACACCGACTTCCTTGCCGATCCTGGCGATGCCACCGTTCAGCGCATCGACTTCAGTCGCTCGTTTGGCCAATATGTCTTGCAGCATGCTTGGCTTGTGTCTGTAGGCGACCTTCTTGCCGTGTTCGAGCAATGCGATAGGATCGCTATCGAGTGTGATTTGCAGCGCTTTCGAGACGGCGATACCCTCCTGTGCCAGCGCGAGCATGGCGGGCCATACCTGCTCGCAAGCAATGCCATGCGGCAGGCGCGTCAACGCACCCATGGCATTGGAGGCTGAATTAAAAATCAACTTCGTCCATAGAGCGCCGCGGGCGTCATCCATGGAAATGCACGTCATTCCGCTCCGATTCAAGGCATCGGCGAGCCGCCGAACTTCTTCCATAGACGCCGGCTTGGGCGCGAACGGGCCAATCCACGTCTTGCCAGTCGTATCTTGATTGACGACGCCTGGCGCGACGACATGCCCCGCAGGAAACGTGGTGCCGAGAATTACTCGAGGCACATATTCGGCAATGATTTCCTCATTGCCGACGCCATTCTGCACCGAGCAGACCGCACCATTTTCGAAAATCCGCGCGGTTGCTTTCATCGCGGCGTGCGTGTGAAGCGTCTTGGCGGCAATAATTCCAAAATCGCACGAAGGAATATCAGCCGCGTCGACCCGCGCATTGACTTGCGCCACAACGTCAGCTTGTCCGGTCAGGCGCAAACCTTTGCTGTTGATTGCATCGACGTGCGCCTGGTTTGGATCATAGGCCCAGACCGTCACATCGGTGAGCTTGGCCAAGTGTGCGCCAAAAAGGCTGCCGATTGCGCCACACCCGATAATACAGATTTTCATGAATTACCCTGTCCGATGATTACAATTGTCGAGCTTCCAGCTCGCCTCACGCGCCTTGACAAGCCGATACAGAGCCTCATTGATTGGCGCCGGCATCCCGACGTTGCCAGCAGCGCGCACAATCGCGCCGGTAATCCAGTCTATCTCGGTTGTCCGATACGCACGCACATCCTCCAGCATCGACGGCGCGTGCGCATAATCTTCGCTGCCCGTTCGCCCCCGGTTCGTCGCCTTGAGATTCATCTCCCAGGGATCCTCGTACAGCTCGATCCCCATCGCCGCGGCGATTGCCTTGCCTTCCTCCATCATGGCGCGCACTGTACGGCCGAGATCTTCGACATGCTCAACCGCCGCATAGGCTTTCACATGCGGAAGATCGGAAACCGCCGAGATACTGTTGACAGCCGCATTGAAGATCAGTTTCGACCATTGCGCCGGCAACAAATCCGGAAATGCCTGAGCCTTGAGGCCGGACTCTTCGATCAGGGCGCACACCGCCTGAATCTGCTGGTAATCAGCCGGACGCCCCGCCCATGGCCCCATCCATGTCGGAGTATCGAGTTCGTACTCAACATGCACATCGGACCGCCGGTTTCCGCTCATGAACGTCACCGCCGAGATGATCGGCCAGTTGCCGTATTGAGCGGCAATATCTTCGAGGCCCAGGCCGTTCTGAACGGTCATCATCATCGCGTTCGGAAAACACCCCGCCATGCCTTTGACCGTCTCCTCGACCGCACCGGCCTTGGTCGCGACAATGACCAGATCAACATCGCCAAGCGCGGCAGGATCCGTCGACGCCATGACTTGAGCATGGCGTTCTATCTTGCCGCTGATTTTTAGCCCGTGCGCGTTCAGCCGGTCCGCATGATCTTTACGCCGCGTCAACACCGTTGACACGGCGACATCGGCGAGATGCCCGGCAAAGAGACTTCCAATAGCACCTGCGCCTGCTACGCACGTTCGTTTGACAGGCCTCATCATGAATGACTGCTCATGGCAAATAATCATCTTTTAGAGCGAAGGCCGGGTCCGAACAGCTCGCGACACTTGATCCGGACAGTCGTCTCATCGACTGACGTGAACCTGGCCGAACCATGACGCAAGCAATGCAGATGAGACCTTCCCGGCGTTGGTTTTCCGACGCCAATTTACGACCAACGATCGCCTCAGTTCTTGATTGGCGATGCGATCAAGCTTGTCTGTACAGGCACATTTACCGAATGCGTGGATTTTAAGTTGCGCTTGCGACGGCAAGTACGCGGCGATCTCGCGATCAGATGATCCTGATCAATGACGAAACGCGTTATGGGTCAACGAGAACGCGCGCATGGGCAAGAGATCAGCAGCGACCTGCATTAGTTCATCGGAACAAATGATTCCATCGGCGACACTGGCCATTCGGAGAGTGAAAATGTCCAACAAACGACCTACGCTCGCATTCATCGGCGGCACGGGCGATCTTGGGTCAGGCTTGGCTTGGCGCTTTGCCACGGCAGGATATCCAATCGTCATCGGATCCAGGACGGTTGAAAAGGCCGCGGAGGCCGCCGCGAAACTCAATCCCGACAACACTCTTGCAATCAGTGGCGCGAGCAATGAAAACGCCGCGATCGAAGGCGATATTGTCTTTCTGACCGTTCCCTTCGCCAGTCACGAGACAACCTTGGTGTCGATCCGCACAGCGGTTCAGGGAAAGATCGTCGTCGACTCAACGGTACCACTGGTTCCTCCCAAAGTTGTTCGCGTTCAGCTTCCTGCCGGCGGTTGCGCCGCAAAGCAGACGCAAGACTTTCTTGGCGACGGCGTTCGTGTTGTTTCGGCGTTTCATAACGTCGCTGCAGCTCACATGCGAAGCTCACAAAAACAGCTTAAAGACTGCGACGTTCTGGTAACCGGCAATGACGCCGACGCGCGCGCAATCATTGTCGATCTCGCTGAAACCATCGGCTTCAAGGCATGGCATGCCGGCGGCATCGACAATTCCGCCGTCGCCGAGGCGCTTACCTCCGTTCTGATCTTCTTGAACAGACATTACGGAATCTCCGGTGCGGGCATCGTGATCACCGGCCATCCGACCAAGGCGAAATGAGAGGCTGAACGCCTGACAACCGAATCGCGCAACCGCGTTTCCATCAAGTTTCCATTATTCCGGAGTTCAACATGGCCAAAAATGCCTTTCATTGGGACGATCCGCTTCTCTTAGCCGATCAACTGACTGAGGACGAACGCCTCGTACAAGATTCCACACGCTCCTATTGTCAGGATCAGTTGGCGCCTCGGATCATTGATGCGTTTCGTCATGAAAAGACGGACAGCACGATTTTTCGCGAAATGGGATCTTTAGGCCTGTTGGGCGTGACCATCCCGCAAGCATATGGCGGCACCGAACTCAATTACGTGTGCTACGGGCTCGTGGCGAGGGAGGTCGAACGCGTCGACTCCGGTTATCGCTCCATGATGAGCGTGCAGAGCTCGCTGGTGATGACTCCGATCAACGAATTCGGAACCGAGGTGCAAAAGCAAAAATACCTGCCCAAGCTGGCAGCCGGGGAATGGATCGGCTGCTTCGGACTGACCGAACCAGACCACGGCTCGGATCCGGGTGGCATGGCAACGCGCGCAAAGAAAGTGCCCGGCGGCTATTCGCTCAGCGGCGCAAAAATGTGGATCACCAATAGCCCGATCGCCGACGTGTTCATTGTCTGGGCAAAGAACGAAGCTGGAGAAATTCTCGGCTTCATTCTGGAAAAAGGCTGGAAGGGCCTATCAGCTCCGGCCATTCACGGCAAAATCGGATTGCGCGCATCGATTACGGGCGAAATCGTCATGGATGGCGTGTTCTGTCCGGACGAGAATGTGTTCCCCGAGGTCAAGGGCTTAAAGGGTCCATTCGCCTGTCTTAACAGTGCGCGGTACGGAATTGCATGGGGCGCCCTGGGGGCCGCGGAAGACTGTTTTGAGCGCGCCCGTCGATATACGCTTGAACGGAGCCAGTTCGGCCGGCCGCTGGCAGCGAACCAGCTCGTTCAAAAAAAGCTCGCGGACATGCTTGTCGAAATTTCGCTTGGTTTGCAGGGATGCCTGCGCTTGGGACGGTTGAAAGACGAGGGAAAAGCGGCCGTCGACCTCACCTCGATCATGAAGCGCAATTCCTGCGGCAAGGCGCTCGATGTCGCTCGTACGGCCCGCGATATGCTGGGTGGAAACGGGATCAGCGACGAATTCGGGGTTGCACGGCACCTGGTGAACCTTGAGGTCGTCAATACCTATGAAGGCACGCACGATATTCATGCGCTTATTCTGGGTCGCGCCATAACGGGGATCGCCGCCTTCACGTAAACTGTTCGGCGAGGGACAGCCCCTCCTCCGATGCAAGGCAAGAACTCCATAGATTGTGAAGCGCCAGCATTCAACGTGCGTTCAAGGAGGTGTGGTCCCATTCGGCAAATGCAGAGCTTAAGGACAGAAATAAAGACCCGAACGCGAGAGTCGCCTCACGAATGCGAATACGCTCAAACGATCCCCGCCATGCTGCAGGCCGTCCAAGGCTGCCAACGGCTCAACCGTCCATGAGGACGCCGCGGCCCGCTTTCATTCTGAACTCTCTGGGTGAAACGCCGAAGCGATCCTTGAAGGCACGACTAAAATGCGCCGAATCGTTGAAGCCGCGACTATAGGCAATCTCGCAGATGGTCATTGAGGCTTTCGAGGCATCAAGAAGATCCTCGCGGCCGGCGCCGAGCCTGCGATTCCAAAGCCACTTGCTCACAGTCGTTCCGCGCTGCTGAAACAACCCGTGCAGATGACGGATTGAAACGAAATTGGCTTCGGCGATCCGGCCGGGCGTCAGTTCGTGGTCGGAGAAATTCTCTTCAATATAGGACAGAATCCGACAAAGACGCGCGCTGTGGTTTTTTTCGTTTTCTCGGGATCCCAGTTTTCTACGAAAACAAATCACCGATCCGATCATCGACAGAAAGCTTTCCGCGAGCATGAACTGATCTATATCGGTCAGCCGCGATTTCTCTCCAAGCGTAAGGGAGGTGAGGAGAGAAATAATGATGGGCACCAACCCGCCTTCCAGCAGAGTCGCACCAAAATCGCGGACTTCCCGACCAATCAGCCGTTCGTGGAAAACGCGATACGGAATGCGCAAAATAATCTTGCTGCCGCGTTCCGGGTAATTCACGCTGTAAGGAATACCCCCCGGCACAATGGCCAAAGCCTTTTCCTTGAGGACAAAGCTTTTTCCGTCCTGGGTTATTTCGGCAGTACCTTCCAGTTGCACATGCACCAGCACATCGAAAACGCGATCTGCAAGAATATCCTCCGGAAGCCGCGAGACCGTGACGGGATCGCTTTCAATGCTGTAGATCGTCAGGTTCGCTATTTTATCCTGATTGACGATATAGCGTTCGAAAGGCTGATCATGTTGCTGGACGTTGACGCGCACTACGGAATTTCGGACATCGTTCAGCAACGAGTTTTCGGCAAGAGCCACGCCCATGATGACTACTCCTCCCATTGAACCAGGTCGCGAGAAGTGCCTGGTCTTAAGCGGTTGACCTGTCCCACCGGACAGATCAATCCATTCAGCGTCTCCGGCAGTTCGCGTTATCGTTCTAAAAGCAGCTTCGCCAATACAGCCGTAAACTTCGCCACCACGTCACGCTCGCCTTCGGCAGATCAGGCCTGCGTCAGTCGATATTCTTGTGCCAGAATACCTTCCCGCGCGTTATTTTCTTTGATATTTATCAAGCATCAAAAATCGATCTTTTATCTGACACGCCCGAGCCATAAGCGCACAGGATGTTGATATCCTTCCATCGCGATATTCGAATGTCAAACTGGCATTCGAATATCTGTCGATCCATTCAGATCTTCGATAAGACGCCACGTTCGAATCGCGAATGGTCTGAACGGAACGACTGATGTTCCGTCCGACCAGTTAAGTCGCCGCCGATAGGTCGCGGGCCATGGCTGCTTCATGATTTATCGATGCTCGCTCAGCATATCACGCCCGTTGCGACCGCACCGGAGGCATGGCGCGATAGCGCTTCGCTCGCGGACAAACGCGGAGATCGCCTGCGATTATTCGCGCTGGCATTTCCCCCCTGTCGACTTGGACGGAGAGATGCTCATGCCCGACTTCTGCGTTTATTCATAGGTTGATCGGCTTCATAAGGCCGCATGTCTTCCGATATTTGCGCGTGCAATCAATGTTCATGCCGCGTGGGACAAGACCTTCAGCGAGCGCGGACCCTAACTTCGTTCACCAGGCAAGCTTGTGCGGAGCGGAACCGCTAATGCAGAACGGATCACATGAGCAGTTGTGACAGTCGCCGCAGCATCGATTGGCCCGTCGATCCCGGTACGACGTATAGCGTCACCAGGATACTTGGAAAATTCTTCCATCGAATTCCGATCGACGCATAAACGGCCAGCTCATGACGATCGAAATCGACACGCCTGCCATCGCTTCACAGAACCAGTCGTTTCTCGATCCCCGGCGTGTCGAGATGTTTGCCCCAAAGGGATTTCCGCTGGTCCGCCCCGGCGAACCGCTGCTGCCGCTGATCCTGAACAACCTGCGGAAAAATCGTCTGACGTTGCACGACAATGACATCGTTGTCGTTACCCAGAAGATCGTCTCCAAATCCGAGAACCGCTACGTCCCTCTCGACAGCATCGAAGTCTCAGCAAGAGCTCGCGCGATTGCCGAAAAGTGCAACAAGGATGAACGCATCGTCGAAATGGTCGTGCGCGAATCCGAGCGCATCGTCTGTTGCGCCAGAGATGTACTTATCGTGCGACATCGCCTGGGTTATGTCAGCGCCAATGCCGGGATTGATCGCTCCAACATCGACGCTGGCGAATCGCAAATTCTGCTGCTGCCTGAAAATCCAGACCGTAGCGCCTCGGAACTGCGGCGCGGCATCCTTACAGCCTGCGGTGCAACCGTCGGCGTTCTCATCGTGGACAGTTTTGGCCGACCATGGCGCCTTGGCACTTGCGGTGTCTGCATCGGAAGCGCCGGCATTGTCGCACTTAACGACTACCGCGGCCAGACCGACCTCACAGGGCGAACACTGGAAGTCACGGAGATCGCGCAGGCCGATGAAATCGCCGCTGCCGCCTCCGCTCTGATGGGTCCTTCCATTCAAGGCGCGCCTGTCGTCATCGTTCGCGGGATCGACTTTAGTGGTGATGGGACCGCAGCCGACCTGATCCGACCCGCGGATCAGGACAAGTTTCTTTGAAGAGCGCCATGCTTGCTCCACCTTCACGAAGCTCAAAACACTATCTGGCCCTGTGCGGAGGCGTCGGTGGCGCCAAGCTTGCGTTGGGTCTCGCCCATGTTCTTCCTTCGGACCAGCTCACCATTGTCG
>MKUJ01000021.1:10268-23742 GCA_001897755.1 Afipia sp. 64-13
CAATCAGTCCGGATATCGACACCGTGACGTACACACTGGCCGGACTGGTCCAGCCGGATCAGGGCTGGGGACGCAGCGATGACAGCTTCACCGCACTCGACACCGTCAAACGGCTGGGGGGCGAGACCTGGTTTCAGCTTGGCGACAAGGATATCGGCTTGCATCTCATGCGGAGCATGATGCTCGACCAGGGATTATCGCTTTCCGCCGTCACTGCTCGAATTGCGGGGCGGCTGGGAGTCGCTCATGAAATCGCACCGATGACCGACGATATCGTCCGCACGGTGCTCGATACGGCCAATGGCCTTATGCCGTTCCAGCACTACTTCGTCAAAGCGCACTGCGCACCTGTCATTACGGGGATTAAATATCTCGGAGCTGAGAAGGCGCGACTATCTGCGGCACTGAAGCGGGCGCTTTCAAATCCAAACCTGAGCGGCGTCTTCATTTGTCCTTCCAATCCCTATCTGAGCATAGATCCCATTCTCGCTCTGGCGGATGTCAGGACAATGCTCGCCAGCACCCCGGCACCGGTTATTGCGGTCGCCCCCATAGTCGGCGGCGGAGCAATCAAGGGACCAACGGTCAAGATCATGCGCGAACTGGCCATCGAGCCATCTGCTGCGGCAGTCGCCACTCACTACATCGATTTCCTTGACGGATACATAGTCGATGCCGCGGATCGGGTCGTCCTGTCTGACGTGCAGGTTATTCCTTTCGAGATCGTGATGAATACGCTGGCTGACAAGGTGACGCTGGCGAACCGTTGCCTGGCTTTCTCTGACGAACTCGCGGGGCAGCGATGAAACAGATATGGGCGCTCATTCCCGTCAAGACATCTCATTCCGCCAAGAGCCGACTGGCCTCAATTATGAGCGTCGAAGACCGGCATACACTGGCACTGGCAATGACCCGGGACGTCGCGACGGCGCTCAAACATGTGCAAGCGATCGCACGGGTAGTCACGGTCAGCGATAGCCCCGCGCTAGGTCAACTGATGGGTCTCGACGGCATCGATCATTTTCATACGCCCCGAGCCCAAGGACTCAACAAGGATCTAACAATCGCGGCTTGGTGGGCACAATCGCAGGGGGCGACACATGTCCTCATCGCCCATGCCGACTTACCGCACCTCACTCCGCAAGCCGTCGACGGTTTCCTGGCCGGGATTCAAAGTATGCCGGCCTCACCGATACGCGCTGCGGCCTGCAAACAAGGTACCGGAACCAATCTTCTTCTCACCCCCGTCCCGCTTCCCCTCCCGCTTGTTTTCGGCAGGAATAGCTTGAACCGCTTCCGTCGAATCGCAGCGGCGGCCGGTATCTCCGTCGATGTAGTTCGCGACGCATCGCTGGCGCACGATATCGACAATCCCGAGGATTTCCACGCACTGACATCAGCTCACACCCGTGGAGACCTGGTTGGCCGGGCAACCGCCGATTTCCTGCTTGCTGCAACGGCGGCACGCACCAAACCGGCAGCTCCTTCCATCATAGGACAGGACAGCAGCCGATCGATCTTCTGGGCCAGACAACCGGATGAGGCGAGAAAGGAACGCTCCTACAGTCAATTCCATGGCCCTGTCCGACAAGAATGAAGCAATGACTAGCTTTATTGTCCAGCCTGGCGGCCTGCGTGTGACGCTTGGCTCAACCGATACGATCAATTCAGCAAAGGATGACGCCGCAGAATGAATGCGGTGCATCTTTGAGGGCTTGCCCATGTATCCAGCGCCGTTCCGGTATCACCGCCCTGCCTCTCTTGGGGAAGCTATTCAGATGCTGTCCGCCCTTGGGGAAAGCGCCAAGCCCTTGGCTGGCGGGCAAACGCTGATTCCCATTCTGAAATTAAGAATGGACGAGCCGACCGACCTGGTCGACATAACTCACCTGCCCGACCTGCGCCATACTGTCGAGCGCGACGGATGGATTGAGATAGGTGCGCTCTCGCCACACGGCTGGGTTGCAAAATCCGATATCGCGGCAAGCATTCCTATCGTTAAGGACTGCGCCGGCGGAATCGCCGACGTTCAAGTCCGCAGCCGCGGCACCATCGGCGGCTCGATCAGCGCGGCTGATCCAAGCGGCGACTGGCCAACACTCCTGCGCACACTTGATGCGGAGGTGCTTTGCTCCGGTCCCGACGGGAATCGGGCGATCCCTGTCCAGGATTTCAACACCGCAGCTTATACGACCGCGCTCGCAGTGGGCGAATTGGTCGTCGGCGTTCGATTCAAACGCCCCCGCGCGGGCAGCGCCGGTTCCTACATCGCATACAAAAAGTCAGCTGCTGCATTTCCGGTATGCTCGGTCGGAATCCAGCTCACGCTTGATCCTGGCAGCGTCTGTCGAGATGTCCGCATCGTTCTTGGTGGTGTCGGCCCGACGGCACGCCGAGCGATGCAAGCCGAAGCAGAGCTGCGTGGGAAAACTTTATCGGATTCATTATGGGCTCGCGCGGCTGACGCCGCCAGCGCAATCGCCGAACCAAACAGCGATGCCCGTGGCACCGCCGAGTTCAAGCATAGCCTCCTGCGCGGCCTTCTGCTGAAATCCGCCCACACCGCCATGTATCGTTGCGCGAACGCAAGCATTGAAGGAAGTCATGTTTATGGGTGACTCAATTCCGCTTGTAACCATCGAGGTTACCGTGAACGGGCAGAAGTATTGCCGCGAGGTCGAGCCGCGTCTGCTTCTTGTCGAATTTCTACGTGAAAACCTGGATCTCACCGGAACGCATATTGGCTGCGACACCAGCTATTGTGGTGCCTGTACGGTTCGCTTGAACGGCGATCCGATCAAGTCATGTACTCTGTTTGCCGTTCAAGCTGACGGCTGCGAGGTCCTTACCGTCGAATCTTTGGAGAAAGAGGGAGAGCTGCATCCTCTGCAAAAATCATTCTCTGAACATCACGCTTTGCAGTGCGGCTATTGCACGCCGGGCATGTTGATGTCCGCTCAAGCATTACTGGATGAAAATCCACACGCCGATCGCAAGGCCATTCGCAAGGCCATTGCCGGCAACGTTTGCCGCTGCACCGGCTACCAGAACATTATCAAGGCAATTGAAGCGGTGGCGAACGGCAATGGGGAGAGCAAATCATGGAAATGAAATTTTCCGGTGAATTTGAACTCGCTCCACCTCCCGCCGAAGTCTTCAAGCTGTTGTCGGATCCGCAGAAGTTTGCCCCGCTGCTTCCTACCTTTTCCGGCTTGGAAATGAAGGACGCCAATACTGCGATCGTGAAGGTCTCGGTCGGTATTGGCAGGATTCGTGGCACGGCATCGACCCAGCTCACCCTGCAGCAGAAGATCGACCCGACCCATGCGACCTATATCGGCACCGGCAAGGTGATGGGGAGCACCTACACCATGATCTCCTCCTACGATCTGGAGCCCAAGGGCAGCGGCACCCTGGTCAAATGGAAGGGAGAAGGCAAGATCGGCGGCAAGATTCTCGCCTTGGCGGGTGGCGGCGTGCAAGGTTATGCCGAACAGCAGATCAACACTGTCATCGCCAGCCTTCAGCAGGCGATGTCGCCCGAAGGCCGAAAGGTCATACCGGCGCCGCCGAAAGAGGTCGACTGGCTGCAGCGGGTGATGCACCTTCTTGGCTTGGCAAAATCCTCCGGCCAGAAGCATGCTCAGACGACGGACACGTCGCCGGAAAGCACCGTATCTGCGGCGGCCCGTCTCACAGCAGGCTGGACAGGCACCGCTAAGGCAAGTCCCTCACTAAAAATAAAGTCGCCGCTGAAGTCCATTGGCCGTTACAAGGATTTCGCCAACATCGCTGACCGCCATACCGGCGACAAATGGGTGCATGCCGCGCTCTCGCGCAAGGAAGACGGCCGCCTGATCCGAGGCCAAGGGCTGTTCGTCGATGACTATAAGGTCGATGGCATGCTGCACATGATGCTCGTGCGTTCTCCCTACGCGCACGCGCGCATTGTGCGGATCGATACGAGTCGCGCCGAAGCCCTCCCCGGCGTCGTGTGTACGCTCACGGGAGCGGAAATCGCGTCCGTATGCAATCCCTTCATGCAGATCGGCCCCGATGCGGCGCAGAACATCCGCGATTTTCCGCTCGCCGTGGAAAAAGCCGTCTTCCAGGGCGAACCCGTGGTGGCGGTAATCGCTGAAAATCCGCGCATCGCCGCCGATGCGATCCATCTCGTCGACGTCGAATACGAAGCGCTGCCGGTTGCGACCGACTGGAAATCAGCACTCGAGGACAAGGCCGTCATTCACCCCGGAATGGGCACCAATCATCACTGGCGGGGACTCTACGAATACGGCGAAGTGGACAAAGCCTTCGCCGAGGCAGCCCATGTAGTGAAAATCGATCAGATGGATTTCCACCGCACCGCGGCCACGCCGTTGGAAACTAACGCCGTCGTCGCCACCTGGGCGGCAAGCGGAGGCGTCGACTTTTTTTGCAACAACTCCTTTCCCGCCATTGCCATTCAGATGATCGCGCCTGCTCTCGGTTTGAGCATCGATCAGATTCACTGCAAAACGCAGGACATCGGTGGCAGCTTCGGCATCAAGATCGGCAATTATCCCTATATGGCTCTGGCTGCGCTTGCCTCAAAGAAATCCGGCGGCCGGCCGGTCAAGTGGATCGAGACGCGCAGCGAGCACATGCTTGCCGGCGGCCATGGCGGCGAACGCACTTTTCTTGACACCGAAGTGGCGCTCGACCAGGACGGAGTCATTACTGCAGTTCGCGCTCGCCACATCGACGATTGTGGCGCCTACCCGCGCTACGAGCCGCTTGGCTGCGTGATCTGGTCGCAGGTTCTGCCGGCCTGCTACAAAGTGCGTAATCTGCGTATCGACTTCAACCAGGTCGTCACCAACAAAGGCCCTGCTTCTCCCAACCGGGGTTATTCGCGGTTGCAGCACTTGTGGTTCATGGAGCGGGTGATCGACATCTGCGGCCACACGCTTGGCATTCCCAGCGACGAAATGCGCCTGCGCAACTACATCCGCGAGTTTCCTTACACAACGCCCAACGGCTGCGTCTATGACTCCGGCAACTATCCCCTCATGCTTGAAAAGGCGAAAGCGCTGATCGGCTGGGACAAATGGAAAGAAAAGCAGGCTGAAGCACGCGCCGAAAGTCGCTGGCTTGGCATCGGGATCGGTACCACGCTCGACTCGGGCACGAACAACTTCGGCCAGGCGCGCATGGTCAATCCTCACCTGCCGTTTTCGGGAAACTCGGAGGTGGCGACCATCAAACTCGACATCGATGGCTCGGTCGTGGTCACGTTGGGCAGCACACCGTCCGGTCAGGGACATGAGACGACGACCGCCCAGGTGGTTGCCGACGAACTCGGCATTCGCCCCGATATGGTTGAAGTGCGCACCGGGTTCGATACGGCCGCCAATAGCCACGGCGGCCATTCCGGCTCCTATGCCAGCCAGTTCGCCGTAACCGGCCTCTCCGCAGTGCATGGAGCTTGTCAGAAACTCAAGCGCGAGATGAAAATGTTGGCGGCCTTCGCCCTGGAAGCCAATGAGAATGACCTCGAATTCACGGTCGGACGCCAGGGCCCGGAACTGCGTGTCAAGGGCACCGAACGCAGCATCAACTATTGGGCGCTGTCGTCGATGGTCAACATCAACACAGCCGGCCAGCCGGAACATTTCACCGACATCACGCTGAATATCCGCCATGTCTATCGTCCGCCATTCAAGATTCCCGACATAGAGAAAAAGACTGGCAATCTGACGCTGACATACGCTTCTCAATTGCATATCGCGGTGATCGAGATCGATCGACTGACTTTTATTCCGAAGATCCTCAGCTATACCGCGATCGACGATTGTGGCACGGTGATCAACCCGAAGATCGTCGCCGGCCAGGTGCACGGGGCCGTCGCACATGGCATCGGATCGGCTCTGACAGAAGGCCACGTCTACGACAAGGAAGGTAACCTACTGACCAGTACGTTCACCGACTATGCGCCGATTACGTCCATGGGCATGCCCGATTTGCTGATCGACGAGATCGAAACACCCTCTCCGTTCAGTTACAATGGAGCAAAGGGCATGGGCGAAGGCGGCGGCGCGCCGCTGCATACGATTTCGGCGGCGATTCAGGATGCTCTGTTTGATGAAGGCGTGATCATCCGAAAATCCTTCGTGCCGCCCAACGACCTCTACGAGGTTATAAAGCGCGCGGATCGTTCTTCAGCGACGAAAGTGGAATCGCGCATCGGTTAATTCGGGACACCGCGCATGGCAGACACCGCTAGGGAAGCAATCCCGGGTTTCGGATCCATCGGAGAGATCCAGGAACGCCTTGCACGGGAGGGATATATCGCCGATCGCATGCTGGCGACGACTCTGTTTCTCTCCGTCTCGCTTGGCAAGCCGGTATTCATCGAAGGCGAACCGGGCGTAGGGAAAACCGAAATCGCAAAGGTGATGTCCCGCATTCTTGACACTGAATTGATCCGCTTGCAGTGTTATGAGGGCCTTGATAGCAATGCAGCCCTTTATGAGTGGAACTATACCCGTCAACTCCTGGAATTACGCCTGCAGGAGGCGCGTGGAGTTGACGGGCTTCAGATCGGACACAATCTCTTTTCCGAGGAATTTCTTCTTCAACGACCGCTGCTCAAGGCCCTGCGCAGCGAGGGACCTCGAGCACCCGTACTTCTAATCGACGAGGTCGATCGATCGGACGAAGAATTTGAAGCATTCATGCTTGAGGTGTTGTCTGATTTCCAGATCACAATACCCGAGATAGGAACGCTGCACGCACGCCATATCCCGTTTGTTGTTCTTACTTCGAATCGCACGCGTGAAGTGCATGACGCGCTTAAGCGCCGTTGCCTGTATCACTGGATCGATTATCCGAGTTTCGCCAGAGAGGTCGCAATCCTGCGTGCACGCTTGCCGCAGGTCGAGTTGCGCCTCGCCGGCCAAGTCTGCCGCTTCATCGAACTGCTGCGCGAGCGTGATTTCTACAAGCGCCCGGGAATTGCCGAGACCATCGATTGGGCACGCGCCCTGATAACTCTTGGGATCGCCGAACTGAGCCCTGATGCGGTCCAGCAGACCCTCGGCTGTATTCTCAAGTATCGAGGTGACAGTGAAAAACTAAAGCAGCTTGGTCTGGAAAGCATGATCGAAATGGCGTTGATGCCTGGCCATGATCCGGCGGCCGCAGCGGAGTTCTGTACCTGAGCAAGCAGTATACGGATATGGAAATGCCCGCAGTCCCGCACGCACCTACCGTGCTCGAACATATTGTCGGCTTCTCTCGCGTTCTGCACGATGCCGGACTGACCGTAAATCCGGGCAATCTCATTGATCTATGCCGAAGCTTCGATTTCATCGACATCGCCAAACGCGACGATTTCCATGCCGCAGCGCGCGCCCTTTTGCTGGCGCGGCGCGAGGACATCCCGATTTTCGATGCCGTTTTTGCGCAGTACTGGGAATCGCCGAGACGTGTGAATATCCGTACACGGAAAGATCACCCCGACGACGAAGGAAAGCCGGCCAAAAGCGGTGCCCGCCTCGTTATACCCGGAACTGAAGACGATACCGGAGGTGGCGACAAAAAATCGCTCCAGCTTTCCTACAGCCCCGATGAGATACTCGCCAGACGTGACATCGGCACGCTGACCGACGCGGACGTCGAACGGGCGCAACGCCTGATCCGCGAGATCGTCGCCGCGCTAGCCAACAAACGTGGACGCCGCCACATTCTGCGACGACATGGCCGCATTCCGGATCTGCGCCGCTTGATGCGCAGCCATTCGATCTATTTGGCCGACGGCATTTGCCGCCTGCCATATCGTAGCCGCCACATCACCAAAACTCGTCTGGTCCTGCTTTGCGACGTCAGCGGCTCAATGCAATCCTACAGCAGATTTCTTATCGAGTTCATGTATGCATTACGTCGAGAGCTATCGGACCTTGAAGTCGCGGTATTCTCGACCCACCTCACCGTGATTACTGATCTTCTCCGAACAAAAGGTATCGCAGCGTCGCTGAAACAGGTCGGTGATCATATTCATGACTGGGCCGGTGGCACCAACATCGGTGGCAGCCTGCGTGAATTCAACGAGCGCCACGCCTCCTACATGTTGAGGGGGCGCTCCGCAGTGATCTTTCTCAGCGATGGCTGGGATCGCGGCAGCTCCACGGAGATGCGCGAGGAAATGGCCAAGTTGCGCCAGCGCGCGCAAAAGGTGCTCTGGCTCAATCCCCTGCTTGGCACCTCAGGCTACCAACCTCTCACGCAAGGCATGCAATGTGCGTTGCCGTATCTCGATCATTTCCTGCCTGCGCATAATCTTCAAAGCTTGTCGCAACTGGTGAAAACGCTACGCACTATCGGCGCCTAGAGATCAGCATTGAATAACACAGGCCTGCATTCCCGATCACACTTTGTACACGGTCAAACAAGACCCCGCTTCCCCGAGGAACTAGTCTTTACGAAGATCGCATCATCTCCGGTCACAATTCAGAGTATTTCAGGAAACTCCGAATGTACATTGAACGGACATTCATTCTTGATGTTCCCATACAACGTGCATGGGCATTTCTGCACGAACCCCATGAAATCGGAAGCTGCCTTCCGGGTTGCCACTCGGTCGAGGTTGTCAAGCCGGGCAAATATACCGCGTCGGTCGGCGTGAAATTCGGCCCGGTCAAGCTTGGCTTCGACGTTCAGGTCGAAACAGACGAGGAGCGCCCTCCGGAATATGCGGCTTATACTATGCGAGGCGCCGACAAGGACGGCAGCAGCAAGGTCAGCGCCCAATGCACCATCGCTCTTAGAGCGCTGGAAAGCCGGCGCACAGAAGTCACTTATACATCGAGCGCCCAGATTGTCGGAAAGCTTGGAAAGTTCGCTGGCGGAATGATGCAGAAATTCGCCGACAACATCAACGATCAGTTCATTGCAGCCATCGCTAAGCGCGTGTCAGAGATCGAAAACAACGCGCCGATTTCTACTGAAGTGGAGAAGCGGACAGGCCGCTTTGGCAGACTGAGGGCGGTACTTGGAAAATGGTGGGGACATTTTCGCTGGCAGACATAAGGTTCTGCTGTCGCTTAACGCATGAGGAGGCGCCCCGATGACTCGCGCACAAATTTCCTCAGTGGCGGCCAAAGACACACTATCTCGTTACGTTCTATTCAAGACCTCGGATCCGGATGAGGCAAAGGCACGCGTAGCGAGCGTGTATTGCCCCCATGAACTTGTTGTTGTCGATCAGAAAAATCAGGTCGTCGATACCGCAATGAGTCGCGTTTCATTGGGCGATATTGCCCTGAACCGCCTGCGTTACGGTCCGACTGTCACGATCGATGCAGGACGTCTTTCGAGCTTTTTATTGGTCATGATGCCAATTGTCGGCACCGCGCAAGTTACATGCGGCGCGGAATATATCCGCACGGGTCCACGAACAGGCGCTGTTGTCTCCCCCACCGAGCCGCTTCATCAGACGATCCATGCCAACTGTGATCAGGTCATGATTCAGATTGATCGCGATCTTCTGAACCGGATATGCGCACAGCACCTGGGTCATAATCTACGCCAACCATTGCAGTTCAAGCTTGATCTCAACATGACGCCACCGGGCGGCGGTGCCTGGCCTGCGCTCGTTGCTTATCTGCTTGCGATGTTCGATAACCCAGGGCAGCCGCAAATGAGCTCGCCATTGCTTCGCGCTTCGATGGAACACCTCGTTGTCACGACGCTGCTTCATTCCCAGCCGAACAACTATAGCGAGGAGTTACGCCAGCCAATGGCGTCCATTGCGCCGGGCCACGTCAAGCGCGTTGAAGAGTACATCAAAGCACATGCCCACGAACCGTTGACGATCTCGGATCTTGCCGCTTTTGCAGGCGTGAGCGCCAGCGCGCTCTATACCGGGTTTCGCGATTTTCGCAATACAAGTCCGATAGCCTATGTACGTAACGAGCGTCTACAGTTAGCCCATGACGAACTGCTGCGTACGCCGCCCGGGAAGAACACTGTCGCGGAGATCGCAAGCCGCTGGGGATTTTCGCATCTCAGCCATTTTGCAACACATTACAAAAAGAAATTTGGCGAACTTCCTTCAGATACTCTACGCAAGCAATTCGAATGCTGCCTTTCCGACGAGACACATTCCCGGGCAAAACCGAGAGAACACATGACGGACCATCTTTGGATATCGCAATACTGGGGCGACCAGGGAGGCTAAAAGCCAGAAACTCCACGCAGCGATCGATTATCGATTTTTTAATCAGGACTTTAACGCCTCGACATCCTTCTTTATCTTTCTTCGTTGTCGCTAGCTGTCATCGCCGTGATCGGGCTTCCGGAGATCCGGCACATTTTCATTCTGGTCATCGATTCGTCATCTCAACATTCCCTAACGAAAATACCGCGCTGATAGCCAAGAACGCGAAAGGTCTGGTTCGATCTCGAGCGCGAACCGAGAGTTTCCCTAGCCTTGCGGTGGGGATCTTCTCAACGCCTCGTCCCAGGATTGGGTTCAGCGTCGGCTTAACCTTATGGGAATACTCGTGGACATTTCCGGCCGAGACCGCTCGGGTGTACGCAGCCCTGCCGGCCGCCATGATCGACCCAGCACGCCTCCGACAGCAAACCGGAAGACGCCTTCATTTGGCATTCGTCGGCTCGGAACGATTGAGGTCCATTAGCGCGGCTTCGACGATGAAGCCGCTTCAAAAAAAGGGGACATGCGACCGAACTGCATGTCCCTTAACATTATACATTATGACTTAATGTTCCGAAGTACTCCGCCCGCTCCTCGCAATGCATAGGGTGAGGAGGTCGCAGCCTGCCAAATTAAAGTTTTCCTAAACCGGCCAGAATTTTCTCCGGGGTAATCGGCAGTTGTTGAAAACGCACCCCGACCGCATTGAAGATGGCATTGGCGATGGCCGGCGCAGGCGTGATGACGCAACACTCTCCCAAACTCTTGGCACCGAAAGGCCCGGTTGGTTCGTCGGTTTCGATAAAGATGCTGTCCATCTTGCGAGGCATTTCCATGGCGGTCGGAATTTTGTAGTCGAGAAAATCGGACGTCAGGCAAGCTCCCGTATCAGGATCAAACTGAATGTGTTCCATCAGAGCATAACCCATGCCTTGCTGGAATCCGCCCTCAACCTGTCCTTCCGCAGCATTAGGATTGATCACCCGGCCGATATCATGCGCATAAACCGCATGCAGCACCCTCACCTCTCCGGTCTCGGTATCCACCTCGACCTCAACGAATTGGGCCGCGCACGGAGTGGGGTTCGATTTTGGCGAGAGGCTGGCAATGCCGACGATCGTGCCCTTCTCTTCCATAGTCGTTGGCTTGGGTCCTTCGCTGGTCATTTGCACGAAGGGAGATTCCGCACGGCGCGCCACATCGGCAACTGTGACGGTCCTCCCCGGAACACCCTTGACGCTGACCATGCCGTTCGCGACTTCCAGGTCGTCGGGACTGACTTCCATCACTGTCGCCGCGACCTCGAACATACGCTTTTTAGCCGCCGCGGCGGCGGCTTTCACGGCATTGCCCGATGAATAGGTCACCCGGCTTGCATGCGTAGGCGCATCGAACGGGACATTGTCGGTGTCGCAGTGGCTACTCATACGCACCGCCCCGGCCGGCAAACCAAGTTCCTCAGCCGCAATCTGGCACAATGTGGTGATCTGTCCCGAGCCGATATCCATCGACGCCGTCGCCAGATCGGCGGTGCCGTCACGGTTGATCTTGATCACCGCGCCGGAATGTTCATAGATGTCCGGAAATCCCATGCAGCCGCTGACCCACACCGGATGCACCGCCAGCCCGAAGCCGCGCTTCTTTGTCCCTTCCTGCCGTGGCGCCGATCGCGCCGCCTCCCAGCCGATTTTTTCAGCTCCCTGGCGAAGGCAGTCCTCAAGACCATAGGTCGAGATGGTGAAGGCAGGATTGAACGGATGCGGCTCGCCCTGTTTCCGCGCATTCTTGAGACGCATTTCGATCGGATCAAGATTGAGCTTGGTGCAGATTTCGTCGATCTGCGATTCAACGGCAAAGCTGCCCTGCGGCGCGCCGTAGCCGCGGTATCCGCCGCCGATAATGTTGTTCGTATAGACGGTGAATCCTTCCCATTTTGAATGCTTTGAATGGTAGTTGAAGAACAAACCGAAGGCGCCATGAACCATGATCACTTCGGACCCGTGCGTGGCATGGGCTCCGCAATCAAGAATGCTTTTTGCGTATCTTGCGGTGAAGGTGCCGTCCTTCTTGACGCCGGTTTTCAAATAGACCTTGATCGGGTTTCGCGTCGTCGTGATGAAATCTTCCAGGCGCGTCTGCTCCAACCGCACCGGGCGGCCGGCCTTCTTACTCAATAACGCGGCGATCGGCTCCATCGACGTCAATTCGAGCTTGCCGCCAAAGCCGCCACCGATGTAGGGCGGCTTGACGACTTTGACTTTGCTTTCAGGCAAGCGCAGTGCGAAGGCCAGCTTTTCACGCGTTCCAAAAACATGCTGGGTGGTTACATGGATGGTCACGTTGTCCTGGCGATCCATTTCCACGACACAGACACGCGGCTCCATATAGCACGTATGAACCCGCTGGGTTTCATAGACGCCCTCGAAGATGAAGTCGGCATCGGCAAAGCCCTGCTCGATGTCGCCAGCCACAAAAGAGGGGTTCTTGGCGATGTTGTTGGCCGCGTCAGGATGCAGTTGCGGCGCTCCTGGCTTCATCGCTTCTTCGGGATCGAAGACAGCCGGCAATTCCTCGTATTCGACATCGATGAGATTGAGGGCAGCCGCGGCGATGTCCGCCGTAGTGGCCGCGACGGCAGCCACCGGCTGACCGACATAACGAACGATCTCACCGTTCATCACATCGAAATCCAGCACCATGCTGGGCGCCTCTGCCGGCACAAAAAACACTGGGCAAAATTTGACCTGGGGCACATCCTGCGGCAACAGCACCGCCTTGACACCAGGCAACTTCTCAGCGCGCGATGCGTCAATCCGGATTATGCGTGCATGGGCATAGGGACTTCGCAGCATCTTCGCATGCAGCATGCCCGGCAGCTTCACGTTCACCGGATAACCTTTACCGCCGGTCACCTTATCGTAGGCGTCAGGCCGCTCCACGCTGTGACCAATGACGTTCATCATGTTCATCGCTTCCTCCCAGAAGAAACCTGCCGTCCTCGGCCTGTTATTGCGCCAGGCGCTCTGATGCCAGCTTGATGGCTTCTACAATCTTGGTATAGCCAGTACATCGACAAAGATTTCCGGAAAGGCCGTGTCGAATCTGCTCTTCATCCGGTTGAGGGCACTCGTCGATCAATTGCTTGGCCGACATCATCATCCCGCAGGTGCAGTATCCGCACTGAACGGCGCCGGCGTCGATAAAGGCCTGCTGAATCGGATGGAGGGCCGGGCCGGACGACAGGCCATCGGCTGTCAGGATCTTCGCACCGTCATA
>MKUJ01000021.1:23813-64301 GCA_001897755.1 Afipia sp. 64-13
GCTGTCACAGCCTCGCTTTGGCCCGATCAGACCGATCTGATCCCTCAGCACCTCACGCAGCGTGGCGTCTTTCTCCACGCTCAACTCGTGAGTTTCGCCGTTAACCTCAAGCGTCATCATTTGCTTCATATTTTCGCCCCTTTCAGATCAGGCGCGCAACCGCGCGCTCAAGCGCACGGTGGGCAATCACTTGCGCTACGGCACTGCGGTACTTGGCCGAAGCACGGTGGTCAGACATCGGCGCGATATCGTCGACGACAGCTTGACCTGCCGCACGAAGGATCGCCGCATCGAGTTTCGATCCAAGAAGGACATTTTCGGCCGAGGAAGAGAGCAACGCGAACTCCGCAACTCCTCCACCGAGTGCGACGCGAGCCTCGGTACAGATCCCGCTATTGTCGACGACAATCCGCGCCGCCGCATTGACGATGGCAAGATCGTTCGCATTGGTTTCCAGTTTCAGAAACGCGCTTGCTGCTTTTCCTGAAACGCGGGGAATACAGACCTTGGTAATCAACTCTCCCGGCTCCAGCGTATTGGCAAACAAGCCGCCGAACAGCTCGGGAAGGGATAGCTTTCGCTCTCCTCCCGCACCTCTCACGACGGCAACTGCATCCAGCGCGAGCAACGCGGTCGGGACATCGAAGAACGGACAAGACGCCGCGATACAGCCACCGATCGTCGCCGTGTTTCGAATCTGAACTGGCGGATAAAACAGCGCATCGGGGAGAGCCGCCGCCCACGGCGCCTCCGTGATTTGCGGAATCTCCAGCAACCGTGCCAGCGTTGTCGTCGCCCCGATCTCTATTGCGCTATCATTCACATCCACCGTGGACGCGGTCTTCCGGATGTCGACCAGCACTTCGACATCGCTCATCAGCCCCCGCGCCTCGAGACCGTGCAGGAATGTTCCTCCGGCAAGCACCAGCGCTTCGCTGTTCTGGCCAAGAAAATCCAGTGCCTCGTCGAGTGAGCCCGGAGTGTGAAAGTCCTTCAACTTATGCAGAGCCATGATCGATCCATGCAATCTAGAGTGAACCAAGTGCAGCGCCAGCCAGCTCACGCCACTCAGAATATGACGAATTGCAACGGTGCTAGCGACCTAACCAAGGCGTATGCGCTATTCAGGGAAGAGAATACATCAACCAAAAGCGTGAAGTTATCCTCGGAGTGCATTTCCTATCCGTCGACTATCGATATCGGAAAACGAAGAAAGGCGATCAAGTCGTCCTTGTCGACGGCAAGCCGATGCTGCCGGCCAGATCGTGCGTGATCGGCTCGAAAACTGCGGCCTTGAACATCAGGAGACGAAACGCAAAGAAGCCGATCAACATCATCGCAGTCGCCAATACAGCCAGCCACCGACCTTCGCCGAAGGCAAGGATGATCACCGGCACGATAAGGCCGATGACAGGCACCAAGGTGATGAAGGACCGCGCGTACTCGCCTCGGGTCAGCAGATTGACCGAGAATTGACCGCCCTTCGACTTGGCTCTGGCACGCAGGAGGATCGCCAGGACGATAGCGGCATCAAGAACAAGAAGCGCCACCGCGAGATTGGAAAGCATAACCTGCTGCTCGGCGCCCAAAACACCCCAAGCCGCCACCAGCGTGATCATGACGCCGCAAGTCAGCGCATAAAAGAAGCTCGAGATCGGCAATAGCACGCTGGCCCACAGAGTGAACGATTCCGACGCGGACATCGCCATTCCCTGATAGCACATCACGGCCAGGGCTCCCGCCACCGCGAGGTAGCCAAGCAATTGGCCGGTGAACTCCGGCAGGCCCAGGCGAACTGCGACACCGAAGCTCAGATCGATAATGTGGAGCGCGCCGAATCCTATCAGGACCCCGATGGCAATCGCTCCACGGCTGATCCACGAACGATCCGGACGAAGAATCGCCCGCCAAGACTTTTTAGGAACGCCCATATGCGCAAGATGAAAATATGGCTTGAGCGTACCGGTCACAACGAGGCCCGCAATCATGCCGGGAACAAAGTCGAGATAGAATGATACGAGAAAAACACCGGTGCCGACTTCCGCAAAAAAGAACGCAAGAGCCATCGAGGTGTCCCAATAGCGCTGAAAGCGATAGCCCAGTTTGAAGGAGTTACCGACCAGGCGGGCACTTGTCTCCGCCGTCTCCAATCTATCTTGATCCATCTCTTGTCCACCCTGGACGGTTGATCCGTAGACAGCCATCTCAACCAACATAATAAACCTTTGGCTTGGTGTTCTTCTCAGGGAGAGGCTGCTTGCCGTTGCGCTCGCGGATCACGACGCTGGGCGCGCTATCAGGATCGTCGAGATCGCCAAAAATGCGGGCATTTGCCGGACACGTCGCAACGCATGCCGGCATCATGCCCTCATCGACCCGTTCGCTACAGAAATCGCACTTGATCGACGTGCCGGGAGTGTACCGGCCATAGCCCTGCTCCTCGAACGGAGTCAGTGCGCCGGTCCCGAACAATCCCCTGGTAAACATACTTTGATCCAGCATGGTGCGCATGTCGTAGGGACACGCCACTGCGCAGCTGCTGCAGCCAATGCATTTGTTCTCATCAACCATGACGATGCCGTCATCGCGCGTGTAGGTGGCGCCACTCGGACATACCTTCTGGCAGGGCGGATCCTCACACTGATTACAGATGGTCGGAATATAAACGCGCTTGACGTTCGGATACTCACCGTACTCATAACTTAGCGTACGCGTGAGGAAGACACTGTCTGGCAACGAATTTTCCTGCTTGCAGGCGACCACACAGGCATTGCATCCGATGCAGGCCTTGAGGTCGAACACCATTCCCCATCTGGCCATCAGTGCGCCCCTCCCTTGCCCTTCGCATTCTCGATCGAGTCCACCAGGTCATAGACGGTGTGGCCGTCCTTAAGAAAATCCGGCCAGTCATCGAGCTTGGTCAGTTTCACGCGACAGCTTGTTTCCGGCTGACCGGTGGCGCCGTCCGTGTTGCGCATGTCATATGGCAGCAGGTCGTTATAATGTCCTCCGGCCATCAGCACGGATCTGTTCTCGCTCTTTGTTCGCGACAACGAATTGGAAACGCCGAGTGTTTCGTGGTGCATCGCCTCGGTCGTCCTCAGGCGGCCGTACAGTTTGCCGTAAGGCGATTCCACCAGAACGATGTCGCCGTCTGCGAAACCGAGCTTCTTTGCCGTCCCGCGGTTGAGGAGAAGCCCGGTGTGCACCGGATCGCGATAGGTGATGTCCTTGATCCACGGATTGCTCAGGCTTTCGCCAAAATTCATCTGAATGTCTTTAAACGTAATGGCGTAGAGATTGTACGCCGGCGGCTCCAGATGGATCGGGTCAAGGACCGTGGTCGGCAGCGGCTGGTAATCGTCGAACGGCCACTCTTTCCGGAACGGCACTTTCGCCTTTTCGAACTGTCCGCGCAGGGTCTCGCGCTGCAGAGCGAGATCCTCGATATAAAATAACAGACGCATTCCCTCCCAAGGCCGATACCACTTGTCGAGGCGTCGCTCGGTCGACGAATGGCCATGCTCCATGTACCACTCGATCGGCTTGTCATTCCAAAGCAGACCGACGCGTTCCGCGATATCGCGATCAGTATACTTCTTGCCGGGTTCAAGCTTGAGATGCGGTTTCTGATTGAAGCCGAGGATCATGTTGATGACTTCGTTGTACTGATCGAGCACCCCCAACCGCTCGGAGATTTCGAAAAAAATCTCTTCCTCGCTTTTTGTGTCATAGAGCGGTGCGGTGATCGGCTGACGGAAGCAAATGCCCTCTGTGTAAGGCGGCTCGATCATGACGCCGTTCCATGTCTCCAGATAGTCGCTGGAAGGCAGGATGATGTCGGCGAAATCGGTCATCTCGGTCGGAATGACGTCAACGCAGACGATGAAACGCATTTCGCGGAGAAATTGCAGCCACTTTTCCCGCGGCCCCTGGATCGCCCAAACCGGATTGGAGTGGCAATTGACCAGAACGTCCGGCTTGAAGGTCGAGCCGTACTTCTCCGGCTCCGCGTAGGATAGCATGTTGAGATGCGGCCCGTTCACACCGACCGGGAAGAATCCCGCCAGGTGATACTCATTGGGCGGCCATGAGAATGGCGGCATATGGCCGAGCTGGTGGGGCGTGCCGAGCATCTGCCCGCACTCTCCCGGCTGACAATGATTGTTATCGACGCAGCCGTCGGCAATCGTGACACCGCAGCGTCCACCAGGATGATCGATGTTGCCGATCAGCATATTGACAAGCTGGAAAGCATGATTGGTCATCATGCCGGTCTTACGTCCCTGGGCACCACGGTAGTAGTTGTAGGCCGCGGGACGGAAAGGCACGGTGCGGCCGTCGGGCAGCTTCATCGTCTCGCCGATGCGTGCCTCGCGCGCGAATTCGCGGGCAATACGACGAACGGTTGCAGCCGGAACGGTGGTGATCTTTTCAATCGCCTCGGGCGTCGCCTCCTTGAGGATATCCTTATATACTTGAAATGCAGGACGGCACTTGATGCCGTTCACCACATATTCTCCTTCAAGCGCCAGATTTTCGCTTTTCAGCGAAGGATCGTTCCAAGGCTTGGCGCGATTGTCCGCCGTGTCCCAGACATAGATCTGCTTGTCGGCGCCGCGCACGAAGAACTGGTCCGGCCCCACCAGATAGGGAGCATTGGTGTCCTTGCGCAGGAAGTCATAGTCGCACAACTTCTCGTAGACCAGCACGTGGCTCATGCTCATGGCGAAATGACGATCGGTGGCCGGACGGATCGGTATCCACTCCTCAGCCTTTGCACCAGCGATCGACATACGCGGCTCGATGGTCACGACCTTCATGCCGCGCTCGACCCGAGCCTTTGCCACCCAATGCGACTGCGCCGCGGCGTGCAAGTGCGATGAAAAGCCGTCGCCTGCGCCGTTGCTGATCCAGTAGTTGCAATATTTGGCGTCATTGACCGCGCCAAAGGTGGAATGGATATAGCCATTCAGCGGATGGTAGGCACCGCCACACATCGTGCCGCCGGATTGATAGAAATTGTGATTGCCAATCGCCAGGGGCCAGAACCAGATGTGCATCTTCTGAAAATCCTCCAGAGACGGGAGGATTTTACGCGGATCTTCATCCAGCGATTTCTTGATTTCCCGCACGGTGATTTCGAATG
This sequence comes from Afipia sp. 64-13, assembly GCA_001897755.1. GTDB lineage: Bacteria > Pseudomonadota > Alphaproteobacteria > Rhizobiales > Xanthobacteraceae > Afipia. Next base: position 28,963 of record MKUJ01000021.1, read on the forward strand.
CCTGGTCCCAACTAATGGGCTCCCATTTCGGGTCGATGCCAGGCCCCTTTTGCGGGTTGGTGCGGCGCAGCGGTTGCTTGAATCGCTGCGGATCGTAATGGCGCATGATGCCGGCATTGCCCTTGGGACAAAGCTTGCCGGCATTGGATGGATTGGTCGGATCGCCTTCGATCTTATTGATGATGCCATCGCTGGTGACGTGCACAAGGGTCGAACAGGAGTGCAGGCACATCTTGCAGGTGGATCTGATCCATCTTCCGGATTTCAGAGAGTTCTGTTTCGGCTCTACCTTATGCCGCATCGATACTTTATGAAGCATCGTGTCTCCTCGACCTTGAAATCTTTTCTTTTTAACTTCGAGCTTTGGCCTGATCTCCACTCATCACTGGACCATGCAGTCTCGCATTATCTAGAGCGGCCGAGACCATGTCTTGACTACCCGTGCATAGTCACGTGACTGGGCGCGCATGCTCCGCCCCGCTTTTTCAAGCGTACCGTTGCCGCCGGATGAGTGCGAAACAAGGTCGTTCCGGAGCATTCCCAAATGCGCGCAGCCGCAACAACACCACCGGGAAAAGGAACTGCCACGCTGAAATTCTAGAGCTGAAAAGATGAATTGCGGCTCAAGCTCAGCAATGATGGATCGAGACATTTCCGCAGACCGAGAATGCTATCGATGAATAATCCACCGCGCAGCATTCGTCGGCGCCCCGATGATATGAGGCATCTGCGTTCAAGATCACGGTCACGGATCTGCTTGGAACACCGGAGTGGATATCACCCCACGCAAGCGCGTCGACACGGGAGACGCAGAGCAGGCTCGACTACGCCACTCACTGTTCCCAGCCTGCCGATTGCGATACCTCCCGCGCTCGCACCCGCAGCGCCTCGGCGATCGGTCCGTTCAGACTATCATCTATCGAGCCGGTCGGCCCCATCAGGGTAATCGCAGCGATCATGAATCCTGTCTGGTCAAAGATCGGCGCTGAAAGCGAGGTAAAATTCGCAAGCAACGCATCCCGACAGCGGCTGACACCAGCTTTCCGAATCGCGGCCAGCATCTCTTCTAATCCGTCGCGATTGCTCGGCGTATCGTCCTTGTTTTGTATCGAGCGCGCATTTTCGTCGGCGAGCGCCTGGACAATATAGCCTTCGCTCAATTCCCGCGGCAGATGGGCAAGAAAATTGCGGCCGAGAGCGGAACGTAATACGGGCAGAACGCTGCCTACCCGCAACTCCAGAATCGGCCGCGTCCCTCCTGCTTCGACACGGTAGATAATGGTCGGTCCACGGTTACCCCACACGCCAAGAAAGATCGTCTGCCCAATCGTATTGGCCAAATCCGCCATAATGGGCCGCGCAGTGGTGAAGACGTCGAACTGCTCGATCGCAGCCATGCCAAGCTTCAGCGCGTAAGGGCCCAAAGCATAACAACCAGTCTCATCCTGGCGAACGATACCGACAGCCTGGAAGCTGACGAGGTAATAGTGCGTGTTGGCGGTGGACATGCCGACTCCCGCCGCGATCATTTTCAGCGGGACGGGACGCAAGGCCGTCCGCAAATAGTCCAGAATCCGAAAACCGATCTCGATCGATTGAATGCCGCGACGACCTGACCGCTCGGGTTTCGTCCGCTCGGCCGCACTTGCGGTGTGCTTTTGTTTGGCATCCGCCGTGCCGCCTGAGCGGGCTCCAGACCTTCCTCGGCTCAATGTCGGCAACGAGATTCCCTTTTTTATCAGACGGTTAGTTCGAGACTCAAAGCGTCTGAATTATTGCGCGTCCCACGACTTCAATTCAAGCTTGCGTCATTTGATAATATCAATCATGTTTGACAATAGATAATTACAGGTAGCGCCGGGCCTGCCAACGCAAGAAGCCTGAATCACCGGCGACACAGGGGGAAACATTCATGGACACCATGATGCCGGCGGCCGCTGCCAGCCAGGAGTTGACACGCTCGGAAGAAAAACAGGTCGTTATCGCTTCGACCCTCGGCACGATCTTTGAGTGGTACGATTTTTTCATTTACGGCTCGCTCGCCGTCTTCATGAGCTCGGTGCTGTTTCCACCGGATAACCCCACCGCCGCATTGCTCGCGTCTCTCGGCGCACTCGCTGCCGGTTTCGTGATCCGGCCGATCGGCGCCGTATTCTTCGGACGTCTCGGCGACCTTGTGGGGCGCAAGTACACATTCCTCATCACCATCGTCATGATGGGTGGAAGTACGGCACTGATCGGCTTTCTCCCCAGCTATGCCACGGTCGGCAATGCGGCCTGGATCTCGCTTCTTGTGCTGCGCCTGATCCAGGGCCTGGCTGTCGGCGGCGAATACGGGGGAGCCGTCATCTACGTCGCCGAGCATTCGCGCCCGAACCGCCGCGGCCTGCTGACCGGCTGGATCCAGATCACGTCCTCCATCGGTCTTGCACTATCGATCGTCGTCATTCTCACGACACAGGCCGCGATGAGCAGCGCGGATTTCAAGGAATGGGGCTGGCGTCTGCCATTCATCATCTCGATCGCGATGCTGGTATTCTCGGTTTACGTCCGGGCACGACTTCACGAGTCTCCGGTTTTCGCCCGCATGAAAGCGGAACGGCGGCTGTCAAAGACACCCGTGAAAGACACGTTCGGTAACTGGAAGAGTCTTCGTCTCGTCCTGATCGCACTGTTCGGGGCAACAGCCGGCATGGGCTCCACCTACTTCACCGGCCAGTTTTACGTCATGATCTTCATGCAGCAAGCTGCCAAGATCGATCTGCAGACGTCCTATACGTTGATGGCGATCGGCCTTCTTATCGGAGCGCCGGCCTTTGTCTTCTTCGGCTGGCTTTCCGACCGTATCGGCCGCAAGTGGCTCATGATGGCCGGGCTTCTGCTGTCCGCCCTGCTCTATCGGCCGATGTTTTCGGCACTGCTGGAAGCAGGCAATCCGGCGCTTGTCGCTGCGACGCACAATGCTCCAGTCACCGTGCACGTCGATGCCGGAAGCGAATCCTGCCGCTTTGGCCTCGGCGCATCGCTGATCAACGCACATCCCGATCATCAGAAACCCTGCGTCCAGGCCAAGAAGCTGTTGATCTCAAGCGGCATCAACTTCCAGTATGGTGCGCCGCTGAAAGACCAGCCGATCGCGCTCACCGTCGCCGGACGCACCGTGCCCGGTTTCAATCCGGCGGCCTACCGTCAGGCTTTGACCGAGGCCGGCTATCCTGCAAAGGCAGATCCGGCGCAGATCTCTCACGGATTGATCGTTCTCATCCTAGTCGCCATGACGATCATTGTTGCGATGATCTATGGGCCTGTGGCCTCATTTCTGGTCGAATTCTTCCCGCCAAGGATCCGCTATACGGCGCTATCGTTTCCCTATCATATCGGCGCAGGCATTTTTGGCGGTTTCCTGCCGTTCTTTGCGACATGGTTGTCTCTATCGGTGGGCGATATCTTCGCAGGCCTCTGGTACCCTATTGTCATCACCGCGGTCGTCTGCGTCATCGGCACGATCCTGCTACCCAACCGGCCTGATCTGACGCATGATCAATGATCATGCGTCAGATCCGTTCGCGCAGCATCATGTTCTGCGATGAATGCAGACTTCGATCTCAGCCTTCGCAATGATTTTCATCTAGGGTAGGTGCAATGTCTCATCCCAGGCAGCAACACTACAAAGCTGCGGTCGCTCAAGCCGGCTCCATTCCGGGAGACTCCCTGGCTTCGGCGGCCAAAGCGGCGAACCTGATCAAGGAGGCGGCGCGCGAAGGCGCGCGGCTCATCGTATTCCCGGAAGCATTTCTCGGCGGCTATCCGAAGGGCAATTCCTTTGGCGCTCCAATCGGTATGCGCAAAGCCGAAGGCCGCGAGTCATTCCGGCTCTATTGGGAGGCCGCTATCGATCTCGATGGCCCCGAAGTTGCATTGATCGCGGAAGCCGCCGGGGAAACCGGATTGTTTACGGTGATCGGCTGTATCGAGCGCGATCACGGAACGCTCTATTGCACCGTGCTATTTTTCGATGGGGAAAAGGGGTTTATCGGCAAGCATCGCAAACTGATGCCGACGGCCGGAGAACGGCTGATCTGGGGCTTCGGCGACGGGTCGACCATGCCGGTCTTCGAGACCTCGCTTGGGCGGATCGGCGCGGTCATCTGCTGGGAGAACTACATGCCGATGTTGCGCATGCACATGTTCGCCCAGGGGATTAGCATCTATTGCGCTCCGACCGCCGACGATCGCGACACATGGTTGCCCTCAATGCAGCATATCGCTCTGGAAGGACGCTGCTTCGTCCTGACGGCGTGTCAGCATATCCACCGTTCGGCCTATCCCGAGGACTATGAATGCGCTCTCGGGAACGATCCGCAGACCGTGCTGATGCGCGGCGGCAGCGCGATCGTCAACCCGCTTGGCGTCGTATTGGCCGGACCCAACTTCGAAGGCGAGACGATCCTCTACGCCGATATCGATCTTGATCAAATTGCTCGCAGCAAGTTCGATTTCGATGTCAGCGGGCACTATGCCCGGCCGGATGTGTTCCAGCTCACGGTCGACGATCGCCCGAAGCACGCGGTCTCGACTTTTCGCGGTCGGACCGATCACTCCCAAAGCTGAGGCTGGCAATGTTGTTCGACATGGACGCTCTGTCGCCGCAGGAGCGCTATAAGATACTGACCGCGAGCATTGTGCCCCGGCCGATCGCCTGGATCACGACCCTGTCGCGAAGCGGTCTCGTAAACGCGGCGCCGTTCAGCTTTTTCAATATGATGGGCAACGATCCGCCGACGGTCGCGATCGGCATCATGCCGCGCGAGAAAAAGCTCAAGGACACCGCTGCAAATATTCTTGAAACTGGTGAATTCGTCATCAACCTCGTCTCCGAGGGCAACGCGCAGGCGATGAACCTCACATGCATCGACGCGCCGCCCGACATCGACGAACTCACGTTGGCCGGGTTGACCACGCAAGAATCCCGCTCGGTCGCACCGCCCCGGATCGCGGATTCCCCGATCTCATTCGAGTGTCGCGTGCTGACCTCCCTCGTGACCGGGCCTCTGCAGACGATTGTCATCGGCCAGATTGTAAATGCCTGGGTCGAAGACCGCTTCGTTCAGGATCCGCAACGCTGTCATATCGACACGAAGGCATTGCGGTTGATCGCCCGCATGCACGGTGGTGGAGAATATATTCGCTCCTCCGATTTCTTCCACATGGAACGGCCGAGCTGGAATAATGCACAGGCCCGGCTCCCGCATTTGCGGGAAGACATGGCATCTGAAGAGATGGAATCTGGAGACAGATAACGCCAAGCGTCGCGAATGCTATCCTTGGGCTTGGTGGTATCGACGATACGCAACAAACGCCGCGCACCGATGTCATGAAGATTAAGGAATGGGTTCTCCTGATCAGCGGCTCTCCATAAACAGCTCGGCGGCCGTCGGCGCCATCTCTGCATTGTCGTGTCCCGCGCCCGGCACTTCGTGGATTCGCCATGCGAATGGAGCACCCATGCGCCGCGCGATCGATGCCGCGCGCCTGAAATAGAAGTGACCGCGCTCGTAGCGGTTGGCACCCTGCGCACGGGTCTGCCTATTTTCACGGATGATGCCGGTGGTCCGTCGATCCTTCTGTCCGAGCAGAAGCGTAAACTCGGTTTTGAAGGCTTGACGCAGCGTGGCCTGCGGAATGTCCGCCCCCTTCAATCCGTAGGGATAGGTGAACTCGTCATCCGGGATGAGATACCAACCGGGATTAGCGGCAATGGCGCGCTCTACATAGCGGTCGCCGCTTTGGAGAATATAACGCTGGACCCATTGCGCTCCGCCGCCATGGCCATAAAGGAAGAAGCGCTGGCGATGGCTGCCTGTCATGGCGACAGCTTTGCGGAACGCCATTTCCGCGACGGCGAAGCCGGTATCTTTCCAGGGGATCGGATCCAGCGAGGGCGTCCTGACATTGCCGAACTGAAATTGCCAGGATGTCGGCCATACCTGTTTAGTGAATTCCGGAAGCAGCAGCAATGCTCCGGCGCGCTCTGCCAGCGGCTGCCAGACATCATAGTAGCTGGATGAGCCGTGCCCCGCGACGTTACGGCGGGCGCCGTGGATCACGATCCAGATCGGGCTGTCCGCCGTGAAAGATTTCGGCCGGTAGGTAAAGATCTTCACCGGCCCGCGCTTCACGACCAGCCTGAACTCGCTCTCTCCGACCGGAATCGCGCTCTCCTGTGGATCGGATTTTGCCATGGTTTGCGCCGACACGCTCTGGACAGACACCAGACCGACCCCTGCTGCAAACAGCATGACACAGGCGATCAAGAGTATCTTTTTTGTCGCGATCATGTCCTTGCCCTGACTAAACGATGCGGAAGTTCATTCGATCAGAATCTGATCCGCATGCCGGCGAGATTGATATCCCTGATCCTGGCAGGCAACAGGTCGGCAGGTAGCAGGCTTGCGCCTCCCCTCCATTCGAGGCCGACGCTCCTTTATATATCAAAAGCGATATCTGCGGGACGGCCTGCGAATGCCGGCGGCGTGAGAAAATTGTGGGCCTGCTAGTCGGCCCAGTCCCATACCCGGACGAGCGCCGGATCATCCGCGTGCCCGATCAGCATGCGGCGGACGCGATCCTGCCAGAGCGCGGCGAAGCGTTGCGCCTCATTTTCGCTTGCGAGGTCGGCAATTACCTGCGGCAGAAGTCTTGCCATCTCCGGATCAGTCGGAACTCGCGACGTGTCGAGGTCGACCTGAACGCCGCGCCCGCCGTTGCGCAAACGCAAGCCGAGAAGCCCGTCAATCGGAGCTCCGAAAAACAGGAGATTCCTGCGAGAGAACCTTCCGTGGGCGCCGATGCCCTGAAAACCTGATTCTCCCGCCGCTCCGGTGAGAAGCGTCGCGACAGCGGCGATAACCCCTGTGGTGCCGTGATCGCGCGCGTCGCGCATATGCACCTCGATATTGCCGCGCTCCGGAATCTCGTCACCATAAAGCGCGCGCAACCCGCGGCGGACCGCGAGGTATGCGCCCGCCACGGTCGGGCAGGAATGGCCTGCAAGTCGCACCGCATCGGCATAGCCGTATTGCATGACGCCGCCCTCCGCGGCTCCGAGCAGCGCAGCAAGCGGGTCGCGCATGAGGAGAGACGGTGCGTCGTCGAAAAATGCCGGAACGGAAGGACTGCTCATCATCGCACCAATGGTTCTTACGTAGGTCGATCTTTTTCCGAGAAAGAAGACCGGCGGGAGCTCGTCATTTTGGAACGGGGCGTCGTCCGGAACCCGCCACCACTGTCAGCCCGGACATATCGCGTGTTGACTGTGAAATGCCGATCAGACGATCCAACAATCCTATCCCATTTAGGTATATTGTGTATGAATCTTAAAATACACCATAGCCGGGAAAACGCCAGTCCCGCCCGCGATAGCAAGTCTGGATCGTATTCAGATATCCAATCGTCCGCCGAAAATAAGCCATTCCGACGAAGCAAACTTGGCTGCGATCCAAGGCGTAACGGTCCGTTCGGCAACGAGGCGGTCGGCGATCTTTGCGACGATGCTCTTTGGAGAAATCGGGCGCCATGTCATGATGGAGAGCGTCGGTCGCACGGCCTGATCCGACCCGCGGGCAGGCCAAAGGACGAAACCCTTGCCGGTGCGCGGCGCATATTCGTTGCGCATCGAAACATTATCCGAAAGGAGCTCTCATGCAGATCTACCGTGCCGGCCAGACCCCGTCTCGTCCCGGTCCCGCCGATTGGTTCACCGGCCGCGTGCGGATCGATGCGCTGTTCAACACCGCCGCTCCCGATCGTGTGCAGGGGGCCCATGTCACCTTTGAACCAGGTGCGCGAACCGCGTGGCACACCCACCCGCTCGGTCAAACCTTGATCGTCACGTCAGGTCTTGGTCGCGCTCAGCGCGAAGGCGGCCCGGTTGAGGATATCCGTCCCGGCGATGTCGTCTGGTTCGAGCCGGGCGAGAAGCACTGGCACGGCGCATCGCCGCATAGCGCCATGACCCATATCGCGCTTCAGGAGGTCAAGGACGGCAAGGTCGTCGACTGGCTGGAGCACGTCAGCGATGCTGACTACGGCGCCTGATCTTCGAACAAGGACACACCCATGCTTGCAACCATCCTGCGCGGTCCCGGCGATGTCCGTTGCGAGGAGATCGCCGAACCGAAAATCCAGAAACCTACTGACGCCATCATCAAACTCTCGGCCAGTTGCATCTGCGGCTCCGATCTGTGGCCCTTCCGCGGCCTTCAGCCGCTCGACGGCCCGATGCACATGGGCCACGAATATTGCGGCGTGGTGGTCGAGGTCGGCAGCGCGGTGAAGACCGTCAAGCCCGGTCAGTTCGTGGTGGGATCGTTCTGCATCTCCGACAACACCTGTCCGCATTGCCGTTTCGGTTTCCAGTCGTCCTGCGAACAGCGCGAGTTCATGTCGGGGGCGCAGGCGCCTTATGCCCGCGTGCCGCTGGCGGACGGCACGCTGGTCGCCACCGAAACGATGCCCGACGACGATCTGATCCCGAGCCTGCTCGCGGTATCGGACGTGCTGGGCACGGGCTGGTATGCGGCCGATGCCGCACGAGTGCGGCCCGGATCGACGGTCGCAGTGGTAGGCGACGGCGCGGTCGGATTGATGGGCGTGCTCGCGGCCAAACAGATGGGTGCGGAGCGCATCATCGCCATGAGTCGCCACAAAACCCGGCAGGACCTCGCTCTGGAATACGGCGCGACCGATATCGTTTCAGAACGCGGCGATGCCGGCGTCGCCCGTATCCGCGAGTTGACGAAAAACGTCGGCGCGGATTCGGTGCTGGAATGCGTCGGCACCAACGAATCCATGCATCAGGCGATCAACTGCGCCCGGCCCGGAGGCTCCATCGGCTTTGTCGGCGTTCCGCACGGCGTCGAGCTGAGCGGCGAATTTCTGTTCTCCGCCCAGAAGAACCTGCTCGGCGGGCCGGCTCCTGTGCGACGCTTCCTGCCGCATCTGATGGAGCTCGTGCTGACCCGCAAGATCAATCCCGGCAAGGTTTTCGATCTGGCGCTGCCGCTCAAGGACGTGGCCGAAGGCTACCGCGCCATGGACGAGCGTCGCGCGATCAAGACCCTATTGCGGCTGTGAGTGCGGATCAGCCCTCAGCGACCACGCACTTGCGCGGCGGCTTCCGCAATCCGCGCCAGCTTGGTTTCCGCAGGCACTGCGGCGCAAATCGGATTGTCGGCGAAAGTGGCGAAGCCGCAATCGGGATGCAGCAGCACACGATCGGCACCGAACAGGTCCACCGCCTGCCGGATCCGGGCGACGACATCGTCGCAACCCTCCACGTCCGCGCATTTCTGATTGACCACGCCGACCCCGATGCGGGCCTCCGCCGGCAAGGCCCGCAACAGATCCATCTCGCCGGCGCGCGGGGTACACATCTCCAGGAGATAGGCGCCGACTTTCATCGCCTTCAGGGTCTGGAGCAGAGGCTCATAGCTGCCCGTCAGCGCCACCGATTCATCGGGCGTCCAGTTGCCGCGACAGACATGCAGCGCAATGCGCTCGTGCGGCATGCCCTCCACCACCGCGTTGACGAGATCGCGGGCGAAACCGAGTTCGTGCTCGGGACCGCGCGATTCCGACAGCGCGCCGCACATGAAACTCGGCCGGCTTTTCGGCCCGCTGAACACGACTTCCGATAACACCGGCTCGTCGAACTGCACAAGCGAGACGCCCGCCGCGATGAGGTCCGCAAGCTCCGCGCGCAACGCCGCGACGATATCCTGCGCAAGCTCCTCGCGCGATTCATAAGCCCGCTCCTGCAGACACTCCATCCACATCGTGCGGGTCAACAAATACGGCCCCGGCAGCGCGACCTTGATCGGCTTGTCGGTGACGGTGCTGAGAAAATCGAACTCGTGCAGCGCCAGCGGCTTGCTGCGGCCGATGCGGCCGAAGATGGCCGGATGGCGTACATCCGCCGCCGGAACGTCGAGTGCGCGCAGTTCGCGCTCGAACTCCTCGGGATCATCGACCAGCGGCAAAAGATCGGTCAGCGGAATCAACTGGCAATTGTCGAGCCGGGTGGCAACAAAGCTGGCGTAGCTGTCGCGGCGCTGCTCGCCATCAGTGACGATATCCACCCCGGCGCGCTCCTGCGCCGCGGCCGCCAGACGCACGGCGTCATCGGCCGTCTGGTGGAAAGCGGTTTCGTCGAGGCGTCCCTCAATAAAGGCATGCATGGCATCGACCATCCAGCGCGGCCGCGGCCAGCTTCCAATGCCGGTCACCGCGAGCGCTGGAATCGGAGGCGCGGGCCGGCGCACCGGCGCGGCTGCGGCGGCAGGTGTCGCCGCGGGTGCGGACACTTTCGCCACCGGCTTTTCGTCGGGCTTGCCGCGCTCCTCGAATTTGCCCTTGCAGATCAGGAACGAGCGCTGCTTGCCGGTCTTGATGAACGATACCAGATCGTTCGATGTGAGACGGCACCACGCCGGTAAATCCTCGTCGACCGATATCTCGGTCGAGAGGATTTCCAGAAGCTGTCCCCGCGCCATCGGATCGATGTGCTTGCGGATCAGAAGCAAGAGGCCATTGCCGCAATCCAGATCGCCGCCGTCAAAGCTGACGTCGGGGGGAAAGGGATGGGCTTGCGGGCTCGCAGTCTCGACCATGGTCATTTTCTCACGCAATTGATCACGTACGTCGCCGCCGGCCGACCTCGTAACCGACGCCCGCACACCCCAGCAGCAGAATTCCGAATCCCGCGAGCATGCCGGGCGAAAGTCCGGCTGAAACCACGGCGGCATGGGCGGACTCGCTTCCCGGAGCAGGCGTTGCCGTCGCGGACCCGGCATGTCCGGCGATGGCACCCGGGGCCTGCCCGCTTGCCTCGACGATCGACTGATAGGTGCGCGCCAGCATGGCGCGGCCGACATCCTTCAGGATGGCCTGCCCCATCACACGACCCTGCCCGAGCACGAGATCGACATTGGCGACATCCGCGCCGCCGAGATTGACCGAGCGGTTGCCTTGTTTGTCTTCAACGTGCCAGCCGGCGACCTTGTCGCCATCGATACGATCGACCGCGACCTTGAAATAGCCTTCCGGTCCGTTGAACGCCGCGCCGGACTTCAGCCGGATCTCATCCTTGTTGACCAGCATGAACCCGAAATTGTGCCCGGTCGGGCAACCGACCGGATACACCGCGAAGCGCGGGTCGGCCGCGTAATCCTGCCCGTAGTTGAGACTGAACGTCTTGCCGTAAATTTTCAGGTTGGCCTTGTCGTCCTTGAACGGCTCCGGCCATGGCGACAGAAAGCCTGCGACATCGCCATGCTCGAACACCAGCGCCTTGCGGGCATCGTGATCCTCGATCAGCAACTCGTTCTTCACCGGGCCGAGCGTGCGGTCGAGAACGACCTTGCCATTCTCGATAACTTCGATGCGCGCCGTGCCGGCCTCGGCATTGACCTCGGCAAGGCGAATGGTGCGCGCGCCCGATGTCCATTGATCTCCCGCACTGGCGAGGCCGGAGAACACCTTGTCATCGGCGAGCAGCAGGCGGTCCATGCGCACGCCGGAAATCCAGTCGAACACCATTTTCTGCGGCGTGACTTCGCGGGCCTGCCCCTGATTGTAAAGCTGGCTGAAGCGCGTCCCCCACCAGGCCGGCTCCGACACCGACAACACCGGCGAGCCGAACGCCCATTCCCAATCGGTGCCGGCGATGGTCTTCACATGCAGCGCATGGTTGGCGAGCTTCTCGTGCCCCACGGTCGCGTAATACTGATAGACCGTGCCGCCGACGACGACGCTCTTGCCGGCGGGAATCGTCACGTTTTCTTTCACGACGATGCTCATGTCATAATCGACATAAGTCGGCATGCGGCCGAGCACCGGCATCGGCTCGCCGCGCAGCGCCACCTCGCCGCCCCAGGTGTCCTCCAGATAGAACAGACCGCCGGCCGGAATCACCACTTCGCCGTTCTCGACGCGGCTCTTGCGGATCACCACGCCGTCATATTTCGGCGGGCGCGGCACGCCGAAATCATCCTTCACCGCGCGGCCCTGCGGCAGGCCGGGCAAGCCCGGCACATAGGCCGGCTTCACCGGCCGGTCGGCGATCTCCGAGAATGGTGGCGGTGGAAGATCGGTTTTCGCGATCGGATGCGCGAGCGGCAATCCCGGCTTGGCTGGTTGCAGCACGCTCGCGTAATCGGTTGCCATCGCAGCCGGCACCGGCAATAGAACGACGGCAGCGATCGCGACGCCGAGTGGACGGATTCTGGCAAGCATCACGGCCTCCCTCAGACTGCTTTTGGATTTGACGAGATCGGGACGTCGGATCGCGGTATCGGGCACGAACTGCCGCGCCGCGTGAGGTACAGCGCACCCCACCCGGTCAGCATCAGAGTGTTGAGCGCGATCAGCCATTTCGGCAGGCCCGCGAGCAGCGATCCGGCAAGGCCGAGCCCGACAACCGACAGCACCGGCGCAAGGCAGCTCACGCAGATGGCCGACAGCGCCAGCACGCCGCCGCCCATCGCAGCGCCGGTGGCGACGCCGCCGCCGGCCCGCCGACCGATCGACAAAGCGAACCCGATAAAGGCGGCCGCGAGGCCGACCGACAACGCGATCCAGATTTCATCCTTGCGCTGAAAGCTAATCCACCACGCCTGCGAGCGCTCGTATGTGAGCTGTCCCGCGGCGACGAACTCGCCGGGCAGGAAGCCGCAATTCTCGGCATCGGCCACCGTATCCGGCACCTGGAATATGGCGAAGCTGAGCGCCACGTAACCCAGCATCACCGCAACGAACAATGCGATCAACCATCGATAGCGCAACATCAATATTCATCCGTTCAAGAGACAAAGCGCGAGCGCTTGCAGCACACAAACGCTCACGAAATTTGTCAGTAGCTGACGCTGGGGCAGCCATCGCCGAGAAATTCGACGAGCTTGGCGCCGCCGACGATCACCGCACCCGGCACCAGATTGTTCTCGTCAAGCCCGCGCTTCTTGAAGCAGGGCGAACAGACAAAGATCTGGCCACCGGCCTCGGCAAAGCTCTTCATCAGATCCTTCAGGGGCGCGAAGCCCTCTTCATGGATGTCGTCGGCATAGCCCTTCTGCGACAGCCGCGTGCCCTCGATCGAGAGAAACACCATCACCTTCTTCTCGGAGGCGATCGCCGCATTGGCGATGACAAAGGCGACGGTCGCCTTGTCGGTGTCGTTCTTGGCGTGGGTCAGGCTGACGACGAAATTTCCGGCCATTTTGGCATCTCCTTTGGGTCGGTCGTGTGGGTCGGTCTTGCGTGAGATTTTGAGGAACGGCGCGCGGATTGCCGGCGCCGGGTTATCGTGGCGTCAGCTCCAGTCGAGGCGCGAGCGAATCCAGAAACTTTTGGTTTGAGGATCGTGATGCAGCAATTCGTTGCGGCTCAGCCTGCACCACACCGGCAGGTCCTCCGGCGAGCCGGGATCAGCGGAAATGAGCTTGAGCACCCGGCCCGGCATCGTACGCAGGCGATTGCGCAAATCGAGCAGCAGCGGACCGCAGCCAAGATCGCCTGCATCCCATTCGACATCGGCGGCAATGGGCTCGTTCATGGCGAACCAATCCGTCCGCGATGGCCTTGCCAGCCGCGACGCGCGATGCGATCCGCGCGGAATGTGAGAAACCGAGCACGAGCCAACAGACAAAACCCTCCCGTTCGGCTCCCGCGCCTCTCAGCGCCGAGCCGTGATAGATGCGATGAATCACGATGCGTCGTGCGCTATGACGCGCACCGTTCACATCTGTGACGTTTGGGAAAGCAGCGAGCATCTATCGAATAACGCCCCGCCGGATTCCGGCGGTCATGCAGCTCACACGGAGCATTGCGGTTCGATATGTATCGCTGTTGAAACTTTAAGTGACACGCACGACGCGGTCAAGAACGGGATGGTTGGGGCGGGAGTGCTGATAGTACCCTTCTTCGCAAACCCTTCCTGCAGACAGGTTCCTTTTGCAGGGAAAACTGAGAGTTCGCGCTCCCTGAAGCGCAAGTTCTCTCCGGTAACGCCCCCTCTTCTCAGCTCTTCCGGGTCTTCTCAGAAAGAGAACAGGGAAAATTATCGAAGCTATCAGCGCAATTGAGGGCAGATAACAGGGCTTTGTCGTGCGCCCTGTCGATCGTGCGCTGCAGCACATCATCGACCGCGCGCTGCGGCGCAGGGTCAGTCGTGGAGTTGCGTCGTGCGGATGCGCTGGTCGATACCTTTGGATATGACTTGCATCACACCAAAAGGAAAGAAAATCAAAACGTTATCTAACACCCGCGCTTTCTTTCTGAAGCTTCGGAAATCCTGCCACCAAGATCAAGACGTGCTCGCCGCGGTCGATGCGGTGTGGATGGCAGAGGCGCTGGTCAATCCTTCACGCGACCAGTGGCATAGGACAGCTCCTGAATAAGGCATCCGGCATTTCCCCGTCAAAATCCCGACGCGCGATACGCCCATAAATTTATTCGAACGAATCCGGTTTCACTGGGTTGTCCGGTATCACCGCAAGGCCCGTGGCAATCGTCGGTGATGAGATCGCCAATTGCGCTCCCGCCTGTTTTTAACGGAGGGAGCATGCGATGCGTACATCTCCTAAATTCCCAGACTTCGATCGCTTCGAAAAACTTTGCCTCGCCTTAGGGGCGATTGGCGTTGCTGCACTATTCGCTGCCTTGGTGTGGAGCGTTACTTTGCCGCACTGACCAAAGAAAAGCCCGACGCCCTGAAGCGCCGGGCTCAGTTGTGGAGAGGCAGAAATCTGGCGTTAGCCGCCGCCAGCCTTGCTCGCGCCTGGCGCATTCGATTTCGGATTCGATTGCGAGCCGTCGCCACCAGCGGTCGGGTTGCCGGGAATTCCCCTCTTCGCATCGGTCGAAGTACCCTTCGACGCATCGGGTCTGACCGTCTTGCTATTGTCCATCCTCGTGTCAGACTTCGTTGTCGGCGTCGTTCCGCCCGTTTGGGCCATTGCCGGCACAGCGAGCGAACAAACACACACAGCGGTCATCAAGATTTTCTTCATATGCTTCTCCTTGGTTTTCGGTATCAACGAAACCAAGGCACCGAGACCACGTTCCTTACAATCGGTACGAAAAAAACGCGCGTAATGTCAGGCATCAGACATAGGAAAAGCTCGACCCCAGCACAGTAGTCGTCGCCGCATCAGAGAGAATTCCACGGAATGTATGAGATGGCGTTCTCGAATAGCGCACAGCGGACTTATTCTATGGGAGAGAATGCTCGAGACCTGCTGTCAACTATTCAGCTTAACACCTTGGTCAGCACATGAGTTATGCAAATCCGGTTGACCTTGGGATCGAAGTTACCTTGCAGAGCTCAGCATTTGACAAGTCACTTGTCCTCGCAACGGAACCTGCAAGTAGTGATGCCATTAGCTCTTTGTCCGCTTGAGATCATTCATTCGATGGAGGTCCTTCATGGACAATCCCGAAGCCGACAATCTGAATAAATACGCCATGTTGCGGTATCAGGGCGGAAATCACCGTTTCGATTCCCTTGCCGAGGCCAGGGCCGCCTGGGAAAAGACTCCCGCTCAGCAGGTACATGCCACCATCGTGGCCGATGGCACGATGTACGAGCAGGCCGAAATCGTGGAGATGGCGCTTTAGCGAACCTTGTCGCATCCTGACGAAAGGGAAACAGCACAACGAGAAGCTCCTCCCAATGTCAGAAAGCGAAGACAAGACCTGTCAACCAACCGAGATTTCAAAACAGTGGGCGCACCCGGGTTGAAGCTGGGTAAAAGTGCTGACCTTACTTTTTCCCCGAGCGATTTCTCTGCAACAGAAATTGTGCAGGAAAACAGAGAGTTCTGTGCTTCTCAAAGTGTAATTTCCATAGGAATAACGCCCGCGGCGTATCCGAGGATACGCCGCGGCTTTTTGTTACTGGTTTATATCGTTCTGCCGCGTATCGTGAATAAGCAGCGAGCCAATGACAAAAGTTATGGCAGCGACAGCTACCGTGTACAGGAGACCGGCAAAGATGTTGCCGGAACTCACGACCAGCATTGTCGCGAAGAATGGTGCAAATCCGCCGATCCAGCCGTTACCGATCTGCATCGCGACCGATACACCGCTGTAACGAACCTTTGTCGGGAATAATTCGACGAGAAAAGCACCGATGGGGCCATAAACCATGGTCGCCAGAAATACGAGCGAGAGCAACAACAGGACAATCATGGGACCGTTGATGCGACCGGGATCAGCTGCTTTCGGAAGGCCGATCTTGTCCAGTGCCGCCCGAACCGTGTTCTCGTCATAGCCTTTCAGGGTTTGCCCACCGATAATCAGATTCAACTCCTTGCCTCCTGCCCGTGTTTCGTACGGGACGGCATACGAGGATAGGAGTGCCTTTGCGCGGGTGCAGTCCTTGGTAGCCTTGGGCTGAAAGAGCTGGCCGATAAAGGTCTGGTCTTCGCGGCAGTCGCCACCGTCGATAATCACGGTGTTCTTGGCACGGAATTCGTACAGTGCTGGGTTGCCGTAGTAAGTCAGTCCCTGGAAGATCGGGATGAAGAGGAACGCCGCTCCCAGCATGCCTGTCATCATGATCCACTTGCGGCCGATACGATCCGACAGCCAGCCAAAGAACACGAAGAACGGCGATCCCAGAAGAAGAGCGATGGTCAGATAGGTGTAAGCCGACTGGTAGTCGATCTTCAACGTCGAGGTCATGAAGTAAAGACTATAGAAGTGGCCGGTGTACCAGACGACACCCTGCCCTGCGACAGCGCCGAAGATAGAGAGCATAACGATCTTCAGCGACGCAGCGTTACCAAGCGTATCCTTGATCGGGTTTTTCGACGCCCGACCTTCCTGCTTCATTCGCTTGAAAACCGGCGACTCCTCCAGCTTCAACCGAATATAAAGAGAGAGCACAAGCAACAGAACCGACAACACGAATGGAACCCGCCAGCCCCAATTTGTGAAAGCTTCCGCAGACATCGACTGACGACAGATTAGGATGACGACTATCGACAAAAACAGACCGAGTGTCGCGGTGATCTGCATCCAGCTCGTCGTCAGGCCACGGCGGTCGGGAGCCGAATGCTCGGCGACGTAGGTAACCGCTCCGCCATATTCGCCGCCGACGGCGAGTCCCTGCAGAAGGCGAAGGCTTACGAGAATTGCCGGCGCAAACCAGCCGATCGTCTCGAACGTCGGCAGAAAGCCGATCACCGCGGTGGAAAGACCCATCACCAGCATGGTGACGAGGAAAGTATATTTGCGGCCAATCATATCGCCAAGGCGGCCGAAGAAAATCGCGCCGAAAGGACGCAACACGAAACCCGCACCAAAGGTTGCAAGAGCTGCGAGCAATGCGGCCGTTTCATTGCCCTTCGGGAAAAACATCGCCCCGAAAATGACGGCGAGGCTTCCGTACACGAAGAAATCATACCACTCGAAAACCGTGCCGAGCGCCGCGGCGAGGACAACCTTCCGTATTTCCGCGGTCGAGGCAGGCAACGCTTCGTCATGATAGGTCGATGTTGTCATTGGTCTCCTCCCATTCTATTTTATGAATCATTTCTTTATGATGCTGATTGCTCGCATCGCAGTTCCGACAGAAACCCGCGCAATGCCGGATTGAAGACCGCAGGCTGCTCGAGCATCGGGAAGTGCCCCGCCTGCTTGATGACGCAGAGCTTTGCCGACGGGATGCCCGCCGCGAGCTGTCTTGATTCGGCAGGCGGCGTGATGATGTCGTCTTCTCCAACGACAACGAGGGTGGGCACATCGATGGCTTTAAGCCATGGCCGTGAGTCAGCGGCGTTCAACGACTGGATAGCGGCGCGCGCGACAAAATCCGGCGTCTGGATGACTTCGTGCTTGGCGAATTGAACGATTGCATCCGCCGTGGTGGCGGCAAACGAACGGTCGATCACGTCTTGGCTCGAACGTGCAATACCGACCTCATCGATCGCTCTCAGCACGTTGTCAGCGTTGACATCCGGCCCCAGGCCGTGCGGCGTTGCGCCGACGAGCACGAGGCTGTTGAGCCGATTTGAATTGTTCAGGGTAAAATGTTGCGCAATCGTTCCGCCCATCGACAGGCCGACCAGCACGGCCCGATCAATGCGGAAATAATCGAACAGTTTCTCGATATCGCCCGCGAAGGCTTCGATCGTATAGTCCCGACCCTCCGGATGAGGCGACACGCCATGTCCGGGCAGATTGGGACGGATAAGCATGTGATCGCGGGAGAACTCAGCGACCTGCTCTCTCCAGAACTCACTTGTTGTCGTGAAGCCGTGGATGCAAACGAGCGCCGGCCCCTCGCCCGAGACCTGCACAACCATGTCGCCGACCAAAACTGAACGCACTTCAACCGGACGTCGCTGGGGCATCAATCTTGTCTCCTCTTGTTTAAGCGCTTTGCCGTCCCAAGAGGAGTTAGCAACGACCATGCCAGCCACCGGGCGGGCCGCTATTAAATTGCTATCTATTTGATAAGTCGTCGCTTTGCGTCACACACAGGCATCGATCACACGGCTTGGCGAGCCCATCGCCTTGACAACAATCTCGCATCTGAGACGATGTCATCTCACTTATGAGACTTGATGGATGAGGCATCGCCCATGCCATTTCCGACCTGGCAAAACTCGACCGCCGACGAAGCGCGCTTCCTGCGCACTGTCCTGGATCATGTTTCGGACTGCCTGGTCGCGGTCGACACCGAAGGTCGCGTGGTTCTGATCAACCGCCCCTATTGCAAACTGCTTGGGGGCGAAGAGGAAGACTTCATAGGCCGCAAGATCACCGATGTCGTCTCGCATGAAACACGGCTACACCTCGTTGCGCGCGGCGAGAGCGCGGTCGTCGGCTTTCCACTTAATGTCCGCGGTCATAGGCTGATCACCAAGCAGGTCCCGGTGCTGCAGGACGGTGAGATCGTCGGCGCGCTCGGCCTCGCACTATTCTCGGATTTTGAAGCGCTCCGCCGCACTTACAGCAAGCTCTCGAACAATGAACTTGCGATCAACAATGCGAAAACCCCATGGATAGCGCGCCACTCGATCGATGACATCATCGGACGCGGCGTCATTATGGATAAAATGCGTGAAGATATCCGTGCCGCGGCGGCGACGGCCCTACCGGTCTTGATCGAAGGAGAAACTGGCACCGGCAAGGAGCTCGCCGCCCAGGCGATCCACCGACTGTCCGACCGCGCGCGTGGTCCGTTCGTGTGGATGAACTGCGCTTCCATCCCGCAGGAGCTGATCGAAGCCGAATTGTTCGGGTACGAAGGCGGGGCCTTCACCGGCGCACGCTCACGCGGCAAGCCCGGAAAATTTGAACTCGCAAAGGGAGGGACGCTATTCCTTGACGAGATCGGCGATATGCCACTCTCGCTGCAATCGAATCTGTTGCGGGCGCTGCAGGGAAACGAAATCGTGCGCGTCGGCGGTCTTTCGCCGATCCAGATCGACACCCGTATCATCTGCGCCACCAACCGGTCACTGCAATCGATGGTCGCAGACCGGCAATTCCGCAAAGACCTCTTCTACCGGCTCGACGTGTTGCGGATCACGACCCCACCATTGCGAAAGCGAGCCGACAAGGCTGAGCTGATCGAACGCATCCTGCCTCGGCTTGCCGCCAGCAGCGGATTGTCCCTACGCAAGCTTCCACCGTCCAAGATGAAGATGCTTCTCGCTCACGACTGGCCGGGCAATGTCCGCGAACTTGAAAGTGCACTGTCTCGCTTCCTGGTCGACGGCTCAATCGACTTTGCGACACGCGATATAAAGGATGAATTATCCGAGAATGCCGGCAGCCAGACCGCCAAGCTCAAAAATCGTTTGCGCTCGGAAAAATCACAAGCCATCCAGGAGGCACTGGTAAAGGCGGGATTCGATAAAGCGCTGGCCGCAACGATGCTCGGGATCAGCCGGGCCCAGCTTTATCGAGAACTGACGCGCCACGACATATTCACCGGCGATACAACTTCTAAACGAACCCAACGCATTAAGAAATCGGGTTAGACGATCAACCGCCTGACTGGCGTCAGTCATCTTCAGCCTTTATGGGCGGGACGTCTCCTCGATGGTCAACAGTTCGGTTACGACCCTAAGGAACAGCCTTGGTGTTCTTCGCAACCTCCGCGACGCCTGCGCGGAGAGCCGGCCTGATTTTGTTTCCCGGGGATTTCTCCAGTTCTTCGATACCTTGGATCGCGATCTGACTGTCTGGGGCGGGGTGCCGATAGTACCCTTCTCCGAACAAATTCCCTGCAAACAGGGATTTTTGCAGGGAAAACAGCAAGTTCGCGCTCCTTGAAGCGTAAGTCTTTCCGGATAGCGCCCTCCTCTCAGCTTTTCCGGGTCTTCTCGGAAAGAGAACAGGGAAAATTATCAACGCTATCAGCGTATTTGAGATAGATAACAGGGCCTTTGCCATGTGCCCCGCCGGATTCGAGTCAGACAACAAGATCTTTTGCGTAGGTTCGGGCGCACCTAGCGTCGCACGCTAATACGTTGGCGGAGTATTCACCCAAAGCACCTTGGTCGCCTGGTCGGTCGAGTTTCCGTACTTGTGTGGCCGGTGGCTTGCGAAGGTCATCGCATCGCCCGCTTCGAGAACGTAATCCTCCGTCTCGTCCAGCGTGATATCCAGCCTGCCTTCAAGAACAAACAGAAATTCCTCACCCTGGTGGCCATAACTTTCGCCGCTATGACTGCCTGGCTCAAGAATAAACAACAACGATTCAAGCATTCCGTTGGTACGAAACAGTTGCTGAATCTCGATACCGTCCAGATTGATGTCCAGCGGCCGTCTCTCGCTTGTCTTCACGACAAGCTTGTCAGGCACGAAATCGCCGCCCAGCAACGCGACTGCGTTGGAATCCAGAGCGGTCGCCAACTTCAGAAGTGCCTCGAATGACGGTTTGCTGAGCGAGCGTTCTACCGCGCTGATGTATGAGGCGCTTAAACCGGTCGATACACCAAGCTGGCGCAAGCTGATCTGCTTCCTCCGTCGCAAGCTTTGAAGCTTGGCGCCAAGACCGACAGGAATCGTCGTCGCCGAGTTGCCGTGAGCGTCGGGTCCTGCAATGGCAAGCTTGATACCGGCCAGATTCACGCCGGAACTGGCGAGATCTCTTATCTGCCGCATCCGCTCAAGTTGGTCTGCGGGATAGATTCGATAGCCTGCATCGGTGCGCGAAGTGACAAGCAGGCCATATTTGTCCCACTGCCGGACTTTACTTGACGAGACACCGAGCAGTTCGGCGACTTCACCCACGTAGAAACCGCCGAGCTCCGATTCCGTGTTGTTCTTTGTTTTCGGACTTTTGATTTTTGAGGCTCGCTTTTTCGTATTGTTTGGCTCGATCAAGTCGTCGTTGCCTAGTGCTATAGCTGAAGCCTCGAGCGTCCTGGATCTGGCCATTTGATTCCTTTCATTTGTAGCAGGAACCTTGTGGACGGCGAAGGCCTGCCTCCGACAAAACCCGATAGCACCAGTCCAAGCAACGGAAGCTAAATACTCGAGCCCTTTGAACGATGACCGCCAATGTTGCGAGTCACCGCGCTGCCTTTGTCCAATTCTCCGAGCGTCATAGCCAAATCGCGTTTCCTGCGGATGGCAGACCTCATTTTTACAATTGAGTTTGAACAACTCCTGGGCAAGGCTGTCGCGCTCCTCCTTGGCTGCCAATAAGCCTTATTATCTAGGCGGCTTTGGACTTGGGAAAACCTCCGTCGAGAGATGTGCTGTATAGTTGACAGTGTGTGATAAGGTTGTAAGGTCCCTGCACGAAGCGTAGCCGGTCTCGGTGGAGACTTGCGGACACGCCAGACAAGCAGGTTGACCACCCATGGAGCGTCATCACCTTTCCGCAAGCCCAAAGACCGTACATTGGGGCGAATGGGATGCGCGTATTCCACCGGTGCTCTCGGTCAAATCCGGCGACTCTATCAGGATCGAGACGCTCTCGGGTGAGCCGGAAGATCTGCCTGAAGACGAACGTTTCGTTGTTTTGCAAGACCATCAAGAAGTCTTGGCGAACGTTCGACGCGGCCCCGGCCCGCACCTTCTGACTGGCCCGATCCATGTGGAGGGGGCGGAGCCAGGCGATGTTCTCGAAGTTCGAATTGAAGACATAACGCTGCGTCAGAACTGGGGATGGAATCTTCAACTGCCTCTGCACGGCACGCTGCCGCACGAATTTCCCGAAGCCCGGCGTCTCCATCTGCCAATAGATACGTCAGACCAAACCGTCACGCTGCCGTGGGGACGGCGCATGAAGTGTCGGCCGTTCTTTGGCAATATCGGCGTGGCTCCCCCACCCAGCTTCGGCAAGCTTTCCTCGGTCGAACCGCGCGTTTTTGGTGGCAACATCGACAACAAAGAATTCGTGGCCGGCACAACTCTCCTGTTTCCGGTTTTTGTTTCAGGCGCCCTCTTCTCAGTTGGCGACGGACACGCGTTGCAGGGAGACGGAGAGGTCTGTCTCACTGCCATTGAGACAGCACTGGCGGGCACATTCACACTGCAACTGCAAAAACAGAAAAACCGCAAGCTACCGATCGGCATCACGAGCACCGCGCTCATTACGATGGGATTTCATCCAAGCCTCGATAACGCGGCCGAAATCGCTCTGAGCCAGATGGTCGCCCTGATCGCCGAGATATCGGGGCTCTCTCGACAGGATGCATACACGCTTTGCTCGATAGCAGCCGATCTGCGGATCACGCAAACAGTCGATCGCGAGAAAGGCGTTCATTGCGTGATATCGCGCGAGGATCTCCCGTCCTTTGGACAGGAGCTGAAGGGACTTTCAACGTTCGAATAAATCTAAAAAACGGGAGGAGCTAATGGGAATGATGCATCGCAGGACTTTCTTTAAGGCAACGACCGGCATTGTAGCAGCGCCATTTATCAGCAAGTACGCTTTTGCCGACGACACGATCAAAGTCGCGGCAATTCACGACGTCAGCGGCGTTCTGGATATTCTCGGCAAGCCGATGGCAAGCATGGTTGCGATGGCCATTGACGAGATTAACCAGGCCGGCGGCCTGCTTGGCAGAAAAATTGAACTCGTCAACTTTGATACCCAGTCGAATAACCAGCTTTATGGTCAGTATGCGACCGAGGCCGCGACGCGCTATCGAGTCGCAGCGGTGTTTGGCGCAGTGACGTCAGCATCGCGCGAAGTTATTCGTCCGATTTTGCGTCGCTACAAAACGTTGCTTTTCTATAGCACTCAATATGAGGGCGGCGTATGTGATCGGAATATCTTCTGCCTCGGAACGACACCGGGTCAGAAGACCGTCAAGATCGTCCCCTACGCGATGAAGAAATTCGGCAAGCGCGTTTACACAGTCGCTGCCGACTATAATTTCGGCCACATCGTTAGCAAGTGGCATAAGAAAGTCGTGGAGGAGAACGGCGGCAAGTTCGAGGGAGTGGAATTCTTTCCGCTGGAACAGACAGACTTTGGGCCGACTTTGAAAAAGATCCAGTCGATCAAGCCGGATCTTGTGATGGCAGACCTCGTCGGAAGCAATCACATCGGCTTCTTCCGGCAATGGACGGCCGCCGGCATGTCCGGCCGTATCGGTTTGGCATCGACGATCTTTGGCACTGGAAACGAGCAGCTCTTCACAAATCCTGCCGAGCATAATGGCATTCTGACCAGCGCCACCTATTTCCCGGAAATCGATACGCCACAAAACAAGGAATTTGTCGCCAGGGCCGCAAAGGTGACGGGCACCGACCGTTCGCCGATCAATGAACTGCCGGCGATGAGCTACTACGCCCCGAAGCTGTGGGCCGAAGGGGTGAAAGCAGCGGGCACTTTCGATCGGGATAAGGTCATCCAGGCTCTCGAAGGCAACCTCACTTACAACGGCCCCGGCGGCCCGGTGACGGTAGATGGCAAGTGTCATCACGTTTCGCACGATATCTATATCGCGCAGGCCAAGAATCACTCCTTCGAGCTGCTCGAGAAATACGACCAGTTACCGCCGTCTGATACGGCCGCGGTTTGCGACCTCGCAGCAAATCCGAATGACACCAAACAGTATGTTCTAGGCAACTGAGAAGCCTGCCCGTCCGGCGCATTGCCGGGCGGGCATTGACCGGGCGCCGCATCCCCTTTTGATCTGTCATAGGCACGTTCGATGGACTACGCCCTCGTTCTGATCATTCAAGCTCTATCCTCGATCGCCATGCTCATCCTGATTTCGATCGGGCTGGCGATTATGTTCGGCATGATGAAGGTGATTAACTTCGCTCATGGCGAGTTCCTGATGATTGGCGCCTATACTTCGGTGATGTCGGTGAATGCCGGGGTGAATTTTTGGGTAGCCACTTTTATCGTAGCGCCGCTTTCGGTGGCTGTAGTCGGTCTGGTCGTAGAGCGCCTAATCATTCGATATTTGTACGGCAGGCTCATCGAGACGATGCTCGCCACCTGGGGGCTCAGCTTGCTCCTGATGGGCGCAGTCACAGTCATTTTCGGAAACACAGTCACCGGAATTTCAGCACCGCTTGGCTCAGTTCATATCGGTGCTTATTCCACCAGTATCTATGAGCTCGTTCTGATCTTTTTCGCAGCAGCTCTCACTGTCGGCTCCGCGGTCTTTCTCAAGATGACCGACATCGGCCTGGTCGCGCGAGCTGCCATGCAGAACCCGGACATTACGGCTGTGCTCGGGTTTGATCCCAACCGCATTTATTGCGTTACCTTTGTCATCGGGGCCGCGATTACCGGTCTGGCAGGCGCCCTGATAGCACCTCTCACCGGGGTATCACCCGGAATGGGTTTAGCCTTTGTCGCAAAGGCATTCATCACGGTGATCTGTGCCGGACCCGCCGTGATTGTTGGCAGCGCACTTGTTGCGACCACATTCGGCGTCGTGAACACGATTGTAACTTTCGTCGCCACACCCGTTTTTGGAGAGGTCGCCCTGTTGCTATCCGCAATCGTCTTGCTGCGGGTCATGCCGAACGGACTAACCAGCCGATTCAAACGAGGCGCGCTATGAGCGTTAATACTGGCGCAGCGGGCTTGAAGAGCCTTCCGGCAGCTCAAGGCTTCATGGGTGAAGGGCTGGTGGCGGGACTTGTTCTTGCAATCGCCGCAGCCGCTGCCCTTGGATTTCCGTTCGTCGCCGATCTCTACACCACCATTAATGCCACGATTTTCGTGAGCCTCTGCGTGCTCTCGCTGAGTCTCGGGCTTGTATGGGGTTACGGCGGCATATTCTGCTTGGGGCAAGCAGCCTTTTTCGGACTGGGTGGTTATTCCTATGCGATCGCCGCAATCAACTTTGATAGCACCTCGATGGGCGTGCTGTGCTCGTTGGGAGTGCCAATGGTGTTCTCCGCAGCCCTCGGATATTTTATCTTCTGGGGACGAATTGGCGATGTCTATGTCGGCGTGATCACGCTGACGGTCTCGTTGATCTTCAGTCAGCTGCTGAATGGATCGGCTGGCGATAACTATGTCATCGGCCAAGTTCCACTCGGCGGCTTTAACGGAATTCCGTCCACCCCCCAGCTCACATTGCCGGGTGCCGCCGATGCGCTGTCGCCTGAAGCGATTTTCGGCATCGCCGTCATCTGCCTGGCGCTAGCATATATCGTTTGCCGCCTCTTCCTTGCATCGCGTGCAGGCAAAGTGATGATTGCCATCAGGGAGAATGAAACACGGGCAGAACTGCTGGGATACGACAGCCGCATCATCAAGCTGATCACCTTCATTCTTGGTGCGGGTATCGCGGGCACCGCAGGAATGCTGTTTGCGAATTGTCTGACGGTGACACCCAACATGTTCAGCCTTTCCAACACAGCCCAGATCGTCATTTGGGTGTTGATCGGCGGCCGGGGAACACTTCTCGGCCCGCTTCTCGGATGTCTGTTCATTCAACTCCTATCAACAAAGCTGGGCACCAGCGGCGTGTTGAACCCCGAACTCCTGCTGGGCGCCATCCTCATCTTCTTTGTCATGTTCGTACCGAGCGGTCTGGCGCCGGCTTTGCAGGATGCATTCGCCCGCATCGTTCGCAGAACACGCAGAGGGTAATCGCTCCGATGATCAAGGTGAAAAATCTGAGCAAACGCTTTGGAGGGGTCGTCGCTCTTTCGTCAGTGACCTTCTCCATTGGAGAAAATGAACATTGCTGTGTGATCGGGCCCAACGGCGCCGGAAAGAGCACTTTCTTCAAATGCCTGACAGGGCAATTGCAGCCGTCCGAAGGAGACATCTCCTTTAAGGGGCAACCGATCAACGGCCTTCAGCCTCATCAGATCGCCAGAATGGGTATCGGTATCAAGACCCAGGTCCCGAACGTCTTTGATGGTCTGACGGCATTCGAGAACGTCCGGCTTGCCTTACAGCGTGTGTGCTCGGGTGCCGACCTGCAAAGCCGGTTGGAAGAGATCGTTTCCACGATGCACCTCAACGAGGTAATCCATCAGCCGGTCGGCAAGCTCGCTCACGGTCATCGGCAACTCGTCGAGCTCGCCATGGTGGTTTCACAACGGCCGAGCCTGATCCTGCTGGATGAACCTGCAGCCGGAATGACCAAGGCTGAATCGACGCGGCTAGCTGCCCTCATCAAAAATCTTTCCAGCAACCATTCCGTTATCGTCGTCGAGCACGACATGCAGTTCATAAAACTGATCGGCGGCCGCGTCACCGTTTTCAATCGCGGAGAGATTCTTGCAGATGACGATGTTGGCGTCGTACTGAATGATCGACGCGTGAAAGACGTCTATCTCGGAAAGCAGGTGGCGTGATGTCCGTGCTGTCTGTGGAAACGCTCTTCTCTGGTTATGGAGATATCGGCGTCATCAATGGCGTGAACTTATCTCTGAATCCCGGTGAATTTCTCGGAGTGTTCGGGCATAACGGCATGGGGAAATCCACCCTGCTCAAGACGATTGTCGGCCTCATTCCGGTCAAGAGCGGCGAGATCTGCCTCGAAGGCGGTATCGTAACTCGCTCCTCAGTCGCGGCACGAGC
Source organism: Afipia sp. 64-13 (assembly GCA_001897755.1). Lineage (GTDB taxonomy): Bacteria > Pseudomonadota > Alphaproteobacteria > Rhizobiales > Xanthobacteraceae > Afipia. The sequence goes on from MKUJ01000021.1 coordinate 56,003, forward strand.
TCACGCAGGCTTGGGATACGTCCCTCAAGGCCGCCAAATATATCCCAAGCTGACGGGCCGAGAGAATTTGCAGGTCGCAGCGCTCGGCGCCAGGCGATTGAAAAACGACGTTGATCTGATCGTCGCATTGCTGCCGCGAATTGGCGGGCTGCTCGACCGACTGGGTGGCGTGATGTCAGGCGGCGAACAGCAGATTCTTGCGCTTGGCCGCTGTTTGATATCTCAGCCAAAGGTCATTCTGCTTGATGAGCCCACCGAGGGCATTCAACCATCAATTCGAGAAGAGATCGTCGAAGCCTTGAAAGCCGTTCGAGAGAAGCACGCTATTTCGATGATTTTGGTTGAGCAGAATGTCGATTTTCTGAAGTCGCTTTCTGACCGGATAATCCTTCTTCAAAAGGGGCAAGTGATTTCTGAAATCACCGATCCTTCGACAATTGATGCTGAGCAGTTCGACTTGGTCTAGATACCGCCCATGATCGGACGGCGCCCTTCATAACGATGAAGACGCCCGCTCAGCAACAGATCGACCAACGATAAGGCGTGTTGTCCGCAACACCTACGCCGGTTTTCGGCGTGGGCGATAGGAAGAGTGTGTCTAAGCACCGCTGCATAAGTTTCGAAACGAAACACAACGAGGAGGTGAAATATGGCTGAAAGCCTTTTTTCAGCGCGGGCCCCGCCGGCCCACAAGCGGGTGAGAGAACAAGGGATTTCACAAATCTTATAACCAAGGGGGAAAAATGTTACATCGTGCGAACTCAATCGGCGCCGCTTTGTTGATGACGGTAACGGTACCATTCTTCACGTCAGCAAACGCGGCAGACGCTCCGGTCAAAGTGGCCAAGAAAACGGTAGACGTTCCGTTCTTTTCGTTGATCGACAACCGTTTCACATACTCCTGGCAACCAAACGGCACGGATCCCGGAGTCTACTCGATCCGTCCGGACGGAAGCGTCAACGGCAAAACAGCGAAGCAGTACTACTCGTTCACGCATTTCGACATCTGGCAATACGGAACAAACTTCTTCACGATTTCCTACATCAAATCGGATCACAACGATCCTGCAGCGCCTTGCACCAATGCGGGTGCGATTTTCGATCCGAATACAGGAATCAGCCGATCGGCCAACTGTGCCGGCGCAACGGAAGTCTACGGATTGTTTCGCTCAACGCTGGGTTGGAATGAGCTTTTCAACACCAGGCAATTCAGCGCAGGCCCGCTTCATAATATCTCATTTGAGGTCGGCATGGACATGGGCACAGAGAACAATTATCTGGCGCCCGCCAAGCGAGATGTCGTCGCAGGTCTGCAGTTCGCCTTTGACCTGCCCTACAAAGGCTACTTGAACGTCGCGCCGTTGTTGTATTGGGAATTCTCCAATCACTCCGCCTTCACCCAATGCGGGGCCGGATGGCAGCTTCCAGCATCCGCTGTTGCATATCCTTCACCCGGCGCAAACTGCCTGACCGACGGCAATCGACGCTTCAAGCCGACATGGGCAGTTGAAGTAAACTACTACATGGATCTGGGATTCTTACCCGAGAGCATGAGGTATTTCTCAATCAGCGGCCGCGCCGGATGGTATGGCCCGAAAGGCTATGAGAACAATCCGCTTGTTGGCACCAAGACGGCCATCGAACTGAATGCCGAGCCGATTCGACTCACTTTCGATGCATCGAAAGCGGTGTGGGGAGAGAAGTACAGCCACTTCGTGGATGTTTGGGTTGCCTACCGCTACTGGCAGAACAAATTCGGCATCGATCATGCAACGAGCAACGTCTGTAATATAGCGCCCGGTGTCAGCAACAACTCCTGCACGGAATCCTCGATCTATTCTGGTGTTTCCGTGAAATTCTAATACCGGTCTCCCTGGTGAGCTCCAAGAGATGGCGCCGCGATGCTCCGCGGCGCCGAAGAAATTCTGTGTTCCACCCGAAAATGGTCCTGTCGCGACATCCGCGCCAAAATAGTCTTGTGCCATTGCGCAAGGAGCGATGCCAACCAAAAGGCTTGCAACCAGCGCCAGCAACCGAAACGCCTCGCCCATGCGTAAGGACAAAGCAAACCGTGTGCAGGAGAAACCCCGCTCCGAAAGCATATTGCCGATCCGGGCGAGCGCGGCCGATCCGCGCACGCCTGCCGGTTCGCCCACCGTCCTGCCCGCAAAGCTCGCATCGCCCCAGCCCCCGGTGCCCGCGGGCAGATGCTCTGCGGCGCGGCACGAATTGCCCTGCAGCAGCGATAACAAAATAGTCTCGCACCAATATTTGGTTGCGCTCAACGCGGCTCGTCTCCGGGATTTTTCTTGCCTGGTTGCAGAAGAACCACTCGGACGGGACGCTCCGCGGCCTATACTTTGTGCCGTCCGGGATTTCTTCCTGCACTGAAATCATCCGTACCGGCATTCAGGCCGGGCCACGTCACGGGACATCATGCAGCCTGTCCGCTACGCCGACCTGACATTCGAACCGGACATGCTCGCCGCCCGGCGAGACAACGGTACGCGGCTTCGGTTCACCCGACAGGAGCGGGCGCTGCTGCTACGGTTGGTGCGTCAGCCCGCAAGCTGGTGACCCGCGCGCAGTTGCTCGAGGGCCTGGGCGATCTCAATGGCGAGCTTGGCGAACGCAGCATTGACTATCTCACTCCCGTCTATGGACTTACAGACAACGGGGAGAGGCTTGCTCCTATCATCAAACGGCTGCGCGAGCGTATCGCAGCGGGGCTCGGCGGCTCGCGCAAAGTCCTCTGCCTGCCTGACTGGCGGTTCGCCGCTGGTTCGGGCAACGACATCTCCTGCACACTGGAAACCAGCCTTCTGGAGGAAGACGGCGAAATCCATCTGGCGCTGGTTTTGAAAAACGGCAAAACCGACATAGTGATCGCGCCATTTCGATTGACCGTGCCCTGGCTTCGGGTTGCGACGAACTGGAGACGCTCTCTGCGGCCTTGTTGCAGGCGATCTGGACCCATGAAGCAATCCCGGGCGGCGAGCCGCTCAAACCGGACGAGCGCTCCTGCATCTGCGGCTACACGAGGCCGGCAGGCTGCTTTCAGACGACGCCTCCGGCTGGGCCGAAAACGCACGCCGGCTGGAACAGGCTTTTGCGGAAAGCCCCAGGGCCCCGATTATCGCGGTGATGCTCGCCCTCAACCGCTATCTGCAATTGCTGCAGGCCCCGCTGACGCCCTGCGCTGCACCGATCGATGACGCCCGATGGTCGGCAATCGAGGATGAAATCGAACGGCCGGTGTTGGGGGCACTGCCCAAAGCCAATGGCGATCCCATGCTGCTGTTCGGCATCGCCAAGGCGCTCCGCTTCATCGACCGGGGCTATCTGCAACTGGCGGCCCGCCTCACCAACGAGGCCTTCAGGACCAGCACCGCCTTTGCCCCGGCCTTCGCTATGAAGAAGCAGATTGCCGCAAGCATCGGAGACATCGACCGCGCACTGGAATTGTATCAACGCGCCATCGAGTTGACGCAGCAAAACTCGCAATTCCATATCTATCTGTTGGTGATCAAGGCCGTGGCGCTCGTGGCCGGAGGACCGCGCAGTGAGGTCGATCAACTGACCGCCGAGCTTTACGCCCCGGTCCCGGAGGCGCGGATAAGATTCGGCTTGTTCTTTTTGTCGCCAAGGGCGCAGCCGACGCCGGCAACGCTGGGAACGGTGATGACATCCCTCGCGCCGGAGGATGCGCGGCGCATGCTGATGTATCTTTACCGGATCGCGGCACGCCAGTTCCAGGACAAGAAACACCAGATGAACGTCCTGCATGGTGCGGCGGTTCATCTGGTCGCACAGTACGGGCCGGCCGTTATTCCACCTGAGCTGGAAAAACGCTTTCCCAAGCTCAGTCGTACTGTCCGCTGAAAGACTGATACCGAGCAAGATCAGCCGCCGCCATCGGGCTAAGCACTCGGCCCCGTAGCTCCTGCACTATTCTTGCGCTGTTGCTGACGGTCTGCCTAGGGAAGGCCCCGCTTTCACAAAATTTATTTCATAGAGTTGGCGAGTAATATTTTAAAGAAGAGCGCGGGCGAAGTAGAATGTTTCGTACTGATCCACCGTCTGCAGGCGGCACCGGAAACACTATGGTCACGTTGGTATCGTCCCCGCCTTTGTGAGCACCCTGTCACCAATTCCAGATTTACTCAATTTCTTAAGATCAAGTTGTCGATCATCGCAGGACTGAGACCGGTTAATGAGTTGAATGCGCCATATGTCGACCGATTTCGTATCGGTCAGCATTCTTGGCATCTACTTCGTAAACAATCTTTCCTTCTGACATCACTGCAATCCGGTCCGACAATTCAAGGACCTCATCCAGGTCTTCGCTAAACAAAAGTACCGCCGCGCCGCTATTGCGAACGTCAATGATTTTGCTGCGTATATCCGCAGCAGAATGTGAATCGAGCCCAAAACATGGATTCTGAAGCACCAACACCTGCACATTGTGGGAAAGTTCCCTGGCAAGGACAACGCGTTGGACATTGCCCCCTGACAAATTGCCGATAGGCGCATCAGCTGACGGCGTCTTGACGCGGTATTTTGCGATCAATTCATTAGCCAGCTTTTCAAGCATCTTTCTGTTGATCAGTCCAAAGCGGGCAAATGGAGTTAGATCAAAGACACGAAACGCTAGATTGTCTGCCACGGACATAGATCGGACACAGACATTTTGAAGAGGCTCTTCGGTAAGAAGAAAAATTCCCTTTTTCTGCATCTCCTTGCGAGTTCGGCGATATACTTCGCTATCAACAGTGATTTCCCCTTCAGCCAATTCTCGCTGCCCGGCGAATACTTCGACTAACTGCTTCTGTCCGTTTCCTGACACGCCGGCAATACCTAAAACTTCGTGCGGTTTGACGGACAGTGTCGCTCCCGCAACAGCCTCATCGCCTCGATCACCTAGGGCATGAATATTTGTCATCATCAATGCATTCGGACTGCCAATAGGTGGATCGCTGCGTTTTGCAAGAGTCATAAAGGTACTGTTTTCACCAAACATAAGCTTGGTCAGCCGCGCCTCGCTGTCGCTGTTCACTTCGGTAGAAGCGACTACTTTACCCGCGCGCATCACGGTCACGTCTTGTGCGAAGTTCGTAACTTCCCGGAATTTGTGTGTAATCATCGCAACAGTGAGCGATCCCTCATCGACCAATCGCCGCACCTCGGAGAGTACTTGGTCAGCCTCCGCAGGCGTGAGTACCGACGTGGGCTCATCAAGCACTATGAAAGTGCGCCCCAAATAGAGTTGTTTTATTATCTCAAGCTTTTGCTTCTCCCCTGCGGCCAGCGACGAAACACGACGCTGAGGATCAATTTGAAACGGCATTCCGGCCATAAAGGAACGCAGGCTGTTGATCTCTGAGCTCCAATCAATAACAAATGGCAGGTCAGCGCGACCCAAGACCAGATTCTCCGCCACTGTCATTCGATCTACCGCAGTGAAGTGCTGGTAAACCATTCCCATATGAAGTGCTTGGGAGATCTGCGGTGAGCGCATTTGATGTGGCGAACCGTTAACGACAACTTCCCCGCTATCTGCTTGATAGTAACCCATCAAGCATTTTACCAAGGTGCTTTTACCTGCTCCATTCTCGCCTAAGAGGGCATGCAACCTACCTGGACGAAAATTTACAGAAACGTCACTCAGTGCATGCACGCTACCGAATGACTTTGTGAGATTCCTTGCCTCGACTGAAGGAGGGGCCATGACCTTAACCTTCACTTTGCCAGCGTTAGTTCACTCGGCGCGGCATCCAGCGCTTTGCGGGCGGACGAGCTGTAAATGAGCAGCCCTAATGTCAGGACATAAGGGGCGGCACTAAAAAGGTAGTACCCCTTGGAAATCCCAATAGTTTGTAAAGCCGGCCCGATCGCTGACGCGCCACCGAATAGCAACGAGGCACCAAGACAACGGATCGGGCTCCATCGCGCGAATATGACGAGGGCAATGGCCATCAAGCCCTGGCCGCTTGACAAACCCTCGTTCCAATTCCCTGGATAGACAAGCGAGAGGAACGATCCCCCAATTCCAGCAAGAAAGCCGCCACATGCTGTTGCGATAAAGCGAATGAAGTTGACCGAGTACCCAAGAGCTTTCGCTGCATCTGCGCCATCTCCAGCCATTCGCAGGATCAATCCCCACCGAGTGTTTTGAATTGCCCACTCGAGGGTAAGAGCTACAGCAGCACCAGCAATGAACAGTGGGCTAATCTCAAGTGCCGATCTGATTGCCGGAACATCGCTCCATTCACCAAAACTTATCATTGGCAACATAGACGCTCGAGGCTCAATAAACGGCTTTCCGAAATAGAAGGCTATGCCCATGCCAAAGATGAACAAAGCGATTCCAACTGCAATATCATTGACGCGCGGCAGACTGCAGATCAGAGCATGCACCATTCCCAAAGCGGCACCCGCAGCCCCTGCAGCTAAAACACCCAACCAGGGCGAACCGGTCAAATAAGACGTGGCGAACCCTGTCATTGCGCCGGTCAAAAGAGTCCCTTCAAGACCCAGATTTACGCGCCCGCTTCTTTCAGTAATAACCTCGCCTAAGCTCACGAAAAGATATGGCGCGGAAATTCGCACGGCTCCGCCCAGAGCGGCAATAACGACACCGATCCATCCAAGATCATGCTCCATTGCGTCGCCATCCAAGAACAGATTTCACCAAATTCATGTTGGTGCTTGCCAAAACCGACAAAAATATCAAACCCTGAAGCACAAGAGTCGTGGCATCAGGCAACCCAAACCGACGTTGCAAAACACCACCGCTTGCTGAGATGCCACCCAGAACAATCGCGACTGGAATGACACCCAGCGGATTTTGCCGCGCCAGGAATGCGACAAGAATGCCGGTGTAGCCAAAACCAACGATAAGCGACTCGCTAGCTGCGCCGTGCACAGCAGTAACTTCGATGGCTCCCGCCAGCCCCGCGCATGCGCCTCCTGCGAAACACGCAACAATGACGATTCGTCCGATCGGAAGGCCCGTTGCCTGCGCAGCACGTAGATTGCCTCCGACGATATTCATCGCGAAACCAAAGGTTGTTCTGCGAAGAATAAACGCAAGAACGAGGCAAGTAAGAATACTGATCACAATTCCCCAATGGACAGACCAGCCTGGGATTGTGCCGATGAGAAACTCGGATGGAATCGGCCAGCTAGTCGCCTTCAGCGTTTGTGAGTAGTCACGAATCGGGCCGCTAACCAAATGATTGAAGACGGCAATGGCTATATAATTTAGCAGAAGGCTCGCTATCGTTTCATTGACGCCACGGCCGTGCTTTAACAGGCCAATCAGAAAGATCCACAGCCCACCTGCAACGGAGCCAGCGGCAAGAGCTCCAATCGTACCGAACCAGGGCGTCACGCCATTCAATGCGGCAGATGCCAAAACCGCAGCCAGCCCTCCCAGCACCAGAGCGCCTTCGCCACCTATAACAAGCAAACCAACTCGAGCCGGCAACACAACACATAACGCTGTAAGCATTATTGGAGCTGACTGAGTTAGCGTCCCTTCCCAGGAAAACTTTGTTCCAAATGCTCCAAGGTACAGCGTTTGAAATACTGAAAGCGGGTTTAATCCATGCACCGCCATGAATGCGCCGAAGATCAAAAGCGCGAAGATAATTGCGGCGATGGAAGAAAGAATCGCTCGGAAAGTGTCCGTATAGGCGCGCATATCTAGACTCGGGTTAGCGCGATTACTTGGGCGGACCATCAGATCGGCCCATTTCTTCGTCACGGACAAATCTTTCGATTGATCGGACATAGCTGGTTACTTCAAACCAGTTTCACCAATGGCCCCCTCGACTAGCCAATTTACGCCAAACTTGAAACCAACATCGTCGTTAGCAATAATCTGACCTGGAGCCAGTATCTGTTTTCCGTCATTAGATTTCAGAGGCCCGGCGTAGATCTTGAGCTTATCGTCAACGAACGCCTGGCGAGCGGCGATAATATCAGCACGCACGTTCTCAGGAACGGATTTTCCGAAGGGACTGATTTTTACCAAACCTTGCTTGAAGCCACCACGCAGAAGGTTTGGATATGGCTGGCCAGTCTGCCAGGCTTTGACGAATTCTGCACCCTTTCCAGCCCAGTCCCACTCCGCTCCTGTCAAAAAACCGTTGGGAGCAAGACCGCTCAAGTCTGAGTGGTAACCACAACTGAAGATGCCGCGTCGTTCAGCAGTCTCAATCGACACCTTAGGACTATCAACTGACCTGCACCCCTGAAACGCCCCCGATTTTGAGTTAGGATTTCTGTTCTCCAG
>MKUJ01000022.1:0-10775 GCA_001897755.1 Afipia sp. 64-13
ACATCGAGTTCGGTGTCGAGCGACTTGGCTTCCTCGACGGTGATGACGCCTTCGTTGCCGACCTTGGCCATCGCCTTGGCGAGGAAGTCGCCGATTTCCTTGTCGCCGTTGGCCGAGATGGTGCCGACCTGGGCGATCTCGTCGTTCGAGGTGACCTTCTTGGAGTTCTTCTGCAGGTCCGCGACGACCGCTTCGACGGCGAGGTCGATGCCGCGCTTCAGATCCATCGGGTTCATGCCGGCGGCGACCGACTTGGCGCCTTCCTTGACGATGGCCTGGGCGAGCACGGTGGCGGTGGTGGTGCCGTCGCCGGCAAGATCGGCCGACTTCGATGCCACTTCGCGCACCATCTGGGCGCCCATGTTCTCGAACTTGTCCTCGAGCTCGATATCCTTGGCGACGGTGACGCCGTCCTTGGTGATGCGCGGCGCGCCGAACGACTTGTCGAGCACGACGTTGCGGCCCTTCGGGCCCAGCGTGACCTTCACCGCGTTGGCGAGGATGTCGACACCGCGCAGCATCTTGTCGCGGGCGTCGACGCCGAATTTCACTTCTTTAGCTGACATGAGATTCTCCGTTTACACGAACCTCATCCTGAGGAGCCCGCCCTCTGGCGGGCGTCTCGAAGGATGGGAGTTGAAGTCTGGGCCTCATCCTTCGAGACGCCGGCTGCGCCGGCTCCTCAGGATGAGGAGAGTGGCGGATCAGGCGGCTTTCTTCTTGGAGCCGGCGTCGGTGATGACGCCGAGAATGTCGCTTTCCTTCATGATCAGGACTTCCTGACCGTCGATCTTGACCTCGGTGCCGGACCACTTGCCGAACAGCACGATGTCGCCGACTTTGAGGTCGATCGGGATCAGCTTGCCGGTCTCGTCGCGGCCGCCGGGGCCGACCGAGAGGATTTCGCCCTGCGAAGGCTTTTCCTTCGCACTGTCGGGAATGATGATGCCGCCAGCGGTCTTCTCTTCGGCGTCGATGCGCTTGACCACGACGCGGTCGTGAAGCGGACGGAATTTCATGCAGTCCTCCTAGGAATTTGAAGTTACTCAGTTTTTTAAAAGTGGCAGTCCCACCTTGTGAGTGCCAAAGCGGGGCTGCTGCCGACATAGGCGGATGGCTGCCGGTGGACAAGGGGTGCTAGCAAAATTTTTGGCACTCCAAAATGCCGACTGCCAGCCTTCCTCGGAGCATCGTTAATTGCGGGCGGCTTCCGGCTGCTTTTGTCAGCAGGCATCGGGCGATGCTGCCAGGTCATTGATAGTTAACAGTTTATTTAATTTTTAGGATTGAGATCGAGCGACGGACTGCGTCAAATTTCATCTGAGTGCGTTGTCGAAACGGTTTCGAGCGCATTGTGAGGCGACCCCCGTTCGACGAATGCGCTCCAGGAATGGAGGTTGGCATGGCGTTGCGACGGGCGGCATCGGCGGAGGGCGTCTCTTCCGATTTTGTGAAACAGCTTGCGGGTTACGGTCTGACCACGGCGGAAATCCTCTACCGCCGCCCCGATCATCGCTGGCTGCTGCAATCCTATGTCTGGCAGAACTACGACCTGTTTCCGAACTTCCCGGCGCTAACGGATTTCCTTGCCTTCTGGCAGGCCAAGCTGGAGGGGCCGCTGTTCTCGGTCACCGTCGCGCATTCGAAACTGATCAAGCCCGCCGAGCTGAAAGCGGTGGACGGAGTGTTCCAGTTGCATTGAGCAACCGCATCGCAGCGTTGAATTGAACGCTTGAGATTGATCGGTGCTTCGCCCGCGATTGCGCGGGCGGCGCGCTTGACGTCCCGGATTCCTCGCCTCGCGAAGTGCGGTTGCTCGGCTGCGCTGCGGCGGCAGTTCGGGAGTCCATTTCCATGTGAATAAATCTCGCCTATGTCGGCTTGCCATCATTCGATGTTGCCGAATCGCGCTAGCAAAACAGACTAACGAAGCCGCGCGATCAGCGTCGCGATACGCGGTGATGATGTCAGGAAAGATTCTGACCAAACGACGCTTCATCTATCACTCCTTTAACAGGTGACACATGAAGCAGCACGCTTTGTCGACAGCTTCCACTAATCTACCGTGTGAAAGTCATCCGCGGATTTTCAAAAGCAAGCCGGTCGGCGATATCTGTCTCGACGTTGCAAAGTTTGCCGGCGATCGCGATTGCAGGACACTCGAATATTTGATGAAGGTCGCCGCAGCCGAGGCTTACGAATGTCTGGACGCTCCGATCGACACTTCGTTCCAGGTGAAGTCCTTCGGGATGTGGGATTGGGACGTCTCAAGCAACCTGGCGTATGTCGATCCTACGACGGCCGGGTTGTTCGGAATCGATCCTCAGTTGGGCGCGCAAGGGCTGGATCTTGGTGAATTCATCGGAAACATTCACCCGGACGATGTCGCGGGATTTTGCGCGGCGCTCCGCGCCGTTACCTTGCATGGAGGCAATTTCGAAACCCGATATCGGGTTGTTGCCAACGACGATGTCAGGTGGGTCTATGCAAAAGGGGCGTGCTTCATGTCGAAGGGGACTCCGACACGATTTCCAGGAACGCTGGTGGATGTTTCGGATATGATGCTGCCCGGTTGACAGGTGCGGTCGCCCGGCCAGCGGGGATGCCAGCGAGCCGGGACACTCCTGTGCGGCCAGTTGAGGCTCTCCTCAGCCGCGTCCGACGAACGGCATCTTGGTCGCCATCACGTTCATGAACAGCACGTTGGCGTCGAGCGGCCGCGTCGCCATGAACACCACCGCATCAGCGACGTTCTGCACGTCCATGGTCGGTTCGACCATGGTGTCGCCGCGAGGCTGACGGATGCCGGCGGCCATCGGCTTGGTCATCTCGGTCGCGGCGTTGCCGATGTCGATCTGCCCGCCGGCGATGTCGTAGGCGCGGCCGTCGAGCGCGATCGAGCGGGTGAGGCCGGTGATGGCGTGTTTGGTCGAGGTGTAGGGCGCGGAGAACGGCCGCGGCGCATAGGCCGAGATCGAGCCGTTGTTGATGATGCGGCCGCCGCGCGGCGTCTGGTCCTTCATGATGCGGAAGGCGTGCTGCGTGCACAGAAACGGAGCGGTGAGGTTGGTCGCGACCGTCGCCTGCCACTGCGCCAGCGTGAGCTCTTCCAGCGGTACCGGCGGGGTGCCGACGCCGGCATTGTTGAACAGCACGTCGAGGCGGCCGTATTCCTTGACGATGCGCGCGAACAGCGCGTCGATCGAGGCGGGATCGGTCATGTCGGCGGCCACCGGCAGGCTCTTGCCGAACGCGGCGCCGGCCTTGGCGGTCTCCTCAAGCTTCTCGATGCGCCGTCCGGTCAGTACCACGGTGAAGCCGGCCTTCATCAGCGCCAGCGCGCAGGCCTGGCCGATACCGGTGCCCGCGCCGGTGACGAGTGCGACTTTGAGTTGCGACATTCGTTTTCCCCTTTATTGGCTATTCGTTGATCTTTCGAGCGTCATTGCGAGGAGCGCAAGCAACGAAGCAATCCAGTTCTCACTTTGCCGTTTCTGGATTGCTTCGCTCCGCTCGCAATGACGAAACAGGCCGCATGATTGTTATTTGGCTTTGCCGTAAGGCGGGCGCGGAATGCTTTGATGCGCGGAGCGCAGGGCTTCGGACCAGCGCGCGCGCAGATCGTGGAAATAGGGCTCGCCGGCCTCGATCCGCATGTTGAGCTCGGCGTCAAGCGTATCGGGCCGCACCAGCAGGATGTCGATCGGCATGCCGACGCCGAGATTGGAGCGCATGGTGGAGTCCATCGAGATCAGGCCGATCTTCAGCGCGTCGTAGATATCGGCGTCATAGGTGATCGCGCGATCGAGTACCGGCTTGCCGTATTTGTGCTCGCCGATCTGCAGATATGGCGTGTCGGTGGTGCATTCGATGAAATTGCCGGCCGGATAGATCATGAACAGGCGTGGACGCTCGCCCTTGACCTGGCCGCCGAACAGGAACGAGACATCGAAGTTGATGTCCTCGGCTTCCAGGGCGCGGCCTTCGACCCGATTGACCTCGCGCACCGCGCGGCCGATGCGCTGGGCCGCCTGGAACAGTGTCGGCGCGTTCATCAGCGTCTCGCGCTCGCCGGTCGCGGCGTTCTCCAGCCCTTCGGCGAGAACCGAGAGCACCGACTGGCTGATGGCGAGATTGCCCGCCGAGGCGATCGCCATGATGCGCTCGCCCGGTCTGCTGAAGACGTGAAGCTTGCGGAAGGTGGAAATGTTGTCGAGACCCGCATTGGTACGGGTGTCGGCAATCATCACCAGCCCCTGTTTGACCAGGATTCCGCAACAATACGTCATTCCACTTCTCCGGGCGGGTCCATTTTTACGCGGCGCGCGGCGAGGGGGCAACCGGGCGCGGTGCTGCGGTGTGGATGCATCGATCGCGGCTCGGTTCTGTGTGCCGGCTGTGGGCAAATGGAAAAATGCCCGCCGGACCGGCGCAGGCGGACCATGACGGCTTGCTTAGGAGCCGTGCGATATCGGATATTGCGGACGAGGCGATCAGGATCGTCCGAAGAGGAAATCGATGAGCGAAATTGTCACGGCCGGCATTGTGGTGATCGGCGATGAAATTCTGTCCGGACGCACCAAGGACAAGAACATCGGCTTCATCGCCGAATATCTTACCAATCTCGGCATCGACCTGAAGGAGGTTCGCGTCGTCGCGGATGAGGAGCCCGCCATCGTCGAGGCGCTCAACACGTTGCGCGCGCGCTACGACTATGTCTTCACCACCGGCGGCATCGGGCCGACCCATGACGACATCACGGCCGACGCCGTGGCCAAGGCTTTCGGGGTCGGGATCGATCATCATCCCGATGTGGTGGCGCGCTTCCGCCAGCGTTACGCCGAAGCCGACCTCAACGAGGCGCGGCTGCGCATGGCGCGGATCCCCCACGGCGCCGAACTGATCGAGAGCGCGACCATCCTCGCGCCCGGATTCAAGCTCGGCAATGTCGTCGTGATGGCGGGCGTGCCTTCGATCATGCAGGCGATGATGGACATCGTCGCGCCGAGATTGCGATCCGGCGCGCGCATGCTGTCGGATTCGGTTTCGGCCAATGCACGCGAGGGCGATATCGGCACGCCGCTGCGCGCGATCCAGGAGGCGCATCCTGAAACCTCCATCGGCAGCTACCCGTTCATCGAGGATAGCGGCAGGCCGAACACCAATGTGGTGGTGCGCTCGCGCGATCCGGAAAAGCTGAAAGCGGCGATGGACGACGTCAAGGCGATGCTTGCCGGGCTGAATGTCGTGCGATGACTGCCGATGTGGTGGAGAGTTTGAATTACCGTCCGGCTGACGCAGTTTTGCTTCCTCTCCCCATAGCCCGTCAAAGACGGGCATAAACGCCCTTGGGGGAGAGGGTCGGGGTGAGGGGGCGGTTCCCCGATGATCGTACACCTCACCCGACATGCTTCGCATGTCGACCTTTCCCCACGGGAGAGGTGAAGAAGAGTGGAGACTGAATGATGGCCGAGGAAACACCGCGCAAACCGTTTCCAGTCTCGTGGGACCAGTTTCATCGCGATGCCCGCGCGCTGGCGTGGCGGCTCAACGGGGCGGGTCCGTTTCACGCGCTGGTCGCGGTGACGCGGGGCGGACTGGTGCCGGCGGCGATTGTCGCGCGCGAACTCGGCCTGCGCGTCATCGACACGCTGTGCGTGACCAATTATGAGCACACCACGCAAACCGAGATGCGTGTTCTCAAGGGCGTCTCCGAAACGGTGGCGCGCGCCGGCGACCCCGACGGGCAGGGCATCCTGATTATCGACGATCTTGTCGACACCGGCAGCACCGCGCGCGTGGTGCGCGAGTTGCTGCCGCGTGCGCATTTCGCGGCGGTCTATGCCAAGCCGATGGGCAGGCCGCTGGTCGATACCTTCATCACCGAGGTATCGCAGGACACCTGGATTTTCTTTCCGTGGGACACCGGCCTGTCATTCCAGCCGCCGATCCGCGAGGGCAGTCTGTGAGGGGGCGCACTGCGCGTAAGCCCGATCGCCGCCGCCTCACTCAAGACATACCAGGATAGCACAAGGCAAAAATTGCAAAACGGAAGGAGCGTTTTGCAGTGACATTGCGGCATTTCTTCTCTAAGCGGTTGAAACATAAACGCGCGGACGTGGCGGAATTGGTAGACGCAAGGGACTTAAAATCCCTCGATGGCAACGTCGTGCGGGTTCGATTCCCGCCGTCCGCACCACTGGTTTCCAGGTCCCATCTTGTTTCCAGCTCTCATCTTCTAGGTTTCATGGAGTGTCGATGCAGCGCCGCCGCCTGATCCCCGATCGCATTGCCCCCCATGGGAGCAGGATGCCGTCCGTTGCCGGCATCGTCCTGGCCGCGGCCCTGCTGTCGGGTTGTGCGAGTAGTGGGGACGCGACCCTCAGTCCGTTCGCCGATCCGGCGCATTATGATCTTTACGACTGCGCGCAGCTCAACACCGCGCGCAAGCCGCTTGCCGAAAAGTTGTCGGAACTGCGCGGCCTGATGGCCAAGGCGGAGACCGGGGCTGCCGGATCGCTGGTGTCGGGCGTTGCCTATCAAAGCGATTTCACCGCGACGAAGGCGCAGCTCGATCTGATCGACCAGAATCGTCGCCGCAACAATTGCGGTGAGATCGTGCCCGACACGCCGGCGACGCCAAGCGCGCAGTCGCGGCGCGGGCATCGCCGCTAGAGTCTTTTTATATTTTAGAGCATTTTGTTTCAGGTTGAATCATGATGTGGCGTTGCAGCCCTGCGCGGCTCTTTAGATATAAGAGCTCCACGTTATTGGTCGTCCCGGCGCAGGCCGGGACCCATAACCACCAGTCTTTGTAAAAAGCAAAACCCGCGGTTTCAAGAACATCGACCGGGATGATGGGTCCCGGCCTGCGCCGGGACGACCAGAAACAGACGAGTTAGTGAGGAAAGACAGGCCGCGTTTCGTCAGCGCGCGATCTCGGCCAGCGCGCGGCTGAGATCGTAGATCTGATACGGCTTCTTGAGGATGGCGAAGTCGGCGCGCGCGGTCTGCGCCGCCTCGCTGTAGCCGGTGGCGAGCAGCACCGGCAAATTCGGTCGCTTCTGCCGGATGGCGCGGGCGAGGCCGAGGCCGTCCATTTTTCCCGGCATGACGATATCGCTGAGCACAAGATCGATGCTGTCGCGCTCGATGGCTTTCAACGCGGCTTCGGCATCCGACACCCAGCGCACCGCATAGCCGAGTTGCTCCAGCAGTCCGGCGCTGGCGCCGGCGACATCGGGATTGTCCTCGACCAGCAGCACCGTGCCGCTGATGCCGATTTTCTCGTCCGCGCCGTCGCTCTCCCGGGATGAGGCGGCGGCGGCGCCACGCGGCAGCAGAATGGTGAAGCGGGTGCCTTGTCCGAGCTCGCTCTGCAGCGTCACCGTGCCGCCGGCCTGATGCGCGAAACCGTGGACTTGCGACAGGCCAAGGCCGGTGCCTTTGCCGACCGCCTTGGTGGTGAAGAACGGATCGAACACCTTGGCGATTACATCCTGGGGAATGCCGACGCCTGAATCCTCGACCGAGATCGCGACGTGGTCGCCTTTGTGATTGTCTTCGTCGAGCCGGACGTTTTTCGCGCTGACCAGGACGATCCCGCCGTTCGGCATGGCGTCGCGGGCGTTGATCAGCAGGTTGATCAGCGCCGTCTCGAATTCGGTGACGTCGACGGTAACCGGCCAGACGTTCTGCTCGATCTCGACATTGAGATGCACGTTGCTGCCAAGGCCGGTGTCCAGCACCTCGCGCACCGAATGGATGCGTTCGGCCAGATCGATCGCCTGCGGATTGACCCGCTGGCGTCGCGCGAAGGTGAGAAGCTGGTTGGTCAGCGAAGCGCCGCGTTGGCTTGCGGTGTCGATCGCCTGCACCGCGCGCATCGCTCTGACATCGTCGCCTGCGAGACGCTTGAGCGTATGCAGATGGCCGCTGATGATCATCAGGAGATTATTGAAGTCATGGGCGATGCCGCCGGTGAGCTGGCCGAGCGCATCGAACTTCTGCGACTCCGCGAGCTGTTGTTGCACCCGCTCCAGTCTCTGCTGGGCCTCGTGGCGCTCGGTGATGTCGCGCGTGATCTTGGCGAAGCCGAGCAGTTTGCCGTCGGGATCGGTGATGCGGTCGATCACCACGCTTGCCCAGAAGAAGGTGCCGTCCTTGCGCACGCGCCAGCCTTCCTCTTCGTAGCGGCCGTGCTCGATTGTCTGTTCCAGCGCGCGGGCGGGGCGTCCGGCGGCCCGATCGGCGGGCGTATAGAAGCGCGAGAAGTGCTGACCGATGATTTCCTCCGGCGCATATCCCTTGATGCGCTGGCCGCCGATGTTCCAGTTGGTCACGATGCCGGTCGGGTCGAGCATATAGAGCGCATAATCGACCACGCCGCTGAGCAGCATGCGGAACTGGCTCTCGCTTTCGGCGAGGGCCGCCTGCGCCTTCTGGCGCTCGGTGATGTCGCGCGTGATCTTGGCGAAGCCGATCAGCTCGCCGTGTTCATAGATGGCATCGATCACCACCGAGGCGAAGAACTTCGAGCCGTCCTTGCGCACCCGCCAGCCCTCGGCCTCGAATTTGCCCTTGCTGCGGGCGGTCTCCAGCGACCGGTCGGGCATGCCGGCCGCGCGGTCTTCGGGAGAATAGAACTGGCTGAAATGCTGTCCGATGATTTCGTGCGCTTTGTAGCCTTTGATCCGCTCCGCGCCGGTATTCCAGCTTGTGACGGTCCCGGTGGGGTCCAGCATGAAAATCGCGTAGTCCGACACACCCTCAACGAGAAGACGAAAGCTGCGCTCGCTTTCGAACAAGCTGCGCTGCGGACTTGGTTTGCTTGGCATGCTCTTCCCCGACTAACCCGGTGTAACGGGCCGAACCCGGATTTTGTTCCACGATCACCGATTGTCGCGGTGGAAAGGTGAAACGGCGTTGTTAAGGTGAAAGAGCATCGTTAACGGCTGCGCCAGCCATAGATCCAGTCTTGCCGGGACAACAACGCCGGACCGCCCAGCCAG
Source organism: Afipia sp. 64-13 (assembly GCA_001897755.1). Lineage (GTDB taxonomy): Bacteria > Pseudomonadota > Alphaproteobacteria > Rhizobiales > Xanthobacteraceae > Afipia. The sequence goes on from MKUJ01000022.1 coordinate 9,012, forward strand.
CCGATCATCTGATCGCGCGCCAGCGCCATCGGTCCCCTCAAATGGTAAATTTCTCCGTTGCGGCGCGCCGTTCGCTGCACCCGGCGGACGCGCGGCGAACGGATCTGTCCGTAGCGGGCGAGGGCGGTGGCGACATTCCCGTCTTGCGCAAGGGTGTCCGCCAGCACCGCGGCATCCTCGATGGCCATGCCGGCGCCCTGGGCGGCGAAAGGCAGCATGGCATGGGCGGCATCGCCCAGCAGCGCGACCCGGCCCTGACCCCAGACGCCGCCATCGGGCATGCCGAACAGCGCCCATCGGCGCCAGCTCGTCACGGCGGCGATCAATCCACGCGCAGTCTCCGGCCAGGCGGCAAAGGCCCGCGCGACCTCGGCGGCATCACCCGGCTCGCTCCAGCCCGGCCGGTCCCATTCACCGGTGGTGACCGCCACGAGGTTGACCTGCCGTCCTTCGGCCAGCGGATAGACCACGAGGTGGGCGTGCGGCCCCATCCACAGTTGCACGTTGCGGTTGTCGAAGCCGGGCAGGTTTGTCGCCTCGCAGGTGCCGCGCCAGGCGATGCGGCCAGTGAAGCGCGGCCGCAGGTCGGGAAACAGCCGGCTGCGGACGGCCGACCACACCCCGTCGGCGCCGATCAAAGCGACGCCGGTCTGCTGCTGTGGGCCGGCCGCCGTTTGGGTGGTCACGGTGACGCCGTCAGTGTTCGTGGTGAAATCCTCGACCGGCGCGCCGAGCCGCAATTCGATCCGCGGATGCTCGCTGACTTTGGAGAGCAATGCCGCCTGCAAGTCGGGCCGTCGCAGCAGCCAGTAGGGCGCGCCATGGCGTTGCCGCGCGTCTTGCAGCGGGATACTGGCGATCGGCCGGCGGGCGCGCACGCTCATCACCTTGACGGCGTCCGGCGCGACCAGGCGAGGCGTGAGCAGAGGCTCGAGCCCGAGTTCGATCAGAATGCGGCTGGCATTGGGGGAGAGTTGCAGCCCGGCGCCGACTTCCTGCAGCGCGGTTTCACGTTCCAGAACGATGATGTCGAAGCCACGCGCCGCAAGCGCAAGCGACGCGGTCAGGCCTCCGATTCCGGCGCCGGCGATGACGATGGTGCGCGACGGCGCCACGCCGCCGGGCCGATGGCGATCAGGCCACCTTGTCCTTTACCGCGCATTCGGGCGGGCGGGCTGCGCCCGGCGCGAGATCGGCGGCGAAGCGATACAGCGTGGAACAGTATGGGCAGATGATCTCGCTGTCGTTGCCGAGGTCGAGAAAGACATGCGGGTGATCGAACGGCGGATTGGCGCCGATGCACATGAATTCGCGCGAGCCGATTTCAATCACGGTCACCCCGGGATCGTTCTGGAAATGTGGGACGATGTGATCGGCCATGACCTTCAAACCTTGTCGGACTTCAACCTGAACTTGTCTTCGGAGCGGGTGCTGCGACGTCGCGCTTTCTTGTTGGTCGCAATGACAGCAGCGGTAGAACCACCAGAGCAATGCGGCGCACCATACGATTCGCGGTGCGGGATTGCTAGATCACCACGAAAAAATCCGAGGCCGATGCACAAGCGTCTTGTCCGGATTCGACACAATCGCGGTTGCCCGGAAAAGCCCTTCTTTCGTTGGTCCCTGCTTTCGTCGGGGCGGTTGTGCCTTGAAAGCGACATTCATACCTGCTCACCGGATTGTGCAGCCAATTGCGATGAAAGATGGATGGTTCCGGAAAAATCCCCAGAATGAACCTGCGACGTATTATCCCGGCACTGGCGG
>MKUJ01000022.1:10785-52769 GCA_001897755.1 Afipia sp. 64-13
CGTTCGCGTTGCTGTTGCCGCAGGCGCGTCAGGCCGGTGCGCTGTTACTGGCGCAGGACGATCCGGCGCAACTGTCGGATCTGCAACTCGATACTGCGCTCGGCTCCGCCGATGGCAGCCATGCCGGTATGGTGATCGAACAGAACGTGGCGCAGGCGCTGGCGGGGGGTGACGCCGATCTTGCGGACAGTTTTGTTGCGCTGGCGCGTGAGCGGGGCGTCTCCATTGCCCCGGCGGTATCGGAGCAGGTCGCCGCCGGGCTCGCTGAACAGAACTCCATGTCGTCCTATGCCCGCCGTTTCAGCCGCGGGCTGGTCACCGGCGAGATCGAGGATGGCGCCAGCCTGTCCGGTACGCTGGTCGGCGATCTGTTCGTGTTCGGCGATATCCGTGACGCGGTGCGCGAGGGCAAACGCCTTGTCACCGGCGAGGAGGCTGACCGTCTGGTGCTCGGACTTGCCGGCGTCGGTCTTGCGGTGACCGCAGCGAGCTATGTCTCCGCGGGCGGCGTGGTGCCGCTGCGGGCGGGGCTCTCGCTCGTCAAGGATGCGCGCAGGGCCGGCCGTCTCGGTGCCGGATTGTCCGCATGGACCGGCCGCGCCGCGCGCGATGTCGTGGACACGCCGATGCTGCGTCAGGCGGTGCAGCGCGTTTCGATCACGCATCCAGGTGAGACCGCGCGAGCGATGAAGGCGGCGTTTCGCGCGGAGAAGGCGGGCGCGCTGGTGCGCCTTGCCAAGGATGTCGGCCGCATCGGCGAGAAGGCGGGCACCAAAGGCGCGCTCGACGTGCTGCGCGTGGCCGACGGCCCGAAGGATGTCGCGCGCGCGGCGCGGCTTGCCGAGTCCAAGGGCAGCCAGACCCGCGCGATCGTCAAGCTGCTCGGCCGCGGCGCGGTGCTGGGCCTGACCGGGCTGTTCAATCTGGCCTGGTGGGTGTTTGCGGCTTTGCTCGCGCTGTTCGGTCTGTTGACCTCGATCAAGGCCGTCATCGAGCGTCTGACGTGGTGGTGGCTGCGGCGCGCGAAGCGCAAACGCGCGCGGCGCGCCTTCGCGCCGGCGCAGAGCGGGGCTGCATAAACACCCTGTCAAGCTCTGGAAAAAGCTCCGACGCGCGGTTAGAACGTCCCGCCAATCAGATCTCCGATCCCCACTTCATATTGGAATAATCGATGCCGAGCTTTCACAACGGCTCCGTTGAAATCGCGTATCACGACGAAGGCGAGGGCGATCCGATCGTTCTCGTCCACGGTTTCGCCTCGACCAAGAACGTCAACTGGATCTATCCGAGCTGGATATCGACCCTGACCAAAGCCGGGCGCCGCGTCGTCGCGCTCGACAATCGCGGTCATGGCGAGTCGAGCAAGCTGTACGATCCGGAGGAATATCACATCGGCACGATGGCCGGCGACGTGCGCGCGCTGATGGATCATCTCGGTATCGATCGCGCCGACATCATGGGCTATTCGCTCGGCTCGCGCATCGCGGCCTATCTGGCGACGCGCGATCCGCAGCGTCTGCGCTCGCTGATCATCGCGGGTCTCGGCATGGGCCTGATCGAAGGCGGTGGTCCCGGCGAGAATGTCGCGCTCGCGCTTGAAGCGGGTTCCATCGACGATGTGACCGATCCCGTCGGCAAGACCTTCCGCGCCTTCGCCGATCAGACACGCTCGGACCGCCGGGCGTTGGCCGCCTGTCTGCGCGGTTCGCGCCGCCTGATGACGAGGGACGAGGCCGCCACCATCAAGGGGCCGGTGCTGATCGCCGTTGGCACCAAGGATGATGTCGCCGGCTCCCCGCATCGGCTCGCCGAGGTCATCACGCAGGCCGAAGTGCTTGATATTCCCGATCGCGATCACATGCGCACCGTGGGCGACCGCGTCTACAAAGAGGGCGTGCTGGAGTTCCTGGCCCGCAGGCCTTGAACGAGTTCATCCCTAAGACGAAGAGAATATTATCCCTGTCCGACGCCCATGCAGGATTGCAGGGTTACCGAAGCCCACTATGTGGTAGAATTCCGGGCAGATTATTTGCCTCACCACCGGAGCCGCGTCATGGCCAAGCAGCATCTCGATCCGACCGCCGCGCTGTCGACGCTCGACCCGGTATGGACACGCATCCGCGATGAGGCGGAGGAGATCGTGCGGCGCGAGCCCGAGCTTGCGACCTTCATCTATTCGACGGTGCTGTATCATGACCGTCTCGAGGCCGCGGTGGTGCATCGCGTCGCCGACCGACTCGATCATCCGGCGCTGTCGGGCGATCTGATCCGGCAGGCCTACAACGACGCGCTGCGCGACGATCCCGATATCGGCAATGCGTTCCGCGCCGATCTCGTCGCGGTCTACGATCGCGACCCGGCGACCTCGCGCTTCATCGATCCGCTGCTCTACTTCAAGGGCTTCCATGCCATTCAGGCGCATCGCCTCGCGCACTGGCTGTGGAACAAGGGTCGCAAGGATTTCGCGTTCTATATCCAGAGCCGCGCCTCGGCCGCGTTCCAGACCGACATCAATCCCGCGGCAAGGATCGGGCGCGGCATCTTCCTCGATCACGCCACCGGCTTTGTCGTCGGCGAGACCGCGGTGATCGAGGACGACGTGTCCATCCTGCACGATGTCACCCTCGGCGGCACCGGCAAGGAGAACGAGGATCGCCATCCGAAGATCCGGCGCGGCGTGATGATCGGCGCGGGCGCAAAGATTCTGGGCAACATCGAGGTCGGCCATTGCGCGCGCATCGCCGCGGGCTCGGTGGTGGTCAAGCCCGTGCCGCATAACGTCACGGTGGCGGGCGTGCCCGCGAAAGTGGTCGGTACCGCCGGCTGCGCCGAGCCCTCGCGTACCATGGATCAGATGCTCAACGGCAATGGTCTTTGAGGCGCGAACACGCTAGGATTTTCCCGGATCGGCCGCCTCGCGCGGCCTTGCTGCCGCGCCGGTCGAAGACATCATCATCAATTTCGGGAGAATCTCGTGGACGTCACTGAAGTCAGAAAGCTCGACGCGTATCTGAAGCGCCTGTTCGGCAATCCGAAGATTCGCGTGGTGCCGCGTCCCAAGAAAGACGATTCCGCTGAAGTTTATATTGGCGAGGAATTCATCGGCGTGCTGTTCGTCGATGACGAGGACGACGACCGCTCCTATCAGTTCCAGATGGCGATCCTCGATACCGATCTCGAAGACAACGAAGACTGATTTCTTTCCGGTCGTCCCGGCGCAAGCCGGGAGCCACCAGCCCTTCTTTGGCGATCATGTCCGACGGAGCATGCCGATCCGTCATGGCCGGGCTTGACCCGGCCATCCACGTCTTTCTTCATGCGTTCATAATTTTAAAAGTGCCGACTGGGGTGATGGTCCCGGTCTGCGCCGGGACGACGACTGAAGCTCAGCCGTGCGCCCCGCGCATTCGCACCACAAGCTGTCCGATCGCCGCCGCCACCTCGCGCCACTGGCCGAGCCATGCGCGCGGAAAGCGGAAATTCAGATCGGCGCCCTCGATCCGCAATTCGGTGAAGCACATGCCTGGCGTGGCGGCATCGCGCGTACAGCGCGCGACGAACGATTCCGCGCTCGCCAGATCCTCGCCCGCATAGGGTGTGGTCTCTCGGAACGCGCGCCATGTCAGCCCGTCCTCGACCGCCGTCGCATTTGCTTCCAGATAACGCGGATAGATCGCGTTGATCCGCTCCTCCGGCGAGATTGCGCCGTGATGCGCGGCGATCGATAGGAAAATCCGGTCGATCGGCTGCGCTTCGGCTTTCACCGTGGCGGCGGTGACGTGCCTCGGCGCCTGCGGCGAGTCCAGCGACGGGTAGAGGAACCCGAGATCGACCCGCTCCTGCGGGCCGGTGCGTTTTTGGAGTTTCACCCGGATCGATTTCGTCGGCACGTTGAACAGCGTGTTGCCGATCGTCACCGGCAGGCGATCCGGATCGCTCGCGCGCTCGCCGTGCCAGGTCGGCCACAACAGATAGACGATCGCGGCCAGCGCGCAGGCGCCGATCGCGCCCGAGGCCAGCAGCGGGGCAAGGTGGTGGCGGCGCGCGGGACGGCGGCGTGAGCGCGAGCGGGCAGTCGTCATTGTCATGAGGGCGGCGGATTCCGGAACGGACAGCGGCGCGAATCAAACCGCAGTATGCCACGGCGAGGGGTGCTCCAGTGCGCAAGCCGGCCGGTTCCCCGCATCCGGCCCTGCGCTGAGCACGTGCGGCGTTAACCTTTTTTTAAGGATAAAGTGGCGCGCGGCGCGGCATTTTGCGAAGCGTGACGAACCCTCACGGAAGGTTGGTCCGATGACGCCGGAAGCCCTCAATTCGTTTTTCTCGCTGATGATCGGATTTGCCTTCGCCGGCGCATTGAGCAGCGGCTATCAGGCGCTGGCGGACCGCCCCGCGGGCTTCGGCCTGCTGGCGCAGGACGCCGCCACCAAGGCCTTCGCTGCGGTGCCGTTTCTGGCGTTCGCGGCGCCCTTTATCATCATGCGCAACACCGTGCGCGGCCGGCAGGTCGAGCGGCGGCGTATTGCATTCGTGGCGATGGCGACGATCATCGCCGGCTTCTGGAGCCTGATGTCGGGCACCTGCATGCTGACGATCCTGCAGGCGACCGGGCTGTTCGTCTGATCGCGGTGTCTGTCGCGCGCTCATCGCAGCGTCATCCCTAGAGACGCATCACTTCGCCGGATGCATAGGCGCAGCTCTCGCCATCGCGGCCTCATTCATGGCATGGTCTGCCGCGAAAGGAGACCCCGATGTCGATCTACGAGCTTGATGGTGTCGCGCCGCAATTGCCTGCTGACGGGCAGTATTTCATCGCCGATTCCGCGCAGGTGATCGGTCAAGTCCGGCTCGGCGCCAATGCCAGCGTGTGGTTCGGCAGTGTGATCCGCGGCGACAACGAACCGATCGAGATCGGCGAAGGCTCCAGCGTGCAGGACAATTGCACCCTTCACACCGATCCCGGTTTTCCGCTGGTCGTCCGCGCGAACTGCTCGGTCGGCCACAACGCCATCCTGCACGGCTGCACCATCGGCGAGTGGTCGCTGATCGGCATGGGCGCGATCGTGATGAACGGCGCGAAGCTCGGCAGGGGCTGCGTCGTCGGCGCCGGCTCGATCATCCCTGAGGGCAAGGAATTTCCGGACCGCTCGTTGATCGTCGGCGCGCCGGGACGCGTGATCCGCACGCTGACCGAAGAGCAGGTCACGGCGTTGACCCGCGGCGCGCCGCGCTATGTGAAGAACAGCCAGCGCTTCAAGGCCGGGCTGAAGAAGATCGGTTGAGCGCCGCGATCAGAGTCTCGTGCGTAAAGTGAGGCAGTGGCATTCGTTTGAACCGTCATGCCCGGGCTTGTCCCGGGCATCCACGTCTTTGCGAAATATCTTTAAGCGCGTGGATGGCCGGAATAAATCCGGCCATGACGACTGTAACAAGCCGCGGATATCCGGAACTCTTTGAGTCGGATTTTCAGGACTCGCGGGCGCCGATCCCGAGCGGCCAGCATCTGCGGGCTCTTGCCTGTCAGCGATCAAGATCAGACGTGCGGCGTTTCGATGCGGCTCGACCAATCCTCGGTTTTGCCCGAGGCGAGACGCGCGTCGGCAAGGCGCTTCCAGCTTTCCGGCAGGCCGGGCAGCGCCGCAAGCTCGGCGAGCGCAAGGCGGTTCATCCTGTCGTGATAGAGCAGGTGCGATACCCGTGCGAGCGTCCAGCCGGGATGCGGCCGCGCGATCAGAACGCCGCGATCGCCCGCCGTCATGATGCCGGGCTCGCTCACCCTGAAGTACCAGCCGGTGCGGCCGCTCTCCTGTACCCGCCAGGCCATATCGGCCACGTCGAAGCGCATGTTGAGCTTCCAGCACGGCTGGCGGCCCTGACTGACCTCGACCAGCGCGGAGCCGATCCGCCAGTGGTCGCCGAGACACAGGTCGGCTTCGCAGGCGCCGCTGATGACGAGGTTCTCGCCGAACGCGCCGGGACGGAAGCGATCGGCGCGGTCCGGCAGTTCGCCCGCCCATGTCGCGAAATGCGAAATCGAATAAGCGTGGATCGCCTTGTGCGGTCCGCCGTGATGCCTGCGGTCGGCCTGCTCGTCGCCATCGAGGCCGAGCTGGCTCGCGGCAAGCGGGCCATCGATCTTGCGCTTGTCAATGGCGCTGAGCGCTCCTGTGGAGCCGAGAGGCGCGGCGTGGCCGATGCGCAGTTCGAGCACGTTGAATTCGGCCATCGCGACGTCCTCATCTGCGCGGCAGTTGCAATCGGACCGACATTGCGCAGCGCGCACGCGAATTTCAATACGGGATGATGAAGCCCCCGCATGCGCCGATGGAGGAAGCGGGCCGGCTTGCGGCGTGCGTCCCGCAAAAAGGGGTGCGGCCAGCTCCTTGGGGGAGGAACTGGCCGCGCGCGATCCGGTCGGGACGGGGAGGGGTGGGGATGTGACCGGTCGCGAGTCTCCGTGTCGTTTGTTCAGCGCGAGCTTGCGGTGGCGATGGCGGGCCGCGAGTCGCCGAGCGAGACCCACGTGTTCGGATCGGCCTGCGACTGCCGTTTGACGAAGCGGTAGCCGGTCTCGGTCCAGGCCACGACTTCCTCGTTCTGGTTGTCGAGCACGAACTCGCCCTTGTCGGTCTTTACGGTCAGCACGGCGTGGCCTTCGCCCTTCTTGTCGCGCACCACCGTCACCAGCAGCGCCTCGCGCGGCCAGCCGGCGTCGATCAGCATCTTGCGCTTGAGCAGGACATAGTCCTCGCAGTCGCCGTAGCCGTCGGTGGGATAGGACCACTTTTCGATGACGCCCCAATGATCCATGTCGGTCATCGGCTTCACCGTTTCGTTGACCCAGCGATTGACGCGGACGAGATCCTTCCAGGCGGTCTGCGTCATCACGATGTCGCGCGGTTGCGATGCGCTGCCGCTGCATTCGCCGGGATTGTCGGCGCAGAATTCGATCCAGCCGATCGGCGCGCGTGCGGTGTCGCCGAGACTGGCGTACAGCACATGCTGATTGGCGGCGGTGCGTGTCTGCGTCGCAGGACCGGCCTGCGCGGAAGACAATCCGATCAGGCCGCCGAGCAGCGCCAGCCCGATATATCGAAGTCCCGAATACCCCTGTCCACGAGTGGAAAACATTGTGGCCCCCGTTTTTCTTGTTGGGACCATCATTCGCACGGAGGATTTGCGTCGCAGCTAAGTTGGCAAAGTAAAGTCGAGACAAATCAAAGTAAAAACTGGCGACATATCGAGATATACTTGAATAAAAACTGCTTCAAATTTGAGATAATCGTATTTGATTCAAATTTTATCGATTGCCGGCCAAGTCGCTGAAAACATGGGGACGTTGCGCGCCGCTGGGCCATTCGAGGCGCGCGGCGGTGGTGCCGGAAAACGACAAAGGCGGCGGGCCGGACCGGCGCGCCGCCTCAAGGGCAAGGGAAAAGCAGGATTTTGCTAACCGCGCGGATTTACCGGGCGGTGACGTTGTCTTCGACTGTGTCGGCGGACTGCGGATGAGCGAACTCGATGGCGAAGCCTTCTTCGAGCTTGCGGATCACCCGCGCGGGCACCCGGCCGAGCGTCACGGGCGTACCGACGTCGGGTTTGATCTCCGCCGAGATCGCTGCGCCCGACAGCGACAGGTCGATGATCCGGCACGGGATCTGCCGGCCGTCCTCGAATTTCAGCCAGCCGCTGGCGTTGCGCGGCGCGCCGCGCTCGTGGCGGCGATCTTCCGGCAAATTGAGAATTTCGCGGTTGGCGAGCCAGGTGAGCTGGGCGGCCAGTTTCTCGCGCTTGCGCGGCGTCGCGCCCACCGTCATGGCGAAGCCGTTGTCGAGCAGGCGGGTGATCTTGCCCTCGACACGGCCGATATGATCGAGATAGGCGACGACGCGCTCGCCGACGGTGCCGATGCCGGGCGCCAGCATGGCCAGCCCGCCGGGCGACATGTTGATCACCTGGCAGGGGAATTCACGCCGGTCGGACAGCATGTAGCGGCCCAGCAGATGAACCTTCACCCGCTGAAAGCGCCGCCGTTCCTCGGCGACCGGGTGAATTATCGTTTTCCTTTGTAGCAACGCCATCTCGCACCGGCCGGCCGCTGGATCGGTAGGAGCAAACCATAGAAGCGGTAGGGTTAATGCGGCGTTAGCGGTGCTGCCCGGCTGCCTGACGCGCGGCGGTGTCCGGACCGGCGGGCCGCCATGACAGCCATGCAGGAACCCGTCCGGGACGTCATTTGTTTCGCTGACAGGACAGGACGAACGAAAGAACGCACCGATGGCCGAGAGATTCGAAATTCCCGCCGACTTCACCGTCGAAAAGATCCAGATCACCATGGGCGCGCTTTATTTGTGCCTGGAGCACGCGATGGCTCACATCGCGAAGGCCGAGGGCGGGGCGGCGGCCGCCGCATTCCAGCGCGAGTTGGTGACGGGACTCAAAAATGGCGACATCGACATGTCGCTGCTCGACGACGCGAGGACGTTCGATTTCGTCGTGCCGCTGGTCGAAAGGCTGGCCGCGGCCGAGTTTGCGAATTAGCGCAATCCCTCATAGACCATGAGGCCGCGGGCCAACTCCCATTTGCGCAGGGCGCGCCGCCGCGGCTCCGGCTCGATGTGACGCCACGACGTCAGGTGAAAATCGCCAAGCACGCCCTGATCGAGCACGTCCCGGCAGGGCGTCATCGGCGCGAGAAGGCCGGTCAGGCTGAGCGGCGTATGCGCCCGGGCACTGAACGGCAGCAGCAGCAGTTCGAGATGCGCGGGTAGGCCGCCCGCCGTGCTGGCGGTGACGCCGGCCACCGTCGCCAGCGATTCCTCGGCGACGATGACGACAATGTCCTCGATGTCGCGGCGGCTGCCTTCGGCGAACAGGCGGGTGAAGCTGCGGCCCTTGAGGTCGCCGCCGATCAGGGCGCACATGCGGGTGCCGGCGACGCGGACCGGATGGCCCTGGGCGGAATCGTAGCCGAGCACGAAGATGTCGCCGAGCAGATGGCGCACGGCATCGGGCGCCATGGCGCTGCGGTCCGGAGCGATGTCCTCGCCGCGCTGCTCGTTCCAGTAGGCGAAGAATTCGCGGTTCGCCGGATGTTTCATACGCTCACCCTGACCGCGGCCCCCACGTGTCCGGGACAGATGTGTCCCGTTTCCCGCAGGATGCGGCCCCCTTGTCTGTTGTGCGCAAGAGAGGGTGCATCGTCCATGCCGGATTGCCGTCCGGCGGCCAAAACCATCGGGTTTCTGGCGTTAAGGTAAACTTCACCATGATTTTTAATAAATCAGTGACTTGAGTATTCATAGCGGACGACGCCGATCGCACGCCGGCAATAGCGCTCATGGGCCGTGGCAGTGACCAGCGGCGATCAACGCGCCACTTCCGTGGCTACAATTTCGGTCTTGCGTATTCTCACGCCGGCGTCGTCGAGATCGAACACTGTCCCAGTCCAAAAGGCTCTATTTGACCGGAACGGTAACATCCGTTTGCCAGATGCTGCACCGAATAGGGGTTGCATGCTCATGGTTGTGCAGGATGCAGCGGCCGATCCCGCGTTAAATATGCGTGACGCTGCTCGCCATGGTTGCAAAGAGACAGATCAAGTTTCTATTCTGCCGGTGGGGAAACGAGGGGCATTGCTGTGAAATATTCATCTGTTGCCGCGTTGGCGGCATTCGCGATGGCAGGTTGCGCCGGCCGATCGCCCGCGCCGGTGCAAACCGTGCAGCCGCAGGATCGCTTTATGGACTGCGCCGCCATCATGGCGGAGGTCGGGAGCAACAACGCAAAGGTCCAACAGCTCGCGTCCGACCAAGGATTGAAAACCGCGCAGAACGTGGCCGCAGGCGTCGCCGGCTTCGTCGTGCCGGTGCTCTGGTTCGGGATGGACTTCCAGGGCACGGCCGACAAGGAGACCGCCGCCCTGCAGTCGCGCCAGCAGTATCTGGTGGTGCTGGCCGAGCAGCGCCGATGCGGTGCTGCGGAAGAGCTTCCGATGCCCGCTGCAAAGGGCAAAGCAAGGTCGAAGACCAAGCCTGCTACAGCAGCGCCGGCGGTCGATCCGGGACAATAACGCCGGGCTTCCACTACATCTGGCGTTAACGTAAATTTAACTATGAGATTGCGGCGGCGGCGGGGGCAGGTAGGATGCAACTACTCCATATCGCAGGCCTTTTCTCCAGGGGGCTTGCGATCCAACGGGCAAGTCGAGCGGCAGAACCAAGTCGAACGATGGACTAAGTCGAACGATACAATGCGCGGCGTCGAACCCGCGCGAACAGGTGGCGAAAAACAGTTTGGCCGCCGCGCGGGAGGGGTGGGGATTTCCGCGCGCCAAGGCTGACCGGTTGAAGGGAGGGTTCTTCGGACCCTCCCTTTTTCGTGGGACGATCACGCCCCGATTGGTGTTCCGGCACGGCCAAAATTCGTTAGCCACCAGCCTCCGAACGACGGCGGCCGAACCTTCCATTTCAGACGTGGCGAGGGGTGACGGGTCCCGGCCTGCGGCGGAACGACCGGATGGCCGCCGGATGTCATCCCAAGTGATCGCTCCCTCCCGGCTTTTTGTGCCGCCTGCGGCGCTGTTCTGCTTGCGCGGGGATCGAAATGCCGTATTTCAGGGTCTCGCCTGCATGAAGCCCATCCAGGCCGACAGTGGATTCCGCTCGTGCACGCGCCCCAGCCGCCTCGCCGTGAACCGGTCCTGACCATCCCCGGCGCCATGCTGGCGCTGATCGCGATCCTCTGTCTGATTCATGCCGTGCGCATGCTGCTGTTGCCGCCCGAGATCGACGAGGACATCGTGTGGATGTTCGGTTTCGTGCCGGCGCGTTACGACACCACGGTGATGGCCGGTGAATTCCCCGGCGGCTTTCCCGCCAGCATCTGGAGTTTCCTGACCTATTCGCTGCTGCACGCCGACATCACTCATATCGGCTTCAACCTGCTCTGGATGCTGCCGTTCGGCAGCGCCGTGGCGCGCCGCTTCGGTCCGACCCGTTTTTTTGTTTTTCTTGCCGTCTCGGCGGTGGCCGGCGCGCTGGCCCATCTCTTGACCCACCAGCATGAAGTCGCGCCGATGATCGGAGCCTCCGCCGCGGTCTCCGGCGTGATGGCTGCCGCGATCCGGTTCGCCTTTCAGAGCGGCAGCTTCCTGTCGCTCGGCAATGGCGGCGCCGAAGCGGCCGCCCGCGTCCCGGCGCTGCCGCTTTCGAGCGCCTTGCGCAACGGCCGGGTGCTGGCGTTTCTCGCCGTCTGGTTCGGCTTCAACCTGCTGACCGGACTTGGCGCCATCGCCATCGGTACCCAGGTGCAAAGCATCGCCTGGCAGGCCCATATCGGCGGCTTCTGCGCCGGATTGCTGCTGTTCTCGCTGTTCGATCCGATCCCGCCGGCCGGGTTGCGGACGGAGGGCGAGGCCGGTCTCCCTCCCGACGATTCCGAACAGGTCTGAGCCATCCAGCCTTGTGCGCGCCCTGCGTCCACGCCGCGCTTGCGGCGCGGTGGCAATGGCGCGATCATTGGCGGGTCCAATGAGGTCCCGGACACGTCTGCGTGAAACTTATTCAATGCGCGGTTGTTTTACCGGGATCGACTTTCGGCGGCGAACAGGCGAGGGGCGCATGTGAGCCTGTCCGCAGCAGACAGACGTGATTTCGGGAGGCGTTTATGACAGTGCAGGCGATACTGGATATCAAGGGACATGACATTGTCAGCGTGACGGTTGACACCAGGCTGTCCGATGCGATCGCGCTTTTGAGCGAGCGCAAGATCGGCGCGGTGATGGTAATGAAGGAAGGGCGGATCGAGGGCATCCTGTCCGAACGCGACATCGTGCGCGTGCTCGGCATGCGCGGCGCCGCCATTCTCGAGGAGCCTGTCGGCGCGGCGATGACCAGCAAGGTGGTGACCTGCCGCGGCTCCGATACCGCGAGCGCCATCATGGAAAAGATGACGAACGGAAAATTCCGCCATCTTCCGGTGATCGAGAACGACCGCATCGTCGGCCTGATCTCGATCGGCGACGTGGTGAAATGGCGCGTGCACGAATACGAGCAGGAGCAGGAAACGCTCCGCGATTACATCAAGACGGCCTGATGCAAAGCGGGACGGCCGCCTGACGTGAAATACTGCTGCCCTCGTGGGAGGGCGGCAGCGGCATGGGCATGCGCGCCGGCGCGTGACCTGACGGGACAGTGACGAAATCGATCGTCCGGGACGAGAGAGCGAGGCTAGGACGTTTCGCCGTCCTGCCCGGTGCCCGGCGGGTGGCTGGCCGTCGGGGTGAGAAAGCTGATCGCCTCCTGGATCGATTCGATGGTGCGCTCCGCGGCCCGTGCGCCGTGAGTGATGCATTCCTCGGCGCGGTGGAAATCGAACCAGCCGATCCGTCCCACCCGCGGCGAGATCAGAACGTCCGGCGGATCGCCGGCAAGGCGCGCGCGGGTGATGCGGTCCTGCATGATGTTGAAGGCGTCCACCATCACGGTGGAGATGCCGGGCCGGCCGGGCGCTCCGAAGAACTCGCGCTTCATGGTCTTTTCGATGGAAAAGAACTTGCTCAGTCCGTGCTTTTCCTCCGCCGGTGGTGGGGTGATCGCCTGTTCGGTCTCGTCCGGCGTGTCCTCGGCGGAAATAATGGTGCCGTGGCCGGTAATGTCGGTGCTGACATTGCAGGCGATGACGATCTCGGCGCCGAGCGCGCGTGCCGCCGAGACCGGCACCGGATTGACCAGCGCCCCATCCACCAGCCAGCGATGGCCGACCAGAATCGGCGAGAAGATGCCGGGCAGGGCGTAGGAGGCACGCATCGCGTCCACCAGACGGCCGCGCGTCATCCAGATTTCATGGCCCGTCTTCACCTCGGTCGCGACCGCGGCGTATTTCAGCGGCAATTCCTCGATGCGGACCTTGCCGAAGGTGGCGTCGAGCTGCGCGCCGAGCTTGTCGCCGCCGATCAGGCCCGAGCCGTTGAGACGGATATCGAGATAGCCGAACACGCTGCGCGGCTGCAGGCCGCGGGCCCAGGCCTCGAACGTATCGAGATGGCCGGCCGCGTAGGAGCCGCCGACCACCGCGCCGATCGAGGTGCCGACCACGATGTCCGGCACGATGCCGTTGGCAAGCAGCGTGCGCATGATGCCGATATGGGCGAAGCCGCGCGCCGCGCCGCCGCCCAGCGCAAGGCCGATTTTCGGACGGGGAGGAACTGCCATCGGCGCGGCTTCGGTGCTCTTGTCCGCCTCGCTCTGGCCGAATCCGATCAAACTCTCAAGCAATGCCGGTCTCCGGGTGAGTGATAGGCAGCGCCGGCCGCCCGTCTTGAAAGGCGGAGGCGGGGCAAGGCTCCGTCTGGCCGCCGGTCGTTTGCTACGTGCCGAATATGACTGAAGCGGGACATGGCCGCCCCCATAGTGCGCACGGCCCGGGCCGGGTTCAACCCTGCTTAAGGTGCGGGCAGGCTTGAATTTGCCGCGTTTTCGGGAGAAGAACCGGCGGATGATAGCTCCCTGGCATGACAACGGGACGGCAGGACGCCGTGCCCGCTTGGCCCGCGCATTTGCGCTGGCCCTGCTGTGGCTCGCGGGAGGGGCGGGATATCCCGCGTCGGCGCAGATCTTCAGTGATCAGCCGCCGCCGGTTCCGCCTGCGGCCGTGCCCGAGACCACGCCCTCCGGACCCGCCATCAGCCTCGCTCCGCCCACCGAAGGACCCGCGGCCACGCCCGGCCTGCCGCCGACCCTGGTTCACCCGCCGGTGACCAGCGCGCCGCCGCCGACCCCGGTGCCTTCGCCCAACCAGCCGGCCCTGATGCTGTCGGCGCAGTTCGGCAAGGATCTCGGGCCGGTCAACAGCGGCCTCGTCTGGCGGGTTTATTCCGACAAGCCCGGTCCCAACGGCGCCTTTCATCTGGTCCGCGAGGAGCACAGCGCGGCGCCGAGCATCATGCTGCCGCCGGGCGGCTATGTGGTGCATGTCAGCCTCGGCCTCGTCAGCGCGGTCCGTCCGGTGACGCTGCGGCAGGACAATGTCCGCGAGAGTTTCGAGCTTCCCGCCGGCGGTCTGCGCATCGAGGGCCGCGTCGGCACCACCAAGATTCCGCAGGGTCAGATTTCCTTCGCCATCTACAAGGGCAGCCAGTTCGAGGTCGGCGAACGCGCGCCGGTGGCGCAGAACGTCGCAGCGGACGACGTGCTGCTGGTGCCGGAGGGGACCTATTACATCGTCTCGAACTACGGCGACGCCAACTCGGTGGTGCGCTCCGACATCCGCGTGCAGGCGGGCAAGCTGACCGACGTGATCGTCACCCATCGCGCGGCGGTGATCACGCTCAAGCTGGTCGGCGAAAAGGGCGGCGAGGCGCTCGCCAACACCGCATGGTCGGTGATCACCCCGGCGGGCGACGTGATCAAGGAATCGATCGGTGCGTTTCCGCGCGTCGTGTTGTCCGAGGGCGAGTACCGCGCTATCGCCAAGAATGAAGGCAAGGTGTTCGAGCGTCCGTTCAACGTCACCAACGGCGTGGACGGCGAGATCGAGGTCATCGCGCGCTAAAGTGGCAGGCCGCCGCCGGATATGCCGGCGCGTGATGTTTCGCTGATCCGGCCGGCGTGATTGGCCGGACCATTCCGGTCTATATGCAACTGGGTTGCATAAGCGAACATTGCGATTGCCGCCGCCGGCCCCATCCAGTATCTCCGGGGGAGGGGCCAGGGATGCCCCGTCTGTGTTTTCACGGTTGAAACCGCGCCGGTGTGACGTTGCGCAGCGGTTTCGTTTTCGTTCACATCGCATCATGTCTTCGCAGCGGCCCGAGACACCGCTCGCGACTCACGGATCACGGGATGGACAAGGTTCAGAAACTGGCGCTTGGCAGCATCGCCGTCAGCGCTGTTGTCCTCGGGCTGAAATACCTCGCCTATCGGCTGACCGGCAGTATCGCGCTGTATTCGGATGCGCTGGAAAGCATCATCAATGTCGCGACCGCGTGCGCCGCGTTCTACGCCATCCGTGTCAGCGCCGCGCCGCCCGATGCCGGACATCCCTACGGCCACTACAAGGCCGAATATCTCTCCGCGGTGCTGGAGGGCATGCTGATCCTGGTCGCCGCCTTCGCGATCTTCCGCGAGGCGTATTATGGATTTTTCTCGCCGAGGACGATCGCCGCGCCGATCGAGGGCCTGCTCGTCAACGCCGGCGCGAGCGTGGTCAACGGCCTGTGGGCCTTTATCCTCGTCCGCTACGGCAAGCGCTGGAAGTCTCCGGCGGTTGTGGCGGACGGTCGCCATCTGTGGGCTGACGTGCTGTCGTCATTCGGAGTGGTCGTTGGTCTCGCTTTGGTGGTGTGGACCGGACAGCTTTATTTCGACTCGGTGCTGGCGATGCTGGTCGCGCTCAACATCCTGTGGGCCGGCTGGAATCTGATGCGCGAATCGATCGGCGGCCTGATGGACGAGGCGCTGCCCGAAGAGACGCTGGCGCAGGTGCGCGACCTGATCTCGCGCCATGCCGACGGCGCGCTCGAAGCGCACGACCTGCGCACCCGCCACGCCGGCCGCGCCACCTTCATCGATTTCCATCTGGTGGTGCCGGGAACGATGACGGTCTCCGACTCGCATGCGCTGTGCGATCAGATCGAGGCGGCCCTGCGCGCCGCCGTTGGCAATGCCACCATCACCATCCACGTCGAGCCGGAAGAAAAGGCCAAGCACCACGGCGGCGTGCCGATCGTGTAGGCAGGCCGGCGCGGCGCGGCCCGCGCCGTTCGCATCCGGAATCGCGTGCTCAGAATCGCGTGACGATCGCGGAGAGGGCGGGGCGCGGACGATCCTCGATGGCCTTGGTCGCCCGGCCGATGTGAATGTAGCCCGCGACCTTCTCGTTCGGTGCGAGACCGAGCGCATCCATCACATCGCGGTCGAACGCGATCCAGCCGGTCACCCAGTCGCAGACATAGCCGAGCGCGTTGGCGGCGTGGATGATGTTCATGGCGCTCGCGCCGGCCGACAATTCCTGCTCCCACGCCGGCACCTTGAAGTGCTCGACGGTCTTGCTCACCACCGCGACCACCAGCGGCGCGTCGGTGAACTTCTTGCCCTCTTTCTCGATCTGGTCGGCGGTGGCCTGCGGGTTCTTCTGCGCGAACAGCCGCGCGAAAATCTCGCCGGCGCGGGTGCGTCCGTCGCCCTCGAACACGATGAAGCGCCACGGCGTGAGCTTGGCATGGTCGGGCACCCGCGCGCCGATGGTGAGGATGGTGTCGAGTTCGGCCGGCGAGGGGCCGGGGCCGGTCATCTCGAATGGCTTGCGCGAGCGGCGGGTTTTCAAAAGTTCAAGGGCGTCGGGCATTCAATGTCATCCAGATTGCATTGTTGTCATGGCCGGGCTTGTCCCGGCCATCCACGTCTTGGCAAAGCCAAGATAAGACGTGGATGCCCGGCATGAAGCCGGGCATGACGGCTCTATCCTGGAATTGCCCTAGGCGATTCCCTTCATACGCTTCACATCCGGCGCCGTCGCCTCGTCGATCAGCGCCGCCAGCGCCTCGTCGAGCGGCACCACGCTGGAGCCTTCCTTGCCGAGGCGGCGGATCGAGACCGAACGGGTCTCGGCCTCCTTCTTGCCAACCACGAGCAGGGCCGGGATTTTTGCCAGCGAGTGTTCGCGCACCTTGTAGTTGATCTTCTCGTTGCGCAGGTCGATCTCGACGCGCAGCCCGGCCTTGCGGCAGGCCTCGAACACTTCGCGCGCGTAATCGTCGCCATCGGAGGTGATGGTGGTGACGACCGCCTGCACCGGCGCGAGCCAGAGCGGGAAGTGGCCGGCGTAATGCTCGATCAGGATGCCGGTGAAGCGCTCCAGCGATCCGCAGATTGCGCGGTGGACCATCACGGGCGCCACCTTGTTGGAGTGCTCGTCGATGTAGAACGCGCCGAACCGCTCCGGCAGGTTGAAATCGACCTGCGTAGTGCCGCACTGCCATTCGCGGCCGATGGCGTCGCGCAGCACGTATTCGAATTTCGGCCCGTAGAACGCGCCTTCGCCGGGATTGATCTCGGTGCGGATGCGGTTGCCGGACTTGGCCTTGATCTGGTCGAGCACCGCCGTCATCACGCTTTCGGCATGATCCCATGCGGCGTCGGAGCCGACGCGCTTTTCCGGACGGGTCGAGAGCTTGATGGTGAGTTCGCCCTCGAAGCCGAAATCCTCGTAGGTCGAGAGGATCAGGTCGTTGATCTTCAGGCACTCGTCGGCGAGCTGCTGCTCGGTGCAGAAGATATGAGCATCGTCCTGCGTGAAGCCGCGCACGCGCATCAGGCCGTGCATCGCGCCCGACGGCTCGTAGCGATGCACGATGCCGAATTCGGCGAGGCGAATGGGGAGTTCGCGATAGCTCTTGAGGCCGTGCTTGAAGATCAGCACATGGCCGGGGCAGTTCATCGGCTTGATCGCGAACCAGCGCTTGTCCTCGGCTTCCTCGCCGGCCGACTGCGCGGCGAACATGTTCTCGCGATACCAGCCCCAGTGGCCAGAGGTCTCCCACAGCGACTTGTCGAGCATCTGCGGCGCGTTGACTTCATCGTAGTCGCCCGCGAGGCGGCGGCGCATATAGGCGATGATCGCCTGAAACACCGTCCAGCCCTTGGCGTGCCAGAACACCACGCCCGGACCTTCCTCCTGGAAATGGAACAGGTCCATCTCGCGGCCGAGGCGGCGATGGTCGCGCTTCTCGGCTTCCTCGAGCTGCTTGAGATAGGCGTCAAGCTCGTCCTGCTTGGCGAAGGCGGTGCCGTAGATGCGCGTCAGCATCGGATTGTTGGCGTCGCCGCGCCAGTAGGCGCCGGCCACCTTCATCAGCTTGAACGCATTGCCGACCTTGCCGGTCGAGGTCATGTGCGGGCCGCGGCAAAGGTCGAACCAGTCGCCCTGCTTGTAGATCTTGATCGACTGGTCCGCCGGAATGGCGTCGACCAGTTCGACCTTGAAGCTCTCGCCCTTGTCGGCGAACACCTTCTTGGTGTCGTCGCGGGTCCACACTTCCTTGGTGAAGGGCTGGTCGCGCGCGATGATCTCGCGCATCTTCTTTTCGATGGCGGCGAAGTCTTCGGGCGTGAACGGCTCGTTGCGGAAGAAGTCGTAGTAAAAACCGCTGTCGATCACCGGGCCGATCGTTACCTGCGTGCCGGGCCACAGCGCCTGCACGGCTTCTGCGAGCACGTGCGCGGCATCGTGCCGGATCAGTTCCAGCGCGCGCGGATCGTCGCGATTCACGAATTCGATGCGGGCATCCTGCTCGATCGGGTCGGCAAGATCGGACAAGACGCCGTCCAGCGCCATCGCGACGGTGCGCTTGGCGAGCGAGGGCGAGATGCCCTTGGCGATGTCGAGACCGGTGGTGCTTTTGGGAAATTCGCGCTGGGCGCCGTCGGGGAAGGTGACCGTGATCTTTTCGGTCGGATGGGCGGGCTTCAGATTGGCGAGGCCGAACTGGAATCCTGCGGCGGGCGTATTCTCGGACATGATGGTCTCCTGTTGCTCACTCCTGCGAACGAGCGCAGGTAAGCGGTGTCGCGGGTATAGCCTGATTTCCGGCGCAGGGGCAATCGCGGGAACCGGGCGGTGCGGGCGCCGGAGGCCGCTAATCGGTGCCGGCGTGCGGGTTCTCGACGCCGCGCCAGCGCGCATAGCGCCAGGGCAGATACCAGCGCGCGCCCGGCGGACTCCGCTCCGGTACGTAGTCGATTCCCGAGGTGCCCCAGGGCTGGCAGCGCAGCAGCCGCGCCAGCGTCATCCAGCCGCCGGCCCACAGACCGAAGCGGCCGATCGCTTCGTCGCCGTATTCCGAGCAGGTCGGGACATGGCGGCAGTTGAACCCGATCAGCGGCGAGAAGGTGTGACGATAGATCCAGATCAATCCGCGCCCCGCGTTGCGCGGTGCGTTCATCGCATGCTCGCGACAGGAACAGAGCGGTGAATGTCTCGTCATGGTTTCATCTGCGATGGCCGGCAATGGCGATGTTGGGGCGCGAACATAGTTCCAGCGTTGGAACTGGATGAAAATGTCTTTCTCGCCACACTTTGCAATTATCGCATGATTTCAGATACGCAGCAGCAGATGTGAATGGACGGCGGAGCAAGTCTGCCACTACGCTTTGCGGTATCGGCCAGCGCATGCGCCGCCGGTGCGGGGAACAGGAACTGACTCTGGTGATCTGGTGGCGAAGCAGGCGGGGAGTGTGGTGGCGGGAATCGTGACATCGGCGATGCGCAGCCGCGCGGCGAGGATTTGCGCCGCGGCGATTGGCCTGTCGCTCTCGGGAGCCGCGCTGACGGATATCGCCGCGCACGCCACCAGCGCCGCCGAGGCGCGCCGCCAGCCGATGACATTCACCTGGCACCATGCGCGCGCGGAGACCTGCGCCACCGATTGCCGCGACTGGATCGCCGCGGTCGGCATCATCACCGGCGATACCCCGGAGCTGTTCGATCGGTTCGCCAAGGGCCGCGATCTCAACGGCGTGCGTGTCGTGCTGGACTCCAGCGGCGGTTCGGTGGTCGACACCATTACCATGGGGCGAAACTGGCGCCGGCTCGGCGTGCACACCAGCGTCGGCATGGTGCGGGAGGTCGCCGGCAAGGGTCGCACGATCGCGCCGGAAGCCTATTGCGAGTCGATGTGCGTATTCCTGCTGCTCGCCGGCACCGCGCGGGACGTGCCGGAGAAGGCGCATGTGCGCGTGCATCAGATCTGGATGGGCGACCGCGCCGACAAGCCGCGGGATGCCAGTTACAACGCGCATGATCTGATGATCGTGGAACGCGATATCGGCCAGTTGGCGAAATACACCTTCGACATGGGCGGCTCGGGCGATCTCCT
Organism: Afipia sp. 64-13; assembly: GCA_001897755.1. GTDB lineage: Bacteria > Pseudomonadota > Alphaproteobacteria > Rhizobiales > Xanthobacteraceae > Afipia. Next base: position 30,662 of record MKUJ01000022.1, read on the forward strand.
GGCACTGTCGCTCAGCGTGCCGCCGTGGGAAGCGCTGCACCAGCTCAGCACTGCCGAACTGCGCGCAGCCAATCTGCTGACGGGCGATGTCGTGGCCGGCCAGGCGCTGCCCAAGGCCGATGCCGCGCCGAAATTCGCGGCCGGGCTGCGCATCAAGCCGGTGCAGGATCGTTTCGTCAGCACGGAAAATGTGCCCGCGGTGCGCTCGACCCAGACCGCCGAGGCGCAGCCGCCGACCGGCGGCACCGCGCCAGCGGCAGGCGCGGAGCCGGTCGTCCCGGCGAATGCCGGGACCCATGGCCACTAGGCTTTACCGTCATCGCGAGCGAAGCGAAGCAATCCAGCCTGACGTCTGCCGCGCAGAAGGACTGGATTGCTTCGTCGCTTGCGCTCCTCGCAATGACGGAGGCTGCACTTGGGAGGACTGAAATGCGCGGATGGCACGCATGGTGCGTGTCACGCGCATCGTGTTGTGGACCGGCTCAATCCTGCGCCGGCGCCGGTTCTTGCGTTGCGCCGGTCGCGCCGCCCTTTGCTTCGATCTGGTTGACCGCGTCCACCACCGCCTCGAATGTCAGCATGGTTGAGGCGTGGCGCGCCTTGTAGTCGCGCACCGGCTCCAGCACCGCGATGTCCGCCCATTTGCCCTGCGGCGGCGCGCCGTTCTCGGTCAGCATCCTGCGCACAGTGTCGCGCAATTCGCGCAGTTCCCCGGCGCTCGAGCCGATCACATGATGGGCCATGATCGAGGAGGAGGCCTGGCCGAGTGCGCAGGCTTTCACGTCGTGGCCGAAATCGGTCACCACGCCGTCCTTCATGTTGAGATCCACCTTCACGGTCGAGCCGCACAGCTTGGAATGGGCCGTGGCCGAGGCGTCCGGGTGGGCGAGGCGGCCGAGGCGCGGGATATTCCCGGCAAGCTCGATGATTTTCTTATTATAAATGTCGTTCAGCATGGTGTGGTATGCCCCTGCGCGGAGGTCCAGCCCTTGGCGGCGAACCGCCATATCCTATATAATTGGGAACCGACAGGATTAAACCCGGCCTGCCGTAGCAATCACCGGAAAGTAACACTTCACCCGGCGCTTGGGTTATCAGGAAACAGCGGCGTCCGACCGGCCGAGCAGGTCGTGGCGACCCGGTGACACTCCGGCCCGCAGCTCTGTCCAGTGAGCGATGGGCCGGTCGAACGGAGAGCCTTATGGACGCGATCATCAAGCCGCTGCGCAGTGGCAAGCCCGACAAGCCGACCGACATTCCCGCGGCGGAATTCCAGGTGACCGGCATCCGGCCGGACATCCCGCGCCCCTCGCGCGAGGAGGCCGAGGTCGCGGTGAAGACGTTGCTCGCTTATATCGGCGAGGATCCGGCCCGCGAGGGGCTGGTCGACACCCCCCGCCGCGTGGTCGAGGCCTATGACGAGCTGTTTCAGGGCTATCGCAAATGCCCGGCCGAGGTGCTGAACCGTACCTTCGGCGAGATCGCCGGCTACGACGATTTCGTGCTGGTCAGCGACATCAGTTTCCATTCGCATTGCGAGCATCACATGATGCCGTTCTACGGCAAGGCGCATATCGCTTATACGCCGGTGGAGCGGGTGGTCGGTCTGTCGAAGCTCGCGCGCCTTGTCGATATCTTCGCCCATCGCCTGCAGACCCAGGAGCACATGACGGCGCAGATCGCCGGCGCGATCGACACCATCCTGCAGCCGCGCGGCGTCGCGGTACTGATCGAGGCCGAGCACACCTGCATGTCGGTGCGCGGCATCGCCAAGCACGGCGCGAAAACCGTGACCTCGCGCTTCACCGGCGCGTTCCACGAGAATCCCGAGCAGCAGAACCGTTTCCTGTCCATGGTGCGCGGCGTCAGCGTGTAGGGATTCACCCGCTCCTCATGGTGAGGAGGAGCGAAGCGACGTCTCGAACCATGAGGCCAAGGTGGATCGAACTACTGGGGCCTCATCCTTCGAGACGCGCACAAGGGGCGCTCCTCAGGATGAGGCAGGTTTTGGATTTTCGTTCGCAATGACGTGAAAGTGTGTCGTGTCGTCTTCATCACATGAGTCCGAAGAAGGGTTGACCTTCAAACCGGCGTTCGATGCCGCCGGTCTTGTCACCTGCGTCGCCACCGATGCCGTGACCGGCGATGTGCTGATGGTCGCGCACATGAACGACGAGGCACTGCGTAAGACCATCGCCACCGGCGAGGCCTGGTACTACAGTCGCTCGCGCCGCAAGCTGTGGCGCAAGGGCGAGTCCTCCGGCCATGTCCAGCGCGTGCTGGAGATGCGCATGGATTGCGACCAGGACGCGGTGTGGATCCGCGTCGAGCAGGCCGGCGGCGGGGCCTGCCACACCGGGCGCCGTTCCTGCTTCTACCGCGCCGTGACCGGCGAGGGCGGCGCGGTGAAACTCGCTTTCGTCGACGCCGAGCAGGTGTTCGATCCGGCGAAGGTGTATCGCTGACTTTCTTGCGTTCGCCAGAGAGTTGTCATGCCCGGCCTGGTGCCGGGCTCCACGTCTTCGCGTCACGCTAACAAGAAGGGCGTGGATGGCCGGGACGAGCCCGGCCATGACGGGAGAGTGGAAATCGTATCCAGTCGGCAGCCCTGCCTCGTTAACCCGCCATTAACCATAACTGTTCAGGGTGGATGCGGGCCGGAAGGCCCGGCACGCGTTGGGAAGCGCGTGCGCACTTTTACAAGAGTGTCGCCGGGGAGCGGGACACATGGCGGTCGACAGCACTGTTGCCGGATCAGTGATCGATTCGGCGCGCGCCCGGATTGCGGGCACCATCAGGCAGGCCGCGAGCGCGACCGGCGCCAGCTTCGAATATCTGATTTCGGCAGCGAAGATCGAATCCAACCTCAATCCGAACGCGCAGGCTTCGACCTCGTCGGCGCGCGGGCTCTATCAGTTCATCGAGCAGACCTGGCTCGGCACCGTGAAGGAAGCCGGGGCGGCGTTCGGCTTCGGCAAATACGCCGACGCGATCACCAAATCGCCGTCCGGCAGTTATTCGGTCAGCGATGCGGCGACCCGCGACGAGATCCTGAAACTGCGCGACGATCCGGCGGCCAACGCGGCGATGGCCGGCGTGCTGACGCAATCGAACAGCTTCCGGCTGACCGGCGAACTCGGTCGCCGGCCGAATGACGCCGAACTCTATATGGCGCATTTCATGGGAGTGGGCGGCGCGGCGCGGCTGATCAACGCCGCGCAGGATAACCCGCGCATCTCGGCGCCCGGATTGTTTCCGGCTGCCGCCGCGGCGAACCGCTCGATCTTCTACAATCGCGACGGCAGCGCGCGCAGCGTCTCCGATGTCTATTCGGTGCTGAGCTCGCGCTACGCGGGCGCGGCGAACTCGCCGCTGGCGCGCACCGCGATCGCGTCCGCGGGCGGCGCGCCGCAGCCGCTCGACAGCGCGGCCTATCTCTCCAGTTTTCCGCAGGCGCGGACATCTTCTTCCGCCGGGGGCGAGCGTGTCGCCGCGTTGCAGACGTCGAACGCGCCGCTGTTTCGCTCGCTGTTTCAGGCGGGCGAGCGCAGCGAGCCGGTCTCGCCCGCGGTGCGCGCATTATGGGGTAACGGCGCTTCTCTCACCTCCGACGGCGGCACGCGGGCGCAGACCGGCGGCAATGGCGAGCGTCGGCCGCTCGATCTGTTCAGCGATCCGAACGGCATCTACAGCGGTTAGAAATCATCGTCGTTTCATCGAAGCGGTGGTTGCGTTTTCTTCACGCGAACCGGTGTCCATCCTCGGGTCAAGCCCGAGGGCATGCTTCGCTTGAAAACGCTTTAGCGCGCCGCGCAGGTTAACAAAACCTGAAGCGCCGCAGCCGTTTATGGTGAACCGTTTCTTAAGTGTCATGGTTTACGCTTTCTGACAGTGGCGCCACCTCCGGCGCTTTGGCAGGTTGCGTAAGCCGGAACACTCATGATCGTTCGGCAGTTCATTCGTTGGGTTCGTCATGCTCCCGCAGGGGAGCGGGCCGAGGCGACACGGGCTCTGGCCCGCGCCTGGCTGATTTCAGATTTGTCGCAGGACGACCGCGCCGCCGCCGAAGGCGCGCTGTTGATGCTGCTCGACGATGCCTCGCCGCTGGTACGCGCGGCGATGGCCGACATCTTCGCCCGAGCGCATGACGCGCCGCCCGCGATCGTTGCTGCGCTCGCGACCGATCAGCCCTCCGTCGCGCTGCCGCTGCTCGAATTCTCGCCGCTGCTGCGCGATGCCGATCTGGTCGATATCGTCGCCACCGGCAATTCCGAGATCCAGTGCGCCATCGCGCGCCGCGCCGCGCTCGCGTCCTCGGTCTGCGCCGCGCTCGCGGAGGTGGGTTCGCCCGCCGCGGCGCTCGAACTGATCGAAAATCCCGACGCCGAGCTTGCGGCGTTCTCCATCGACCGCATTGTCGAGCGGCACGGCCATCTTGCCGCGATCCGCGAGGCGCTGTTGCAGCGCGACGATCTGCCGGCCGCCACCCGCCTTGCGCTGGTCGCGCACCTTTCCGCGACGCTGGCCAAATTCGTCACCGCGCGCGAATGGCTCGATCCGGTGCGCGCCGAGCGCGTCGCCGTCGAGGCGGTGGAACGCTCCACCATCAACATCGTCGCCGAGACGCGTGGCGAGGATCTCGCCGGTCTCATCCGCCATTTGCGCACCAGCGGCCAGCTCACCGCCGGCCTGATCCTGCGCGCGCTGCTGTGCGGCAATATCGAATTGTTCGAGCGGGCGCTGGTCGAACTGACCGGGCTTGCGCCGCACCGCGTGTCGGCACTGGTGCATGATCGTGGCGGCGCCAGCCTGCAGGCGCTTCTGACCAAGGCAGGGCTGCCGCCTTCGACCTTCATGGCGTTCCGCGCCGCGCTCGAGGCCGGTCACGAGATCGGCTTTGTCGGCAGCGCCGAGGGCGCGATCCGCCTGCAGCGCCGCATGGTGGAGCGCGTGCTGACCCAGTGCGAGGCCGGCGCGAGCGCCGCGCACGAGCCGCTGCTGATCCTGCTGCGGCGCTTCGCCACCGAGGCGGCGCGCGAGGATGCGCGGCTGTTCTGCGACGAACTCGTTGCCGACGACCTGATCGCAACCAATTTCGTCGAGTTGATCAGCGCGCAAGCCGGTCTCGATCCGATTGAGGACGGATGGATCGACGACACCTTCGCGCAGGAGGCGGATTACATCGATGGCGAGTTCGCGCCGGGCACGGCGGTGAACGACGATATCGCCTTCGAGGCGACCTATGCCGACGACGACGCTTACGATCACGACGCCTATGATAACGACGACGATGGTCGCGAGCCGTACCGGGTCGCAGCCTATGATGATGGGTCGTATGACGACGACAGCTATGATGCCGGTCGGCGGGCCTATGAGCCGTGGTTCGAACGCGAGGACCGCGCCCAGGTCGCGGCTTAAGGCAGCGCGACAAGGTTCAGCGGCGATTTCTTCTTAGCGTGTGTCAAGATAGCTGGTTTACGTCATGGTCGGGCATAGCCCGTCGAAGACGGGCGTGAACGCCCTTTTGTCCTGGCCATCCACGTCTTTGCTTAGCTGAATATCGTGGAGGCGTGGATGCCCGGCATAAAGCCGGGCATGACGGTTACGCGATTGCGTCCGCTCTCCCGTCAAAAACCCGAAAGTCTCAATCCTCGGGCACGAGGCTCGGCGACATGATCGCCTCGAGATGCTCGGGGCGGTCGCGGTTGACGTGGATGAGATATTCGTCGGCGACGCTGCGCAACCGGCTGCTCAGTTTTTCCGCCATGTCCATCTGCTCGATCTTGCCGTGCTCGCGGAAGATCGCCTGAATGCCGTTGACGTGATGGGTGATCAGTTCGGGCGGCACCTGGTCGAAGTCCGGCGCGTGCTCGATGATGCGGCACAGGCTTTCCGCCGCCGCCGCCGCGATCGGATAGCCGAAGGTCGCGGCATCGCCCTTGATGTCATGGGCGGCGCGGAACAACTCGGCGCGGTTCTGCGGGTTGAGGCCGTCTTTCAGGATCGCGGCGTGCGCGTCGGCCAGCCGGGTGCATTCGATGGTCATCCAGTCCTTGAACTCGCCCGACAGGCCGGCGAGTGCCGCCTCCGCGCGAGCCACCGGATCGTCGAGATCCTTCTCGTCCACCCGGCGCATCACGGTCCGCAGCGGATTGGGCTGGGTGATGACCTGGTGCCCAGCGAAAGTCTCGATCTGCACGAGGGGGGCTTTGTCCTTGGCCATGCGGTGTCCTGGCTTTCTCAACCCGGGCTGCGTGCTTTGTCGAGCAGGGATGGTTGCGTGACGACCTCGGCCTTGCCGCCGACGCGGCGGTCGACGCCGATATAGGTGTTGGCGGTGTTGCGCCGGCGATCGGGTCCGAAATAGTTCTTGGTCTTGATGAAGGGGCGCGGATTGGCGACCACGTTGAGGATGCGCTGATACAGGCCCTTGGCAGAGATCGGCTTGGCGAGGAATTCGGTGACGCCGGCATCGCGCGCCACCATGACGCGGCGCTTCTCGGAATGGCCGGTCAGCATGATGATCGGCGCATACGGATTGCCGACGCCGTCCGGCTGACGGATCATCTGGGTGAGTTCGAGCCCGTCGAAAATCGGCATCAGCCAGTCGGTGATGACGATATCGGGCGCATAATGGCCGTACATTTCCAGCGCGGTTGCGCCGTCCTCGGCCTCATAGACCTCGCGCGCGCCGAACGAATGCAGCAGCGTGCGCAGGATGCGCCGCATATGCGCGTTGTCGTCGCATACAAGGAATCGCAGCTTGTTGAAGTCGATGCGAAACATGCTCGGCCGGCCATGGCGTACCGGAACGCGGTACACGTCGGATGGACTCTAGGGCCGGGCCGTTAACGAAGGGTTATCCATAACCGGCCGCGGCGGGGCCGGTCACATCGTGAACTGCTCGCGGACGATCCGCTCCTCGAGGCTGTGGCCGGGGTCGAACAGCATCCGGATCGCGATGGTCTTGTCGGACAGGATCTCGACCCGGTGGGCGTTGCGTGCCTCGTAATGGTCGGCGACGGCGGCGACCGGACGCTTGTCGCCCTCCAGTACCTCGATGATGACGAAGGCGGAATTGGGTAGCAGCGCGCCGCGCCAGCGGCGGGGGCGGAAGGCGCTGATCGGGGTCAGCGCCAGCAAATTGGCGTTGATCGGAATGATCGGCCCCTGCGCCGACAGATTGTAGGCGGTGGAGCCGGCCGGAGTCGCCACCAGCACGCCGTCGGCGGCGAGCTCGGCCATCCGCTCGCGCTCGTCCACCAGAATGCGCAGCCGCGCCGCCTGATGGGTCTGCCGGAACAGCGCCACCTCGTTGATGGCGTGGTGGACATGCACCTTGCCCTCGATGTCGGTGGCGCGCATCAGCAGCGGATTGATCACGGTGACGCGCGCCGCTTCCAGCCGCTCGATCAGCCCGTGCGGGTTGTATTCGTTCATCAGAAAACCGACGGTGCCGCGATGCATGCCGTAGATCGGCGTGCCGGAGCGCATCTGCTGGTGCAGGGTCTGCAGCATCAGGCCGTCGCCGCCGAGCGCCACCACCACGTCCGCATCGTCCGGATCGCGGTTGCCGTAGTGTTCGACAAGCTGGGCGAGCGCCTTCTGCGACTCGGGGCTCTGGCTCGCGACGAAGGCGATGCGCGGATATTTTCGGGGCTCGGTCATGATCGGATCGGTCGGTGGTCCGCGCGCCGCGGCGCGCCGGGGTGGTTTCGCCGGCGGAAGAGTGACGGTTGCGTTACGGTTATAGCTGCTCCCGACACGCCGCGACAATGTCCGCGCGGCATCGCGCCGCGGACCAAAGATGGTTAACGCGGCCGGCCGTCATGACCGAAACGTCATGCAGATGAACGAAAGCCGTCCGCCGGCTTCAGATCCGGTTCAGCGCCAAATCCCTATCGTCGTTTCCATGATCAGCCAGTCCGGCGATCCGGCCGGCCCCGGGCGGTCCACGAAACAGGAGATGACTATGTTCAAGACAATTTCAGCCGCGGTGCTCGCCGTCTCGATCCTCAGCGCTCCGGCGATGGCCGCCACCGTGATCAAGACCGGCAACGGTCATGTCACGAAGGTCGTGACGCTGAAGCCGTCGGTCGCCAACGCGCATGCCAAGACCATCATCGTCAAGAAGAAGGTGCGTCCGTACCACGCGCATCGCCACTATCATCGCCATCACGCCAAGAAAATGGTCGTGATCAAGCACCGTCACTGATCGAACCTCCGGCGCGAGACACAGCAGCCCCGTCCGCGACCGCGACTGGCGCGTATTCCGTCCCCCGGAATACGCGCCATTTTTATTGGCGCTCTCTATCGGGATGTCAGGCCGATGCCTCAGAACGTCATGCCGGCCTTGAGCAGATAGGTGCGGCCGGGCAGGGGGTAGGCGCTGAACACGCCATAGTTGGCAAGGCTCGCGCTGGCGACACTGTAGTCGTAGTAATGCACGTCGAGCAGATTGTTGACGCTGAACGACCAGAAGAACTGCTCGTATACTCCGCTGATCTTGAGATCGACCGTTGCATTGGCTGGAATGAGCGGCTGGAAGTTGGCCTGATCGTTATCCATGCGGCGGTTGCCCCAGGCACGGACCCCGACGTCGAGCGTCAGATATTTCTGCCAGACATCCCATGACACGCCGGCGCTTCCCGTGAGCCGCGAGACCAGCGGAACGTCATTGCCGGCGAACTGCCCCTCGCTGAACACCGCGCGGGTATAGGCAAAGCCGCCTTTCAGCCGGACGGAATCGTTGACGCGCAGCGTGGCGCTGGTCTCCGATCCGTAGCGGTGGGTCGGATCGAGGTTGCGGTTTATGAAAGACACAGGATCGAAATGGATCTCGTTCTTCAGCCGCATGTCGAAGAAGCTGGTCTGCAATTCGAAATCGCGGCCGCGAATCCGGAAGCCGGCTTCGAGGTCGCGCGATGTCTGCGTCCTGAGATTGAAGTTGGCGTTGCCGTTGGCGTCCGGTCCCACGCCGATGCGTTCGTCCACATTCGGCGTGCGGAATGCGTTGGCGGCACGGCCGAACACTGCGAAGACGTCGTTGAAGCGATGCTCGATGCCGACATGCCAGGCATGATTGGTTTCGTTGGTGTTCAGCGGCACATGCGCCGTATCCCAGGGCGCAGCGCCGGGCGCGGCAAGATTCAGCACGTCTCGCGCGTCGAGGCTGGTGCGCTGGATGCGGCCGCCATAAGAGACGTCGGTGCTCGGCAGCAGGCCGACGGTGTGCTGCCAATAGCCTGCCAGTGTCTCCTGATTGAGATGGTAGGCGTGGATCGGCGCCACCCCGATCCACTGGCTGCGGTCGGAATCATAACCGGCGTTGTAGTAGTCGATGCCGGTCAGCACATTGGAGGTCATGCCGAAGAACCTGTTCTTCATGCTCAGGCGCGGCGTGATCGACCATGTCTGCAGCGTGCTGTCGACATAGCGCGGATAGGGCGCGCGCGGGTCGTCGTAGAAATTCGCCTGCTGCTTCTTGCTGCGCAGGCCGCCATCGACGATCAGCTCCGCGCCGGTCCACAGCGTCTTGGTGAAGCCGGTGGTGGCGTTGATGCCCTGCTGGTTGGCATAGTCGTACGGTGTCACCGTGCCGCGCGGGTCGGTGGCGAGCTGGTTGACGCCGTCGAGATAGTATTTCGTCGAGCGGTAGCCCGGCAGGCCGAGGCGCTGGTTGTCACCCGCGAGGTTGAAGAACGCACTGAAATCCGGCGTGGTATAGCGAACCTCGCCGGTCATGTTCTGCTGGTTGAGCCGGTTGTTGGCGCGGTAGCCGTCGGACTGGATGGTGTTGGCAAAAGCGGCAGTGGACCACGGACCGTAATTGGTGGTGGCCGAGAAATTGGCAAGCTTCTGATTGAACGAGCCGACGCCGGTCTCGATGGTCATCGCCATCGGTTTGCCGCCGCTCGCGCCGGTCTTGGTCACGATGTTGATGACGCCGCCGACTGCGTTATCGCCGTAGAGCACCGCGCCGCTGTTGCCGCGCGTCACCTCGATGCGTTCGACCGAATTCAGCGGGATGCGCGACAGATCGACCCCCTGAATGTCGAGATCGTTGACGCGGCGGCCGTTGATCAGCACCAGCGTGTTCTGGGCGGCGAAAGCACCGAAGCCGCGCAGGTCGACCGTCGTTCGAGCGCCGTTGATGCCGCCATAGAGACTCGTGAGCTGCACGCCCGGAACCGTCGCCAGCACGTCCTGCACGGTCTGGCCCGGCGAACGGGCGATGTCCTCGGCGGTGATCACGCTGGTTGAAGCGCCGATGATGTCGATGCTGGAAAGGCGGCTGGCATCGACATTGATGGTCGGCAGCGAGGTCTGGTTCTGCTGCGCGAAAGCCGGCGCGGTCAGCGCGGCGCTCGACAGCAACGCCGCGGCGAGCGCGGCAATGCCGGCGCCGTGCCGGATCGGAAGAGTCCGGATCGGAAGAGTGGAAGTCATGGTTCGCCCCCAAGCGAATGGTGTTCGCGAAGGCAGGGCTTGGGGATCGAGACCTCAGGCGCGAATGATGCGCGGCACGGATGTGCCGGAGCGAAATCGCGACTGGAGAAACGGGCCATGGCCATGTCTCCGCAACGGTTGCGTCACGTCACCGCTGCGGAAACACCGCTCCTGCGCACGCCCCGTGCGTCGGAAGGATGACCGGTACAGGCAGGTCTCCTGGCTCGCGGATCCTCGCCGTTGTCCGCCTTCCCAGGTCCGACTCGTGAGGAGTCTTCGCCCAGTGGCGCATTGGACAACGGCTCACCGCTGACAGTTGCGGGGGCAGCTTCGGAATTGCCGCAAAAGGGCAGGTGTGCCAAAAGCACAAGCCTCTGCGGCGGCACCGAATTCCCTATTCGCCGGCTCGCGCCGGCACCTGTGCCGTGCTGGCAATCAAGCGAGCGGTCGGTGCCTTGTCAATGATGCAGATTGCGAGGACGGACGGACCATGGACTTCGTCAGGATGCGTTGCAAAAGGGAGACAGCGACGAGCGGCCGTGTCGTGCCCGCAATGGCGGCCGTCATGCTGGCGGCGCTCGCGCTGGGCGGCTGCGCGTTCGGCGGCAACGACGAGGAGAAGGCGTTGTCGGCGCAGGTCGCCGCCTCCGATCAGGTTTTTCCGGTCAACTACCGCACCGAGCTGCTGGCGTTCCTGCGCACCTATCTGAACGATCCGCGCGGCCTGCAGCACGCCGGAATCGCGGTGCCGGTGCAGCGCGAGGTGAGTGGCCGCACCCGTTACGTCGTCTGCGTGCGCTACAGCGAGCGCGAATCCGGCGGCTACAAACCGGCGCGGGTGCGCGCGGTACTGTATGCCGGCGGCCGGCTCGACCGGCTGGTCGAGGAAAGCGGGGAGCTTTGCAACAATGTCGCGCTTTCGCCGTTTCCTGAACTGGAGAAACTGACACGCTGAGGGAGAACGGTTGTGACACTGCGTTCCGTCATTCGTCTGGTGCTTTGTATCGCGCTGTGTCTTGCGGTCGGCGTGCTCGGCTCCGTGGTGACGCGGCCGGAAATCCCCGGTTGGTATGCGACGCTGGCCAAGCCGTTCTGGACACCGCCGCCGGCCATCTTTCCGGTCGCATGGACCACGCTGTATCTGCTGATGGCGGTGGCGCTGTGGCGGCTGTGGGATCGCGTGCCGGCATCGCCGATGCGGATGAAGGCGATTGGCCTGTTCGCCTTGCAGCTTGCGCTCAACGCGGTGTGGTCGCCGATCTTTTTCAAATGGCACAATCCGGCCGCGGCGCTGGTGGTGATCGGATTGCTGGTGCTGGTGATCGCGATGTTGATCGCGAGAAGCGCGCGGCTCGATCGTATCGCGGCGTGGCTGCTTGCGCCTTATCTGGCGTGGGTCTGCTTCGCGACCACCCTCAATGCCGCCGTGGTGGCGATGAACTGAGGTCTTGCGGAGAATCGAGTCCGCAAACGGACTCGGAATCGAAAAACGCGCAAGGCCGATTCAGAAAAACAATCCGTGGGACTCTTCGCCCGAATCTCCGTCAAATCGCGTCATGACGCAGATGATTCGAATATTGACCCTTCCGGGCGAGGCCAAGGCTCTCGATCACGCGCTCACGTTCGTGCTCGCGGCCGCCGTCGTGGCGAACGCCGTCTGCCTGTGGAACTATCTGTAAGATCGCGCTGAGTCGCGTGACGCGATCCACGATCAGTTCAGATAGGCACGCGGCGAGACGGTTTCGCTCTCGATGATTGTTCGGCGGGGCGCGACGGCACGCAGGCGGGCCAGCTCGGCTTCGAGATGTTCGTTGGCAGCCAGCAGGGCTTTCAGCGCGCCGCGCATGTCGCCGCCGCAGGTTGCGATGGCCTCGTCGATCACGCTCTCATAATTGTCTGTCGACGGGTTTCGAGTCGCCATAGGAATCTCCTGATTGGTCTGCGGCGATTGTTCCTGACCTCTCAAGTCCACTTGATGACGAAGGTTGCCTGTCGTTCCTGTTTGTTCCCGTAATTCACAGGGGATCGCCGGGTGTGGATAACAGCGCCGCGCGCATTCCGCAGTACGGCGAAGGCGCGTCAGGGCTTCAGCGCCATCCGTGCCCAGATCACGACCTGCAGGGACACGATCACGGTCGAGGCGATCAGCGACAGCGACCATAGCGACACCGCCATCAGTAGCAGCGCTAAGCTGGTGCCAGCCGAGGTCAGGCGGTGAGGCCATTTCGATTTGTTCGTGAAGGTTGGCAGCAGTGAGATCAGCAGTACGCCCTGCGCGGTCAGAATCATCCAGTCTTGCCAGATCATCGGAGCCCCATTCGCCACGGTGCACCCATGATGACGCACGCGCTGCAAGCATAGCATCGATCGGATGGAGCAGGCGGCGACATATTGCGGCGGCGTGGATGCGGCCGCGGGACGCTCCGCGAGCGAATCTTGCGTGATATCCTGCATGGCGCGCCGTAAATTACCCCATGCAGGATCAGCGAGCAGGTCGGTAGGGTGATGGAAGCGTCTACTATAGTTGACGTGCGACGGGTGTTTCGCGCGCGCAAGAGGTGTCGTCGAATTTGCCAAGGTAACCGGCTTGAGCCGCGCGGCAATCTACAAAGGATTCAGGCGGCAATCTGACGATCGGATCGATCCACAAAGCGACACGGGCGCTCGGGGTGAAGCTTGTTCTTGCTCCTGTAGAAAAGAAGACGGCGCGGAAGCCGAAGCGGCGGGGGCCTGAGACACTGGAAGCGCTGAAAAGTGTTCATGGTGCCGGAAGTGTTCGTGGTGCCGGATGAGAGGATTGAACTCCCGACCTTCGGTTTACAAAACCGCTGCTCTACCGCTGAGCTAATCCGGCGACGGCTAACAGCTAGCAGCGCCGCCCGGTCAGGACAAGACAGACGGCCGGCCGCTCGCCCGATCGGCGCGGCCGGCCGTCTGTCTTTTTCTCTTCGACTACTTCTTGTCGGTCGTGGCCTTGCCGTCCTGATCGCGCACGGCGTTCTTGCGCTGGACGGCTTCGCCGCTGGCCGGTTTCCCGGTCTGGGCGTCATGGCCCTGCGCGTCGGGCGCGTTGGCCGGCGCGGATTGTTTGGTGGCCGGTTGGCCGGCCGGGTCGTGGACGTTGGTGTTGGTCTGGGCAAAAGCGAGGCCGGACACGGCCATCGTCGCGGCGAGTGCCGCGGGGAGCAGAAATTTTTGCGTCATCCTCTTCCTCTGTTGTCGGCGGTTAACCCGGGGGCGGGACGCCTGTTCCGGCTGCCGCTGGACACAATGACGCAGCCGGTAGCGTCCGCGGCCGGTTCCATGCCGGGCGGGACAGCCGTGGTTTTGCAGAACCTCTCCGCAATCGGTGCAATTGCACGCACCCTCCGGGCGGGCCGTTAGCCTTACCGGCAGATTGGCGGCGGGCCTTAACTTCTGGCCGGAGCAAGTGATTTAGGATCGCCCCGTTCAGAGGAATGTCCCATGCGCGCCGCGCTCTCGCTCGCCATCCTGATCGGAACGACGCTTTCGGCCTTTGCCGAGACCGGCCCGGTGATCGTGATTCCCGGGCGGCCTGGCGTGCCGGTGATCATCAACGGCCGCGATGCGTCGTTCGGCATGGTCGAGGGCGACTGGGGCCTGTCCAAGAGTTTCCATGTCCAGCCCACGGTCTATGGCGGCTGGAATCGCTACGAGAGTCCGGCGGTCGGTCATTATTATCCGAGCTCGGGGCGTACGCCCGGCTACGGGCGAAGCGAGATCGAGCCGCCGGCAGACCGCAAGCTGCCGAAGCCGGCCGAGAGCTATCACCAGTCATGGTCGGCGCAGTCGGCGCCGCCCGCGCCGCAGGTGCCGTATCCGGTGCCGCAGCCCGATGTCATCGTGCCTTACAATCCGCCGCCGGTGATCAAGGCGCCGAAGCGGTTCTAGATTCAAAACGAGTGCAGACAAAAAGACGATCAACAGGAGAGTAGAGTATGCGTCACAAGATTGCAGGATTGGCCGCAATGATCGCCGTCACGGTGAGCGCCGCGCCGGCGATGGCCTGTTACAACCCATGCACGGGCGGCGGGCTGTTCGGCGCCGTGGCCGGCGTCGATAGCTATGGCGGCTATTATGGCGCGGCCTATGCCGGCGGCCGTTACGCGCAGTATCCGCGCTACAACGGCCCGCAATATTACTTCGTGAACCGCGGCCCGACCTATACCGGCCCGGGCGTGCTCGCGCCGGCGCCGACCTATCAGGAGCGCGCGGTGTCGGGCTGGACCAGCTACAGCCGGCCTTACTACTACGGCTATCAGGGCGGTCCGTACGCCAACGCCACCAGCCACTATTATGACGGCGCGCGCCTGCAGGGCCCGGCGCTCTATACCTATCGCTGGCGCCGTGCGCACCGGCATCATCACCGCATGCATCAGCATCATCACCCGCGCACGCAGTATTACTACACGTCGCGTCCGGGCGCGCGTTACGGCCATGCCGCGCACGGCCCGCACGCCGGCGGCCCCCGCTACGTGCAGACGCAGCGTGGCACATATGGCAAGGCGCCGCGCAGCCACCAGCATCATCATCGCCACGCGTACTGATCGCGCGTCGGACTTTGTTCGAGAACGCCCGTCGCAGCCGCGGCGGGCGTTTTCGTTGGCGGATGAGGGAGGGGCGTAACTCCTTGAGATATTCGGCATTGTCTCGGTTGACTTTGCCCTGCCGCTTCGCCCATAAACGCGCCGACCGAGCGCCCGCGAGCGGGCACGCTCTTGATCGTCATCGATGGCCGCCCCGCCACTCCGGGTGGCCATGGTTCCGATGACGCCGAGCGGGGGAGTGTCCCGAGTGGCAAAGGGAGCTGACTGTAAATCAGCCGCCGTATGGCTTCGAAGGTTCGAGTCCTTCTTCCCCCACCATTTTGAAAACGCTCGCGAAATTCAGGTTTCGCGAGCGTTTTTATTTGACCTGTTTTGAGCCAGAAGTGTCGCACGCGTGCGACACTTGGGCTCTCCTTCAAATTGCCATCGGTCCGGCGGCATGAGAAAAGCCGCTGATGAATCATCGCGACAAACCGCAACGCTTCAACCGCAAGGACGGCCCGCGCCGCCCCGGCGCACGGCCCGCCTATGGCCGCGCGCGCGAGGGCCGCGGCGCGAACGATCCGGCCATTCTCTACGGCTGGCACACGGTGACGGCGGCGCTGGCCAATCCCGACCGTGTCTTCCGCAAGCTCTTGCTGACCGAGAACGCCGCGCGTCGTCTTGCCGAGGAGAACATCCCGACCCGCGTCACGCCGGAGATCGTGCGGCCGAGCGCAATCGACCAGCGGCTCGGCCCCGATGCGGTGCATCAGGGCCTGCTGGCGGAGGTCGATCCGCTGCGCACGCCGGCGATCGGCTCGATCGCGCGCGACGGCATCGTGCTGGTGCTCGACCAGATCACCGATCCGCACAATGTCGGCGCGATCCTGCGCTCGGCGGCGGCGTTCGCGGTGAAGGCGGTGGTGACCACGGCGCGGCACAGCCCGGAGGCGACCGGGGTGCTGGCGAAATCGGCGTCCGGCGCGCTCGAACTGGTGCCGCTGGTGCTGGTGCAGAATCTGGCCCGCGCGCTGACCGAACTGAAGGAGGAGGGCTTCCTCACCGTCGGGCTCGACAGCGAGGGCGGCGAAAATCTCGCCGCCGTGGAGCTGAAGGCGCCGCTCGCTCTGGTGCTCGGCGCCGAGGGCAAGGGCCTGCGCCAGCTCACGCGCGAGACCTGCAATGTGGTGGCGCGGCTCGACATGCCGGGCGAGATCAAGAGCCTCAACGTCTCCAATGCCACCGCGCTCGCCCTTTATATCGGCGCGAACCGGCTCGGCCTGATGGCGTAATCCGTTTGAGCATTGGTTTTGGCGGAGGCGCTGCGGCAGACGCGGCGAACTCGCTCTCCCCGGTGATGAGAGGGCGGGGGTGAGGGGACCTAAATTGATCGATGGATCATACGCCTTCGCCCGGCGTCATAGCGGGTTACAGACCCGCGTAAATGCGCTTATAGCGCGCCGACCTCTCCCCAAGAAAGATGAGCTCCCGCAAACGCTGATCCAACGTCATCGAAGCCTGCGGGGATATTTGCGGCAAGCATGGGAACAGGCAGGTCGCCATCCGGCTGCATCGTGGTTGTTGAGACCCGAGGGCCGTCATGCTAGGTCATCTCCGACGCGGGTGTAGCTCAATGGTAGAGCAGCAGCCTTCCAAGCTGAATACGAGGGTTCGATTCCCTTCACCCGCTCCAATTCCTCCTTCAGATCGCTTGCGGTTCACCGTTCTCCGTCCCGACGACGGCTGTTGTTTCAGGCGGCCATCGCCATGGCGCGGGCCGCGATCCGGTCATAGGCGACCTGGATCGGATCGCGCACATCGACGAAGCGGGACGCCGCCAGCCGGAGCAAGCCACGCGCCTCGGCGCGGCCGCCGGTGTAGCGGTAAATCGGCGCGAATGCCGGTGTCACCTCATGCTCGGTGCCGTACAGGTCTTGGTAGTCGTCGAGATTATCCCATGCGAGCCGGCCACCCCAGTGCCGAAACGTTTCGGCGGCCGTGCCTTCCGCGAAGACGGCTTCATGGGTCTCCAGCTCGACGCAGAAATATTCGATGGTTTCGGACATGCTCGCGTCGTCGTCGAACGCGATCGAATGTCCGTTGACGAGGTATTTCACCGGGATGAGAACCCCGTCGATCAGGAGGCAGTGTTCCTGCGACAGATGCAAATCCCGCTGCGGCGTTTGATCGTCGATCGCGAAGCGCGAGACCCGGACCGGCACGACGCTCGGATGCCAGGACGCCGATTCATTCCGTTGCATGACTTGCCGGCCGACCCATTTGATCGGCCGTGCGCCGTTGGTCGTCATGACCATTGTGCCGATCGCCAGATCTTCCACGGGCGCTTCGCCGTCCGTTGTCCGGATCAGCGTTCCTCGCGCAAAGCAATGAGGGCTGGGCCCATTGGGGTCATCCCGGGGAAACAGGCCCATGGCGTCGGCGTGTTTTGTTTTGGTGACCGCAAGCAATGACGATGCGATTACGATCGTTGACAGCCGTCCTGCGCCGGCGGCGATGATCCCCATGAAGTGACGACGTGCGGGACTGGTGGGTGGAGGGCGATTCATGCGGGACACTCCTCAAGCTGCGAGTTGGAAGGCGTGCGCGACGAACGGGTCTCGATTAAACGAATTAAATACCCAATTTAATGTATATTCAATCATAATTAATCATTATTCCGGCCTTGAGACGGCTTGTCGCATTGCCTGTTTTGCAGGGGTTTTTGTTGCCGCGCGGCCGGGTCTAAGGGTTTAAAATCACGAGAATAAATAAGAGAAGCCCGGTGAAATCGGCTGGCGGCCGGCCGAGAGTGCCGCGGGCCGGGGAGGGGTGGCCTTCGCCCGCGCCGGCCTGTTCGAAGGCGCGGGCTGGCACATCGGCTCACGCCTCGCCGTCCTCCTCGCGCGATTTTGCGTGTGGCGCGATGAGGCGCAGCTTGCAGACGATGCCGCTGCGCGGGTAGCTGATCTCGTAGCCGCCGTTCATCTGCTGCGTCAGGCTTGCGATCAATTTCGAGCCGAAGCCCTCATGGGTCGGCGGCTCGACCGGCGGACCGTCGCTCTCGCTCCAGAGAAGATCGATCTGCGTGCCGCGCGGCTCCGGGCTCGCGGTCCATTCCACCGTGATCTTGCCGTGCTCGGTGGCGAGCGCGCCGTATTTCATCGCGTTGGTGCACAGCTCATGGAAGATCATCGCCATCGGCACCACGGTCGCCGAGGTGAGATCGACCCGCGGGCCTTTCAGCGTGATGCGGTGCGCGCCGTCCTCGCGCGTGGGGGCGAGGGCGGCTTCCGCGACTTCGAGCAGATCGGCGTGCTCCCAGTTGCGCCGCGTCAGGAGATCGTGGCTGCGCACCAGCGCCTGCAATCGTTCCTGAAAGCCGCGCAGCGCTTCCGGCCCCTGACTGTCGCGGAAGCTGAGGCCGGCGATTGATTGCACGGTGGCGAGCGTGTTCTTCACGCGATGCGCCAGTTCATGCATCAGAATTTCGCGGCGGGCTTCGGAAATCTCGCGCTCTTCCTCGCGCCGCGCATTCTCGTCCATCAGGCGGTCAATGGTCTGGCCGAGAATGCCGATCTCGTCGCTGCGGTTGACGATGCCGGTGCGCGCCGAATCGTAGCCGCGCCGCCAGGCCTCGGCGGTCGCCACCATCAGCATCAGGGGACGGCGGATCATGCCTTCGGCCACCATCCAGGTGAGAAAGAAGGCGGCGCAGGCGCCGAGCCCGAACAGCAGGAGGCTGTTGCGCAGCGCGCGGTCGATCGGCCCGAACGATTCCGCGCGCGAGATGCCGCTCGAGACATAGAGGCCGAACGGGGTCTCCGGCGAGGGCACGAAGGCGAGGATGCGCGCGACGCCGTCGCGGCTCTCCACGTCGTGCGTGCCGGCCCGCTCCGACAATAGCGGGATGTAGCGCGTCGCGATCGTGGTGCCGACGAATTTGTCCGGATCGGGCTCGCGCGCGATGATGATGCCGTTGCGGTCGGCGACGGTAATGGTGCTGCCGCGGGCGAGGCCGCGGTCGCGAATCTGCTGGCCGAACCAGTCGATGTTCAGCCCTGCGACCATGACATAGGCGACCTCGCCGTCCTCGATCACCGGCAGCGCCATCGGCACGACATTGCGGTCCGAGACCCGGCTTGCGGTGTAGTTGCCGATCGAGAAGGCGCGCGTCGCGATCGCCTCGCGGAAATAGAAGCGGTCGGCGAGGCTGATCTGCGGCCGCTCGCCCTCGCTGTAGCAACGCAGCGAGCCGCTGGTGTTGACGATGATGATTGAGGTCAGTTGCGGAAGCTGGGCGCGCACCCGCGTGATGTAGTCGGTGCAGCTTGCGCGGTCGCCGGCATGCACCTCGGAGGCCTGCGACACCGCGTGCAGCACGCCCTCGATGCCGTCGAAGATCTGGTCGATTTCCGACACCACGAAATGGACGTTGCGCAGCGCCTCGGCGCGCACCTCGCCATAGCGGGTGTTGCGCAGGTCGATCGAGGAATAGACCAGCGCAATCAGGCCGGGCAGGGACGCCGCCAGCGTCAGCGCGAGCAATCGTTGGGTCAGAGACATGCGGCGGATAAAGGAGAATGGTCTCACGCCGTGGTTCCGATCCCTTTTGTCGCGTTTGGTGTCGAGGGACGGACCATTAGAAAGCGCCTCGCAGCCGAGTCAAGGCAGCGTCCCGCCGTGACACAGTTGCGTAAAAACACCCCAAAGGGGACGTGACGGGACGAAAACGGTTCGCTATAGAGGCGCCATACAGGGGTGTAGCTCAGTTGGTAGAGCATCGGTCTCCAAAACCGAGGGTCGCAGGTTCGAGCCCTGCCGCCCCTGCCAGCATCTGCCGAGCCCGTTTTTCCGGCAGTTCTTCCGGCAGTTCTCAAGTCCGCTTTTAAAGCCTTTCCATCCGGGCATCGTGACGTTGTCCCGCAGCGGCTCATCGCGGCGGCTCCAGCCGGCTTTTCGCCCAATGTCGCGCGCGCTCCGGCGTCGGATCGCTGCCGCATTCCCGGCAGCGATAGAATTCCAGTTGCTCGACTGCCTTCGCGGCTTTCACCCGAAGTTTCCGGGTCCGTCCACCGCAGCGCGGGCAGAGCGGTGTTTCGCCGGCCTCGACCAGCAACGATATCCACGCGCCGATGCTCAGGACGGTGGCCACGACCAGAATGACAGTCACGACAATGACGACGATAACGATCCACATCTCTGCTCTCCTCGGGCCGGAGCAAAGCGGAATCGCGATGGTTAAGGGGGGTAGGAGCTTGACACTTCAATTCACGATGAATCTCAACCTTGAAGCGGGCGCGGTGCCGGGATGTTTGAGTCCGGCCTGCGCCGGGACGACTCCTGTTCTTGGTCCCCGGGGTCTTTTTGGGGGCGGGCAGGCACGAAGGTTCCAGGACATGGCTGGCGGAATGCCGTCCGGCCCTCGCTTGACCAAATCCCCGTCCTGAAGTAGGGATGCGGCACTCGCTGCCGGCCCGCTTCGCGGATTTCCGGCGCGGCTTCAAACCCCGGACAATCGAGCCCGCATGGCGGCTCATCCTTCACAAGAGGTTGGGCGCACCCGAAGGCTGTCCGGTTTACGTCAATTCTTCGCGCAGCAGACAACTGGATCAGACGATGGCTTTGAGCCCGTTCAAATTCTTGCAGGAAGTCCGGACGGAGACCTCCAAGGTCACCTGGCCGACCCGCCGCGAGACGCTGATCACCACCATCATGGTGTTCGTGCTGGTCATTCTCTCTGCGATCTTCTTCTTCGTCTCCGATCAGGTGATCCGCATGGTGATCACCTTCATCCTGGGCGTTCGCTAAACAGGCGTGGAACTGAAACAATGAGCATGCGCTGGTACATCGTCCACGCCTATTCGAACTTCGAAAAGAAGGTCTCCGAGTCGATCCGCGAGCAGGCCAAGCAGCGCGGGCTGGAGGATCTGTTCGAGCAGGTGCTGGTGCCGACCGAGAAGGTCACCGAGGTGCGCCGCGGCCGCAAGGTCGATGCCGAGCGCAAGTTCTTCCCCGGCTACGTGCTGGTGAAGATGAACCTTACCGACGAGGCCTTCCACCTGATCAAGAACACGCCGAAGGTGACCGGCTTCCTCGGCGCGGAAAACAAGCCGATGCCGATTTCGGAGGCCGAGGCGATGCGCATCCTGCATCAGGTGCAGGAAGGCGTGGAGCGGCCCAAGGCGTCGGTGTCGTTCGAGGTCGGCGAGAACGTGCGCGTGGCCGACGGTCCGTTCGCCTCGTTCTCCGGCGTGGTCGAGGAGGTCGACGAGGGCCGCTCGCGCGTCAAGGTCGCGGTGTCGATCTTCGGCCGCGCGACCCCGGTCGAACTGGAATTCGCTCAGGTCGAGAAGGTATAAGGTTTTGTCATTGCCGGGCATAGCCGTTCGAAGAACGGCGTTCTAAAGAACGCCTATGACCCGGCAATCCATCTGCTTCGTGAATGCATTTTATGAAGAGGTGATGGATGCCCGATCAAGTCCGGGCATGACGAAAGAGAGAGGCGAAAGCTTCTCTCGTAAGACCCGTGGAAGGAGAGGGATGATCGCCAGTCATCCCATCGCACCGGACCACGGTTCCTAAGAAGGCCCGGATGGTCCGGGCCGTTTGAAGGAGTGCAACATGGCAAAGAAAGTGACCGGATACCTGAAGCTTCAGGTGCCGGCCGGTGCGGCGAATCCCTCGCCCCCGATCGGCCCCGCGCTTGGTCAGCGCGGTCTCAACATCATGGAATTCTGCAAGGCGTTCAACGCGCAGACCGCGAAGGAAGAGAAGAATACCCCGATCCCGGTGGTCATCACCATTTATGCGGATCGCTCCTTCACGTTCGAAATGAAGACGCCGCCGATGTCCTTCTTCCTCAAGCAGGCGGCCAAGATCCAGTCCGGCTCGAAGGCGCCGGGCCGCGACAAGGCCGGCAAGGTGACGAGTGCGCAGGTGCGCGAGATCGCCGAGAAGAAGATGAAGGATCTCAACTGCGATACCGTCGAAGCGGCCATGAAGATGGTCGAGGCTCTGCCCGTTCGATGGGTCTGGAAGTGGCGGGGTAAGCGGTCATGGCTGTTGGAAAGAAGCTTGTGAAGGCCCGCGAGGGCATCGACCGCGAAAAG
>MKUJ01000022.1:52780-58179 GCA_001897755.1 Afipia sp. 64-13
CGCCAAGGCGAAGTTCGACGAGACCATCGAGATCGCAATTAATCTCGGTGTCGATCCGCGTCACGCCGACCAGATGGTGCGCGGCGTCGTCACGTTGCCGAACGGCACCGGCCGCACCCTGCGCGTCGGCGTGTTCGCGCGCGGCGCCAAGGCTGAAGAGGCCAAGGCCGCGGGAGCCGACGTTGTCGGCGCCGAGGAACTGGTCGAGAAGGTGCAGGGCGGCTCGATCGATTTCGACCGCTGCATCGCCACCCCCGACATGATGCCGCTGGTCGGCCGTCTCGGTAAGGTGCTCGGCCCGCGCGGCATGATGCCGAACCCGAAGATCGGCACGGTCACCATGGACGTCGCCGGCGCGGTCAAGGGCGCCAAGGGCGGCTCGGTCGAATTCCGCGTCGAGAAGGCCGGTATCATCCAGGCCGGCATCGGCAAGGCCTCGTTCTCGGAAGAGAAGCTGGTCGAGAACATCAAGGCTCTGGCCGACGCGGTGGTGAAAGCCAAGCCCGCCGGCTCCAAGGGCACCTATGTCCAGCGCGTCGCGGTCTCCTCGACCATGGGCCCGGGCGTCAAGGTCGAGCCGGCCAGCGTTCTGAACTGATCGGCTCCAGGCAAGATTTGAAGGGCGGGGCAGGCTTTGTCTGCTCCGCCTTTTTCTTTTAAGGTCAGGTGAGGGCATGTCCGAGCCCAAGCCCATGTCATGGCCGATGGCGAATCGGGGCCTGTCCTAGCCTCCCCAAAGGGCGGCGCAGCGGCCCGCCGTGCCGAAAAAATCTTCAATCCGGTCAAATGGAACCGGCCGGAAGCTGAATCTGGCCCGAAACCTGCTTATGGAGGCCAGAATCCCCTTGGCAAAGCCGGCCCAAGCCGTTAAACAATCCTTTCCAGGCGTGCTGGCTGTTGCTGGCGCGTCTGTGCTCGCTTTCCGAAACACGCAATAATAGGAGTTCTTTCCTCGTCGATCAATTCCGCATGGGTTGCTCGAAGAGGACGGGATGACTGTGGTTCGGGTTGAGGAAACGGGCAGGGGTCACTCCGGACAGGAAGCTCTGGCTTCCCGTTCAAGGATTGGCCCCGTCCTGTCCAAGACTGCAGGTGCGGTCCTTCATCCTTCGGGTTGAGAGCCTCGCTTAATTTCCTGCACAGACGGGTGAAAACCGGATTTGCAGATCCGTCGCCAATGCGGCGGATGCGCGTGTCTGGTTCGAACCTCGACACCCCGCGAGGGACGCCGCAAGGCGGATCGACGCGGGCGGGCAGGCTTCCGAAATGTCGTCGTGCCCGACATGCCGAGAGATCGAGATCTCGAGAGCTGAAGGGCAAGACGATCGGTGCAACCCGGCGGTCCTGCCTTCTGGCCAAGACCGCCAACCGGAAAGAGCTTGCTGTGGAACGAGCGGCAAAGAAAGAAGCGGTCGAGGCGCTGAAGGGGACCTTCCAGTCCACTGGCGTTGCGGTCGTTGCTCATTATTCCGGCCTCACCGTGGCCCAGATGCAGACCCTGCGCATGCAGATGAAGCAGGCTGGCGCTTCCGTGAAGGTCTCGAAGAACCGTCTCGCCAAAATTGCTCTTGAGGGCACGGATGTTGCCTCCATCGGTTCCCTGCTGAAGGGGCCGACCGTGATCGCTACGTCGAACGATCCGGTGGCAGCGCCGAAGATTGCCGTCGAATTCGCCAAGGCCAACGACAAGTTCGTCATCCTTGGCGGTGCGATGGGAACGACCGTCCTGAATCCCGACGCGGTGAAGGCGCTTGCCTCGCTGCCGTCGCTTGATGAACTGCGCGCGAAGCTCATCGGCCTCCTTGTGGCGCCGGCGACCAAGATCGCTCAGCTCTCCACCGCGCCTGCTGCGAAGCTGGCCCGCGTGGTTCAGGCCTATGCCTCAAAGGGTGAAGCGGCGTGATGCCATTCTCCATCTCAACTGGTTCGAACTGATACGCTAAAGGAAACTACAATGGCTGATTTGCAGAAGATCGTGGACGACCTCTCGAGCCTCACCGTGCTCGAGGCTGCCGAGCTCGCGAAGCTCCTCGAAGACAAGTGGGGCGTGTCCGCCGCCGCCGCCGTGGCGGTTGCCGCCGCTCCGGGCGCTGGTGCCGGTGCTGCCGCCGCTGAAGAAAAGACCGAGTTCCAGGTCGTGCTGGCTTCGGCCGGCGACAAGAAGATCGAGGTCATCAAGGAGGTCCGCGCGATCACCGGCCTCGGCCTCAAGGAAGCCAAGGACCTCGTCGAAGGCGCGCCGAAGCCGGTCAAGGACGGCGTTGCTAAGGACGAAGCCGAGAAGATCAAGGCCCAGCTCGAGAAGGCTGGCGCGAAGGTTGAGCTCAAGTAACGTCAGTTACTTGAGCGAAATCCCCGGTCGAGCGTAGCGAGACCCGGGATCAATCGCCTCACCGGATCTGTCATGGCCGGGCCTGCCCGGCCATGACACCCAGATCGGGGCCGGTGAAGCGGAGCGGGGGTTCCGGACAGGGCGGCGTCGTCGCGGGTCCGATTCCCGGAACGGTTTGGGATAGCCGGGGTGCCGGCTGTGCCGCGCGGAACGGGATCGCAGGAGACCGTTCGAACACGCGAATGTGTGACGGTTTGGCGAGCGCGGCATCTCGAACCGGCACGAAAGTCGCCCATATAGGGCGCAAGCACGAAAGGACGGCACGCTCTGCACGTTTGTATCTCATCGGGATCAGTCGTAGGGCGCAGCGTCGGGAGACGAGCGATTTCGGGCTTTTCTAGGTTGTAGGGTTCGTTCGACGGGCAGGGCGCGGCCAGCGCCTCGCACGTCATTTTGCGTCTGGGGGCGGGGGCCGCGCGGTGTCTGCAACCTGAGACGATCTGTGAAATTCAACCCGGAGACGGTGCGCCACCGTACTCCGGAAGGGGCCGCCAGCCACCGGCGGCGAAATGAGAGGCCACGATGACGCAGCAAACGTTCACCGGTCGCAAACGCGTTCGCAAGTTCTTCGGACACATCCGGGAAGTCGCCGAGATGCCGAACCTGATCGAGGTTCAGAAGGCATCCTATGATCAGTTCCTGATGGTGGACGAGCCTCCGGGCGGACGGCTGGACGAGGGCCTGCAGGCGGTGTTCCGCTCGGTGTTCCCGATCAACGATTTCTCCGGCACCTCGCAGCTCGAATTCGTGCGCTACGAGTTCGAACAGCCGAAATACGACGTCGACGAGTGCCGCCAGCGCGGCATGACCTTCGCTGCGCCGCTCAAGGTGACGCTACGCCTCATCGTGTTCGATATCGACGAGGAAACCGGCGCCAAGTCGGTGAAGGACATCAAGGAGCAGGACGTCTACATGGGCGACATCCCGCTCATGACCATGAACGGCACCTTCATCGTCAACGGCACCGAGCGCGTCATCGTCTCGCAGATGCATCGTTCGCCGGGCGTGTTCTTCGATCACGACAAGGGCAAGACCCATTCCTCGGGCAAGCTGCTGTTCGCCGCCCGCGTCATTCCCTATCGCGGCTCCTGGCTGGACATCGAGTTCGACGCCAAGGACATCGTGTTCGCGCGCATCGACCGCCGCCGCAAGATTCCGGTGACGTCGCTGATGTATGCGCTGGGTCTCGACGGCGAGGAAATTCTCTCCATCTTCTACAAGAAGATCCAGTACAAGCGCACCAAGGACGGCTGGCGCGTGCCGTTCTCGGCCGAGCGCTTCCGTGGCTACACCGCCGCGACCGATATGATCGACGCCGACAGCGGCAAGGTGGTGCTCGAGGCCGGCAAGAAGCTGACCGTGCGCGCCGCCCGCCAGTTGCAGGAGAAGGGCCTCAAGGCGCTGCGCATGACCGACGAGGATCTCGTCGGCATGTTCCTCGCCGAGGACCTCGTCAATCCGAAGACCGGCGAAATCCACGCCGAGGCCGGCGAGGAGATCACCGAAAAGCTGCTCAAGTCGCTGAACGAGATCGGCTACAAGGAACTGCCGATCCTCGACATCGACCATGTCAATGTCGGCCCCTACATCCGCAACACGCTCTCCGCCGACAAGAACATGACGCGCGAGGACGCGCTGTTCGACATCTACCGCGTGATGCGTCCGGGCGAGCCGCCGACCCTCGATTCGGCGCAGAACATGTTCCAGTCGCTGTTCTTCGACGCCGAGCGCTACGACCTCTCGGCCGTGGGCCGCGTCAAGATGAACATGCGCCTCGAACTCGACGCGCCGGACACCCACCGCACGCTGCGCAAGGAAGACATCCTCGCCGTCATCAAGACGCTGGTGGACCTGCGCGACGGCAAGGGCGAGATCGACGACATCGACCATCTCGGCAACCGCCGCGTGCGTTCGGTCGGCGAGCTGATGGAGAACCAGTACCGCGTCGGTCTGCTCCGCATGGAGCGCGCCATCAAGGAGCGCATGTCGAGCGTCGACATCGACACCGTGATGCCGCAGGACCTGATCAACGCCAAGCCTGCCGCCGCAGCCGTGCGTGAATTCTTCGGCTCCTCGCAGCTCTCGCAGTTCATGGACCAGACCAATCCGCTGTCGGAGATCACCCACAAGCGCCGCCTGTCGGCGCTTGGACCGGGCGGTCTGACCCGCGAGCGCGCTGGCTTCGAGGTGCGCGACGTGCATCCGACGCATTACGGCCGCATCTGCCCGATCGAGACGCCGGAAGGCCCGAACATCGGCCTGATCAACTCGCTCGCGACCTTCGCGCGCGTGAACAAGTATGGCTTCGTCGAGACCCCGTACCGCAAGGTCAAGGACGGCCGCGTCACCGACGACGTGGTCTATTTGTCGGCGATGGAAGAGGGCCGGCACTATGTCGCGCAGGCCAACGTGCCGCTCGACAACCGTGGCCGCTTCACCGAGGACCTTGTGATCTGCCGTCACGCCGGCGAAGTGATCCAGGTCACCCCGGACCGCGTCGACTACATGGACGTGTCGCCCAAGCAGCTCGTCTCCGTCGCCGCGGCGCTGATCCCGTTCCTCGAGAACGACGACGCCAACCGCGCGCTGATGGGCTCGAACATGCAGCGTCAGGCCGTGCCGCTGGTGCGCGCCGAGGCGCCGTTCGTCGGCACCGGCATGGAAGGCGTGGTCGCCCGTGACTCGGGCGCCGCGATTGCGGCCCGCCGCTCGGGCGTGATCGACCAGATCGACGCCACCCGCGTGGTTATTCGTGCGACGGAAGATCTCGATCCGACCAAGTCGGGCGTCGATATCTACCGCCTGATGAAGTTCCAGCGCTCCAACCAGTCGACCTGCATCAACCAGCGCCCGCTGGTGAAGGTGGGCGACGTGGTGAAGAAGGGCGACATCATCGCCGACGGTCCCTCGACCGATCTCGGCGAACTCGCGCTCGGCCGCAACGTGCTGGTCGCGTTCATGCCGTGGAATGGCTACAACTTCGAAGACTCGATCCTGCTTTCCGAGC
>MKUJ01000023.1 GCA_001897755.1 Afipia sp. 64-13
GAAGATGCGGCAGTTCGGCAAGGTCGACATCCCGCAGGAAGCCTTCATCGCCGCGCTCAAGGTGGATAGCTGAGAGCTGACAGCAGCTCGACCGCAGGCCAAAGCAGGCGTTTGCCTTTTGCAGCAGCGTCACGTCCGCGCATAGTCGTCTTCGCGAGTGATCCGCATCAACGTGGATGCCGGCACTTCGCCGGGCATGACGAGAAATCACACCCTCACATCATACCGCGCTCCGATGCTGACGCGCCTTGACACCGCCGCCCGATCCCCCGACGCTGCCTGCGCATCCATGTCAGCAACGGAGGCGTCCATGGCCTACAAGTTCGAAGTCTACAAGGACAAGGCGGGAGAATTCCGGTTTCGCTTCAAGGCGTCGAACGGCGAGACCATGTGCAGCTCGGAAGGCTACAAGCAGAAGGCTTCGGCCATGGACGCCATCGCGTCGATCAAGAAGCACGCGCCGGATGCGGCACTCGACGATCAGACCAAATAGCGGTTCGGATTTTTCGATTTGACGATTTGAACATCGAAAGACCATCGTTGCCAGCCGGCAGCGGTGGTCTTTCCATATTGCCCGTGAGGTATCAGCGAAAGCCGCCGGTTACGCCACACCGCATGTCGTTTGCTGGGCGGCAAGCAGTTGCACGATCTCCGCGTTCGGCCGCGCGCGGCTGAACAGGAAGCCCTGCCCCTCGTGGCAGCCTTCGGCACGCAGGCAGCCCAGTTCGGCCTCGGTCTCGACGCCCTCGGCGGTGATGGTGACGCCGAGACTCATGCCGAGACTGATGATCGAACGCACAATCGCCTGCGCCCCCTGATTGGCGGCAAGGTCGCTGACGAAGGAGCGGTCGATCTTGATCTTGTCGAACGGGAAGCTGCGCAGGTAGCTCAGACTCGAATAGCCGGTGCCGAAATCGTCCATCGAGATGCGCACGCCGAGCGCGCGCAGAGCGTGCAGCGTCGCCAGCACCTGATCGCTTTTCTCCAGCAGCAGCGTCTCGGTGATCTCGAGCTCGAGCCGCTTCGGCGGCAGACCGGACTGCTTGAGCGCATCCATCACCACCGCCAGCAGATTGCCGACCCGGAATTGCAGCGGCGACAGGTTGACCGCGACGCGCGCGTCGCCCGGCCAGCCGGCCGCATC
The DNA here is from genome assembly GCA_001897755.1 of Afipia sp. 64-13. GTDB lineage: Bacteria > Pseudomonadota > Alphaproteobacteria > Rhizobiales > Xanthobacteraceae > Afipia. The sequence goes on from MKUJ01000023.1 coordinate 1,145, forward strand.
CATGCAGGCCCGGCGCAGCATCAGATTGCCGATCGGATTGATCAGGCCGGTTTCTTCCGCGACCGGGATGAACTCGGCCGGCGACACCATGCCGCGCGCCGGATGCGGCCAGCGCACCAGCGCCTCGGCGCCGGTGACGCGCCCGGTCTTCAAATCGATCAGCGGCTGATAATGCGACCGCAACACGCCGCCATCGATCGCCGCACGCAACTCCATCTCGATGCGGCGGCGCTCCTGCGCGCGCGCGTCCATGCCCGCTTCGAAAAAGCTGAACAGGCCGCGGCCGTCGCTTTTGGCGCGCGACAGCGCCATGTTGGCATTCTTGAGCAGCTTGTCGGCGTCCTCGCCGTCGCCGGGCCCGATGGCGATGCCGATGCTGGCGCCGCACATCACGGTGTGACCGTCGAACACATACGGATCGCTATTGGCGCCGAGCAGGCGCTGGGCCAGCAGCGCGGCATCTTCCGGCCGCGACACATCCGACTGCACGATGGCGAATTCGTCGGAGCCGAGCCGCGCGATCGAATCTTCTTCGCGCAGCACCGATTGCAGGCGGCGCGCGACGCCGACCAGGAGCTGGTCGCCGATACCGTGGCCGCGCGAGGCGTTGACCGCCTTGAAGCCGTCGAGATTGAAGAACAGCACCGCCACTTTCTTGCGGTTGCGACGGGTGTGAACGAGGCACTCGTCGAGCTGCCGGCAAAGCAGCGCGCGGTTGGCGAGGCCGGTCAGATTGTCGTGCTGGGCGGCGAACGCCAGATGCGCCTCGGCGCGTTTGCGCTCGGTGATGTCCATCAGCGCGAGCAGGACCGCGGGACGCTCCTCGAAGGTCAGACGCCGCGAATAGACCGCAACATCGATCAGCGAACCGTCGGCTTTGGTATGTTTCCAGGTTCGCGCGTGGCGCTCGTCGACACTGTGCTCGCCATCCCACGGCACGCCGGGCTCGAAAGCCTGAATATCGCGGATGGTGAGCGTCTCGAATTCCTCGCGCGAATAGCCGTAATGGGCAAGCGCGGCCTCGTTGGCGCCGACGATACGTTCGGTATCGATCTCGCACACCACCATCGGCACCGGATTGCTCTCGAACAGCAGGCGGAAGGAAGCCTCGCGCTGCTTCAGTTCGGTGATGTCGACGCGCAGGCCGACCACGCCGCCGTCCTTGGTGGCGCGCTCCTCGATCAACAGGCAGCGCCCGTCGGTCAGCGTCACTTCGCGGCGGTTGGTGGGCTGGGCGAACTGCGCCATCCGCTCGGCGATCCACTCTTCCTCGCGCCCGATGGCCTCGGGATAGCAACCCTTCGCCACGCCGGCCCGCACGATGTCCTCGAACCGGGCACCCGGCCTGAACATATGCGAGGTGGCGTTGTAGATCTCGGCGTATTTCCTGTTCCAGAGAATGAAGCGGCCTTCGGCATCGAAAAACACGATGCCCTGCGGCAGCAGATCGATCGCCTCGTGCAGACGGTCATGCGCCTTGCGGGCTTCGGCGAGCGCGGTCTCCACATCGTGGCAATCGCGCAGGGCTTCGCCGGCCGCGGCGCTGCGACGCGCGTGCGGTCCCAACTTTGGAGCAGCCTTCGGCCTGCGTCTGGTGCGCTGGACCGCTATTCTGCGTTTTCTTGGTTTTGTTGGCCGAGCAACCGGCATTCTTCCGCGAACCTCACCTGCATGTTGCCGGCAGTCTTCAGGCAAGTGTCTAAGAAACGGTATCCTTGGACCGCTCGCCGTCGGCTCAGCAGTGCCGGACCACCATGTGTCTCAACGATAGAGATCGAGACAAAGTGGATCATTTTGCGGAATGGCAGAGGCCGCAAGGCATAAACACCCCGTGAAACACACAGATTATTCCGCAATCAGCAATTTAAGAGAAAAATATTCCCTGTCTTCCCGTAAAGTTCCCTCCGACCGCCTCGCGCGACCGCACGGGCGCGATGCGTTCCAATCGACAATACGGTTAAGGCCCGATGAATGTCCCCGACGCCCGGATTCCTGCGGAAAGGAGCTCCGGATCCGCGCGATCTCGTCGGAGCAGCCCGGCTCGGCTATAAGTTCGGAATGCGAAGCCGCCGCATGATTCTCGGCTTGATGCGAACGACGGTGGCCGCCGCGCTGCTGGCGCTCGCCGCGACCAGCCTGGCGCGCGCGCAGACCAAAGGCACGCTCGATCCGAAGCCGCTGCCGCCGCTCGCCAACCCGAACGATCCGCAACTCGCCGCCAAGGAGATTTTCGGCCGCAAGGCGACGCCGGCGTCCTCGCCGATGCGCTCGATCGGCTTCTACGCCAAGGGCTGCCTCGCCGGCGCGCAGGCGCTGCCGATCAACGGCCAGACCTGGCAGGTGATGCGGCTGTCGCGCAACCGCAACTGGGGCAATCCCGAATTGGTCGCGCTGCTCGAGCGTCTGTCGGCGAAGGTTAACAAGGTCGCGGGCTGGCCCGGCCTGCTGGTCGGCGACATGTCGCAGCCGCGCGGCGGGCCGATGTTCACCGGCCATGCCAGCCATCAGATCGGGCTCGATGCCGACATCTGGCTGACGCCGATGCCGAGCCGCATGCTCTCGCGCAACGAACGCGAGGAGATGTCAGCGGTCAACATGGTGGCGGGAAACCGTCTCGACATCGATCCCAAGGTGTGGACGCCGCAGCATCTGCTGGTGATCCGCGCCGCGGCGCAGGAGCCCAAGGTCGAGCGCATCTTCGTCAACGCCGCGATCAAGAAGGCGCTGTGCCGCGAAGCCAAAGGCGACCGAAGCTGGCTGTCGAAGGTGCGGCCGATGTACGGCCACAACTATCACTTTCACATTCGGATGAAATGTCCGCATGGCGGCGCCGCCTGCGAAGCGCAGACGCCGCCCGATCACCGCGAGCATTGCAGCGCCGGCGATCTCGCTTATTGGTTCAGCGACGCGGTGCTGCATCCCAAGCCGCCGGTGACCCCGCCGAAGCCGAAACCACCGCTCACCCTCGCCGACCTGCCGCCGGAATGCCGTCAGGTGGCGCTCTCTCCCTAACGCCGTACGCACGCGCACCAATTGCGATTCCGCAATTGGTGCGGCTTGAAACAGCGCCCATCATCCGACTAGTCTTGATGTCACGATACCGCTATATTCACTGAAATATATTCGTTCCCATCCCCAATTCCCGCCGAAGCACCCGGTGTTTCAAAATTCGGAGAATGTCCATGCACATCAGTGCACGCAACCAGATCAAGGGCAAAGTGGTCGAGGTGACCAAGGGCGCCACCACCTCCCATGTCCGTGTCGATATCGGCGGCGGCCAGATCGTCACCGCTTCGATCACCAACGAGGCGGTCGACCAGCTCGGCCTCAAGGCCGGCGGCGCGGTGATTGCCGTCATCAAGGCCTCCGACGTCATGATCGCGGTGGACTGATCCTGCCGATGAAGACCGGGTGCGGACCGCATCCGCGCCCGCGACGCGCCGCGAAAGGCTTTACCTCGGCGTTCCGGCTCTCTAAATTCCTCCCGCACGATAATTTTCCGGCACGCCGTAAGCTGTTGGAAAATCCGGAACGGCGCTTCCGATCATCGTTGCAGAATTTTCATTCTGACATCCGCGCGATGTTTCGCCGCGGACTGACACGGAGCGCCAATATGAAGTTTTTCACCCGTTCCCTGCTTGCCGCCGCACTGGTCTGCGCGCCGCTGTTCTCGCCGGCGATCGCCCAGGACAGCAAGGCCGCCGCGCCCGCTGCCACGACCGCCGCCGAAAAGACGCTGATCAACTTCGCCGCCGCGTCGATGAAGAACGCGCTCGACGAAGTCGATGCGGCCTACACCGCCAAGACCAAAACCAAGATCGTGGCGAGCTATGCCGCGAGTTCGGCGCTCGCCAAGCAGCTCGAGCAGGGCGCGCCGGCCGACGTCTTCATCTCCGCCGACATCGCCTGGATGAAATACGCCATCGAAAAGAAGAGCGTGAAGGAATCCACCAAGGTCGATCTGCTTGGCAACACCATCGTGCTGATCGCGCCGAAGGATTCCAAGATCGACAAGGTCGAGATCAAGCAGGGCTTCGACCTCGCCAAGCTCGCCGGCGACGGCCGCATCGCCACCGGCGACGTCGCGGCGGTACCGGTCGGCAAATACGCCAAGGCCGCGCTGGAGAAGCTCGGCGCCTGGCAGGCCGCCGAAAAGAAGTTCGCGATGGCCGAGAACGTGCGCGCGGCGCTGACGCTGGTGTCACGCGGCGAGGCGGTGCTCGGCATCGTCTACTCGACCGACGCCAAGGTCGATCCGGGCGTGAAGATCGTCGGCACCTTCCCGGCCGACTCGCACCCGCCGATCATCTATCCGATCGCCGCCACCACTAATGCCAAGCCGGGCACCGACGATTATCTCGCCTTCCTGAAGTCCTCGGCGGCCAAAGCCATTTTCGAGAAGTACGGCTTCGCCTTCCTGATCAAGCCGACCACGTAACACGGACCAGCAGTCACTCGACGTGTCTGACATCTCTCCCGCCGAATGGACGGCGATCCTGCTTTCGATCAGGGTCGCCGTCGTCGCCACCCTGTTTGCCACGCCGCTCGGCATCGCGCTGGCATGGCTGCTGGCGCGCCGCGATTTCTGGGGCAAGGCCGCCCTCGACGCGCTGATCCATTTGCCGCTGGTGCTGCCGCCGGTGGTGACCGGCTATCTACTGCTGTTGACCTTCGGCCGCAAAGGCATGGTCGGCGCCTGGCTCGCCGACAATCTCGGCATCGTGTTCGCCTTCCGCTGGACCGGCGCGGCGCTGGCCTGCGGCGTGATGTCGTTTCCGCTGCTGGTGCGCCCGATCCGGCTGTCGATCGAGGCGATCGACAGCCGCCTCGAGCAGGCCGCTGGCACGCTGGGCGCCTCGCCGTGGAACGTGTTCTTCACCGTGACGCTGCCGCTGGCCGCGCCCGGCATCCTGGCCGGCATGATCCTCGGCTTCGCCAAGGCGCTCGGCGAGTTCGGCGCCACCATCACCTTCGTCTCCAACATTCCGGGCGAAACCCAGACCATTTCCTCCGCGATCTACGCGCTGCTGCAAACGCCCGACGGCGACGCCGCCGCGTTGCGGCTCGTGATCGTTTCGGTGATCATCGCAGTGATCGCACTGGTGGCCTCCGAGGTGTTCGCCCGCCACGCCACCCGCCGCCTGCACGGACGCTGACCATGCTCACCGTCGATGTCACCAAGCAGCTCGGCAGTTTCTCGCTTCAGGTCGCATTCCAGAGCGACAGCCGCGTCACCGGCCTGTTCGGCGCCTCCGGCTCCGGCAAGAGTTCGCTGATCAATTTGATCGCGGGCCTGCTCAAGCCGGATCGCGGCCGCATCGTCCTGGACAACATCGTGCTGTGCGACACCGAGACCGGCGTCGACGTGCCGCCCTACAGGCGCCGGATCGGCTACGTGTTTCAGGACGCGCGGCTGTTTCCGCATCTCGACGTGGCGCAGAATCTCGATTACGGCCGCCGCATGAACCGCCTGCCGCGCGATGCCGCGCACTGGCAGCGCATCGTCGGCCTGCTCGACATCGAACAGTTGCAGACGCGCCGTCCCGGCCAGTTGTCGGGCGGCGAGCGCCAGCGTGTCGCGCTCGGCCGCGCGCTGCTCTCAAGGCCGCGGCTGCTGCTGCTCGACGAACCGCTCGGCGCGCTCGATCACGACCGCAAGGGCGAGATCCTGCCCTACCTCGAACGGCTGCGCGACGAAGAAAACGTGCCGATGGTCTATGTCAGCCACGATCCGGACGAGATCCGGCGGCTGGCCGGCCATGTCGTGCTGTTCAAGGCCGGCCGCGTCGCCGGCTTCGGCGGCATCGAGTTGCTGCCTAGCGCAGCGGCGTAAGCGCCTCGCGCAGCCGGTCGAGCCCCTGCACCAGCGCCGGGCCGCCGCACATCGTATAGCGCGAGGACAGATCGATCCGCCGCCGTGCATCATAGCGCGCACGCAGCGCCGGATGGGTGATGAACAGCGCGCCCTGATCGGCGGCCTCGCGCGGCGGATCGAGCAGCACCAGCACGTCCGGCCCATCGACCAGCAGCGTCTCCATCGACACGAAGCCGCCGAACCCGCCCGGCGCGGCGGCGAGCGGCCGCAGGCCCGCGACCGTCAGCATCGCGGTGATCAGGCTGGCCGAGCCCTCGGCGTAGCCGCCGCGCTGCACGATGGCGGCGGTGCGCGGCGGCTTCAGGGCGGCGGCGGCGAGCTGCGCCTGCGCCTGCGCCAATTGCTGCGCCAGCACCGCGCCGCGATCGGCATGGCCGAGCAGCGCGCCGATCTCGCGCGCCTGCTGTCCCGCCTGCGCCAGATTGGTGACGAACGCGACCTCGACCACGCGCAGCCCCGCCGCATCCAGCATCGCGCGGGTCGGCCGGTCGGTCGGACCGGCCAGCACCAGATCGGGCGACAGGTTGATCACGGACTCCGCATCCCAGCCGACCCGCGGGAACGGCGCGGCGGCCTTGGTGGTCACCGATAGGCTGTCGTCCAGCGCATAGGGCGACAGCGCCGTGATCTGCGAAGGGTCCGCCAGCGTCAGCAAAAGCTGGTCGGCGCACAGATTGAACGAGACCACGCGGCGCGGGGCGTCGGCCGCCCGCGCCGGCAACGCCGCCGCCAGCGAACCGGCCGCGCAGAGCCCCGCCACAATCCAGCCGAATCGCGCGGCAACAGAGGTTTTCTTGGTCATGACGACCTGTTATGCCACGCCGGTCGCGCGGCGTCAGCGCTCCGTATTTCAAGGCCTCATGCATCTTCACCGACCAGGACGCTGGCTCACCGCAACGCTTGCCCTCCTGGTGCTGGCGCTGCTGGTCGTCTCGCTGATGACCGGCCCGGCACAGTTCTCGCCGCAGACCGTGGCGCGGGCGCTGGTCTCCGATCAGGGCGTCGCCTCGATCATCGTGCGCGACATCCGCCTGCCGCGCACGCTGCTCGCGGCGCTGATCGGCGCCACCTTCGGCATCGCCGGAGCGGCGCTGCAGGGATTGATGCGCAATCCGCTGGCCGAGCCCTCGCTGTTCGGTGCGCCGCAGGCCGCCGCCGCCGCGGCCGCCGGGATCATGGCGTTCGGGTTCGCCGGCGCGTTGTCGATCTGGGTGCCGCTCGGCGGCATCGCCGGCGCGCTGCTCTCGGTCGGCATGCTGGTGGCGATCGCCGGACGCCGCGCCTCGCTGACGGTGACGCTGCTGGCGGGCCTTGCGCTGGCGAGCTTCGCCGGGGCTGCGATTGCGCTGATCCTCAACCTCGCGCCCAATCCCTATATCGCGCTGGAGATCGCGTTCTGGCTGCTCGGCTCTTTGCGTGACCGCAGCATGGAGCATGTCTGGCTCGCCGCGCCCTTCATGCTGACAAGCTGGGCCGTGCTGGCGGCGACCGCGCGCGATTTTCGCGCGTTGACGCTCGGCGAGGACGCCGCCGCCTCGCTCGGCGTCGATGTCGAGCGCACTCGCGTTCTCGTGGTGATCGGCGTCGCGCTCGGGGTCGGCGCTGCGGTGTCCGTCGCTGGCGCAATCTCCTTCGTCGGCCTGGTCGCTCCACATCTGGTGCGGCGGTTCTACGGCTTCGATCCGACGCGCATTCTACTGCCCTCGGCGCTCACCGGCGCGGCGCTCTTGATCGCCTCCGACATCGCGGTGCGGCTGGTGCCCGGCGCGATCGAAATCAAGATCGGCGTCGTCACCGCGCTGATCGGCGTGCCGTTCTTCCTGGCGATGATCTTCCACGAACGCCATGTGCTGGAGGACAGCACATCATGAAGGACAATGCTGCTCCGCGCCTTGCCGCCCATGACATCGGCGTCGTTCGCGGCGGCCGCCGCATCGTCGAACGCGCCAACCTCACGCTCAATGCCGGCGAGCTGACGATTCTCGCCGGCCCCAACGGCGGGGGCAAGACCACGCTGGCGCGGGCGCTGGCCGGATTGCTCGACGCCGAAGGCACGATTACCTTCGACGGCACACCGCTGTCCGCGCTCGCTCCGCGCGCGCGGGCGCGGGCGCTCGCCTACCTGCCGCAGGGCCATCAATTCCACTGGCCGATGAGCGTGGAGCACATCGTCGCGCTCGGCCGCGAGCCGCACGCCGATCCGTTCGCCGATCCCACCAGCGCCGACCGCGCGGCGATCGCCGAGGCGATGGCAGCGACCACGATCGAGGACCTGGCCGAACGCACGGTGACCACGCTGTCCGGCGGCGAGCGCGCCCGCGTCGCGCTGGCGCGGGCATTGGCGACGCAGGCCGACGTGCTGATCGCCGACGAGCCGATCGCCTCGCTCGACGAGCGTCACCAGCTCGTGATCATGGAACTGTTGCAATCGGTCGCCCGGCGCGGCGCGGCGGTGCTCGCCATCATCCACGACCTCGCGCTGGCGACGCGCTTCGCCGACCGCGTCGTGCTGATGCATCAAGGCAAGATCATCGCCAACGACACGCCGGCACTGGCGCTGACCCCGGAGCGCATCGCGACGATTTTCGGCGTCTCGGTGCATCGGGTGGAAACACCGGACGGCCCGCTGCTGATTCCTTCGCGCGCGCTGTAGTGCAGCTCAATTTGATATTGAATCAGTCAGTGCATTGCTTCCTTACCTCTCCCGTGGGGAGAGGTCGACTTCGCGAAAGCGAAGTCGGGTGAGGGCGTAGAATCTATCGATAAATTTAGATCCCCTCACCCCTCTCCCCAATGGGGAGAGGGAGCTCATCTCCAATGGCGCAGTGTTTTCGTAAACGGCTATACGCCCGCCAGCGACTTCCACGCCCGCTGGATGCGGCGGCGGATCGCGGTCGCACGCTTTGGCGGTGGCGGCGGCGGCATCGCCTCCTCTTCCTCGTCAGGCAGGCGCAGGCCGACCACGTTGACGCGGGTATTGCCGATCGAGCGCGCCACCAGCACAATGGAATCGAGCGGCAAGGTGGCGCCGACGCGCGGGGCGTATTCGAGATTGATGTCGAAATAATCGGCCAGCGACAGATTGGCGAATTGCGGATCGATGTTGACGCCGTAGGTTTCCGCCACCGACCCGAGCGTGGCGGTGCCCGCGACCACGAAATCGCCGAGCAGATGCGGATCGGGCGCCGGCATCGGCGGCATGTCAACAAAGAAACGGTCGAGCGCCGAGGCCTTCTCGGGCGGCGCCAGCAGGTAGACGTAATCGTCCTTCACCACCGGAGCCGCTTCGGCCGGAGAGAGGATTTTCTCGTCGCGGATGACGAGCGTCATTTTCGACCAGGAGGGAATCACGTTGCGCCGCAGGAACAGGCTGTTGGCGCGCACCGGATAACCGACCAGCTGTTGCTCGAGCTGGCCGGGCAGATCAAGTTCGATGCGGCGCGGTCCCTTGTCGGTGCGCGGCAGCGCGACATGCAGCCGCCGCGCCGCGACGCCGAGCGTCCAGCCCTGCAGCACCAGCGAGGCGAACACCACGACGAAGGCGACATCGAAATAGATATGCGCGTTCGGCAATTCCAGCAGCAGCGGAATCGAGGCGAGGAAGATCGCGACCGCGCCGCGCAGTCCGACCCAGGCGATGAAGGTCTTCTCGCGGAGCTGGAAGCGGAACGGTGCCAGACACACGAACACCGCGAGCGGCCGCGCCACCAGCATCAGCACCATCGCCACCGCGAGCGCCGGCAACAGCGTGTTCAGCAGCCGCTCGGGCGAAGCGAGCAGGCCGAGCAGCACGAACATCACGATCTGCGCCAGCCAGGTTCCGGCGTCGAGGAAGGCGACCACCGAATTGTGCGCGCGGGTCGGCCGGTTGCCGATCACGATGCCGGCGAGATAGACCGCGAGAAAACCGGAGCCATGGGTGATCTGGGTCAGCCCGAAAATCACCAGCGCGGCGGTGGCGACGAACGGCGCATGCAGGCCCTGCGGCAAGGACACCCGGTTGAGCGCGGCCACCACGACCATGCCGCCGAGCAGGCCGATCAGGGTGCCGAAGAACGCCTCGCGGACGAACTCCAGCACGACATGCGTCGCGGTGTTCTGTCCCATCGACAGCCATTCGACCAGCACCAGCGTCAGGAACACCGCGAACGGATCGTTGGTGCCGGATTCGACCTCGAGCGTCGCGCCGACGCGGGGGCGCAGGCGCAGGCCCTGGGCATGGACCAGCAGGAACACCGCCGCGGCGTCGGTCGACGCCACCACGGCGCCGACCAGCAGTGCTTCGGCCCATTCGATGCCAAGGGCGTATTTGGCGACCGGCGCGGTGATCAGCGCGGTCAGCAGCACACCGCCGGTGGCGAGCAGTGCCGAGGGCGCGAGCACGGTGCGGATGCTGGAAAATCGGGTCTTCAGCCCGCCGTCGAACAGGATCAGCCCGAGCGCGACCGAGCCGACCAGATAGGCCAGGCGCACGTCGTCGAACTGCAGGCCGCCCGGACCGCTGCTACCGGCGAGAATACCGACCCCGAGGAACACCAGCAGCAAGGGGGCACCGAACCGCAGCGCCAGCAGACTCGACAGGATGCCCGCCATCACCAGGGCGGCGCCGAGCAGGATCGCAATGCTGACGGAATCGAGCGACGCCATGAATGATCGAACCTTGAAGCAATCATCCATGCTTATCGTCGCGACCGCCGCTCGCCAACCGATTTGTCGCAATCATCACAAATGCGCCGGATTTGACGGTACAGGTCGGCACAATCCCGATTGTCAGACGGCTCCGTTTCCCGAATATACAGAGCGTAAGGCATGCGGCGGCGAGTCGCAGGGTGCGACATGTCTCGCCCCGCCGGCATGCCGCTTGAACGAGTTTCCCGATGAACTGGAATGAACTTCTCGAAAGCCTGCAGATGGCGGCGCGCTCGGTCGGCGCGGAGGTCACCTCGCCATGGTTCTATCTGCAGGTCGGCGTCATTCTCGCCGCCTCCGGCATCGCCCTCGCCGCCGCGAGCCTGTTGCGCGCGCGGGTCAATCCGGCGGAAATGGCGATGGGCTGGCCGGCGCCGCTGCGGCTGCTGCTGCGGCTCTTGATTCGCCATGCCGGCGTCGCGGTGTTCGCCGCGCTGACCGCCCTCACCCGCGGGGCGCTGGTGCATTCGACCTGGCCGAGCCGCAGCTATCTGCTCGCCGTGGTGGCGAGCCTGGCCACCGCCTGGCTGATCATCCGGCTCGCCACCAGCCTGATCCGCAACGGGACCGTGGTCCGCGTCGTTTCGGTGGCGGCGTGGTCGGTGGCGGCACTCAGCATCATCGGCCAGCTCGGCCCGGTCGCCGAGGCGCTGGACTCCGTCGCCATCACGGTCGGCACGCTGCGCCTGACCCCGCTGCTGCTGATCAAGGCCACGGTGTTCTTCGCCATCGCGCTGTGGCTGGTCAATCTCGCCGGCAATTTCCTTGAGATGCGGATCACCCGCGCCAACGACCTCACCCCGTCGGTTCAGGTGCTGCTGATCAAGCTGATCCGGGTGGCGCTGTTTATCGTCGCCATCGCGGTGGTGGCCGGGTCGGTCGGCATCGACCTGTCGGCCTTCGCGCTGTTCTCCGGCGCCATCGGCGTCGGTCTCGGTTTCGGCCTGCAGAAGATCATCGCCAATTTCATCAGCGGCGTGATCCTGCTTGCCGACAAATCGGTCAAGCCCGGCGACCTCGTCACCGTCGGCGACAGCACCGGCACGATCAGTTCGATGAACACCCGCTACATTTCGGTGGCGGCCGGCGACGGGCGCGAAATCCTGATTCCGAACGAGGATCTCGTCACCCAGCGCGTCGTCAACTGGACCTATACCGACCGAACCATGCTGGTGAAGGTCAATTTCGCCACCAATTACGACGCGGACCCGAGCCTCGTCTGCAAGCTCGCGATCGAAACCGCTCGCGGCACGCCGAATGTTGCGGCTTTCAAGGAGCCGGGCTGCCTGCTCACCGAATTCACCGAAGCCGGCATGAAGTTTGCGCTGACGTTCTGGGTGGCCGACATCGCGGTCGGCATGGACGCCGTCCGCAGCAGGGTGATGCAGGGGCTGTGGACCGCCTTCAAGAAAGAAGGCATCCGCGTGCCCTATCCGGTGCGCGAGATCCGCGTGCGCGGCGGCGCGCTGCCGGTGGAGACGGTGATCGAGGAGGTTCCCGGCGAGTGAGCGCCGTTCCGCCCGGGGAGGCGCTTGCGCAAACCGGGCGATGCATTAGATTGAGGCCTCATCCTTCTTTCGCGTGAAATTCCTCGCCCGCAAGCGATCTTTCCGCCTATAAGCAGCCTGCCATGACCTATGTCGACGCCACCGACGCCTCGCTCCGCAAGACCGGCCAGATCAAACTGCACGGCAAAGGAGCGTTTGCCGGCATGCGCAAAGCCGGCGCGCTGACCGCGCTCTGCCTCGACGAGCTGACCCATCTGGTGCGGCCGGGCGCGCACACCTCGGAAATCGACGATTTCGTCCGCGGCTTCGCCTTCGACCACGGCGCCTACCCGGCGACGCTGATGTATCGCGGCTATCGCTATTCGACCTGCACTTCGATCAATCACGTGGTCTGCCACGGCATGCCGGGCGACCGGCCGCTGAAGGAAGGCGACATCGTCAATGTCGACGTCACGCTGATCGTCGATGGCTGGTATGGCGATTCCAGCCGGATGTACGCCGCGGGCGCGATCTCGCGCCGCGCCGAGCGGCTGATCGAGGTGACCTACGAGGCGATGATGCGCGGCATCGCCGCAGTGAAGCCCGGCGCCACCACCGGCGACATCGGCCACGCGATCCAGAGCTTCGTCGAGCCCGAGCATATGAGCGTGGTGCGCGACTTCTGCGGCCACGGTCTCGGCCGCCTGTTCCACGACGAGCCCAACATCATCCATGTCGGCCGGCCCGGCGAGGGCGTGGTGCTGCGCCCCGGCATGTTCTTCACCATCGAGCCGATGATCAATCTCGGCAAGCCGCACGTAAAAATTCTCTCCGACGGCTGGACCGCAGTAACACGCGACCGCTCGCTGTCGGCGCAGTTCGAGCATTCGGTCGGCGTCACCGAGACCGGCGTCGAGATCTTCACGCTCTCGCCCGGCAAATTGGACAAGCCGCCTTACGCCATCGCCTGATCACTATAACGCGCGCGCCGCCAAAGCATGGGAGGCGCGCAATTTGGCTCTTGCAAAACCCCGGCGGCGCGGCATGCTCGCACTATTCTTGAGCGCCAGCCCGCCATGTCCGCAACCAGCGATGACTCATCCGAACCCTCCGGCTTTGCCGAGGCTCCGCATTATCACGGCCATCGCGAGCGGCTGCGCGACCGCTTCAAGGAAGCCGGTCCCGACGCGCTGAGCGATTACGAACTGCTGGAAATGGTGTTGTTCCGCGCGCTGCCGCGCCGCGATGTCAAGCCGCTGGCAAAGGCTCTGATCGCGCGGTTCGGTTCGTTCGCCGAAGTGGTGCACGCGCCGGAAGCGCGATTGCGCGAAATCAGCGGCATCGGCGACGCCGCGGTCACCGAAGTCAAGCTGATCGCGGCGACCGCGAGCCGCGTCATCAAGGGCCAGATGACGCAGCGCCCCGTGCTGTCGTCATGGTCGAGCGTGATCGACTATTGCCGCGCGGCGATGGCGTTCGCCGACAAGGAACAGTTCCGCATCCTGTTTCTCGACAAGCGCAACCAACTCATCGCCGACGAGGTGCAGCAGGTCGGCACCGTAGACCACACCCCGGTCTATCCGCGCGAGGTGGTCAAGCGCGCGCTGGAACTGTCCGCCACCGCGATTATTTTGGTGCACAACCATCCTTCCGGCGATCCGACACCGTCCACCGCCGACATCCAGATGACCAAATCGATTATCGCGATCTCCAACCCGCTCGGCATCTCCGTGCATGACCACATCATCGTCGGCAAGAACGGCCATGCCAGCCTGAAAGGCATGAAGCTGATGTAGCGGAAGTGGCGCCGTTAGCATAACGCAGCTGTCCGTCGCCCCGGCGCCGGCCGGGGCCCATAATTCCTGCCGATGATTTTTGAACGGCAAGTTCGTCGTCTTTCTTGAGAGGCCGGTGGCTATAGGTCCCGGCCGGCGCCGGGACGACATCGAAGTCGGATCGACTCCCTCGTCATTGCGAGCCAAGAGTTCTCACACCAGCTTTCGCTATTTTCCGTCATGGCCGGGCTTGACCCGGCCATCCACGGCTTGATCGCTTCATGGAAGGAAGACGTGGATGCACGGCACAGGGCCGGGCGTGACGAATTCAGAAGCTGACGAGCCGGACTTTCCTGCAGCAAAAATCACTGCCGCATCATGATCAAGGGATCGGCGCTGTCGGGCACCCGCCGCCACTGCGCGTGATCGTCGGCCTCGAAGCGCCAGACCTCGCCCTTCGCCGAGATCAGTTGAATCTCGCCGCGCTCGATCCGCCACGATTTGGGCGCGAACGTCGCCACCGCAGCGTCGCAGCGCGGCTTGAGGAACACCGCGAAGGTGTCCGGCGAGACCTCGGTGTTGGTCAGCGTCAGCGTGCAGATCGCGGTGCCGTTGCCGCGCACCATCGACCAGTCGCCGATCAACTGATCGGTCGATTTCGACAATTCGCGCGCCGCCGCCAGATTCTGCAGCAGATAGACGCCCTCGCCGCTGCGCAACCCCTCGAAGATGCCGCTCTCCACTTCGGTGAGATCGATCACCGATTGGCCCTGCGCGTCCTGCAGGCGCACGATGTCGAGGCCTTTGACGCTCCAGGCGACGACCGATCTGGTGAACGGCAGCGCGGCGGCGCAACCCTTCTCAAGCTCGAGCTTCAAGCCCTGCGGCGCAGGATCGGTCTTCAGCGTGACGACGCAGGTCTTGTCACGGCCGGCGGTGGCGAGCTCCCACTGCCCGATCATCTCGCCGGCGAGCGAGCGCGGATCCTGCGCGCGCGCCGGCATCGCCAGGACCAGCACGATCGGCAGCGCGCCCGCGCATAGCCGCAAAAGCCACCGGCACAGCCGATGGCGTTTGCGTTTCATCTGCGCCGGCCGCGTCATGCCGTGTCCCTCAAGACTTCAATGGCCCTTGTACGGCGTCTCCGGCACCGGCGTCAGCGGCGGCTTGCCGTCGAACCAGGCCTTGAGGTTGTCGACCACCAGCATGTCCATCGCATCGCGCGTCGTCACCGAGGCGGAGGCGATGTGCGGCAGCAGCACCACGTTCGGCAGCTTGCGCAGTTCTTCCGGCACATGCGGCTCGCGGGCGAACACGTCGAGGCCGGCGGCCTGGATGGTGCCCTCCTTGAGCGCGGCGATCAGCGCCGGCTCGTCCACCACCGAACCGCGCGCGACGTTGACCACCACGCCGCGCGGGCCGAGCGCTTTGAGCACCTCGGCGTTGATCATCTTCTCGGTCGAGGCGCCGCCCGGCGTGATCAGCACCAGCGTATCGACCTCCTTCGCCATCTCCATCAGATCGGGATAGTGCTTGTAGGTGACGCCCGGCGCGGGATTGCGCGAATGGTAGACCACCGGCACCAGCGAGGCGGCCAGACGCCGCGCGATCGCCTGGCCGATACGGCCCATGCCGACCATGCCGACGGTGCGGTCGCGCAGCGAGCCGGCGCTGAGCGGGAACGAGCCGGTGTCCCACTTGCCGGCGCGCACGAAACGGTCGGCATTGATGAAATCGCGCAGCGTCGCGATCAAAAGACCCAGCGCGGTGTCGGCGACCTCCTCGGTCAGCACTTCCGGAGTGTGGGTGACGATGATGCCCTTCTCGGCCGCGTAGCGGAAATCGACGTGGTCGTAGCCGACGCCGAAGGACGCGATCATCTCCACTTTCGGAAACTGCTCCAGCATCTTCCGGTCGGCCTGCACCAGCCCGGTGACGGCGATGCCGCGAATCCGCGCCGCGATCTCCGGAGACAGCCGCTCGAGATCGTTACGGGTGGCGAACACATGCGTGGTGAACCGGCCCGGAAAACCGGCAATCACCTTGGGCTTGTGCGGTCCGTAAATCAGAACGTCGATGGTCTCTCCCGGATTGGTCGCAGCCATTCTTCAGTTTCCTTTCAGTTTTCAGGCTTCTTCTTTCAGTGCGCTCTCGTGCCAGCGTCGTAGCATGAAATGCGACGCGGCCGAGAGCGCCATATAGATCACAATGCCTGCGACACAGAGCAACAGCAACGCCGCGAACATGCGCGGAATGTTGAGCCGGTAGCTGGATTCCGCAATCCTGTAGGCGAGGCCCGACCCCGCGCCGGCCGAGCCGGCGGCGATTTCCGCCACCACCGCGCCGATCAGCGACAGGCCGCCGGCGATGCGCAGGCCGCCGAGAATATGCGGCAGCGCCGAGGGCAGTTGCAGATAGCGCAGGGTCTGGCCGCGCGAGGCGCCGTGCAGCGCGAACAGGCCCATCAGGTTGCGGTCGACCGATTTCAGCCCGAGCAGCGTGTTCGACAGCACCGGAAAGAACGCCACGATCCAGGCGCAGGCCACCACCGCCAGATGCTGCGGCAGATAGATCAGCAAAAGCGGCGCCACCGCGATCACCGGCGTCACCTGCAGGATCACCGCATAGGGCAGGAACGCGTCCTCCAGCCACTTCGAGCGGTTGAACAGCAGCGCAAGGCCGATGCCGCCCAATGCGGCCGCAAGAAAGCCCTCGATGGTGGTGCGCAGCGTGGTCAGCAGCGAATCGAACAGCACCGGCGCGTCCTGCACCAGCGTCCGGCCGATCAGCACGGGGCCGGGCAGGATGTAGGGCGGAATGCCGCGCACGCGGACCGTCGCCTCCCACAGGCCGAGCACAAGCGCAAGGATCAGCGCCGGCAGCAGCACGCGCGTCACCTGTGAGCGATCATCTCCCGGCATCGGCTTTCGGTCTTCCGGCTGGCGTTCACGCGAATCCGTCATGCCCAGCCTTGTGCCGGACGTCCACGACTTTACAGCCTTTCGGCTGAGTGAGGACGTGGATAGCCGGGTCAAGCCCGGCCATGACGAAGGAAAGAACTGCAGCTTCCAATCAAGCTCTTATAACGACAACGGGCGCGAACGGAAAACCTTTCGCGCCCGTCATCCATCAGAACCGATCACGACAGCGGGCCAGCCTGCCCTCGCCACTCGCCGTGCCCGTCAGCTTCCGTTCTTGCCCGCCATGTTGGGGAAGAACAGATCCTTCCACGACGCGGCCTTCTCCTTGATCATGCCGGTGCGGCTCATGAAGTCGCTGTACTGGCCGATGCCCTGCGGCGTGGTGGTGAAGGTCACCTGCGGGTCGGTGAGGATCGAGGTGATCAGCGCCTCGTTCGAGGCATCGCCGCTGAGCTTGACGTAGGTCTTGGCGGCCGCGGTCCGGTCGGCGTTGATGATGCCGATCGCCTCGTCGAGCGAGGCGATGAAGGCCTCGTAGATCTTCGGATTCTCATCGTGGAATTTCGACGAGGTCCAGATCACGTTGAAGGTCGAGGGCTGGCCGAGGATCTTGTAGGAATCGAGCAGCTTGTGGATGCCCGGCTTGGCCAGCTCCAGTTCCTGAATCGGCGCGGCGGTGAAATGGCCGGTCACCTCGGTCCCCGAGAGCAGCGCGCGCATGCCGTCGGGATGCGACAGCGTCACCGTCAACCTGTCGAGATCGCCGTGATGGCCGGGCCCGAATTCCTTTTCCGCCGCCATCTGCAGCAGGATCGCCTGGATCGAGACCTTCACCGCCGGCAGGCCGATCTTGTCGCGATCGGAGAGATCGCGCAGCGTCTTCACCTCGGGCCGGTTCATGTTGAGATACAGCGGCATCGAGTTCATCGCCGCGACGCCCTTCACCGCCAGTGGCGCGTGGCGGGTCTTGGCCCACAGCACGATCAGCGGCGGTACGCCGCCGGCCGCGAACTGGATGGTGTTGGAAAGCAGCGCATCGTTCATCACCGCGCCGCCGGCGAAGGTGCGGTAATTGACCTTGAGGTTCGGAATGCCGCGCGCCGCCGCGTTCTTCTCCATGATACCGCGATCCTGCATGATCATCAGCGGCAGATGGCCGAGGCTGGGCTGCCGGGCGATGGAAATCTCGGTCATCTCGGCGTGGGCGGCGCTCGCTCCGCCAAGCAGCAGGAGCGCAGTGGCCAGTCGTCGTAGCAACAACATCGTTCTCTCCTCCCTCAAGGTTTTTGTTATCGGCGAATGATCGGCGCGGCGATGCTCTCCATCATCACGTTGATGCAGGCGGGCTTGCCGCTGCGATGGGCGCCCTCCAGCGCCCCGCGCAACTCCTCGGCCGTCGAGACGCAGGCGCCGTAACCGCCAAGTGCCTCGGTGACACGCTCGTAACGCGAGGGCAGCAGTTCGCAATTCTTCGCGCGCTCCGCGCCATATTGCCGGAGCTGAATCTGATATTCGGCGTTCCAGCGCGCGTCGTTGCCGACCACCACGATCAGCGCAATGCCATAACGTACTGCGGTGTCGAACTCGGCCATGTGGAAGCCGAAGGTGCCGTCACCCATCACCGCCAGCACCGGATGCTGCGGGTTGGCGAGTTTCGCGGCGATCGCGAACGGCAGCGACACGCCGATGGTGCCGCCGACGCCATTGATGAGACGGCGCTGCGGATGCACCAGCGCCTGCGCCCATTGCCCGATCTCGCCGCCGTCGCAGACATAGGTCGCCTGCGGATGCGCCGCGAGAAACGCGCCGATGGTGCGGCACATCTCCACCGGATGCAGATGCGAGGGATCGCTTGAGCGCAGGCTGCCCCATTGCGGCATCGCGTGGTTGAGAGCGTCGCTGACCTGCTGCCGCCAGCCGGACGGCACGGTGGCACTCGCCGCATGACCTTTGGTCAGCGCCTGCAACGTCGAGACCGGATCGGCCACGCCAGACGCCACCAGACGCGCGCCGAGCGCCTTCACCGCACGCGCGATCAGCGCTTCGTCCGGATCGATCGCGATCCAGCGGCACGATGAGGACAGCGGCGCTTCGCCGAACTTGAGCGTGAAATCCAGCGGCTTGCCGACCAGCACCACCAGATCGGCCTCGGCGAGAATTTCCGCGAAAGCGCCGAGACCGGGATCGTTGACGCCGCGCGGGCTCTCCATGCCGATCACCGGCACGTCGAGCACATCGGCCGCCCTGCGCATCATCGCCTGGCCGCGCTCGGTGCACAGCATCGGCCCGCACAGCACCAGCGGTTTGGTCGCGGACTGCAGATGCTGCAACGTCAATGCCGCGATCTTGTCATCGAGCGGCATCGCCACCGGCTGCGCCGATACGGGCGCGGGGTCTTCGGCCAACTCCTGTTCCAGCAGATCGACCGGCAGGCTGATATGGACCGGACCGGGACGGCCCGATGTCGCCAGCGAGATGGCTTTTGCGATATCCGCGCCCAGCGTCGCGGCGGATTGCGCGGTCCATGACGCCTTGGTCACCGGCCGGGCGAGATCGGCCTGCGCCATTTCCTGAAACGCGCCGCGGCCAAGCTCGTTGAGCCCGGCATGACCGGACAGCAGCACGACCGGCGATTCGGAGGCCAGCGCGGTGTAAAGCCCGGCCACCGCGTTGGAATGGCCCTGCCCGCCGGTGACCAGCGCAATGCCGGCCTGTCCGGTGAGACGGCCCCAGGCATCGGCCATGTGCACGCAGGCGGCTTCATGACGGGCGTGGATCAGCCTGATCTTCGTCGCCAGCAGCGCATCAAAGATCGGCATCACATGATTGCCCGACACCGTGAAAATGGTGGTCACGCCGAGCCGTTCCAGCGTGCGCGCGACCAGATCCGCGCCCCTTCGCGTTGCGCTGCCCTTCATGCTCCCTCCGCATTTGCGGCAACGCCGCCGCCGGTGTTTCAAGAGCGAAAGGCTATACCGGGTTTTGAGTCCGGTAAAGCTATCATATGTCTGATATAAGAGCTGGCCTAGCCGTCGCTGCCCTGCGCCAGCGCGGCGGAGACCTCGCGGCACAGCGCGCCATAGGAGGCGGAGGCACGGAAATCCGCGTCGCGAGGGTCTGGCGCACCGACCCGGAACCGGGCATGGATGCGGCCGGGCCGTGCGGTCATCACGATGACGCGCTGCGACAGATAGACCGACTCGAACACCGAATGGGTGACGAAGATCACGGTCTTGCGCAGATCGCGCCACAGCCGCAGCAGGTCGTCGTTGAGGCGGAAGCGCGTGATCTCGTCCAGCGCCGCGAACGGCTCGTCCAGCAGCAGGATGTCGGGATCGGTGACGAGAGCGCGGGCGAGCGAAGCGCGCATCTTCATGCCGCCGGAAAGTTCGCGCGGATAGACCTCGGCAAAATCGGTGAGCCCGACCAGCGCCAGCGCGTCCGCCACCCGCGCATCCATTTCGCGTTCGGTCATGCGCGCAAGCCGCAGCGGCAGCCGCACGTTATCGCGCACGCTGGCCCACGGCATCAAGGTCGGCTCCTGAAACACATAGCCGATGCGGCGGCGCGACGAATGCGGCGGGTGCATCACCTCGACAACGCCGCTGCTGGCATGATCGAGCCCGGCGATGATGCGCAGCGCGGTCGACTTGCCGCAGCCGGAGGGACCGAGCAGCGAGACGAACTCGCCACGCGCGACATCGAGATCGATCGGCCCGAGCGCCGCGACGCCGTTGGCGTAGATGCGCGTCACCTCGCGCAGCCGCACCGCGGGCGCATCGGAGACGCTTCCCATCTCCACGCCGCTCATGCGTTGTCGCGCCCGCGCATCATTGCCGTGGCCGCAAATCGAGACCGACCGCCTTGTTGACGAAACGCAGCGTGTAGGCCTTGCGGTAATCGAGATCGCGGCGGACCACGCCGGCGCGCACCATCTTGGTGAAGAAATCGGCCATGCGCTCGTCGCTCATCGCGCCGATGCCGTCTTTCAGAGCGTCGCCGGAATCGACAATGCCGTCCTTTTTCATCTGCGCGACGGAATAGTCGAGCAGCGCGTCGGTCATTTCCGGGTTGAGCTTCTTGATCATCGCGTTGGCGGCTTTGTTGTCGCCGTAAAGATAATTGTACCAGCCGACGATCGAGGCATCGACGAAACGCTGCACCAGATCGGGCTTGCGCTCGGCGAAGGCAGTACGGGCCTCGATCAAAGTCGAATAGGCGCTGAAGCCGTAATCGGCGATCAGGATCGCAGTCGGCTTGAACTTCGCCTGCTGCTCCACCAGGAACGGCTCGGAGGTGACGTAGCCCTGCATCGCGCTCGCCTTGTCGGCGATGAAAGGCTGCGCGTTGTAGGTGTAGGGCCGGACCTTGTCCTCGGAGAATTTGAACTCGCTCTTCAGCCACTGGAAGTAGGTCGAGATGCCTTCCTTGGAGACGAACAGCGTCAGCGGCTTCAGATCCTCCAGCGTCGTTACTTTGGCCTCGGGATGCGCCAGCAGCACCTGCGGATCCTTCTGGAAGATCGCCGCCACCGACACCACCGGCACGTTGTTGGCGACCGCCTCGAACGACTGCAGCGTATTCGCGGTCATGTAGAAATCGAGTTTGCCCGAGATCAGCAAGATGCGGTTGTTGACGTTGGGACCGCCGGGCACGATGGTGACGTCGAGGCCGTAATTCTTGTAAGTGCCGTCCACCAGCGCCTGATAGAAGCCGCCATGCTCGGCTTCCGCGACCCAGTTGGTGCCGAAGCTGACCTTGTCCAGCGCGCTTGCGCCGCCCGGCGTGCCGGGCGAGGCGGGAGTCGTCGGAACGGCGGCCGGTTTCGGAGCCTCCGTCTGCGCCCGCGCCGGCCCCGCCGCGCACAGCGCCATGGTCAACGCGCCGGCCAGCATCGCCGTTAACGCTCGCGGCAGAAGGGCTCGGCTCATCATTGGACTCCAATGGTCGTTCTGGCCCATGATGGGCGCAACTTTGGCTTGCGGCAGGCATGGCGCGATCATGCGCGGCGTGCCAGATAATTCCGGACACAATACGTTGCAAACACGAGTAAGGAAACATTCCGCCGCATGATCGCGCCGCCGCCCCGCGACTGGACCCATCTCACCGCGCCCGATGTCGCGCGCGCCGATCGCGCCGGCTGGATCGCGGTTCTGCCGCTCGCGGCGAGCGAACAGCACGGTCCGCATTTGCCGCTCGCCACCGACACGCTGATTGCGCGAGCGTATCTTGCGCGGGTGCTGGAAACGCTGTCCGCGGAGATTCCGGCAAGCGTTCTGCCGGTGCAGGAAATCGGCCTGTCCACCGAGCATCAGGATTATCCCGGCACGCTGTCGCTGCCCTATCATGTCGCGATCCGGCACTGGATGGCGCTCGGCGAGAGCGTGGCGCGCGCCGGCGTCCGCAAGCTGGTGATGGTGACGAGCCATGGCGGCAACAGCTCGGCGATGGCGGTGGCGGCGCAGGAATTGCGCCATCGCCTCGACATGCTCGCGGTGACGACGAGCTGGAGCCGCTTCGGCGTGCCGGACGGCCTGTTTCCCGATGCGGAGATTCGCCACGGCATCCATGGCGGCGCGGTCGAGACCTCGATCATGCTCGCGGCCTATCCCGATCTCGTGCGACAGGACAGGATCGCCAATTTCGAGCCTTCAAGCGTGGCGATGGAGCGCGACTTTCGCCACCTCTCCACCGGCCGGCCCGCGCCGTTCGCCTGGTCGATCCAGGACCTGCATCCGGCCGGCGTCGCCGGTGACGCCCGGCTTGCCAGCGCCGACAAGGGCCGGCGGATCATCGCGCACGGCGCCCGCGCGTTCTGCGAATTGCTGGCCGACATACACGCCTTCGACCTCGCCCGGCTCGGCAACACGCCGCAGTTCTGAGCGCCGTCCGAAAAAACTTTCGAACCGCCTCGAACCGGATCGTTCCTCTCCGCCACCAATGGACATGCGGCCGCAATGGACCGCCCCCAACACGGATGGAGAGCATCATGTCGATCAAGACCAAGCTTGCCGCACTCGCGATTGCCGGTCTCACCCTCTCGGGCGGCCTTGCCGCCACCACCCAGCAGGCCGCCGCCGGCGGTTATCATCATCACCACCACGGCATTGGCATCGGCCTTGCCGCCGGTGCACTGCTCGGCGCCGCGGTTGCCGGCAGCGCCTATGCCGGTCCCGCTTATGTCGCCGACACGCGCCGCTGCGGCTGGGTGCGCCAGTTCGACGCCTACGGCAACTATATCGGCCGCGTCCGCACCTGCGCCTACTAAGCCCCGACCGAGTTGACGTCCGCATCCTCGCGGATGGCGTCCAGCGGCGCCTCATCCACGCCGCATGGACCGGCCCGCCCGGTCGTCCCCCCCGGGCGGGCCGCTTGCCGGATGATCAGAATCCCATGCCCAGACGCACGCGAAGCTGATGCCGCTCGAAATGGGCGAGATCGAGCGGACCGCGCTCACCCGGCACGTGCCCGGCGACCTGCGTATTCCAGGCGATGGTCATGTTGGCGCGCGGCGACAGCATCACATAGAGGCTGGGTCCGGCGAACACCGCCTCGCCGGCGAAATCCGACAACGCCACGCTGTCATAGGCGCGTAGATAACGCACTTCGCCGCCGGCATAGACGCCGTCCGCGATTCTTGCCACCAGCGCGCCGCCGACCTCGGCGACCGCCGACTGACTCCATCGGCGGGCGTCGTGATCGCGCGCCCAGCCCGGCGCATAGACGACATTCAGCGCGCCGAACAGGCGATCGGCAACAAGTTCGCGGTCGAGCGCGACGGAAACATCCAGCGCATGGTCGCGCGTGCGAAGTCCGGTCGCAGCGTCGATGCGGCCCATCGCAACATCGAGACCGAAGGTCAGGCCGAACGGCGCGGAGGCGCGATCGAGCAGACGGTATTTGAACTCGACGCCGCCTGAGGCCACCGAGACGCGGTGAAGATCGTCCATCCCCGGCACACCGCTGATCGCGTGCAGGCCAAATTCGACATGTGGCGCGATCCGCACATTCTCCAGCCAGGTGTATTTGAGCTGCAGGGAATTCAGCGCCGCGAAATAGCGGCCGGACCGCTTGCCGAGGCCGGAATCCGATTCCGCCTCGATCTCCACCTCCCCGGCGCCGCCGATATCCGAGCCGACGGTGAAGCCGAACAGGTGCTCGCTGTCGAGGCTCGAGGCCTTCGCCTCGCCGGCGCGCAGGTCGGTCGCTGCTGCGACCATTAGCCCCCACCACCCGGCTACCAGAGCGAGGGCAGCGCGGACCGCCGTTGCACGACCGTCACAAACAGATGCCATGAGAGACCATCAAGGGGCTGCCGCTCCAAAGTTGCGAGTGATTTGCAATAAGATAAATGCAAATCATTCGCAATAGCAACTGTTATGGGACGGGCCTGCGGCGTGAGCGGGCACAGGGGATCGGGGAAAAGGGACAAAATGTCGAGATTTCAGGTGAATAAGCGATGACGGCGGGTGTCGATCCATGGTCTGAGTACCGTCACGGACCGCGTCGCTGCGGCCCGATGTCCGGCCCCCCGATTGTTCAGGTCATGCGGAAGCTTTGCCCGACAGCCCCCGATCTGAAACGCCTGGGCGGCCTGGCCGCGCTCGGCACGCTGGCGCTCGGCCCCCTTCCGGCGCGAGCCGCCGACCTGCCGCTCAAGGCCCCGGCCCTCGCCCCGCCCGCCGTGTTCGACTGGAGCGGGTTCTATCTCGGCGCGCATACCGGTTACGCCTTCGGCCGCGCCTCCACCGCGCTGTCCGATCCGGCGACGACGTTCGCGCGGCACAATATCGGCAGCGCCATTGCCGGCGTGCAGGCGGGCCATAACATCGTGCTGCCCTCACGCCTGCTGCTCGGCGTCGAAACCGACATCACCTTCCCGAGCTATCTGCAGGGCAACAGCATCATCGCATCGCTGGCAACGCCGAACACCAGCGCGGTCGAGCAGCTCGATTACGCCGGCACGTTGCGCGGCCGCATCGGCTATGCCGCGCCGCGCTGGATGGTCTACGCCACCGCCGGTCTCGCCTTCGCCGGCGAGCGCTTCCTCATTACGCAGCCTGGCGGCATCCAAGGCAAGACGCTTGCCGTGCGCACCGGCTGGGCCGCCGGTGCCGGCGTCGAGGTCGCCATCGCGCCGCAATGGAGCGCGCGGTTCGAATATCTCTACAGCGATTTCGGACGGACCGATGTCGCGCCTGCCGCCAACACGCATCTGGCCACCGCGATGACCATGCAGACGCTGCGCGTCGGTCTCAACCGCAAGATCGACCTGCCGGGCTCCGGCAAAGTCGCGTCAACGGCGGACAGCCATGAGCCGAGCAACTGGGAAATCTCCGGACAGACGACGTATCTGCCGCAAGCCTATCCGTCTTTCCGCGCGCCCTATTCCGGTCCCAACAGCCTGAGCCCGGCCGGACAGGCCAAGGCGACCTGGAGCAGCAGCCTGTTTCTCAACGCCCACCTGTGGGACGGCGGCGAGGTCTATTTCAATCCCGAACTGTTGCAGGGCTTCGGCCTCAGCAACACCGTGGGTCTTGGCGGCTTCTCCAATGGCGAGGCGCAGAAATCCGACTTCCCGACGCCGCGCTTCAACCCCTCGCGGCTCTATCTGCGCCAGACCTTCGGTTTCGGCGGCGAACAGGAAACGCTGGAGAGCGGCCCCAACCAGCTCGCCGGCAAGGCCGACGTCTCGCGCCTCACCGTGCAGGTCGGCAAGTTCGCGGTGCTCGACGTGTTCGACAACAACAGCTACGCCAAGGACCCGCGCAAGGATTTCATGAACTGGTCGATCTGGGCGCCGGGCGCGTTCGACTACGCCGCCGACCGCGTCGGCCTGACCTATGGCGCAACCGCCGAACTCAACCGGAAATCATGGGCGCTACGCGCCGGCTATTTCCTGATGGATTCGAAATCCGACTCCAACGATTTCGACATGAAGCTGTTCCGGCGCGGCGGCTATGTCGCCGAACTGGAAGAACGCTACAGCCTGTTCGGCCAGCCCGGCAAATTCCGCATCATCGGCTGGCTCAACAGCGCGTTCTCCGGCAGCTATCGCGCGACGCTGGACGATCCGCTGCTGAATCTGAACATCGCGCAGACCCGCGAGGGCCGCATCAAATACGGCTACGTGTTCAATGTCGAGCAGGCGATCAGCGAGGATATCGGCGTGTTCGGCCGCTGGAGCTGGAACGACGGCAAGACCGAGATCATGGCGTTCACCGACATCGATTCCTCTCTTGCGCTCGGCACCTCGATCAAGGGCAAGGCATGGGGACGGCCGGACGACGTGATCGGCATCGCCGGCGCGGTCAACGCGCTGTCGCGCGACCATCGCGATTTCATCGCCGCCGGCGGGCTCGGCGTGCTGATCGGCGACGGGCAATTGAACTATCGCCAGGAGCAGATCGTCGAGGCCTATTACGCGCTGGCGCTGACCAAAAAGATCACGCTGACTGCCGATTACCAGTACATCCGCAACCCGGCCTACAATGCCGACCGCGGCCCGGTGTCGATCTTTTCCGGACGTTTGCACGGCGAGTTTTGAGTCGTCCGACTCGGCGCATCAGGCCACTTCTGTTTGGCGTCGTTCTACTTTGACAGAATTGTTATTCGTCATGGCCGGGCTTAGCCGTTCGGAAGAACGGCGTCGCTTCGCTCGCCTATGACCCGGCCATCCACGCCTTCCTTGCTGATCTTTCATTAAGACGTGGATGCCCGCGACAAGCGCGGGCATGACATTGCGGATGCTTTCGCCCGTATCGAGTCTCTTCACCTCTCCCCGTGGGGAGAGGAAGAAGTCCGCGATTGCGCAACCTTGGGCGAAAATTTGTAGCAGCCTAGGTAACCGTCATTGCGAGGAGCGAAGCGACGAAGCAATCCAATCCCTCATGGTGAGGAGGAGCCAGCAGCGCGTTTACGCGCGTCTTCCGACGTCGCTATGGCGACGTCTCGAACCATGAGGCCTCATCCTTCGAGACGCGCGCAATAGCAGGCGTATCCTGCGTAAACTTGGCTACGAAGCGCTCCTCAGGATGAGGATTAAGTTCGCGCCGGATTGCTTCGCGGAGCCCGTCATCGGGCCGGCGAATCCGGACCCGTTGGCTCGCAATGACGGCAAGCCCATCGAACTTCTTTGATTCGCCCTACGCTTTCGGCGCGAACGACTCCGCCTGCGCCAGACGCCAGGCGTCGCTGTAGCGCGGATGGTCGGTGCCGTCGATCAGTTCGCCTGCCTCCAGCGCGGGATAAAGCTGCTCGAACGACACCACCTCGGCGCCCGAACGCCGCCGCGAAAAATGGATCGGGCGGATCTCGCTCGGATGATCGAGCCCGGCCGCCGCCACCAGTTCGGCCAGCGCGCGCACGGTGGCGCGGTGATAATTGCAGACCCGCGTCGCCTTGTCCGGCACCACCAGCGCGCGGTTGCGGGTCGGATCCTGCGTGGTGACGCCGGTCGGGCAGCGGTCGGTGTGACAGCTCAGCGACTGGATGCAGCCGAGCGCGAACATGAAGCCGCGCGCCGAGTTGCACCAGTCGGCGCCGAGCGCCATCGCCCGCGCCATGTCGAAAGCCGAGGCGATCTTGCCCGCCGCGCCGATGCGCACGCGCTCACGCGCGCCGATGCCGACCAGCGCGTTGTGCACGAAATTAACCCCCTCGCGCATCGGCATGCCGAGATGATCCATGAACTCGACCGGCGCGGCCCCGGTGCCGCCTTCCTTGCCGTCGACCACGATGAAGTCCGGATAGATGCCGGTTTCCAGCATCGCCTTGCAGATCGCGAGAAACTCCCAGCGATGGCCGATGCACAGCTTGAAGCCCGCCGGCTTGCCGCCGGACAGCCGCCGCATCTCGCCGATGAACTGCATCATGCCGATCGGCGTCGAGAACGCGCGGTGATAGGCCGGCGACACGCAGTCCTCGCCCATGGCGACGCCGCGAATCTGCGAAATCTCCTCGGAGACTTTCGCCGCCGGCAGCACGCCGCCATGGCCAGGCTTGGCGCCTTGGCTGATCTTGAGCTCGACCATCCTGATCTGCTCGTCGCCTGCGATGCGCGCGAACTCGTCCGGATTGAAATTGCCCTCGCGGGTGCGGCAGCCGAAATAGCCGGAGCCGATTTCCCAGATCAGATCGCCGCCGTTCTCGCGATGATAGGGGCTGACGCCGCCCTCGCCGGTGTCGTGCGCGAAGCCGCCGCGCTTGGCGCCGATGTTCAGCGCGCGGATCGCGTTGTCGCTGAGCGCGCCGAAGCTCATCGCCGAGATGTTGAACACCGATGCCGAATACGGCCTTACGCAGTCCGGGCCGCCGATGCTGATGCGGAATTGCTCGTCGACCGGCGTCTTCGGCGCCATCGAATGATGCATCCATTCGAAGCCGTCGGTGTAGACGTCCTCCTGGGTGCCGAACGGGCGCTTGTCGAGCACCATCTTGGCGCGCTGATAGACCACCGCGCGCTTGTCGCGGCTGAACGGCTTGCCGTCCTTCTCGCTCTCGAAGAAATACTGCCGCATCTCGGGGCGGATTTCCTCGAGCAGGAAACGGATATGCGCCGCGATCGGATAGTTGCGCAGCACCGCGTGACGCTTCTGCAGAAGATCGCCGATGCCGATGCAGGTCAGCCCGCCGAAGATGATGATCGGGATCAGCAGCAGCGGCATCAGCCGATCGTCGGACAATCCGGCGACCAGAAGCAGCGCCGTGATCAGCGCGCACATCGTCAGGATCACAAAGCGCGGCGTGAAGGGAAGCAAAAGCGTCTGCATGGCAACCTCGGCGGCGAGAGTCGGCGACGACACGGGACAGCAAGAACGCCGCGGAGATCGCGGCAGCGCGATCCGGCCCGGCGGGCTGCGCCGCTCGCCTCACCTGTCCGGCGCGCCGGCGGATACGATTCGCTCCTTGACAGCAAGACATAGCAGCCCGCGGCGGCGAGATACACCGGCGCCGGCGGCTTCATGAGCGTTCAGGTCGATTTATGACGGAGTTCATGGCGCAGCCGGACGTTGTCCGGGCAGGCGAGCCTACTGGACTTCGGCCGCGTAGCGGGTTCGCCGGGTGTCGCAGCGGCTGATCCGCAATTCGACCGGCCGGCCGCTGACATCGGTGGCAACGCGCGTCACTTCGAGCAGCGGCGTGCCGGCTTTCAGCTTCATCCGCTTGGCTTCCTCGGCGCTCGCCGCCACCGCCGCGACACGCTCGGCCACGCGCACGATGCTGATGCCGAAACGCTCCTGATAGATGACGTACATCTCCTCATCCATCTCGGTATTGGGCTCGACCGCCAGCGCGGGCATCAGCGCGACCGGCACGAAAATCCGCTCGAAAATCGCGGGCTCGCCGTTGAAGCTGCGCACGCGCGCGATGGCATGCAGCGAGGTGCCGGTCGCCACCGAGAGTTGCGCCGCCTGCTCGCGCGTGGCGCGCTGGGTTTTCTGCGACAGCACCACGCTGGTCGGAATGAGGCGGCTGTCGTCGAGCCCGACAATACGGAAAAACTGATAGAGCGTGTGATCGCGCGAATGCCGCGCCACGAAGGTGCCGACGCCCTGACGGCGCACGATCATGCGATCGGTCTCAAGCGAGATCAGCGCCTTGCGCACCGTGCCCTGGCTGACATTATATTCGGCGGCGAGTTCGTTCTCGCTCGGCAGCATCTGTCCCGGCTTCCAGCCACCCGACCCGATCCGCTTGACCAGCAGCGTTTTCACCTGCGCGTACAGGGGAAGATATTCGGTCTGGCCGTTATGGGCTGTCTCGCTGGCCACCTTAAAAGTCCTGCCAAAGTCGGTAACGACGTCCCTTTCAGTCTAACACGGCGCGAACGCCGACCGAACTGCTTTGCGACCCTTCGGCCGCACTGCCCACATCGAATTACCGCGCGGCTCAGGCCAGCACGGATTCGATCTCGGGCGGAATGACAATGCCGGCGCCGGCCGCCTTGGCGCGGTTGGTCAGCCGCCGCGCGCCGGACAGCCGCGCGCCCTGCTGACGCTCGATCGCCCCGACCAGCGCCGCCATCCGCTCGCCGAAAGCGGCATGACCGAAGCCGGCCGGATCGATCGCGAGCAGCAACTGGCCGGTGGATGGCGGCCCGCCCTTGTCGTCCAGGAACGACGACGCCTCGAAGGCGAGATGGGCGCCCGGAAGACAGGCCGCCAGCACCTCGACCATGAAGGCCAGCGCCGCGCCCTTGGCGTCGCCGAGCGGAATCATCGTGCCCTGCAAGGCTTTGCCGGCGTCGGTGGTCGGCTTGCCGTCGGCGTCGAGCGCCCAGCCTTCGGGAATCGATTCGCCGCGCTGCCTGGCGGCAACGATCGGCCCGCGCGCCACCTTGGACAATGCCAGATCGACCACCGCCGGATCGCGGCCCGCGAGCGGCGCGGCAAACGCAATCGGATTGGTGCCGAACACCGGCTCGCGCCCGCCCCAAGGGGCCATCGCGCTCGGCGTGTTGGCGAACAGCAGCGCGACCAGCCCCTTGCGCGCCAGCGCCTCGCACGGCAGGCCGGCTGCGCCGCAATGGTTGGAACGGCCGATCGCGGCCACCGCGATGCCCTGGCTCGTGGCCAGCGCCGGCAACTCCGCAAGCGCCAGATCGATCGCGGGATAGGCGAAGCCAAACGCGGCATCGATGGCGAGCACCGAAGGGCGCGGACGCGAAGCCGAGGGCGTGGCCTTGCCGTCGATCTTGCCGCTCTTCACCATCGCGAGATAGGTCGGCACGCGCGACAGACCATGGCCCTTGAGACCGTCGGCCTCGGCGGTCACCAAGGCCCGGGCGACGGATTCCGCGTTCTGCGTGCTGCAACCGGCGGCAACGAACGTCGCCGTCACGCGGTCGATAACGGAATCAAGCGAGACCGCGCTCATTGTGTCAGCACCCTTTTGACGTTCTCGACGGTGACCCACGAGACTCGCGTGTTGGATTCGGTGGTGACGCCGGCGATATGCGGCGTCAGCACGAGATTGGGACCGGCGGCGAACACGCCGCCCTTGGCGGCCCCCAGCGGCTCCTCGACGAACACATCGAGCGCCGCGCCGCCGAGCTTGCCGTCCTTCAGCGCCGCCGCCACCGCCGCCTCATCGACCACGCCGCCGCGCGCCGCGTTGATCAGGATGGCATCCGGCTTCATCCGCCCGAGCGCCGCCGCATCGATCATGTTGCGCGTGTCATCGGTCAGCGGCACATGCAGACTGACGACATCGGCCGCAGCGAGCAGATCGTTCAACGTCATCCGCCGCACCTGCGCTGCGGCGAATACATCGTCCTTGGCGAACGGATCGAAAGCGATCACGGTCATGCCGAGCGCGGCGGCCAGTTTCGCCGTGAGCCGCGCGATCGAGCCGAAACCGACCAGGCCCATGGTCTTGCCCGCCATTTCGCGGCCGATCAGCGCGTTGCGCGGCCACTTGCCAGCGATCACCTCGCTCGCCGCGCCGTAGGCGCCGCGCAGCAGCAGCATCGCGGTACAGATGACATATTCGGCGACCGACAGATCATTGGCGCCGCTCGCCGGCAGCACGGCGATGCCGCGCGCCTCGCACGCGGCCAGATCGATATTGTCGAGACCGACGCCGAGCCGGCCAACCGCGCGCAGCTTCGCCGCGCTCTCCAGCAGCGCGCCGCGCACCTGGGTGCGGTTGCGCACGATCAGCGCCCGCGCCTGCGCAACAGCTTTCTTCAAATCCTCGGAACGATCCACCAGAGCGGGATCGTAAAGCACGTCGAAACCGGCAAGACCTTCACGAATGGCCTGCTCGTCCATGAACTCGCAAATGACGACATCAGGCACGCGGGTTCGCCCTCGGCTGTCCGCCTGCACCGGCGGAGAATGTCATGAAGAGAGAAAGAGAGAACGGGCGGCGAGTTGGTCTCGCCGCCCGGATATCATCAAGCGCTGCGATAAAGCTTGGTCAGCACAAATTCGCGATGGCCGAGCGATTCGGACGCGGTGAGGCGGCCGTTGGCGGTGCGCGAGATCATGTCGATCAGCGCGTCACCGGCCTGATCCAGCGTCATGTCACGGCGCAGCACACCGCTCACATCGACGTCGATGTGCTCGCCCATGGTGCGCACGGTCTTCGGGTTGCCAGAAATCTTGATCACCGGCACGATCGGGTTGCCGATCACGTTGCCCTGCCCGGTCGGGAAGGTGTGGATCACATAACCGGCGGCGGCCATCAGGGTGATACATTCGGCGGCCGCCGAGGATGTATCCATATAGTAAAGTCCCGGACCCTTGGCCGGCGCTTCGGCGGGCTGCAACGCATCGATGAATTTCGACTTGTGGCCGATCTTCTCGAGGTTGCCGAGCGCCTTCTCCTCGATGCTCGACAGACCTCCGGCGATGTTGCCCTTGGTCGGCTGGGAATCGGACAGGTCGTCGGTCTTGTGCGCCTCGATCACGTCGTCCTGGTACGCCTTCCACATCTTGTACCATTTGTCCGCGATTTCCGGCGACGCCGCGCGCTCCTTGCACAGATGCTCGGCACCGGTGATTTCCGACGTCTCGCCGAACACGCCATAGATGCCCTGCGGGATCAGCTTGTCGTACATGTTGCCGACGGTCGGGCACGACGACAAGCCGGTGGTGGTGTCGGACTCGCCGCACTTGGTCGAGACCCACAACTCGGACATCGAGCATTCCTCGCGCTGCAGTTCGGTCGCCCACTGCACGAAACGCTTGGCCTGATAGCTCGCCTTGGCGATGGTGGCGATGTCGCCGTGAGTCTCGATGCCGAAGCCGACGACCGGCTTGCCGGTCTTGGCGATGCCATCCACCACGCGGCTGGTCCAGCCTTCCTCGATGCCGATCACGACCACCGCCGCGACGTTCGGATTCGAGCCGGTGCCGATCAGGGTCCGGAAGTGCAGTTCGAGATCTTCACCGAACTGCAGGCGACCATAGGAATGCGGGATCGCGATGGTGCCCTTGATGTTGTTGGCGACAGCTTCGCAGGCCGCGTTCGACAGATCGTCGA
Organism: Afipia sp. 64-13; assembly: GCA_001897755.1. GTDB lineage: Bacteria > Pseudomonadota > Alphaproteobacteria > Rhizobiales > Xanthobacteraceae > Afipia. Next base: position 33,882 of record MKUJ01000023.1, read on the forward strand.
GCGGAAGGATCAGAACATGATTGCGAACGCCGACGCGGCCGTTCTCACGCCGCCAGCCCCAGAATTTCGCATTCTTGGAATCCTTCGACGCGCGCGTGGCGGGCGAAATCTTCGTCGTCAACTGATCCGTCGCGGTGCCTGGAAAAGGCGACTTCATTTCAACGATATTACCGAGTGACATGTTCTCGCCCTCACCAACGCTTGGTCTTGTGATTGTGGATATGGACGTGACGGCCCTTCGGACCATCGCCGATCATCTTGCCAACGTCCTGACCGTACTTGATGACGGTGTCGCCCGTCTTGAGGTCGACGAGCGCCACCTTGTGGCCGATCGGAATGTCATCCTTCACGTCGATGGTGAAGGTGGTGTCGTTTTCGGTGATGACGCCGAACGCCTTGGTGCCGGCCTTCAGCCCTTCGACGACCACGACGGCGACGTTGTCCTTCGGACTGTGCGCCAGAACGTGCGGCACTTCCGCAGCTTGTTTGGTGGCGGCGGATGCCGCTGCCTGAGAACCCATGAGACCCTCTCCTGATTGACCGACCCGGCCATTGTTGAGGATGGTCGATCCGGCTTCTGAATACTTTACTCTTATATAAGACACTAAACTGGCGTCAAGCGAGACGGCCTTTGAAACCGTTCAAATTGCATGTCAGAGAGCCCCCTGGCCGTGTATCCGGCGCAACAACGATGCGCCGGCATGCGAGATTGCCTCAGGACGCCGCGTGCAGGGCCGGCGGCTCCTCCTTGATAAGTGTCTGACCCGGCACGACTCGCGTGAAGGCGACCGGCTCGGTGCCGATGTCGATCTCATCGTTCCTCATCCGCACCACGGTGTAGCGCGAGGTCTCAAGATCGGACGCGGTCGGATGGTCTTCACGGAAATGTGCGCCGCGGCTGTCGGTGCGCGCGATCGCCGCCGCGCAGACCGCGCAACTGACCAGGATCAAATTCTCCAGATTGAGCCGATCCATCCAGGTCAGATTGTAGCGGCGGTCGCCCTCCGGCACGCCGCATTGCATCACGGCGGCGGCGAGACCGTCCAAAGCGGCTGTGGCGCGCGCGAGGCCCTCGCCGGTGCGCAGGATGCCGACATCGTTCCACATCGTCTCCATCAGGGATTCGCGGATCTGCGGCAGATCGCCGGACGGACGGCCGATCGGCGAGAAAGCACGATCGAGCGCGCGTGCGATCACGCTCCGGTCCGGATCGGCATGCGACCCGTCGCGCGTCACCGCCTGCGCCATCGCATCGCCGGCGACGCCGCCGAACACGGTGGAATTGGCAACGCCGTTGCCGCCGAGACGGTTGGCGCCGTGCACGCCGCCGGTGTCCTCGCCGGCCGCATAGAGCCGCGGCATCGCGGTGCGGCAGTCGAGATCGAACACCACGCCACCCATCATGTAATGCGCGGTCGGCACCACTTCGACAGGATCGCCGGCCAGATCGAAACCGCAATCGGCGCAGCGCTGCACCATGCCCTTGAACAACCGCCGCACATTGGCGGGGCCGAGATGGCTCATCTGGATATGCACGCCGCCGTTCCTGGTCGCGAAGCCCTTGCGGATCTGGTACATGATCGAGCGGCTGACGATATCGCGCGTGGCGCGCTCGCCGCGCGGATCGTAATCGAACATGAAGCGTTCGCCGCGCGAATCCAGCAGATAACCGCCCGCACCGCGCAGGCCTTCCTCCAGCACCGTGCCGGTCATCCGCGTGCCTGCGCCGGCGAGCAGCCCGGTCGGATGGAATTGCACCATCTCCAGATCGCGCAGCGTCAGTCCGCCGCGCAGCGCCATCGCCAGACCGTCGCAGGTCTTGTCGCCGGACGGCGTGTGGTATTTGTACATGGTCGGGCCGCCGCCGGTGGCGAGCAGGGTCGCCCTGGCGCGTACGAAAGTCGGCTCGCCGGTGCGCATGTCGAGCATCAAAACGCCGGCGAGCCCCGAACCGTCCGCCGCCGGAATGAGATCGAGCGCGCGGTGATCTTCCAGGCGATGCACGTTGCGCCGCCACACCTGCTCCGACAGGCGGTTGATGATCTCGATGCCGGTGAGATCGCCCTTGTGCACGGTGCGGTCGAAGGTCTGGCCTGCGAACGCCTTCTGATGCACGCTGCCGTCGGGATTACGGTCGAAGAAGCAGCCGAGTTCGTTCTCGAGTTCGCGGATGCGCACCTGCGCCTCGACCACCAGCTTCCAGGCGAGGTCCTGATTGTTGAGCCACTTGCCGCCTTCGATGGTGTCCATGAAGTGGCGCTCGACGGAATCGCCCGGCGCCAGCGCGACGTTGTAGCCGCCTTGCACCATGCGGGTGCAGCCGCATTTGCCGAGCAATCCCTTGACCGCGATGGTGACGTCGAGATCGGGCGCGGCCTTCTTGGCGTGCAGTGCCGCAAACAGGCCGGCGCCGCCCGCGCCGAGAATCAGAATGTCGGTATCGATCTGCCTGACGGCGGGAACGCTGGCCATGACGCTCACATCGCTCCGATGCTCTTGAGCACGGCCTCGCGGCGGCTGGCGACGCCCTGCTGGATGTCGGAATAAAGCGAGCCGCCATGCGAATCCATGCCGACCAGCAGCGGCCCGAAGCCATGGATCGCGAAACGCCACAGGCTTTCGGGATGCAGATCGTCCATGTCGATGTCCTCGATGCAGTCGATCCAGGTCGTCTCCAGCGCCGCCGCGCCGCCGACGATGGCGAGATACGCGCCGCCGAATTCCTTGAACGCCGCCAGCGTGTCCGGCCCCATGCCGCCTTTGCCGATGATCAGCCGGACGCCCTCGCGCTGCATCAGATCGTGGGTGAAGCGCTCCATCCGCATCGAGGTCGTGGTGCCGATGCAGAACGGCTTGTAGCCGACCGGCGCCTCGTTCGAGATCGGCACGCGGTGCACGTTCGGCGCGGTGTGGATCACCGCATGCCCTTTCAGGTCGAGCCGGGTACGGCGGCCGCGATCGAACATATGGATCAGGGTCGCGTCGCGAATGCCGTACAGCGTCCGCTCCAGCGTCACGGTATCGCCGATCCGCAATTCGCGCGCCTTCTCGGGCGTGATCGGCATTTCCAGAGTGTGATGGGCCATGGTCGCGCTCCTTACGCCGAGAAGGTGATGCCGCCGGGCGTGATGGTTGCCCGCGCCCGCCGTGCCGAATGACACTGGATGTTCACCGCCACCGGGTTTTGCGTGATGTGCGTGGCGGCGACCTCGACATGCACCGCGAAGCTGGTGGAGCGGCCGCCAAGACCCTGCGGGCCGATCCCGAGCTCATTGACCGCTTGCGACAGCTCGGCCTCGATTTTCGCACCCTCTTCATCCGAGCATGTCGAGCCGAGCGGACGCGTCGCCGCGATCTTGGCCAGATGCATGCATAGATCCGAGGTGCCGCCGAGGCCGACGCCGACGATGGTCGGCGGACAGACCCGGCCGCCGAGGTCGATGACGCGCTCGATCACGAACCGCTTCACCGCCTTGATGCCGTCCGAGGGCAGCAGCATCTGCAGGAACGAGCCATTCTCCGAGCCCGAGCCTTTCGGGATCATCTCGATCGACATCGTCTCTGGGCGCTCGTCGAAATCGACGTGGATGATCGGCACCCGGATGCCGCTCGAAGTCTGGTTGTTCTTGCGGGTGATCGGATGCACCACCGAGGAGCGCAACGAACATTCGGTGGTGGCGCGCTCGCAGCCTCGGCGGATCGCGGCCTTCAGATCCGCGCCCTCGAACTGGACATCGCGCCCGACTGTGACGTTGTAGATCGGAATGCCGGTGTCCTGGCACAGGATGTTGTTGGTGCGCTCGGCCACCGCGATGTTCTCGACCATGGTGTCGAGAATGGTGCGGCCGGTCGCGCTGGTCTCGTCGCGCACCAGTTGCTTGAAACCTGCCTTGATGTCGGCGGGCAACATCTTGAGCGCTTGCACGTAGAGGGTTTTGCAAACCTCTTCGACTTCCTTGATGTCGATTTGCATGATCTGCTTCTCCCTAGATTCCGCCGCTGAGCAAGAACAATAGTCCGACCGCTGCCGAGGCGGCGACACAACTCGAAACCACTACGGCGCCGCGATCGCGCATCGCCAACCACTCGATCGCCAGCACGCGCAGGCCGAGCGCCATGTGAACCGCCAGCGCCATCACCAGTCCCCATTCGGCGAACTTCACGAAGCTCGAATGGGTCAGAACCAGAAAGCCCTGCAGCGCATCGGCGCCGCCGAGCGCGGTGCCGAGCGCGATGAAATGCATCGGCAGGAAGATCGCCAGCGCGACGCCGGACAGGCGATGCAGCATCGCGGCGATAAATCCGGGCTTGAGATGCGAATCGCGGATCATGCCAGATACACCGCCAGGGCGGCCCTTATTCCAAGACACAGCAGCAGCGCCGAGAACGCGACCATCGCGAGGTCGAGTGAACGGCCGCGCCATCCGGTCCATTCCCGCAGCACCGAGCGCAGGCCGATCGGCGCATGGATCGAGGCCGCCAGCACGAACACGAGATAGAAGGCGAGGAACGCCTTGTTGCCATGGGTGCGGCCGAGAATCTCTCCGGCGGTCAGTTCATGGCGTACCGCGTAGATAATTGTGGTCAGGTGAACCGCAACGGCCAGAGCCAGAATGGCGGCGGTGCCGCGCTGGGCGAGATAAAGCACCGGGTTCATCGCTTGCGCCTCCACAAGCGGTTGGAGGTCGCGCGTTTCAGGCCCGCGATCGAGAAGGTCGGCGACAGTTCCTTCGGACAGAACCGCGTGCAGCTCATATGACTGTGGCAGGAGTGACAGCCGGCATCGCCGGACACCGCCGTCAGCCGCGAGTCCTGACCGCGATCGCGCACGTCATTGACCAGAGTCCAGGCGCGGTTGAGCGCGGCGGGGCCGAGATAATCCGGATTCCATGTCACGACATCGCAGGCCGAATAGCAGACGGCGCAATTGATGCACTCGATGGCCTCGTCCACCGCCTCGCGCTCGCTGGACGACGGCTCGACGATGGCGAAGTCGGCCGGCGGATTGTCGCCGGGCTCGAAATAGCCGTGCGCGGCTTTCCATTTATCGAAGAACGGCTCCATGTCGACCGCCAGATCCTTGACGATCGGCAGATTGCGCAGCGGCTCCAGTTTCAGCGGCCCGCTGCCGAGCTTGTCGACCCGCGTGCGGCAGGTCCAGCGCGGCTGCTCGTTGACGATCATGGCGCAGGAGCCGCACATGCCGACCCGGCAGGCATAGCGATAGGACAACGTGTCGTCCTGGGTGCGCTGGATCTCGGTCACCACATCCAGCACGGTCTGATTTTCCCGTACCGGCACCTTGAAGGTCTGGAAAGTCCCGTCGCGATCTCCGCGCCAGATCTGCACGGTGAGATAGTCGGTCGATGTCCGCTCGTCGCGCCCGGCGGTCGTCTGCATGGTCATCACGTCAACCTGCTTGCGAATGAAGGACGGGCGCACTGTTGCGCCCGTCCCGAACCTGTTCAGCTTCCCTTCGCGCCGTGGATGCCGCTGAAGAAGACATCCTGCCAGCTGGTGGCCTTGGCGGGAACGAGCCCGGCGCGGTTCATGTAATCGAGATAGACCATGATTTTCTTGGGAGTCGTGGTCCACTCGTTCTGGGGATCGCGGATGATCTTTTCGGCGTCCGCAGCGGACAGCTTCGAGTTCTCGGCCTTGATCCAGATCGCGGCCGCCGCGGCCGGATCGGACTTGATGCGGCTCATGCTCTCTTCCAGCGCGTCGATGAACGCCTTGACGAGCTTGGGGTGGCCTTCGACAAACTTGGTGGTGGCCCAGACCGAATTGAAGGTGTGCGGTCCGCCGAGCACCTCATAGCTGTCGAGCACCTTGTGCACCTTCGGGTTGGCCAGTTCGATGTCCTGGAACGGCGCCGAACCGAAATGCGCGTTGATCTCCGAGTGGCCGCCGAGCACGGCAGCCAGCGCATCGGGGTGGCTCATCGACACGGTGAGCGAATCGAGCTTGTACTGCTGACCGGCGCCGAATGCCTTCTCGGCGGCCATCTGCAGCGTCACCGCCTGAATCGAGGTCTTGACGCCCGGCAGCGCGATCTTGTCCTTCTCGGTGAAGTCCTTGATGGTCTTCACGTTCGGATTGGACGAGACCAGATAAAGCGGCATCGCGTTCAGCGCCGCGACGCCCTTCACCTTGAGATTGTTCTGCGTCTTGCCCCAGATCGTCAGCATCGGCCCGACGCCGCCGGAAGCGAAATCGAGATTGCCCGAGAGCAGTGCCTCGTTCATGCCCGAACCGGCCGAGAAGCGGGTCCATTCGACCTTGAGATCGATGCCTGCCTGCTTGGCATGTTTCTCGAACAGCTTCTGATCTTCCATCAAGGTCAGCGGCAGATACGAGATGCCGAATTGCTTGGCGATCCGGACGGTTGCCGTCTCGGCGTGAGCGGCGCCCGCAAGGCCCGCGGAAAACAGAAGTCCGACAGCGCCTGCAAGCTGCGTCAGCCTTTGCCAGTTCATAGTGTTCTCCCTTGTTTGATTGGTGTTGCTTCAGACAGGATCATCGAGGCGCCTTGGATGATATCGGCATCTGGCGCCTTCTTG
>MKUJ01000024.1 GCA_001897755.1 Afipia sp. 64-13
CTTGCCTTCCTTCTGCTTCTCCAGAAGTTTGCGTTTGCGCGTGATGTCGCCGCCGTAGCATTTCGCGGTGACGTCCTTGCGCAGCGCGCGCACGGTCTCGCGCGCGATCACCTTGCCGCCGATCGCCGCCTGGATCGGGATCTGGAACATGTGTGGCGGGATCAATTCCTTCATCTTCTCGACCATGGCGCGGCCGCGGCCCTCGGCGCGCGAGCGATGCACCAGCATGGAGAGCGCATCGACCGGCTCGTTGTTGACGAGGATCTGCATCTTGACGAGGTCGGCGGCCTTGTAGTCGGTCAGGTGATAGTCGAACGAGGCGTAGCCCTTCGAGACCGATTTCAGCCGGTCGTAGAAGTCGAACACCACCTCGTTGAGCGGCAGTTCGTATTTCGCCATCGCGCGGGTGCCGACATAGGTCAGCTCCTTCTGCGTGCCGCGCCGTTCCTGACACAGCTTGAGCACCGAGCCGAGATACTCGTCCGGCGTCATGATCGTGGCCTCGATCCACGGCTCCTCGATCTCGGCGATCTTCACCACGTCCGGCATGTCGATCGGATTGTGGATCTCGATCTCCTGTCCGTCGGTCAGGTGCATTTTGTAAATGACGGACGGCGCGGTCGCGATCAGGTTGAGATTGAACTCGCGCGACAGCCGCTCCTGGATGATCTCCAGATGCAGCAGACCGAGGAAGCCGCAGCGGAAACCGAAACCGAGTGCCGCACTGGTCTCCATCTCGAAGGAGAAGCTGGCGTCGTTGAGCCGCAGCTTGCCCATCGCCGCGCGCAGCGTCTCGAAATCGTCGGCATCGACCGGGAACAGGCCGCAGAACACCACCGGCACCGCCGGCTTGAAGCCCGCCAGCATCTCGGTGACCGGCTTTCTGTCGTCGGTGATGGTGTCGCCGACGCGGGTGTCGGCGACTTCCTTGATCGCGGCGGTGATGAAGCCGACTTCGCCGGGGCCGAGCTCGTCGACATTGACCATCTTCGGCGTGAACACGCCGACGCGCTCGACGTCATAGGCGGCGCCGGTGCCCATCATGCGGATGCGGTCGCCCTTCTTCAGCACGCCGTCGACCACGCGCACCAGCACCACGACGCCGAGATAGACGTCGTACCAGCTATCGACCAGCAGCGCCTTCAGCGTCGCGTCGCGGTCGCCCTTCGGCGGCGGCAGGCGGGTGACGATGGCTTCCAGCACGTCGGGAATGCCGATGCCGGTCTTGGCCGAGACCATGATGGCGTCGGAGGCGTCGATGCCGATCACGTCCTCGATCTGCTGCTTGACCTGCTCGGGTTCGGCGGCGGGCAGATCGACCTTGTTGAGAACCGGGACGATCTCGAGGTTGTTGTCGATCGCCTGATAGACGTTGGCCAGCGTCTGCGCTTCCACGCCTTGCGACGCGTCGACCACCAAGAGCGCGCCTTCGCAGGCGGCGAGACAACGGCTGACCTCGTAGGCGAAGTCGACGTGGCCGGGCGTGTCCATCAGGTTGAAAACGTAGGTCTGACCGTCCCTGGCCTTGTAGCTGAGGCGGACGGTCTGCGCCTTGATGGTGATGCCGCGCTCGCGCTCGATATCCATCGAATCGAGCACCTGCTCCTTCATCTCGCGCGCCTCCAGCCCGCCCGTGGTCTGGATCAGGCGGTCGGCCAGCGTCGATTTGCCATGGTCGATATGGGCGACGATGGAGAAATTGCGAATGTTGGAAATCGGCTTGGTTGTCATGGCGGCGGGATAGCATCTGGGCATTTGCGGGCAAAGCGGAATTCGGTGCCGCGGCGGGAATTTGCCCGGCAAAACCGGGCCTGATCTGGCGGCAATAGCCGTTGCTGCCGGGCGCTGCTAGCTGTGGACGATGGAACATGCAGCGAGTCCCGCGGCGCGGCCGCAAACCGGCCTCAAATCCCGGCAGAAGGCCCGGCTGCGCCATGTGCCGGTGTCGCGGCGTCTGGCCGCCTGGGTGGCGGCGCTCGCCCATGACGACAAGACCAGCACGCGCTTCGTCATCGCGTTCGCCGCGATCCACGCGCTGCTCTGGACCATGATCCTGACCGCGCTCAAGGGCGCGCAGGACATCCATTTCGACGTCACCGAGGCCTATGCCTGGGGCCGCAAATTCCTGCTCGGCTACGGCAAGCATCCGCCGCTGTCGGGCTGGGTCTCCGGCGTCTGGTTCCGGATTTTCCCGGCCACCGACTGGGCCGCCTACGCGCTGGCGATGACCGTGGCGGCGTGCGGCCTGGTGATCTGCTGGCTGATCGCCCGCCGCGTGGTCGGCCCGCGCCGCGCCATGTTCGCCATGGTGATGCTGGCACTTTATCCGATGTTCAATCTCAAGGGCTTCAAATACAACCCGGACGTCCTGCAGCTTGCGATGCTGCCGCTGGTGGTGCTGGCCTATCTCGACGCCTTCGACAAACGCACCGTGCGCTCCGGAATCTGGCTCGGTCTGGCCGGCGCGGCGGCTCTCTTGACGAAATACTGGGCGCTGACGGTGATCGGCGCGGTCGGGCTTGCCGCGCTGCTGCATCCGGACCGTCTGGCCTTTTTGCGCTCGCCGGCGCCGTGGGTCGCGCTGCTGGTGATGCTGCTGGCGATCAGCCCGCATCTGTGGTGGCTGAAGCAGGTCGAGTTCGCGCCGCTGATCTATGCCGGCGATATCTATGGCGCGCGGCCGATCCTGGAGACGATGCGCCGCGCCTCGACCTATTCGCTGCATCATCTCGCCTTCCTGCTGTTTCCGGTCGCCTGCGGCGCCATCGCGCTGGCGTGGCGGCTGCAATGGTGGCGCTCGCTGCGCCAGCGCGGCGTGATCGGCGAATTCGTCGCCTCGGTGCAGCGGCCGTGGGCGCGCGGTCCGAACGCCAGCGTCAATCTGTCCCGTGCGCGGCAGATCTGGGCGATCGCGCTTATTCTGGCGATCGTGCCGCAGATCGCCGCGCCGGTGTTTCACATCGACATGAAAAGCGACTGGGGCATTCCGCTGTTCTTCCTGGTGCCGCTGGCGCTGGTCGCGATCCCGGCGTTGCGGGTGCCGCAGATGGCCTTGATCCGCCTGATGCTGATCTGGGCCGGACTCACCTTTATCATGCTGGTGATCTCGCCGATCATCGCGGCGCAGACGGTGCGCCAGCATGGTCCGGCGGGCGCGTCCTTCACGCCGCGCTCGGAATTCGCGCTGCAACTCACCGAAGCCTGGCGCGCGCGGTTCAACCGGCGCTGGGCCGTGGTGGTGGCGAGCACCGAGGCCGGCACGCCGATGACCTTCTACAGCCCCGATCATCCGGCGACCTTTACGCCGGGCGAATTGTGGGGCTCGGGGCTGTCGAGCCTGGAGGAGGCGAAGCAGCGCGGCTTCATCGGCATCTGCGACACCACCGATTTCCGGCTGGCTTCGTGCGAGGCGTGGATGGTGGCGAACACGGACGGCGCCGAGCAACTCAGCATCAGCGCGCGCCGTTATTTCCACGGCAAGGCGGGACCGGCGGTGCGCTGGAAAATCTGGATCGTGCCGCCGCTGCGCGACAACGAGGCGGAGTGATAAGGCGGTTTAAGTTTTAAGCTGAAATGCAGTGCTGCTCCCTCCCCCCACGGGAGAGGTGAAGTGGGTGCTACTCCTCGCCGAACTTGTTGGTGACAAGCTCGGTGATGGCGTCGAGCGCGGCCTGCGCTTCGCGGCCCTTGGCCGATACCGTGATCGAGGTGCCGATGCCGGCGGACAGCATCATCAGGCCCATGATCGAAGTGCCGCCGACGCTCTCGCCGTTGCGGGTGACGGTGAGCTCGGCGTCGAATTTCTCGGCGGTCTGCACGAATTTGGCGGAGGCGCGCGCGTGCAGGCCGCGCTTGTTGGTGATCGGAATTTCGCGGACAAGGCCGCCGGCGGTGCGCGCCTGATTGTCCGATGCGTCGCTCATTTTCCGGCCAGTACGCGACTTGCGATGGTGACGTATTTGCGGCCGGCTTCCTGCGCGGCGGCGATGGCGTCGGGCAGGGGCTTCTCCTCGCGCACCTTGGCGAGCTTCACCAGCATCGGCAGATTGATGCCGGCCAGCACCTCGACCTTGGGGCGGCTCATGCAGGAGATCGCGAGGTTGGAGGGCGTGCCGCCGAACATGTCGGTGAGAATGGCGACGCCGTCGCCGCTGTCGACGCGCTTCACCGCCTCGATGATATCGCTGCGACACAGATCGGCATCGTCTTCGGCGCCGATGGTGATCGCCTCGATCTGTTTTTGCGGACCCATGACATGCTCAAGCGCCGCCTTGAACTCGTCGGCCAGACGCCCGTGGGTCACCAATACCAAACCAATCATCAAAGACTCCTCGCGGGCGCGTTGTGCACCGCACGAAAGGGCCACATGTTGACCATTCGGAGCCGGGGCGCAAGAGGGCATCTTGGCCTTATCCCCTCGTGGGGACAGGGGGCGGCAGCGGTCAAACGGGGCGCCATGATGGGACTTATATGGTTACCAATTCCTTTCGGGCAATCGGCAGGGCCGGTCCCGCTGGCGTCGCGGGCTTAACTTGTGGTCAGGAAAGCCAGCACCAGCGGCAGCGCCGGGTGGCCGGCCGCCACCGGAATTCGCGGCAATTCCACCCCTGAAATCACCGTGCGCAGCGCTTCCGGCCCCGGCAGACGGGCGCCGTCGGGCGCAGCCAGATCGACCACCAGGCCCACCGGCGCCTCGGTCACAAAGTCGCAGCGGCGCAGTCCGAGCCCGCGGATTTCGATCAGGCCGGCGAGCTCCTGGACCGCAAGGACCATGATGTTTCCGTCCTGATTGATGAGACGGACGCGGTCGTCGCCCACCAGGACCGCATGCGGCACGATGCCGGCACGTCCAGCGAGGATCAGGTCGAACACCAGGCCGGACTTGCCGCTGCCGGAGGCGCCGCGAATGAGGATGGCGCGCTCGCCGACCTTGACCGCCGAGCCATGGATGCTGGGCTGGGGACTGGGCGTGCCGGTCGCCGTCATATCGCGGGCAGCCGCACCGTGAAGCGCGCGCCGGCGATCCGCGCATCGCCCTCGGCATCCGGCGGGCCGGCGCGGTTCTCGGCCCAGATCTTGCCGCCGTGCGCTTCGATGATCTGCTTGGAGATCGACAGGCCAAGCCCGGAATTCTGGCCGAAACCCTGATGCGGCCGGTCAGTGTAAAAGCGATCGAAGATCTTCTCCAGCGCGCCGGGGCGGATGCCGGTGCCGTCGTCGTCGATCACGATCTCGATTTCGGTCTTGCGGCGGCGGCAGGTGACGCGGACTTTGTCGCCCGGTTGCGAGAAGGATTGCGCGTTGGCGAGCAGGTTGGAGATCACCTGCCCGAGCCGCGAGTCATGGCCCGGCACCGAGAAGCTGTCGGTGCGCGGCCCCTCGAAGCGGGTCTCGACCTTCACATTGTTGCCCTGCCGCGTTTCGTTGGCGACCGAGGTCAGCGTCTCCAGCAGGCGGCGGACGTCGACCGGCTCGGCGTCCTGCCGTTGCAGTTCGGCATCGAGACGGCTCGCATCGGAGATGTCGGAGATCAGGCGATCGAGCCGGCGCACGTCATGCTCGATCACCGCGAGCAGGCGGTTGCGGCTGTCGTCGGAGCGCGCCAGCGGCAGCGTTTCCACCGCCGAGCGCATCGAGGTCAGCGGGTTCTTCAATTCGTGGGCGACATCGGCGGCGAACCGCTCGATGCCCTCGATGCGGTTGTAGAGCGCGTCGGTCATGTCGCGCAGCGCGCCGGACAGATGGCCGATCTCGTCGCTGCGGCGGGAGAAGTCGGGAATTTCGACGCGGGTCTTGATGCGGCGGCGGACCCGCTCGGCGCTTTCCGCAAGGCGCCGCACCGGCCCGGCGATGGTCGATGCGAGCAGCAGCGACAGCACGATCATCACCACGGCGGCGATGCCGAACACTTTCAGAATAGCGAGACGCTCGGCGGTCACCATCTGGTCGATGTCGTCGCCCTGGGTCGAGAGCATCAGCGCGCCATGCACGGCGCGGAAGCGCTGCACCGGTACCGCGACCGAGACGATCACCTCGCCGCGGTCGTTGATCCGCACCATGCTGTCCTTGCGGCCGTCGAGCGCCTGATGCACCTCGGCATAGCCGTTGCCGTTCTCCGGGCCGAGCTCGCGATAGAGCGGCAGGTCACCGCGATTGAGCCAGGTGCGGATCGCGATCATGGTGCGTTCGGCAAGTCCGGGCTTGTCGGCGGAGGGCGGCGGCAGCTCGAAGCGCAGCACGTCGCCGCGGCCGTAGAGGTTGCGGCTGTCGAGCAGCAGCACGCCGTCGCGGTCATAGATGCGGGCGCGCGTCTTGGTCGGCGAGATCAGGCGGCGCAGCACCGGCGCGACCCGCTCCGGATTGATCGGAAAATCGAGGTTGGAGAGGATTTCCTCGGCGGGGCCGAGCGACTCGCCGGTCTTCAGATCGGTGAGACGGTCCGGATCGACGGTGATGGTGTTGGTCTCGACCGTCGCGGAAGCGGCGATCGCGCCCGAGATGATCTCGGCCTGCACCAGCAGGCTCTGCGCGCGCGCGTCGATCAGGCCGGCGCGGAATTGCGAGAGATACATGATGCCGACGACCAGCACGATCAGGCCGATCAGGTTGAGCGAGACGATGCGGCGGGTGAGGCTGGAGAAGGTCAGTGCGACCAGATACTGGCCGGCGCGCCGCAGCAGATGGCGCGGCTGCCAGTTGCGGCGCTGCTCCGTCTCCTCGGTGTCGACGGCAACATCGATCTCGGAGGCGGTGATCGCCCCGGCGTCAGCGTCGTCCATGGTTTGATCCGGCTGCGTTCGATCGAGCAATCGCAAACCCGCCTTGGTTGATATCCCAGGTCATGTGCTTCGGGCGATCCTCTGCCCATACCCGAAGGATTGCGAAACCGCCGCGCCGGGGGCCGGCCGCGGCGGATGGACATTACGATGCGTCAGGCGGCTTCCTTGAAGCGATAGCCGACGCCGTAGAGCGTTTCGATCATCTCGAAATCGTCGTCGACCACCTTGAACTTCTTGCGCAGCCGCTTGATGTGGCTGTCGATGGTGCGGTCGTCGACATAAACTTGGTCGTCATAAGCGGCGTCCATCAGCGCGTTGCGGCTCTTCACCACGCCCGGACGCTGCGCCAGCGCCTGCAGGATCAGGAATTCGGTCACGGTCAGCGTCACCGGCTCGTTCTTCCAGGTGCAGGTGTGGCGCTCGGGGTCCATGCGCAGCAGGCCGCGCTCCAGCGCCTTGGTGTCCAACTCCTTCTGCTGGGTGGCCGGGTCCTTGGGCACCGCGCGGCGCAGCACCGCCTTGACGCGCTCGACCAGGAGGCGTTGCGAGAACGGTTTGCGGATGAAATCGTCGGCGCCCATCTTGAGGCCGAACAGCTCGTCGATTTCCTCGTCCTTGGAGGTGAGGAAGATCACCGGCAGGTCGGATTTCTGCCGCAGCCGGCGCAGGGTCTCCATGCCATCCATGCGCGGCATCTTGATGTCGAGGATCGCCATGTCCGGCGGCGAGGTCTTGAAGCCTTCGAGTGCGGAGGCGCCGTCCGTATAGGTCATGATCCGGTAGCCTTCGGCCTCCAGTGCAATCGAGACCGAGGTCAGAATGTTGCGATCGTCATCGACGAGAGCGATTGTTGGCATGGGTCACTTTTCCGAAACTTGTTTGCGGACGGCTCCCCGGTTCAAGCCAAGGATGCCGAACAAAATATGGCAGAGTTGCCGGAGCCACGAGCTATGCAAAGCTGGGCTGAAATGTGGCCCAGGTTCCCTGAACACGGATTTGACGCCACTTTCTGCCAATATAACCCCGAAATCGGCAAAAGAACCCCCCGCAGCCGAAAAAAAGCCAACAGATTCAGGGAAGGACCCGCGCCCATGATGCCGACACCCGGAGTGAAATCCGCCGATATCGTCCGCTCCTTGCTGCGCCGGAGCCGGCAGGGCGCGCTCGCCACCCTGATGGCGGAAGGCGGCGATCCCTATTGCTCGCTGGTGACGACCGCGACCGACACCGACGGCTCGCCCTTGCTGCTGATCTCGCGCCTTGCGGTTCATACCAAAAATATTCTGGCCGACCCGCGGGTCTCGCTGATGCTGGATGAGCGTGCGCCGGGCGATCCGCTGGAAGGGGCCCGGATCATGGTCGCGGGGACCGCCCGGCAGAGCGATGACGCGGCGGTGCGGCGGCGTTATCTCGCGGCGCAGCCGGGCGCGGAAGGGTTCGCCGATTTCCCGGATTTCGCCTTCTTCCGGATCGAGGTGAAAGGCGCGCATCTGGTCGCCGGCTTCGGCCGCATCGTCGATCTCAAACCCGAGCAGTTTCTCACCAGCCTCGACGGCGCCGAGGCGCTGGTCGCGGCCGAGGACGATATCGTCGCGCATATGAACGAGGACCATCGCGAGGCGATGGCGCTCTACGCCACGCGCCTGCTCGGAGCCGAGGCGGGCAACTGGCGCTGCGCGGGCTGCGATCCGGAGGGGCTCGATCTGCAGGACGACCGCCGGACATTGCGGCTGGTATTTCCGCAGCGCATCACCGAGCCGGCGGTGTTGCGAAAGACCTTGAAGGAACTCGCTGAACGCGCCCGCGCGAAGGCCGCCTGAGCCGTCGCCACTGCGATTTTCGTGCCGATCACAGGAAAACCGGAATCACGCATTGGTCTGATGGGGCGCACTACTAAAGACTGAGCGCGGGGTGTCATGCTCCCGCACTAAGCTTCGCGGCTTCGGCAATACCAATCGCGCGCCCAGGCGCGGCTCATGGGAGAGATTGCGTGAAGGAAACCGGTGTTCGCAACGGCGCCTTCGGCGCCGACAAATTCGGATTCAGAAATCTCGCAGAGGTGTTCTGGAATCTGGGAACGGCGCCGCTCTACGAGCACGCGCTGCGCAACAACGAAGCCGAACTCACCGCCGACGGCGCGCTGTGCGCCGAAACCGGCGTGTTCACCGGCCGCAGCCCGAAGGACAAGTTCACCGTCCGCGACGCCAATACCGACGGCATGATGTGGTGGGCCGGCAACCAGTCGATCACACCGGAGCAGTTCCAGGTGCTGCACGAGGACTTCATCAGACACGCCGAAGGCATGACGCTGTTCGCGCAGGATCTCTATGGCGGTGCCGATCCGAAATTCCACATCAAGGTGCGGGTCTATACCGAACTTGCCTGGCACTCGCTGTTCATTCGCACGCTGCTGCGCCGTCCCGAGGCGGCCGAGCTTGCCGGCTTCACGCCGGAACTGACCATCGTCGATCTGCCGAGCTTCCGCGCCGATCCCAAGCGCCACGGCGTGCGCTCGGAGAACGTGGTCGCGATCGATTTCACCCGCAAGATCGTGCTGATCGGCGGCAGCCAATATGCCGGCGAGATGAAGAAGTCGGTGTTCACCACGCTGAATTATTATCTGCCGGCGCAGGGCGTGATGCCGATGCACTGCTCGGCCAATGTCGGCCCCGAGGGCGACTCGGCGATCTTTTTCGGCCTGTCCGGCACCGGCAAGACCACGCTGTCGGCGGATCCGGCGCGCACGCTGATCGGCGACGACGAGCATGGCTGGGGACCGGACGGCATCTTCAATTTCGAGGGCGGCTGCTACGCCAAGACCATCAAGCTGTCGCAGGAGGCGGAGCCCGCGATCTACGACGCCAGCATGCGTTTCGGCGCGGTGCTGGAAAATGTCGTGATCGATCCCACAACCCGCAAGCCGGATTTCGACGACGGCTCCAAGACCGAGAACACCCGCTCGGCCTATCCGCTCGATTTCATTCCCAACGCCTCGAAGACCGGGCGCGCCGGCCAGCCGCGCAATGTGGTGATGCTCGCCGCCGACGCCTTCGGCGTGTTGCCGCCGATCGCGCGGCTCAATCCGGCGCAGGCGATGTATCACTTTTTGTCCGGCTACACCGCCAAGGTCGCGGGCACCGAGCGCGGCCTCGGCTCCGAGCCGCAGCCGGAATTCTCCGCCTGCTTCGGCGCGCCGTTTCTGCCACGCGATCCGGCCGAATACGGCCAGATGCTGCGCGAGCTGATCGCGAAGCACAATGTCGATTGCTGGCTGGTCAACACCGGCTGGACCGGCGGCAAATACGGCGTCGGCAGCCGCATGCCGATCAAGGTGACGCGGGCGCTGCTGTCCGCCGCGCTCGACGGCTCGCTGCGCAGCGTGAAATTCCGCGCCGATCCTTATTTCGGCTTCGCGGTGCCGACTTCGCTGCCGGGCGTGCCGTCCGACATTCTCGATCCGGCGGGCACCTGGGCCGACAAGGCGGAGTTCGACAAGACCGCGCGGGCGCTGGTCGGCATGTTCCAGAAAAACTTCGCCAAATTCGAGAACCACGTCGATGCCGAGGTGCTCGCCGCCGCGCCCGAGGTGAAACTCGCGGCGGAATGAGGCGAGCCGATTTTCAAAAAACGAAGGGCGGCTGTCGGCCGCCCTTGGTTTTGAAGAGGCTATTTGCCGTCGCGCTGCATCGTCCTGGCGTCGGCGCTGGTAAGAGTCTTGCCGCCAATGCCCCATTCGCCGCTCGCGACTTCGTGAATGCGGACCCATGTGACGCCGCGCATCGCTTCACCTTCGATTTCCACCATCGCATCGGTGACCTTGCGGATCATGTCCTGCTTCTGGCTTTTCTCGAACACGCCTTCGACCAGCTCGATATTGACCAATGGCATTGTCGTTCTCCGTCGTTCGCTTCGAGATCATCTCGCCGCCATGGTTGGCATTCCCATATTCCTTGCGGCTCCGGCCAGTTCACGAACTGAATCTGTCCGGTACAGAATCTGAACTGGAGGAGATGGCGGAGAAGGCGTAAAATGCGAGCATCATCCGAGCGTGGTGACGCCGATGGCCGAAGGCAGCTACAGCCAGTTTTGTCCCGTGGCGATGGCGTGCGAGGTTCTCTGCGCACGCTGGACGTTGATCGTTCTGCGCGAACTGGTTTGTGGATCGACGCGATTCAATGAACTGCGACGCGGCGTGCCGCGGATGTCGCCGGCGCTGTTGTCGAAACGGCTCAAGGAGCTTGAGGCGGCGGGCATTGTCGCCCGGCTGAAATCGGCGGCCGGTCCCGATCTTTACGAATATCGTCTGACGGCTGCCGGGCAGGAACTCAAGCCGATCATTGAACAGGTCGGCCTGTGGGGCCACAGATGGATCACCACCAAATCCTCGCTCGAGAATCTCGATCCCAACCTGTTGATGTGGGACATCCGCCGCAGGATCGTGCCGCATGCGATGCCGTCGCGGCGGCGCTCTACCATCCAGGTCATTCTGAAGGATTTGCGGCAGAACAAGCGCAACTGGTGGCTCGTTGTCGGGCCTGGCGGGGATGTTGATCTGTGTGCGATCGATCCGGGTTTTGAAGTCGATCTCTATCTTGTCACCGATCTGCGCACGATGACGGAAGTCTGGATGGGCTACACGACGATTGATCGGGCCAAGCAAAACGACAGACTGATCGTGACCGGCAGCCGCGAACTTGAGGCCAGCCTTGCGGACTGGCTGGGCCTCAGCAACTTCGCCAAAATCGAAAAGCACGTCGCCTGAACGGGTGGAAAATCGGCATTAAAATCGGGCGCTGGGGAATTCCGTTGGCGGCTGTTCAGCCGCCGCTTTCATTTCGCGGGCGAGGGCCGCGCGCGAGCCGGGCCGCCGGATGAATTCCTTGCTTTTGGAACAAATTAAGAACATTTTTACAAGCCATTGATATATCGTTGTGATTCGTCGCTGTGCGGCTACCATATATTGGGCCTGTCGCGGATTGTGAGGACCAAATGTCCAATATTGCGTTCGACACCATGGCGCTGACGCGCATCGCCGACTTCGCCCGCACGCTGAGCCGCCTGCATGCGACCGCGCGCCGCCAGATCGTCGATGACGACCAGATCGACCGCGAGTTCAACGCGGTCTGCCAGTCGATCTGGGGCTACACCACCGACGATCTGATCGACGACATGCTCTCGCCCGCCGATCACGAATTTCTCGATACGCTGGATGAAGCGCGGGCGCGGATCTTCGCGGCGGAGCAGGGCTACGACCTTGTCGGCGACGAGGGCATTCTCACCGACTGGTGGGGCTATTGCTGGATGATCCTCGCCGAGCAGCGCGGCCTGCTGACGCCGGAGAACAAGGCGCTGGCGCGGATGGAGATGGAAGAAAAATATCTCGCCGCGCCGAACGTGATCGGCGTCATTGTCGGGCGCTGAGGCTGATAGGAGGCGTGCTCCCTTTCCCCATTGGGGTGAGGGATCTCGATTTATCGATAGATTCTACGCCCTCACCTGGCTTCGCTTTCTCGAAAGGCGACGCCGTTCGTTCGAACGCCGATGGCTCGGCCACGACGCTCTGCCTTAAAGAGTCGGCGTTACAGCCGCGCGCGGGTCTTCGCTGCGACGGCTTTCGGCGCAATGCTCTGCGGCAGCGAGCCGGTGATGTCGCGCGATGACGCGGGCGCGACATCCACCGTGACCGGCGTGACCTTCATCTCGCCGAGCTTGGCGCGGACGTCGGCGGTGAGGCCGGGATAATTCGCGACCGGAATGAACTCGGCGGTCTGGCCGTTGCCGCTGCGCACGCCGGAATAGGCGACAAGACCGCTTGAGGTGGCGACCACGTCGCCCGGCCGCAGCGTGGTGTCGAGCGACAGATCGACCGACGCAAGGCCCGCCGGATCGCGGCCGTTGCAGGTGCAGCCGGCCTTCAGCGCCTTGCGATAGGCGAAGGCGTTCGGCATGTCGCTGTAGCGCTCGCCGTTGCTTCCGGTCGCGCCTTCGATGCTGCCGCCGAAGAACACCTTGGTCGGGCTCGCCGGGCAGAACGACTGACACATCTGCGCATGCGTTGCGCTGGGCTGCGGCGTCAGCGGGAAATACTTGCCGTCGCAGGTGCGCACGCAATAGGCCGCGCCGCGGCCGCTGCTCACGGGGGGCGGGGCGGGGGCGGGCGCATCGTCGCCGAACAGGCCGGAGAACGGATTGGACGGCTGCGCGGGAGCGGGGGCGGTGTTACGCGGCTGATCGCCGAACAGGAAATCCAAAAAACCGGCGCTGGCCACATGCGGCGCGGCGCTGATCGGCAGCGCCAGCACCAGCGCGAGCATCGCGGGGCCGAGCCGCCGACGCGGGACATGCGGACTCTGACGCAACGCTCACTCCACTGACGCAACGCGAACAGGCGGATTGCTCCGGTCGCGACGGGTTTTGTCGCGGCGTCAACGACCTTAGTGAGAGATGGTAAATGCGAGGTTTAGAGGGGAGTGATGCGAAATTGAATCGCCGTCATTGTGAGGAGGCATCTGAACCGGCGCTTGCGATATCCGGACACGGGCCCTGCCGACGAATCAATCCAGTCCCTCATGGTGAGGAGGAGCGAAGCGACGTCTCGAACCATGAGGCCACGGTCGTTGGCCTCATCCTTCGAGACGCATCGCCATAGCAGGCGTGGCCTGCGTAAACTTGGCTATGTAGCGATGCTCCTCAGGATGAGGATAGAGTTCGCCTCCGGATTGCTTCGTTCGCAATGGCGGGCTTGTTCAGAAAAACAGCCAGGTCGCGAGCAGGAAGGTCGGAAGCAGCACCAGCGCCGACCATGCCATGTAGCCGAAGAAGCTCGGCATCTTCACCCCCGCCTGCCGCGCAATGGCGTAGACCATGAAATTCGGTGCGTTGCCGATATAGGTGTTGGCGCCCATGAACACCGCGCCGGAGGAGATCGCGGCCAGCGTCGCGGCCTGCGTCGTCATCAGCGCCTGCGGATCGCCGCCGGCCAGCTGGAAGAACACGAGGTAGGTCGGCGCGTTGTCGAGGAACGACGACAGGCCGCCGGTCAGCCAGAAATAGGCGGCGGCGTTGTTGGAGCCATCGGCGTGGGTGACGAGGGCGAGCAGCGCGGCGAACGGGCCGTGCGGGCCGGCCTGGAGCATCGCCATCACCGGCACGATGCAGATGAAGATGCCGGCGAACAGGATCGCGACCTCCTGGATCGGACCCCAGCTGAAGCCGTTGGCGTAGCGATGCGCCTTGCGCGTCGCCAGCACCGAGACCAGCGTGACCGCGACGAAGATCGCGTCGCGCAGCAGGTCCTGCAATCGCAGTTCGGTGCCTGCGATGGTGAAGGCGATACCGGGCTTCCACTGCGCGCTCATCAGGATCGCGCCGATGATCACCGCGATCAGCACGAGGTTGATGCCGCCATGCAGCTTCAGCGGCTTGTCAGGTGTCGGATCCTTGAGGCGCGCAAAGCGGCCCTCGCGGTGGTGGAAATACAGGTCGATCACGAGAAAGACCGCGAGCACGATGCCGCCGACGGTCAGCGTCTCCAGCCACAGATGCTGCGTGGTCCAGAAGAAGTCGACGCCCTTGAGAAAGCCGATGAACAGCGGGGGGTCGCCAAGTGGCGACAGCGAGCCGCCGATATTGGCGACCAGGAAAATGAAGAACACCACGACATGCGCGTTGAAGCGGCGGTCGTCATTGGCGCGGATCAGCGGCCGGATCAGGATCATCGCCGCACCGGTGGTGCCGACGATGCTAGCGAGCACGGCGCCGAAGGCGAGCAGCACGGTGTTGGTGAACACGCTGTCGTGCAAATTGCCTTCGAGGAAGATGCCGCCGGCCACCGTGAACAGCGCCAGCAGCAGCAGGATGAACGGCATGTATTCGAGCAGCGCGGTGTGCGCCAGCGTCGCCGTCACGGTGGAAGAGTCGGTGGTGAGCAGCAGCGGCACCACGACCAGCGCCGACCACAGCGCGGTGATCTTGCCGAAATGATGCTCCCACAGATGCGGATAGAACACCGGCCCGGTGGCGATGGACAGCAGAATGCCGACGAAGGGCAGCGCCCACAGCACCGACAGTTTGGCGCCGTCGAGGCCTTCGGCGGCGAAAGCGGGGCCCGGCACCAAGAGAACAACGGCACAGGCGAGAAGGCATTTCATGGTCGTCCCCGCGCAAGCGGGAACCCATAGAATCCGGGTCCGGTTGGTGTCGCAAGAAAGCTGCATTCTGATCCGCGCTCGGTGGTTATGGATTCCGGCTCGCGTTCGCTACGCTCACTTGGCCGGAACGACCTGATACCTCTCCGCGAGCGCGGAGAGATATCAGCCTTTCAGAAACTCGCCAGCCTTGTAAAGCGAGCGCAGTTCAATGCCCGCCTCGCGGAAATTCTCGGTCGCGCCTTCCTCGCGATCGACCATGGTGAACACCATCACCACGTTGCCACCGGCCTCGCGCACCGCGTCCACCGCCTTGATCGCCGAGCCGCCGGTGGTGGTGACGTCCTCGACGATGACGATGCGCTTGCCCGCGAGGGTCTCGCCCTTGGCGAGGCCTTCGACCGCAAGCCGCGCGCCATGTTCCTTCGGCTTCTTGCGCACGAAGAAGGCGGCGATCGGCTTGCCCTTCATCCAGGACAGTTGTGCGATCGCACCGGCGAGCGGCACCGCGCCCATCTCGAGGCCCCCGATATAGTCGATCCCTTCGTCCTTCAGCGCATCGAGCGACAGTTCGGCGAGCAGCGCCGCGCCTTCCGGATCGAGCATGGTCGGCTTGAGGTTGAAATAGAAGTCGCTCTTGCGCCCCGAGGCCAGCGTGATTTCGCCGCGCCCGAAGGAGCGGGCGCGGATGATGTCGGCAAGGCGGGCGCGGGAGGCGGGCTGGGACACGGGAAGGCTCTCAAAAAGGAGGGGCACTGGATTGACGATGAAACCACGGCCATCATTGCGAGGCGCGTAGCGCCGAAGCAAGCCAGCCCTTGTCATGCCGCTTCTGGATTGCTTCGCTTCGCTCGCAATGACGACAGAACCGATTTAATCCGAATGAGGCGGGCCAATTTAACCCTGGCGTCGACAGCGTTCCAGTATCTCCCGGCGCCCGTCAACAGGAAGTGGCCGTGAAAGGAGCAGGACCGGACCTCAGTGCGCCTCGTCCCAATTGTCGGCGGCCCGCGCCTCGACCTGCAGCGGCACCGACAGCGCGACGGCGGGCAGCGGAGCGTGCTCCATCACCTCGCAGATCACCGGCAGCGTCCGCTCCACCTCCTCGTCCGGCACCTCGAAGATCAGTTCGTCATGCACCTGCAGTAGCATCTGCGCGGCGAGCTTCTTCTTCGCCAGCGCGTCGTCCATCCGGATCATGGCGCGGCGGATGATGTCGGCGGCGGTGCCCTGCAGGCGGGCGTTGATCGCGGCGCGCTCGTTGAAAGCGCGGATCGAGGGGTTCGAGGCCTTGATGTCGGGGTAGTGGCATTTGCGGCCGAACAGCGTGGTGACATAGCCGTGCTCGCGGCAGAAATCGCGCGTCTGGTCCATGTAGGCGCGGATGCCAGGAAATCGCTCAAAATATTTCTTGATGTAGGCGCCGGCCTCCTCGCGCGGAATGCTGAGCTGGTTGGCGAGGCCGAACGCCGAAATGCCGTAGATAATGCCGAAATTGATCGCCTTGGCACGGCGGCGCACTTCGCCGGTCATGTCTTTCATCGGCACGCCGAACATCTCCGACGCGGTCATGGCGTGAATGTCGAGCCCGTCCTTGAACGCCTGCTTCAAGGCCGGGATGTCGGCGATCTCGGCGAGCAGCCGCAGTTCGATCTGCGAATAATCCGCCGACACCAGCTTGTGACCGGGGGTCGCGACGAACGCCTTGCGGATCTTGCGGCCTTCCTCGTTGCGCACGGGAATGTTCTGCAGGTTCGGCTCCGACGACGACAGCCGTCCGGTGGTGGTGGAGGCGAGCGAGTAGGAGGTGTGCACGCGCGTGGTGATCGGATGCACGTAAGCCGGCAGCGCGTCGGTGTAGGTCGATTTCAGCTTCGAGACCTGACGCCAGTCGAGAATCCTGCGCGGGAATTCATGGCCTTCCTCGGCGAGGTCTTCGAGGATCGAGGCCGAAGTGGACCACGCGCCGGTCTTGGTCTTCTGCCCGCCGGGCAGCCCCATCTTGCCGAATATGATGTCGCCGAGCTGCTTGGGACTGCCGGGATTGACCGGCTCGCCGGCCATGTCGCGGATCTCGGCCTCCAGCCGTCCGGCGACCTGCGCGAACTCGCCGGACAGGCGCGACAGTGTCGGCCGGTCGACCGTGATGCCGCGCTGCTCCATGCGAGCCAGCACGCTCACCATCGGGCGCTCCAGCGTCTCGTAGACGCTCATCATGCGTTCGGCGATGAGGCGCGGCTTCAGCACCTGCCACAGCCGCAGCGTGACGTCGGCATCCTCGGCAGCGTATTCGGTGGCGCGCGCGATGGCGACCTGATCGAAACAGACCTGGTTCTTGCCGGTACCGGCAACCTCGCCATAGCTGATCGGGGTGTGGCCGAGCCATTGCTCGGACAGCGGGTCCATGCCGTGGGCGCTGCGTCCGGCGTCGAGCACGTAGGACATCAGCAGCGTGTCGTCGATGCCGCGCAAGGTGATATCGCGCTGCGCGAACACCAGCATGTCGAATTTCAGGTTCTGGCCGATCTTGAGCACGGCCTCGTCTTCGAGCAGCGGTTTCAGCGCGGCGAGCGCGTCCTGTTCCTTGATCTGGTCCGGCGCGAAGCCGCCGGCGAACAGGCCGGAGCCGTCTCCACCCTCACGGTGCGCCAGCGGCACGTAGCAGGCGTCATTCGGCGCCAGCGCCAGCGAGAAGCCGCACAATTCGGCCTGCATCGGATCGAGGCTGGTGGTCTCGGTGTCGACCGCGACATGGCCGCGCTCGCGCGCCCGCGCGATCCAGCGGTTCAGTTCGTCCAGCCTGCGAACGGTCGCGTATTTGCTGCGATCCACCTTGGTGGCGCGCGCCGTTTCCAGCCGCGCCGCGGCAAGCATCGCGGGCGTGAGCGCGGCGTCCTTCCCTTGCGAGGCACTACCAGCCGGTTGTGCCGGCCGGTCGGGAGGAAACAGCGAGGATTGCGAAGCCGCACCGCCGCGCGCCGTGCCCTGCGCGCGCGTGTCGGGCTCGCCGCCAAGCGATGGCGTTTCCGGCGAATCCTGATCGACCGCGCCCTTGGCGAATGTGCTTTTGAGTTTTTCATCGGGCGCAATATCCGATGCGTCGATTTCGGCGTATTCGGCGACGCGGCGCGTCAGGGTCGAAAACTCCATCGCCTTGAGGAAGGCGATCAGCTTGCGCGAATCCGGCTCGTGCACCGCAAGCTCGTCGAGCGGCACCTCGAGCTTCACCTGATCGTCGAGCAGCACCAGCTTGCGAGAGATCCGCGCCTTCTCGGCGTTCTCGATCAGCGTTTCGCGGCGCTTGGGCTGCTTGATCTCGCCCGCGCGCGCCAGCAATGTTTCGAGGTCGCCATATTCGTTGATGAGCTGAGCCGCGGTCTTGACGCCGATGCCGGGCACGCCCGGCACGTTGTCGACGGAATCGCCGGCCAGCGCCTGCACCTCGACCACCTTGTCGGGCGGCACGCCGAACTTCTCGATCACCTCGGGCACGCCGAGCCGGCGATCCTTCATGGTGTCGTACATGGTGACGCAGTCGGTGACGAGCTGCATCAGGTCCTTGTCGGACGAAACGATGGTGGCGGTCGCGCCGCGCTCGCAGGCCTGCCGCACATAGGTCGCGATCAGGTCGTCGGCCTCGAAGCCTGCCTGTTCCAGACACGGCAGATCGAAGGCGCGCACGGCCTCGCGGATCATCGCGAATTGCGGGATCAGATCGTCCGGCGCCGGCGGGCGGTGCGCCTTGTAGTCGGGATAGAGTTTGTTGCGGAAAGTGACTTCCGACTTGTCGAACACAATGGCGAGATGAGTCGGCCTGTCCTCCTGCGGCATGTCGCGCAGCAGCTTCCACAGCATGTTGCAGAAGCCGAGCACGGCGTTGACCTGCAGGCCGTCGGACTTGCGGTTCAGCGGCGGCAGCGCGTGATAGGCGCGGAAGATGTAGGACGAGCCGTCCACCAGAAAGACGTGGTCGCCGGATCGCGGAGCTGATTTTGCGGGGGACTTTGCCATGGCGCTCATATAGGAGAGGACCCAGCAATATCACCCCGAACCGCACGGATGCTACCCGGAAACTTTCTGAAAGCGGGTCTTTTCCAACGGTCGGCTCATGCATTGAGGAGCGGACGATGGATGCGCGGTTTGCCGAATTGCTCGCCAAGCTGCACGCGGCGGAGGCCGATATCGAGGCGGAACTGACGAGGCGCCGCGAGGCGTTGCGCTTTGAGATCCAGAACCGCCGCATCGTGTTCGAAGACAATGTCAGGCGCCTGCACGCCACCATGCGCACCCACGCGCTGCGCTATCTCGCCGGCGCCCGCCTGCTGGTGGTGCTGACCGCCCCGGTGATCTATGTGGTCATTGTGCCGATGATCGTGCTGGATATTCTCGTCATGATCTATCAGGCGGTGTGCTTTCCGATCTACGGCATCCCGAAGGTCCGTCGCCGCGATTATCTCGTGTTCGACCGCCATCATCTGGCCTATCTGAACGTGATCGAGAAATTCAACTGCGCCTATTGCTCGTATTTCAACCAGGCGATCGCCTTCGTTCGCGAGGTCGCCTCGCGCACGGAAGTCTACTGGTGTCCGATCAAGCATGCGCGGCGTGTGCTCGGCCCGCATCCGCATTATGCCGGGTTTTCCGATTTCGGCGATGCGCAGGCCTACCGCGAGCGGGTCACCGAAATGAAAGACGGCGTGACGCCGGAGATGCTGCAATAGCGCGGATTATTCCGCCGGCTGCAAGGCGGGGCGCAGCTTCCTCGGCGCGATCCAGAATGCGTCCGGCCGCTCGAACAGGAAGTTGAACCTGGTGTTGCGCACGCTCCACCAGATCAGCAGGGCGCCGATCACGCCGACGGCGGTGACGATCAGCGAGATCGCGCCGATATCGGTGATCAGGTGCGTTTTCAACAGCAGCGTGCGCGTCGCCGCCATCGGCAGGAAGAAGGCGAGATAGATCGTGATCGAGTGCTCGCCGCAATAGCGCAGGCCATCGAGCCATCTGGCGCGCGCCAGCAGGGTGCCGGTGGTGATGATGGCGCAGGCGCCGGCAAAACCGAGCAACAGCGAGATTAGCGGCCATTCGCTGGCGCCGACATAGACCAGCACGGCGTCGATCACGGCCCAGGCCGCGAGCGCCAGCAGCGCCATCGCCGGACGGCTGCGGGCGCGATCGGCGAGCGCGAACACGTTGGCCGCGAACAGATAGCCCGAATAGAAATAGACGAAGCGCGCGGCGAATTCGTCGATCACGGTCCAGCCGGTCGACAGGTGACTCATCTCCAGCGCCGCTGCCGCGCCCCAGATCGCCAGCGCCGGAATCCGCCGCGTGGCCTTGGTGACCACGAAGAAGATCGGCAGCAGGTAGATAAACCACAGCGTGCCGAACGGTTCGATGAAGGATTCGAGATAGAGATAGCCGACATGGGCCCAGCCCTGTTCGGCGGCGAAGCTCGGCGCCTTGAACGCGAACTGGATGGCGACCCACAGCACGTAGAAATAGGCGAAATGCACCACCTTGCGGTCGAGATAGGTGCGCCAGTCGCGGTCGATGACGCGGGCGAGGAACAGACCCGAGATCAGGAAGAAGTCCGGCATACGGAACGGTTTGGCGAAAGCGACCACCAGATGCATGAAGCCGTGCTGGCCGGCCGCGGCCTCGACGCCCAGCGTCGAATGCATCATCACCACCATGACGATGCAGATGCCCTTGGCGTAATCGACCCAGTCGACACGTCCCGGAATGGTCGCGCCGACCCCGCGCAATGTGCCGTTTGTGCTCATGATGTCCCGTTTCGGTCCAGTTTGCCGGCATCCTGCGGGCAAGGGGTTGCGATCCGGTTTATTCATTCAAATGTCATGCCGGAATCGGCGATTTTGCCGGGCGGTCCGGGTTTCCCGGACGTCCTGAACGCGCTAAGACGCAGCCAAAATCGCCATCAATTTGAGCGGTGGCGTTAACCCTGTTCGGCAAGGTGGGACATGCGGATTGCGATGATCGGCACGGGATATGTGGGGCTGGTGTCCGGTGCCTGCTTTGCGGATTTCGGCCACCGTGTCACCTGCGTCGATACCGATGCCGGCAAGATCGCCTCGCTCAAGCGCGGGGTAATGCCGATCTTCGAGCCCGGTCTCGACCAGTTGGTCGAAACCTCGGTGAAGGCGGGACGGCTGGATTTTACCACCGACATCAAAGGCCCGGTTGCCGAGGCCGACGCGGTGTTCATCGCCGTCGGCACGCCCTCGCGGCGCGGCGACGGCCATGCCGATCTCAGTTATGTCCATGCCGCGGCGCGCGACATCGCAGCCGCGCTCAACGGCTTCACCGTGGTGGTCACGAAATCGACCGTGCCGGTCGGCACCGGCGACGAGGTCGAGCGCATCATCCGCGAAACCAATCCGCAGGCCGACGTCGCCGTGGCGTCGAATCCGGAATTTCTACGCGAAGGCGCGGCGATCCGCGACTTCAAGCATCCCGACCGCATCGTGGTCGGCACCGACGACGAGCGCGCGCGCAAGGCGCTCGGCGAAGTCTATCGCCCGCTCTATCTCAATCAGGCGCCGATCCTCTACACCGGGCGGCGCACCGCCGAACTGATCAAATACGCGGCGAACGCCTTCCTCGCCACCAAGATCACCTTCATCAACGAGATCGCCGACCTCGCCGAGAAGGTCGGCGCCGATGTGCAGGAAGTGGCGCGCGGTATCGGCCTCGACAACCGCATCGGTTCGAAGTTCCTCAACGCCGGGCCGGGCTTCGGCGGCTCCTGTTTTCCCAAGGACACCCGCGCGCTGGTCAAGACCGCGCTCGATTACGAGGCACCGCTGCGCATCGTCGAGGCGGTGCTCGCGGTCAACGACAACCGCAAGCGGGCGATGGCGCGCAAAGTGTCCAACGCGCTCGGCGGGCATCTGCGCGGCAAGCAGATTGCGGTGCTCGGCCTGACCTTCAAGCCGGAGACCGACGACATGCGCGAGGCGCCGTCGATCCCGCTGGTGACCGGCCTGCTCGATCACGGCGCGCGGGTTCGCGCCTACGATCCGGTCGGCATGGAGCAGGCCAAGCATGAACTGCCGGACATCGCCTATGCCGACAATCCGTATGATTGCGCCAAGGATGCCGACGCGCTGGTGATCGTCACCGAATGGGTGCAGTTCCGCGCGCTCGACCTGGAACGGCTGAAGCGCGAGATGAAACAGCCGGTGATCGTCGATCTGCGCAACATCTATCGCCGCGACGAGATGGCCGCGCTCGGCTTTGTCTATGAGAGCGTCGGGCGAGGGGCGGTTTGAACGCGCTCTGTTTGAGCGCAGCTCTTTCGCGGAAAATGATCGTCATCACCGGGCTCGTCCCGGTGATCCGCGTTTTGTCCAAACTTGCTAAAAGAACGTGGATGGCCGGGACTTCGTCCGGCCATGACAACCGCGAGATCTCATGATCTTCGACACTTCACTCCCCATCGATGCGGTTCTGGGCGAACTGACGCAGACGCTGGCGCGCGGCAACGCCGCCGTGCTGGTGGCGCCGCCGGGCGCGGGCAAGACCACGCGGGTGCCGCTGGCGCTGCTCGATGCGCCGTGGGCGGAAAATAAGAAGATCATCGTGCTGGAGCCACGCCGCATCGCCGCGCGTGCCGCCGCCGACCGCATGGCGAAGACGCTCAGCGAACGCGCGGGCGAGACCGTTGGCTATCGCGTCCGTTTCGGCTCGAAAGTGTCGCGCAAGACACGGATCGAGGTCGTCACCGAAGGCATTTTCGCGCGGCAGATTCTCGACGATCCGGAACTCACCGGCGTCGCCGCCGTGCTGTTCGACGAATTTCACGAACGCTCGCTCGATGCCGATCTCGGTCTTGCATTGGCGCGCGACGCGCAGCAGGGCTTGCGCGAGGATTTGCGCATTCTGGTGATGTCGGCGACGCTCGACGGCGCGCGGGTGGCGAAGCTGCTCGGCGCTGCGCCGGTGGTGGAAAGCGAGGGCCGCGCTTTTCCGGTGGAGACGCGCTATCTCGGTCGCAAGCCGGACGTACAGGTCGAACGGCAGATGGCCGATGCGATTGCCGCGGCCTTGCGCGCCGACGCCGGTTCGGTGCTGGCGTTTCTGCCGGGCGCCGCCGAAATCCGCCGCACCCAGACCTTTCTGGCCGAGCGCGTCAACGATTCCGCCGTCGAAATCGTGCCGCTGTTCGGCGCGCTCGACGCCGCCGTGCAGGATCGGGCCATCGCGCCGGCGCCGCAGGGCCAGCGCAAGGTGGTGCTGGCGACCTCGATCGCCGAGACCTCACTGACCATCGAGGGCGTGCGTATCGTTGTGGATTCGGGACTCGCACGCGTGCCGCGCTATGAACCGGATATCGGGCTGACACGGCTGGAGACCATCCGCGCTTCGCGTGCAGCGGTGGACCAGCGCCGGGGCCGCGCCGGACGCACCGAACCCGGCGTGTGTTACCGGCTGTGGGACGAGCCGCAGACCGCATCGTTCGAAGCGTTCACGCGGCCGGAGATTCTGTCGGCCGATCTGTCGTCGCTGGTGCTCGATCTCGCCGAATGGGGCGTGACCGATCCATCCACGCTGGCGTTTCTTGACCCGCCGCCCGCGCCGGCGTGGAGCGAGGCTTGTGCGCTGCTGCGCGAACTCGATGCGCTCGATGGTCAGGGCCATATCACCACGGAAGGCAAGAGCCTGCGCGGGCTGGCGCTGCCGCCGCGTCTGGCGCGGATGATCGTCGATGCGGCGAGAGAAGGCGCGGGCGAAGAGGCGGCGCTGATCGCCGCGATCCTCACCGAGCGCGGGCTTGGCGGCGACAGCGTCGATCTCGACGCGCGGCTCGATAATTTCCGCCGCGACCGCGCGTCGCGCGCGCAAGGCGCGCGGCAACTGGCGCAGCGCTGGGCCTCGCAGGTCTTGTCTCCCTCCCCCGTAGGCGGGGAAGGGTTGGGGAGGGGGCAGGCAGGGGATGCGCAGATCTCGACCGGGATGATCCTCGCGCTGGCGTTCCCCGATCGTGTCGCGCGCAATCGCGGCAAGGCCAGCTTCACGCTGGCCAATGGCCGCGGCGCGAGTGTTGAACAAACCTCCGCACTGGCGCGCGAGCCTTATCTCGCGGTGGCCGAACTCACCGGCACCGCGGCGAGCGGACGCATTCTGCTGGCCGCGCCGATCATGCAAAGCGAGATCGAGGCGCGTTTCGCCGACCACATCACCGTGGATGACGAGATCAGCTTCGACAAAGCGGCGATGGCGCTACGGGCGCGGCGGCGCAAGCGGCTGCATGCGCTGATGCTGTCCGAGCAACCGCTGGCGGTGGTGCCGTCGGAGGAGACCGCGCGCGTGCTGGCCGATGGCCTTGCCGGCACGAGCCTCGATCGGCTGCCGTGGTCGAAGGCGCTCAGGCAATGGCGCGACCGGGTGATGTTCCTGCGCACCGCCGCGCCCGACGAATGGCCCGATCTGTCCGACGCTGCGCTAATCGCCGGCCGGCAGGACTGGCTGGCACCGGCACTGCTCGACAAGACCGCGCTGGCGGATGTGTCGGCCGGCGAATTCTCTGACGCGCTGATGGCGCTGGTACCGTGGAGCCATCGCGCGCAACTCGACCGCGAGGCGCCGACGCATTTCGAAGCGCCGACCGGCACCCAGCTTGCGATCGACTACGAGGCCGAGCAGGGGCCGACCATCGCCGTGCGGCTGCAGGAACTGTTCGGGCTGACGGTGCATCCCTCGATCGCGCGCGGAAAGATTCCGCTGGTGCTGGAATTGCTGTCGCCCGCGCATCGCCCGGTGCAGGTCACCCGCGATCTGCCGGGCTTCTGGCGCGGCTCCTATGCCGGCGTCCGCGCCGACCTGCGCGGCCGCTATCCGCGCCATCCCTGGCCGGAGGATCCGGCGAGTGCGCCGCCGACCCGCCGCGTCAAGCCGCGCGGAACCTGAGCCGCGCAAAGCCTGCGTTAACCCTTCGCTCACCGTTTTGACCGAAAAACACCGCGCTGTTGCGCTGTCTTGGGCCAATTTCCGCTCCGGCATGATGTGATCGGCGAAGAAGATCAACCAGGCGGGCGTCGGTATGCGTACCCTCATGATCGCGGCGGCAATTCTCGCCATCTCCGGGACCTTCATGGCCGAGGTGGCGAACCGGATGACGGACAACGCCGCGCAGGCCAAAGCCGCCGAACATACCAAGGTGATGAATGCCTACGCCGCGATGCCTGCCGATGCCGGCGCGCGCCGCGTCGCCTTGTCCCCCGATAATCGCGGCCATTTCCAGGCCGATGCGCGGGTCGATGGCCGCGAGATCGGCTTTCTGGTCGATACCGGCGCGACCGTGATCGCGCTGACCGAGAAGGACGCGGCGCGGATCGGCATCCGTCCGTTCGACAGCGACTACACCACGCAGGTCAACACCGCGAACGGCCCGGCCAAGGCTGCGCGGGCGCGCATCAACCGCATCGAGATCGGTGGCGTGGTGGTGCGCGACGTCGAGGCCTTGGTGATGCCCGACAAGGCGCTCGGCCAGAACCTGCTCGGCATGGCATTCCTTTCCAGGCTCAAGCGCTTCGAATACAGCGGCGGCAGGCTGGTGCTGGAGCAGTAAGGTTTCGCTTCCATCGCGATCTCTCCTTCGTCATGCCCGGACTTGTTCCGGGCATCCACGCCTTTTCAACGTGCAGAGTCTTAAGACGTGGATGGCCGGGTCAAGCCCGGCCGTGACAGTTCAGTGATTGATCGGCACCGCGTCACACCTTCCGAAACACCACGCTCAGATTGTTCGCCGGCATCTCGGTGACCTGTGGTCCAGAGAAGCCCGCTGCGCGGGCGAGCGCCGCCACGTCCGCGAGATCGCGCAGACCCCATTGCGGATTGCGCGCCTTCAGGTCGGTGTCGAACGCCTCGTTGCTCGGCGCGGTCACGACCTCGGCGCGGCGGTACGGTCCGTAGAGATAGAGCGGCGCGCCGGGGCGCAGGATTTGCGCCGCACCCCGCATCAGGCCCTCGGTCGCCCCCCACGGCGCGATATGGATCATGTTGATGCACAGCATCGCGTCGGCCGCATCGAGCATGCGCGGCCAGTCCGGCGCAGTGACGTCGAGGGTCAGCGGCGGGCGAATGTTTGCTGCGCCGCTGTCCTCGGTCCAGGCTTTGATGCTGCGCACCGCCTCCGGCTGCGGATCGGACGGCTGGAAGGTCAAATGCGGGAAGGCACGGGCGAAGTGCAGCGCGTGTTCGCCGGAGCCGGAGGCGATCTCCAGCACCAGGCCCGAGGGCGGCAGCACGCCGCGCAGCACGTCAAGGATGGCGTCGCGGTTGCGGGCCGTGGCGGGGTAGTGCAAGCGCTCGTCGATCATGGCATCCTTGGACGTAAGAAGCGGCTGCAATCCGCCGCAATTCGTTTTTAAATGTTCGCTCCCGCCTTTCCACGGCCGGACGCTTTGTCTATGGCTTGCTGGATATTCGATCTTTTCCGCCAAGAGGCCAATGCATGTTTCCCAAGCCCAAAGCCGAGCTCAAGCCCAATACCTATGCCTATGAATCGGAGCCGATGGTGAAGGCCACGGGCTTTCGCGAATACGACGCGCGCTGGCTGTTCGGCAAGGAAATCAACCTGATGGGTATTCAGGCGCTGGGCATGGGGCTGGGCACCATGATCGGCGAGATGGGGGTGAAGCAGGAGATCGTCACCGCGCACGACTTCCGCGGCTACTCGGCCTCGATCAAATATGCCCTGATCTCGGGCCTGCTCGCCGCCGGCTGCAAGGTGCACGACATCGGCCTCGCGGTGACGCCGATGGCCTATTTCGCGCAGTTTGATCTCGACGTGCCCTGCGTCGCCATGGTCACGGCCTCGCACAACGACAATGGCTGGACCGGTGTGAAGATGGGCGCCAACCGCCCCTTGACCTTCGGGCCTGACGAGATGAACCGGCTCAAGGACATCGTGCTGAATGCCGATTTCAAGCTGAAGCCGGCGGGCGGCTATCAGTTTCACGAGAACTTCCCGGCGCGCTACATCGCCGACCTCACCAAGCGCAAGCCGTTCGCGCGCCGCATCCGAGCCGTGGTCGCCTGCGGCAACGGCACCGCCGGCGCGTTCGCGCCGCAGGTGCTGGAGAAGCTCGGCGTCGATGTGATTCCGCTCGATGTCGAGCTCGATCACACCTTCCCGAAATACAATCCCAATCCCGAAGACATGGAGATGTTGCACGCGATCCGCGATGCAGTGCTGGAGCACAAGGCCGATGTCGGTCTCGGCTTCGACGGCGACGGCGACCGCTGCGGCGTGGTGGACAATACCGGCGAGGAGATCTTCGCCGACAAGGTCGGCGTGATGCTGGCGCGCGACATGTCTGCGATCCACAAGGGCGCCGAGTTCGTTGTCGACGTGAAATCGACCGGCCTGTTCGTGACCGACCCGGTGCTGCAGCAACAGGGCGCCAAGGCGACCTATTGGAAGACCGGCCACTCCTACATGAAACGCCGCACCCATGAACTGGGCGCGCTCGCAGGTTTTGAGAAGTCCGGCCACTTCTTCTTCAATCCACCGGTCGGCCGCGGCTATGACGATGGTCTCGTCTCAGCCATCGCGGTGTGCGAGATGCTCGACCATGCGCCCGGCAAGTCGATGGCGGATCTCAAGAACGCGCTGCCGAAAACCTGGTCGTCTCCCACCATGTCGCCGCACTGCGCGGACGAGGCCAAATACGGCATCGTCGAGAAGGTGGTGAAGCATTTCGAGGCGGCGAAGGCGAAGGGCGACAAGGTCGCCGGCCAGCCGATCCGCGATCTCGTCACCGTCAACGGCGTGCGCGTCACCTGCGAGGACGGCAGCTGGGGTCTGGTGCGGGCCTCCTCGAACAAGCCCGAGCTTGTGGTGGTGGTGGAAAGCCCGGTCTCCGAGCAGCGCATGCGCGACATGTTCGAGGCGATGGACAGCGTGCTGCGCACCCATCCCGAAGTCGGCGAGTACAATCAGAAGATTTGAGGGCGGACTTACAAGCTTAAGTCAGCGTGTTTGTTCAGATACGTCATGGCCGGGCTCGTCCCGGCCATCCACGTCTTAGTTGCCGCCGTATCCCGAAGACGTGGATGCCCGGCACAAGGCCGGGCATGACGATAAATTAGTGCACCTCCGCGATCAGTCTCTCCAGTTCGCGTTCGGCCTGCGTCACATAGCGCTCCTTGTGGCGCAGCAGGAAGAAGCGGCGCGAGGGGACCTGGAGTTTCAGCTCGACCAGCGTGCCGGCTTTCAGAAGGGTTGCGACCACGATGCGCGAGATGATGGTGGCGCCAGCGCCCGCCACCACAGCGGCGCGCACCGATTCGTTGGACGGCAGTTCGAGCGTGATGGCGATGTCGCCGCGCGCGATGCCGAAACCCGCCAGCACCGTCTCGAACACATGGCGCGTGCCCGAACCCTGCTCGCGCACCACCCAGCTTGCGGTTTTCAGTTGCGCGGGCGTCAGTGTCCGCAGCTTGGCCCATGGGTGAGAGGCGGCGACCACCAGCGCGAGTTCGTCCTCGGCGATCCCGGTGGCGACAAGGCCGGGCTCCTCGGTCTCGCCCTCGATGAAGCCGACATCGGCAAGACCGTCGCGCACCCAGGTTGCGACCTGCTCGGTGTTGCCGATCTTCAATGCGATGTCGATCCCGGGATAACGCTGGTGATATTGATGGATCAGCGGCGGCAGCCAGTAATTGCCGACGGTCTGGCTCGCCGCCAGCGATAGCGAGCCGCGGGTCAGGCCGGCAAGATCGGCGAGCACGGCCTCGGCGGCGGCGGCGCGCGCCAGCACGGCGCGGGCCTCGACCGCGAACTGCCGGCCGGCATCGGTCAGCTTGATGCGGCGGCCGATGCGGTCGAACAGCTTGATCGCGTAGCGCGTCTCAAGCGCGGCGATCGCCGCGCTTGTCGCTGACTGGGTGAGATTGAGGACGCCGGCGGCACGTGTCATGTGCTCCTGCTCCGCAACGGCAACGAAGATGCGAAGCTGTTCCAGCGTCATTCATGGTCCTAGGAGGTGAGCTTGATCAGCGTCAGGCTGAGCAGAGCGATGAACAGCGACGCCGCGGCACCGAGCATCAACGGACGCAGCCCCTTGGCGTAGAGCTTGCCGATATCGGTTTCGAGACCCATCGCCGCCAGCGCCATCGACAGCATGAAGGTGGTGATCGAGACGATCACCGTCTTGGCTTCCGGCGGAACGGTGATGATGCTGTTGAGGCCGATCAGCGCGATGAAGCCGAACACGAACCACGGCAGCGGTGCCTTGGCGCTCGATGTACCGTGGGTGCGGCGGCTCGCGATCACGCCGAGAGAGATCACCAGCGGCGCCAGCAGCATGACGCGCGACAGCTTGGCGATGGTGCCGAACTCGCCGGCCTGCTTGCCTTCCTGGAACGCGGCGGCAACCACCTGCGCGATCTCGTGGATCGAGGAGCCGGTCCACAGGCCGTAGGCGCGCGGATCGAGATGCAGCAGATGCGTGAGTGTCGGATAGGCGAACATGGCGATCGAGCCGAATACCGTGACGCAGGCGACCGCATAGGCCACATCTTCGTCCGGAGCGCGGGTGACGGTGTTGGTGGCAATCACGGCGGACGCACCGCAGATCGAGGTGCCCGCGCCAATCAGTTCGGCGAGTTTGGGGTCGACGCCGATCAGCCGGCCGAACCAGCCGGTGAACAGGAAGGTCGCAACCAGACAGGTCACGATAATGGCGAAGCCGACCGCGCCGACTTCGATCACCTGCGTGATGGTGAGCTGCAGGCCGAGCAGGATGATCGCGCCGCGCAGGATCCGCCGCAGCGAGAAGGTGACGCCCGGCTTGGCGTTGGCCGGCGTGCCGACCAGATTGTGGAAGATCATGCCGAGCAGGATCGCCAGGATCAGCGGGCTGAAGGTGGAAATCACCGGCAGTCGCTGCATGCCGAAGGCGGCCGCCGCGATCAGGGTGGTCAAAAACAGGCCGGGCCAGATGCCGCTCGCGATGCGGAAGCGCACGACGGGGCGCGGTTGTTCCGCGGCAATATCCGAGGCGGTGGTGGTGGTCATGATGGCCGAGCTCCTTGTTCCGGCCAAAATGATCGCAAATTACGATCAATCACTCCAATTCATTATATATGTCTGTTTCATCGTTTAAAGCGATTATTTTAACGACAAAAACCGGACGGAAACGGGACCGCCCGGGTTCGGGTGATGTGGAAGCTCGCTGGCTGGGCGGCGGCTCAGACCGCGCTGGCGGCCGGCACCGGCAGCGCCGTCACCGACTTGATCTTTTCCATCGCAAAGCGCGAGGTCACGTTCTTCAACGATACCGCGCTGATCAGTTTTTTGTAAAAGATATCATAGCTTTGCATGTCGGCAACGACCACGCGCAGCATGTAGTCGACGTCGCCCGCCATGCGGTAGAATTCCATCACCTCCGGCATGGCGCTGACCGCATCGGCGAATTTTGTCAGCCAGGCGTCGGAATGGTCGCCGCTTTCCACCGAGACGAACACGGTGATGCCGAGTCCGATCTTGTTCTGATCGACCAGTGCGACGCGGCGCAGGATGATGCCTTCGGCCTCCAGCCGCTGGATGCGCTTCCAGCACGGGGTTGAGGACAGCCCGACCCGGTCGCCGATTTCGGCCACTGACAGCGAGGCATCGTCCTGCAGTACGGTCAGGATCTTGCGGTCGATGGCATCGAGCCGGCGCGGAGTATCGAGTGCGGGGGCGGCGGCGATATCGGACATTGAAAGAACTTTCTATATTCACAGTTATATAGCCTGATATATAGAAAAATCTTCTTAGGCAAGGGGTTTCGCGGCTTGACAAGTCAGGCCGAGGTCAAGGCCGCGGTCTGGCGCAAAAGTGCTTCAACTTCAGCGCGTTGCGGGGCGCCAAAGGC
Source organism: Afipia sp. 64-13 (assembly GCA_001897755.1). Classification (GTDB taxonomy): domain Bacteria; phylum Pseudomonadota; class Alphaproteobacteria; order Rhizobiales; family Xanthobacteraceae; genus Afipia. The sequence continues at coordinate 30,817 of MKUJ01000024.1, forward strand.
ACCGCCGAACCGGGTGCATTTCAGCGCGGCGGCGGCGGCGGAAAACCGCATCGCGTCCTCCAGCGATTGCTTCTCGGCGACCGCGAGCGCGAAGGCGCCATGAAACACGTCGCCGGCCCCGAGCGTGTCCACCGCCTCGATCGGGAAGGTCGGCCTGCGATGCGGTTCCTTGTTGGCGTCGAGCCAGATCATGCCGTCGGCGCCCTTGGTGACAGCGACGAAGGACGGCGTCAGCGCCGCGATCTTGCGCAGCGCCTCGATGTCGTCGGTGACGCCGGCGGTGGCGTGCAGCGCCTCGCTGGAGAAGATGATGTGTGAGGTGGCGCGCAGCAGCGGGTCGTCGAGCTCCATCACGTGGTCGGCGTCGAGCACCAGGGGGATGCCGCGGCGCTGCGCCTCGAAGCACAGATCGGTGACGAACGGCGCGCAGCGATTCTCGGTCAGCACCGCCGCGCAATCGCGCAGCAACTCGCTGGTCTCCGGCAGCGTCGCCTTGAACAGCGCCGGGTCGCGATAGGTGACGATGGTGCGCTCGCCGGTGTGATCGATCATGATGTTGGAGATCGGCGTCACGAGGCCCGGCATCCGCACCATCGCGCTGGCGTCGATGCCTTCTTTGGCCAGATCATCGAAAATCGCGGCGCTGGCCTTTTCCCGCGCGTCGCCCATCGGCCCCGACATCAGCACGCGGCCGCCGAGCCGCGCGATCGCCACCGCCGCGTTGAGCGCGTTGCCGCCGCCAAATTCGCTGAAATGGGTGGCGCGCTTCTTGTTGCCGCGGGCCGGCAACTCGCCGACCCGGAACACGAGATCGCGCACCGGCATGCCGATGCACAGGATTCGCGTGCCGTCGGGCGGCTTGCCGTGAAAATTCATGGCGACCTCCTCAAACCGGCGGAAGGGCGCGCCGGCGGATTCGGTGGTGTGTCAAAACACAATCAATGAAGGCAGCCGAGGTTCCCGTACTCAGGAACTCGCACATCGCACGCCCCGCCATGGCGAATCGTGCAGCGCGAATGCGACCGCATCAGGGCCGCGCATCGCGGGCGGTGCAGGTCAGCTCTGTGTTGTGTCAGGCGAGCCAGACGCGCCGGCGCAGCGCGGCGATGAAAGCGTCAAGTTCCTGCGGATCGTGGTCGAGCGGCGGCACCACGCCCCACACCGGGCGCGGCCAGGCGGCATCGGTCTTGCGGCGGGCGATGATATGGACATGAAGCTGTGGCACCACGTTACCGAGCGCCGCAATGTTGAGCTTGTCGGCTTTGGTGATGGCCTTCAGCGCCACCGCTACGCGGTTGATCTCGGTGGTGAGCTGCGCCTGTTCGATCTCGCTCAGATCGATCAGGTCGGAGACATTCGGGCGGCGCGGCACCAGCAGCAGCCAGGGATAGTTGGCGTCCTTGATCACGGCCACGCGCGAGAGCGGCAGGTCGCCGATGTTCACGGTGTCCTGCATGAGTTGTGGATGCAGCGACCAGGTCTGGGACATCGGCCTCTTCCGGATTCTGTGTGGCCGGCAATTATGCCTGCCTTACTCATGCCCCGCTTTGTGGATGACGGCCATGGTTTTCTGGTTTTTCGCCGCCAAAGCGCGGGGCTGTGCGGCGGATCGGCCACGGGAAGAAGGGCGTCCGGCGGCTTGCTTTCCGCGCCCTTTGGCTCCAAATAGAGGGTGGGAGATTGGCGGTGGACGAGCCTCTCGCCAACCGGGTCAGGTCCGGAAGGAAGCAGCCCTAACGAGGTCCGGATCGGGTCGCTCGTCAGTCTCCTACCTCTTTTCGTTTGCGCCGGAACGGTGCCGGACAACCTGCTGTTCGGGGATGCCGTCCGGCGATTGTTCGGTGCGCGGACTGTCTGCAACCCTAAGCCCCGCTGGCAACCCCAGGCCTGACGAGAAACGCGGACCGTTCGATGCCTGATGCTGGCACCCCTATCACGTCTCCGAATGACGAACAGGCCGGCTTCGCGCTGGGCGGCGGCTCCGCTGCCCCGGCGGCGGGTGCGAGCTATCGCGTGCTGGCGCGTAAATACCGTCCGACCACCTTCGACGATCTGATCGGTCAGGAGGCGATGGTCCGGACCGTCTCCAATGCGTTCGAGACCGGGCGGATTCCGCAGGCCTGGATCCTCACTGGCGTGCGCGGTGTCGGCAAGACCACGACCGCGCGCATTCTCGCCCGTGCTCTGAATTACGAATTGCCCGATGGTTCGGTGAAGGGGCCGACGATCACCATGCCGGCGCCGGGCGTGCATTGTCAGGCGATCATGGAAAGCCGGCACATCGATGTGCTGGAAATGGACGCCGCCTCGCATACCGGCATCGACGATGTGCGCCAGATCACCGACGGCGTGCGCTATGCGCCATCGAGTGCGCGTTACAAGGTCTACATCATCGACGAAGTCCACATGCTGTCGGAGAAGGCGTTCAATGCCTTCCTCAAGACGCTGGAGGAGCCGCCCGAGCACGCCAAGTTCGTGTTCGCCACCACCGAGATCCGCAAGGTGCCGGTGACCGTGCTGTCGCGCTGCCAGCGTTTCGACCTGCGCCGTGTCGATGCCGATGTGCTGATGACGCATCTGGCCAACATTTCAAAGCGCGAGAATGTCGAGACCGAGCCCGAGGCGCTCGGCCTGATCGCGCGCGCCGCCGAAGGCTCGGTGCGCGATTCGTTGTCGCTGCTCGATCAGGCGATTGCCCATGCGGCGGGATCGGTGCGTGCCGAGGACGTGCGGCAGATGCTGGGCCTTGCCGACCGCACCCGCGTGATCGACCTGTTCGAGTCGCTGGCGCGCGGCGACATCGCCAGCGCCTTCAAGGAATTCCGCGACCAGTACGACACCGGCGCCGATCCGGTGGTGGTGCTGAGCGATCTCGCCGAGTTCGTCAATTTCGTCACCCGCGTCAAGGTGGTGCCGGCGACGGCGGACAATCTGGCGCTGGGCGAGACCGAGCGGGTGCGCGGCCGCGAGTTCGCCACCAAACTGTCGATGCGGGTGCTGTCGCGGATGTGGCAGATGCTGCTCAAGGGCATTGCCGAGGTGCAGAATGCGACGCGGCCGCAGGCCGCCGCCGAAATGGTGCTGGTGCGCATCGCCTATGTCGCCGATCTGCCGACGCCGGACGAAGCGCTCCGGATGATCGAGCAGAATGGCGCCGCGCCGTCGTCCGGTGGCGCACCGTCGGGCGGTGGCGGTCTGGGCCGTGCGCCGGTGACGGCATCTGTGACGTCTGCGATCGATCACGCGCCGTCGCGCATGATGGCGTCGTCAGGCGGACGCGCGGGCGGCGAGACCATGGCGCGCCAGCCGATGGCGGCTCCGATGCAGCAGGCGAACGCCGCGCAGCCGGTGCTGCGGCTGTCGTCCTTCGCCGAGATCGTGGCGCTGGCCAGCGAGAAGCGCGACGTGCAGCTCAAGGCGGCGCTGGAATCCGATCTGCGTCTGGTGCGGATGGAGGACGGCAAGCTCGAGGTTGCGCTGGAGCCTCATGCGTCGCGCTCGCTGCTCGGCGAGTTGCAGAAGAAGCTCAAGGACTGGACCGGCCGGCACTGGACGGTGGCGACATCCAGAGAGTCGGGGCAGCCGACGCTGCGCGAGCAGGCGCGCGAGCGCCGCAACCAGCTCGAACTGGCGGTGCAGGACGATCCTCGCGTCAAGGCGGTGATGGCGATCTGGCCCGGCACGAAGATCGAATCGGTCAAGCCGGTGGCTCACGATATCGGTCCGCCGGTCTCCGAGGACGGCGATTCCGGCGAGCTGCCCGACAACGACGACGATTTCTAGTTTTCCTGAAAGAGGATTCTCGATGGCTGACTTTCTCGGCATGATGAAGCAGGCGGCGCAACTGCAATCCAAGATGAAGGAAATGCAGGAGCAGCTCGACACCGTCGAGGTCGAGGGCGAATCCGGCGGCGGGCTCGTCCGTGTGCGCATGACCGCGAAGATGGAGGTCAAGGCCGTGACCATCGATCCGTCGCTGATCAGGCCGGAGGAGCGCGAAGTGCTGGAGGACCTGCTGGTCACCGCGCATAACGACGCGCGCCGCAAGGCGGAAGCGGCGATGCAGGAAAAGATGAAGACGCTGACCGGCGGGCTCGGCCTGCCGCCGGGGCTTGGCTTCGGCTAATGTCGGGGAGCGTCGCAGGCCCCGAGATCGAGCGCCTGATTCAACTTCTGGCGCGGCTGCCGGGGCTCGGGCCGCGCTCGGCGCGGCGCGCGGCTCTGCATCTGATCAAGAAGCGCGAGGCCTTGATGGCGCCGCTCGCGGCGGCGTTGCAGGTCGCGATCGAGAAGATCGAGGTCTGCCATACCTGCGGCAATATCGACACGCAGAACCCTTGCACCATCTGCACCGATCTGCGGCGAGATCCCGCGATCATCGTGGTGGTCGCCGATGTCGCCGATCTGTGGGCTCTGGAACGCGCCCATGCCACCAGCGGCCGCTATCACGTGCTCGGCGCGACGCTGTCGCCGCTCGACGGCATCGGGCCGCAGGATCTGACCATCGATGCGCTGGTGACGCGCGCGCGTGATCCGCAGGTCAGCGAGATCATTCTGGCGCTCAACGCAACGGTCGATGGCCAGACCACGGCGCATTACATCACCGACATGCTGCAGGACGCCGACGTCAAGGTGACGCGGCTGGCGCATGGCGTGCCGGTCGGCGGCGAGCTCGATTATCTCGACGAGGGCACGCTGTCGGCGGCGATGCGGCAGCGGACATTGTTTTGAGACGCAACCACAGGATCATGATGGCGACACGGCTTTTCCGCACCGATGTTTCCTGCAACAGAATCGCCGTAGGGCTGCTGGGCGCTTGCATGGCCGTTTGCGTCAGCATGGTATTGAGCTCCGCGCCGGCCCAGGCCGAGGCCCCCAAAGCGCTGCGGGCCGGCGACATCCTGTCCGGCGACCTGACCGCGATGCGCAGCGGCAAGCGGAAGAACCGCGTCGTGACCTATCAGCTCACCAGCGCGCCGCGCCGGCTGCCGCCGCCGGCCGGGCTGTGCAATCTGGAGACCGGGCCGGAGACCTTCCAGATCGTTACCCGCAGCGACGCCGAAGCGGCCGCACTCAAGCCTTTCGTCGGCAAGACGGTGTCGATCCGCGCCAAGGAGGTGGCCTGCGCGCAGGCGGCGGGCGAGTGGAGCGACGCCATCGTCTCCGACTGGAGCCTGGTGACGCAGCACTGACGCTGTTCTTGATGTGTGGTCAGCCTGTCCGGCCCAGCGCCGTGAAATGGCTGCGGCGCTGCAGCCACGCCAGCAGCAAGAGGCTCGGGATCGCCACCAGCACGCAGATCACGAAGAACAGCGGCCAGCCGGTGGCCTTGGCGACATAGCCCGCGCCCGACGACAGATAGGTACGCCCGACCGCGGCAAGCGCGGTGAGCAGCGCGTATTGCGTGGCGGTGTGCAGCGGGCTTTTGCACAGCGCGGAGAGATAGGCGACGAAGATCACCGTGCCGATCGCGCTGGTGAAGTTCTCGGCGGTGATCGCGACCGCCAGCGCGTATTGATTGACGCCGACCAGCGCCAGCCATGAGAACGACAGATTGGCGATCGCCTGCAACAGGCCGCCGATCCACAGGCTCGCCACCAGCGAGTAGCGATTGGCGACGAAGCCGCCGGCAAAACCGCCGAGCAGCGTGGCGGCAAGGCCGACGCCCTTGACGATGGCGGCGTAGTCGTTGCGCGAGAATCCGAGATCGATCACGAACGGCGCGGTCATGGTGCCGGAAAACGCATCGGTGAATTTGTAGAGCACGACAAAGGCGAGCACGGCCGCCGCGTCCTTGCGGGCGAGGAATTCGGAGAATGCGCCGACCGCGGCCCGGGTCACGCGCTGGAACGCGCTCTCACCATCGCTGGCGCGCTCGGCCCGTGCCGATTGCTCCGGCTCGGTGGCGAGCAATGCGGTCGCGGTGCCGATCAGCACCAGCCCTGCCATGGTGATATAGCCCCACGTCCAGGCGTTGCCGCGCGCAAGCCCGGTGCTTTCGAAGGCGCTGACCAGAAACAGCGCGCCGGCGGTCGAGATCAGCATGCCGATGCGATAGGCCGCGACATAGCCGGCCATGCCGGCGGCCTGTTCGGATTCCGGCAGGCTCTCGACGCGGAAGGCGTCGACCACGATGTCCTGCGTGGCCGAGGTCGCCGCGACCAGCAGCGCGCCGATGGCGACGAAGAACGGCGAGCGCGCCGGATCGGCGAACGCCAGCAAAATGATGGCGGCGATCAGCAGGAACTGCGCGAACACCAGCCAGCCGCGGCGGCGGCCGAGCAGGCGCGTCAGCACCGGCACATGCAGCGCGTCGACCAGCGGCGCCCAGATGAATTTCAGCGTGTAGGGCGTGCCGACCAGCGCGAACAGGCCGATGGTGCCGAGATCGACGCCGGCCTCGCGCATCCACACCAGCAGCGTCGAGCCGGACAGCGCGAGCGGCAGGCCGGAGGAAAAGCCGAGGAACATGACGATCAGCACCCGTGGCCGCAGATAGATCGCGACCGCGTCGCGCCAGGACGCGCGGGGCGGGGGCGTTTCTGGCGAGGCTGCTTCAGACACCTCGGCGGGCGCTGGCTTGGGAGCGTGAGAATCCATCCGGGATTGGTAGCAGATTCGAAGGCCTATCCCTCCCCTTGCGAGAGGAAGGAAGCGGCTTTGGTCTAAATCGTCATCACCGGGCTTGTCCCGGTGATCCAGGTTTCAGCCTTTGCATGTGGACGCCCAGACGTGGATGGCCGGGGCAAGCCCGGCCGTGACGAACGACAGGTGCGACCGAAAGATGCCGGTCACTCCCCCGCCTGCAACTTGCGGGACAATTGCGCCGGAAACAGGTCGCTGCCGGCAGGAGCGATGGCGCGTGGCGCATTGGCGGGCTCGCTGGCGGTGCTGAAATCCAGCTCCTCGATCCGCCCGGCGCGCTTCTCGATCTTGTCGGCGGAGATCAGGATCTGGCGCACGTCCTCGTTGACGTTGCCGAAATCCTTCTGCAGCTTCAGCACCCGTTCGCGCAGGCGGGCGAGATCGTCCGACATGTTGATGACCTCGGTGCGGATCTGATCGGCGGCATCGCGCATCCGCGCGTCTTTCAGGATCTGCTGCATCACCTGAATCGCCAGCATCAACAGCGAGGGCGACACCAGCACGATGCGGGCGCGGTAGGCCTTCTGGATCACATCGTCGAAGCCGTCATGGATTTCCGCGTACACGGATTCCGACGGCACGAACATCAACGCGGTGTCCTGCGTCTCGCCGGCGATCAGATATTTGTCGGCGATGTCGCCGACGTGCTTCATCACGTCCTGCCGCAGGCGCTGCGTTGCGTACTTCTTTTCCTCGTCGGAGCGTGCGTCGCGCAGCGCGGTGACCGCTTCCAGCGGAAATTTGGCGTCGATGCACAGCGGCCGCTGGTCGGGTAGGAAGATCACGCAATCGGGCCGCTTGTTGTTGGACAGTGTGTGCTGGAATTCGTAGCTGCCCTTTGGCATGCCGTCCTGCACGATGGCTTCCATCCGCGCCTGACCGAACGCGCCGCGCGACTGCTTGTTGGCGAGCACGTCGCGCAGCGTCGTCACCTGCGTGGTGAGGTCGGTGAGGTTCTTGTGCGCGTTGTCGATGATGCCGAGCCGCTCATGTAACGCGCGCAGGCTGTCCATGGTGTTGCGCGTGGTCTGCTCCATCGACTGGCCGACGCGGTGGGTTACCGAATCCAGCCGCTCGTTGACCGCGCGCGCCATTTCCGCCTGTCGGCCGACCAGCGCCTGACTGAGCGCATCGACCCGGCCGGCGGACTGGCTCTGCGCGTGCAGCATCTGGCTGAGGCGCTCCTCGAGCTCATCGGCGCGGATCGCCTGCGCCATCGCCATCGCCGCGCCCTTGCGTCCGGCGCGGGCGATGATGATCGCGATCGCGACCAGCAGCGTCAGAGCCAGCGCGGCAAACGCCATCAGCGCGGCGCCGGTGCGGATCGGGACGTCCCCGAGGATAAACAGGGTCTCGTTCATGCGTCCTTTGTAGCCCGATTCGGCGCAGGAAGCGAACGAAGCGGGAACATTTATGGTTAACAAGTCCCTGATTTTTATGGTTAACGCCGCCTTAACGGCATTCGGGGGCAAACCGTGCGGCGGGGTGAATATCGGTTTGACCGCGTGGACCGCGGCCATTACATCGCGGCCATGGCCATTCGCGAAATCATCAGCCTGCCGGACAAGCGCTTGCGGCTTGTCTCCAAACCCGTCGAGCAGGTGACACGGGAGATCCGCTCGCTCGCCGACGACATGCTGGAGAGCATGTACGATGCGCCGGGCATCGGACTTGCCGCCATTCAGGTGGCGGTGCCGCTGCGCCTCGTCACGATGGATCTGTCGAAGAAGGAAGGCGAGACCGACCCGCGCGTCTTCATCAATCCGGAGGTTCTCACCTCGTCGGAGGACCTGTCGGTCTATGAAGAGGGCTGCCTGTCGATCCCCGAATATTACGAGGAGGTCGAGCGGCCGGCGAAGGTGCGCATCCGTTATCTGGACCTCGACGGCAAGGTGCATGAAGAGGATGCCGAAGGCCTGTTCGCCACCTGCATCCAGCACGAGATCGATCATCTCAATGGCGTGTTGTTCATCGATTATCTGTCGAAGCTCAAGCGCGACCGGGTGATGAAGAAATTCACCAAGGCCGCACGCCTCGCGGCGAAGTAAATTCTCATCGGCACGCGAACTCTTCTCGTCATGCCCGGCTTTATGCCGGGCATCCACGTCTTTCTTTCTTTAGGTAATACGTGGATGGCCGGGACAAGCCCGGCCATGACGAGCTAAAAGCAGGCATCATCGTTGGGGTAAGACATTTTATGCCGCTCCGTCTGATCTTTATGGGCACGCCGGACTTCGCGGTGCCGACGCTGCTGGAGCTGGCGGCGCATGGCCATGAGATCGTCGCGGTCTATACCCGCGCGTCGAAGCCCGCCGGGCGCGGCATGAAATTGCAGGCGAGCCCGGTGGAGCGCGAGGCGCGCCGGCTCGGCCTTCCTGTGCTGACGCCCTCGACCCTGAAGACTCCGGAGGCCGAGGCTGAATTCCGCGCGCACAACGCCGATGCGGCAGTGGTCGTCGCCTACGGCATGATCCTGCCGAAAAACATTCTCGATGCGGTGCCGCTCGGCTGCTTCAACCTGCATGCCTCGCTGCTGCCGCGCTGGCGCGGCGCCGCGCCGATCAACCGCGCGATCATGTCGGGCGATGCCGAAAGCGGCGTCATGGTGATGAAGATGGATGTCGGGCTCGACACCGGCGATGTCGCGATGGCGGAGCGGTTGCCGATCGACGATGCGATGACGGCGCAGGATCTGCACGACGCACTGGCGCCGCTCGGCGCCGATCTGATGGTGCGGGCGATCGGCGCGCTGGAACGCGGCCGCCTGCAATTGACGCCGCAGGATGCGCAAGGCGTCACTTACGCCGCCAAGATCGACAAGGCCGAGGCGCGGATCGACTGGTTGAGACCGGCGCGCGAGGTGCTCCGGCATTGCCATGGTCTCTCGCCATTTCCCGGCGCGTGGTTCGAGATCGAACTCGACGGCGTGTCGGTGCGCATCAAGGTGCTGCGCTGCGAACTGGCGAAAGGCTCCGGCGCGCCGGGCAGCGTGCTGGACGATCGTCTCACCATCGCCTGCGGCGAGGGCGCGATCCGCGTTCTGGAATTGCAGCGCGCCGGCAAGCAGCCGATGAAGGCGGTGGACTTCCTGCGCGGCACGCCGCTGGAGGCGGGAGCGCGGGCGCAGTGATCATTCGTCGGGAAATGGCCGAGGATACCGCTGCCATTCGTCAGGTCATCCGTGCAGCGTTTGGCGGCGATGACGAGGCTGATCTGGTTGATCGCCTCCGTGCCGACGGGGATCTGATGTTGTCGCTCGTTGCGGACCAGGATGGGCAGGTCGTCGGTCATGTCGGGTTCTCACGCCTGTCGATCACGGATGGCTCGCAAAGCACGCCGGGTGTGAGTCTTGCGCCGGTCGCAGTCTTGCCGGAGAAGCAGCGTAAGGGTGTAGGTCGTGCGTTGATCGAAGCTGGGCATGATCAACTTCGGCACGCAGGCGAGATGGTTGTGTTTGTGCTGGGCGATCCTGCCTACTACAGCCGCTTTGGTTATTCGGCGGACGGCACGTCGGCGTTCGATTGCGCGTATGTTGGCCCGTATTTCCAATGGTTGCGGCTGTCGCCGCTTGCACCGCTTGCTGGCACGATCGCCTATGCACCGGCATTTGGGGGCTCGGGGTAGGTCGTCATGCCGCGCTACAAGATCATCATCGAATATGACGGCGCGCCGTTCTGCGGCTGGCAGTATCAGGACAACGCGCCTTCGGTGCAGGGCGCGCTGGAAGCGGCTGTGACGGCGATGACCGGCGCGATGGTGCGGGTCTCCGGCGCGGGCCGCACCGATGCCGGCGTGCACGCGCTCGGGCAGGTCGCGCATTTCGATCTTGCGCGCGACTATCGCGCCGACCGCGTGCGCGACGCGCTCAACGCGCATCTGCGGCCGCATCCGATCGGCGTGCTCTCGGCGGAGATCGTGCCGGAGACGTTCGATGCACGGTTCTCCGCGATCCGCCGCCATTACATCTATCGCATCGTCAATCACCGCGCCAACCTCGCACTGAAAATGGGACACGCCTGGCGCGTGCCGCGGCACCTCGACGCCGAGGTGATGCATCACGCGGCGCAGGTCTTGATCGGCAAGCACGACTTCACCACCTTCCGCGACACCGAGTGTCAGGCGAAGTCGCCGGACAAGACGCTCGATGTGCTCGGCGTCACGCGTGACGGCGACAATATCGATATCACGACCTCCGCCCGCTCGTTCCTGCACAGTCAGGTACGCTCGATGGTCGGCTCGCTGGTGTGGGTCGGTTACGGCCGCTGGAGTTCGGATGATCTGCGCGCGGCGCTGGAGGCGCGTGATCGCAAGGCTTGCGGCCCCGTCGCGCCGCCGGACGGGCTCTATCTCGTGCGGGTGGATTATTGAGATTGTTAACTGGGAACATGGTCGTCCCGGCGCAGGCCGGGACCCATACTCGCTGAGTTCAATTGGAAAATGCGGTGAGGCCGTCTGGTATCAGACGCAAAGCGGTAGTTAGGGGTCCCGGCCTGCGCCGGGACGACGTGCGATTTATCCCGTGATCACCTTCATCTCGTCCCAGAACAGCGCTTCGCCAGCCGCGACGTTCTCCTGCCAGTGATCGGCGGCGAATTCGTCGGCGTCGTCGCTGATGAACTTGAATGCGCGCCACGGCAACGCGTGACGTTGGCAGACATGTGCGATGGCGAACAATTCCATATCGACCACATCGACGGCGTTTTCGCTCAGCCACGGATCGGCGGCGGTGACGAAACTGTCGCCGGTGCCGCAGATCACCGTGCCATGGCCCGAGGACAGTTTATCGACTTCCGGTGAGAACGGAGTGCGGCCGCGCGGCGCCAGCGGCATCGCCATCATGTCGCGCTGCACGACATGAGCGACCTCGACCAGTCCGCGATGCACCTTGGCGATATTGCCGGCGGTGCCGTAATTGATCACGAGGCGCGGCCGCAGCACCAGCAGTGCCAGCGTCGCTGCGCTGGCGGCGTTGATCTTGCCGACGCCGGTGTAGATCACCTCGACGCCGGCCGGCGCGCGTGCCTTGTCGAGTTCGTCCTCGATCGCGGTAAGAACCAGAATGTTGCCGCTCATGGGCACGGCCTCACGCGAAATAGCGGTCGAGCACGCCGCGATAGATTGTGGTCAGCGCGTCAATATCCGCGACCGGCGTGCGCTCGTCGATCTGATGCATGGTCTGGCCGACCAGACCGAATTCCAGCACCGGGCAGTAATGGGTGATGAAGCGCGCGTCCGAGGTGCCGCCGCCGGTGTCGAGTTTTGGCATGCGGCCGGTAACCTCTTCTATCGCGGCGATCACGAGATCGGTGAACGCGCCCGGCTGGGTCAGGAACGCGTCGGCGTTCGACGGCTCCCACGTCACATGCGCTTTGATGCGGTTGCCGCAGGCTGTCGCCACACGCTCCTCGATCAAAGCGCGCAGCGACGGCTGGGTGTGGCAGTCGTTGTAGCGCATGTTGAAGCGCGCGCGGGCCTGCGCCGGAATGACGTTCCACGCCGGGTTGCCGACATCGACCGAGAGGAATTCGAGATTGGACGGCGGGAAATGATCGGTGCCGCGATCGAGCGGTTCGGCACCCAGCGCCGCGACCAGTGCCGCCAGATCGGGAATCGGATTGTGGGCACGGTCGGGGTAGGCGACATGCCCCTGCTTGCCTTCGACGATCAGCGTGCCGGACAGCGAGCCGCGCCGGCCGACCTTGATGCAGTCGCCAATAGTATTGACGTTGCTCGGCTCGCCGAGCAGGCAGTGATCGAACTTTTCGCCGCGCGCCGTCGCCCATTGCAGCAGCTTGACGGTGCCGTTGACGGCCGGGCCTTCCTCGTCGCCGGTGATCAGGAACGAGATCGAGCCTTTCGGCGGCTTGCCGCCATGGGTCGCGAGATAATCGAGCGTGGCGGCGACACAGCAGGCGATCGCGCCCTTCATGTCCACCGCGCCGCGGCCGTAGAACACGCCGTCCTTCACATCGCCCGCGAATGCGCCGTGGCTCCAGGCTACGTCGTCGCCGGGCGGCACCACGTCGGTGTGGCCGGCGAAGGTGAGATGCGGCGCGCCGGTGCCGATGCGCGCGTAGAGATTGTCGGTGTCGTCCGCGCCCGGCTCGCTGAAGGTAAGGCGGTGAGTCTCGAAGCCGGCATTCTTCAGCAGCTTTTCAAGCACGCCCAGCGCGCCGGCGTCCGCCGGCGTCACCGAAGGGCAACGCACGAGGTCGCGGGCGATGTCGAGCGCCTTGCTCATGGATCAGTCGCGCAGCAGTTCGTTGATGCTGGTCTTGGAGCGGGTCCGCTCGTCGACGCGCTTGACGATCACGGCGCAATAAAGCGAGGGGCCGGGCGATCCGTCCTTCATGGGCTTGCCCGGCATCGCGCCCGGCACCACCACCGAATAGGCCGGCACTTCGCCGACGAACACCTCGCCGGTGGCGCGGTCGATGATCCGGGTCGAGGCGCCGATGAACACGCCCATCGACAGCACCGCGCCCTTGCGCACGATCACGCCTTCGGCGACTTCGGAGCGCGCGCCGATGAAGCAATGATCCTCGATGATGACCGGGCCGGCTTGCAGCGGCTCCAGCACGCCGCCGATGCCGACGCCGCCGGAGATGTGCACGTTCTTGCCGATCTGCGCGCAGGAGCCGACCGTGGACCAGGTGTCGATCATGGTCGCTTCGTCGACATAGGCGCCGAGATTGACGAAGGACGGCATCAGCACGACGTTCTTGGCGATGAAGGCCGAGCGGCGCACGATCGCACCCGGCACGGCGCGGAAACCGGCGTCGCGGAATTTCTGCTCGGAATAATCCTCGAACTTCGAGGGCACCTTGTCCCACCAGGCCGCGCCGCCGGGGCCGCCGCTGATCGTGCCCATGTCGTTGAGACGGAACGACAGCAGCACCGCCTTCTTCAGCCACTGGTTGACCTTCCACGAGCCGTCCGCCTGCGGCTCGGCGACGCGCGCCTCGCCCTTGTCGAGCAGATCGAGCGCGAGCTCGACGGCGTCGCGCACTTCACCCTTGGTGGCGGCGTTGACGGTATCGCGGGCGTCGAAGGCGGCGTTCAGCGTGGTTTCGAGAGCGGAAAGAGACATTGAGGGTCCTGGGAAAAGGCGGGATTTAGCGGGTTTTGTAGGTCGTTGTCGGTCGCGGCAACCTACAAACCGCATATCCCCGGATCAGGCAAGTCCTATCGCCTGTCGATGCGGAATTGCTGTGAAACAGTCGATCAGCGAGGGCTGAGGTCCGCCAGAAATCCGGTCAAATTGTCGGTGACATGATCGACATGGCCGGCGTCGCGGCCCTCCATTTCCCAGTCCTGCCGCAGCACCGGGACGGTATCGTCGGGCACCACCAGCACCGTGGTCATGCCGAGTTCATGCGGCGTGACGAGATTGCGCGCCAGGTCCTCGAACATCGCGGAGCGAGACGGATCGACGCCATGCAGTTCGAGGAAGCGCATGTACGTCTGCCGCGCCGGCTTCGGTTCGAGCTCGGCGGCGATGATGTCAAACACGCCCTCAAAATGCGTGCCGATGCCGAGGCGTTGCGTCACCTTGTCGGCATGGGCGCGCGAGCCGTTGGTCAGGATCAGCTTGCGGCCGGGCAGCTTCTCGATCGCCGCGCCCATCGCCGGATTGGGTTCGAGCGGCGAATGGTCGATGTCGTGGACGTAGCTGAGAAAGTCGTCGGGCTTGAGGCCGTGCTCGGTCATCATGCCACGCATGGTGGTGCCGTAGCGGCGGTAATAATCCTTCTGGATGCGGAAAGCCTCGTCCTTCGCGACGCCGAGATAATCCGCGACGAAATCGCGGATGCGCGCATCCACCTGCTGCCACAGATTGACGTGATGCGGATAGAGCGTGTTGTCGAGATCGAACACCCAGGTGTCGATATGCCCGAAGCCGCGCGATGAGGGAGGGGAAAAAGAATCTGTCATGGTCGGTCCAGCTCTCGCTGGCGGATCAGCGAGCAATCGCCCGGCACCTCGCCGGAGGTCTCGCTTGTCGCCTGAAATGTAGTCATGGCGCGGTGAAACGCAACGTCTTGCCGGCAGCGCTGATATCGACCAGCGCATAGCCGGTGGCGGTGAGGCCGCGGCCCGCGCAGTCGCTCTGGTCGTTGAATTCGAATTGCGTGTCGCGGGTGCAGAAGGTCATGGAGCCGCCCCAGTTCAGAGGTCGTCCCTCGCGCTTGATGGCGCGGCCATCGCCGTCCACCGCTTCGGCGAAGCTGAAGACGCGGCGTGGTTGCCCCGCGATGTCCGGATGCAAGCATTTGCCGGGCTCGATGCGATACCAGCCGCGATTGGAGAGCGCCTTGCCGTCGTCGATGCCGACCGAGGCCATCACCCGGTAGCCGGTGTCGTTGCACCAGGTCACGCCGGAGCCGCTCGGCGCCTGCACCGCTTCGATCATGGTGTCGAAGAAATTCGGCGCGGTGACGATGTCGGCGGCAAGACCATGGGCCTTGAGGAAGGCGGCGAGGGCGGCCTGCGTCTTCGGTCCGTCGACGCCGTCGATCGGCGCAGCGTCATAGCCTGCGATCACCAGCAGGCGCTGGACCGCCGCTAGCCGCGCCTGCTCATCGTCATATTCGCTGTCCTCGGCGAGATAGGCGATGGTGTTGCCGGCCTCGTCGGTGGTCGGCTTGACTTCGGTGAAGGCGGCCAGGCTCTGTCCGCCACGGCACTGCCGCGCGGCGGCGATGACGAAATTGTCCTGCGCGATGCAGAGTCTGTCGGTGCCGCTCTGTGCGACCGGCGAGGCACCATAGAGCGGCAGCGCGCGGGCGTGCAGCAGAATGCGGTCGGCGTTCAAGGTGCCTTGTGCCACCACGCGGCAGGCGGCGGGATCGATGCGAAACCAGCCGCGCGTCGCGGTGGCGGCTTTGCTGTCGATGCCGATCGCGGCCTCGACCACATAGCTCATGCGGTTGCAAAGCTTGAGATCGGCATGGGCGGCGGTGGAGAAGGTCAGCGCGAGACAGGCCGAGATCAGGCTGAGCGCAGGGCTGGTCATGACGCGCACGCCGTCTTTCGTCATGGCCGGGCCAGCCGTTCGAAGAACGGCATCGCTTTCGCTCGTCTATGCCGGCCATCCACGTCTGTCATGCGTTCTGAGAAAAGACGTGGATGCCCGGCACAAGGCCGGGCATGACGGAGAAACTTTATGGCGCGGCGGCGCATCGTCACTTGTGGATCAGCGTGCCGGTGCCCTGATTGGTGAACAGCTCGAGCAGTACGGCATGCGGCGTCTTGCCGTCGATGATGACCACGCCCTCGACGCCGGCTTCGAGCGCGTAGATGCAGGTCTCGACCTTCGGAATCATGCCGCCGGAAATGGTGCCGTCGGCGATCAGCTTGCGCGCGTCCTTCACCGACATGTCGGGAATGAGCTTCTTCGACTTGTCGAGCACGCCGGGCACGTCGGTCAGCAGCAGCAGCCGCTTGGCGCGCAGTGCGCCCGCCACCGCGCCGGCGAAGGTGTCGGCGTTGACGTTGTAGGTCTGGCCGTCCGCGGAGGTGGCGAGCGGCGCCAGCACCGGAATGAGCTCGTGACCGATGAGCTGGTTGAGCAGCGTGAGGTCGACCTTGTCCGGCTCGCCGACGAAGCCGAGATCGACCACCTTCTCGATGTTGGAGCCGGGATCGACCGTGGTGCGGGTCGCCTTCACGGCGGTGACCATGTTGCCGTCCTTGCCGCAGAGGCCGACGGCCTTGCCGCCCGCCTCGTTGATGTAGCCGACGATCTGCTTGTTGATCGATCCGGCAAGCACCATCTCGACGATCTCGATGGCGGCGGCGTCGGTGATGCGCAGGCCGGCGGCGAATTCGGACTTGATGCCGAGGCGTCCGAGCATGGTCGCAATCTGCGGCCCGCCGCCATGCACCACCACCGGATTGATCGCGGTCTGCTCCAGCAGCACGATGTCGCGCGCGAACTGCTTGGCCAGCGCCTCTTCGCCCATGGCGTGGCCGCCATACTTGATGACGATGGTTTCCTCGTCATAGCGCTGCATATGCGGCAGGGCTTCGGAGAGGATGCGGGCCTGGTCGAGGGGGCTGATGCTGTCGGGCATGGCGATCATCGGGTTATTTCGAAGGGGAAAGCGAGACGGGTTTAGCCGATTGATGTGACGGGCGCAAAGCGCCAGACGTTCAATTGCGGCGCGGCCACGCCGCGCCGGCCGCCAGCACCAGCCAGCTCAGCAGCAGAATGGTGCCGCCGGTCGGCGGAGCCATCGGAAACAGGCCGTGTCCGAGATATTGCCGCATCGTCAGGTCGCCGGCGAACAGCGCTCCGCCGAGCACGAAACCGAAGGCCGCAAGCACGCCGAGCGAATGCCGCACCAGAGTATGTTGGGTCAGCGCCGCCGCGCCGAGAATGGCGGCGGCATGAAACAGCAGCATCGAGGAGGCGGAGCCGAGCCGCGTGGCGTCGGGCAGATGCGCCGAGGCGGCGGCGAGCGCGACCCCGCAGGCGCCCATCGCGCCGGCGAGGATGATGGCGATGCGAAGCGGCAAAGACGAGGTCATCAGGCGCGTTCCCGCAGCAGCTTGACCATGGCGCCGCGCAGTTCGGCCATGCCCGCGCCGGTGCGCGAGGATGTCACCAGCAATTCGGGAAAAGCGGCGGGATGCTTGCGTAGCGTCTCCAGCATGGTCGCCATGGTGCGCTCCAGTTCGGCCGGCTTCACCTGGTCGGCCTTGGTCAGCACCACTTGATAGCTTACGGCGGATTTGTCCAGCGTGGTCAGCACGTCGTTGTCGACATCCTTGAAGCCGTGGCGGGAATCGATCAGCACGTAGACGCGGGCGAGACTGGCGCGGCCCTGCAGGAACTGGTGGATCAGCGAGGTCCACGACGCGATCTTGACCTTCGAGGCCGCGGCGTAGCCGTAGCCCGGCATGTCGACGAGCCGCAGGCCGGCGTCGCCGTCCCCGGCGGATTGCGGACCCTCGAAGAAGATCAATTCCTGGGTGCGGCCCGGCGTGTGCGAGGTGCGCGCGAGGCCGTTGCGGCCGGTCAGCGCGTTGATCAGGCTGGACTTGCCGACGTTGGAGCGGCCGGCGAAGGCGATCTCGACGCCCTTCATCGGCGGCAGCGTCGCGATCGAGGGCGAGGCCCAGATGAAACGCCAGTCGCCGGCGAACAGCTTGCGCCCGGCTTCAATCAGCTCCGCATCGGAAGACGTGGTCATGAGGCTCCCCAAAGCATCATGCCCGGAACGGGTCCGGGCATGAGGAGAAAAACGATGGTCCGGCGCGCTAACTTGTTTTCTTGCCGCCGGCGAATGTCGATTTCAAATTGTCGAACAGTTCGATCTTGACGCCGTTCTTGCGCATGATCGCGCTCTGCTGCAGCACCGAGAGCAGGTTGTTCCAGGCCCAGTAGATCACGAGACCGGCCGGGAAGCTCGCCAGCATGAAGGTGAAGATCACCGGCATCCAGTCGAAGATCATCTTCTGCGTCGGATCCGGCGGCGTCGGGTTCAGCTTCATCTGGAACCACATCGTCACGCCCATGATCAGCGGCCAGCCGCCGAGCACGAGGTAGTGACCGAGCAGCGGGACCTGGCTCGGATCGAACGGCAAGAGGCCGAACAGGTTGAACAGGTTGGTCGGATCCGGCGCCGACAGGTCGTGGATCCAGCCGTAGAACGGCGCGTGGCGCATTTCGATGGTGACGAACAGCACCTTGTAGAGCGCGAAGAACACCGGGATCTGAATGACGATCGGAAGACATCCGGCGACCGGATTGATCTTCTCCTTCTTGTAGATCTCCATCATCTCCTGCTGCTGCTTCACCTTGTCGTCAGGGAATTTCTCCTTGAGCGCGGTGAGCTGCGGCTGGATCGCCTTCATCTTCGCCATCGAGGCGTAGGACTTGTTGGCGAGCGGGAAGAAGATGGCCTTCACGATCACGGTGACGAGCAGGATCGCGATGCCGAAATTGCCGACGAGGTGATAGAGGAAGTCGATCGTCCAGAACATCGGCTTGGTGATGAAGTAGAACCAGCCCCAGTCGATCAGAAGCTCGAAGCGGTTGAGCTTGAGCTGCTTGTCGTAAGCGTCGAGCAGCCGAGTCTCCTTGGCGCCGGCGAACAGATGGGTAGTGGTGGTGGCGTTGCCGCCGATCGCGACCGTGACCGGATCGAGCAGATAGTCGGCCTGATAGGTGCGGGTGTTGCCGAGCGGGTTCGAGGAATAACGCGCGGTCAGCGAGGCGGTGGGATCGGGCAACAGCGTCGCGGCCCAGTATTTGTCGGTAATGCCGAGCCAGGCGTCGGTGACCTTGAAGTCCACCGACTTGGCTTCGTCGATCTTCTTGTAGTTGTATTCCTGCAGGCCCTTGTCGCCGAGCACGCCGACCAGGCCTTCGTGCAGAATGTAATAGCCCGAGACATGCGGCGCGCCGTGGCGCGAGATCAGGCCGAATGGATACAGCGTCGCCGCCGCGGTGCCGACGTTGGACACGTCATCCTTGATCGTGAACAGGTACTTGTCGTCGATCGAGATGGTGCGCTTGAAGGTGAGGCCCTCGCCGTTGTCGTAGGTGAGAACCACGGGCGTGGTCGGCGTCAGCGCGTTCGCGCCGTCCTGTTTCCACAGCGTGTTCTGGTCGGGCAGCTTGACGGTGGAGCCGGCGGCCGGAACGAAGCCGAACTCGGCGTAATACGGCTCCTTGGAACCGGTCGGCGAGAACAGTTCGACGGGCGGCGATTTCGGATCGACGGTCTCGCGATATTTCACCAGCGCGACGTCGTCGATGCGCGCGCCTTTCAGCGAGATGCTGCCGATGATGCTTGGCGCATCGATCTTGACGCGCGGAGTCGCGGCGATGGCGGTCGGACGATCCTGCACCGTCACGGTCTGGTTCGCGCCGCTCGCCTGCGGTGCCTGGCCCGGCGTGGGCGCAGGGGTCGGCGTGCCGGCGGCGCCGGGCTGCGCCGGAGCGGTGGTCTCGGTCTGCGCCTTCTGGGCGAGTTGGGCGGCGCGCTGCCGCTCCATCTCGGGCATGTTGTAGAAATATTGCCATGCAAGCAGGACGATGCCGGACAGAATGACGGCAATGATGGTGTTGCGATTATCGGTCATCGGTCGGGTCTCGTCAGTCCGCTTGAGGAATCGGGGAACGTGGCGTGTGTCGGCGGGTCTTGTCGCTTGCGGTCTGCCGCTCGAGCCGCGCCAGCGCATGGCGCAGGTCGTCGAGCAGCAGCGCAAAGCTGCGCTGAAGCGCAGCCCGGCGGCCCACTAGCACATAATCATGGTGGGGTCGCATGGATATGACGTCGGTGCGCTTCACCAATTCGCGAAACCGGCGGCGGATGCGGTTGCGCTCGGTGGCGGTGCCGACCTTGCGCGTCACCGTGAATCCGATTCGGATCGGACCGGTGTCGTCGCGACGTCGCGATTGCAGGACGAAAGCAGGGCCGGTCATGCGCGGCCCATTGGCAGCGGCAATGAAATCCGTGCGTTTTTTCAACCGGTCCATGAGTTCAACCGGCGCATGGAGTGGGCCGGTCAGGCGCTCAGACGCTTGCGGCCGCGGGCGCGGCGGGCGGCGAGAACCTTGCGGCCGCCGGTGGTCGCCAGACGGGCGCGAAAGCCGTGACGGCGCTTGCGCACCAGTTTGCTGGGTTGATAGGTCCGCTTCACGGTCGTTCTCCGCTGCCGGGCATCCCGCTATCGGCCGGATGCCTGGTGATCTGTGCCGGCAGAAAACTGCCGAGCCTGTTAATGGTGCAAGTCCGCCGATCCGGTCCAGAAACGGGCTTGGATGGGCCCAAAATGAACCGGCCCGGTCGAACCGGGCCATCGCGGACAGTTGGCGGGCCTTATACGGGAGCGGCCTGTTTTCGTCAATCTTCGGGATATAATGACGCGCCCGATCGGGAAACCCGATGCTTTGGCTAACTTAGCTGGGATATCGTGGATTTTCAGGGGTTTGACGGCGGCTGCGAGCAGGCGCATCGTGGGCCGCCAGGTCGCCTCGCGGCGTGCGGGGGCCAGATCGCCGGGATTGTGGCGCGAGGCGGGATTTTGCGGACGGAACAGGGATCGGGCAGCGTGCCGAACAGTGCGACGCAGACAGGGCCGGGGACTGCGAGCCTGAGGCTTCCGCTGCGCGGGCGGCTCGGCCTGTCCGGCAAGCTTCTGCTGCTGACCATTCCGCTGGTGCTGATCCTCGAAGTGCTGATCTATGTGCCGTCGATCGCCAACTTTTACGTCAACCGCCTGAACGACCGGCTGGCTGCGGCGACCACGGCGGCGCTGGTGCTCGACGCCGCGCCGAGCGGCATGGTGCCGGATTCGCTGTCGCGGCAGATTCTGGAAAGCATCGGCGCGCGGGCGGTGGCGATCAAGACCGGCCAGCAGCGCCGCCTGCTGGCAATCGCCGACATGCCGCCGGCGGTAGATCGCAATGTCGATCTGCGCACCATGACAGCGTGGTCGGCGATCGCGGATGCCTTTCAGGTGATGCTTGACCGCCACGACGAGGTGATGCGCGTGGTCGGCCCCTCACCGCAAGGCGGCCAGTTCATCGAGGTGGTGGTGAACGAAGCGCCGCTGCGCCAGGCGATGTACCGCTTCTCGCGCAACGTGCTGCTGCTCTCGCTCGGTTTCGCCATCGTCACCTCGGCGTTGATCTATCTCGCGCTGCATTTCCTGTTCGTGCGGCCGATGCGGCGGATGACGGCGAATCTGGTCGCTTTCCACGAGAATCCGGAAAGTCCGGCGCGCATCGTGATTCCCTCGCGCCGTCAGGACGAGATCGGCGTCGCCGAGCGCGAACTGGCCGACATGCAGCGCGACCTCGTCTCGATGCTGCATCAGAAGAGCCGTCTTGCCGCGCTCGGTCTTGCGGTGTCGAAGATCAACCACGATCTGCGCAACCTGCTGGCGTCCTCGCAATTGCTGTCAGACCAGCTTGCCAGCGTGCCGGACCCGCGGGTGCAACGTTTCGCGCCGAAGCTGATGCGCTCGCTGGAGCGGGCCATTGCGTTCTGCCAGTCCACGCTGTCTTACGGCAAAGCGCAGGAAGCGCCGCCCGACCGCCGCATGATCGCAATCGAGCCGATCGCCAACGAGGTGCGCGAATCCGTCGGCCTCGCCACGGACGATTCGATCGTCTGGATCAACGCGATCGAGCGCGGTCTTGTCGCCGACGCCGATCCCGACCAGTTGTTCCGCGTGCTGCTCAATCTCGTCCGCAACGCGGCGCAGGCGATGGAAAGCCACGCCGGCAGCGACATCTCACCGAAGCAGATCCGGATTGCCGGCCGCCGCGAGGGATCGGTCACCATTATCGAAGTGTCCGATACCGGCCCCGGCGTGCCGCTGAAGGCGCGGGAGCATCTGTTCGAGGCGTTTCAGGGCTCGGCGCGCGCCGGCGGCACCGGGCTCGGCCTTGCCATCGCCGCCGAACTGGTTCGCGCCCATGGCGGCGAGCTTAATCTGGTGGAGGGGACCATCGGAGCCACTTTCCGTATCGCTATTCCCGACCGGCCGGTGGAATTGAGCCATCTGCGCATCGAGCGGGCGCGGGCCTGATCCTTGCTGCCCGAACCTTGGGAAGCCCTTCCAAAATCCCACCTTTCGCGGCTCTCGACTCTTGCCAAGCCTCCCCGGAGCCGGTAGCTATGGCGCTCTTCGCGGCGGGCTTCTCAAGCCCCAAACCCGCGAATGCGCGCCCGTAGCTCAGCTGGATAGAGCACCAGACTACGAATCTGGGGGTCAGAGGTTCGAATCCTTTCGGGCGCGATCTAAGCTTCTGAAATATCATCACCTTTTTGGCTCGATCCCAAGCGCTCCGCAGACTAAAAATCGAATTAGTCTGCGATTTAGTCTGCGGAAATTTCCAAAGATTTTTGACTGCTCTCAGCCTTCTACTCCCTTGCCCGCTATCTGTGCTCGCTTCACTTCATAATCGCGAATCCCAACAAGTACGGCGTCGAGACACCTTGCTAGGACTGTGGATCGCGCACCGATGGTCAGGAGTCAGTTTCTCGGCGCGCTGCTGGAGAGCTCGCATTCTCGGAGGTGCTGAAGCTGATGATGGCCTCGGGCTTGCGGTTGACGCCGCATCATTTCCGGGATCGGGACATGCGCGAGATGGACATCGTACTCGATCGCGATGACGGCATGATCGCAGGCATCGAGGTGAAGGTAAGCGCCAACGGTCAAAGCTGGCGACCTTGGAGGCCTGCAGGGACGCTTCGTCATCGTTGTGGTCCTCTGTGACAGCACGGATGTCGTGCTGTTTGGTGACCGACCGGCGGTGCCACTATGAGTTTGTGGAATTAAGCGTGATGAGCCGAATGAAAGAAGCGAGATCGAACGAGCGGGGAATGTAGTGAACGACGGCTTGGCACACTCAAACATTCAGCTTGGCACTTTCGTCGAAGTGCGAGGCAAGCCGTGGCTAGTGGAAGCGCTGATCGGCGAGGAAGGTGACCTTCCCACACTAAGCCTGTCCTGTATTTCCGACGACGCCCAAGGCGAGCAGCTCGATGTCCTATGGGATGCCGAGATTGCCAGGAAGATCCTCGACGAGGATCGATGGTCGAATGTAGGTGTCGGCCGCCCCGACAGCACGGATGTCTTGGCGGCCCATATTCGGGCGGTCCGATGGCGGTCCGCGACAGCCGCCGATCGGGATCTGCTGCAAGCGCCGTTCCGCGCGGGCATCAGGCTCGACGCCTATCAGCTTCTCCCTCTGCGCAAGGCGCTGCGTCTGCCGCGCGTCAATTTGCTGATCGCCGACGATGTCGGTCTCGGCAAGACGATCGAAGCGGGCCTTGTCGCGCGGGAACTTCTGCTCCGACGCCGGGTGGACTTCATCGTGATCGCGGCGCCACCAGCGATGACGGTCCAGTGGAAGGACGAATTGGAGGCCAAGTTCGGCCTGTCGTTCGAGATCATAGACCGGGACCGCATCAGCGAACTGAGGCGACTGAGAGGCTTCTCCGTCAATCCGTGGACCACAGGGTCACGCTTTATCGTGTCGCATCGCCTGCTGACCGACGAGACTTATTCTGCGGGCCTACGCGATGTCCTTGGGGAGTTTCGCGCGAGGTCTCTGTTCATCCTGGACGAAGCCCACCACGCCGCCCCATCGGCAGGCACGCGATACGCCGTCTCCAGTCAGCTCACGAAAGCGGTCAGGGAACTCGCGGAGCGCTTCGAGCATAGGCTGTTCCTGACCGCCACACCCCATAACGGGCACTCCAACAGCTTCTCCGCTCTCCTTGAGATGCTCGACCCGCAGCGCTTCACGCGCGGCGTCGAGGTCCGGCCGCGCGATCTCGAGCCGGTCATGGTGCGTCGGCTGAAGGCCGATCTCCGCCGTCTCGGCGAGGCGTTCCCGGAACGGGTCGTCGAGCCGATCTCGATCGACGGTCTGCCGGAAGATGCTCCTGAACTGGCGCTCGCACGACTGCTCGCCGCCTATGGCGAACTGCGCATGAAGCGCGTTGCGAAGCTGAGCAGTCAGAAGGCGGCACTCGCCAAGCTGGCCTTTGTCGGCCTTCAACAGAGGCTTCTGTCGTCGATCGCCGCCTTCGCTCGAACGCTGAAGACCCACCGCGTGACTCTGCAAAAAGTGTTGGACGGCGAAGAGCTCGCGCGCGCGACGGCGGCTGCAAGCGCGTTCGTGGCCGTACCGACACCGGAGGACAATGCCGAGCTGGGCCTCGAAGATGAAGACGCCGAAAAGGCGATTGCCGCCGACGAAGAGGCGGAAGCGGCCATCGCTTCCGCGGCCGGCGTCGTCGACGCCACGCTGGAGGACCTGCGCGCCGAACTGGCGGTTGTCGACGAGATGTTCGCGCTGGCCGAAAAGCACGCCACGCGGCCTGACGCACGTGTGAACTGGCTGGTTGAGTGGATCCGCAAGTCTATGCTGGACGGCCAACAGTGGAATCGGCGCCGGCTGATCATCTTCACTGAGTGGGAGGATACGAGGAGCTGGCTGGAAAGGCGGTTGCGGGAAGGGCTGGCCGATACCGATGGCATTGACGATCGGATCGGCGTCTTCAGCGGCGCCACGGGGTCGGATCGCCGCGAGCAGATCAAGCACGCCTTCAACGCCGATCCCGATAGTGAGCCCCTGCGGATTCTGATCTGCACCGACGCAGCACGGGAGGGCATCAACCTTCAATCCTACTGCTCGGATCTCCTGCATTTCGATCTGCCGTGGAATCCATCACGCCTGGAGCAGCGGAACGGCCGCATCGATCGCAAGCTCCAGCCTGCGAAGCAGGTCTTCTGCCGCTATTTCCGATACGAGCAGCGCGAGGCGGACATTGTTCTTGATGCGCTGGTCTGGAAGACCGAGACCATTCGCGAGGAACTCGGGTCCGTCGGCCAGGTCATCGAAGATCGCATTGCTAAACGGCTGGCCGAAGATGGTATCGCGCGTGGACAGGGGAAGGCGCTCGCTCGCGCAATCTCCGATGAGAATGACACGGAGCGGCTCGGCAAGGCCCAGTCCGAAATGGACGATGAGGAGAAGGTCCGTCACGAGCGTCTTTTGAAGGAACAGGACGATCTGAGGCGGATCCTCGAACGCTCCCGGGAAAGGGTTGGCGTCGATCCCGACGATCTTAAGCGGGTCGCTGCCGCGGCGTTGTCGCGGGCAGGCTTCGCCCTCAATAGTGCGCGCGGCGAGAGCGTCGGCAGGACCGTCACCTATCGGCTGGATCCATCCGATCCCGCTTTCTCCAGGGACGCCGGGTGGGACGACGCCTTCGACGATCTGCGGGTGCGGCCGCGCAAGCGCGGCGAGCGCCTCGGCGATTGGCGTCGCAACGCTCCGATCCGGTCTATCGCTTTCGAGCCTCCGGTTCTCGACGATGGTCGCGACGCCACCGACGTCGTGCAGGTGCATCTCGAGCATCGCTTGGTCAGGCGGCTCATTTCCCGCTTCCTCAGTCAGGGGTTCCAGTCGAACCTGTCGCGGTTCTCGGTCATCACCGGTCTCGGCGCTCAGCCGCGTGTCGCGCTGATGGGGCGCCAGGCCGTCTATGGCGCCGGCGCGGCCCGGCTGCACGAGGAGATCATCCCGATCACAGCCATCTGGACGGAATCCGAACGGGGCCGAAAGCCGCTCCGCGCTTTGGGAGAGAGCGGAGAGGAAAGAACGCTGAATCAGCTCGAAGAGGCGCTGCGCACCGCTCGCGAAGCGCCCGCGGCCGCGATCGCACGTATTCAGACGCTCGTCTCCCAGGACATCGCCGACTTGACCCCCGCCCTCGAAGCCATCGCCAAGGAACGCCTTGCCGCCGTCAAGACGCAACTCGCCAAGCGTGGAGATGAGGAGGCGCGGTCGTTAGCGAGCTTGCTGGAGCAGCAGCGGGATAGGATTGGAAAAGCCTCGAAGGACTTCAATCCCGATCAGCTCACCCTCGACCTCGTGCCCGAAGAACGGCGCGAGCGCGAAGCCGACCGGCGGCACTGGCAAACGCGCCTCGCACGCCTCGAACAGGATCTTCGCGACGAGCCGAAACGTCTGCGCGACTCCTATGAGGTGAAGGCCCATCGGTTGGAGCCGGTCGGCATCGTCTATCTCTGGCCGGTGTCGGGGTGAGCGCGATGGCTGACGTTCTCTACCGCGATCTGGACATCGAATGGCTCGATCACGTCCAGCCGGTCGGGCTGGTTGTTGCGCCGAGCGTTCTCAAGGAACTGGGCCTGACACCGCTGCATCAGAGCCCCGTCGATACGGCGGACGCCGCCGAATACCTAAATCCGGACGAGGCCGGGCCGGCGCTGCCAGACCCATGGGCCTTCGTGGAACAGGTGCTCGGCTGGAACGCCGCCCATGTCGCAGGAGCGCCGGGCGGTCCTGAACTGCCGGACACGCTGGTCGTGAGCTTGCCCGAGCAAGCGACGACGCTGGCGCCCACATGGGCGGTCGCCGAACTCGGGCAGAATGGCCAACCTTGGCAGCTTCTCGTCCGCATCGAGGCGGCGGACATCGAGCCGGATGGCCGCGCCCAGCTCGGCGGTTGGGAAGCCTCGCCGCATCAGCGTTTCGAGCGTCTGCTGAGAGATACCGGCGTTTTTGCCGGGCTGCTGATCACCGATCGGGAGCTACGCCTCGTCTATGCCCCGCGCGGCGAGACGTCCGGCTATCTGGCCTTCCCGTTGAGACCGCTCGGCATGGTGGCCGGGCGGCCGATGCTGGGCGGTCTGAAGCTTCTCCTTGATAGTTCGAGTCTGTTCACTGCCGCTGACACGCACCGCCTTCCGGCTCTTCTGAAGAGGAGTCGTGATGCCCAGGCGTCGGTCTCGACCGAACTCGCCGGCCAGGTCCTCGGCGCGCTGCACGAACTGCTGCGGGGCCTCGACGCGGCCGACGCTGATCTGGTCCGGGAACTGGCACGGTCGAACCCCGGCCACCTCTATGAGGGGCTGCTCACCGTCCTCATGCGGCTGGTCTTCATCCTCTATGCCGAGGACCGGGATCTGCTGCCGTCTCGTGCCGACGCCCGCGCACGGGCGATGTATGAGACCAGCTATTCGGTCCGCGGACTCTACGCGCGGCTCGCCGAAGATGCGGCGCTCAACCCCGACACGATGGATGAGCGGCGCGGCGGCTGGGGCCAATTGCTCGCGCTCTTCCGGCTGATCCACAAGGGACATCCGTCGCATTTCGTGCAGGCGCGCGGCGGCAAGCTTTTCGATCCGGATGAGTTCCCCTTTCTGGAAGGCCGCGCCGCCAAGGACGACGCGCCTCGCATCCTGAGTGTGTCGGACGGCTGCATTCTGCGCATCCTCGAAGGGCTGATGACCCTGAAGCTGCGCGGGCATGAACGCGAGCGCCTGTCCTACCGCACACTGGACGTCGAGCAGATCGGCTCCGTTTACGAGACGGTGATGGGATTCACCGTCGAGGCGGCGAAGAGCAGCGTGCTCGCGATCAAAGCCGGCAAGAACAACCGGACCCCGGTGTTCGTGGCGCTCGACGAGCTACTTGCCCGCAAGGGCAAGGACAGGATCAAGGACCTGAAGGAGAATGTCGGCCGCACGCTCACGGCCGCGCAGGCGAAGCCTGTCGAGGCGGCGAAGAGCGTCGAGGAACTGGCCGCCGCCTTCGAGAGCATGGTAGATGAGCGTGGATCGCCGCGCCACGTCATGGCGCCGGCAGGAACGCCGATCCTTCAGCCGACCGGCGAGCGCCGCCGCACCGGCAGCCACTATACGCCTCGGAGCCTCACCCAGCCGATCGTCGCCCATGCGCTGGAGCTGGCCTTCGAGCGGCTGGGGCCGGACGCCACGGCGGATCAGATTCTCGATCTGAAGGTTTGTGATCCGGCGATGGGTTCGGGCGCCTTCCTGGTCGAGGCCTGCCGCGCCATCGCGACTCGCCTGGTGGCAGCGTGGGCGCGCTGGCCCGAGACCCGGCCGGTGATTCCGGCGGACGAGGACGAGGAGCTGCATGCCCGCCGCCTCGTCGCGCAGCGTTGCCTCTACGGCGTGGACAAGAACCCGCGGGCGGTCGATCTGGCGAAGCTCTCACTATGGCTTGCGACGCTGGCGAAGGATCACGAGTTCACCTTCCTTGACCATGCGCTGAAATGCGGCGACAGCCTCGTGGGCCTCGACGCGGCGCAGATCGCGGCGATGCACTGGGACACGTCGAAGCCCGGCCTGCCACTGTTCCGCCAGTTCGTCGCCGACCGCGTGGCCGAGGCGACGAAGGCGCGCGCCGAAATCCGGTCCGCGCCGGACGATACAATGCGTGCCGTATTGGAGCAGAAGCACAGGTTCGTGGAGAGCCGTGTCGAGCATGTCCGCGTGCTGGGGGATGCGGTGATCTCCGCGTTCTTTGCGGAGGACAAGCCGAAAGCGCGAGAGATACGGCGTGCCACCGTAGAAAGCTGGGTGTCGAGCATCGGCTCCGCGAAATGGGATGAACTCACGGCCGCTGCCGGGAGCCTGCGGACCGCCGAGAATCTGCTGCCGCCGTTTCACTGGGCTGTCGAGTTTCCAGAGGTGTTTGGGCGGGATAATCCCGGATTCGATGCGATCATCGGTAATCCGCCGTTTCTCGGAGGTAGCATCTTCTCCGGTCAAGGAGGCTCAAAACTACTGCAATGGCTCCTGGAGAGTTTCGATCCCGCGCACGGCAAAAGCGATTTGGTGTCATTCTTTTTCAGACTCGCTTTTGTCTTACTGAGGCAGAGTGGTTGCTTTGGGCTTCTAGCTACAAAGTCCGTTCGACAAGGCGTTTCGCGAGAGACAGGTTTGCAGTTCATCGTCGAGCATGGCGGAACTATTTATCGTGCAACTCGCAGAATGAAGTGGCCTGGAGATGCCGCCGTTGTCGTTTCTGT
>MKUJ01000025.1:0-16837 GCA_001897755.1 Afipia sp. 64-13
ATCGTCAGCATCTGACGCATCATGATCTTGCCCACGACAGGACCGTTGCCGTGGGTGATGATCAGTTCGTTGTCGAGCTGCGCGAGTTCGATCAGCGAATCCGCAGTCTGGCGCGCAACCTTGCGCTGTTCCTCGGACGTGCCGGCGATGTCTTCAGGGTGCACGGCATTGCCGCCAATGGCGATGACGAGACGGCGGGGGGCTTCGTTTGTTTTTCTCATGGCGTTTCCTCGAATAGCAACGGCTGGATGGTTGGACTTCTGCTTCACTCAATGACGGACGGTTGCCGCTAACGCGCGGCGACCGTGCCGTCGCTGCGGGGGTCACTCGCTCCTTCGAGCAATCCATCGGGATGCCGGACGATGGCGCCGGCATGTCCCATGAATTCCTCGAAGGCACCGACGGACTGGACGTCATGACCGAGACGGCGCAGGCCCTCGATCACCGAGACGTCGAAACGGGATTCGATCTTCAGATTGGTGCTCTCCTCGCCCCAGGTGCGACCGAGCAGCCAGCGCGGCGCGGTCACCGCATTCTGCAGTTCGCTGCCGTGCAAGGCATAGCGCGAGAAGATCGCGGCCTGGGTCTGCGGCTGTCCCTCGCCGCCCATGGTGCCGTAGGACATCAGCCGCCCGTCGCGAAGCTGCGCCATCGCCGGCTGAATCGTATGGAACGGCAGACGGCCCGGATCGAGCCGGTTGGGATCGTTGTCGTTCAGGCTGTAGCTGGTGCCGCGATTCTGCCAGGTGATGCCGGTGCCGGGCAGCACGACGCCGGAGCCATACTCCCAGAAGATGCTCTGGATGAAGCTGACGCTGAGACCGTTGCGATCGGCGGCGGCAAGCCACACCGTGTCACCCTGCTTCGGCGGCTCCGGCCACGGATCGGCGCGTTCATGCGAGATCGTCTTGTCGAGCGCCGCAATCTGTTCGTCGGTCAGGAAATCGGTGGCCGCCCGCTCCATGTAATCCGGATCGGTGACATAACGATTACGGATCCGGAATGCCGCCTTGGTGCACTCGACCAGGCGATGCAGATGATCGACGCCATCGGCCTTGTCGGCGAGGCGACGCGCATAGAGCGCGAGAATCAGCAGCGAAGCGAGCCCCTGCGTCGGCGGCGGCAGATTGAACAGCGTGTGACCGGCGACCTCCAGCGACAGCGGTGTCACCGTCGTGGCGCGGTAACGCTCGAAATCGGCAAGACGCAGCGGACTGCCGAGCTTTTCCAGATCGGAAGCCATCGAGCGGGCGAGATCGCCACGATAGAAATCGGACAGGCCGGCCTGCGACAGGCGCGCCAGCGCATCGGCGACGCGCGGCTGGCGGAATTTCGCGCCGGCCGCAAGCGGCTTGCCTTCCGGCAAATAGACGTCGGCAAAACCCGGCACGTTCTCAAGCTCGGCGCGCTTGAGGTTGGCGCTGTGATGGATGGTCCGCGGCACCGGCACGCCTTCCCAGGCATAGCGGATTGCATCCTGCAACAGCCGCGACATCGGCAGCCGGCCGCCATATTGCTGACGGCTGACGTTCTGCGCCCGTTGCCAGCCATCGACGGTGCCGGCCACGGTCAGGGTCGACAACGGACCGCGCGCGGGAATCGCGGCGCAGCCCCGTTCGCGATACCAGTTGCGGTCGGCGCCAAGCGCCGAGCGGCCGCAGGCCTGGATGCCGATCGGCGGCGCGCCCGCCCGGCCGATCAGCCAGAAGCCGTCGCCACCGAGTCCGTTCATATGGGGATAGACCACCGCGATGGTCGCAGCGGCGGCGATCATCGCCTCGATCGCGTTGCCGCCTTCGGAGAGCACGGACAGACCAGCCTGCGCCGCCAGGTGGTGTGGTGCTGTGACCATCCCCCGATAGCTTCGCGTCGTCTGCAGCATGGCGCGTCTCCCGCTAAAGTAATGTAATAATATTTTTACTTAGGTATCGTCAAGCGCTTTTGCGCGACATCCGGCGAAGGTCGCATCGCGTTGACCGCCTTCTCGCAGCGCAAACGCGCTGCGCACAAAGCGCATAACGGTGCGGCGGCGACACCCCTCCAGAAAGAAGAACTGCTCCGGGCGAAAGCCCGGAGCAGCCAAGTTTGGGAGGTTACCTAGTAAAAAGTCAGAGTCAAAAGTCAGAGCAGGCCGATCAGTGACGCACCCCGTTTGCCGGCGGCAAGATGCCGTTTCACCGCCCGCAATACCATCAACGCTCCGGCGAACGCATCGCGCCCGGAGCTGTGACCGATCGACGACAACGCGGCGATCGTCGTTTCGATTCGACCGCGATCGCCGGTCATGACCGCGCCAATCGCCGCATGCAGCGCTGCAGCGCCATAGCCAAGCGAGGCGGAGCGCAGATGCGCCCGGCTGATATCGTTGGTGCGCGCAAGGTGATCGCCGCAGGCCCGCCAGAGCACGTCACGCACGTCCAGCAGGTCGAGCGAAGCCAGCGCGATCAGTGCGCCGCTGAGCAGATCGTCGCCTGACGGCGTGAGGCCCGGCCCGAGACCGACCAGCTCGCCAATCGTCGCGGCATCCGTCGCGGACGGCGCACGCTCGGCGAGAAGATCGCCAATGATACGGTCGAGCGCATCGAGACCGTGCGCGGCCGCCTTCATGATCAGCGACGGCGGCAGCGCCGTTCCCGACAGACCGGCGGCAGCCAGTCCCTGATCGTCCGCATCGACCCGCCAGACCCGGTCCACTTCACCGAGACCGGCGCACAGGCTTTGCAGCGTCCACGGCCGAACCGTTTCCGGCTGCCAGATCTCGGCGTCGTCAAATTTCGCGAAAGGCCGGTCGGCGATGTGAAGGAATGCACCCGTCACCGCGACGGCGTCGCCGACTTTCGGCCAGCACAGCGGCCGATGCTCGCACAGCACATGCAGCGGGCCGGAACCAAGATCTTGCGTGCCGACGCAAATCCAGCGATGGCGCAGCACGGCATAGAAAGAGCGGTCGAACACGGCGACAACAGAACCGGCATTGGCGTAGCGCAGCGCCTCGCGCGCCAGCACGCCGACTTCGGCGACGGCAGGCACGGCAAGCCCGGCGCGACGCTGCGCGGAAGGCATAAAGGCCGGTATGACGCCCGCAACACTCATGCTCGATTCCACCAAGACAAACCCACCCGGGCATTGCTGGAGGATAAGTAATAATACTCTTACTTACCTGTCAAGCGGTATTCCGGGAAGAGTTACGTTCCCTCACCTGACAAACCATCGCGGGCGCGGCGAGAGCGGAACCGAATAACGAAATCGTGACGTTATTCAAGCGATGGATCAGGCGGCGCCGACCGTCTTTCGCATTGCCGCACGCTTCGGCGCGGAACGATGGGGCAATTCGCCGCCAACCGCTTCAGGCACCGTCAGCCACGTCACGATCACGTCCTGAGCGTGGCGGCGGCGCGTATCGAGCCACCTCGCGTTTCCGAGATCCTCATCGAACAGAGCGGAGAGCGTGTAACGATTGGATACATGGAAGTAACTCAAGGCCGTAATCGATACATACAGATGAACCGGATCGACGTTGGCACGCATCACGCCGGCTGCCACCCCGCGGCGCAGGATGCTTTCGATGCTGGCGACCAGCGGAAGCGTCAGGCTGAAGACCTTGCGCGATTTGCGCAAATGCTTGCCGCGCTGCAGATTCTCGTTGTTGATCAGCGCGACGTAATCCTGATGGTTCTGAAAGAACGTAAAGGTGAAATCGACCAGCTGCGTCATCGCCTCGACCGGATCGAGGTCATCGAGATTGAGCTGCTGCTCCGCCGCACGGATTTCCGAATACACATGCTCCAGAACCGACAGGAACAGACCGTCCTTGTCGCCGAAATAATGATAAAGCAGGCGCATGTTGGCCTTGGCGCGCTGCGCGATGGCCTCAACGCGCGCGCCGCCGAGACCGTTGCGGCAGAACTCGATGGTCGCCGCCTGGAGGATGGAGTCCTTGGTGAGAGCGGGATCGCGCTTACGCCTGACGTTCGTCCTTTTGCCGCGGCTGACGCTGGCAGCGGCTTTCGTTACTAGCGTCTCGTTCATCTGGCCAATACACCTGGGAGCATCTGGCGACTTGAACACAGACCACTCCGGCCGGACAGCCCGTCCAAAGGCTACCCCACCCGAGCCGATGATCTGGCTCTAAATCCGTTTTGCGAGCAATAACGGCAACTTGCTATCACATCGTGACGATGATGAGCAAATAGCGCCGCCGGTGTCCAGACGAAGAGAGTCAGGCTGCGACAAACAGCCTCGCAGCCTGACCAATATCGTTTAAATTATTTGGCTAATCAGGCGCTGGCGACGATTGCCCCGTTTCGGGCCACCAGACGACCTGCCTTGTAGACATCGCGCGGCTTCGGCCGAGCCACCACAGCCTCCTGCACGTGCTGCGCATCCAGCACCACGAAATCCGCAGCGCCACCCTCGACCAGACCGTAGTTCCTGAGGCCCAGCGCCTTTGCGCCGTGCGACGTCACCATTTCGAAAGCCAGCGCCAGTTCGGCGTCGGTGTAGAAACCGGAGCGATAACCGATGATCATCGCGCGTTCGAGCAGATCGCCATCACCGAACGGCCACCAGGAATCACGGATATTGTCGTTGCCCGAAAACACGTTGACTCCGGCATCGTGCAGAATCTGCACCGGCGGGAAGGTGTAGGCTCCGGGCGCGTTGGTCATGATCGCAACCCCGGCCTCGGCCAGAGTATTGGCGACGCGCTGAACCACATCGCGCGGCACCGCGCCGAGCGCATAAGCGTGACTGACCGCGACCTTGCCGCCGAGGCCGAGCGCCCTGGTGCGCTTGCAGATGTCTTCGATCTCGAACACGCCCAGCAGATCGCCGTCATGCAGATGGATGTCGACGCCGACGCCGTGACGCTCGGCGATATCGAACACCACGTCGAGATGGCCAGCGATATCACCATCGAAACCGGCCGGGTCGAGACCGCCGATCAGATCGGCGCCGTTGCGCACCGCTTCGTCCAGCAACTCGCGGATCCCGGACGAGGTCACGATGCCGCTCTGCGGAAACGCCACGATCTGGATCGAAACCTTGTGCTTGTGCTTGTCGCGCGCCGCCGCGACGTGCTCCAGATTGCTGAGACCGGCCTGCGGATCGATATCGACATGGCTGCGCATCGACGTGGTGCCTTGCGCAACGCACAAATCGATCATTGCTGCGGCGCGCTCAGGCACCGAGCGGGCCTTGGCGAGCGCCTGCTTCTCGAATTCGACGCGCTCGCGGACGTTAAAGCCTGCGGTGCAAGGACGATGCGGTTTCCACGGCTCGCCGATGAAGCCCTTGTCGAGGTGGATGTGGCCTTCGACCAATCCCGGCAATACCAGGCGCTGGCCGAGATCGACGGTTTCC
This sequence comes from Afipia sp. 64-13, assembly GCA_001897755.1. Classification (GTDB taxonomy): domain Bacteria; phylum Pseudomonadota; class Alphaproteobacteria; order Rhizobiales; family Xanthobacteraceae; genus Afipia. The sequence continues at coordinate 5,362 of MKUJ01000025.1, forward strand.
TTTGCTGCAGCGCCACCTTTCAGCGAGGCGATCTGCCCACCCTTGACGGCGATGTCGACGACCCGCCCGTCCGCGAGCCGCGCATTCCGGAACAACGTATCGATCTCAGACAATTGACCACTCCGCTCGATATCCGCTTGACCTGTGTCCATTATTGAAGAAAATTTTTACTTCGGTCAAGCTCGCGGACTATTGCGAGCTCAGCAGACCGCAACAGTCGGGCGCACCGCATACGCATTGTCATCGATGCGCACCGAATTGAGCAATGAGGAAACGCTATGAGCGACATGATGAGCGATATGGGAATGCCATCGATCTTTCATCCGCACCGCCGCGGGTTCTTCCGCGGGCTCGCCGCAGGCGCAGCGTTGTTGCTGGTGTCCACCGCGACATACGCCGCCGAGCCGATCAAGATCGGTCTCGTCACCGCTCTGTCGGGACAATCCGCACGCGCCGGCGAGGCGCTCACCCGCGGCGCGACAATCGCCATCGAGGAGATCAACAAACAGGGCGGCGTGCTCGGTCGTCCGCTCGAACTGGTTCGTCGCGACGATGAAAGCAATCCGGCCAAGGGCCTGATCGCGACGCGCGAACTGGTTCAGCGCGAGAAGGTGGCGGCCGTGATCGGCGGCCTCGACACGCCGGTCGCGCTCGCGATCGTGCCGTTCATCAACAATGCCAAGGTGCCGTTCGTCGATCCCTGGGCCGCCGGCACGCCCATCACCAAAAATGGCGCCGCCGACAATTACGTTTTCCGCGTCTCGGCGATGGATGACGAGGTCGACAAGGCGATCGTGCAATATGCGGTCAAGAACTTCGGTGCGAAGAAACCCGGCCTGATCCTCGTGAACAATCCGTGGGGCGAATCCAACGAGCATGGTCTGCGCGATGCGCTCAAGGCCGCCGGGATCACGCCTGCCGGAATCGAGAAGTTCGAGGGCAATGATGTCGACGTGGTGCCGCAGCTCACCCGTCTGAAGGACGCCGGCGCCGATGTGCTGTTCCTGGTCGGCAATGTCGGACCGTCCTCGCAGGTGGTGAAGTCGCTCGACCGCATGGGCTGGATGCCGCCGATCGTGTCGCATTGGGGACCTGCCGGCGGACGCTTCACCGAGCTTGCCGGGCCTAGCGCCAAGAACGTGATCTTCGTGCAGACCTACAGCTTCTACGGCAACCTGTCGCCGGTGGGCCAGCGCGTGATGGCCGAGCTCAAGGCCAAATATCCGGACATCAAGGGGCCTGAAGACATCACCCCCGCGGTCGGTGTCGCCAATGCCTATGACAGCGTGCGGCTGATCGCCGCCGCAATCGCCAAGGCCGGCAAGACCGACGGGCCGGCGGTGCGCGACGGCTTCTACGCCATCGACAAGGTCGACGGTCTGATCAAGACCTACGACAAGCCGTTCTCCAAGACGCAGCACGACGCGCTGACGGAGAAGGACTACATCTGGACCCGGTTCGAAGGAAATCACATCCTGCCGGTGGCACAGAAGTAACGGTCCCGCAACTGGCATCAATAATAAAGGATGCCGGACACGCTCCGGCATCCGCCCTTCCCGTCCTTATCTCTTTCCCGTCTTTTCCCTGCCCCTCGGATCATGATGTCCTGGCGATTGCGGCGATACCGCCGCCGTACGCCCGACCAACGCAATCGTCCCGTTGCCGCGGCCACACCCCAGGCGCATCCCTGCATAGGCCCAATCCGAATTTGCATCTGCTCGCGCCCGCAATTGTCCTTTAAGTCCGACAATCGATCGCGGAGCAGACCACCCACCCATGCCCACCCCCAAGGCTTCGGCCACGGCGTTGTTCGTTCTGGCGCTGTGCTTTGTGCTCTCCGTGATCGGCCGCGGCATGGGGGAAAGCTTCACGGTTTTCCTGCTGCCGATCTCGCAGCATTTCGGCTGGGACCGCAGCCAGGTCATCTCGATCTACTCCATCGCGGCGCTCGCGGGCGGCTTCGCCTCGCCCTTTGTCGGCCGGCTGTTCGACAAATCGGGACCGCGCATCGTCTATTGCTTCGGCCTGTCGATGCTGGGCTGCGCGTTTTTCACCGCCGCTTTCGCCAGCAAGCTCTGGCAGTTCCAGATCAGCCTTGGATTGTGCGTCGGGCTTGGCATGTCGTGCATCGGCATCGTGCCGAACTCGATCATGCTTGGCCGCTGGTTCGGCCGGAAGCTGCCGACCGCGATGGCGATCGTCTATTCGGCGATGGGCGGCGGCGTGCTGATTCTGGTGCCGACCTCGCAACTCCTGATCGATCGTTTCGGCTGGCAGAAATCCTACGAGATTTTCGGCTATGGCGCGGTGCTGCTGATCGCGGGCCTGCTGTTGCTGCCGTGGCGCACCCTCGCCGGCGGCTCCCCCGCGATCAACACGGCAAGACACGATCCGATGGAGGGCGGCTGGACGCTGCTCGCGGCGATGCGTCATCACGCATTCTGGGCGCTGTTCTCGGCCTTCTTTTTCACCGCGCTCGGCATGTATGCGGTGTCGGCGCAGGTCGTGGCCTATCTGGTCGATGTCGGCTTCCCGCCGCTGCAAGCCGCCACCGCCTGGGGCTTCAGCGGCGTGGTGCTGGTGATCGGCATGCTGTCGATCTCCTGGCTCGACGGCCTGTTCGGCAGGCTGCGCTCGATCATCCTGAGCTATGCGCTGTCGATCATCGGCATCGGCATGCTGTGGCTGCTGCAGGCCACGCCGAATATCTGGCTGCTGGCGGGCTTCATCGCCTCGTTCGGCAGCACCATGGGCTCGCGCGGCCCGCTGATCACGGCCACCGCGCTCAAGATCTATCGCGGCAAGCGCGTGGGGACGATTTTCGGCACCATCTCGATCGGCAGCGGCCTTGGCGCCGCGCTCGGCGCCTGGAGCGGCGGCTTCCTGCACGATCTCACCGGCAGCTACGACGCACTGCTATTGTTCGCGCTGGCGAGCGTGGTGCTGGGCATGATCCCGTTCCTGACCGTGCGCTTGCTGCGGGAATGACAACGAGCATGCGCGGCTAGCGCCGCTTCGTCTGCCACAGCAGCAGAGAGCCGAAAGTCGTGACGAAGCCGAAGAACGCCAGGCACCAGGCCAGCGCGGCGAGATAGAGCAGCGCACTCTGCCCGTCGGGCGTCAGCGCGGCCCCGACACGCAGTAGCGCCGCCGCCACGATCGCGACGTAAATCCCCCGCGTCGCAACCGACGCCACCAGACGCTGGCCGGTGTGGCTGAGGCTGGCGCGTGTCATCACCGCCAGCGTCATGATGCCGGCGCCGCCCGCCATCCAGGCGTGCAGCCCGGCGCTCGCCGGCGCCAGTTCGAGCGCCGCCGCCGCCGCGAGCAGAAAGCCGAGCGGAATGAAAACGTAACCGATATGCAGGATCAGCAACAGCGGATCGCGGCTGGTCCGATCGCCGGCCCAGCGGCCGAGACGCGCGGCATGCAGCATCGCGGCGATCACGCATGCGGCGGCGGTGGCGACACCGGCGGGACGCACGCTCCATCCCACCAGCACCAGCGCGCCGACGATCACCACCACGATGTCGAAGCGACCGAACGGAATCGGCAGACGGCCCGGATTCTCGCGCACCAACCAGTTGCGGGTGAAGCTCGGAATGATGCGCCCGCCGATCAGCGACACCAGCACGATCACCACGGCAATGCCGGCGCGGATGGAAATATCCGCCGCGCCTTCGACATGCGCCTCAATGTGAAAGCCGACATTGCACAGCAGCAGCAACAGCACCAACGCCACGACCTTGAGATTGCGCCAGTTGCGCCCCGCCACCACCTCGCGCCCGGCACTGGCGGCAATCAGCGCCAGAAACGCAACATCGATCAGCATGGCGGAACTCCAGCCGATCGCGTCCGAGAACGTCACCGCCGCCCGCCCCAGCGCCCAGACGATGACCAGAACGAGAAGCGGCTTGCCGCGATAGGGCAGATGCCCGGTCCAGTTCGGAATCGCCGTGAACAGGAAACCGGCGATCACCGCTGCGAGATAGCCGTACAGCATCTCGTGCACATGCCAGTCGCGCGGCGCGAATGCGCTGCGCAGCGACAGATCGCCCATGAACACCGGCAGCCAGATCGCAATGGCGAGGCCGGCATAGAGCGCTCCGAACAGAAAGAACGGCCGGAAGCCGTAAGAGAGAAACGCCGAGCCATGATAGTTGCCCAGGCGCGAGATCGGTGTGTGATTCAAGACCATGATGCCGGTTTGCCGGGCCCAGCATACCCCGCGCCCGGCGACTTGCCAGCTTCACCTCGCCGGCTTCACCTTGCCGGCATGGCCATCCTTCGCAAGCGGCCGGTCGATTTATGCCGGAGCGCCGGGCGGTTCCGGTAACACCTTGCCGGCCGTTCGCGCGTCGGCGAAGGCGTGATGGATATCGCGATGGATCGCCTCGTCCTCCCGCATCGCCTTGATCATGTCGCTGAGCGTCGCGCCGGAGCGCAGATTCCAGTAATCCCGCGCCGCGAGCGGCGCCGGCCAGTCGGTCTGTTCGCCGGCCTCGATCCGCGTCAGCAGTTCGGAATAGCCCGCGATGGAGCGTTCGGCGAGATAGCCGGCGAGACGATGCGCGGTGCGCGCCGAGATCAGATAGAGCAGGAAGTTGGCGTTATAGAACAGGCTCTGCGCGATCGCGATCAGCAACCGCTCCGAGCTGCTCGGCTGCACGATGGCGACGAACGCCATCAGATGGAAACGCTGATTGTCGGCCTCGTCCATAAAGGTGCGCACCCAGCCACGATCGTCGATCATCCGGCGCAGACAGCGCAAGTGCAGAAAGGTGGCCGCCACCATCGCCGGCACCGCGGCGATAGTTTCGAGCACAATTACCCGGTCGCCGTAGCGGCGGCCGAACAGTCGATCGGCCACCGACAACATCGCGCGCACCGAGAGATCCGCCACCCGGTCCGAGAAGGTCGCCGGGACGTGATGGCGGACGTGATCGGCCTTGTTGATGTTCAGCATGGAGCCCCATCGGACAACGTGCGCGCGGGACGAACCGGCTGGCCGCCGCTCCGCCGTGACATGACTGAAACAGTATGGCCACAATGACGGCCCGGACATTGTTCCGGCACAACGACAGCCACGCCGCCCCGGCTCCCGTTTGCGCCAAATCAATCACAAACGGGGTCGTTGCAACTAGATTGATCTGCGACAGATTTCGCCGGTTTGGGTACGCCCGATGTGGCATGGAGCAGCATCAGACTGCGGGCTGCTGGAAAAAGCCGAGCTTTTTCGCGGTGTTCCGAGCGGCGCACTGGCCGAAATCCAGGCGTCCTCGTTCCGCAGACATCTTTGCGCCGACGAGGCCCTGGTCCGCCAGGGTGACCCGGCGGAGACGCTGCACATTGTGCTGTCGGGACGGCTGCGCGTCACCCAGACCACGCCGGAAGGCCATCAGATCATCATCCGCTATCTCGGGCCTGAAGAAACCGTCGGCTGTACGACGCTGTCCGGCGGCGCCTATTATCCCGGAACGGTGACGGCCGTCGATGACGGCAAGCTGCTTGGCTGGAACGCGACCGCCATTCGGCAGGTGATGGTGACCTATCCGCAGGTTGCGATGAACGCGGTCGCGATCCTGGGTACGCGCTATGTGGAGATGCAGACCCGGCTGCGCGAACGGGCCACCCAGAATGTCGAGCGGCGGATCGCGCATACGGTGCTGCGGCTGACGCGGCAGGCGGGACGCCGCACCACGCGGGGCATCGAGATTGCCTTTCCGCTGTCGCGGCAGGACCTCGCGGAAATGGCAGGAACCACCCTGCACACCGTCAGCCGGACTCTCAGCGGCTGGGAAAGCCGGGGGATCGTCGACAGCGGCCGCCGTCTCGTCGTGGTCTGCAAGCCCGACATCCTGTCATCGATCGCCAACACGCCATCCTGACATCTGCCCTATCGAATGATTCGCGCTCCTTAGAACGATTCGCGGCTCCGCGAAGCCGCGCGCTTGATTTGGCGCAAACACATCGCTTGCGGTTTCTCATAAACCGGAACGCGATCAAGACAGCCCGATTGCCATCCAGATCGATCGTTGGCGTTCGCAGTAGCGCCGCAGCCGACAGCAGCATCCACACCCACATTGACAAACATCGATGGGGTGTGGATGCCTGCTAAAAGATACATTTATTAATCATCTTTTAGAATCGATCTAAACAGCAAGCCCTTCCTTTGCGGGGCTTCAGGGACAACGGGGCATGATGATGGGGACAACATCGAACCACAAAACCGCAACAAGGACGCGCGCGTCCATTCCGAAGACGCCCACCAGGACGGATATCGTCTCCCCGCTCGCAGTCGCACTCGTACTCTGCACGGCGGCGAGCCATCCCAGCTTCGCGCAATCGGCGGCGCCCGGCGCGCAGATGTCGCTGGAGCCGATCATTGTCGAAGGCACCGCGCAAAATCCGACGGAGAAACTGCGCGAACAGATCAACGCGATGCCGGGCGGGGCGACGCTGGTGACCTCGGACCAGCTTCCCGACACCGCCAACCTCACGCTGTCCAGGGCTCTGAGCAGCGTTCCGGGCGTCGTGGTGCAGGATTTCTTCGGCGGCAACGATCAGCCGCGGGTGCAGATCCGCGGCTCCGGCCTGCAGCAGAACCCGGTCGAGCGCGGCATTCTGGTGCTGCAGAACGGCCTGCCGATCAACCGCGCCGACGGCTCCTACATCGTCGGCTTCGCCAATCCGCAGCAGGCGGATTCGATGGAAATCTATCGCGGCTACCTCGCCAACCGGCTGGGCGCGACCGTTCTCGGCGGCGCCATCAACTTTGCATCGCCCACCGGCTCGTTCTCGCCGGGCTCGCAGGTGACCGTAAGCGGCGGCAGCTTCGGACAGGCGAATGTCGCCGCGCAGACCGGCTTCAAGAAAGACAATGTCGACGGCATGCTGCAAGCCGACATCAGCCGCCGCGACGGTTTCCGAACCTACAACAATTCGCAACGCACCAGCGCCAGCGTCAATGTCGGCGTCGAGCTCTCCGAGAACGTTACCACCCGCTTCTTCGCCGGCTACACCGAACTCGGCTTCGATGTCGCGGGGCCGCTCTCCAAATCACAGTTGCAAGCCGATCCGCGGCAGGTCGGCACCGGCCCCGGCGCCGGCGGCATCAATCCCGGCCCCAACGTGGTTCGCGACAGGCCGCGCCGCGAGGCCGATCAATTCCTGATCGGATCGCGCACCACCGCGACCATCGGTGCCCATGTGTTCGACGTCGCGCTCGGCTACACCTACACCAACGACATGTTCCGTTTTCCGATCTCCTCGGGCGTGCGTACCACCAATGGCGGCGACTTCACCGGCCTCGTCCGTTATGCCTACAAGCCGAACGACGCAGCATTGCTGCCGCTGTTCGAGAGCACCGCGCAATACACCGTCGGCTCGGCCGATCGCGGCTATTATCTCAATCAGGGCGGCCAGACCGGCGCCATGGTCGGCGCCAACGATCTCACGGCTTCGACCTTGTCGCTTTATTCCGGCCTCAACGTGCCGGTGTGGCAGGCGTTCTATGTCTCGCCGTCGATCTCGTACTCCTATGCGACGCGCGACAACAAGGATGTCTACGGTCTCGCGACCCGGCCATGGATCCAGTACAACGGCGCAACCGTTATGTCCGGGACCCGGCCGACCACCGACACATCCTACAATCACTCCTATTCGGGCTGGAATCCGAGCCTCGCTTTGAGCTACCGGCCCGACAGCAACCAGACCGTCTACGCCGCTGTCAGCCGCAGCTTCGAGCCGCCGACCCATGACGACCTGATCGCGACCATCAACGGCACGCCCAATTCAAGCGCCGGCCGCAATCCGATGGCACCGCTGGCGACAGCGGTTTTCTCGACGCCCGACCTGGCGGCGCAGACGGCAACCACGGTGGAAGCGGGCTATCGTGGCCGCTTCGACCGGTTCTCGTGGGACGCCGTGATCTATTATTCGTGGGTCAACAACGAATTGCTCAGCCTGCGTGACGCCACCGGCGCGCAACTCGGCGCCATCAACGCCGACAAGACCACGCATTTCGGGGTCGAGCTCGGCGCGGGCGCACGGCTCACCGAGCAGATCAGCGCGCGGCTCGCTTATACCTATCAGGACTTCCGCTTCAGAAACGATCCGGTGCGCGGCGACAACCGCCTTGCCGGCGCGCCGCAGCACCTGATCAACGCCCTGCTGCAATATCAGGCCACCGATGCGTGGCGGCTGCAGGGCGCGGTGCGCTGGAATCCGACCAAGACGCCGGTCGACAACATGAACACGCTATATGCCGATCCGTATGTCGTTGTCGATCTGCGCACCGAATACAAGCTCGACCAAACCTTCACGCTGTTCGCCGAAGTCACCAACGTCTTCAACGAGACCTATGCCGCCTCGACGCTGATCGTCGACAGCGTCCAGCGGCCCGATCAGGCCGTGTTCCTGCCGGGCGACGGGCGCGGCTACTTCGGAGGCATCAAGGCAAGGTTCTGATCCATCTGCCCATGCGAGCGGCGTCCTGGCGATGCCGTTCGCTTCCGTCCGACAGGAGTATGTCATGTTGAATCGCCGCACTTTCGTCACCGCGCTCTCCACGGCGATTCTCGCGCGCCCCGCCATCCTGCGCGCCGCCGAGCCGCTGACGCTGTGGGGACCGCCCGCCGCGCCGTCGATCGTTCTGACGCAGGCCATTGCATCGGGCGCGCTCAAGGACATCGCGCCAGGCGCGACCTTCAAGAGCTGGCGCACGCCGGACGAGATGCGCGCAGGCCTCAGTTCCGGCAACATGACCGCGGTGATCGTGCCGACCTATGTCGCGGCCAATCTCTACAATCGCGGGCTCGGCGTACGGCTCGCCAATGTCATGACCAAGGGCCTGCTTTACGTCGTGGCCCCCACAGGCACCGTCACCGATATCGCCAGCCTGAAAGGCAAGCGCGTCGCCGTTCCGTTCCGCAACGACATGCCGGATTTCATTTTCCGGCGCCTGCTGGTGACGGCCAAGCTGCAGCCGTCGGACATCACGATCGACTATTCGGGCACGCCGCCCGAGGCGATCCAGATGCTGGTCGCCGGCCGTGTCGACGCCGCGCTGCTGGCCGAGCCGGCGAGCAGCGCCGCGATCCTGCGCGCGATGCTGGCGGCGGGGCAGACGCTGGAGCGGGCGATCGATTGCCAGAAGGCATGGGCGGCGGCCACCGGCTACACCGCGATCCCGCAGGCCGGACTCGCCATCACCGACAAGCTCGCAAGTCAGATCGGCGCCGATGGCGCGAGCGCGCTGCAAGCCGCGCTGGAGAATGCGGTGCAGAGCGTCAATCGGAACCCGGCTGCGGCGGCTGCGATCGCCGCGCCGGCGCTGGAGTTGCCCGCGCCGGTGATTGAACGCTCGATCGCCTTCAGCAATCTGGTCGCCGAACGCGCCACGCGCGCCCGCAACGACCTGACGGCTTTGTTCGAAACCCTTGCCAAGGATGATCTGCGCATTATCGGCGGCAAATTGCCGGATGATCGGTTCTACGCCTTGTGACCCCGCTCACGCACATTCTCGCATGGACCGGCTGGGCCGGCCGTTATGTCTGGTCGGCATGGGCGGGCGCCGCCGGCCTGTTCTGCCTTGCCGCCGCATGGCAGGCCGGACACGAAATCTACGGCTCGTTCGTGCTGCCCTCGCCGTGGGAGACGGTGCTCGCTGTCGTCAGCATCGTTCATGAGGCAAGCTTTGCCCGCGCCGCCGGCGAGACGGCGAGCCGCTCGCTGGCCGGCTTCGCGCTCGCGGTCTCGATCGGCAGCATCGCCGGGATCATCGCCGGCTATTCCTTCGCCACCATGCGGCTGACTCGGCCAATCGTCACCGTGATCCTTGGCGTGCCACCGATCGCATGGATCGTGCTGGCGCTGATCTGGTTCGGCTCCAACGGCGGATCAGCGGTGCTGACGGTCGTCGTTGCCGCGCTGCCGATCTCGTTCGCGGGCGGGCTTCAGGGCGTCGCCACCCGCGACCGCGCGCTCGATCAGATGGCCCGTTCGTTCGGCGCGGGCGCATGGATGCGGTTTCGCACCATCACACTGCCGCATCTGGTCTCGTATCTGTTTCCGGCCTGGACCACCACGGCCGGCAGCGCGTGGAAGATCACCGTGATGGCGGAACTGCTGTCAAACACCGGCGGAATCGGCGGTGACCTTGCCACCGCCCGTGCCCTGTTCGACATTCCGCGGGTGATGGCGCTGATCGTCATCACCGTGGTGTTCGCGCTGTTCACCGAATACGTGCTGCTCGATCCGATCCGCGACCGGCTGGAGCGATGGCGCGAGGCCGGCGTGCCATGGGGCGTGAAGCGATGAAACTCGCTCTCGATGGCGTCGGCCACGCCTTTCTCGGCCGCGCGGTGTTCGAAGACATCCATCTGTCGCTGGCGCCCGGCGAGATCGTCGCGCTGCTCGGGCCCTCGGGCTGCGGCAAGACCACGCTGCTGCAGATCACGGCCGGTCTGGTCGATCCGCTGCGCGGCCGGGTGCGCCGCGCCTATCGCCGTCACGCCGTGGTGTTTCAGGAGCCGCGGCTGCTGCCCTGGATGACCGCGCGCGACAACATCGCCTATGGCCTGCGCGCGAGCGGTTCAAGCAGACCGCCTGACATCATCGAGCGGCGCGGCCGCGAGGTCGGGCTTCTGACGCACGACCTCGACAAATATCCGGCCGAGCTGTCCGGCGGCATGCGCCAGCGCGCGGCGGTGGCGCGGGCGCTCGCGGTCGATCCCGATGTGATCTTTTTCGACGAGCCGTTCACCGCGGTCGATGTCGGCCTCAAGCGGGCCTTGCAGGATCTGGTGATCAGCGCGGCGGCGCGCGAGCACTTCTCGGCGCTGTTCGTCACCCACGATCTCGCCGAGGCGGTGCGCATCGCCGACCGGCTCGCCGTGCTGTCCGAAGGTCATGCCGGATTCGTCACCGAGCGCCGCATCGAAGGCCGGCCCGGCGAGCGCGACGACCGTTTTATTTTCGATCTGGTCGAGACATGGTCGCATGATCCGGCTTTCGCCGAACTGTTCGACAGCGAGCGGAAAGGTCTGTCGTGACCCTCGCGCTGAAAGCAGAGCTCCGGCGCGACCATCCGCTGCTCGTGGAAGGCCTGCTGCTGTTTTTTCCGGCGGCGGCGCTTCATGCGATGCTCTCGCCGCTCCTCTGGGTGACGGTGTTCGGTTTCTCGCTGCCGTTCGCGCAAGCCATCCCGTCCACGCAATGGCATGCCCATGAGATGATCTTCGGCACCTATGGCGCGGCGCTGGCGGGCTTTCTCACCTCCGCCGTCGCCGAATGGACCGACACCCCGCCGCGCAAGGGCCGCACGCTGATCGTGTTGCTGTCGTTCTGGCTGCCGGGGCGCATCATCGGCCTGTTCGGACTCGAGCCGCTGGTGGCCCTCGCCGGCCTCACCGACTTTGCCTTCCTGGCGATGCTGTTCTGGTTCGTACTGACACCGCTTCTGGAGCGGCGTAGC
>MKUJ01000025.1:16859-42418 GCA_001897755.1 Afipia sp. 64-13
CATCCGCATCGCCTGGCTGACCGGGCAATTCGATCTTGCCGGACGGCTGCTGCAGGCCTCGCTCAACGTCTTTCTGATCTTCTTCGCGCTCGCGGTCGCGCGCATCAATGTCGTCGTCATCAACCTGGCGCTCGATCCCAGCGGCGACACCACGCCCTATCGGCCGCATCCCGGACGGCAGAACCTCGCCGCCGGCATGGTCGCCCTTTACGCCATCACGGCGCTGGCGTTTCCGCACTCGCAGGTCCCGTCTTATCTGGCGCTGGCCGCCGCCGCGGCGTTCTTCGACCGCCTCGCCGAATGGTTCATCGGCACCGCCGTGCTGCGGACGCAGGTGCTGGCGCTCGCGGGCGCCAACGCTTTCGCCGGCGGAGGCTTCCTGCTGATCGGCCTATCCGGTCTTGGCGCGCCGATCGCCATCGGCAGCGGCATCCATATGCTCGCAGTCGGCAGTCTCGGCCTCGCGGTGATGGCGGTGCTGGTGATCGCCGGATTGCGCCACACCGGCCGGCCGCTGGTGCTACCGCGCGCGGCGCATGCGGCGATTGCCCTGATGGCCTGTGCCGGTCTGGTCCGCGTGCTGCCGGAACTCGGCATCGGCGGCGCGCTGACAAGCCTGCATTACGCAGCCAGCGCGCTGTTGTGGTCCGCCGCCTTCGGTGTCTGGTTCGTCGGATTCCTGCCTTTGTTCCTGCACCCGCTGCGGACCGCGGAAGGCTGCCAATAACAGTCCAGTTCGGCCGCTTTGCGCTAGCGCAAACGGCATCATGCATCGGCGCGGTAAAGACGTCCTGCCTGCAGCCGCGCTCCGCCGACGGCTTTGCAATGTTGGAAGCGCCATGCCCGCAACCCTCGACGACAAGCCGACCCTGCTTCGCAGTGATCTCAGCGCCCGCTACGGCGACGAACGTCTGCCGCGTTACACCTCCTATCCGACCGCGCCGCATTTCTCCGATGCGGTATCCGCGCAAACCTATCGGCAGTGGTTGCAGTCGATCGCCGAAGACCAGATCGGCTCGATTTATCTGCACATGCCGTTCTGCCGCTCGATGTGCTGGTATTGCGGCTGCCACACCACCATCACCAAAAAGGACGAGCCAATCGCCGCCTATCTCGAGGCGCTACGCCGCGAGATCGAGCTCGTGGCCGAATGCATCGAACGTCCGCTTCCGGTCAATCACATTCATTTCGGCGGCGGCACGCCCACCATCATCTCGCCCGAGCAGTTCAGCGGCCTGATCCATCTCCTGGAGCGCCGTTTCGTGCTACAACCGGGCGCCGAAATCGCGGTCGAGATCGATCCGCGCACGTTGACGCCGGAGATGATCCGCGAGCTCGGCGCCAGCGGCGTGACCCGCGCCAGCCTCGGCGTACAGAGCTTCGACCCTGTCGTGCAGCGCGCGATCAACCGCATCCAGAGCTTCGAGGAGACCGCCGCGGCGACGGAAGGATTGCGCGCCGCCGGAATCCGCGGCGTCAATTTCGATCTGATCTACGGCCTGCCGCACCAGACCGCGCAATCCTGCGTCGAGACGGTGAAGCAGGCTCTCCAACTCGCGCCCGACCGGTTCTCGGTGTTCGGCTATGCCCATGTGCCGGCGTTCAAGAAGCACCAGCGCAAGATCGACGAGGAGGTGCTGCCCGACGGCTCCGGCCGTCACGAGCAGGTCGAAGCGATCAATCGGGCGTTGATCGACGCCGGTTACCGCCAGATCGGGCTCGATCATTTCGCCCGTGGCGACGACAGCCTGGCGAGGGCGCAAGCCACCGGCAAACTGCATCGCAACTTTCAGGGCTACACCACCGACAGCAGCGACACGCTGATCGGCGTCGGCGCCAGCGCGATCGGCCGCCTCAGCCAAGGCTATATCCAGAACGAAATCGCGATCCGGTCCTACTGCACCCAGATCGGCAACAACGAGCTTGCGACGCGCAAGGGTTACGTCCTCACCGCCGACGACCGCCTGCGGGCCGACATCATCGAGCGGCTGATGTGCGATCTTGGCGTCGATCTCGCGGCGGTCGGCGCGCGGCACCGGACCGCGCCGGAACCGTTGCTACAGCAGGCCACGCGGCTGCGTCCGCTGATGGACGACGGCATCGTCCGCGTCACGGGCTCACGGATCGCCATTGCGGACGATGCCCGGCATCTGGTGCGCAGCGTCGCCGCCGCATTCGATGCGTATATCGGTACTTCCGGCCGCACCCACAGCCGCGCGGTCTAGGCGCGGCGGCCGAGCTCCACCGGAGGATTCGCCACCAGCGCCGTATCGGCCGCGCTCGCCGGCTTCGGCGGATCGAGCTCGCGCAGCGCCGCCGCGGCGATTTGCGCCGAATGCCCGATCTCGTCGAACAGCAACGACATTTCGACGAACACCGAGCGGTCGCGCTCGTTCTCGGTGATCTGATTGAGTTCGGAGAGCAGCATTAGGATCGCGGCGATGCGCTCCTTGTGATCGCGCGCCATGGTCAGCGAGCGCCGCGACAATCGCTTTTCTTCCAGACTGGAAAATCGCTCAAGGGCGTTGCTTAGGAGATCGCGGCAGCGGCAATCGAGATCGGCCCGCGTCAGCACCGCCTCGAGGCGGCCAATCAAATCGAGGGTCTCGCTGGTTCTGGTCTGTTCGGACATGACCGTTTCCTTCTCGCGGAAGAATGACGTCTTCCAGATTTTACGACTGCGTCTTTTCGATATCCGGGCGGAGCGCGTGCCGCGCCACATAGGCGGCGCCCGGCTCACCGTGGACAAAACCATTTGCGAACGGGACATCCGGATAGATCCGGGCCAGACGGCGGGTCGCCTCGTCAGGCTCGAGCCGGCCATCCAGCACCTCGCGGAACAATTTCGCGACGGCCACCATGTCGCATTGCTGCGGCGACAGGCGTAGCGCGCCGACACCCGCCGCCACGAGGTCGGCTGCATCGGTCAGCAGATTGGCGCAGGCATGCGACATGGTCTGCACGCCGTTCATCGCCAGGAACGCCTCGCCGTCGAGCGTGCGCACCGGCAGCCCGTCGGGATCCTTCTCGCAGACAAAGCGGCAATTATCCTTCGACAGCTTGTGCAGCCGGGCATGATAGCAGCGCGCGGAAATCGCCAGCGGCATCCGCCCGAACGCGAACACCTCGGTCACGATGTCGGGCAGCGCCGAGGCGATGGTCTTGATCGAGGCCAGCGGCAATTCCGGCGGCAGGCAGATGCGCTGGGCGCCGCGATCGGCGAAATAGGCCGCCGTGGTCTCATTATAGATGTTCACGAACGGGCCGATCGCATGCGGCCGCCCGAGCAGCGCGCCCATGCATGACAGGTCGTTCGCCTCCATCAGAAAATCGGTGTTGTCCGCCAGCTCTGCCATCTGGCGGCGCTCGCGCTGCAACGACACCAGAATGAGCGAGCCGAGCAGAACCTGCTTGCCGGCCGCGGTGAGACGCTCGATCACTTCGGGGATATGTTTCTCGAAGAACGGCGTACGCTTCGAGCACACCACCTCGCCGACCACGGCCACATCGAGCGGCGCTTCGTCGGCGATGCGCAGATAGAAATCCCGCCATTCCTCCGGCTGCCAGTTGTACAGAACCGGCCCCAGCGTGAGCTGGGTTCGTGGTCGCTGCGCGCCGAGGGACTGATCGATGGACAGCGTCATGGTCATCGCCAGGTCCTTATCATCGCCAAGTCTTTCTCACCGCCAGGTCTTTCGATAGGCCCCGACCGTGCTGGCCTGCCCCTCGGTGAGAGGAGCAAGCTCGGCGGCCGGAGCGGGAATATTCCTGTCCAGCGCGGACAGGGTCTGGCGGAAACTGCGCACCACGCGCTCGATATAGGCGCGACCGCGTTGCCGGCCCTCGATCTTCAAGGCGGTGACGCCGGCCTTGCGCAGATCTGGCAGCATCGTGGTCGCATCGAGACTGACCGGATCCTCGAACAGATAGCCCGCGCCATGATCGGTCTGGAACCGGCCTTTGCACAGAGTGGGATAGCCGGCCGGCTCGCCGCGCGCGAATTTGTTGATGGTAAAATCGCCGAGCCGCGAGACCATGTCGCCGCCTTTCTCGATATAACGCACGTCGCTCGCCGGCGAGCAGACACCCTGCATGTTGGGCGATTTGCCCGTGGCGTAGGAGGACAGCGAACAGCGGCCCTCCTCCATCACGCAAAGTCCGCCGAACACGAACACCTCGGTCTCGCAATCGGTCTCGCGAATGATCGCGGCGATCTCCGGCACGCTCAACACCCGTGGCAGCACCACGCGGCGCGCGCCGAACGCCCTGACATAGAAATTGATCGCATCGGGATTGGCGGCTCCCGCCTGCACCGAGACATGCAGCCGCTGATCGGGATGGCGCTGCGCCGCATAATCGAGCACGCCAGCATCGGCGATGATCAGCGCATCGGCGCCCGCCGCAGCCGCATCGTCCACCCCGCGTCGCCAGACATCGAACGCACCGGCCCGCGCGAAGGTATTGAGCGCGACCAGCACCTTGACGCCGCGCTTGTGGGCGTAGGCGATGCCGGCGGCGAGTTCGTCACGACTGAAATTCAGCCCCGGAAAGTTGCGCGCATTGGTTTCGTCGCGGAAGCCGCAATAAACCGCATCGGCCCCCGAATCGACGGCGGCTTGCAGCGCAGCCGGCGTGCCAGCGGGACAGATCAGTTCCATGATCCGCGCTCCGGCACGGGATCGCGCGATGGCCGCATCGATCCGTGGATGGCATCGCGCAGGACGCGCTCCGCCATCGGCGACAGCGGGCCGAGCCAGGCCGCCGCTTCGGCGATGATGTCGATGCGGCTGTCGTCGATCGCATTGCGCAGCGCCAGCGCCGCTTCCATGTCGCCCTCGATCTGAATCTCGCGCGAGAAAAACAGCGCATCGCCATCGCTCGTGCCGTCGGCGAGACTGATCAGCGCCGCGAACGGCCCCGCGATCCGCACATCGGTGTCCGGCACCGATCGCACGGCAATGACGCGCGGATCGAGGCGGCGCGGCTCGAGCACGAAGGCGAACGGCAGATCGGTCGGCACCAGAGCGAAGGTCTTGCCGCAATAGCTGCCGAGCCGATCGAAGATCTGCGGATGTCGGTTGCGGATCTCGCGCAGGCAGATTGCGAGCAGGATCTGCAACGGCAACAGCGGCAGCACGCGGCCCACCACGGCGAGCGCGAACGGCATCTTCGATACGGTCGCACCTGACACGGACATCAAAACCCTCGTTTGGCGTTGATAGCACTCCGCCCATACCTTTGTTTGTTCCGGAGCAAAGAAGGCCGCGCTCCGACCTCCATGATGCAGCGCAAGGAGTTTGCCGTGCTGCGTCGCGATCGACCGCCTTTTGCCGATTTGCGCGGCTTCCTGTCCTATCTGGAGCGCGAGGGCCGACTCGTCCGGATTCGCGAGCCGACCTCCGTCGTCCACGACATGACCGAAATTCACCGCCGCGTGCTTTTGGCGGAAGGTCCCGCGCTGCTGTTCGAAAATCCGATCAAGGCGGACGGCCAGCGGGCGGACATCCCGATGCTGGTCAACCTGTTCGGCACCAAGGAGCGCGTTGCCTGGGGTTTCGGGGTCGATCTCGAACGGCTGCCGATGCTGGGCGAGGCGCTCGCGGAACTGAGCGAGCCACGCCCGCCGCGCGGCCTCAGCGAGGCGATGACCAAGCTGCCGCTGGCCCGCGCCGTGCTGGCGATGCGCCCGAAACTTGTCAGCCGGCCGCCGGTGCAGGAGATCATCTGGCAGGATGACGCGATCGATCTGGCGCGGCTGCCAGTGCAGGTCTGCTGGCCGGGCGAGCCGGGGCCGCTGATCACCTGGCCGATGGTGATCACCAAGGGCCCCGACGATGTCGATGGCAGCGACGTCAATGTCGGCGTCTACCGCATGCAGGTGCTCGGCCGCGATCGCGCCATCATGCGCTGGCTGGCGCATCGCGGCGGGGCGCGGCATCATCATCAATGGCGCGAGCGCGGACTCGACATGCCGGTCGCCATCGCCATCGGCGCCGATCCGGCCACGACGCTGTCGGCCGTGCTGCCGCTGCCGGAAACCATCTCGGAGTTTCGTTTCGCCGGCCTGTTGCGCGGCGCGCGGTTGCCGCTCACGCCTTGCGTCAGCGTGCCGCTCGCCGTTCCTGCCGAAGCGGAGATCGTGATCGAGGGCATGGTCTCGGCACGCGAGGTCGCGCCGGAGGGACCGTTCGGCGACCACACCGGCTATTACAATGCCGTCGAGAAATTTCCGGTGGTGCGCGTCACCGCGATCACCATGCGCCGACAGCCGGTCTATCTCTCCACCTTCACCGGACGACCACCGGACGAGCCGTCGCGAATCGGCGAGGCCCTCAACGAATTGTTCGTACCGCTCCTGAAGAAACGCGTGCCGGAAGTCGTCGATGTCTGGCTGCCGCCGGAAGCCTGTTCCTACCGCATCGCCGTCGCATCCATCTCCAAACGCTATCCGGGGCAGGCGCGGCGCGTCATGCTGGCGCTATGGTCGCTGCTGCCGCAACTGACCTACACAAAATTCCTGATCATCGTCGATCCCGATATCGATATCCGCAACTGGGCGGACGTGATGTGGGCGATCTCGACCCGCGCCGATCCTTCGCGCGATCTGGTTACGCTGAACGATACCCCGATCGACTATCTCGACTTCGCCTCGCCCAAACCCGGCCTCGGCGGCAAGCTCGGCATCGATGCCACCGCCAAGATCGGCGCCGAGACCGAACGCGAATGGGGCCGGGTACTGACGATGGACGAGGCCGTCATCGCCCGCGTCGATCAATTGTGGGACAGACTTGGGCTGTCGCGCAGCGAGACGACCACCACAGCGGCGCGCGCCTTACGCTGAGCGCATCACCTCATTGTGCATGAAGCCGCGCTGGGCATAGGCCAGCGTCATCTCTGCCAAGGCCGGCGCGAGCAGGAAGCCATGGCGGTAAAGCCCATTAATTGAAATCTTCTGCTTGCTGACCACGATGCGCGGCAGATTGTCAGGGAAAGCCGGACGCAGCCCCGCACCGATCTCGACGATCCGCGCCTCGCCGAACGCCGGATGCACCGTATAGGCCGCGCTCAACAATTCCAGCGCAGAGCGGACGCTGACGCCGGTGTCTTCGGCCTCGATGCTAGTCGCGCCGATCATGAACAAATTGTCTTCGCGCGGGATCACATAGATCGGCCAGCGTGGATGGATCAGCCGCACGGGACGCGCGAGCTCCACCTCCGCCGTCTCGACGATCACCATCTCGCCCTTGACGCCGCGCAGCTCGGGATGCTGATCGCGCGCGCCAAGCCCGCGGCAATCGATCACGATCCGGTCCGGCTGCTGCGCCAGGATCTCCAGATCGCATTCGGTTTCGAAGCGGATGATGCCGCCGGAGGCGCGCAGATGCTCATGGAGCAGCGGCAGCACCCGGCGCGGCTCGACATGTCCCTCGCCGGCGAAAAACAGCCCTTCGCGGAATTGTCCCTCAAGCGCGGGTTCGAGTTCGGCAATGCCCTGCGCATCGAGCCGCCGGTGGTCGGTCGTCATCCGGGCGAAACGCTCGAAATCGGCGCGGTCGCGGGCATGCGCCACCACCAGCGAGCCGTTGAACGGCGTTTCCGGCAGATAGGTCCGCCACAGATCGAGCGCACGATTGCCGAGATGGGTGATCAACGGTTCGGCCGCCTCGGCCTCACACCACGGCGCCAGCATGCCGCCGGCCCAGTGGCTGGTCGCCTGCGTCATTTCCGCAGTGTCGCGCTCCAGCAAGGTGACCCGGTAGCCGGCACGCGCGAACAGCAGCGCCTGCCAGCTACCGGCCACCCCTGCCCCGATGACCACAACGGACGGCTCTCCCCTCGGGGCAATCGGCTCCTGATACATCCAGTCCCTTCGCCGGCACGACCCGGATCAGGTTCAAAGGGTCACCGCAGCACGATCCAGCGGTTTCTCAGCTCCTTGACGAAGCTCCCCTCGGAACAACATGTGCAGCTAATCCGAAATCGGTCCGGAGCGCGTTGATTCACGTCAACGCTTCGGGACAGACCGTCACCGCGTCTGGCGCGACAGACGCCACTTGATATCGGCCAGCGGCCAGAGATACCAGAGCGCGAGCAGTATCGCGCCGCAAAGGATCGCGACCGGAACCGCCACCAGCGCGTGTCCCGCGATCTTCATGGCAACGACTTCGACATCGAACGCAATGCCGAGCGCAAGCATGAGAGTGGCAAGCAGCAGATAGCGGCTGGCCGATTGGCAGAATGCTTCCGAATTCCGGCCATGATGGATCAGACGATGACGCGCCGCCGGCGCCATCAGGAGCGCGGTCGAGATCGCCACAAAGGCGATGGCGATGCCGTGCACCAGACGTTCGCGCTCCGGCAGTTCGGCGAAAGCCTGGGTCAGAACGATCACGAGTTGAAAGCCGAGAATGGCTTGCGCGCCGGGCAGAATGACGCGCGCCTCGGTGAGGACATACTGGATACGCTGATCGAGAGAAGTCGGCTGCGGCTTTGTCATGGGCGAAGACCTTTTCGGCAAGCGGGTCGCAAACGAACCGCAAACGGACAGCGTTAGAACCAGCGCCGTTCCCGCGGCAACAGCGCCGACGATCATGCCTGCGATTCTTGTGCCCGCGATGAACAGATCGAGCGCCAGCGCCAGCGCGAACAAAGGGATGACAAATCGCGTGACCGAAGTGATGAACCCGTTGAGCGCGCAGCTCGCATAACCCCGCTCGACGATCCGGTGCCGCGCGCTGGGGGCGATCAGAAGACCGATCACGCAGACCATCAGCGGCACCAGAGCCAGTTCGATAGCGCGTTCGAGCGCCGTCAACGTGTCGAACGCATTCTGGAACGCGGCCTGAAGCTGAAAGCCGAACAGAATCTGGCTGCCCAGCATCAAGGTGCGCGATTCATCGAGCGCGACCTTGGTTTCCTCAGCGACCGACATCGCGATTCCTGCGCGAACGCACCCGCCTCGATCCGGGCACCATTGAAGACCGCAACGCGCGTTCAAGCCCGACGCCCGCCAGCAGCCCGACCAGAACATCCGATGTCCAGTGCGCCAGCAGAAAAATCCGGGTGCCCGCAAGAAGCAGACCAGCCGACCAGATCCACGGGCCGGCCTTGGGCTTGATCCAGGTGATCGCGGAGGCAACGGCGCCGATATGCATCGCATGACCGGATGGAAACGCATCCTGCGCACGCCCGGATTTCGGGATGCCATGGCGGGGCGGCCTGACCTCGCGATCGGGTCGTTCCTGATTGACCACATGCTTAAGCAAATGAGGAATGATACTGGCCAGCATCGCGGACAGGATCACATGATCGGCCTGCCGACGCTGCAATCGCCCGCCTTTGCGCGAGCCGAGCCAGATCATCAGACTCGCCGCATAAAGCACGCGCTCATCCGCCAGCCAGGTCAGAACGCGGACCATGCCTTCGCGCGAGGGCGTGGCGTGCCGTTCGACGGCGCGCGCAACGGCGATATCGAAATCCGTCGGCGGCAAATGGAGTGGCTTCATATGGCTGGGAACTGGCTTGACGCCATCATGTTCCCGCAGCTTCGTCGCGATCCCCGGGGACCGCGACGGGACACTATCGCGACAGCAGAACGCAACGGCTCGACTGCGTCATCAGATGACGCGTCATGCCGCCCATGATCCACTCGCGAAACCGCGAATGACCATAAGCGCCGGCGACCACAAGCGTCGCGCCGACGTCGGCCGCGACATCCTCCAGTTGCGCACCGACATTCCCTTCCCGGTCGGCGACGATCACCTCGGCAGGGACGCCATGGGTATCCAGCCAAGACGCCACGTCCTTCACGGACGGCAAGGCGTTGGCGCGCCGGTCGCCCTCCTCGATGATTTCGACAACGGTGACATCCCTGGCCCGCGCCAGCAGCGGCAGCGCATCGAACACCGCCCGCCGCGCTTCCCGGGTGTTTTTCCATGCCACCAGCACCCTGCGCAGATCGAGATGGCGCGCAGCAGACGAGACGACCAGCACCGGGCGTCCGGCCTGCATCACGATGTCGTTCGGATCGGCGAAGGAATAGGAGTCGGAATTCGGCTCGGTTGGCCGGGCGCAGATCAGGAGATCGGCGGCGCGCGCTTCATCGACAATGTAGGTGGTGGGAAACTGCAGGCTGGAGCGCCACGCGAGCGCCTTCGCCCGCTTGCCCAGCGAGGCGCGAAATGCGGTTTCCAGTTCGCTCAGACGGGTCTCGATCACCGCCCGCTCGTCGGCGAGCAGCTTTTCGGCATAGTCGCCTTCGGTGAAATAAAGCGGCGGCCGCACGTCCGAGGCCGCGATGCCGATCACCCGTGCCTCGAAGCGCTCCGCGATATCGCCCGCCACCGCAAGGCAGGCGTCGTTCGACTGATCGAGCGCAAGACTCGCCATGACTGTCCTGATCTGCATATCCGGCTCCGATCGCGATTTGCCCGGGCGGGCACCTTTCTGTTTATGGTCAAATGACGCACGGCCGATGAGATAGATCAAGCCGGCAATGGCGGTTCGACATGCCGGCCACCCCGCGGGTCGATCCGGTCCGGTGAAACCAAACGGCTGCGCCGCGATTAAGATGCTGGCGCCGGGACTCCGCCGACCGGCGGGAGGACCAGAGACCATGAACAGGACACCCGCCAGGACGAAGCGCGGCTGGATCGGCGCGGCATTCGCCGAGGTCGCCAACCGGTCGTCGCATATGGCGGGCAAGGCCGGGACCTTCCTGCTCGCCGCCAGCCTGATTGCCGTCTGGGCGATCACCGGCCCGATTTTCGGCTATTCCGACACCTGGCAACTGGTGATCAACACCGGCACCACCATCATCACCTTCCTGATGGTGTTCCTGATCCAGAATTCGCAGAACCGCGACAGCGCCGCGATCCAGGTCAAGCTCGACGAACTGATCCGGGTCAGCGAGGTGCACAACAGCATCATCGGCATCGAGCACCTGACCGAGGAAGAACTCGAACATCTGCGCGCGACCTGCGAGCAGCGGGCGCGTTCAGGCGCGAAACGGATCGAGGCGATCCAGCGCAAGGCGGCGAACGCCGCCGAGAAGGCGGCGCGCTAGGGACGCCATATTGCCTACACCGCGACGGCGACCACCTTGCCGTTATGGCAAACGCTGCCGCCACCATCGCAGCAGCCCGTAAGACAACCGCGCCTTCTCGGCATCGACCGGCGTGTCGGGCCGCACCCGCATCCATGACGACTTGGCGTAGGCCAGACGCTGGCCAGGATAGATGCTGCGGTGGCCGATCATCAGATAGGCGGCGATCGCCGCTCCCGCGATATAGAGCGTGCCGATCGTGCCGCCGAACAATTCCACGCCCATCAGGATCGCGGCAACCGGCGTGTTCGATGCGGACGCGACGACACCGACCAGACCGACGGCCGCTCCCAGCATCGGATCAAGACCGAACAGATGCGCAAACGCATTGCCGGCCACCGTCCCGATGACGAATTGCGGCGTGACGATGCCGCCATAGAACCCCGAGCCGATGGTGACGGCGACGAGCAAACTCTTCCACAGAAAGCCGAGATAGGGCATCGGTTCACCGCCGAGCGCACGGTCCATCAGCGGCAGGCTGAGGCCGAGATAATCGGTCGGAATCACCAGAATCAACAGCGACAGCAGCACGCCGCCACCCAGCGGCATCAATGGCGGCCATAGATCGAAGCGCGCCCGCAGGCGCGCGAACAGCCCCCTCGTCCGATGCACGAATTCGACGAACACCAGCGCGACAAGCCCGCACAGCGCCCCCAGCACCAGGGTTTTCAGAAACAGGAGCTCGGAGAACTCCGGCAAGGTCGTGAAGTGGTAGTATTGATAGGGCACACCCCAATAAAGGCTGACCTGATACGACACGACGCCGGCGACAATGGCCGGAAACAGAAAATCATGGCGGATACGGCCGATCGCCAGCACTTCGACGCCATAGATCGCGCCCGCGATCGGCGTGCCGAACACGCTGGCAAAACCGGCGCTGACGCCGCAGGCGACGATGCGCTGCCGCAATTCGGTGTTCAGGTGTAGCACCTGCCCGATCGCGGCCGCGAGCGAGGCCCCGATATGCGAGCAGGGCCCCTCCTTGCCCGCAGACCCCCCGCTCGCCAGCGTGATGATCGCCGCCAGCGGCTTGATCGGCATGGTCAGGAACGGCATGCGGCCGGCCTGGGTATGAACGGCCGCCATCACCGTGTCCTTCAGGCCGGTCCTGTCGAACCGATAGCCATAATGCAGCAGCAGTCCGTTGAGCAGACCGCCTGCGGGCAACAGCAGCATCTGCAACCAGAACGGCACCATCGCGGTGCGGTCCGTCATGAAGAACAGTCCATGCAGAAACAGGCTGGTGCCGGTGCCGACAATCGCACCTGTCACGGAGGCAAGCACGAGCCATTGCAGCACGGTGGCCAGCATGATGGCAGGTTCAATGAAATCGAAGCGACGCACGGCAAAAGCCCGATCAGGCGAGAGACAACGACAGGCCTATGAAAACAAAGCGACGAACCGCGATGATGCCCTCGGAATGAGACACTCGGAGAATATCAGACCGTGAGGCGTGGTCAGCGCGAACTGGCGGAGGGAGGGAGACCCCACCTCTTATTTCAACTTGAGCCCAATTAGCAGGTCTTTTCTGTGATCGGCGATGCCGTTTGTTCACTTGATGGTACAATGAGTGGTACTTCAGCCAAACGCAAGTCCTTGCTCCATTCGGGTGCAGTCACCCCAACTAGCCTATTCTGCGCTGTTGCCTTCTCAGGAGATGGTGAAGGCACGATGACTCACAACGGTTAGCGCACCAGCTTGATAGCTTGCTTATAATCAGTCGGCTCCCTCCTGCGCGAGTGACGATAGTATGTCCGTTCAATGCTGTGCTGATTGGGGAGGCGCGATAATGATCGAACGCACCGACGACGATCAACCGTTCGATGTCATTGTCGTGCAGACACCTTCGGATTGGAAATGTATATCCGGAAGCTCGCCAAAGCGGCGTGCGCCTCATCTCGATCACACAAGAACCTGGTGACGACACTGCGCAAGTGATGATACGAACGATATCTACTCCATTACCCTTTAGGGCTCTCCCGGACGGCTTATCGGCCGGCCGCAATATATACCTCCGGAATCCCTCAAACGGACCTGTAGGCAACGCCATGGTTTCCGGCGAGATACTTGCGACTCATGCCCGGATGATGGTGTCCTTGGCAGCCGGTTGATGCATCGTCAGCAGTGGTCACCCTATGCAGATCGGATGGTTAGGGGGCCGCTGTGCGGGGATCGCGGGACCGGCTATATCACAGTTCAATTGCTCGGCGGCACCGTCGTGGCTGTTGCCGATAGCGGATTCTTTTCTGGATTCTGCGCTGGAGAGGATGAGTTGTCACGCGCAACGCCATCGTCTTTTTTTTATTTTATCTCGGTGAGGCGGCCTAGGACAGGAGCGCCTTTGAGAATTGTAATTTGATAACAAAGCAGAGAAGACAAGTGTGTCGCGATTTCTAAAATGCTCCTCACATAGAACAAGAACAGCAAGGCTGGTTGCCTTCTGGATTTTGGCAACCCTTTTCCTGGGCTTCGCGCCAGGCGGAGACGCTTTCGCTCAAACCTGCACGGCGTCCATGACGAACATGGCGTTCGGCTCGTTCAACCCTTTGACCGGCGCCAAGTCCACGTCGGCAACGCTATCGGTCAATTGCACCGGGACACAAAACAAAGTTGTTCGATTCTGTGTGAGCGCGGCCGGCACCGACCAGACGGGTTGCCGCTCGATGGTTTCATTTTCGACTCAACTGGCGTTCGGCCTGTATACAAATGCCGCGCACACCGTGAGTCTTGGAGATTATCGCGGCGGAGGATCCTGCCCGTCAGGCTCCTGGGGCGCGACAGGATTGCAATTCAATCTGACGCTTAACGCCACCGGAAGCGGCAGCACGACCAAAACGATTTATGCCGGCCTGAACGATGCGACAGCGGTACCGGGCAGCTATACCGCGAATTATAGCGGCAGCAATATCAACGTGGACTATGTTTACAACACCGGCGCAGCTTGCCCGGTAACCGCGCCGAAATCCGTGCAACCGGCATTCAATATTTCCGCGACCGTACAGGCGGCTTGCACTGTCAATGCGACCAACATGAATTTTGGATCGCTGACCCTTCTCAACGCCGATGTCGATGAGACCAGCACGATCACAGCCCAGTGCACCAACAGCACGCCCTTCAACATCGGGCTGAATACCGGCAACGGCAGCGGCGCGACCGTGTCCGCCCGCAAAATGACCAGCGGCACGAAAACAATTATTTACTCGCTTTACCAGAACGCGGCCCGGACCACGGTTTGGGGAAATACGGTCGGCACCGACACGGCTTCGGGCATCGGTATAGGCGCAAATCAGTCCCTGACGGTCTTCGGCCGCGTTCCGCCCCAGGTCACGCCGGAGCCGGCAACCTATACCGATACCATCATCGTCACCATCACCTATTGAACCTGTTCGATAGCAATCACGGCGCAGTCCGCACCACCGGTCGATTCCGTTATCGGCAAACGACGGGGCCGATCTCGACCTGCGCGCCGCGTCGCGGGCTGAAGTCGAAGGACGCCTGACACGAAGCGGCAGGGAGCGAGATCGTCGCGACATTGTGGGGCGCAAGGCCACTCACGAACGCACGCCCGTCGTAGCCGACAAAGAAGGAGCTTCCATCCGGGAGCGTGCCCTTCGAGCCGGCCGCTACCGGCGTTCCGTCCGCCATCACGATGATGACGACCGCGGCATTGACGTTGGTCTTGATCGGAAATTTCACCCTGACGCCAGATCGGTCTGCGGGGACGACAATTTCCTTCGTCGTTCTGATTTCGGCATCGACCGGCAGATTGTCCGTATCGATGGCGATCTTGTTGTTCTGGTAGGATCGCAGCTGTGTCACAAGCAACCGCCCGGACGCGTCGGTCCTGCCGATCGGACGATTTTCGGAATAGACCTCAACGTTGGGTGCGCCGGTCTCGACGACGGCAAAACTGTCATCGATGCGATTTGCCGCAAAGACGCCGCCTCCCATGGCCACCAGCGAACCGTCAACCTGTCCCGTCGCCTGCGTGCCGAACTTGTCGCGCCTGACCAGCGCTTCCGCCCAACCGTAGCCGGACCGGTAAGATCCTGCGGCAAGCTGGTTATCCTTTTCGGCATGAGCGCGCCAACCGACGCTGCCGGGATCCAGTCCGAGCGGTTTGGCGGCGTCGACAGCCCCGCCACAACTGCCGCTATTGCATGAGGCGCCGGTCGAGACCACTCCCCCGCCATTCAGGGGGACGGAAAGCCCGACGAAAAATCCGAAGCTTTTGCGGTTGCTCAGGTCGGTGAATGCCGTCGCGATGAACGAGGTGTTGTAATACAGCTCCTTGCCGAGCGAGGCGGAGATGATCTTCGAACGTGTCCCATCGGCATTTTCAATGTGCGTAAAGGCAAGGTTGCCCGTCGCGCGCTGACCGGGCCAGGTCGTGCCAACGGCAATCCGGTCGACCGCCTTCGCCGGCCGCGCGTCGAAATCGAAACTGGTGAAGAATTTATAGAATGGCGCGGTACCGGCGATGTTGAGATCCATGCCGGGACGGAGGGCGCTGGTGACCGAGGCAAGGTCGCTGTAGTCACCGAACCTGCGCAGCGAACTGACGTTGAGGTTCAGCCCGTAAGCCTGCACCGAATAGGCGCCATACGCTTGCAGTCCGGTGCGGCCGCTGAACTGGCTTGCCGACAACGCGACGTCGGCCACACCGAACGAACCGGTCCGGAACGCCATCCCGAGCCCTCCGTTCATTAGGCCAAGACCGGCCTCGCCATGGCTCTCAAGTGTCAGCGAGTCAGTAATGCCCCGCCGCAGGCTTGCCGAAACGACCGGGCGCGCCACATAGCTGTCGTCGTTCGTGCCGTAGAACTGGCGCGGCGCGCCGACTTCCACAGAGAAGTCGGTCAGGGACGGTTTGAGCAGCCAGGATGACGTGAAAAAGGGCAACGACGTCTGCGTCTCGCGACCAGACGCATCGCGAACAACGACTCTCGCGTCACCTGCTCCGGTGACCGCTGGAATATTGGTGATGTTATAGGGACCGGCCTGAACGTCCTGGGAAAATGTCTTGATGTTATTGACGTAGACGTCGAGCGTCGAGGGAACGGCTGCGCTGCCACTGGCGGACGGCAGCGGCATCGTGACGAGGTCGGGGCGCAGCGCGAAGTTACGGCTGGCCTGAAGACCGCCGATCCGGATCGGGCGCGTCCATGCAAAACCGTTGGTGATCGCATCGCCGGCAACGTAGGTCATCATCCGCGCGGAATCGGAATAGGTGAATCTGCTGTCGAGACGCAGGAAGGCGCTGTCATTGCCCGGCGCGGAACGTACGATGCCCGATTGGCTGGCGGTTCCGAACGGCGTAAACACGCGCGCATCGAGTGTCGTTGATGCTCCCTGGAAATTGAGCCGGGGCAAGCCCACGTTATTGGCCGAGGCGGCAAAGACGTTGTAGTTGAGGACCGCGCCGTAGTCCGTGCGCGGTGTAACCCTGTCATCCTGCCCTCGCCGCAGGTCGTAGACTTTCGGAATGCGGCGGTTGTCGGCAGCCGTGACCAGAAGGCGCTGGGCAGGCATGTCGTAATCGTAGCGAAGGCCCGGCAGGCTATCGAGAAAGACCACCTGCGACTGTCGCGCGCTGCGATCCACGCGGATGCCGATCGTCTCAAGCTCGTCGGGAGCCGCGCCGATCCTGCCGTCCACGTTCCGAACGAACGAGCCAATCAGATTGGTTGGAGCGCCATTGATCAGCACTTCAAGCTGGAGCCGCTGCAACTCCGCGGCTTTCGCACCGGCGACAATTCCAAACCACAGCGCGCCAACAGCAATAACCAGCCGGAAACGATCAACGACCCAGCGTTGCTGTTGCGCGGATCTGTTGCTCATTGCCCTTTCCCGAGATCACAACAGAACCACTCGTCGCAAAGTCCGATACGCGCCGCGGCGCGACCCATTCCATCGTCGACTGGCCAAGAACATAGCCGACGAGGCCGTCGCCGAAATTCACGGCTTTGCCGCGGGAATCGTGGATGGAAAGGTTGGATACGCGCAGGCGGCTTGTCCCGTTATTGCGCGCGACCACGGCAACCCGGTCGCCATGCTTGCGGATCGTCCACGATACCTCGGGCTCCGCTCGCCCCCCTCTCGTGAAGAAAACCGGCAGCGAGTAACGAACCAGGAGTCTGACTGTATTCCCGCCGTTCTGCGACGCATCGGGAAGCTGATCGACCAGAAGTCTGTAGGATTCTTCGCCGGAAACCGGTCGTGTCGTGACACGCACAATGCGAACCACATAGTCGGTGTTCGGATTGAGCGTTGTCGCCGGCGGGCTGGCCACGACATCGGTGGTGGGTTCGAGTTTCTCGGTGCCGTTCACCTGCGACCAGCGGAAGACCCGCAATTGGACGTTGATCGGCGCGGCATCGGGATTGCGCAGTGTCAGCGTGGCGGCCTGACCGGGGGCGGCGACGTCGATCAAGGCTGGCTGAACCTGCAATGATGCCGCGGAAGCGGGCATGGCGAAGCAAGCTGCAAAAGCAGCAATCGTGAGAATCTGAGTGAGGCGCATTGGGAGCCCCGTCCTTGCGCGTGAGCTGCGGCTAATAGGTGACGGTGACGTTGATGGTGTCGGTATAGGTCGCTGGCGCTGGCGTGGTCTGAGGCGGGACACGCCCGTAAATCGTGAAAATCTGTGCGGCGCCTGTTCCCGCGCTGGCGACCGTGTTGGTGCCGATCACATCGCCCCACAGGGTGGTGCGGCCGCTGTCGCTATACAATGAATAGGTGATGGTGTTTCCGCCACTCGTCATCTTGCGCGCGGCAGTTGTGGCCCCGCTCCCGGCGCCGGCATCAAGGCTGATGTTGTAGGGCGTGGTGTTGGTGCATTGGACGGACAGGGTCGATGTTGCATCCACATTTGCGGCGATCACGCCGGTGCTTGGAAAGATCAGATTACCGGCGCTGTTGATGATGCAGGATGCCGTGATCTGCATCTGGACCTGAAACGTGGTCGTGGCCGTAGCAGCATTGGCCACATCCGCAAGGCCGACGATACCGAGCATCGCGATGCCAACGCGGGGCACCAGTAATTTCTGAAGCGGCATATGAATTGCTTTCAAAATGAAAATCGGATGCAAAATTTACTGACCTAATAGGTAAGGATTTATGGTTAAAAAGCCCTTAATTGAAGTCACGTCTTTCACAGATTGCGAGCACCGACTTCCGGCGATCGTTGGCGAATCCGAGTGCCGTTATCCGCCGTCGCTCGACACTGCTGCTCATGGCTTCTCGCCCCTTGCAAGCCTGTTCCCGACTTGCGGAATGGCGGATACCGATGCGGTTCGAGAAGCTGCGCTTGCTCGAAGCCGCATCCCTTGCTTCGTCATGAGTCACGCCGCCCTGCTGCGATGGACGCGCTTGAAGATCGGGATGATCTCCTTGTCATGTGGTGGCCATTTCGCGGACGATACGGATCACGGTCAGGGCTCGTAAGCTATCGAGCGGCGTGGCAAGCAGCTGGAGGACGGTTGACCAACCCTCGCACCATCGCGACCCGGTGTGTTCTCCGCCGAAAAGTCACGAGGGCAGCCTGTGCACCGTCGGCGTCCTTGCCAACTTCGTTCTCAATCAACTGGAGCGAGATGGAGCGCCGAGCTTAGCGAGCGGGCGAGGCCGATCGCTGATTTCGGCTGCTTGACCGCACTCGCGATTGCACGTTGGCAGGCTGCGACCACCTGTTCGACGAGTGCTCTATCGTTATTATCTGGCTGCTCCAATCCCCTCGCGCCGCGCGAGCGGACCAAGCAGTGCGCGAATAATCATGCTTGGCCCTGCAAGTCGCAAATTGGGGGAACGAGCGTGATCGGGACACGCAGCTGAAAACGCCAGCCCGACGGAGTGCTGGTCAGATAACACGGTGATTTCGTGCGCCGCGATGTGATCGGAGGCCGCCGCCTCTTGCGGCGTCCGGCGCTGGGTTGTGTTGGTACATTGGCTGGTACGCACGTTTTTTGCCTCATTCGAGGCATCGCTGCGCACGGAAAGGCCCCGATATTGGAGGGACTTGCCTTTTTTATTCAGGAGGGCACGAAATTGGCGGAGAGGGAGTCCTGTATGGGACGGTTTTACTAGTCCGGCCTAAGTCGTCCGTTTGGATAAACGCTCATTTTTCAGGGAGATAGTTCGGCCCGGTTCGACCGATTTTGCCGAAAATCGCCTCAAGGCACGGCGCGTGTATGGGTAGAAGTATGGGACAAAAGGTTGGGCGGAGACTCGCCTTTGCCAGCCCTTAAGTCAGGCGCAAGCAGACCTGTCTCAATTACATCGCTCAGGACATACCGCGCCGATCGCTCCGGCAACTTGGTGATACGCCCCTGTCACCGCATCGACTTCGTGCCGCGTTTCTTCACCACCGATACCGAACGCTGCCCTTTCCGGCGTAGCTCTGTATGTTGCCGGAAAACTCGCCTTCAAAGGTGGCGGCGAATGAGAAGCCATTGCGCCAGCCAATCTCCGCGCCAGCCGAGACCAGCGCCGCATCCGGCGCCACCGCCGCGCCGTTGACGATGAAGCCCGTGCCCGGCAGCGCCGTGAACAGCGCAACAGCGTCACGCGAGGGGTCGAAATTATGCGCCCAGGCGAGACGCCCGCGCAGCGTCAGCAGCGCATCGTCCAGCAGCAGCGTACGATCGAGCCGCGCGCCCAGCTCGCTGCGCGTCGCGGTGACGCTGTGCTGAGCATAGTTGAGTGCGAAGTTGTCCGCCGCGCCATTGCCCCGCTCCCGGTAGTCCGGCATGCGATAGCTGATCGCCTGCCCGGCGGCATAGGGCGTCACTCCTGCAAACTGTGTCGTGATGCGCCAGCCCGCCTCGATGCGGCCGGAGAACACGTCGGCCTTGTAGCCGCCGCGCAAGACCTCGCCGGTCGGCGCAAGGCGGTCGGTGTGGACATCGTGCCAGCCATAGGCAAGTGCGCCGGACAGATAGCCGCCTTGCGTCAAGCCGTGCCGCGCGAACACGCCCGCCTGGAACATGTCGGAGCGCCCAGCGCCAAGACCGTCGCTCAAACCGAACGAGGTGCCGCCGCCACCAAAGGCGAACCCGAGATGCGTCTGCGGCAAGACCGCATAGGCCGCCCCGCCCATCAGGCCCCAGACGCGGCTGGTCGTGTCATGGCTGCCGGTTGCCGTGTTGCCGTCGATCCGCGCGTTGCCGCCATAGCCCGCGCCGAACACGCGCCAGCGCTGTTCGAGGTTCGCAGCCGGCGATGCCTTGGTCGCGAACGCAGCGAAGGCGTCGTACGCCTTGCTTTCGCGCGACGCCGCGTAGCCAAGCGCTGGCGATGATTGCTCGATGCCTTGTGGTCCGCTCGTAAACGGATCGGTGAGAATGTTGAGGAACTGGCTCTGCGCGTCGAACGCCGCCTGCGCGGCAGTGGTTGCAATCTCGCCCGACGCCTGCGACAGCCCCCGCGCATCAAGCGTGGCGAACGCCAGCGGAACGCCGCCGGTGTTCTGGAAAAACTGCTCCAGCGTGTTGGCGACGGCCTGCTGGTTGCCGTTCAGGCCGCCTTGCGCCGTATAGCTCAGCGCGAGATCGAGAAAGACATGTGTCGGATCGTAACTCAGCGATGCGATGAAACTGGCCGGCAGGCCGCTATTGGCAAGGCTGCTGAACTCGCCGTTCCGGCCGCCGCTGGCGGTGAGGACGGTGTATTGCCTGGTGACGTAGGAGCCGGGGGCAAACGCGGCGTTGACAGTGGCGCCGGTCAACGTCGCCACGCCCGATGTGGTCACGCTGTCATTCGCGGTCGGCGAGACTCGGATATTGTAGCTGGTACCAGACGAAAAGGTCAGCGGCGCAGCGCCGATGTCGAGCGCGGTGCCGATCGCCGATGATGTCAGCGCCGGGGCGAACGAGCCGCCCTGCACGGCGATGCCGCCGGTGATCGTGCCGGTGTTGGCGAGAAAATTGTCGCCGCCGGTGAAGGTGATGGCATTGGCCCGGATCTGAATCCCGCCGGCCCCCCCTATGATGCTGCCGCTGTTGTCGATCGTCAGACCTGCCCCGATAATGCCGACACCGCCATCGCCGGCGAGGCCGCTATCCGCGCCGCCGCCGAGGCCCCTGACGGTAGCATTGGCTGCGATCCTGATATCTCCGCCCTGCTGCAGAACGATTCCGGCGCCGCCAGCTCCGCCCTTTCCAGCGCTATCACCTTGCCCGCCAAGGCCGCCGCCGACATACGCATCGGCTTCGATCTCGATATTTCCACGCTGTTGCAGGACGATCCCGGCACCGGCATCGCCGCCCTTGCCGCCGTTGACGGCTTGGCCACCAGAGCCGCCGTTGACGCGCGCACCAGCTTCGATCGTGACATCTCCGCCTTGCTGCAGGACGATCGCGGCGCCGCCGTTACCGCCGTTACCGCCGGGGGTAATGCCGCCGGAAGCGCCCTGTCCGCTATTTCCTCCGGCGCCGCCGCGGCCGCCGGTCACATTCGCACTGACATTGAGCGTTCCGCTCTGCTGCAGGACAAACCCGGCGCCCCCACCACCTCCGCTGCCACCGCTGCCACCGCCGCCTCCGATGCCAAGGAAGCTGACGCCCTCACCGCCGTTACCACCATTGCCGCCGGAGCCGCCGGTCACCGGGCCGGTGGCGGTCACCGCGGCCGCCGAGCTGACCACGCCGTCGCCACCCGCACCGCCGCCACCGCCGCCGCCGCCATTGCCACCAAATATGTCCCCGCTGCCGCCATTGCCTCCGTTGCCGCCGCGGCCACCCTGTCCGTCGGTTACCACGCTGCTGCTACTCGGGTTGGCGGACCCGCCACCACCGCCGGAGCCGCCGAAGCCGGTGCCGTCGACGCCGCCAGAGCCGTTAACGCCGTCGGCGCCCGGTGGAGCGCCCAGCGGATCGGCGTCGCCACCCGCGCCGCCAGGGCCGCCCGAGATAAGACCCCCGGTGCCAGCCGCACCACCCGCACCACCCCTGGCCTGCGCGGGGCCGGACATCAATGTTGCGTTCAGCCCCTGCGCCAGCGACAGCATGAGCGCCGCCGACGCACAGCCGCTGCACAGCGCGCGCAGCCGCACGCTGCGCCATGCCCCTGCAATGCCGGACCGCGAACGCCCCTCCACTCCCCCCATTCCATTCCCCGCTGCCTGCTCGTGGCACCTCTTAAAGGGTGCCGCAGAACCGCATACCCGGCCCCGCGAGTCACCGCGTGAGCCGCCTGCCAAACTTAAAGAGGACGATTGTTGTAGAATTATTTGAATTGCCGAGGGGCAGCGCCAGAGACGCGCGACATTCTGTCCTTTTGCGTCAGACAAGCCTCTTTTCAGACAAGCCTCTTTTTAGACAAGTCTTGGGACAGATCGCCGCACTTCATCCGGCACGACATCTGCGCCGAAGCGCTCCGTGAGGTGGCCGATCACCCCGCGCATGATGTTCTCCCGATGATCCTCCCGCACGAACAGGCGCGCAAAGACATAGTGCAAATGGAGAATGGCGTGCTTCGCGCGCGCTGCATCGAACTGACCCACCACCAGAGTAAGGTCCGGCGCCAATGGTCCCGGCGGCGCGACGAACAAGCCGATCTGCAAACGGGTGACGGGCTTCAATGCATAAAGCGCCGCTACGGCCTTATCCAGTCGTGAACGGTCGCCTTCCGCCATCAGCGCCGCGCATTTCAGCACCATCAGGTAAACCCTGAATTCCGAATCCGGCACGGACAGTTCGATGCCGCGATCGTACAGATCGACGGCGGAGCGGATGTCACCCTTGCACATCCTGATCTGTCCGAGACTTGAAAAAGCTGAAGCAAAGGCCGTGCTCGACAGAAACGCCTGCTCGGCCAGTTGTTCGGCGAGAGCGAGGTGCCCGCGGCCGGTAAACAGCAGCAGCTTCGCTGCACCCAGAAGGAAGATAGGATTGCCCTGGAACACCGCGAGATGATCGAACACGCATCTTTCGATGTCCTCCTCATGCGCGGCCCGCAGATCGAGATCGGCTGGATTTTGCAGGATGCGGGCATAGAGATGCATCGCCCACATCAACTCGGTCTGCGGATCGCCGGGTTGACTCCTGCGCGCCTCGGAAAGCTGCTCGCTCATCGTCGCCCAGCTTTCGTCCGAGCGATCGAACAACCGCGCAGTATCGTGCATTTGCAGTTCGAGCGGCTGATCTGTCGGACCGGCGAGGATGCCCTGCCCCGTGGTGGCTTGCCGCCACATGGCACTCTTCAATCCGGCGACAACGGATTCGATATCCGGTTCAGAAGCGGGAAGCCCCGCTGCATCGAGCATCAAACGGAATGTCTGCAGGATCTGCCCCGTCGCCACTTTCCGAAGGACGGCTGCGCAGTGCATACATTTGCCATCGTCATAAAAGCTCACCTCAAGCGAAAACAAACTCTTGCTCGATGCGGCTTGCCCGTTCAACTCCAGAACGACGATCTGGTTGTCTGCGGTTTGCGCATCGATGATATCCCTAAGACGCAGCAGAAACGCACGCGCCGGCTCCCCCGAGGCCGTGCGTTCAAGACCGAAGACGGGCCCAATGAGTAGAAGCGCCTCATTCGGACCCTCCGACGGCTCGGCGATCCAGACATAGCCCTCGCCATATTGGGTCGCGATAAAGGATGGATTGCGCGCGGAATCGCCGAGCTTGGCGCGCAACCGGTTGATGACAAAGTCGACGTTACGATCGGCGGAATCCGAACCCGCGCCCGTGATGGCATCCAGCAACCGATTGCGCGTGACAATTTTGCGGACATTCCCCGTCAACAGAAGCAACATCGCGCGCTCGGCACGCGTGAATTTCAATTCCTCGCCTGAAGCGCGACGCGCAAACAGAAACGACTTGTCGAATATCAAACCCCCAAACCGGATATCATCATCCATAACGTATCACACCCTGTATCGAATTCTAAAGTCCACCGAACCAGAGGCGGAGCAAAAACGAACTCCTGGAAAGTGATTCATGCCTTTGCTCGTCACTTGATCCTCACTGAGTACGGGTTTTCCGAATCGTATGAACCGCCAAATTGAGAAGCGGAGCGCCCCACAGATACAGACTGTCAAACCGGAGGGGGCCTTTTCAAGCTACCAGCGCCCACCCCTGGCCAGTTCATCAAGGACATTTTGGCGCGGCCAACGCCTTCTTCATCGACAGAGAGCCGATTTAACACATAGCAGCGCATGACAGCCTCAGCACTATTGCAAAATCTTCAGAAGGTTCACTGCTGGCACCGCGAGCATGCCGCACCTGATTGGAGCGGAGATAGCAATCTGCATCGACGCAAAGCCGAAGCAACCAACAAACTTTCTACGTTCACTTCAGACAAGGTTGTGAGTTGTAGGCCAGTTGATCATGATCGCAAGCACCACGAACCATTGTCAGATTTCACGCAAGTTCGTGCAGCCCTAGCTGAATCCGCTTCCGTCTATATCGCCGGAATGCGGAGTTTGTCGGCGTGGTTCACTTCAAAAGGCTCTTGGATAAGAAGATCAGAAACCAGCTTAAGCCTGGCCTCTATTCGGATGGTCTCGGTCTTTACCTTCGAGTCGGTACAGGAAACGCCAAAAGCTGGATTTATCGGTACCGCATCGGCGGGCGGTTACGCGACATGGGACTGGGGCCGCTTCACACGGTGCCGCTCGTAGAAGCGAGGCGGCTTGCCGAGGAGATTCGCGTTACACGCCAAAATAAAGCTGACCCGCTCGCTGAACGCCAGCAAGCCGTGAAGGCGGCGGCACCCGCGCTACCCAAAACCGTTATCACCTTTGAGCAGTGCGCCAAGGAATACATTGCGTCCCACGCTTCCGGTTGGAAGAACGCCAAGCACGCGGCGCAATGGACGTCGACTTTGGAAACCTACGTCTATCCCGTCTTCAAGAAAACCTCGGTCGAAGATATCGACGTCCACCTGGTCATGAAGGTTCTCCAGCCGATCTGGAACAAGAAAACCGAAACAGCTTCCCGCGTCCGCGGCCGAATCGAGCGAATTCTGGATTGGGCTCGCGTGAAGGATCTACGGTCGGGTGAAAATCCGGCGCGATGGCAGGGGCATCTCAGCTTTCTGCTCTCGCCTCGCAATAAGGTGGCAAAGGTTGTCCATCATGCCGCACTCCCGATCGATGAAACACCGCCGTTCATGGCGCGTCTGCGCTTGGAAGATTCTGTCACAGCTCGGGCACTCGAATTTTGCATTCTGACCGCAAGCCGAACCAGCGAAACTCTGGAAATGAAATGGGACGAACTTGATTTCGACAATCGGCTTTGGACCATTCCAGCGGAGCGCATGAAGGCGGCGCGGGAGCATCGTGTTCCGTTATCCGCAAGAGCGCTGATGATCCTCTCGGAGATGGAGAAACTCCGGTTCAGCGACTACGTGTTTCCCGGCCTGCGGCGGAATCGGCCGCTCAGTAATTCCGCGCTCGGCATGGCGTTATGACCTGCACCCCTGATTGCCCTCGTTTATAAGTAGACTCTGTTCT